>JAHDLB010000035.1 GCA_018432315.1 Anaerolineae bacterium
ACGTGCGAAAGGTTGTCGATGCAGCACACGTGCTGTGCCGCCGCAACAGAGAACAGGTCGCGGTCATCCTTCGGGGGTCGGGTTGTGGCCGTGCCGCCCGCGCCTACGGGGTCGACGAGGAAGCGCAGCGTCTTCGCCGCGCTTGACTTCGCGCTTCCCTGCGGGCCGGTCAGCACGAGAATGGGGCAGGGCACGTCGGGCCGCAGGGCCGCCGTCATCCACGCTACGCACAGCCGAAAACCGTCGTCGTCGACGTTGGCCAGCAGGCAGCGCAGTTGCTTGAAACCGCCCGCGTCGGCCTTTGGCTCGGGCAGGGGTTGCAGGCCCGGCGGTCGCAGGAAGCGCAGGTCCTCGGGCAGGTCCTGTGTGAGGGTCCAGCCGTCGCCGGCAATCCGCACCACGCGCCGCTCGGTGTCGGCCAGGTCAAGCCACAACACGCGGCCTTCGTCCGTCGCGGCAACACGCAGGCCGACGTGCTTGACAGGTGCAATCGCCGCCTCGGCACAGATGCCGGTCACGGCCGTTTGCAGGGCCGCCGGGTTCGGGGTCCGCCCACGCTCTTCGCGATAGCGCCGGGCCAGCCACGCGCGCAGGCCGCCGCCGCCGCGTTCAGACAGGCGATAGGTTTCATGGTGCCCGGCGACGGGCAGGGTGCAGTATGTCTCGTGCTGGGGGTCTCTGAACAGGTCGCCCTCGGCTCGGGCCAGGCGAAACAGCAGCTCGGCCTGCGGCTCGTCGTCGGCGTCGGGCTCGGTGCCCTGGTCGGCGTCGGTGCGCTTGCGGCCGTAGAAGTCGGAGCAGCGCCCTACAGCCTCGCGGCATTCGCGCCCGATCCACGTCTCAGCACCGCGCGCTTCATCCCACTTCGGGCGCACACGTGCCGACAGGCGCATCAGCCGCTCAAGCGTCGCCGGGTCGCCGCCCGAGTAGAATGCCAGCAGGCCGCACAGCCGCGCATCGCCCTCGCTGTTGCCATTCGCGCCGGGCTCGTCAAACAGGGTGCGGATGTCGGCGCCGTTGCGCGCCTCGAAGGCTACCTGCAGCAGGTCGCCGTCAGCAGCAGCGGGCACAGGGGGCGCGGTCGGTGTACGTGCTGGGGTCGGCTCGGGCTCGGGGGTCGCAGGCACGAAGTCGGCGAAGGCCGACGGGTTATAGCGCCGGTCATAGTCGGCCCGCAGGACCTTCACGGGTCGCGGCTCGGGGTACTCGGGCTTGACGTTCCACGTGCCCGGCAGGCGCATCAGCCGGGCCAGGTCGTGTACGGCGTCCACCTGGTAGCCGTGCCGCTCGGCCACCTGGGCAATATGATTGCCCCAGCCTTTCGACAGGGCCGCCGCTTCAGCGCGCTCGGCGTCGGTGTCAAAGGCCCAGGGCTCTTTGAACAGCCACAGCGCCTGCAAGCCACCGCCGCTGTGAATGACAGCCGTGGGCAGCAGGCCGATGTCGACGAGCACCGCCTCGGCAGCTTCCTGGTCGGGGGGGTAGTGTTTGCCGTTGTCGTGGGTGCCGATGTCGATGTCGGCCACAAGCCCCACGATCCCGGCGACGGTGTCAGCCCTCACGCGCTCGGTCGGCTTGCCGGGCTCGGTGCGCAAGCCGATGCAGTAGTAGGTGTGTTTGCCCCCGGCCCGCTGGGCCGCCGCCACAGCATCGGCGACGGTGCAGCACCAATATGTTCGCTTTTCCGACTTGTCGGCAGAACAGGTCCACAGGTGAAAGCAGGGGCATTCCTCGGGCAGGTCGCCGAACACGGCGTTGAGAAAGGTCTCGTCGGGGAAGTCCTCGTAGGGGGCGATTCCCTCGTCGCATGGTGATACCATGATGAAGGTCTTGCCGGGGTTGCGCCCCTCGTCGGGGTTGACGTCTTGGGTCTCAGGTGCTACTATGCGAACAGCGTTTTCCGCGCCGTCGCATCTTTTGAGACCTGTGCCTTTACCCGGCACGGGTCTCGCGTTTTCCGCTTGACGATTCATCGTCGCACCTCTCAGTTGTAGTCGATCCCCGGCGGCACGCGCCGCCGTCACAGCACCTCCCGTTGTGTGGTTTGCTCTTCGCTCTTCGCTCTTCGCTCTTCGCTCAGCGTTCTTCGCTCTTCGCACCCGTCGCAGCGGGCTACCGACAGCATACCATATCGCACGGCATTGTCAAGCCCTGTTGAGCATCTCTCCCTCGGCGTCATCCGCACCAGACACCCGCGCAGATAACTCGCCGCGGTCGGCCTCGCGGTCGCCGCGTGTGTGGTCGGGGTCATCCCGCCAGGGCCGCGATCTGCGCCTGCAGCTTCTCAAGCTGCTCCTGCAGGGCCGCGATCTGCTCGGCGTTGTCAGTCTTCTTCCTGCGGGCCATAGCAAGGGCCAGCTTGCCATTCCGAACCTTCGCGTACACACGGGTTGTCTCCGGCTTGCTGTGCCCCAGCGCGTCTTGCACAAGGGCAAGGTCTCCGGTCTCCTCGAGCAGCTCGGTGGCGAACGTGTGCCGAAGCGCGTGCGGATGAATGCGCCAGTCGATGCCTGCCTCTTCGCCCTTCCGGGCCGCCACCTCGCGCAGGTATGCATCAGCAAGCGGCCCGCCCTTGAGCGTGGTGAAGACGTGCTTCCTGCGGCCCAGGGCGCGAGCAGCGCGCACGTCAAGCCAGGCGCGAAGAAGACGGTCGGCCTCTTCCGTCAGGTAGACGTTCCGGTGCTTGCCGCCCTTCGTCGCCTGCAGGCGCAGGCAAGTCAGCTTCACGCCGTCAACGTCAACGCGCTTCACGTCAGCGGTCTTCAGGCCGATCACTTCGCAGGTGCGCAGACCTGCATCATGCATCAGCGTGAAGAGCGCCTTGTTGCGCAGGCCGGTCGGTGCCTTCTCGCTGAACGTGCCGATGAATGCCGCCCACTCAGTTTCGGTCATAACGTCCGGCAACCTCTCGTGTGCCATTTCCCGCGCCTCCCGCGTCTATAGTTACGACTTGTGCCAATGTCGTAATTCTATAGCACTGAAAACGCGTTGTCAACAGAAAACAGCCGATAACCGTAACTATTCGCGAAGTATCTACCCGCTCCCGGCGAACGTTCTCAGCCTGCCGATCACGTCACCCTCGGCAATCAGCCGCCGCACCTGGTCGGCACACGTCCCTTCGGTGCCGTCAGTCGCCGGGTCGCCGGGTCCGTGTGTGTTGCCGTCGACGTCGAGCAGTACAAGCGCCCCGTAACTGGACGCCGCGTGTTCGTCCGTGAGCGTGATACCCTCGCCGCCGCCTACTGCAATCACGATTGTCATGTGTCATGTGTCACAGCCTCCATTCTGGCAAGGGGATTGCCTTGCCTACTTCATCTTCGTCGCTCCTACGGCCTCACAGCGCGTTGTTTTGCCCAGGTGCGCCGGGCATGATAGCGCACCTTGGGCCGGAGGGCCGGGCAGCGCGCCGGTGCACCGCCCGGTCAGTCATCATCAGCTACCCAATCATCAGCAGGCAGCGCGTCGCCCAACGGGTCATCGGGTCCATGCAGCGGAATGCAGACCACCTCGAACCGAACCTCGCCGGTGTCCTCCTCGAACACCGTCGCCTTGCCGAAGAGACGATCGAGCAGCACCTTCGCCGCGACTACGTCGCCGCCCAGCGCCTTGTCGATGAGCATGCGAAACACGGCCCTCACCTCGTCAACCCCGACAGCGTCCATCGCCGCCCGCCGGTACTCGGCCACACGCGCCGCCATCGGGTTGCCGGGTCCGCCTGGATTGCCCGGTAGAAACCTACCACGTTCGTCGCGCTCAGCCACCGTTATCACCTTTTGTTGACGGCGCATGATAGGCCTCTAGCGCCAGCTCGATGTCCTGGTAAACGCCACCATCGCCGGCCTCTAAGGCCTCGTCGGCAAGGTCCCGCAGCCCCGCGAGAACCTTCTCCTCGCGTGCCAGCGTCTCATGCAGCAGGATAGGTGAATGCGCCGCGACGCCCTCGGCGTAGCTCTTCTTCTCAATGGCACGCGCCACGTCCTTCTCGGCCTTGGAAATGGCGTTGCCGACCGCCCTCAATTCCTGCACCAGTGTGAGCAGCTTCCTCTGCCGCGCCGCGTGGGTCGCAGTGAACACAGCCTGGGCGACCTCGGGTCTCAGTTCATTCCGCATCAGTTCTACTTGTAACACCTCGGGCCCAGCGTTGGCGAAACACGCCGCCACCGCCGCCGGTCCCAGGTTCCACCGATCCAGTTGCGTCTTCGCCTCATGACTCGTCATCGTCGGTCCTCTCCTCTCTGAGTGCCGCGCGCACCTCGCGCGCTATGTCGCCGGGTCGCATGGTCGCGCCATATCTGCCAGCGATTTGATCGGCGATCTTCGCCTCGATCTCCGCGCGCCGCGCCGCGTTGCGTTTGGCGCGCTCCCGATCCCACGTCCTCTGCTCGGTGGTCGGTGCGACGTGAATTCCGAGCGGGTGCGCCGCATCGGGTTCCACGGTGCGCCACGGAATTTCCTCGCCCTCGACCACCTTGTAGATGGTGGCGGCCTCACCCATGCGCGCACCGCGCCCCTCGGCGAGTTCGCGCTCTGAGTAGTCGCAGCGCCCCGCGACATACTGCTCCACGAAGGGCAGCAGCGCGCTCTCGCCCAGGTACGTCCGGCCCAGAATCTCGCCGTCCGCGTCCAGTCTCGCGACGAACCGGTACGGCCTGCCTACGATGCCCTGCGGTATCTGCCCTTGTGCGTCAACGTATGCTCTGGTTGTCGGTGCGTCCATGTCATCGAACCCCCTCATGTTGGGTATGCAGTCCATCATGTAGTCTCTGTTGCACATCGAGTTCCAGCAGCACCGCACCTCGGCACCCAGCCAGGCGACGGCGCAGCGCCTTGCCAGTTGGGGCTACTTCGCGTAGGTGCCGGTCGGCCTGTGCCAGCAGGTCCGCCGCCGCCGTGAGGTCCGCGATTCGCTCTTCGAGTAGTTCCACCGTTGTGTTCTGTATCATGGTATCCGCCTCGGTCGTTTTCGGCCCACGATGACGGCAATGACGGCAGTGACGGCTGTACGCTACCCTCTGCATATTTCGCTATATACGCTTCTCTACCACGGTTCTGATTAGAATGTCACGAGATGCTCAGGTAT
>JAHDLB010000010.1 GCA_018432315.1 Anaerolineae bacterium
CGAGCTGACGCTGGACTACGACGACGAGAACACGGGCGTGCGCATCGTGCGCCAGGCGCTGCAGATGCCCATGCGCGGCATCGTGGCGAACGCCGGGCTGGATGGCGGCGTGGTCCAGCAGCAGATCCTGGCCGAGCAGAAGGCGCAGAAGAACCCGAACATCGGCTTCGACGTGATGTCGGGCGCGTACGTGGACATGATCAAGGTCGGCATCATCGACCCGGCCAAGGTGACCAAAGGCGCGCTGGAAAACGCCGCCTCCATCGCCGGCATGATCCTCACCACCGAAGCCCTCATCACCGACATCCCGGAAGAGAAGGCGCCCGCAGCGCCGCCGATGCCGGACTATTAAACCGGACGGTTTCGCAGAGTATCGCACGGCCTCACTCGCTGAGTGGGGCCGTTTTGTTTCGCGCCGCAGCGGATTTTGTGGCGATGCGCCCGATATGATGTACACTGGCATTGAGCGTTGGCGTTCTCTCACAACAGGGTAGCTCAGGGTATGAATCACAGCTTGATCGGCGTCACGATTGGCGGTTGCGAGATCCGCGAGGAAGTGGGGCGGGGCGGGATGGCGACCGTCTACCGCGCGCACCAGATCTCGATGGATCGCGACGTGGCCGTGAAGGTGCTGCCCCCTGAATTCCTGCACCAATCCGCCTCGCTCGACCGCTTCAAGCAGGAAGCGAGCATCGTCGCGCGCCTGGAGCACCGCGCCATCGTCCCGGTCCATGACTACGGCGAATACGAAGGGATTCCCTACATCGTCATGCGCTACATGGACGGTGGCTCGGTCGAGGACCTGCTGGTCGAGGGGCCGCTGCCACCGGAGCAGGTGCTGCACATCTTGCAGCAGATCGCCCCCGCGCTGGATTACGCGCACCGCGAAGGTGTGCTGCACCGCGACCTCAAGCCGAGCAACATCCTGTTGGACGCTAACGGCGACGCTTTCATCACCGATTTCGGGATCGCGCGCATTCTGGGCGTGAACAAGAAACCGCTCACGACCAGCGGGGTGGTGGGCACGCCGTCGTACATGTCCCCGGAGCAGGCCCAGGGGCACGAGCTCGACGGGCGCAGCGACGTCTACGCGCTGGGAGTCGTGTTGTTCGAGATGCTGACCGGCCTTCGCCCCTTCGACGGTGAAACCCCGTACAGCGTGGCGGTCAAACACGTCACCGAGGCGCCACCCTCGGCCTGTGCGATGAATCCCGACCTGCCGCGTGCCGTCGAGCCGGTGCTGCGTAAGGCGCTGGAGAAAAAGCCGGGCGCCCGCCACCAGACCGCCGCCGAGGTGACCACTGCACTGGCTGCCGCGCTCGAATCGCCCGGCGACGCCGGCCTGAGTGACGCAGACGATACGCATCCCACCCTCAACGAAATGCTCAAGGCAGAAGCGGCGCATCCCGTTCTGCCGCAGGCGGTGCCACGCGCTCAGCCGTACCGCGCGTCGCCCGATATCCAGATCATGCCCGCCTACGTGTCGCCGGCTTCGCGCTCGTATACCGGGGCGCTCGTGCCGCCTCGCCACAGGCGCCGGGCGGGTGGGCTGCCGTCGTGGCTGACGTGGGCGACGGTGGGGATGTTGATCGGCGGGCTGTTGTTGGCGGCGGTGCTGGTGGGCGGCTATTACCTGCTCAATGCCAGCAATGGCGGGACTGGCGCCACCGTGACCGAAGACCTGGGCGCCACGGCCAGTTTCAAACTGACGGCCACCGGCGAGGCGGTCGGAGTACCGGCGGAGGAAGCCAGCTCTGCCGCGCCCGGCGAGATCGCGGCGACGAGCCCTCCCACGAACACGCCGCGCGCCGCCCCGGACGATCCCTCCTGACCGGAAAGAAAACGAGGGCTCGCGCGCGCCAGCCCTCGTCAGTTCTTCGCTGTACGGCCGTCACCAGCCGCGTTTTTGGGCGGCAGCCGTTTTCATCGCGTCGAGCACGCGCTCCAGCCCGGCAGAGACGCTGCCTTCCGGCAGGTGGAACCGGACCACCCGGCGCCCTTTGGCTTGCAGAGCCTGCAGGTCGCCCTGGGCCTGGGTGCGCTTGAGCGTCATGAAGTCGTACGGCTCGCCGGGGATGGGGATTTCCTCGTTGTTTTCGACCGTGATCTGGATGAACACGCCCTTGTTGGGACCGCCCTTGTGAAGCTGGCCGGTCGAGTGCAGGAAGCGCGGGCCATAGCCGAGCGTCACGGCGCGGGTGGTCGCGTGGCGCAGTTCGTCGCGGATGGCCTCGAGCAGCCGGTCGTGCTTCTCGGTGGGCGCCAGGTACGCCAGCAGCGCCAAGTAGTCTCCCGAGCGCGCCGTGGTGATGTGCGCCAGCAGCAGGTTGATCAACTCGCCATAGTCAAAGCCGCGCTGCTCGCCGATGCGCCGCAGGATGCCGGCGGTCTTGGCGTCTGCGTACAGCTTCAGGCCATCTTCCTCCAGCACGGGCTCGTCTTCGGGGATGGCGCCCTGCTCGCGGAAGATGTCCAGCAGGCGCTGGGTGTTCTCTTTGCTCTCGCGAACGTTGGGCTGGTCGAACGGGTTGATTTGCAGCAGGTGCCCGGCAACCGCCGTCGCAAATTCCCACCGGAAGAATTCGCCGCCCAGGGCGTAGGTGTCGGGCAGGTGGAGCGTCAGCGTGGGGAACCCGGCCCGCTGGAGGGCTTTCACCTGTCCGTCCAGGCCGGTTTCGGGCCCGTCCAGCCGCAGATAGACGAAGACCTGATCGTCGTCGAAGTTGCGCGGATCATCGGGGACTACGTGCGCCACCGGCACGATGCCGCGCTGCTCTTTGCCCGTGCTCTCGGCGATCAACTGCTCCGCCCACAGGCCAAAGCTGCTGATCTGCGGTGAGGCGACGAGGCATATCTTGTCGTGGCCGCGCTCGGCCAGGTGGCCCATGGTCGCGCCCAGCCACGCACCGGGATTGCTGGCTGTGGGAATGTGGCGCTGGCACGCGAGCGCCATCTGGCGGGCGCTGGCGAGCAGCCGCTCCAGGTCTAGCCCCATGACCGCCGCCGGCACCAGCCCGAAGTAGCTGAGCACGCTGTAGCGCCCGCCGATGTCCTCCGGGTTGAGGAAGACGGCCCTGAACCCTTTTTCGCGCGCGGTCGCTTCCAGCGACGATCCGGCATCAGTGACGGCGATGAACTGCTCTCCGGCCCCGCTGCCCTTCTTCGCTTCGACCAGGCCGAAATAGTACCTGTAGAGCGAGATGGTCTCGATGGTGTCGCCCGATTTCGTGGAGACGATGAACAGCGTGCGCTCCAGGTCGATCGCGCCAGTTGCCAGACTGATCGCCTGGGGGTCGGTCGTGTCGAGCACCATCAGGTCGGGGAAACCGGGCTGCACGCCGAACGTCTGGCGCATGACCTCGGCGGCGAGGCTGCTCCCGCCCATGCCCAGCAGCAGCGCGTGGGTATAACCGCGCCCCTTGACCTCATCCCGCAGGGCATAGAGCGGGGCGAAAAAGTTGTCACCGGCGTCGACGATGTCCAGCCAGCCGAGCCGCTCGCGGATGATCTGCTGGTGGGCCGATTCTTCCTTCCACACCGACGGGTCTTTGTCCCAGATGCGGGCCGGGATGTCGTTCTTGTCGAGGCGCGCCAGGATGTCGCGAATGCCGTATTCGTAGGCGGCCATCACGACATCCTGGCGCCGACTAAAACCCAGGCGGATCGCCTCTCGCTTGCCTTCGATGGCGTCCAGCAGACGGCGAAAATCGTTCGCAAAGGATTCGACGCCGTCGCTCTGGAGCTGCTGAGCGACCCTGTCGATTTGCACGCCGACTTGCGCCAGATCGGCCATGACCTGCCGCGCGCCTTCGACGTCCTGATCGAGCGTCCGCTCGACGGTGCCATGCGCGCGGAAGGCTTCGATCGTGTTGGGCGGCAGGGTGTTGACCGTGTGCGGCCCGATCAACGAGTCGACGTAGTAGGTGTCGGGATAGTTCGGGTTCTTGGTGCTGGTGCTGGCCCACAGCGGGCGTTGGACGCGCGCACCGGCTGCGCGCAGTTTGGCGAAGCGCTCGCCCTCGAAGAGGGTCTTGAACTCGTCGTAGGCCAGTTTGGCGCTGGCGATGGCAGCCTGTCCCATCAACCGCCGGTTGATACGCCCGTGTTCGAATTCCCCGCGCGACCGCCCGGACTGGATGTTGCTCTCAAGAATGTTGTCGACCACGGTGTCGATGCGGCTCAAGAAGAAGCTGGCGACCGACGCGATGTGCGAGACGTCCTCACCGGCTTCCAGGCGCCGCTCCAACCCGCGGATGTAGGCGAGAGCCACCTCGATGTAGTTTTCCACCGAAAACAGCAGCGTCACGTTGACGTTGACGCCGGCGGCGATGGCCTCCTCGATGGCGGGCACGCCTTCGGCTGTGCCGGGAATCTTGATCATGACGTTGGGCCGGTTGACCACGTTGAACAGGCGCTTGGCCTCGCTGAGCGTGGTGTCGGTATCGTAGGCCAGCAGGGGGGAAACCTCGAGGCTGACGTACCCGTCTTCGCCTTCGGTCCGGTCGTACACCTCGCGGAGCACGTCTGCCGCGGCCTGGATGTCGGCCACGGCCAGCGCTTCGTAGATCTCCATCACGTCGAGATCGAGCAACCCGGCGATGGCGTCATCGTATTCCTCGCTGCCGCCAATCGCCTTGCCGAAGATGGTGGGATTCGACGTCATGCCGACGATGCCGTCCTCGACCAGCGTCTTGAGCTTGCCGGACGTCATGAGACTGCGCTGGATGTAGTCCATCCAGATGCTTTGACCACAGGTTTGTACTTCGATCAGCCGGTTCGCTGCCATTCAAGAGCCTCCTAAACTGTTGTCGCATTAAGGTGCTTAAATACAAGGAGCGTAACTGCTCACTGCAAGCCGCCGCGTTCGCGTCATTCGGTGCCGCGCCGGGCGATGCCGCGCTGTTCGATGGCTTTGACCTTGCCGTGACGGCGCACATGCCGTTCTTCATGCGATTCAAAGGTCGCGCCCAGGTAGGCGACGGCCAGCTCCTGCGCCAGCGCCGTGCCGATAACGCGGCTGCCGAAGCAGATCACGTTCATGTTGTCGTGCTCGACACCCTGGTGGGCGGAATACGTATCGTGAACCAGCGCGGCATAGATGCCCGGAATTTTGTTGGCGGCAATGCTGGCGCCCACGCCGCTGCCGCAGACGATGATGCCCCGCTCGGCAGTGCCATCCAACACGTGCTGCGCGACCGCCTCGGCGAAGTCCGAATAATCGACCGCGACGTCTGCCGAATCCGTTCCGACGTCGATGACATCGTGCTGGTGCTCGCGCAGAAAACCAACCAGGAACTGCTTGAGGGGGAAGCCTGCGTGATCGCTGCCAATTGTCACTTTCATTCAACTGCTCTCTATCGTTGGTCGGCCCGGTCCATAGGCAGATTATAGCGCAAGCGGGATCAAAAAAAAGTGCGCCCCGGTGAATCTCCGGGGCGCCTGGTTGCTGATTGCTCGCCCGCCCGTTTTTATCCGGGCGCCAGCGTGGGCGTCGGACCTGCCGGGGGACGCGTAGCCGCTGGTGGGTTGGTGGGGGGCGGGGCCAGCGTCGGGGCGCCGCCCGATGCCGCATCGTCAGCGCCGGAGGACTGGGCGGCGTCATTGGCGGGCGGGGCGGCCTCCACGCCGGGGCCGCTGGATTCCGCCACGCAGCGGAAGCCGGTCGAAGTGGTCGGCTGGCCGGGCGGCAGGCTGCGGCGGTGGACCGACCGCAGGAAGAACGGGATCGTATCCCAGCTCCCGCCACGGAGCACCTTCTCCGTGCCGCTGATCGGCCCTTGCGGATTGGGCGACGGGTTGCTCGCCTGCTGCGTGTAGTAGTCGGCCTGGTACCAGTCCTGGACCCATTCCTCGACGTTGCCGGCCATGTTCAGGATGCCGTAGGGGCTGGCGCCAAGAGCGTAGGAATCGACCGGCACTGTGGCGGGCGTCTCGTTGATGGACGACATCGCCAGGGTGGTGTCCAGGTCGAATCCCCAGGGATAGATGTAGTTCTGCGCGCCGCGCGCCGCGCGCTCCCATTCGGCCTCGGTCGGCAGGCGCCGGTTGAGCGTGTTGCAGTACTGCTCGGCACCCCACCACGTCACCAACGTGACCGGGTGGCTGCCATAGAACTCGGCGTTGCGGACGGAGTAGGTCTCGCCGTCGAAATTGATGTAGCTGGTCTCTTGCTCCTGGGTGGTGAGGGCGCAAGGCTGGCCCTGGCACATGCTCTTGTGGCTGTTAGGCCCCAGCCAGTTGAGGAAGGCCACGTACTGCGTGACGGTCACCTCGTAGATCTCCATCTCGAAGCTGTCTACGATGACCTGGTGCGTCGGCGTCGAGTCCGAGGCCCATTCGATCTGGCATTCCTTGTCATAGGTCGCGCATTCATCGCGCGCCTGACTGGCTTCTTCCAGCGTGGTGCCCATCAGGTACGTGCCACCCGTCACCGGCAGCATTTCGGTTTTGATCGCGTCCAGTTCCGGGGGGATGGCCGGGGCCGATCCGAAGGTGATCGTTGGAGTCGGCTGGCCGGCAGGCGGCGTGCCGACGACCGGCGTGTCCTGCATCATGGCAGCCGCCGGGGCGGATTCCTGCTGCGATTCCTGCGGTTGCTGGCCGGTAGGTTCGCCGGCAGTCTCCGCCGTGTCAGCCTGGTCGGCAGGCGGGACTGCGTCTGCCGGGAGCGCATCTTGAGTCCGCGCCGTATCGCTGCCCGGCAGCGGGGACGGCGTGGCGTCCACGCCTTGCGGAGCCGCATCCGCGGGCGCCTCGTCTGTCGTTATCGTCTCTTCGGTTGCGCCGGCTGGCAGCGCCTCGGTTTCGACGAGGGGCGCCTCCTCAACGGGCGGCGTCTCTTCGCCGGCCGCTTCGGTAGGTTCCTGCGTCTCGGCGGCGGCCTGAGCGTCGAGCGTCTGCTGCGCAGCCGCGATCGCCTGTGCGGCGACTTCGGTTTCGTTGGGGGCAATCTGGACGTTGGGCGTTGACGTTTCCTCGTCCAGCGGCGGGAACGTGATCGCGCCCAGCGCGTAGCCCCCTACGCAAATGACCAACGCGAAGCCCAACCCGAGGATCGTTCCCATAAACAGCCATTGCCAGCTCGAGTCGCGCGTGCGCCGCCGCAAATTACCGTAGTTGTCTCTCATCTACACCTAGCTCCTTACACCTGTTGTCCGGGCCGGTTTGGGGCCGCAGATGCCTCCAATAATACCGCCGTCCCGGACGTTGACCAAACGATCAGCCTACGATTCCTCGCCGCTATCCTCAACGTCCCCCTCATCCTGCTGATCGCGCAGGCGGCGGAGCGTAGCTTGCAGGGTGAGGGCATCCGCGACGTGAAACGGCTCGGGCGCTTCGACGGCGATGCTGCCGCGCACACCAAAATCGAGCAGCGCCTGGAGCAGCTCGCGGTAGCGCAGATCGGCCTCGTTCAGCGGCAGGTGATGGCGCTCGCCTTTGTCGTTGTAGGCGATCCCGGACATGTGGGCGTGCAGGTTTTCGAGTCCCTCTTGCCCCAGGCCATCCTGCACGTCTTTGAGGATCGAGGCGAATTCGTCGTAGCTGTTCAGCGCGCCGGTGCGCGCGTGCAGGTGGGCGAAGTCGATGCACGGCATCACGCCGGGGATGTCGCGGCTGAGCTGGATCACCTCGTCCAGCGAGCCGAACATGGCGGACTTGCCCATCGTCTCGGGCCGCAAGGTCACGGTGACGCCTTCTTCGTCCAGGATGCCACGGATCTCGAGCAACTTTTCCTTGACGCGCTCGTAAACTGATTCAGGCGGTTGTTCGTGATACGATCCCGGATGAAACACGATGTCGCGCGCGCCGGACAGGTAGCCCTTGCGCGCCGCCTGGAGCAGTCGCTCGTCACTCTTGCGCATCAGGTCGGCGGTCTGGCTGTTGAGGTTGATATAATAGGGCGCGTGGACGCTGAGCGAGACGCCGTGATCCTCGGCGGTCTGGCGGATCGCCTCGCAGGTCTTGTCCGATACGCGAACGCTCTGCACCCAGGCGATTTCCAGGTGATCCATGCCCAACAGCCGGATGTGCTCGATGGCTGCCGGGGTGCCGGATTTGGGGGTCGTCTGAGGGCTGCCAACCGTTCCAAAACGGATAGGTTCGGAGGGGCTGCTCATTGTTGATGTTGTCCTTTCGCGTGCTGATTGGCGTAAGCCAGAAGGAAAGCTCCATGCAAACTGCCGTCGATCAACGGAGTCCGCGCCGCGACCTGGCCCTGGCCGTGACCGCGTTTCTGATCGCGCTCGCGCTGCTGCAAATGCAGGGCCTGACGGTCGTGACGTATCCCTTCCGCCTGTTCGTTACGATGATCCACGAGCTTGGGCACGGGTTGGCCGCCATCCTGACCGGCGGTGATTTCGTGCGCTTCGAGGTCACCAAATACGGCGCCGGGCTCGCCTACACCACCGGCGGATCGCGGTTTGCGATCATCCAAGCGGGGTACCTGGGCACGGCGTTATTCGGTGCAGGGCTGCTTTACGTGTCCCACCGGGTCCGCCAACCGGGACGGATCGCGATGGGGTTGGGCGTGATGCTCGCCGCGCTCACGCTGCTGTATTCCGGCATCAGTGTATCCCGGCTCGGCCCGGTTCAGCTCGTGGCCGTGTCCGTAGTGATTATAGTCGCTTTGTACCTGATTCTCACACGAGAATCGGACCAGGGACGCCTGGCCGGGCTGGTCGTGGCGCTGGTGGCAGGCGTGATGCTGGTGGCATTTTCCAGTTGGGACAACACGCTGACGATTGTGGTGGGCGTGGGTAGCGGGCTGGTGCTCATTGCGCTGGGATTGAAGGGCTCCCGCGATGTGATCGCCGTGACGCTGACGTTCCTGGCGTTTTTGACCGGGCTTCAGGCCATCACCGACGCGTGGCTGCTGCTCAGGATCGTGTCGCTGCCCGAAGGGATGATGCCCCTCAACGACGCGACGACCATGTCGCAGGCGTTCGGCGGCCCGGCGACGTTCTGGGCGCTGTACTGGGTGGCGCTGGACGTGATCGTTTTCGGGGGCGCGGTATACCTGACGTACATCCGACCGGCGCGACAGGCCGGCCAGAGAAGCGGTTAGGGTTCGCCGGGCGGCGCGTCGTCTTCGGCGTCGTCTTTCGGAGGGGGGCCGAACCACGCGTAAATCACCACGCCCAGCGACGCCAGCAGAATCCCGCCGACGAACGTGATGGCCTGCAAGTTTCCCAACAAGGGGCGCGTGTCCTCGGTGATCGGGTGGCTGCCAAACCCCAGCACGTCTGCCAGCCCGCCCGCCGCCGCGATCAGCAGGCCGGTCAGCGTCAGCCGGATCCCGATGTTCTGCGCGAGTGTGGCCGGCATGTCGGCGAAGAATTCCAGCTTGGCGAAGACGTAGGCGCCGGTATACAGCAGGCTGAAGCCAAATAGTGTCACCAGCACCTGCAGCACGCCGATGCCGGACGCCGCCTCCAGGCCGATGATGCCGGGAAACAGGCCAATCAGCGTGATGACGATGCCAAGCGCGCCGATGGTAATGCTGAACTGCGCGTGTCGTTCCATAACCTCAGCCGCCGGGCAGCCCCGCCCGCAGGATACGTAACATATTGCCACTCAATATGGCCGAGACATCGCCCGGCTCGTAGCCGCGCGCACGCAGCGCCGGGCCAATGTCCCATAGATCGGTCACCGTGTCGAATCCGGCAGGCGTCGATTCCGCGCCGAAACCGCCGTCAAAGTCGCTGCCGATCCCGACATAACGCGCGCTGCCGGTGATCTGGCAGACGTGGTCGATGGCAGCGATGACGGTGTTCATGGTCGCCGCGTCTTTGCGATCGCCCAGTTTCCAGCCGGGCACGAGAAACAGGTTGTAGGGCATGATGCCCACCACGCCATCGCGCTCGGCGACGCGCCGGATCAGGTCGTCCGACAGATTGCGGTCGGTGCGGCCCGGGCTGAAGTGGAGCGGGTTGGCGTGCCCGGCGAAAACCGGCCCCGCGTAGCGGTCGAGCGCTTCCAGGCAGGCTTCGGGCGCCATATGGGACAGGTCCAGGATCATCCCAAAGCCGCCCATAACCTCCAGCAAGGCGCGGCCCAGGTCGGTCAAGGGGCCGGGGGCTTTGGTGCCGCCCGCGTAACGCGTCGCGGTCCAGGCGGGGCCGACGATGCGCAGCCCGCGCTCGACCCATTCCTCGAGCTGGGCCGGCTCCAGGATCGGATCGGCGCCTTCCATCAGCAGGACCAGTCCCAGGCGATGATCGGCGAACTCGGTGCCGGGCGTCCAGGTCGCCAGCACGGCGTCGAGGTCCGCCTGGGTGAAGATCAGGTCGACGCGGTCGTTTTCGTCCGCCAGCCGTTCGTAATAGTCCATCTGCTGGATGCCCAGCCGGTAGGCTTCCTCGGGCGTGTCGTAGAGCAGCCGGTCTGTCGGGAACATCTTGCTCTTGGCCGGCGGCACGAACACGGTCGCGCACACCACGGCGATCCGGCCCAGGATTTCGTCGGGCAGGCCCACCATGCACGGGCCATAGACGCGCGCCACATCAGTCCCGGCTTCGCGGCGGCGCGTATCCCAGGCGCTGCGCGTAAAATCGCGCCCGTGGTTGAAGTGGTTCCAGGCGATGTCCTGGTGACCGTCGACGATGAAATCGGTCATGGCGCGGTGTTCAAAGCCTCGATTTCGCGGTAATCCTGCACGCGCTGGCCGTCGATGAAAAACGTCGGCGTGCCGGTCAGCCCGCGCCGGTCGAACTCGCGCCGCGCCGCGTCGAGCACCGCGTCGAGCCCGTCCGAGTCCATGCACTGCTCGAAGGCGGGCATGTCCAGCCCCAGGTTTTCCGCGCCGAGCGTGATCCGCCGCTCGTCGAAGACCGACGTCAGGAATTTATCCTGCCAGTAAAACAGCGTGTCGTGCATCTCCCAGAACTGGCCCTGCTCGCCCGCGCACAGGGCGCCTTTGGCCGCGTCGCGCGCGCCGGAGCCGATGTGCGGGACCGGGATCATCACGAACTGGACCTGACCGGCGGCGATCTCGTCCAGCAAATCCTCGAACTGCTCCTCGTGAAACTCCCCGCAGTGAGGGCAGGCGTAGCTGGAGAAATCTTCGAGGAGGACCGGCGCGTTCGGGCTGCCCAGCCGCGCGAATCCTTCCCCGGTGAAGCCGCGCTCCAGCCCGGCGTAGTGCGTCTCGACGCCGTCTGGCACCGGGCCTTCCAGCGGGCGCAGCAGCAGATACGCCGCGACACCCACGGCGATTACGGTCACAACCAGGATGATCAAGACCCACAGCGGCGGGCGCCTCCGCGCCGCGCGGACGGGTCGAGCGTGGTCAGTCGGGAGCCGTCGCGTCATGGGTCAGCGCCACGGCTGGATGACGTCGAGCAGGTCGGGCAGGGTGGTGATGGTGGCGTCCGGCTCCACGGTGATACCGTCCGGCAGCCAGTGGTGCGGCTGCTCGATCCAGACTCCGCGCAGGCCGGCCTGCTGGGCGCCCCACACGTCGAAGTACAGGCTGTCGCCCACGTATATCGCCTCGCCGGCCTCCAGGCCCAACCCCTGCAAGCCCATCTCGAACACGTCGCGGGCGGGCTTCCACGCCTCCGCGTCGGACGAGAAGACCAGGTGCTCCAGGTAGGTCGTCAGGCCGAACCGGTCGAGGTCGTAGACGTGCGCCTCGCCGGGCCAGTGCGTGTTGGAGATCAGCCCGACGCGCAGCCCGGAGTCACGCAGCGCGCGCAGCGTCGCCTCGGCACCGTCGAGCGGGCGCACGGTCGATTGGATGGCGGCCATGTACACCCCGGCGAGTTCGTCGACGAGTTCCGCAGTGGGGGCCCGAACGCCCCATTTCTCCGCGACGAGCGCCATCTGGCGGTCGGTCTTGAGTTCCTTCACATCCTGGCGATCGAGCGAGCCCCACAGCATCAACGCGTGGTCCCAGGCGGTCGCCAGGGCGTCATCTTCCGGCGGCAGGGTGTAGCCCAACTGGTAGAGGTGGCGATAGACCGCCCTCGCGCCGACCTTTTCCATCTCTTCCCAGGTTTCGCCGGGCGGGGTGTAGTGCAGCAGGGT
Source organism: Anaerolineae bacterium (assembly GCA_018432315.1). Lineage (GTDB taxonomy): Bacteria > Chloroflexota > Anaerolineae > Aggregatilineales > Aggregatilineaceae > LM3-B42. Next base: position 12,028 of record JAHDLB010000010.1, read on the forward strand.
GCCGCCCATGTCGAACAAGACGCCGCGTAACGCCATTGACGCTGCTCCTTTCGCGGCCTGCGGGGTCAGGATAACAGATACCGCGCGATCAGGTGCGCGGTGTGGATCAGGCTGTCGTGGTGGGTGCGCTCGTAGGCGTGCGACGCATCGACGCCGGGACCGATCAGCGCGACCTGGGCCGCACCACCCGCCCGCCAATAGGCTTCGCCGTCCGAGGCGTAATACGGGTAGATGTCCGGCTTGTAGGGAATGCCGGCTTCGTCGGCCAGGGTTCGCAGTTTGTGCGTCAGGCCGGCGTGGTACGGGCCGCCGGCATCCTTGACGCAGATGCCCACGCTGAACTCATCCGAGTTCTGCCCTTCGCCCACCGCGGCCATATCGACCGCTACCAGCTCGCGCAGGTCCTCCGGGAAGCCCGCCGACGCGCCGTGCCCCGTCTCCTCGTAGTTGGCGATGACCGTGGTCACCGGCTGGGCCGGGCGGGTGTCTGCCGCACGCAGCGCGCGAAAGGCGGCGTAGATAGCGGCCACACCGGCCTTGTCGTCCAGGTGGCGCGAGCGGACGAACCCGGTGCCGGTGATTTCGACGCGTGGATCGAGGAAGACGAAGTCGCCCACCTCGATTCCCAACTGGCGCGTGTCGTCGGCGCTGCTCACCCGCGCATCGAGGCGGATCTCCATCGTGTCGGCGTTGCGCGGCGCGTCGGGCGCGTCGCGGTGGATGTGCACGCTGGCCTTGACCGGGACGACGGTGCCCCGGTAGCGGGCGCCGCTCTGTGTCTGGATCGTCACGCCTTCGAACTCGATGGCGTTCCACATGTACCCGCCGAGCATGGTGAGCTTGAGCCGCCCGTTGGATTTGATCTCCTTGACCATCAGCCCCAGCGTGTCGATGTGGGCGGTCAGGCCACGCGGCACGGTGTCCTGGGCGCCCGGCCAGGTGAGGACGAGCGCGCCTTTGGGCGCGCGCCTCAAGCTCAGGCCGGGGATGGCGAGCGCGGCAAAACGATTCTCGACAAAGGCGATAGCTTCGGAATGGTAACCGGTCGGGCTGGGGGTATTGAGCAATTCCACCAGGAAATCCGTCACCGGCTCGATCTCGAACTGAAGGTCCTGCATCGGCGTCTCCACACGGTCGGGTGCGAAACCATGCCAGGAGTATAACCCGACACCGCGTCTGACGAAACCTCACGGTGTAATGGTGATCGTCGCCAGCACGGCGTGATCGCCTAGCGGGGCGCCGTTCGCGTTCACGACCGTCAGCCGGTCGGCGGGCGTTTCCCACCAGTAGAGCACGGCCCACAGCTCGTAGGTGCCGGGGGCGAGGCTGTCGGGAAGCGGCAGACCGTGATTGTCGCGGTGCAGCGAGCCGGGCTGCCACGTCGAGGTGAATTCGAAGTGATTGGCCGGGAACGAGTCGCGCTGCGCGACTAGCACGCCGTCCTGCGTCAGGAACAACCCCACCGTGAAATCATGCGGCGGCGGGGCCACCGTCTCCCACAGCAGCGAAATGGGCAGCACCTGGCCGCGCTCCCAGGTGGTGCCGCCGGGAATGTCGTACCCGACCAGCCGCAGCGTATCGCCGAACGTCGCGCCGGTGAATGTGTCCGGCCAGGCGGGGGCGGTGGGCGGCGGCGCGGGCGTGGTGCTGAAGGCCACGGCACGGGCCACGTCGCTGGCCTGGATCGTGCCGGTGGCAAAGTAGTGCCGCGTCAAAAACTGCTCCATCGGGCGGACGGCCCAGGGAATCGCCGGGCTGCTGTTGATCACGAGCCAGAATCGCGCGTGGCGCGTGGCGAGGTCGGACAGGATCAGGGTGTTAGCCGGATCGATCAGGTCGTCGGGGTAGGGCGATTCGTGTTCGGGACTCTGGTCCGGGCTGGAGCGCTCGCCGGGCGACTTCGACAGGGTGATCACCGGGGGCGCGTTGCGCTTGTAGTAGTTCATGAAAAACCGGGAATAGGTGTAATCGTTGAGCACGATCACGTCGCCGGGGTCCAACTGTGTTTCGAGCTGGGCCAGCAGGTCCCGCGTGGGTTGGAAGTCGCCGTAGTAGCGAGGGTCGCGCCGGATGGCGAGCAGGCCGCCGCCGAGCGTCAGCGCGGTGGCGGCGACGAGCGCGGCAGCGGTCAGCAGGCTGCTGCGCGGCGAGGTGGCCCGTTCGCGCGTCCAGGCGACCAGCCCGGCCAGCGTCCCGATCCCCAGCGCGGCGCACAGAACCGGCAGGAGCCACGCGTCGCCCGTCGCGTAGCGCCACGCGAAATCGGCGGGAAAATCACCCAACAGGTCCAGCGCGACGCGAAACTGCGACCAGCGCGGATTCCAGGCGCCGCCTTCCCAGGGAATGATGCCGTTTGCCGTGAGCACGTCGTAATAGCGGTGAATCGGGACGACCACGCCCAATACCTGAACCGCAACGCTGATCGCCAGGACAGCGAGCGCGCCCAGCCGTTTCCAGGCGGCGGCGCCTCGCCTGACGAGCGCATCGGCCACGGGCAGCAGCCACAGCGCGACGAACGGCGTCACCGGCACCAGGTAGCGCGGGCCCCAGCCCAGGCCGCCGTGCCATTGGTCCGCGCCGCGAATGGCCGCGTAGCCGACCGCGAACGAAACCGTCATCACCAGCGGCATCAGGATCAGCCGCCAGCGCCGCTCGCGGGCCAGGCGCGGCCAACCGAGAAAACCGAGCAGCAGCACCGGCGAAAAGAGCCACATGCTGCGCCCTGGGCTGAACATGTAGCCCTTGATGCCCTCCGATAGATCCGACAGGTTGCCCCTGGCCTGCTGCAGGCGCTTGACGAATGCGTAGCGTTGGGGAATGTCGAACAGCGTGTCGGCGTTGAGGACCGCCAGCGCCAGCAGGATCGCCGCGATCCCCAGGCCCGCCAGCGTGATGATCGCGCCGCGGGTGAGGCGGACGCGCCCCAGGCGGGCGGGCAGCGCCTCGACGATCACGGCGGGGAGGATCAGCAGCGCCGCCTCTTTCGAGAGCACGGCCCCGCTGAAGGCGAGCGCCAGCCCGGCACCGGCCAGCCAGGGCCGTTTGCCGCCGGCGAGTTGTTGGCGCAGGCGCAGCGTGAAATAGACGCTGAGCAGGGACAGCCACGTGAACAGCGGCTCGCGGAAGAATGTTCGGCTGTACGGCCAGGCGATGGTCCCAATGCCAAAGGCGAGTGCTACCAGGGCCGCCACCCGTCCCCGGTAGCCCAGGGCCAGGCCAAACGCGAACAGCGTCGCGGCGGTGAGCGCCGTGACCAGGACGTTGAACAGCCAGACCGTGTGAGCCAGCCCGATGCCCGGCAGCGCCTGGGCGATCAGGAACAGGCCCGCCGCCAGCACCGGTTGCAGCGGCTCGGTGTCGGCGGGAGGCGGCTGGGCGTCCGCCAGCCGGACCGGCGGGTAAGCGTCGAATTCGAAATTCACGCGCAGGTCGCCGCGCCGCGCCATGCTTTCCGTCGCGTCGAACAGAAACCATTCGTCGCGGCTGGCGGCGAATCCGTTGTACGTGACGAAATACACCGCGACCAGGAACGCGACCAGACAGGCGCCAATCGCCAGCCGCCGCCAACCGTTCGGCGCGCGCTCCGCGTTCATGCGCGGCCCTTCTGCGCGCCAGCGAGCAGCGCGCGGTACAGCGCGGCCAATTCCGCGGCCCGCCGGCTGATGTCGTAGTCGGCCAGGATGGCCCGCCGGACGTCTTCGTGCGCGGCGGGACCGGCTTCCAGCGCCTCGCGCACGGCGTCCGCCAGTTGATCAGGATCGCCGGGCGGGACCAGCGCGCCATAGGCGCCACCGCGCAGCAGGTCCGGCACGCCGCCGACCGCGGTCGAGACGACCGGCACGCCCGCCGCCAGCGCCTCGATCAGCGACACCGGGGTGCCCTCGTTGTGCGAGCTGATCACCAGCGCGTCCATGTCGCTGTAGACGTCCCGCAGGTCGGCTATCCAACCGGTGAACAGCACGCGGCCCGCCAGGCCCAGTTCCCCGGCGCGCGCCTCGATCGCGGCGCGACATTCCCCGTCGCCGACGATGGCGAACCGGGCCTCGCTCAGCGCCGGGACGTGCACGAGGCGGGCGGCCATTTGCAGGAACAGCTCGTGGTTCTTGATCGGCACCAGCCGCCCGACGATGCCCACCAGCGGGGCCTGGGGCGGGATGTCGAACCGGCGGCGGAAATGCCCATTGTGGCGCGGTGTCTCGGCGAACGCGCCCAGGTCCAGGATCAGCGGCATGACCTCGATCTGGTGGGCCGGGGCGATGCGGTAGGTGTTCGCCAGCTCGTCGCGCAGGCCGGGACTGATCGTGATCAGGCGGGTGCTCAGCCGCGCGGTGAGCCGTTCCAGCCAGAGAAAAACGCGCGTCTTGGCCGGGCTGAAATAGCCGTGGAACACGTGCCCGTGAAAGGTGTGGACGCGCACCGGGACCCGCGCCAGCCACGCCGCCCAACGGCCCACGAACCCGGCTTTCGCCGTGTGGGTGTCCACGATATCCGGGCGAAGGCGGCGCATCAAGCGCCAGAGCTTGACCAGCGTGACGACGTCGCGCAGCGGCGACAGCTCGCGCCCCAGCTCGGGGATGCTGACCGGTTCGATCCCGTGCTGCGCCGCCAGGTATCCCATGTCGCCTTCCTGGGGGCCCACCTGTCCGCAGACGAGGGTGCTCTCGAACTCGGGCGGGCCGAGCCGGGCGGTGAGCAGCACGACGTGAATCGCGGGACCGCCCACGTTCAGGCGGGCGATGATGCGCATGACGCGAATCGGGCGATCGGCGGTCATCGGATTCCCCAGGGCGTGGTCGGGACACCAACCGGCGCGCCGTTGCGGATCGGGAAGCGGCACCATTCGGCCATCAGGCGCTGGCCTCCAGGCCGCGATACAGCGCCAGCGTGCGCTCGACCATCACTTCCGGCGAGAAGTGTTCCTCCAGGCGGCGGCGGCCATCGGCACCGCGCTGCCGGGCAGCGGATGGATCGGCGAGCGCTTCGCCCAGCGCCGCGCCGGTGGCGTCCGGATCGCGCGGCGGCACGAGCCAGCCGGTTTCGCCGTCGATCACCACTTCGGGAATGGCGCTGACACGGGTCGCGATCACCGGCACGCGCAGGGCCATCGCTTCCAGGAAGACGAGGCCGAAGCCTTCCCACAGCGACGGCGCGAGCAGGACGTCCAGCCCGGCCATAATCGCGCGGGCGTCGTCGCGCCAGCCGAGGAAATGGACGTTCTGCGCGACGCCGAGCCGGGCCGCTTCCGCTTCCAGTTGGGGGCGCAGCGGGCCATCACCGGCGATGACGTAGTGCGCCTGGGGGAAGCGGGCCGCGACCTGGGCGAAAGCGCGCAGGCCGTGGATCAGGCCCTTCTGCTCCGCCAACCGGCAGACCGAGCCGACGACCGGCGCATCGCCCGGAATGCCCAGCGATCCGCGCAGCGCGGCGCGGGCGTCTGGCGGCGCGGAGACGGTGGCCGGGTCGAGGCCGTAGTGGATGGTGACGACGCGCTCGGGCGGGGCGCCTGCGAAATCGATCACGAACTGGCGGATCGCGCCGGAGATGGCGATACCCCGGTCGGTCCGGCGCCACAGCCAGCGATGCAGCCAGCGCATGGGCAGGGTCCGCCGGAAGCGGTCGTCGTTGTGCTGCGAGCTGACGACGAACGGAATCCGCGCCCGTCGCGCGGCGGGGATGCCGTACAGATCGGCGTGGAGCAGGTGCGTGTGCACGATGTCGGGCCGGGCATCGCGGAACGCGCCCGCCAGCCGGGGCCACAAGCGCGGATCGAGATGGCGATGAATGACAAGGCGCCGGGTTGGAATGCCCAGCGCCGACGCCTGCTCGACAAATGACTCGACGGGGTTGTCCGGCTCGACGAGGATCCACAGGCTCACGTCCAGGCCGCGCGCGCGCAAGCCAGGAAGCAGCGTGAGTAGATGTCCTTCGGAGCCCGCGACGCCGGTCATTTTCGACAGGTGTATGACCCGGTTGGTGGACATGAAGCTCCCGCCGGCTAGACCGCCAACGTCGACTCGTACCACGCCAGCGTGCGCGCCAGCCCATCCTCGAACGAGATGACCGGCTCGTAGCCCAGCAGCCGCCGGGCCTTGTCGATCGCGGCGCGTGAATGGCGGACGTCGCCGGGGCGCGGATCGGTGTACCGCGGCTGGATGTCCTTGTCCAGCAGCCGGTTCAGGATGGCGATCATATCCAACAGGTTGATCTGGCCCCCGCAGGCGATGTTGAACACCTCACCGGCGACGCCCGGCGTGTGGCAGGCCAGCAGGTTGCCGTGCACCACGTTGTCGATGTACGTGAAATCGCGCGTTTGCAAGCCGTCGCCCTCGACGGTGGGCTGCGCGTCGTCGAGCATGGCCGCGATGAACTTCGGGATCACCGCCGCGTAGGCCGAGCCTGGGTCCTGGCGCGGGCCGAAAACGTTGAAGTAGCGGACGGTGACGGTTTCCAGGCCGTACACCGTGGTGAACACCTGGCAGTACTGCTCGGCGGCCAGCTTGGCGACAGCATACGGCGACAGGGGCTGGGGCGTCATGTCTTCGGATTTGTACTCCGCGGTGATGTTGCCGTAGGCCGACGATGATCCGGAGTACACCACGCGCTTGACGCCCGCATCACGCGCAGTGACCAGGACGTTGAGCGTGCCGTTGACGTTGTTGTCGTTGCTGCCGATCGGGTCCGCCACGGAGCGCGGCACCGAGGGCAGGGCGGCGATATGGAACACGTAATCCACGCCCTGCATGGCCTCGGCCAGGGCGTCGCGATCGGTGATGCTGATCTCGTGCAGGTCGATCTTGTCCGCGACGTGCGCCAGATTCTCGCGGTAGCCGGTCGAGAAGTTGTCCACGACCCGGACGGCGTGCCCCTGGTTGACCAGCGCATCGACCACGTGCGACCCGATAAAGCCAGCGCCCCCCGTCACGAGGTATGTATTGGCTGTGGTGTGTTCCATCGTTCCCCCTACTGACGTTGTTTGTTGTGGATATAGACGTATTCCAGGATGACGAAAGCCGCCAGCGCGGCCAGCCCCAGCACCAGGCCGGTCCGGAGGCCGCCCTCGATCGACGCGTCCGGCAGGCTGATGGCGACCAGCCCCAACAAGACGCACACGCCGTACAGCAGCAGGACCGCCGCGCGCTGGCTCAAGCCCAGGCTGACCAGGCGGTGCGAGGTGTGATCCTTGCCGCCCTGCATGGGCGACCGCCGCTCGCGCAGGCGGGTGAAGACGACCAGCGTCGTGTCGAAGATGGGCAGGCCGAGCACGGTGACGGGCACCATCCAGGTGACGATCTGCCGGTCCACCGGGACCTTGAAGTCGAGCTTGATCGCCAGCACGGCCAGCAAGAATCCCAGCACCATGCTGCCCATATCGCCCATGAACGTCGTGGCCGGGTTGAAGTTGTAGATCAGGAATCCCACCGACGCCCCGGCGAGCGCCGCGGCCAGGCTGCCGACGAGGCTGAGCTGCTCCTGGACGGCCATAATGAAGAAAAACGTGGACGTGACCGCGGTGATGCCCGCCGCCAGCCCGTCCATGTTGTCCTGGAAGTTCATCGCGTTGGTGATGCCCACGATCCAGAACAGGGTGACCGAGATGTTCAGAATGTCGCTTGCGAAGATGCGCACGTGAATCCCGGCGGCGATCAACACCGCGCCGGCGATCATCTGGGCGCCCAGCTTGACCAGCGGCTTCATCCCGTTCCGGTCGTCGACGAAACCGACGAGCACCAGCCACGTCGTCCCGGCCATGATCGCGCCGAACTCGACGAGGTAAAACGGCGGGCTGAAAAACACCAACGCGAGCACCAGCGCGCCGTAAATGGCAAGCCCGCCCAACAGGGGCGTCGGCGCCTGGTGGACTTTGCGCACGCTGGGTTGATCGAGCACGCCGAAATGGAATGCCAACCGGCGCGTGATGGGCGTGAAACCGACCGCCGCCGCAAAGCCGGCGATCATAACGGGCAAGAACTGGGTCATTTCCATGAACTTTCGATGATCCGCCTGTAGACTGCACCCGGTATTGGGGATTAGCCGGATGAAGGACTGCTGTTCACAAGCCGGGCGGGAGTATACCTTAAGTGTTCACCCAGGCAAAACGGACATTCACACCGGCGGCACGCCGTCAGAACAGGCTGAGCTGCCTGGGCGGGGGCGGTGGCTCGTCCCCGGGATCGTCCTCGTCGCCGATCTCGGCGAGCAAGGTGAGCATCCGCTTGAAATCCTCTTCCATGGCCGGGCGCAGGTTCGGGTTGCGCAGCACCGCCGCCGGGTGGAACAGCGGGTAATAGATGCGCCCGTTGGCGCGCTTGGGCTGCCCGTGAATGCGAGAGATGCGCGCCGTATTCGGGAAGAACAGCGCCATGCTGAACCGGCCCAGCGTGGCGATCAGCTTGGGGCGAATGACCTCGACCTGGCGCTTGAGATAGGTCGGGACGCACGTGTCGATTTCGGGCGGCAGCGGGTCGCGGTTGCCGGGCGGACGGCATTTGACCACGTTGGTAATGAAGACCTGCTCGCGCGAGAGGCCGATTTGAGCCAGCAACTGGTCCAGGTATTTGCCCGACGCGCCCACGAAGGGCAGTCCCTGCTGGTCTTCGTGGTAGCCGGGCGCCTCGCCGATGAACATGATATCCGCGTCGGCGCGGCCCGCCCCAGGGACGGCGTTCGTTCGCCCACTGTACAGGGGGCATTGCTGGCATTCCCGGACTTCGCCGGCGATGGCGGCCAGGGCGGCCTGACGATCTTCGAGGCTTTTCAGTTCGCTCACAGTCAACTCCTTCTTTGATCCTGCTCAGCCGGTGAACTGATCGACGAAATCGACGCGCTGGCGGAGGGCGCGAGTCCGTTCCGCGAGGCGCTGCTGGTAGGCGGCGTCCAGGGGGCGGACCTCCATCAGGTAGGCGTCCTCGCCGTTGTCGCGGTAATAGCCGGGACGGCGCCCGACGATGGCGTATTCGTATTTGCGGTAAAGCGCCTGGGCCTGTTCGTTGCTCACGCGGACCTCCAGCACCGAGTACTCGCCGCCCAGGTTGAGCGCCCGCTGCAACATGCCGACCAGCAGCAGCTCGCCCAGGCCCTTGCCCCGGTAGGCCGGGTGGACGGCGATCGTGCTGATGTGCGCCTCACCGGCGATCAGCCAGCAGCCCCCGTAGCCGATGATGGCCGTTTCGGGCGGGGTATCCCCGTGCACCAGGCGGCGGAACATCGCCCCCAGGCCGTTCGAGCCGCCGGGCGGTGGAGCCGGAACTTCCAGCACGACCATCTGCGAGGTAGTGTTGTTTTCGATCTCGAAGGTGTAGGTGCGCGACGACCACGGCGTCGGGAACGACTCGCGATCGATCGCGACGACCTGGGGAATGTCCTCGGCGCGCATCGGACGCATGATCACCGGTGAGGTCATGGGTGGGCCGCCCCCGGCTGGTGCAGGTAGATCGGCGCCGCCGTGGCCGGATCGTCGAGCTGCCCGGCACGCACGCGTTCCCAGGCGAGCTCGGCCAGGAACCCGGCGCGGCGCAGGCTGTGCGCCCCCGCAGCCAGCGTGACGGGCCGCGCGGAATCCGCCAGCAGCGCGTGCGCGGTTTCGTCGATCTCACCGGTGATGACGGTCGGGCGGTCGATGGCCGCCAGCAGCGTGTCCCAGCCCACGATCGCGGCGGCCTCGGCGGGCAGCCAGCCGGCCTCCGTCCAGGCGAATCGCTGGGCGCAGATCCGGCTACGCCCGGCCTGCAGCACGGCGATTAGCGGGTGCGCGGACTGGGGGATGCCCCGGGCGACGATCTCCAGCGTGGGAATCAAGACCAGCCCGATTCCCTGGGCCACGGCCAGCCCCTTCGCCACGCCCAGCCCGATCCGCAGGCCGGTGAACGAGCCGGGCCCCTGCGACACGGCGACCGCCGTCAGATCGCCGGGGCTGAGCCCGTTCTGGGCGAGCGCCTGCCGGATGGCGGGCGTCAACTCGATGGTGTGATTGTTGGGGGTGCGCCAGGTGGCCTCGTGCCATAGCTGGCGGCCATCGTGCAGCGCGAGGCTCATCCAGCGGGTGGCCGTATCAAACGCGAGTAACACCGGGGGCTGCTCCTTTCATCACGCGCGGGCCAGTTCCTGGCGGAGACTCTCGACCAGCGCGCGGAAGCGGGAGCCTGTTGCCCGGAAATGCAAGCGGCGCCGGTTCTCATCCACCATGTCGATCGTCACCCACAGCCGCTCGTCGGGCAGGACGTCCGCGATGTTCTCCGGCCATTCGATGACCAGGATCCCGTCGTCGTGCAGGAGATCGTCCAGGCCGATGCTCCAGGCGTCGGCGCTCCCCTGGAGCCGGTAACAATCGATGTGATACAGGGTGTGGTCGTTCTGGTCCCGGTGGTGCTCGTGAACCAGGGTGAAGGTCGGGCTGGTGACGGCTTCCAACGCGCCCCAACCGCCGCCAATGCCGCGTGTCAGGGCCGTTTTGCCCGCGCCCAGGTCGCCCGCCAGGCAGACGACGTCACCGGCCTGAAGCAGGGTGCCCAGGCGGTGTCCGATCTGGTAGGTTTCGTCGACGTTATGGCTGACCAACTCGAAAGAAGCCGGCTCGAAACTGACCACGTTGTGCTCCTGTTAGCCTATGTCCCTCATTATACTGCGCGCCGGACGGGAGACAATACTATTCGCCGGGCGGGTTGAATCATGCTATCATACCACCGTTCGTCTTCACGTGGTTGTAGGATGTCTGCCGTATGCGAATTTTGGTCATATCCGATATGCACGCCAATCTGGCGGCGTTCGAAGCCGTCATGGACGATGCCCAGGACGACTGGGATTACGTCTGGTGTCTGGGCGACGTCGTGGGCTACGGGCCCGATCCCAATGAGTGCTGCGAGCTGCTGCGCAGCCTGCCGCACCTGTGCCTGGCCGGCAATCACGACTGGGCGGCGCTGAACCGGCTGGACATCCGGACCTTCAACGCCGATGCCCGGCGCGCGGTCACCTGGACGCGCGAAACGCTCACGCCCGACAACCTGGCCTACCTGGCCGCGCTGCCGACGACCTTCGTGCTGGGCAATTACACGCTGGCCCATGGCAGCCCGCGCGAGCCGGTGTGGGAGTACATCCTCGACCCGCTGATCGCGGCGCTCAATTTTCCCCACTTCGAGACGCCCTATTGTTTCGTCGGGCACACGCACACGCCGATCCTGTTCCAGCTTTCGGGCGAGCGCGGCGATACCGAGTCGCTGCAACCGCTCTACAGCGAACGGCGCGAGCTGAACGGCCACCGGCTGATCATCAATCCCGGCAGCGTGGGCCAACCGCGCGACTCCAACAAAGACGCCGCCTACGGCATTCTGTACGTCGAAGAAGCGGTCTTCGAGCATCGCCGCGTGCCGTATCCGATCCACGTGACGCAGGAGAAGATGCGCAAGCTCGACATGCCCGAGCGCCTGATCACGCGCCTCGAGCACGGGTGGTAAACGCCCGATTTCGCGACAACACCACGCAGAATCAAAACGACCAGAGCGTCACGGCGCCCCGGTCGTTGTTGCGTGCGGGTGAGCGAGCCTAGCGCGCGTTCTCCGGAAGGTACCCGTACATCCACCAAAAACGGTCTTTGGGATAGGCCGCTTCGAGCCGCTCGTCGGTGATGAAGTCGCCTTCGTGCAGCAGGCGCCGCAGCCGCTGGTCGATGTGCCGGATGCGCCCCTCGATCTCGTCGGGGAGCGCTTCGAGTTCCTTGAGCTCATCGGTGAGGTGTTCGATGATCGTGCGCTTCTCGGCCTGGACGGGGTAATTTGCCGCGCACGACTGCAAATCGTCGCCGCACTCGTTGAGGAACTGGTCGAAGGCATCCAGCCGGGCGTGCAGCTCGTGCTGGAGCTTGCTTTCATAGTGCACCGCCCACTTGGCGCACTCGGCCTCGAAGTTGATCCGCGCGTCCTGAAGCATCGTCTGCTGGTCGGCATCCAGCGAGTTTTCCAACTGGCCCAATCGGTACAGGCGCAGCAGCAGACCGCCCAACGTCAGGTTGGGCAGGTCCCCGGAGAGGAAGCCGTACATCTCGTCTTCATACAGATACGGGGTCAGGTTCGACGCCATCGTAGCCAGCGCGCGCAAGTCTCGATCGAGATCGAACGCCAGTGTTGGCGGTTTGGTACTCATCAAATCCTCGCTTTGGCTGCCTGCCCGCAGCGCACAACGCCCGCGGGCGTGTTATTTGTATCGCTTGATGTGGTGGAAGTTGGGATTGCCTTGAATGTTCTGTATGCGTTGGCCGGCCTGCTTCATGTGCCACTCGACGATCTGGTCGCCATTCGGATCGACGTAAGAGATCGTCGGCATGAAGCCCAGGATCTCTTTGAGCGCGACGATCAACTGGTCGACCTGGGTATCCGGCTGGGTCGTCAGGGTGAAATAATCGCGCGGGACCCACTCGATCGTGAGGGGCAGCTCGCCCCAGGTGCCCACCATCTTGAAGGGGGGCGTATCGCTCAGGCAGTCCAGATAGACCGCGCTGAGGCGGTTGCTCCAAAAAGTGTGATTCACGCGTTCTTCAAGCAAATAGGCATTATGCTCTGGCTCGTTGTAGAACCACGTGCTCGCATTGGTCGCCATGAAGTCTTTTCGCCTCCTGCACCGATTGTGACCTGCTGGTAATGATAACACCAAAGATGGGGCTGAGGCTACTCAGATCTGAACTGGGCGCGCAGCCCGGCGGTATTGTAGAGGTAACCGGTTGTACGTGGCCTGGCATGGACGTGCCGAGGGTGGTGGATGAGCGACTATTCGTGGTTGGGGGTGTTGGTGAGTTCGTGCGTATCGACGCTGGCACTGGGGGGATACCTGGTGATGGCCGTGCCCTATTTTGACGATGCGCCGTACCTCACCGATCTGAAGAAAAATATCCGGTTGGCGATGCTGGTGGGCGGCAGTCTGTTTGCCGTCTTCTTCGTCATTTTTTACCTGAGCGCGCTTTACGTGGACCAGGACACGAGCGGCCCGCTGCTGGTGATGGTCGCGGTGATCGTAGCCCTGCCGGCGAGCATGCTGCTCGGCTCCGAAACGTGGGAATACTACCGGCCCAAGCAGATGGACCGCGCGCCGGGGTTGCAAGCGGTGACTGTCGCGACCGGGATCGGACTGGCCGAGCTGGCCGGCAGCGCGCTCGCGTTCATGGCCCTGTTTCACGTGGGATGACCGGCGCGGCACACCAGCGCCCTTTTTGTCGCTCGGCGGGCGCTGGCAGGCTCCGGCAGATCACGCTCCCGGCCAGATCTCTTCGACTCCGTGATGCTGGACGACCAGCCGTTCCTCGATAAGCTCATCGCGGCTGGTATCGAAGTCGGAGAACGAGATGTCGCTGATCCAGGCGTCTTTGAAGACCCAGCGCCGGGTTTCTCGGCCCTCGTCCATCGCCACGACGGCGATCTGGCGCGTGACGCGCGTGGTGGGGTTGGTGAGCGTCTCGCGCGTCCACCGGTTGAACGGGAGTTCCGGATCTTGCTGGACCATCTTGGTGATCGTAATCGGCGCGTTGATCAGGCGCCCGGCGTTGATATCGACGCTGCGGCTGACAATGCCGCTCACGCCGAAGATGCCGGTCGCGATGGCCCCGTCGATCTCCACGTGAAACTCGTTGGCGGACAGGCTGTCCAGCGCCTTGATGCCGGTTGAGCTGTCTGTCGTCATGGTCTTGCTCTCCTTTTCGGCGAACACACGAATTTACCGTTCGTTCTCTCCCACCACCGTCCGGATGTGGAGTTCTTCGAGTTGTTTCAGATCGGCTTCGGACGGCGCCCCGGCCATCAGGTCGGCGGCCTGCTGCGTCTTGGGGAAGGCGATCACCTCGCGGATGTTCGGCTCGCCCGCCAGCAGCATCACGAGCCGGTCGATGCCGGGCGCGATCCCGCCGTGGGGCGGGGTGCCGAACTCAAACGCTTCCAGCATGTGGCCGAAGCGCTCCCTGGCAACCGCCTCATCCAGGCCGATCAGGCCAAACACTTTTTCCTGAACCGCGCGGTCGTGGATACGGATGCTACCGCCGGCAATCTCGTACCCGTTGCAGGCCAGGTCGTACTGCTGGCCGCGCACCTTGCCGGGGTCGCTGTCGAGCAGGGCCAGGTCTTCCCACATCGGCGCGGTGAACAGGTGATGGCTGGGGTCCCAGCGGTTTTCGTCGGCGTTCCACTCGAACAGCGGGAAGTCGATCACCCAACAGAACGCGACTTTGTTGGGGTCGGCCAGGTCCAGCCGCGCGGCCATTTCGCGCCGCAGCGTGTCCAACACGTCGCAGACGACGGTTTCCGTATCGGCGGCGAACAGGATCAGGTCACCGGGTGTCGCGCCCGCGCGTTCGACCACCGCCTTGAGTTGGTCCTCGCTGAAGAACTTGGCGATCGGCGAGCGGACGTCGCCGTTTTCCTCGATCGCCATCCAGGCCAGCCCTTTGGCTCCGGCGGTCCTGGCGATCTCTTCCAGCTCGCCAAGCTGTTTGCGGCTGTACGTCCCACAGCCGGGCACGCAGATGGCGCGCACCGGGTTGCCGGCGCTTACGGTGTCGGCGAAGACGCGGAACTCGGTCTGGCCCGCGATGGCGCTCAGGTCGACGATCTCCAGGCCGTAGCGCAGGTCGGGCTTGTCGGTCCCATAGCGGGCCAGGGCTTCGGCGTGCGACAGGCGCGGGAAGGGCCTGGTCACCAGCTCGCGGTCGGTCACTTCCTCGACCAGCCGGGTCATCATGCCTTCGATCAGGTCCAGCACGTCCTCGCGCTCGACGAAGCTCATTTCGAGGTCGAGCTGGGTGAATTCCGGCTGGCGGTCGCCGCGCTGGTCCTCGTCGCGGAAGCAGCGCGCGATCTGGAAATAGCGCTCGTACCCGGCCACCATCAGCAACTGCTTGAGTTGTTGGGGGCTTTGGGGCAGCGCATAGAACTTGCCGGGATGCACGCGGCTGGGCACCAGGTAATCGCGGGCGCCTTCGGGCGTGGTCTTGAACAGGATCGGAGTTTCGATCTCGACGAAACCGCGCTCGGACAGGTAGTTCCGGATGAAGCGAATCACGTTGTGGCGCAGCACGAGGTTAGACTGCATTGCCGGGCGGCGCAGGTCCAGGTAGCGGTAGCGCATCCGCAGCGCTTCTTCGACCTTCTCGTCCTTGTTGATGTAGAACGGCGGCGTCTTGGCGCGGTTCAGCACTTTCAGCTCGGACACGGCCAGCTCGACGTCGCCGGTTGGCAGATCGGGATTCTGCATGCCGTCCGGGCGCAGGATGACCGTCCCGGTGACCTGGATGACCCACTCCGAACGAACCTCTTTCGCCAGTGCGTGCGCGTCAGGCGCGGTCTGCTGGTCCACCTTGATCTGGGTGATGCCCCAGCGGTCGCGCAGGTCGAGGAAGACCAGGCCGCCCTGATCGCGCCAGCGATGGACCCAGCCCGCCAGCGTGACTTGCTGCCCGGCGTGTGTAGCACGTAGTTCGCCGCAGTTGTGCGTCTTGAGCATGAGAGTACTCCCGTGTGTGGTGTGTTCAGGTGAGGATCACCTGCTAGCTTGTGGGCCAGCCCGAAATGCTGCGAAAAGAGTAACACACACTCCGGCTATCAGGCAACAAAAATGCCCCTGGATCGGGCGATCGCAGGGGCGTGATGGGCCGGTTGGAGCGGTAGGGCTACAGGTTCGATACCCAGCCGCCATGCATCTGGTTTTCGACCCAGCGGGCCACGAACGGGATGCGGTAGTTGCGCCCGCCCCAGGTTTCGATGGCCGCGATCACCGAGTAGACGGTCATTCCCAGCGGCAGGAGCAGGGTTGCCAGGATGAAGATCGGGTAGGCGATGATCACCAGCGGCAGCAGGACGATGCCCACCAGCACGATCAACAGGAGCGCGGACAGGATCAGCAGGATGATCCACATGAACGTCCCGGCCAGGATCAGACCTACGAACCCGATAGTGCCGACCAGTTGGATGGTAAAGGCTTGCAGCGCGTGGAAGGCCACGTATTCCGAGCGGTTGCGGAACGAGAAGTAGATCAACAGCGGCACGAACATCGTGATCAGCACGCCCGCGCCCGCGCTGCCCAGGGCCACCAGCGCCGTCAGCAGCGTGCTGGCGTGGGCCAGCGTGGCCCATTTGCGCTCGTTGGCGTCCACTGACGCCGGGTCGTGATGCCGTTTGGCCTTGTAGGGCATGGCCACACGGGCCGGTGGCGCGCCGGTATCTTCCAGGCGCCGGCGGCCCCCATAATAGCGCTCCTCGTATTCATCCACGACGTCGCGCGTGTTGTGCAGCTCCTCCGACACGCGGCGCTTGACGTCGTGCATGGCGTCGCGGATGCGCGACGGGATAGGCGTGCCCTCGCCCTCTGTGCTCTGGATCTTGGGCGGTTCGCCGGGCGTTTCGCCGCCTTCCAGGTTATGCAACCGATCGTGGTCTTCCATTCTTGCACTCCTCACATGGGTTCCGGTTTTATCCCCGATCAACCAGACCAGGAGATTGATGACGCTCATTTCACTAGTTAATACGCAGCAAAGCGGGTCTGGGTTGCGCGCTGTTCTGCGGTATACTTGCCGCGCTGAGGAGGGACGTATGCTAAAACGGGTTCTGAGCGCGGACTTTACACTCACCAAGCGGCACCTGGGCGCGCTGTTCATCCTGGGCGGGCTGGTCGTCGGAATCGGCATCCCCGTGTCGGACGCGCTGCAATCCCAGCCGGACGGGTTTGGGACGCTCCAGCAGATCGGCACGCTGTTGGCCGTGGCGAGCGTGGCGATCGGCGTGACGTTGTGGCCCTTGGGCGATCGACCTGCGTAAGACGATGGCGATGACCGGACGACAACCCATCGACCAGGACCGGGCGGGCCGGGGGTGGCAGTGGGCCAGCCGCGCTCTGTTCGCGCTGGCGATCGCGCTGCTGGTGGGGCATTTCCTGATCTACGTCCACTTCGCGGTGGGCGTTATGCGTTTCCCGTTCGATTACGACCAGGGCGAGGGCTTCGAGCTGGTCGATACGATCATGTTCAGCGAGGGCGAGTGGCCGTACCGGGATAACGAAACGTACCCGTTCTATGCCAGCAACTACCCGCCGCTCTTTCACGTGATTCTCGTGCCGTTCGCGTGGCTGTTCGGCCCGGCGTACTGGTACGGACGGCTGGTGGGGTTCGTCGCCACGTTGATCACGGCGGCGGCCATCGGCTGGATCGTCTTCCGCGAGGGACGCCACCGCCCGCTGGCGGTCATGGCCGGGCTGGCCTACCTGGCGTCGAATTACATCTACCACGTGGGTCCGCTGTTCCGGCAGCACATCTCGATGGTCCTGTTCGAGACGCTGGCGA
Organism: Anaerolineae bacterium; assembly: GCA_018432315.1. GTDB lineage: Bacteria > Chloroflexota > Anaerolineae > Aggregatilineales > Aggregatilineaceae > LM3-B42. The sequence goes on from JAHDLB010000010.1 coordinate 29,330, forward strand.
TCCTGGTCCTGGCGCACGTGACCGAGGGGCAGGACGTCCGGCGGCGGCGCTGGACGATGGCGGCGGGCCTGCTGCTGCTCCTGGCGGCGGGATACACCAAGCAGCTCGCCCTGGCGACGTGCATCGCGGTCTTCGTCTTCCTGTTCGTGCGCAATCCGCGCCGGAGCGTCGCCTGGGGCGTGGTGTTTGCGGGGGCGGCGGGCCTCCTGTTCGTGTGGATCAACGTCGCGACCGGCGGCGAGTGGTGGGCGAACATCATCGCCGCCAACGTGAACGAGTACTTCCTCCAGCAGTTCATCGACCTGTTCGAGCAGTGGTTCCGGCTGCATTACGCCCTGGTCATCCCGGCGGGGCTGTTCGCGCTCTACGAGCTTTATTTCGACCGGCTCTCGCTGTACAGCGTGTGGTGGGCACTGGCGGTGGCGAACACGGCGCTGTCCGGCAAATGGGGCGCGGGCGACAGCTATTTCGCAACGGCGATCGCGGCGACGTGCGTCCTGTCCGGCATCTTCGCGGCGCGGACGGTGCGCGGGGACTGGCAGTTCCCCGACAACTACCTCGCGCGCGCCCTGGCCCGCCCGCGAGCCTTCACGGCGCGGCACCGCCGGTCGCTGCTGCGCGGCGCAGGGGTGATCGTCCCGGCGGTTTACGTGCTGTATGCGGCCAGCGTGGTGAAAATGCCGACCGAAGGACGCTTCTTCGGTGCGCTGTCGGATGCGCTGGGGCTGGAATCGAGCTACGGCGACCGTTACGCATTCTACGATGCGGCGGGGTGGGTGCCCGGCTACGCCACGATCGGGCACGTGCCGTCGCAAACGGACATCGACAACGGCTGGCGGCTGGTGGACGTGATCCGGGCCAGCGAGCGCCCGGTGATGAGCGAGGAGGCCGGGTTCAGCCTCCAGGCGGATCGGGACGTGATCACCAACCCGACGCAGCTCAAGAACCTGTACGAAAACGACCTGTTCGACCCCGCCAATCTCGTCGCAGCGATCCGCGCTCACGAGTTCGGCGCGATCATCTTCCGCGCCCAGTTCTACCCGCCGCCGGTGCTCGACGCGGCCTACGAGGCGTATTACCCGGACGAGACGATCCCCATGAACGGGTTCAACTACGAGGTGTGGCGGCCCGGCCCGCCCGCCGCGGAGCGCGACGCGCTGGCGGCTGGTTTGGGATCGCTGGGCGCGGGCGAGACGGCGACCCTCGACGTATCGCTGCCGGTCGAGCAGGCGGCGCGCTGGGCGGCGCACGCGCTGGCCTTTCACAACTGGGACGGGCCGGGGCTGGCGCGGCAGGGCGATTGCTACGCGGGGCAGGCCGAGAATGCCGCCTCCCGGCTGGTGGCCGAGGTCTGCCCGTCCGGAGAACGGGCGACGATCGCGCTGCGCGGGGAGTGAGGTCGGATGGCTCGGCGGACTCTGGCGGTATCGACCGCGCTGCTGCTGGCGATTGCGGCGCTGCTGGTGGTGCAGTGGCCGGGCCGGAGCCTGTGGTACGACGAAACGGTGAACGCCTATTTCGCCGGGGAGAGTTGGTCCGCGATCTGGGAATGGTGCACCGCGATCGACAACCAGGTGCCGCTGCATTTCGCCGCGCTAAAGGTGTGGGGCATGGGCCTCGGCACCGGGGAATTCGTGCTGCGGGCGTTCTCCTTCTTCTGCGCCCTGCTCGGCGCGGCGGGGCTCGTCGCCCTGGGGCAGCGCGTGGCCGGGCGGGCCTCCGCCGGGTGGCTGGCCGCGGCGGCGCTCGCGCTCAGCCAGAGTTTCCTGTATGCCGCGTTCGAGGTCCGGGCCTACGGGCTGGCCCTGGCGCTGTTTGCCGTGTCGAGCGTTGTGCTGTGGAGCCTGTGGGAGCGCTATGCAGACGGGGCCCGCCCGCTCGATCGCGGCTACGCGGCCCGGCTGGCGCTTTACCTGGGGCTGGCGCTGGCGCTGGTCTACACGCACTATACCGGGGTCATCGCGCTGGCGGCGCACGGCGGCTACCTGGCATGGCGGACGCTACTCGCGCCGTCGCGTCGTCGCGCGACACTGCTGGCTCACCTGGGGCTGGGGCTGGCGCTGGGCTACGTGCCGTGGATGGTGGCGCTCGCCGGGCGTGACATCCGCGCCGGGACGGCCTACGCGGGGCGCATTCCCCCCGACGCGGCGCTGCGCACCTACGTCGATTTCTTCGCCTACGGGCAGCACCTGCTGCCGGAGGGCAGCTTCCCGTACGCGGGCGCGATCGCCGGGCTGGTGATCGCGTGCGGCGCGGCCTGGGCGATTGCCCGGCGGCGGGACCCCGCCCGGCTGCGCGCTGCGGCCCTGGCGGCCAGCCTGACGCTCGTGCCGCTGGCAGGGCTGGTGGTGATGGTGTACGCCGTCCAGGCCAAGCTGTCCGGCAGGCACGGCTGGCCGGCCTGGTTGGGCGCGGCCCTGGTGATCGGGCTGGGGCTGGCGGCGTTCGAGCCCCGGCGGTGGCTCCGGTGGCCGGTGTGGATCGCCGCGCTGGCGCTCGTCTGGCTGCCGTCCCGCGCCGCGCTGCGCCCGGTGTACGACAGCCACCTGCGCGAAGCGTTCGCCTATATCAACGAACACGCGCAGGACGGCGACGTGCTGGTGCTGCGCGACGGGACGCTGTTCACGGCGGCGGAATACTACGGCGCGGCGATGCCATGGATCGGGCTGCCGCCCGACAGGCTGACCGACGTCGAGCGCACGCTGTTTTTCGACGAGGCGGCGGCTGATTTGCAGGCGCTGGTCGCGCGCGAAGAGGCGCGGCGGGTGTGGGTGGTGGCCTGGCAGGGGCACATCATGGATCCGCAGGACCTCGTCGCGGGCATCCTGGAGGTAATCGGCGATCCGCAGCCGATTGGCCGCCCGTTCGGGGACGTGTTCGTGTCGATGTACACGCTCCGCGCTGAGCCGCGCGCCCTGGCCGAGCGCGTCGCCGGGATGCGCCCCGTCGTGCAGACACCGCCGGACGGGCCGATCTACCTGGGCGGCTACGTAGTGGAGCCCGGCCCGGTCATGCGTGGGGGGATCATTCACGTGCATACGTGGTGGCAGCGCGGCGCCACGGTCATGCCGGACATGCGCGTTAGCGTGCGGCTGTATAACGCTCGCGGGACGTTCTACACCCAACTCGACCAGCCGCCGGTCGCGCCGTGGTTCGGCCAGGAACATTGGCAGCCGGGCAGCCCGGTCCTCAGCCGTTTCACGCTGTGGATTCCCGCTGAGATTCCGGCGGAGACGCTGCACGTGCGCATGCTGCTGTACGACATGCCGGGAAGCTTCGAGCCGCTCCCGGTCGAGATCGGCACGATCGAGGTGCTGGAGTAGGGGGAACCGTCCGCCCGGCAGCGCGACCGGGCGGACAGCAGAGCAGGCTTACTCGACGGTAGGGGCCTTGCTGAGCACGAGCACGCCGCCCACGACGATCAGCAGCGCGCCGATGATGATCGCCACGATCGGGATCGTGGTGCCGAACAACTCGATCTGGTTGGCCGCATCTTCGGCGTCTTGCTTGGCGTCCTGAACGGCCTCGTCGGTGGCCTGGTAGGTCAGGTCGAAGACGGTGACGCGCGAGGCGGCCCGTTGTTCCTCGCTCATGTTTGCCAGCAGCGGCGACATTTCCAGGAACTCGTCGCCCAGCCCGACCTTGCGCAGCTCGTGCTTGCGCGTGTCGATCAGCACGCCGGTGTCCGGCTCGATCCAGTATTCGCCTTCGTACTCATAATAATATTGCAGCGGGATCGTCTCTTCTTCCCACTGGTCGAGCAGCACGGGGATCATATTCTTCAGCGCGTCGCTCACGTCCGCGCCCTGGATCAACCCGGCGAACTGCTCTTTGGGCAGCGCGTTGGGCAGCCCCATCGCGGTGACAGCGTCCGGGTGGATCGGTCTGGCGGGGGCGCCGGCGGTGAAATAGTAGGTTGTGATCCCCGCGCGGTCGTGTTGCACTTCTTCCGAAAAAGCCAGCGTTACCGTATCGCGGTAGTCGTCGCTCCAGCCAACATAGTCTTTCTTTTCGGTGTCGATCGGCCAGCCGAGCACCAGCCCCTCGCGCGGCCAAAAGCCTTCTTTGGATGCCCATGCTTCCGGGTAAGTGTCGGAAACTTCCATCGACTTACGGTCGAGCGCGTAGTGCTTGACCAGCCGCTGCAGCGGCTCGCCGCCGGCGAGCAGAATCTGCTCCTCGTACACCAGCGCCACATCGCCATCGACTTCCTCGGTGCGGAAGTTACGGTTCAGCTCCACGTCCAGATCGGTCATGAACTCGAAGGTGGCCGGATTCAACAGCACCGGCATGGTGCCGCTGTAGGTGCGGGTCGTATCGACGTCGTCCGGAAACTGCTTCATGCCGGGGACCACTACCAGCATCAGCACCAGCCCGGCCACAATCAGGATGGCGCCAACGAGGGCGATGATTCCCCCCAGGGTTCTGCGACTCATGCTACTGCCTCCTTGTTGCTTATTGCGCGTTTGTTTGCGGAGTGGATGGAGTAAACAATAGTCTACTTGTTAACAATTGTCTACTTTTTCCAGGGGCGCGGTTTCAATCCTTTTCTGCCGGGCCAAGTGTGGTACAATGGCGAAGTCGCGGCCCGCCAGGGCCGCCTGCATGTGGATGCCGGCTGTTTCCGCGCGAAACGGCCAGAGTCGAGGACAATTGACTGATATGATCGAGCAAAAAGGTTTCACTCTCTGGTTCACCGGCCTGTCGGGCGCGGGCAAAACGACCGTGGCGAAGGCGCTCGAGAACGAACTGCGGGCGCGGGGCGTCAAGGTCGAACGGCTGGACGGCGACACCGTCCGCGAGAGCCTGACGCGCGACCTCGGTTTTTCGAAGGAGGACCGCGACAAGAACATCGAGCGCGTGACCTTCGTCGCCAAGCTGCTCTCGCGCAACGGCGTGGGCGTGCTGGCGTCGTTCATCTCGCCCTATCGCGAGACGCGCGCTATGGTCGCCGGTGAAACGACCAACTTCATCGAGGTGTTCGTGCACGCGCCGTTGGAAGTGTGCGCCGAGCGCGACGTCAAAGGCATGTACGCCAAGGCGTTCGCAGGCGAGATCGACAACTTCACCGGCGTGAGCGATCCTTACGAGGAGCCGCTGAGCCCGGATATTCAGCTCAACACGCACGAAGAGACGGTCGAACAGAGCGTGGCGAAAGTCCTGGCGTACCTCGAAGAGCACACGTATATCCCGGTGTTCGAGGGCCAGCAGGCGTAGCTGCAAGCTCGTCGCAGAACGAGGTTCACAGCCCCAGCGAGACATCGTCGGGGCTGATTTTTTGTCCCCTCTGGCGTGGGAACTCGCGCGCCTGCCACAGGCTGGAGATCCCCAGGCCGCCGAAGGCAACCACATAAACGGCCATGTAGGGAACCATCGCCGGGAAACGCGCGGCAGCGATCAACAGCCCCAGCACGCCATAGCCGCACAGCGCGAACTCGCCGGCGGTCGTCCAGTCGGGCCGAATGGCGTACGCCAGGCTGGCGGGCCGGTCGTGGCGGTGAACTACGTGGAACTTGGGCGTGCGGACGAAAGCCCGGCTGCCGGTTCCGGTCAGCCCTTCGATCACGGCGCGGGAATTGCTCAGCATCATGGCGGTGCTCAGCAGCATCAGCGCGGGGAAGCGCGCGAGCCGCCGCGGCCAGTCCGGGTAGAGCGCCATCTGGCCGAGCGCGATGATCAGCGGCGGGGCCAGCCCGGCGATCCCCAGCGGGCCGAGCGGGAGCCGCGCCAGCAGGCCGGTGAGCAGCACGGGCGGGGTGAGCAGGAACAGCAGCAGCACGAACGGCTGGATCGCGTACTGGCCCAGGTGGAGCAGGCCCATCCATTTTTGCAGCGGCGTCAGGTCTGCGCGCAGCAGCGCCCCGGCGTGCTTGCGCAGGCACTGCGTCGAGCCTTTGGCCCAGCGCGCCTGCTGGACCTTGTAGGCGGTGAGCTGCGGCGGCACTTCGCCGGGCACGGCAACGTCGACCACGTAGCGGAAGCGCCAGCCCTTCAGAAAGGCGCGGTAGCTCAGGTCGAGGTCTTCGGTGAGGGTATCCGCCGACCACCCGCCCGCGTCCTCGATCACGTCCCGCCGCCAGATCCCGCCGGTGCCGTTCATCGCCATTGGCAGCCCGGCGCGGCTGCGCGCCACCTGCTCGACGGCAAAATGCTGGTCGATTGCCAGCACCTGGGCGCGGGTGAGCAGGTTGTACCCATCGTTGAGGTGCGACCAGCGCGACTGGACCAGCCCCACCGCCGGGTCGGCGTTGAAGTGCGGCATGGTGCGCCGCAGGAAATCGGGCGCGGGGATGAAATCGGCGTCGAACACGCCGACGCAGTCGGTTGTTACCCGCGCCAGCCCATAGGCCAGCGCCCCGGCCTTGTAGCCGGTCCGGTCCGGCCTGCGGATCAGCTCGATGTTCAGGCCCTTGCGCCGCCATTCGCGCACCTTGCGGCGGAGCAGGGCGGTCGTCTCGTCGGTGGAATCGTCGAGCACCTGCACGGCGAGCTTGTCGCGCGGATAGTCGAGCGCGCCGATGGCGTCGGTCAGGCGCTGGACGACGTGCCGCTCGTTGTAGATGGGGAGCTGTACGGTGACCGGCAGCAGGTCGTCGTCGGTGACCGGCGGCGCTGCGGGTGCCTGGCGGCGCGTGCGGAGGTAAAGCGCGATTAGCACGAAGAAGCTGCCCGAATACAGCGCGATGACCGCCGAAGCCCCCACGTATCCCAGCCCCAACAGGCTCTCCACCATCGCCAATTCTCACGTCTCCGTGTATGGAATGCCACCACCAGCAGACGGACAATCGTAGCGCCGGATGCGCCGACGATCAAGGGCGCGCTAGAGGTCGCGCAGCTCGTCGAGACGGTCGAGACACGCCTGGTACTCGCGCTCCAGCCGCTCGGCCATGTCGCGTAGCACGTCGCGCCCGCGCCGCCTGGCGAGCGTCTGTTCCAGCTTGAGCGCCATCAGGTCGCTGTTGATCAGCTCCAGCCGATCCGCTTTCAGACGGTCGATGCGCTCCGCCAGTTGGGCGGAGATCTGGCGTAGCTGGCGCGCCTGGATGGCGGCGAGCGGCTCGACCGGGGCGGCGTCGACCGTCTGCCCGGCCAGCGCCCGCAGCGCTTCGACATCGCGGCGCATGTACGCGTCGTTGATCTCGGCCATCAGCCGGTTGCGCCGGGTCCGCTCGGCGGGGTCGGTGGTCAGGTCCGGGTGGTAGCGCCGCGCCAACTGCCGGTAAAGGGTCTTGATGGCCGTCTCGGGCGGCTCGCCAACCGTGACGGTTTCGGGCGCGGCGGGCGGGGGCGCGTGCGCCTCGCGCTCTGTGGGCACCTGCCACGCGCGGCGAAACTGCTCCTCGACCGGGACGTAGTCCGGCGGCGGAGTCCAACTGGATTCCAGGGTGGGACGGTCCGGGGCGGGGCCAAGCTGGGGCGGCGGACTATGCTGGGCTTCCAGGTCGGCGATCACGCTGCGAATGATCTCCAGGCGGTCGAGCAGCGGCTTGATCAGCCGGTCGTAGCGCTCCTGGAAAGTGTGCAGTTCGCGCCGCAGGTCGAGCAGGTCGGCTTCGAGCGCGGTGAGCTCGGTTTCCTGGCGGGCGATGTCGGCCTTGAGCCGCGCGATTTCCGCCTGGGGATCGAAGCCGGGGAATCCGTTCGGCATCAGAGCGCGCTCTTTTTCACTCGCAGGACGCGATACATGACGCGGAAACCGGCGTATCCTTTCGTCTTGTGGGGGCGGAGCGCCTCACATTCGAACACGTCCCGAATCTGCTCGAACGTGCGCTCGCTGATGATGATCTGCCCCGCCTGCGCGTTCTCTTGCAGCAGCTTGGCGAAGTTGAACGGCTGGCCGATGGCCGTAAATTCCTTGCGGCTGGGGCTGCCGACGTTGCCCAGCATGGCGCTGCCCGTGTCGATCCCGATCCCGTAACCCAGGCGCTGCTCGGGCGGGAGCACTTCGTGCAGCGCGCGCACGTCGTAGGCCATCGACAGCGCCGCCCGGACGGCGCGCACGGCGTGGTCGCTTTGCGGGTTGAGCTGGGTATTGAACAGCCCGACGACGGCGTCGCCCATGTACTTGTCGATGATGCCGTCGTGCAGCTCGACGGCGTCTGACGCCACGGTCAGGTAGCGGGTGATCACCGTCATGAGCTCTTCGGGCGGCAGGTGCTCGCTGAACGTCGTGAAGCCGCGTACGTCGGCGAAGATGATCGATACCTCGCGCTCGTCACCGCTCAGGCCCAGGTCGTCGATGCTCTGGATGTGGCGCACCAGGCGCGGCGAGAGATAGGTCCGCACGACGTTCAGGGTGGCCTCGCGCTGCTTGATCGCGGTGAGATCGTCCACGACCACGACGAGACCGTAAGTGACGTTGTTCACGTCCTGCAGGGGGGTGAGCTTGATCCGCAGATTCACTGCCCCGCGCCCCGGCAGGACCGGCTCGACCTCGATGGTCTGCGGCGTGTGCTCGCGGAAGACGGCATCGATCAGCGCGTGGGCGCGCTCGAAGAAACCGGGAAATACCTCTTGCAGCGATCGCCCCACGATGTCCCCCGGCGTGACGTTGAGAATGCGTCCCGCAGCCTGGTTGCAGGTCAAGATCGTGTGGGCGCTGTTGGTGGTGATCACCCCGCTGGCGACCGATGCAAAGACGTTGCCCATCATGTCCTTGATCTCGGTGATCTCGCGCAGCGCGCGCCGGGCGCGGTCGTAGAGGCGGGCGTTCTCGATGGCGATGGCCGCCTGGTGCGCGAACGCCGCCAGCAGGTTGAGCTCCTTCTCGCCGAACAGACCGGCCACGCGCCGGTTGTCGGCGTACAGCACGCCGGTGACGCGCTCGCGGAAGATCAGCGGCACGCACAGGATCGAGCGAGTCGCCTGGGAGGCGATGCTGGCCTGGGCGTTGAACTCCGGATCGAGCAGCGCATCCGACGCGATCACGGGCTGGCCGGAGTGCGCGACTTCCGCGAGGATGGTCCGCGAAACGTTGAAGCGGTCCGGCTCGATGGTGCGCTGTTGGTTGTCGCGCGCGACGCGGAATTCAAGCTCGCCGGTGCGCGACGAATGGAGCACGATGAAGCCGCGCTCGGCGCCGGTGAGGGCGATGGCGGTATCCATCACCTGTTCCAGCACGGCGTCGAGCTCCAGCGACGAGTTGACGATCTGGGTGGTCTGAGCCAGCGCGCGCAGCCGGTCTATCTCGGCGCCATGCCCGGCGATCCGCCGCTCGAGGCGGGCCAGATCCGTCTGCGCGTAGGCCAGCTTTTCGAGCACGTCCGACGGCAGGACGATGCCCCGCTGGCGGAGGATGTCGTGCTGGGCGCGCAGCCCCTGTTCCAGGGCGGCGAGCTGCTCCTGGATCTGCGTGAGGGTCGCGTGGGCGGCGGGCTGCATGGCTAGCGCTCGGGCACCGGCTGGGCACGCCGGATCTCGTAGACGGTCGTTGCCTGGCGGCGGCCCCGGACCTGGAGACTGGACTCGATGAGGCTGATGCCGCTCGCCGGGTCGGACAGGCGCGGCCCGCAGTGCCGGCGGGTGTCGTCGCTGATGATGATCTGGCCCGGCCTGGCGCTCTCTTGCAGGCGCTTGGCGAGGTTGACCGAGTCCCCGATGGCGGTGAACTCGCGCCGGGTCTGGCTGCCGACGTTGCCTACCGTGGCGATGCCGGTGTGAATGCCGATCGTGTAATACGGGATGGGTTCTTCGCCGAGATCGGCCAGCAGCCGGGCGAACTCGTCGGCCAGCGCCAGCCCGGCCTGCACGGCGTTCCAGGCGTGATCCGGGCTGGGGTTCAACTGCGTGTTGAACAGGCCCATGATCTCGTTGCCCATGAACTTGTCGATCAGGCCGGTGAACTTGTGAATCGTGTCGGCGCCCATCGTCAGGTGGAGGTTGAGATGATCGGTCAGTTCGTGCGGCGCCAGGGCAGGGGGGAAGCTGTTGAACGGGCGCACCTCCACGAACAGGATGGTGATCTCGCGGCGCTCGCCGCCCAGGCCCAGGCCGTCCAGGCTCTGGATGTGGTCGAGCATGGTCGGCGGCAGGTAGCGCCGGGCTACGTCGAGCGTGGCGTCGCGCTGCCGGATCTCGGTGAGGTCGTCGAGCACGATGGTGATGCCTTCGATCACGTCCTGGTTTTTGAGCGGGGTGATCTTGAGCCGGAGGTACGTCCGACCCCGGCCCGGCACCGTGGGGTCGACCTCGATGGTGTGCTCGTGCCCGTGGCGAAACACTTCGGGCAGCAGGTCGTGAACGTACGCGTAGATGACCGGCAGCACGCGCCCCAGCGGCTGGCCCAGTACGGTGAGGCCCGGCGCGTTCAGGATGTGCTCGGCGGCGAGATTGTACGTGGTCACGATCTGTTCGGTGTCGGTCGTGATCACGCCGCTGGTGATGGACGAGAACACGTTGTCCATCAGCTCTTTGATCTCGGTCATCTCGGCCAGCGTGGTCTGCACGCTCTGGTAGAGCCGCGCGTTTTCGATGGCGACGGCGGCCTGGTTGGCAAACGCCACCAGCAGCGAGCGGTGGGTTTCGCCGAACAGCCCGTCGCGAACCCGGTTGTCGACGTAGACGACACCGGTGACCGTCCCGCGCACGACGAGCGGCACGCACAGGATCGAGCGCAGCCCGTGGATCATGACGCTCTCGTGACCACTGAAGTTCGGGTCCGCCTGGGCGTTGGTCGCGATCACGGCCTCGCCGGTCTGGGCGACCTGGTTGACGATCGTCCGGCTGACGATGAATTCGCCTTCGTCGATGGTTTCGCGCTCCAGGTTTCGCGCCACGCGGAAGGCCATCTCGCCCGTGACCGGATCGCGCAGCACGATATACCCGCGCTGGGCGCCGGTCAGCGTGATGACCGTGTCCATCACCTGGTTGAGAACCTGGTTGATGTCGAGCGACGAGGTGACGAGGGCCGCCGTACCGGCCAGGGCGCGGAGCTGGTCGAGCTCGACGATCTCGCGGTTGATCTGTCCGGCCAGCGTGTCGAGGCTGCGCCGGATGGCCTGCAAGCCTTCGAGCGTGCCCGGCGGCAGGCTCATGCCTTGCTGGCGGAGCATGTCGTACTGGTGGTGAAGGCTCGCGACGGATTCATCGATGATCCAGCCCAGGCGATCGATCGCGTGCTGAACACTCTGATTATCGGCTGGACTGGTCATGGCGTTGCTGGCTCCACGGGGGCATCTTTGCGGGTTCATTATACCGGGTTGGAGGCCATCAGCAACCCATCGCGCCCGTCGAAATGACAGCGCCGCATTCGCTGCGGCGCTGGGCTGGGCTTACTTCGCCTTTTTGTTGGACTTACGCTTCTTGCGGCCCTTCTTCTCTTTCCTGGCCGCCAGCAGTTCGAGCGCCTGCTCCATCGTCAAGGTGGTGGGGTCCGTGTTTTTCGGCAGAGAGGCGTTCACCTTGCCGTGCTTGACGTAGGGCCCGTAGCGCCCGGTGAAGATCGCGACCGGCTCGCCGTCCGCCGGGTGCGGGCCGATCTCGCGCAGCGCCGCGGGCTTCTTGCGGCTGCGCTTCTCCTGCGCCAGCAGTTCGAGCGCGCGGTCCAGGTCCACGGTGAGGACGTCGTCGCCTTTCGCCAGCGAGCGGTATTCGCCGTTGTGGCGCACGAACGGCCCGAAGCGTCCCATGCCCGCCTCGACCGGCTCGCCGGTGTCCGGGTGGGTGCCGAGCACGCGCGGCAGTTCGAGCAGGCCGATCGCCTGTTCGAGGGAAACATCCTCGGGTTTGGTCCCTTTGGGCAGCGACACGCGGCGGGGCTTGGCGCCGTTGGCGTCGCCGTTTTCGCCGAGCTGCACGTACGGGCCATAGGGGCCGACCAGCGCGAAGACCGGCTGCCCGGTTTTCGGATCGTGACCGAGAGCGGTCGGGCCCTGCTCTTTCTCGCGCAGCAGCCGCTCGATCACGTCCGGGTCGAGATCGGATGGCGCGAGGTCGTCGGGCAGCGAGATGCGGATCGTGTCGCCGTTGTTCTCCTGTTCGAGGTACGCGCCGTAACGGCCCACCCGCACCCGCGCGTTGAGATCGTCCAGCACCAGGGCGTGAATCTCGCGCGGGTCGATCTCCTGCTCTTTGGTTTTGACCTGTTGATCGAGGCCATCATCCCCCAGGAAGAACGACTTGAGATACGGCGTTCCCTCGGCGTGGCCTTCGGCAATGTCGTCCAGAACCTGCTCCATCTGGGCGGTGAACCGCATATCGACCAGGTTGGGGAAGTGGTGCTCCATCAGGTGATTCACCGCGAACGCCATGAAGGTCGGCGAGAGTTGGTTGCCGGTCTTGGTCACGTAGCCGCGATCCTGGATGGTGCCGATGATCGTGGCATAGGTGCTGGGGCGACCGATTCCCTCGCTTTCCAGCGCCTTGACGAGCGTGGCGTCGGTGTAGCGCGCCGGGGGCTTGGTGTCGTGCCGGACCGGTTCCAGCTCGCGGCAGGCGACCGGGTCGCCGGTTTTGAGCTCCGGCAGGATCACTTCCTGGTTGTCGAGGGCGGCGGTGGGATCGTCCGCCCCTTCGACGTACGCGCGGAAGAAACCGGGAAACAGCACCCGCTTGCCCGATGCGCGAAACTCGGCGTCGTCGACCGTGATCGTGACGGTGCTCAGCCGCAGGCGCGCGTCGGCCATCTGGGTGGCGATGGTCCGCTTCCAGATCAGGTCGTACAGCGCGTATTCCTGCCCGTCGAGGCGCAGTTCCTCGGCGGTGGGCATCTTCTGGCCGGCGGGACGAATGGCCTCGTGCGCTTCCTGGGCGCCTTTCGACTTGGTGCGATACTGTCGCGGCGACGGGCTGAGGTAGTCCGCCCCGTACTTATTGGTGACGCACTGGCGAATCGTCTTGAGCGCCTGGCCCGACAGGTGCACGGAGTCGGTTCGCATGTACGTGATCAGGCCGCGCTCGTAGAGCCGCTGCGCGACGCGCATCGTCTGCTGGGCGGACATGTTCAGCTTGCGGTTGGCTTCCTGCTGGAGCGTCGACGTGGTGAACGGCGGGGCCGGCGAGCGCTTCTGATCGCGCTCGTTGACGTCGGTGACCTGCCACGCGCCCTTGATCAGGCGGTCCGCCAGGGCGCGCGCCTGCGCCTCGTCGAGCAGGACGACCTTCTTGCCTTTGGGGATCTGGCCCGTGTTTTCGTCGAAGTCCTTGCCGGTGGCGAGCCGCACGCCGCCCAGCGTGACGAGCTGCGCAGTAAACCGCTGGCCGCGCGCGTCGAGCGTGGCTTTCAGGTCCCAGTACGAGCCGGATTTGAAGTTGCGCCGCTCCAGCTCGCGGAGCACCAGCAGGCGCACCGCCGCCGACTGGACGCGCCCGGCGGACAGGCCCGGCGCGACTTTCTTCCACAACAGCGGCGAGACGGTGTAGCCCACCAGCCGGTCCAGGATGCGGCGCGTTTCCTGCGCCTCGACCAGCTTATCGTCGATGGTGCGGCAGTTCTTGATCGCCTCTTCGATGGCCTCGCGGGTGATTTCGTGAAAGACCATACGCTTGACCGGCACTTTCGGCTTGAGCAGCTCGATCAGGTGCCACGCGATGCTCTCGCCTTCGCGATCTTCGTCGGTCGCCAGGATGAGCTCGTCGGCAGTTTTGAGCGCCGCGGTGAGTTCCTTGACAACCTTCTTCTTATCTTTGGGCACCACGTACAGCGGATCGAAGTCGGCGCCGATGTTCACGCCCAGCCGGGACCATTCCGCGTCTTTGAGCTTGGCGGGAATCTCGCTGGCCGAAGCCGGCAGATCGCGGACGTGCCCCATGCTGGCCTCGACCCGGTACTCGCCGGGCAGAAAGCTGCCGATGGTGCGCGCTTTGGTGGGTGACTCGACAATGACAAGTTTGCTCACGAAACTCACCTTGTGAAAACTGACTTATGCCTGTGTGACAAGGGTTGGGATGATCCAACTGGGCGGAAATCGTGCGAAGGGTAACACGCTGTTCGCCGCTTGACAAGTCTCACTTCAAGAATAGTCGAGACTCCGGCTGGCGTCCAGAGGGGATTTTTCGAGCGCGACGACCCGGTCAATCGCCCGGCGGCGGGAGGCGCGTGGGCGGCAGTTCCAGCACGCCGTCGATGCCCTCGAGGACGATGTCACCTGGCGTCACGTGGAAAGCAAGATGGCAGTCCGCCGGGACGGTCACCGTCAGCGCGACGTGGCCGATTTGCCCGACGACCGGTTTCCGGTGGGCGACGATGTACACGCCGGCGTCGTCCTGTTCGGTTGCCAGTTCCAGCCCGAACGCGCTCGCCATCTGGGCTTCGAGCGTCACCCTGGGGGCGGTCGTGCGTCGCACCGCGACCCGGCAGTGACTGGCGCGGATATAGACTGTGACCGGCGGGGTGATGTTGAACACCTGGACGTGCGATCGCTGTGCCGGGCGGGGCAGTGCCTCCACCGCCGCGCCGAGCGCCGTGTCGATCGCGGTCCGGCGCGCCATGCCCAACGCGGATCGCAGCAGGGGGCGGCTCGCGTTGGCGGTGGTCCATACGAACAGGTGACGTATCAGGCGTTGCATAGTGTCTCCTTCAGCCAGCGCCGGACGGCCCCGGCTACGGCGTCGGGCCGTTCGAGCGGGATCATGTGCCCTGCGCCGTCGAGGGTGACCAGCGTCACGCGGGGGATTCGCTCGGCCAGCGTGATGCTGAACTTGAGCGGGACCATGTTGTCCCCGGCGGAGCCGATCACCAGCGTGGGCACGGCGATCTGGTCGAGCTGGTCGCGGACGTCGAAACGCTGGCATGCCACGTAATCCCCGCGCAGGATGGCGGGGGGCATCTTCCGCAGGCGGTCGCGGCTCAGGGCGCGCATGTCGCCGGCGGCCTCCGGCCCCCACGACCGCTCGACGATCCAGTCGATCGTGCGCTCCGGCTCGTCGATGATCCGCTGCGGCAGCGCGGGATCGACCGGCAGCTTGCTCCCGGTGGCGATCAATATCAGGCCCGCCGCGCGCTCCGGCACGTGCAGCGCGATCTGCTGGGCGATGGCGCCGCCCATGCTGTGCCCGGCGATGACTGCCTGCCGGATGTCCAGCGCATCGAGCAGGGCGATCACCGCGCGGGCGTAATCGAGCGTATCGGTGCGGCCGGGTGGAGCCGACCGGTCGTGGCCGGGCAGGTCGAGCGCGATGACCCGCACGCCGTCCAGGCGGCGGAGCTGCGGCGGCCAGTCGAGGCGCGATCCGCCCGCGCCGTGGACCAGCACCAACGGCGGGCAGGCCGGGTCCGGTACCGGGCGGTCGGTGAAGTAGATCGGGCCGGCGGAAGTCTCGCGGATGGGCATCGAGCGGGCTCCTGATCTCGTCGGGTCAGCGCCTTGAGTCTACCGTCAACTGCCGCCATCAGCCACCTCGAGGATGCCGTGCAGGTCAGCAGGGCGGCGCGTGTGCGAGAGGGCCATCATCGAGACGGACATAGATGCCCGCTCGTGACATCGTGCACTATTGACAGCGGCGAAGACATTGTGCTATGCTGCAAATGAATTAGCACATATGTGCTAATCGGCGCGTGTCACACCCAGGTGAGGAGGAGTCGCCATGTATCCGTGTGAGATGAAAGAACAGGATGCCCGGCATGTCTTGTCCGTCCGGTTCCGGGCGCCAGTACAGGACTTGCCCAGGCACTTCGACCGGATTTACGGTAGCATCATCCAGTATCTCGAAACCCTGGGAGAACAGCCCACAGGGGAACCCTTCGCTGCCTATTTCAACATGGACATGCAGAATCTGGATATCGAGGCCGGCTTCCCGGTAGCAAAACCACTGCCGGGCAAGGGCGACATTCAGTCCAGCGCGATCCCCGGTGGGATGGCTGCCGTCTGCCACTACACCGGCCCATACGACGGCGTTGGCCCGGCTTACGAGCAGTTGTCGCAGTTCATCAAAGATCAAGGCTACACGCCCATCGGCCCGGCCTACGAATGGTACCTGTCCGAGCCCGACGTGCCCTCGCAGGACATCAGGACCGATCTCATGTTTCCTGTCAGGGCGCTGTGACTGTGGCGGAAAGGGCCGCGTCGCCTTGACGCTCGCCAGCCGGGAAGCTATACTCCTGGCGACGTGGCATTTCATTCTGTGAGGACACACGCATGGCGGACGAAGCAAAACAGGACTCCGTGATCAGCCCCGACTTGCTGGATATTCTGCGCTGTCCTGAGGCAGTCCATTACACGGACAAAGGCGATGATCCGGGCCGGCTGCGACTGGTACATGACTGCTGGCTGGTGTGCGATGACTCGGGCTACAAGTACCCGATTCGCGATGGCATCCCGGTGATGTTGATCGACGTTGGCAAGAAATATAAAGACGTGCCGGAAGACGAGCTGCCGGTGCCGCCGCCGGCAGATGACTGATCCTGGCCCGATTTCACTTACGCCCGGCAGTGCATGCCGGGCGTTTTTGTTTGCGCCGCGCTGCTAGTCCGAGTTCACACCTTCTGCTATACTGCAACGCAACCCTCGTATTCGATACTGAATGGTGGTTCGGATGAGTCAACAATCCCTCAATTCCCCTGGAGCACCGATCTATGGCAGCGAGCGCCTGCCGGTCAGGTTGCCCGATCGCCTTTTCGGGCGCGAGGCCGACCTGGAAGCCGTTCATCACCTGCTGAAAGCCGGCACAGCGGTGCTGCTGCACGGACCGGCGGGTTATGGCAAGTCCACGCTCGCCGCGGCGCTGGCGGCGAACTACACGGAGATGCCCGGCGGCGTCTTGTGGATCGACGCGGCGGATGATTCGCTCCGGTCGCTGTTGATTCGGGTCGAGCGCGCGTATGGAATCCCCGATCCGGAATCCGGTATGGCGCGACAGGCCGCGGTGCGCGAGGCGCTGGACGACAACCGCCCGCTGGTGGTCATCGATGGCCGCGTGCGCATCGAGGCGGCTCGCGACTTCGTCCGGAGCTGCGCGCCGAGTCTGCCGGTGATCGTGGTCCATCCGTCGCTGGAGCCCGGCCCGTGGACGCCGCACGAGGTCACGCCGCTGGACAGCGCCGACGCCGGAGAGATGATGAGCGCGCTGGTGGGGGCCGTGGCGGACGAGGACGACCTGGCGGGGTTGAACGCGGCATTGGGCGGCCACCCCTTCTCGATCGTGGTCGCGGCGCACCAGGTTGCGCTGGGGATGGTGTCGCCCGATGAGTTCGTGGAGCGTATGCCGGAGATGCCACCCGGCGCGATCAACCGCGCGATGGGTGTGTTGATGGCCGCGTACCGGCTGCTGTCGTCGACGCAGCAGGGGATGCTGTTGTTGTTGGGCACCACGCTCGCCCCCGGCGCCGGCGAGGACCTGCTGGTCGACGTGGCCGGGGCGCCGGATTCGGTCGTGCGCCCGGCGCTGCGCCAGTTGCTGGTGCGCCGGCTGGTCAGCGAGCGGACCGTATATGGCCGGGCCTATTTCGCCGCGCACGAGCTGGTACACGTGTTTGCCGAGGCGTTTCTGCGCGGCAAGAACCAGCTCGACCCGATGATCGAGCGCCACCTGGACGGCCTGCTCACGTATTTCCGGCGCCACACCGAAGATGGGGACATGGACGCGCTGGCCGCCGAGATGCCAACCTGCCTGCGCGCGGCGGCGCTCGCTGCCCGGACGGGGCGCACAGCCTTTCTCTCGCAGTTGATCCAGTTGCTGGAACCCTCTGGGGCGCGCGATTTCGTGGTGGAGCGCGGCTATCAGGCAGAGCTCGAATGGCTGTGGCAGCTCCAAGACGATCCGGCCTGGGGAGAGGCGGGCGCGCTGGCGCTGCCGGACGAGGAAGCCATCGAAACCCAACCGCCCGCGGACGAGGGCGAAATCCAGGTGGCGGCGGAAGCCACGCCCACGCCGGAGCTAGAGATCGCTGAGGAGGCCCCGGAAGAACTGGGCAGCGAGGCTGAGGAGCCTTACGCGGCGCTGGCGGAAGCGCTCGACGTGGAAGAAGTCACCGAGGCGCCGGAAGCGCCGCCGCTGCCGCCCGAACCGGTCACCCTGCCGGAAGCGGTCGAGATCCCCGAAAAGCTGCCGGAGTCCGCGCTGCGCCCCGGCCACGAACTCGGTGAGCAAGCACAGGAGGCGGCGCTGAGCGGCGACACGGCGCAGGCCATCGCCCAGTACAGGGTCGCGCTGGAAACGTACCGGGCCAACAACGATGTCGAGGACGAGCTGGCGGCGCTCGAAGCGCTGGCCGCGCTGAACCTCGAGCAGGAAAATTACGAGGACGTGCTCGACTACGTGGACCAGGGGATGACACTGGCGAAGGAGGCCGACAATCCGCTGCGCGAGGGCAAGCTGCTGGTCGTGCTGGGCGATCTGCAGGCCATGCTGGGGCGCGACGAGGGCGCCGAGATGGCCTACAAGGAAGCGATCAGCGCGTTTCGCCCGGTGGAAGCCTGGCTCGAGATCGGCCTGACGCTGGACAAGCTCGCCATGTTGTACGTGGACCAGGGCCGCACCCAGGACGCGGTGGCCCTGTGGGAGCAAACGCTCCCGATTTTCGAGCGCGTGCAGGACCTGGACGATCTGCGGGCCGCGCTGGAACGGGCCGGTGACGGCTACGCCGAATTGATGGCGTGGGACAAGGCGCAGACGTACTACACGCGCCTGCTGGCGATCTCGCGCCAGGTCGGGGACGAGCAGGCCGAATTCGACGAGTTGAGCCGCCTGGGTTACCTGATGGAGATGAGCGGCGAGCCGGACAAGGCCATGCAGTATTACCGGCAGGCGCTGCACGTCGCGCTGCGGCTCGGCGACGAGGAACAGCTCGGCCAGACGTATCTGGCGAATGCGCGCCTGTTGATCGACGACACGACGCAGCTCAAGCGCGTGCTCCAGCTTCTGGAAGCCGCGGAGGACATCATGCCGGGCGACAGCGAGGTCCAGCGGTTGTACCGGCGCGCCCGAACGCGCCGCCAGCGGCTGACGGAGGCCGGCGTTACCCTGCCCGAACTGGACAGCGACCTGGCGGCGTTCGCGCGGGAAGCTTACGAAGCGTCGTAGACCGGCGCGGCGCGATAGAAAACGCGGTTCAATACAGCGGGATTGACGGGTCAACCTGGCGGGCCCAGGCGTCGATCCCGCCTTGCATGTTGACCAGATTCGTGTACCCGTGCGCGGCCAGATACTCGATCACCTGGCTGCTGCGAACGCCGTGATGGCAGAACACGACCACGGGCCGGTCGCGCGGGATCTCGACCCGGCGGCTCGCGATCTGGCTCATGGGGATGTGGATGGCATGGTCCAGGTGGCTGATCTGCAGTTCGTAAGGCTCGCGCACGTCCAGCAAAACGAGCGCCTCGCCGGACTCCAGCCGCGCGTTGATCTCGCGCGGGGCTAGTTCGGCCTGATGGGACGCTCGATAGGTGCTGTCCTCGTAGGCGGGCATGCCGCAGAAATCCTCGTAGTCGATCAACTCGGTGATGGTCGGTGAGTCGCCGCAGACCGGGCAGTTGGGCCGCCTGGACAGCTTGATCGTCTCGAACGACATATCCAGCGCGTCATATAACAACAGGCGCCCGATCAATGGCTCGCCGATACCCAGGATCACTTTGATCGCCTCGGTGGCTTGCAGGGTGCCGATGGTCCCCGGAAGGACGCCCAACACGCCCGCCTCGGCGCAGCTTGGCACGAGGTGCGGCGGGGGCGGCTCCGGCAGCAGGCAGCGGTAGCACGGGCCATCCGGCGCGCCGAACACGCTCACCTGGCCCTCGAAGCGGTAGATGCTGCCGTAGACGACGATTCTGCCGAGCATCACTGCCGCGTCGTTGAGCAGGTAGCGCGTGGGGAAATTGTCGGTGCCGTCGAGGATGAGATCGTATCCGGCCAGAATGTCCAGCGCGTTGTGCCGGGTCAGCGGCACCGGGTACGTGTCGACCGCGATCGCCGGATTCAGGTCGCGCAGGCGGGCCGCCGCCGACTCGACCTTCGGCGTGCCGACCGCCCGGTCGCTGTGGATGATCTGCCGCTGGAGGTTGCTGGCGTCGACCACGTCGAAATCGACCAGCCCGATGCGTCCGATCCCCGCCGCCGCGAGGTACATGGCGATCGGGCTGCCCAGGCCGCCGGTGCCGACGACGATGACGCTGGCCGCCTTGAGCCGCTGCTGGCCTTCGATGCCCACCTGGGGCAGGGTGAGGTGCCGCCCGTAGCGCGCCAGCTCGGCGGGCGTGAGATCGGTGTGAGAGCCGGTTTCGTGTGTGCCAGGATCGATCACGGGTCACCTTCAGGCTATGGTGCGAATCAACTCACCGTAGAGTGTAACAAATCCGCCCCGGATCGGGGATAGTCCGGGGCGGTGGGGATGCGATTCAGGGACCGGCGCCAGCGGCTAGACGTTGAACTTCTGCCCCGCGCCGAAGACGCGCCCGCTGAGCTTGAAACCGGCCTCTTCGAGCCGGTCCATGAAGCTGGGGCGGAAGCCGGTCGGGACGAGCGTGCCGCCGCCGGTGTGGCTGGGGCCGCCGCCTTTGTGATCGGGCGTCTGGTACATGAAGATATCCTGCAAGATGACCTGCTCGCCTTCCATACCCTGCATCTCGGTGATCTGTACGATCTTGCGGCTGCCATCCTTCAGGCGGCTCTGCTGCACGATCAACTGGACGGCGCTGGCGATCTGGCGCCGGATGATGCTCACCGGGAGGTCCATACCGGCCATGAGGGCGAGCGTTTCCAGGCGACCGATGCAGTCGCGCGGGCTGTTGGAGTGGACCGTCGTCAGCGAGCCGTCGTGCCCGGTGTTCATCGCTTGCAGCATGTCGAGCGCCTCGCCCGACCGGCACTCGCCGACGACGATCCGGTCCGGGCGCATGCGCAGGCTGCCCTTGACCAGGTCGCGGACCGCGAGTTGGCCGTCCTTGGTGCCGGGCACGGGCGGGCAGGTCTCCAGCCGGACGACGTGACGCTGCGAGAGTTGAAGCTCCGCCGAGTCTTCGATGGTGACGATGCGCTCGTCGTCGGGGATGAACGACGACAGGACGTTGAGCAGCGTCGTCTTGCCGGAGCCGGTGCCGCCGGAGACGACGACATTCAGCCGCGCGACGACGCACGCCTGCAGAAATTCCGCGACCTCTTCGGTGAACGAGCCCCACTCGATCAGGTTCTCGACGGTGAGCCGTTTTTCGGGGAATTTGCGGATGGTGAGCGTCGTGCCTTCCAGGGCCGAGGGCGGCATGATGGCGTGCACGCGCGAGCCGTCGGGCAGGCGGGCGTCGACCATCGGGTGGTTCCGGTCGAAATTGCGCTGGAGCGGGCGCACGATGCGCTGCGCGGTCCACTGAACGTGCTCTTCGTCGTCGAATACGTACTCCGTTTCGAGCAGCTTGCCCTTGTACTCCGCGAAGATGGTGTCTGGCCCGTTGACCATGATCTCGGAGTAGCTTCTGTCACGGACCAGCGGCTCGATGGCGCCAAAACCGAGCAGGTCCCAGATCAGGGCCGTTTCCAGCTCGGCCAGCTCGGCGGCGGACAGCCGCACTCCGGTTCGCTGGAGGAGCACCTTGAGCCGGTCGCACACGATTTGCTGGTGTTCCGGGTTGCTGCTATCCATCTGATCGAGTTCGTCCGGCGTCGCCAGCAGTTTGGGCCGGATCTGCCGGCGCAGGTCGGCGAGGCGCGGCGGCAGGCGCTTTTTGTTGGCCGGGCCGGTTTCGACCGAAACCAGGGTCGGGCGCTCGTCCGGTTCGGGTTCCGGTGTGACAGGCGGCGGTGCGCTGTCCTGGGCGGGTTGGAGCGTGTCCGGCGGTGGTGTGATGCGGCTCAAGCGGGAGATTCGTGATCCCATGGTGTCCCTGTCCTATTTGCATGCCGTGCGATAATTAATGAAAAATGATCACCCCCAATTCAGCTTATTGTATTACAAATGCAATCTTAATACAACTGGCATTTTTCCTTTGACGTTGGCCAATTGAAGGCTAATGGCGCAGCGCCTCGTAGATTTCTGGTTTTCGAGCGCAACGACTCGATTTTTTCTGCGTAAATACTTAAGATGGGGTATCGTCGTAACGTGGTATGATCGGGCTAGTTCAAGGGCGAGTGCGCATGTTTCAACAAAGCCGCCGGGGAACCATCGTCTGGCTGTTCATCGTTGGGTTGGCGCTGAGCTTGACGCTGGCCGCCGGTGCGATTCCCACGGAGATCGGCGTGGCGCTGCTGGCTGCCTACCTGGGCCTGGCGCTGCTGGTGGCCCGCAACGTGCCGCTGGGCGACGTGATGAGCACGCTGCCCAGCCGGACCAGCCGCCAGCCCCAGGCGACCGAAATGGCGCGCGAAGCCGTCGCGCGGGCGCGCAGCCATCCCGCCTACGATGCCCTGGTGCAGTTGCTGGACGTGGGCCTGATCGTCGATGAGCAGCGCCCCGATGGCCTATCGCTGCGCCGCGGGCGGTTCATCTCGCTCGACGACGAGGGGATCAGGCCGTTCGCCATCGTGACGGTGCCCGGCGCGCTGGCCGATCGCCTGGGCCGCGTCCGGTTCGAGTTGCGCGACGAAACAGGCAAGGCGCAGTACGTCTATGAAGACGAGAAATGGCTCCAGGCCGGCGAGAACATTCTGCTGCCCGACTACCGGTTTCCAATCCGGAAAAACAAGCAGGAACTCGAGGCGGGTGGGTGGACGCTGCTGGTCATGGTGGACGGCGGGATGATCGGGATGCACCATTTCAGCCTGTCGCCCTCGCTGCGCGAGCGGCGGCGCGAACTGACGTCGACCGATGGCGAGCTGCGCGAGCGCATCTGGCGCAGCCGCGAAGATGACGAGTCCCTGCCGCTGAGCCTCGAAGAGCTGCTGCGGCAGCAGAGCCGCCAGCGTCACCAGAGTTGAGGCCGGATGCGATGATGATGGGCAGCATGATGGGCAGCGTGTTCTTCATCCTGTTCATGCTCCTGGTTCTGTCGTTCCTGGTTGCGGCTTTTTCGGCGGGACGGCACAAGGCTGCGCCCCGCACGAACAGCCGCCGGAAGCGCACGGTGCAGCGGCGTCCGGGCAGCGAGGCCGGGCGCATGGCGATGCAGCGGGCGGGCTACGAGGGCGAGGGAGCGACCGACTACGTCCAGGTGCTGGATATCGGGCTGCTGGCCTACCGGCACACGAACGAGCCCAAGCTGGTCCGTTACGGCGACGTGTTGATGGACACGCACCACCTGCGCCCGTTCGCCGAGTTGTGGCTGCCGTACCGGGCGCGGGGCACGGTTCGCTTCGAGATGATCGATGGCGAGGGGCGGCTGCGCTACGCTGACGAGAGCCCGTACGATCTGGTTCGCGGACCGAACACGCTGCTGCCGAACACGTGGCTGCCCCTGCGCGAGAAAGCCGTGGCGCCGGGACAGTGGCGGCTGCGCGTGTTGGCGAATGACACGCTGCTGGCGAGTCACGTCTTTGGCTGGCGGCCTGTTGGCGGCGGCGAGATACAGGAATTCGTCGCCTCGGATGGCGAGATGTCGCCCACGCTCATCCAGGCGCTGGAACGCCGGCAGGTCAGCCAGGCGATGAGCCTGAACGACCTGCTCGCCGATCAGGAAGAGTGGATGGGATAGGCTGTGGTTGTAAGCGATCTGCGCCGGAAACGAGCGCGCGCCAACCGGCGCGGCCTGTTGGGAACGGCTGCGGGTTTCGCGCTGTTGTACGCCGCGCTCAGCCTGGCGTTCGGCCCCTGGCGGGCCGTGGCGTACATCACGGCGGGCCTGTTTGGGGCGTTGTTCGCGCTGGCGTTTTACTTCTGGGGCGCGATGCTGTTTGGCGGGACGTGGCAGTTTCTGCGGCGGCGAACCCCGGTGCCCTGGGCGCTGGACGACGACGCGAGCGCGGTGCCCGTGCACGATATCGATCCTGGCCTGGAATTGATGGCCGCCGGGATGCTGGTCTACCGGGCCGGGGAAGCGAGGCCGCGGGCGTATTTCCGGCAGGTGCCGGTGGCGGATGCCCGGGCTGTCCGCCCGTTCGTGGTGGCGCGGACCGGCGTGGCGCGGCGGTGCGAATTTGCGATCGCGCTCTACGACGAGCACGATCGGGCCCGGCACCAGGATTCGTTCACGACTGAACTGGGCGACCGGGCGGCGCTGGTGGTCCCGCCCTACCGGCTGGCGGTGGACGATCCGGCCCGGCTGGTGGGCCGCCGCTGGAGCTTGCAGGTCCGGTCGGGCGGGACGGTTGTGGCGGCGTGCGGTTTCCGGTTCGTGAACGGAACCACGCAGCCCGAGTCGGTGTTGGACTGGCAGGCGCACATGCTGCCGCGTCTGGTGGACGAGGTGATCGCGCGGGACACTCTGGCCCAGGCGGGCGACGTGGCGCTGAAGGAAAGGTAAACGATGGCGAGAGAGCAATGGTGGGGGACGCCCAACCGGGTGTCGAACCGGCTGCGGCTGGAAGTGGATATGATGCGCGCCACCTTTGCGGATACGTTCCGGTTGGTAGTGCCCAAGCGGGACCTGCTGTACTGGGTGGGCGACGTGGAGATCAACCTGCACGGCATTCCCCAGCGCCTGCACACGCTCAAGATTCTCTATCCCGAAGAATACCCGAATCGCCCGGCGGAGGCGTACGTCCTCAAGCCGACGGTCTACAGCGAAAAACACCAGTTTGAAGATGGGCAGTTGTGCCTGTTCAACCCTAAAGATGGCGTTACTTACGGGTGGAATCCGAGCACGTCGACGGCAGTGACCGTGGCAGGGTGGGCGATTCAGTGGTTGTACGCCTATTATACGTGGCGCGCAACGGGCAACTGGCCCGGCATTGAAGAAAGGATGCCCCCGGTCAAGGACCGGCGGCAGCGTAGGAGGAGATGGTGATGGGCAGCCAGGCACCGGGAAATGTGCGCGATGTTCCTCAGGTGGTGATCGCCCAGCGGGTGGTCGACAAACTCGTGCGTGGGGCGCTGTTGTATCCCGAGCCGGAAACCGGTGAGGCCATGGTTGGCCTGGTGATCCCGCGCGAGGGGCACGCCGAGCCTGACATCTACGTGCTGGACACGATCAGCCCCGGCGAGCACGCCGTCCGCGAGTGGGGCATGTTCGAGCAGGGCGACGACTGGCAGGGCGACGTGTTCAACTGGATGTACTACAACTGGGAGGCGTTCCGCGAGCTGCGGCGGCCTTCGTATGGCAACGCGCTGGCGGCCAAGTGGGACACACCGCTCCGGCACGTGGGCGACTGGCACAAACAGCCGGGCGACATGACCGAGCCTTCGAGCGGCGATGCCCAGACGGCCCGGCGCATGATCGACGACGTAGAGACTCCGGTTGAGCACATCGTCGCGCCGATCGTGACGATGTACCCGCTGGCGCCGGTGCCGCTGTTCGCCGGGAAACCCGCCAGCGCTGAGCAGGGCGCCGAAGCGAACGCGACAGAAACGCCACCCGACGACGCGGCAGGAACGGAGCATCCCCCTGCGCCCGGCGGGGCCGCACCGAGCGCCGAACAGCCGGACGTGCCGGCCCCGGCGGCTATGCCGGAGAGCGGGCCGAACGCGATAATCAAGACGCTGGAGGACGAAGGCTGGCACATCCGGATCGATTTCTGGTACATGAGCAGACGTCAGCGGCAGTTCGTGCCCGTGACGCCTGTCGTGTGGCCGGACGACCGGCTGCCGTCGGTGCCCCCGGTGGCGTGGCACCTGGCGCACCCGCGCCGCTTCGACCAGGAGTTCGACCTGCTGACCGACGCCGGTTACGCGATCGACGTGGTGCGCTGGGACGCGGACGGGAAGCCGCCATACGAGATTTGCTTCTCGGTGTACAAGCCCGGCGGCACGCACGTGTTCCTGCTGGTGACATCGGTCGATTACCCGGTGACCCAGCCCGCGGTGCGCGTCGCGCCGCTGGTCAACGTGGCGGATGACGAAGACGTGTTCGAGAAACTGTACGAAGCGTCCGAGCCGGTTGGCGCGCTGCACATGCCGGAATGGTCCTGGGACTCCAAGCGGACTTTGTACGAGCTGGTGCGGGACGTCGAAGGCAAGTTCAAAGGGAAGCGCGTGCCATGAGCTGGGACCGAGTCGAACGACTGCTGGGATCGGATGCGCTGGCGCACCTATCTGCACAAACGGTGGGCATCATCGGGCTGGGATCGGGCGGCAGCTTCGTGGCGATCAGCCTCGCGATGAGCGGGGTGGGGCGTTTCGTACTGATCGACGATGATGTGATGGAGCAGGCGAACGTCGTGCGGCATGCCGCCGATTTGCGCTACGTGGGGCAACCCAAAGCCGAGTCCATGGCGGACCTGATCCGCCACCGCAATCCGTCCGCCGAGATCAAGGCGATCCACGGGCGCGCCGAGGATCACCTCGACCTGCTGGCCGAGATGGATGTCGTGGTGGCGGGCGTGGACGGCGAAGGCCCGAAATACCTGATCAACCAGGCGGCGCTCGAACACGGGCGGACGGTGGTGTACGCCGGGGTCTACGAGCGGGGCGAGGGCGGCGACGTGTGCGTGATTCACGCCAACGACGGGCCCTGTTACGCCTGTTGGGCGGAGCACCTGCGCCAGGGGTTGGCCGAGCCCGCGCCCGGCGCCCCTGACCTGGACTACGGCATGATCGGCCCGGATGGCACGCTGGCCGCCGAGCCGGGACTGTGGCTGCACGTGGTGCGCGTCGCGAGCGTGCAGGCGGACATGGCGCTCAACGAGCTGTTGCGAGGGATGCCGGCGCATCGGGAAATGCCCGCGAATACCGTCGTTCTCGCGAACACGCGCCTTGAGATTTACGAAGGGTGGACAACACTGCCCTATGGCGCCGAGTGGGTGAACGTCCCGCGCAACCCGGAATGCCTGGTGTGTGGGAAGTCGGGCCGGACGGAGTCCGCCGATGCGCTCAGCCTGGACGACCTGATGAACCTGGGCAATGTCACGTACGAGCAGGACGAAAGCGGGCAGTAGTGGTGATGGCAGCAAGACAGCAAGGATACGAGGTTCATGACTGACAACATTCTCCCTCCTGACAATGCGCCTGACAACGGCAACGGCGCGGCGATCCCGCCGGAAACACCGGACGATTCGAACGCCAACCAAGTGCCCGACAACCCCGGCGCGGCGCATGACGACGACCTGGGGCCCCGCCTGGAGCGGCTCGGCGGCGAGCCCGCGCCGGACATCACGCCGGAGGAATTCGCCCGGCTCCAGCAGGCGGGCCAGATTCACATCGATCCGCGTGGCCGGGTGCGCACCACGCAGCGAAATGAGACGGATGCTGGCGTGTCGCTGCGCAAGCGGCGGGCGTGGTATCTCCCGGAATGAGTCCGATCGATCTGGAGCGAGTCCGCGCGGCGCTGGCGCTGGACCCCTTCGACGCTGTGGACGCGCAGCGCCGGATGGCGCCTCAGCCGCGCGTGTTGTATCGCAGTGAGAACCGCGCGGGGCACCCTCGCCAGGCCAGCGTGATGGTCTTGCTCTACCCGCTTGACGACGACCTGGGAATGGTGCTGGTGCAGCGCTCTGAGAACGAGCGCGACGTTCACAGCGGCCAGATCGCGCTGCCCGGTGGAGGGCGCGAGGGCGACGAAAGCGCGATCGAGACGGCGCTGCGCGAAACCGGCGAGGAGCTTGGCGTCACCAGCGGGATAGAGATCGTGGGCATGCTGACACCCCTCTACATTCCGCCGAGCGATTTCGAGGTGCATCCGGTGGTGGGCTATCTGCCGCGCCGCCCGGCGTGGGTGCCCGACCCGGCTGAGGTGGTCGGCGTGTTGGAATGCCCCATCGACTGGCTGCTGGATGACGATCGCAAGATGATCGGCGATTGGGATTTCGGCGGCTACACCATGCGGGTGCCCTGGTACGACGTACACGGACACCGCGTCTGGGGGGCGACCGCGATCATGTTGAGCGAGCTGGAACAGCGGCTGCGTCGCGTGGTGTCCACGTAGTTCCCCGGCAGCAAGGGCGGCTTCGGCACCTCCTGGCCCCTGGTTGCTCACTTGCATCCACACTCCAGGCGTGGTACAGTGCATCGCAAGTCTAACCATATCATAACTGAATGGTTAATCACGCATCGGCTGGGGGATGCACCGCATGGCTGAGAAGATCCTGGTTATCGACGATGAAGATGTGACCGTCCAGCTCATCAGCATGCTGCTCGAGCGCCGCGGGTACGAGGTGATCAGGGCCTATCGCGCGGAGGACGGACTGCGCAAAGCCTATCGCACGCACCCGGACCTGATCCTGCTCGACATCATGATGCCGGATATGGACGGGTGGGAAGTATGCCGCCGCCTGCGCGAGCTGTCGGACGTTCCGATCGTTTTCCTCACCGCGAAGGCCGACGTGCGCGATGTGGTCAAAGGGCTGGAGTTGGGCGGCGATGACTACATCATCAAGCCGTACGACAGCGACGAGTTAGTGGCGCGCATCAAAGCGCACTTGCGCCGGTCGCCCAAGCCATCGGTTGCCGAGGAACTGGTCTTCGACACGGGGAACTTCCGGATCAATTTCATCAGCCGCGAGGTGCGCGTGCGAGGGAATCAAGTGCACCTGACGCCGAAGGAGTTCAACCTCCTGGGGGTGCTGGCGCGCAACGCGGGCCGCGTGATCACGCGCACCGATCTGGTCAAGGAGGCGTGGGGGCCGGAATACGGTGACGCGATCGACAGCCTGAAGCTGTACATCCATTATTTACGTCAGAAGATCGAGAAGGACCCACAGCGCCCGGCGTATATCCTGACGTCGCGGGGCGTGGGCTACCGGTTCGCGAACCTCTAGACCAGGCCGGTCACCACCGCCGCCACGACCAGCGCCGCCGCCAGCATCACCACCAGCACCAGCCTCACCAGCCGGCGCCGCCGCCGCGACCACCCGCCGCGCCTGCCCTGCGAATTCATCGTGGCGAGCAGCGCCTGCTGATCCAGTTTCTGAAGCTGGCGCTGTGCTGTCACGTTGTCCGGATTCAGTTCCAACACGTTCTCGAAGCAAACGCGCCGGTCGTCGTCCGTTTCGACCACGCTCGCCAGCCACAGCCAAACCTGTTCGTGATAGGGATCGACTTCAATCGCGCGGCGGAACAGGTCGTGCGCCTGCTGGTTGTTCCCACTCCGCGCGGCCTCTTGCCCGGCTTTGAACAGGCTGAGAAATTCCCTGGGCGCATTCATCAGGTCAGAAGAAATGCCCATCCCCCTCATGGCCTTTCACGACGATCTGTGCAACAGTACGCTCATTGTAGCACGGGTCACACAGGGGCGGTAGTACCGGAGTACTCCTATGGCCCCCAGTCGTTGGCGATATCCGTCACCGGATCGGTCGTGACCTGGAAGATCTCGCCGGTGGCGAGTTCGTAGATGAAGACGTCCCAGTTGCCGGTGCGGTCCGACGAAAACACGATGTGCCGTCCGTCCGGCGAGAAACGTGGTTGGATGTCGGCGGCGTCGGAGTCGACCAGCTTTTCCGGCGGCGATTGCCCATCGGCGTCCATGATGTAAATGTCCGGCGCGGTGGCGCCTTCTTCGAGCGCGTGGAAGACGATCTGCGATCCGTCGGGCGACCAGTCCGGCGCGGCTTCGATCAGCGCGGCGCCGTTGTCCGTCAGGTTGGAAACCCGCCCGTCCGCCATGTTGTAGATGCGCAGCTCGGTCGAGCCGCCCAGCTCCACCAGCGAGAGGTCGGCGGCGTAGACGATGAACTGGCCGCCGGGCGAAAAGGCCGGCCAGCTGTCGATCGCGTCGTCGGTGGTCAGGCGTGTCAGGTTGTCGGCGCTGCCCGCTTCGCCGGTCAGGCTGGCGCGGTAGAGATCGCGCGTGGCCGATCCCATGCCCACGGCGCTGAATGCGATCCACGCGCCGTCCGAGGACCACGCGGGGCCGTGCTGGTCGTCGAGCAGGGGGCCGCCGCCCCAGGTGGCGCTGACGCTGCGCGGCTCGGTGCCCTGCAGGTTGTTGAACTGGAGGATCAGCTCGCGCGTGCCGGGCGCGTACTTGACGAACAGATACTCGCTGCCGTCCGGGGAGATCACCGGAGTCTGTCCGCGCTCGTTCGTCCCGGTCACGATGAACTGCTCGCTTCCGTCTGGGCGGATGATGGCGATCGGGTGATTGTTCGGATCGCCGGGAACGGAGCCGGTCTGCATGATGATCGCGCCCGCGAGGCTGGCCGGGGCGGGGGGCAGCGGTGTGCCCGGCCCGGTATCGAGGGGAGTCGCCGTCGGGGCGGGCGTCCACGTGGGCGGCAGCAGGGACGGCATCCGGGTTGGCTCGACTGCCGTCTCGTCCGGATCGGTGACGGCCACGGCAGCGCCGGATTCCCCGGCGGGCGAGCCGGGCGGTTGCGTGGCGGCGGGGGAGGGAGTCGGCTCATCGTCCCCACCGGACAGCAGCGCGACCAGCGCGATCAGCAGCACGATGACGGCGACGGCGCCCAGCGCAGCGGCGAGATAGGCCATGTTGCGGCTGGGGGTGCCGGGCGCGGCGCTGGCGGGCGCCGTGGCGAGGGATTTTTCCTCGAGCTGTTCGAGCAGGCGTTTGGCGCGCTCGTTCTGCGGATTGATCACGACCACGTTGCCCAGGCAGACGCGCTTTTCTTCGTCCGTGTCTACCACAGCGGCCAGCCAGAACCAGCCTTTTTCGTTGTGTTCGTCCAGCTCGACAACCTGCTCGAACAGCGCGCGGGCGGTGGCTTTGTCCTCGGCGCGCGCAGCGGCGATTCCCTCTTTCAGCAGGTGCTCGACCTGCTCAACCTGACGATCCGGTTCTTGCGTACTCATGTGATACCCCTCGAAAATTCGCGCCAGTTAAGGTGTCCAAGCCGGATAACGCGAGTCGTCATCCTGCATTGTCAACCGCTGCAATCCGGTGCTGTCCGTCCGGGCGACGTACAACTCGTACCACGCCGTTTCCCGGTTCGAGCTAAACGCGATCCACTCGCCGTCAGGCGACCAGGACGGGTCGCGCTCCTCGGACGGGATGTCGCGCACGATCAGCGCCCGCTCGCCGGTGCCGTCGGCGTTCATCAGGAAGATGTCGGTGTGCGTCCAGCGGGTGGACAAAAACACGATCATGCTGCCGTCGGGCGACCATGCCGGCGCGTAGCTGCTGTTCACGTCGTCCGTGAGCTGCTTCTTGTCGGCGCCGCTGATGCGCATGCGCCAGATCTCCATTTCGCCGGGCGTATTCTCGTCCGTGGCGAAGGCGAGCCACTCTCCGTCCGGCGACCATGCCGGGTAGCGGTCGTCGGCGGTGTTCCGCGTGAGCAGGCGCGGCGTGCCGCCATCGCTGTCGATGGTGTAGAGATCGAAGTCGCCATCCGCGTCGGATGCGAAGGCGATCTGCTCGCCGTCGGGCGACCAGGCCGCGTCGCCGGTCTGCGCGGCTTCGAGCTCGGTCAGGCGGCGCATGTCGCCGCCGCGCGCCGGGGCGACGAAAATCTCCTCGAACTCGGCGGTGGCCGGCGCGCCGTCTTGCTGGCCGGTCGCGCGGAGGCGAGCCGTGAAGGTGATCTCCTCGCCGTCGGGCGAATACGCCGCGTCATAGACTTCGAGCAGCGTCAGGCCGGCGGCCTCATCCGCCGCGCTGAGCCGCAACGGCAGCCGGCGCTCGCCGGTGCCATCGCCCCGCAGCGTGTACAGGCTCCACGAGGCGCTCCCTGCCCGGCGCGCCGAGATGAGCATGGTATACGACGACAGCGGCGGCGGGGTCGGCGTCAGGGTCTGCGTTGCCGTGGGGGTAGCCGTGGGCGGCGGCGTCCAGGTTGGCGGGAGCGACTCTTGGGGCGGCACGGTGATCAGCACCCCGCCCAACGGTGTCGAAGTGGGGCGCTCGGCGGGCGCCGCCGGTTCTTCCGGCATGGCGGTGGGCGGGCTGGTCGCTGTGGCCGGTGACGGCGCCGGGCCGGTTTCGTCCTCGCCGGACTGGCTCGCCTCGTTCAGCAGGATCACCCCCAGTGCGACCAGCGCGACGATGATCAGCGCCAGCAGCGTCAGGAGCACGGGCCGGCGGCGCGCGCGGCGGGGCGCTTTCGGCTCTGGCTCGAGCAGGGCGTCACGGTCGAGCGTGGGCGCCGATCGGGGCCGTTCGGCGCGCGGCCCTTCGGGGCGCGGGGCCCGCCGGGGTTTTTTCGCCGGGCTGGGAGGCGGAGCTGTCTTGAGCTTGTCGAGCGCCTGCCGGGCGCGTTCGTTGTCGGGATTGATGGCGATCACGCGCTCGAGGTGCACGCGCCGCTCGCCGACGTCATCCGCGAGGGTCGCCAGCCAGATCCAGGCCAGCTCGCTGTTGGGGTCCTGTTCGATGACCTGTTCGAGAATTCGGCGCGCAACAGCTTTGTTGCCACTTTGCGCCGCCTGAATGCCGGTTCGCAGTAGTTCCTGGAGTTCGTCGTTGGTCACGGCACGCCTGTCCTGAGATGAGCCGGTGCATACACGCCACCTATCTTATACCGGCTTCACGCGCAGGGCCACATGCCCGGTCACCAAGCGGGCCCGGCATCGGTGCGGACAGGCATTCACAGCACGGCCAGGACGAGAAACGCCACAGCGATCAGCAAGATGATGATCGCCAGCCCGATGCCGCCGTAGATCAGCACCTGGCTCGTGCTGGATTCCTCGCCTTTGCGCAGTCGATTGAGCTCGCGTTGGGCCGTGCTGTTGTGGGGGTTGATGCGCAGCACCGTGTTGAGGTAGCGAACCCGGTCGACCGGCGTCTCGGCGACGGCGGCCATCCACAGCCATGCGCGCTCGTTGTGGCTGTCGGCGTCCAGCACCTGCTGGAAAATGACGCGCGCGTTCTCCTTGTTGCCCTGCCGGGCCGTCTGGATGCCCAACTGCATGAGCTGTTCGAGATTCGGGGTATTGACGTCTCGATTCGTTTCGCTGTCCATCCGCGAGTGCTCCCCAGTCGTGTACGGATCGGAAAACAGTTTACGACAAAATGCTGACACTGTTTATAGTCTTTTCCGGACCGGCTGACAAGTCGGCAGGATGATAGGGGCGCGAGTCGAGTCGTTTCTTTGACGGGAGCCGGGTGCTAGGGCACAATCGGAAACAGGCATCCGGTCAGACCGCGGGAGCACGGCATGAATACAGAGCCATCGGTACTCGTGATCGGAACATCCGGTATCGACGTGAAGGGACGCCCATTCGAGCCGCTTCGCATGGGCACATCGAACCTGGGCCGCGTGCGGAACAGCGTGGGCGGCGTGGCGCGCAACATCGCCGAGAATCTGGCCCGGCTGGAAGTGCCGACCACGCTGCTCTCGGCAGTGGGACAGGACGACCTGGGCGAGTTCGTCGTGTCGCATACCGCCCGCGCCGGTGTCGACGTCAGCCACATGCTGCGCCTGCCGGACGTCCAGACGGGGAGCTACGTGGCGATCCTCGATGAAACGGGCAAGCTGCACGTGTCGGTCAGCGAGTACGACATCGTCAACAGCATTTCGCCCGCCTATTTGCGCGAGCATCGCGCCCTGTTCGCCAGCGCCTCGATGATCGTGATCGACGCCAACCTGTCCGCCAAGTCGCTGGCGACGGTGTTCAGCCTGGCGCGGCGCTACAAAGTGCCGGTGTGCGCCGATCCGACATCCCAACTGCTGGCGGAGAAGCTGATCCCGCACCTGCCGGAGCTGTACATGCTGACGCCCAACGCGGTCGAAGCGGCGGTCCTGTGCCAGACGGACGCAGCCCCGGCCACGAGCGAGAGCGCGATCGAAACGGCGCAATGCCTGGTGAGCCTGGGCGTGAAGATCGGGGTCGTGACTCTGGCCGAGCAGGGGCTGGCGTATGCCGACAGCAGCAGCGCGGGTCACATCCCGGCCCTGCGCACGCAGGTCGTGGACGCGACCGGGGTCGGTGACGCGCTGTCGGCTGCCGTGATCTTCGGCCTGTTGAACGACATGCCGCTGGACGAGGCGATGCGCCTGGGGATCTCGGCGGCGGCCCTGACGCTGCGCACGCGCGCGACGGTGTACGAGGGCCTGAGCCTGGATCGCTTGTATGATGAGCTTGTGGTGTGAGGCTGCGCTGATGACATCGACCAATTCCCAAGAGGCGGTGCTCGATCCCGAAACGCTGGACCTGCGGCGGCGCCAGTACGCGCACATCGCCGAACTGCTGGAGGAGTTGTACGGGTACCCGGAATGGCGCTCGCACCTGCTCCCGCTCGACGAGCTGGTGAGCACGATCCTCAGCCAGAGCACGACCGACTCCAACCGGGACGTAGCCTTCAATCGCCTGGTGGAGCGCTTCGCGGATTGGGAAGCCGTGCGTGATGCGCCGGTCGAGGACGTGGTCGAGGCCATTCGACCGGCAGGGCTGGCGAACCAGAAGGCGCCGCGCATTCAGGACGCGCTGCGTTTCGTGACCGAGCAGCGCGGCGAGCTGACGCTCGACTTCCTGGCCGACATGGACATCGAAGCGGCCAAGGCGTGGCTCACGCAGATCAACGGCGTGGGTCCCAAGACCGCGGCTATCATCCTGCTGTTCGCGTTCGGCAAGCCGGCTTTTCCGGTCGATACGCACGTGCACCGGGTCACCAAGCGCCTGGGGTTGATCGATCCGAAGACGAGCGCGGAGAAGGCGCACCGCGAGCTGGAAGCGATCATCCCGCCGGATGAATACTACCCGGCCCATCTGAACATCATCCGGCACGGGCGCGAGATCTGCCACGCGCGGCGCCCGCGCTGCGAGGAGTGCCCGCTGACATCATATTGCGATTATTACCAGGCATTGATCCGCTAGCGCGCCCAAAGTCGCCCTATCGACCGGCGCCGGAGCGTGGTATAATATTAAGTTGTTGGGCGCCAGGGATCACGGCAGGGTGCTACCCTGGGCGTGAGGATGGCGGGAAGGGGCACATATCACGAGAAATCGCTGCCACAACCGCTCAATTCGCGAGAGACAGATGCAGATGAATTGAGCGTGACGCGGCATTTTTGTTATTGACATGCGACTATCTCGTGATATAATGTCTGTTCTTGAACCCCATAATGTCTAGGCATACGGAAAAACCTCTTATCATTCTGAGCCAAATTGAGGAGACATGCTCTCCCTATCCCCACATCGGTATACACCGGACTCTGGTGGTTGTATCTGTCGGCAAGTGACCTCGAGGAGTGGTGAATGCAGCGGCGGCTAGATGAGAAGAATTATGCACGCACGTACGACGTGCAGGATCTGCCTTCACTCATTGAAATCCAGTTGGACTCGTTTGAACGGTTTCGCGACGAAGGGTTGAGCGAGCTGTTCGACGAGATTAGCCCGATCGAAAGCTTCAACGGCAATCTGAGGCTCTATTTCCCCGGCAGCGGTCCCGAAACAGCCGAGTTCGATCTGGGGTACCGGTTCGACGAGCCGAAGTACTCCGAAGAGATCTGTCTCGAACGGGATATCACCTACGCTGCGCCCCTCTACGTGAAAGTCGCGCTGGTCAATCGCGCGGCTGGCGACGAGGTCGTCATCTCGGACATCTTCATGGGCGATTTCCCGCTGATGACCGAGAAGGGGACCTTCATCATCAACGGCACCGAGCGCGTGGTGGTCAGCCAGTTGATCCGGTCGCCCGGCGTGTACTTCGACGCCGAGGAGGACCGCACCACGGGCCGCCGCCTGTCGACGGCCAAGCTGATCCCCGATCGCGGCGCGTGGATGGAATTCGAGACGCGCAAGAGCGATTACCTGGCGATCAAGTTCAACCGCAAGCGTACCATCCCGGTGACGATCCTGCTGCGCGCCCTGGCCGCGGTGAGCGATGGCTTCGACGAGCACTCGCCCATCAAAGAGGGCGTGGACGAAGAACTGCTGGCCCTCTACAACGAAGTCGATAACAACCCGGACCATCAGTACATTCAGGGCACGATCCGCATGGAGCCGCAGTGGGACCTGCGCGATGGGCAGACCATCGCCGAGGCCGCGCTGCTCGAATTCTACAAGCGCATGCGGCCCGGCGATCCGCCCACGCTCGACAACGCGCGCGAATACCTGGAAAGCCAGTTGTTCGACCAGCGCCGGTACGACCTGGAGCGGGTGGGGCGCTACAAGCTCAACCAGCGCCTGCGGATGGATGACGTGGTGCCCCGCCAGCGGCGGACCATCACCAAATACGATCTGGTCAAGCTCATCGAGCGCATGATCCTGATCAACAACGGCCTCGAACAGCCGGACGACATCGATCACCTGGGCAACCGCCGCGTCAAGACCGTCGGCGAGCTGATCCAGAATTCGCTGCGTATCGGCCTGCGCCGGATGGAGCGCGTCGTGCGCGAGCGCATGTCGATCCGCGAGTCCGACAGCCTGTCGCCGATGACGCTCATCAACATTCGCCCGGTGGTGGCGGCGGTGCGCGAGTTCTTCGGCTCCAGCCAGTTGTCGCAGTTCATGGACCAGACCAACCCGCTGGCGGAGCTGACCCACAAGCGCACGCTGTCGGCGTTGGGGCCGGGTGGCCTGCGCCGCGAGCGCGCCGGGTTCGACGTGCGCGACGTGCACCACAGTCACTATGGCCGCATCTGCCCGATCGAAACGCCCGAAGGTCCGAACATCGGCCTGATCGGGCGCCTGGCGAGCTATGGGCGCGTGAACGAATACGGGTTCATCGAGACGCCGTATCGCCGCGTGTACCGCGATCTGCCGCTCAAGGCCGAGGTGATCCTGGGGCGCACGCTGAGCGCGGACGTCGAGGACCCGAAATCCGACGACGTCATTCCGGCGGGCACCGAGATCGACGAAGCCGTGCTCAAGCGCCTGACCAAGTTCGGGCTGAAGACGGCGCCCGTTCGCCCCTTCGTGAGCGACGAGATCGTGTATCTCTCGGCTGACGAAGAGGACCGCTTCACGATCGCGCAGGCGAACGCGCAACTGGACGCCAACAACGAGTTCGTTCACGATCGCGTGTCGGCGCGCCATCACCAGCGTTTCCTGGTGGCGGCCTCCTCGCGCATCGATTACATGGACGTCGCCCCGCGCCAGATCGTGGGCATCTCCGCCGCGCTGATCCCGTTCCTGGAGCACGACGACGCCAACCGCGCGTTGATGGGGTCGAACATGCAGCGCCAGGCGGTCCCGCTGTTGAGGCCGGACATCCCGATCGTCAGCACGGGCGTCGAGCGCCAGGCGGCTTACGATTCCGGGCAGGTGCTGGTTTCGGACGAAGCCGGTGAGGTGCTGTCGGTCCAGGGCGATCAGATCATGGTGCGCGTGACCGACGAGAAGGCGCGCGAGAAATACAAAGACCAGGGCGGCATTCACACCTACCGCCTGCGGAAGTACAACCGGTCCAACCAATCGACGTGCATCGACCAGCGTCCTGTCGTCCAGAAGGGGCAGTTCATCCAGGCCGGCGAAGTCATCGCGGACAGCTCGTCGACGGTGTTCGGCAATCTGGCGCTGGGGCACGACGTGTTGTGCGCGTTCCTCTCGTGGGAAGGCGGCAACTACGAAGACGCGCTGCTAATCAGCGAGGCGTTGGTCCGCGAAGACAAATTCACCTCGATCCACATCGAGAAACACGAGATCGAAGCGCGCGACACGAAGCTCGGCCCCGAGGAAATCACCTACGACATTCCCAACGTGGGCGAGGACGCGCTCAAGGACCTGGACGAGTACGGCATCATCCGCATCGGCGCGGAGGTGGGCCCGAACGATATCCTGGTGGGCAAGATCACGCCCAAGGGCGAGAAGGAACTCAGCCCCGAGGAAAAACTGCTGCGGGCGATCTTCGGCGAGAAGGCGCGCGAAGTGAAGGATTCCTCGCTGCGCCTGCCGCACGGTGAAAAGGGCAAGGTGGTCGACGTCAAGATCTTCAACCGCGAAGAGCACCGCGACCTGCCTGCCGGCGTCGACCAGATGGTGCGTGTGAGCGTGGCGCAGAAGCGCAAGCTCACCCAGGGCGACAAGATGGCCGGGCGCCACGGGAACAAGGGCGTCATCTCGAAGGTCGTGCCGATCGAGGACATGCCGTTCCTCGAAGACGGCACGCCGATCGAGATCATCCTGAACCCGCTGGGCGTGCCGGGCCGTATGAACATCGGCCAGGTGCTCGAAACGCACCTGGGCTGGGCGGCGGACCGGCTGGGCTTCCGCGCAATCTCCCCGGTGTTCGACGGCGCCGAAGAGGACGAGATCGAGGCTGAGCTGGGCCGCACCTGGATGATCGAGCGCGCGTGGGAAGACATCACCGAGCGCGCGTGGAACTGGCTCAAAGAAGAAGAGTACGACACCGAGTACCTGGACGACGACGACGAGGTGCGCCGCCTGTACATCGACCACTGGCTCGGCCAGACGAGTCGGTACGACATGGAGCGGCTGGCCCTGGAGTACGTGTACGCCCGGCGCGCGGTGCTGGCCGAGTGGCTGCGCGAGCAGGGCTACGACCCGGACGACGTTCTCGCGTTCGATCGCGGGTTGTCGCTGGAGGAACGCACGCGACGTGACCAGAACGCCCGGTATGCCACGCTCGTCCTGTGGATCGAGTTGGTCACCGGCGAGACGCCGCCCGAGGGCCTGTCGGAAGAAGACCTGCGCGAGCTGGCGCGGCGGATCTCGATCAAGCTCGACCAGACGATCCCGATCAACGGCAAGCAGCGCCTGTACGACGGCAAGACAGGCGAGCTGTTCGACCAGCCGGTGACGGTGGGCATCATTCACATGCTCAAGCTGGCGCACCTGGTCGAGGACAAGGTGCACGCGCGGTCGACCGGGCCTTACAGCCTGGTGACGCAGCAGCCGCTGGGTGGTAAGGCGCAGTTCGGCGGCCAGCGTTTCGGCGAGATGGAAGTGTGGGCGCTGGAAGCCTACGGCGCGGCGCATACCTTGCAGGAAATGCTCACCGTAAAATCGGACGACGTCCAGGGGCGTGTCAAGACCTACGAAGCCATCGTCAAGGGCGAGCCTATCGAGGAGCCGGGCGTGCCGGCAAGCTTCCGCGTGTTGGTCAAAGAGCTGCAAAGCCTGGGGCTGGCCGTCGAGGCGATCACCGACACCGGCGAGGTGATCAAGTTCGGCAAGGACGAAGAGAAATCGCGCCAGCCCAAGATGCCGATGGGCTTGTTGGGTCTGGCCGACAGCCGGTAAGTTTACCCACCGGATGCACACGGGGCGGGCGGAGACATTCTGCTCGCCCCGTTTTTGATCCGCGCCCCTGCTGCAATTCCCCCCGCAGACGTCCCCACTGCGGCGAAGGACCGCCTCGCCCGGACAGGCCGGCAGGTGCGTGTCGTGCCCCTGTGATCCTCGCTGCCGGCAGGGGGCCGGCGCCGCTGTGTGTACCAATAGCGTGGCAATCGTCTGCTCAGCGTGTAGTTACCGTTTTGTACGCGTGTGCGAAGAGTTATACAATACCGGTTAGAGCTATCAAAACAATTCAATAACGTGAAGCTCTTTGTAATCCCCTGGACGGAAGGATGCCATGACGCTTTACCGACATTCCACTTTGGCCCGATTGGGTCTGGTGTTGGTCATGTTGCTGTTGGCCGGGCTGGCGTGCAGCCTGAGCGGCGGCGATGATGATGAGCGGGACTCGGACACGGTGCCCACGGTCGAGGCGACGATCACCCCGCCGCTGACCAAGACGCCGATTCCGACGTTCACCGCCTTCCCAACCCGGACGCCGACTCAGTTTTTCCAGGCGTTCCCGACGGCAACCCGTCTGGCACTACAACCAACCGTTCCGTTCGTCGTGCCGACCTGGACGCCGGTCGTGGCGACGGCCTATCCCTACGATGTACGGATCTCGTACCCGGTGGATGGCAGCCAGATCGCAGGCTACATCACGATCATCGGCAGCGCGAGTCACCCGCGATTCCTGCAATACGCGCTGGAATGGGGGCCCGATCCGAACCCGAGCAACCTGTGGTATCCGCTGACGGCGCCGCAGAGCCGCCCGGTGATCAACGGGGCGCTGGGCGCGTGGAACACCACGCTCCAGCCGGACGGGCAGTACCAGGTCCGGCTGCACGTGTGGTTGAACGACGGCACCGAAACGCTCGACATTGCCACGGCGATCCGCGTGTCGAATACGCAGCCCACCGCCGTCCCCACGCTCACCTCCACGCCGCGCCCCAACCGCCCGCCGATCATCAACCCGGTGCCGAGCCAGGTGTTGAACGCGGGCCAGAGCGCGCGGCTGAACGTGACGGCAAGCGATCCGGATGGCGACCCGGTCAACATCTTCACGTCGTCGAGCAATCCGGCCATCGCCGGCGCCCAGGTCACCGCGGCGCGTGAGATCAGCGTGGCCGGGGTCACTGCCGGGACGGCGACCATCACGGTCACGGCCAACGACAACCGGGGCGGGCTGAGTAGCACGGCCTTCATCGTGACCGTTCAGGGGCAGAACCGCGCGCCGACGATCAACCCGATTCTCGGCCAGACGATCGAAGTCGGGCAGACGCGCGACATCACGATCACCGCGTCCGATCCGGACGGCGACGCGCTGACGGTTTCCGCGTCGTCGGATAATGCCAACATCGTGACGGCCAGCGCGCCGAACGTGAGCACCGTTCGCATCAACGGCGTGGCGGTTGGTACAGCCAACGTGACCGTGACCGCCAACGACGGCAAGGGCGGCGTGATCAACACGGCCTTTCAGGTGGTGGTCGGCGCGGTCAACCGCCCGCCAGCCGTGGACCCGATCAACGGGCAGACGATGACCATCGGTGAGACGCGGCAGGTTGGCTATCAGGCCGTGGACCCCGACAACGACCCACTGGCGCACGATGTCCAGTCCGATACGCCGGGCGTGGTGACGGCCAGCATCGCGTCGCCGGGTGTGATCACGCTGGTGGCGCAGGGAGTCGGCCCGGCGACGATCCGGCTGTCGGTGGACGATGGCACGAACGATCCGACCATCACCACCTTCAACGTGCTGGTGGAGCAGGGCAACCTGCCGCCGCTCATCGAGACGATCCTGCCCCAGACGATGAGCGCAGGTGAAACGCGCGACGTCGGCTACACGGCGACCGATCCGGACGGCGACTCGCTGGATGCACAGGTGCAGTCGGACACGCCGGGCGTGGTGACGGCCAGCATCGCAGCGCCGGGCGTGATTCACCTGGAGGCTGTGAGTGCCGGGACGGCGACGGTCACGCTGTCGGTGGACGACGGCAATAATGCGCCCGTCGAGATGCCGTTCACCGTGTCGGTGACGGCGGTCAACCAGCCGCCTGTCGTCGGCGCGATCGTGTCGCAGTCGCTGGTCGTGGGCGAGAATGTCCAGGTGGCGTATAGCGCGACCGATCCGGAAGGCGACACGCTCCAGGCCAGCGTTGATTCCAGCGCGCCGGGCGTCGTGACGGCGGCGATCTCGCAGGCCGGGCTGATCGATCTGGCGGCCCAGTCGGCAGGGCAGGCGACGGTGACGCTGTCGGTCGAGGATGGCAACAACCCGGCAGTGTCCGTCGCGTTTGCCGTCACGGTGACCGAAGCCAACCAGCCGCCATCGCTCCAGCCGATTGGCGACCAGACGATCGAGGCGGGTGGTTCGCTGCCGATCTCATACACGGCGACCGACTCGGAGAACGATCCACTGCAGGCGACGGCCACATCCGACGCGCCGGGCATCGTGGGCGCGGCGGTCACGCAGCCGGGCGTGCTGACGCTCCAGGCGCTGGCGCCCGGCCAGGCGACGGTGACGCTCTCAGTAGAGGATGGGAACAACCCGGCGGTTAGCGTCTCCTTCGCGGTGACGGTGACCGAAGCCAACCAGCCGCCGCAGGTCCAGCCGATCGGCGAACAGACCGTGACGGCGGGCGAATCGCTGGTGGTCAACTACTCGGCGAGCGATCCGGATGGCGACCCGCTGCAAGCAACGGCGATCTCGAATGCGCCGGGCATCGTGGAAGCCGCGGTGACGCAGCCGGGCGAGATCACGCTGCAAGGCGTGGCCGCCGGGCAGGCGACGGTGACGCTCTCGGTGGAGGATGGGAACAACCCGGCGGTCAACGTTCCGTTCACCGTGACGGTGACCACGGCCAACCAACCGCCGCAGGTCCAGCCGATCGGCGATCAGGTGCTGACGGCGGGCCAGTCGCTGGTGGTCAACTACTCGGCGAGCGACCCGGATGGCGACCCGCTGCAAGCGACGGCCATCTCGAACGCACCGGGCATCGTGGGCGCCTCGGTGACGCAGCCGGGCGAGATCACGCTGCAAGGTGTGGCCGGCGGGCAGGGCAGCGTCACGCTGGCGGTGAACGATGGCGTGAATCCGGACGTCTCTGTAACGTTCGGCGTCACGGTCGAGGGCGCGAACAACGCCCCGACGATCCAGCAGATCGGGCCGCAGAGTGTCGAAGCGGGCAGCAGCATCACTGTGCCGATCGTCGTAGCCGATCCGGACGGCGATCCGCTGACCGTGTCGGCGGTGTCCGATAACCCGGCGGTGGCGACGGCGGTTGCCAATGGCACGGCGGAAGTGATCGTCAACGGCGTGACGCCGGGCCAGGCGAACGTGACGGTCGATGTGGACGACGGGCGCGGCGGAACGGCCTCGACGGGCTTCACCGTCACCGTGACCGGGCTGAACAGCCCGCCGGTCATCCAGCCCGATCCGATCCCCGAACAGAACCTGACGGTCGGTGAGGAAATCGCGGTCCCGATCACGGTGACCGATCCGGATGGCGACCCGGTCGTCCTGACGGCGATCTCGCAGAACCTGGGCGCAGTGTCCGCCGAAGCGGTAGGTGGCAATTTCATCGTGCTGTACGGTGAGGCGGAAGGCTCGGCGACGGTCGAGGTGACCGCGGACGACGCGCGCGGCGGGATCACGGTGACGAGTTTCACCGTCAACGTGTCCAGCGCGGCACCGACGTTCGACCTGATGCAGTACCCGGTGCTGCCGGACATCCCGCAGCCGATGGCGCAGACGCTGACCCAGGTGTACCAGAGCGGCATGTCCAACTTTGGCAACCGCGGAAATGCGTTCGCCAAGGTCGGTGATGACCCGATGGACAGCCAGAACTTCATGGTGCCGTTCGCCGGGGATCAGTTCCAGCTTGGCAACTTCGGCTCGCTGCAGGGCATGATCACGGCCTATGCCAGCACGCCGGTCCGCGAGGCGACCGATCCGGCGACGAACAGCTTCGACGTGGACAGCATCGCGGCGGGCGCGGACTTCGGCGTCGACTCGCTGGCCGCCCCGGCGCCCGGCGGCGCGCCGTGTGAGGCGGTGGGCGGCGGGACGGCCCTGTCATGCGAGCTTCAGCTCACGCGCCCGGCCATCGCGCTGGTCAGCTTCTCGGCGCCCAACGTGACGTTCATGGACCCGGCGATGTTCCGCAGCGAGCTGCAAAGCCTGGTGGTGCGCATCCTGAGCGACCACGGCGTGATCCCGGTGCTGGCAACCATCCCGGCGGGCAACGGGTACTCGACCGAGCAGTTGACCGAGTACAACCGGGCCATCGTCGAAGTGGCGACCGAATCGGGCGTGCCGCTGTGGAACCTGTGGCGGGCGATGCAGGACCGCGGCATCTCCGACCCGAACAGCGTGGCGCCCAGCGGCGCCGGCGACCTGACCGACGGTTCGCTCGGCTACGGGTACAACATCCGCAACCTGACCGCGCTGCGATCGCTGGAAGTCGTCCGGCAGGCGGT
Source organism: Anaerolineae bacterium (assembly GCA_018432315.1). Taxonomy (GTDB): domain Bacteria; phylum Chloroflexota; class Anaerolineae; order Aggregatilineales; family Aggregatilineaceae; genus LM3-B42. Next base: position 72,768 of record JAHDLB010000010.1, read on the forward strand.
GGGCATCCAGTAAACGTCCGAACATCACTGAAACGCCCCTGGTTTTAGCGGCCAGGGGCGTTTTTTATCGCGGCGGGTCCGGCGGGCGGATTGGAGTAGGGACCGTGTCTTCCCCGTCGAAAGACGGCCTGGGCATGGTCATGGTGCGCTGGGCTGCGTCGGCGGCGCTGCTGGTTTCGGTCCAGCTCGACAGCAGCCGCCAGTAACCGGGGCCTTCGGTGTGGGGCCGGGGCGTGAATTGCAGCGGGCGCGCCTGAAGGCTCGACAGGTCCGACAGGCGCCCACGCACGGATTGGCGATAATAGTACAGGCGGAAGGCATGCACGCCGTCAGTCACGGAGAAGGCCGGATCGCTGCCTTCGTTGCGCACGTAAGCGCCGGAGCTCTGGATCAGGGTCACGTCGAGGTAGGCCGCGTCGAGGGCGAGCGTCTCCGTCGGGAAGACGAAGCAGGTCGGGCGGTCGTCCTGGGTCAGTTCCAGGCGGGACCGGTACACCGGCAGCAGCCGGCCGCGCCGGACGAGGGGCAGCGTCCGGCTCAGGAACGAGCCGGGGATGAGCGCGACGTCGGTGTCTTCGTTCTTGCGCCACTCGCGCGCTTTGTGATAGCCGCCGCTGCCGGTTTCGACGACCTGGTACAGGCGATCGTTTGCCAGAAAGATCGCGCCGCGCGGCAGGCGCGCGGTGTCGACCTCGGGCAGGCTCGCGATATACTCTGTCGTTTGGGGATCGGGCACTGCTACACCTTTTATTTGATTTAACCGCTACCATATTGTAAAACATCTTCGCAACCTGTTCGTTGCGCTAGCGAGCCGATTAGACAATACACGATGAAAAACAGAGCTTTAGTGGTCATGGTGGGTGTGGTGCTGGCGCTGTTCCTCGGCGCGTGCCAGCAGTCGGACGTGGGGCCGGGTGAATTCACGGTGACCGTCGATGCGGATGGCGTGAGCAGCGTGTACCGGTATGACAAGATCATCTCGGTCGGGCAGTTTCTGGAAGAAGTCGGCATCGCGCTTGGCGAATACGACGAGGTCAACCCGCTGCTGCAAACCCAGCTCCGCGACGGGATGCGCATCACCGTGACGCGCGTGGTGCGGCGCGAGGAGTGCACCGAGGAGGTGCTGCCGTTCGAGCCGGAGACGCAGTTCACCCAGGCGCTGCCGCCCGGCGAGCGGCGGATCATGCAGACCGGCGAAAACGGCATCCAGCAGGTCTGCTACCGGATCATCGAGCGCGATGGCGTCGAGGCCAGCCGCAGCGAGATCAGCCGCATCGTGATCAAGGATCCGCGCAGCGAGATCGTGTTCGTGGGCAGCGAGCCCACCGAGACGTACGTCCCCATCGAGGGGGTCCTGGCGTACATCCTGGGCGGGCAGGCGTGGATCGTGGAAGGCAGCACGCTCAACGCGCGGCCCCTGACGACGGATGGCGTGCTGGATGGCCGCGTGTTCGACCTGTCGCCGGACGGGCGGCGGCTGCTGTACACCGTCAGCACCGACGATCCAGGCGATCCGGGATTCTCGAACGAGCTGTGGGCGATCCTCGACACGCGCGCCAGCGTGCCGGAGCCGGTGCAACTGGTGCCCGAAGATGTGCGGGTGGCGCAATGGGTGCCCGGCCAGCGTACCGCGACCGTCGCCTATTCGACGGCCAACCCGCTCGCCGACCCGCCCGGCTGGCGCGCGTATAACGACCTGTACGTGATGCAACTCGACCCTGAAACCGGCGAGGTGCTCGGCGTGCCGGAGGAGATCATCCCGCAGAACGCGCTGGGCACCTATCCCTGGTGGGGACGGCGCTACGTGTGGTCACCGGATGGGACGAAAGTGGCCTGGGCCAACGCCGACAGTGTGGGACTGGTGGACCTGGAAACGGGCGAGTACGTCACCCTGTTGACGTTTCCCGAATATGCCCCGCTGCTCGAACGGTTCCAGGGCTCGACGGTGTGGGTGCCCACGCTCTCGTGGTCCGACGACGGCCACCTGGCGCTGACGGTGCACGGCCCGCCGTATGGCTCCGAGCTGCCGGAGAACAGCATCATCTTCGACCTCGCGGTGATCGATACCAACGGCGATCTGCAGATCAACCCGTTCGTGTCGCAGAGCGGCATCTGGTCCAGCCCCAGCTATTCGCCGCTGGTCGAGCGGGCGGACGGGATGCCGGACTACAACATCGCCTATTTCCAGCCCCGCGAGGCGCTCAACAGCCTGGGCACGCAGTACGACCTGGTGATGGCCGACCGCGACGGCAGCAACGCGCAGGTGGTGTTCCCCGGCGCGGACCGTCCCGGCGTCCGGCCCGATCCTGAAAACGGCATCGTGTGGAGCCCGACCGGGCGGCAGATCGCGATCGTGCACCAGGACAACATCTGGATCATCGACGTCGAAACCGGGCTGGCCCACCCCATAACCAGCGACGGACAGGCGTCGCGCCCGCGCTGGTCTCGCACGCGATGAAAACACGCGGGCTGATCTTCGCGCTGTGCATCCTGCTGGCGGTGGGCAGCGGGGTGGGCGCCCTGGTGGCCGCCGACCAACACGCGATCGCGGTGCGCGGCTGGGAGAACGCCGCCGAGTCGCTCGACCTGCCGTACCGGCTGCCGCTGGCCGGGGTCAACGTGGACCTGCTGCAGTACGCCCCGGACGAACTCGAGCGCGAGCTGGATCGCATCGCGGGCGCGGGATTCACCTGGGTCCGGCAGGCGTTCCTGTGGGAGGCGATCGAGCCGGAGCCGGGCGCGTTCGAGTGGGGCGCGTATGACGCCCTGGTCGCTGCCGTCGCGGCGCGGGAGTCGCTGCAACTGGTGGCCGTGCTGGACGGCACGCCGCTCTGGGCGCGGCACGTGCTGGCGCCGGAACACCCCTTCGCGCCCCCTGCCAGCGTCAGCGATTATGGGCGGTTCGCAGGCGTCGTCGCCGCGCGCTATACCGACTCCATCGCGTATTACCAGGTCTGGGACGAGCCGAACATCAAACTGCATTGGGGCAACATGGACCCGCGCCCGGCGCATTACGTCGCCATGCTGCGGGCAGCCTACACGGCCATCCACGACGCCGATCCGACCGCGACGGTGATCGCGGCGGCGTTGGCGCCCACCGTGGAAACTGGGCCGGACAACCTGAGCGACCTGTTGTTTCTGCGGGCGATGTACGAGCAGGGCGCGCAGGGCTATTTCGACGCTGCCGCGGCCAAGCCCTACGGGTTCGAAGCCGGGCCATACGACCGGACGGTGGACGAGGGCACGCTGAACTTCTCGCGGTGGATTTTGCTGCGCGAGGAGATGGTCCGGCGCGGCGACGGGACCAAGGCGCTGTGGGGCAGCAATTTCGGCTGGAACCACCTACCGGACGATTGGACCGGGCCGCTGTCCATCTGGGGGAGCGCGTCCGCGGAGCAGCGGGCCGCATACACCCGCGACGCCTACCGCCGCGCGCGTGAAGAATGGCCCTGGGCCGGCGGGCTGATCGTGCAGCACTGGGACCCGGACGCGCCGCCCGACGATCCGATTCACGGGTTCGCCGTCGCGCCGGTGATCGACGACTGGACCGGGCAGGGCGTGCTGCCCGCGCAGGATGGGCTGGCGCCCGGCCTGCATCCCGCGGACAACGCCTACGCGACGTATTCGGAGAACTGGCGGTTGAGCGATCTCGGCGCCGACGCGGAGATCCCCGACCCGACGAACGTGACGCCGGACCAGGAAAACCGGATCGCCGTGCGGTTCGAGGGGACGGCGTTCGCGATTCCGGTGCGCCGCGACGACTACATGGCCTACCTGTACGTGACGGTCGATGGCGAGCCGGCCAACGCGCTGCCTCGGAATCGCGAGGGCGAGGCGTTCATCCTGCTGACCTCGCCCAGCCGCGCGCCGGAGATGGGCCTGATCGAGGTGGCGCGCGGGTTGGCCGACCGGGCGCACACGGCGGAGATCATTCACCGGCCCTACAACGGCGACGATCGCTGGCCGATTGCCGGGTATGCCGTGGGCGCGCCGCCGGATACCGCGGCCTACGACCGGGCGCGGCTGGTTAGCGCGGTGGTGGGCGGGCTGGCGCTGCTGGGCGCGATCGCGACCGGAATCCGGCTGCCCTGGCGGCGCGTGCAGCCGCCGTCGCCGCAGACGCTGCGCCACGCCATGCAGTGGCTGATCGGGCTGTTGGCGTCGTTCCTGGTGCTGGTGGGGACGCTGATCACCTGGGGCGAGGCGGTCCCGGCGCTGCTGCGGCGCGATCCGCCCGCGCTGGCGATCACGATTCTGACGGCGGGCGTGGCGTCGCTGTCGCCGGTGTTCCTCGTGACGCTGGTGGCGCTGGGCGTGCTGTTCGTACTGATCTACAACCGGCCCGTGCTGGGGCTGATGCTGATCGTCTTCTGGTCGGCCTTTTTCCTGTCCACGTTGGACCTGCTGTTCCGTTTGTTCGCTACCGTCGAGGTATACCTCGCGATGACGGTGGTCGCCGTCGCCGGGCGGGCGCTGGTGGCATGGGCGCGCCGCCGCCAGGCGGGAGCCGCCCTGCCGCCGCTGCGGGTCCGCCTGACGCGGCTCGACTGGGCCGTGCTGGCCTTCGCCGCGACCGGCGTGCTGTCGCTGGCCTGGGCCGAATTCCGCTCGACGGCGGTGCGCGAGCTGCGCGTCGTCATCCTGGAGCCGGCGGCGTTTTACGCTCTGCTGCGCCTCATGCGGCTGGAGCGGCGCGACGTACTCTGGCTGGTCGACGCGATCCTGTTCACCGGCGGGGCGATCGCGGTGGTGGGGCTGGTGCTGTTCGTCACCGGGGAGTCGGTCGTCGAGGCCGAGGAAGGCGCGCGCCGGTTGATCAGCGTGTACGGGTCGCCGAACGGCGTCGGGCTGTACCTGGGGCGGTGCCTGCCGTTCGCCTTCGCGTTCACGGCCCTGCCGGTCGGCGGCTGGCGGCGGCTGCTCGCGGCGGGGAGCGGGGCGGTCATGCTGCTGGCCGTGCTGCTCAGCCAGAGCCGCGGCGCGATCCTGCTGGGCCTGCCCGCCGCGCTGGTCGTGATGGTGCTGCTGTGGCAGGGACGTCGCTCGCTGATCCCGGTGGGACTGACGGTGGTGGGGATCGCCCTGGCGTTGATCCCGCTGTCGATCGTGCTGCCCCGCCTGCCGGACATCTTCGGAGACACGGCGTTTTTCCGCGAGAGCCTGTGGTACAGCTCGCTCCAGCTCATCCGCGAGCGACCGCTGACCGGCGTGGGGCTCGACCAGTTCCTGTACTGGTACCGCAGCCGCTACCTGCTGCCCGAAGCCTGGGCCGAGCCGAACCTGTCCGTGCCGCACAACCTCCTGCTCAACCACTGGGTCAGCCTGGGGATCGTGGGCGTGCTGGTGGCGGCGGCGCTGCAGGGATTCTTCTGGCGCCGGGTGTGGCAGGTGTACCGGCGGGTGTACCACGCCGACCGGCTGGCGCTGGCCCTGGTGATCGCGCTGGCGGGCAGCATGGCGGACTTCCTGGCCCACGGGCTGGTGGACGTCGGCTATTTCTCGATCAATCTCGCGTTCTTCTTCTTTCTGTCACTGGCGCTGATCCACCGGGCAGACGCCGGATTTGTTCAAGATGGAGGTGGCGTATGAAAACCGTGTTGAACGGTGTGACGATCGAGCTGGTGCGGGGCGACATCACCGACCTGGACACCGACGCCATCGTGAATGCGGCCAATTCGCAGTTGATCCTGGGGGCGGGCGTGGCGGGCGCCATTCGCGCCAAGGGCGGGCCGAGCATCCAGGAGGAATGTCTCGCCATCGGTCACTGCGACGTGGGCGGCGCGGTGATCACGGGCGCGGGGAACCTCAAGGCGCGGCACGTGATCCACGCCGTGGGGCCGCGCATGGGCGAGGGCAGCGAGCCGGGCAAGCTGGCGAGCGCCGTCCGCGCCAGCCTGGACCTCGCCGAGGCGCACGGCCTGGCGAGTATCGCGCTCCCGGCGATTTCGACGGGCGTGTTCGGCTATCCGCTGGAAGCCTGCGCCGACGTCATGCTGCGCGTGATCATCGACTACACGTATGAGGACCTGGAGAGCCTGCGGTACATCGTGGTGTGCCTGTACGACGAGCGGGCGTTCAGCGTGTTCCGGAGCGCGTTCGAGGACAAGCTCGCCGATCTGTAGCACCGGGCGCAGAATCCGAGCCACGCGGATCGAGGGTTGGCTCAGGCGAGATTTGTGGTACACTTCGCTGCACTTCGTCATCTCTTTACTCACGGAAGAAACCATCATGCGAGTTCTTATTACGGGTGCCGCCGGTTTTCTGGGATCTCATCTCTGCGACCGATTTCTGGCCGAGGGACACCAGGTTATCGGCATGGACAATCTGCTGACCGGCAAGACGGAGAACATCGTCCATCTGGCCGGGCGCGACGATTTCAAGTTCGTCAAACACGATGTCACGAATTACATCTACATCGATGGCCCGGTCGACGCGGTGCTGCACTTCGCCTCGCCAGCCAGCCCGATCGACTACCTGATGTACCCGATCCAGACGCTGAAGGTGGGCGGCCTGGGGACGCACAACGCGCTGGGCGTGGCGCTGGCGAAAGACGCGCGCTTCCTGCTGGCGTCCACCTCCGAGATTTACGGCGATCCGCTCGTGCACCCACAAACCGAGGACTATCCCGGCAACGTCAGCACGATCGGGCCGCGCGGCGTGTACGACGAGGCCAAGCGCTTTGCCGAGGCGATCACGATGGCGTACCACCGGGCGCACGAGGTCGATACGCGCATCGTGCGCATCTTCAACACCTACGGCCCGCGGATGCGCCTGGACGATGGGCGCGTCGTCCCGAACTTCATCGGGCAGGCGCTGCGCGGCGAATCGCTCACCGTCTACGGAGATGGATCGCAGACGCGCAGTTTTTGTTTCGTGAGCGACCTGATCGAGGGAATCTACCGGCTGTTGATGAGCGATTACACCGACCCGGTCAACATCGGCAACACCGCCGAGATCAGCATCCTCGAATTCGCCAAGACGATCAACGACATGACCGGCAACCCGGCGGGGATCGTGTTCAAGGATGAGCTGCGCATCGAGGGCGATCCCCAGACGCGCCAGCCCGACATCACGCGGGCGCGGACGATCCTGGGTTGGGAGCCCTCCGTGGCGCTGGAAGACGGTCTGCAACAGACGATCGCTTACTTCAAGGATCGCGTGTGATGGTCACTATGGCGGCGCGGGCCGGTGCCTGGCGCCGCGCAGTGCTGTGGTGCGGAGCGGCGCTGACCGCCGGGGTGTTGGCGGGCAGCCTGCCGGTCACCGTGTCGGGCGGGGCGCTCGTCGTGGCGCTGATCGCCGTGGCGCTGGTGTTGGAGCCCGCGCTGGGGCTGGTGTTGATGCTCAGCCTCGCCCCGCTCAAAACGCTGATCGCCACCGAAGCGACGGTCGCGTTCCCGGTCGATATCGGGCAGATCACGCTGGCGCTGGCCGCCTTCGCCTGGGCGATCTGGCGCATCACACAGCGCCGGGCGGACCCGCTGCCGCGCACGCGGTTGTACGCGCCTCTGATCGCGATCATGGCCGGGTTCAGCCCGTCGCTGTTCGCGGCGGTGTCCACCGGGCCGTGGCTCTCCGAAATGCTCAAATGGGCCGAAATGCTGCTGCTGGTAGGCATCGTGCTGGACCTGGCGCGCGGCGGGCGCTGGGCCTGGATCGCGTCCGGCGTGGTGCTGGCGGCAACGCTCCAGGCGATCATCGGCCTGTACGAATACTTCGGCGGATCGGGCGCGCCGCACCTGTGGATCGCGAATTTCCAGCGGTTCCGGGCGTTTGGTACGTTCGGCCAGCCGAACCCGTTCAGCGCGTTCATGGGCCTGTCGCTGCCGCTGGCGCTGGGGCTGGCCTGGGGATATGGGCAGGATGCGCGGGCGCGCTGGCGCGAGCGCACGTCCCGGCTCTGGATTGCGCCGGGGGCGGTCGCCCTGGGGTACGCGGCGTGCAGCGGGCTGCTGCTGGCCGGGCTGGTGGCATCCTGGGGGCGCGGGGCATGGCTCGGTTTTGGCGCGGCAGGCGTGGTGATGGTATTCTTTGCGCCGCGCCGCCGCTGGCAGGGTGGAGCGCTGCTGGCGACGGGCGCCGGGCTGTTTGTCGCGCTGTGGATCGTGGGCTACGTGCCGGCGGGCATTCAGCAGCGCGTGCAAAACACGCTGACCCAGTTCACCGGGTTCGGCGACATGCGCGCCGTGCCGATCAGCGATGAGAACTTCGCGATCGTCGAGCGGCTGGCGCACTGGCAGGCCGCCGCCACCATGGCGAACGCGCACCCGCTGGTCGGGGTGGGCCTGGGGAACTACGAGGCGGCGTATCCCGACTACGGGCTGGTGAGCTGGCCGCGGGCGCTCGGCCACGCGCACAACGACTATCTTAACGTGCTGGCCGAAACGGGCGTGGTCGGGCTGTTTGGATATCTGGCCGGATGGGCTGTCATGGTGTGGTGGACGCTGCACGCGTTGAGACAGCCCGATCCGGTTTTGCGTGGGTTGACGCTGGGGCTGTTGGGCACGTGGACGCATCTGGCGATCCATAGTATTGTGGATAAACTATACGTCAACAACCTGTTCTTACACATCGGCGTGATGTTGGGGTTGTTGGCCGTGGCGTATCAGCAAGCCCACCGGCCAGTAAGGGACACGGAAAATGTCGTCTGAGCCATCAAAAGCTGTGCCGTATTCACCGCCGGTTTGGTCCAAAAACCCGTTCTCGCTTCTGAGCCAGTTCATCGTGCGGTTTAGCCTGCGGTTTGGGCCCAAGGCGAAGGAAGTCGAGCGGTTCCTGAAATTCGCGGTGGTGGGCGCCATCGGCGCGGTGGTCGATTTCGGCGTGCTGAACGTCCTGCAGGCCACGATCCTGCACCCGGATGAGCCGAACGTGCAGCTCAAAGTGGCGCTGGCTACGGGCACAGCGTTCACGGCGGCTGTGATCAGCAACTTCATCTGGAATCGCTATTGGACGTACCCTGATTCGCGCACGCGATCGATCCGCCGCCAGCTCGTGCAGTTCTTCATCGTGAATGCGTTGGGGCTGTTGTTCCGGTTGTGGTTCGTCAAAACCCTGTTCGGCCCGCTGGGCGAGATTGGCGCCGATGCGCTACAAGGGGTCGGGCTGGCGCCGGAGTCCATGTCGGATGCGTCCGTCAGCCGGCTGGGGACCAATATCGCGCAGTTCTTCGCGGTGTGGATCGTCATGGTGTGGAACTTCTTCGTCAACCGGTATTGGACGTATAACGATGTGGAGTAGGGGCCCATGGCCGAGCGCATTTTGATCGTCGACGACGATCCCCTGTTATGCTCGCTGCTGCGGATGGCGCTCAACCGGGAAGGTTTTGAAACGCACGAGGTGTTCTCTGGCAAGGCGGCGCTCGATTACCTGGCCGATGCCGTCGTCGATCTGATCCTGCTGGACGTGATGATGGCCGACTTCAACGGGTTCGACGTCCTGCGCCGGCTGAAGGCCGACCCGCGACACGAGCGGGTCCCGGTGATCTTCCTGACGGCGCGCGTGGACGGCACCAGCCAGCAAACGGCGCTGGACATCGGCGCGGTCGAATACCTGACCAAGCCGATCACGCCGGACACGCTTGTGAAGCGGGTGCGCGCTGTGCTTGCCGGGCAGTCATAGCTTCGTCGTGCGATGGCGACGATTGGGATCGACTATACTGCCGCCCACGAACAGGGAGCCGGAATCGGGCGCTATGTGCGCGAGCTGATCCGGGCGCTGGCGGCGCACGACCGTTCCAGCCCGTACCGGCTGTTTGTGGCGGGCGCCACGCGCGACACGCTGCCGGCCCCGCCCGGCCCGAATTTCGACTGGCGACCGACGCGCATCACGCCGCGCTGGTTTGCCCGGCTCTGGCACCGGCTCCAGGTGCCGCTCGCGGTCGAGACGTTTACCGGGCGGGTGCGCCTGTTCCACGCCACGGATTTCACCCTGCCGCCGGTGCTGCCCGGCACGAAGACGCTGCTGACCGTGCACGACCTGTCGTTCGTGCGCGCGCCGGAAACCAGCACGCCGGTCCTGAAAGCCTACCTCGACCGGGTCGTGCCGCGTTCCGCGAGGCGCGCGACACACGTCCTGGCCGACTCCCAGGCGACGAAAGACGACCTGATCGAGCTGTACGACCTGCCGCCGGACAAGATCACCGTTCTGCTTAGCGGCGTGAACGCGGAGTTCAAGCCCGTCACCGGCGCGGAAACGCGCCGCGCGGTGCGACGCCGTTACGACATTCCGGACAACCCATACATCCTGTCGATCGGGACGGTCCAGCCGCGCAAGAACTACGCCCGGCTGATCGCGGCACTGGGCGCGCTGGGTCCGGCGCACGAAGACATCCACCTCGTGATCGCCGGGGGGCGGGGCTGGCTCGACAGCCCGATCTTCCAGGCGGTGTACGACCTGGGGCTGGAAGACCGGGTGCACTTCATTGGCTTTGCCCGCGACGAAGACCTGCCTGCGCTGTACAGCGACGCCGCGTGCCTGGCCTACCCGTCGCTGTACGAGGGGTTTGGGTTTCCCGTGCTGGAAGCGATGGCTTGCGCAACGCCCGTCGTTACCTCTACGATCTCTTCTATGCCGGAGGTTGCCGGAGAAGCGGCGCTGCTGGTCGATCCGTATGACGTCGAGGCGATTGCCGCGGCCATCGACCGGCTGCTGTCCGACAGCGCGCTGCGCGACTCCCTGATCCGGCAGGGGATCGAGCAGGCGGCGCGATTTACGTGGGACCGGACGGCGCGGCAGCTTCGCCAGATTTACGACCGCATGTTGTCCGTGTGAAGGGGGTTCGTTCATGAGTACGGCCAAAGATCCCAACAAGCCGGTGTTCATCTACGACACGTATGGTGACTGGCAGGCGACGAAGATCGGCGACGCGCTGTATTCCACGCGCGGCGAGTACATCGGCTACCTGGAAGGCGACGAGGTGTACAAGCGCGATGGCGAGTGGATAGGGCGGCTCAGCAAGGATGGCCGCATCGTGCGCAAGCGCACCGAACGCCGCCGCCCGCTGCACCCGAACCCGCCGCCTGCGCCGCCCAAACCCGAACGGCTGCCCCCGCGCGCGCCGCTCCCGCCGATGATGGCCGAGCTGGGCTTCAGCACGGTGGACGTGTTGGACGAGGAGCCGGACATCTTCAAGCGGATGTCCGATCTCCGACCGGATCTCGACTGACCATGAGCGAGAAAAAGCTGACTCCTAAGTGTGTGTCGGAATCGCGCGTCGTGCTCAGCACGCTGCTCAATCCGGAGCACGCCAACGCATTGGGCAACGTGCACGGCGGCGTGGTCATGAAGCTGGTCGACGAGGCGGGCGGGCTGGCCGCCATGCGACACGCCCGGCAGCCGGTGGTGACCGTGGCCATCGATTCGATGACGTTCGACGAGCCGATTTACGTGGGCAACATGATCACACTCACCGCCGAGCTGACCTACACGGGGCGCACGTCGATGGAGGTGCGCGTTTCGGTGACGGCGGAAGACCCGCTGACCGGCTCGACCGTGCCGACCAATCTGGCGTACCTGGTGTACGTCGCCATCGACCGGCAGGGCCGGCCCTCGCCGGTGCCGCCGCTGTGCGTCGAAACGCCGGAAGAAGAGCTGCGCTTCCGGCAGGCCCAGGAGCGCCAGATCGAGCGCAAGAAGCGGCACCAGCGCGAGCAAGCGCTCGGCGAGCGGCGCGACGCGCCAGACAAAGGATGACGTGATGTCACATGAATTATCCGACTTCGGGCAGGACAGCGAACGGTCGCGGCTACTGGACATGCTGAACAACGCGGGTGCGCGGCGCATCCTGCGCGAGCCCAGCCCGGACCTGGGGCTGGCCGAGCACCTGCCGTACCCGTTTTTCGCGATGGTGGGGCAGATTGAAATGCGCACCGCGCTGCTGCTGTCGGTCATCAACCCGGCGGTGGGCGGCGTGCTGTTGATCGGGCCGCGCGGTACCGGCAAGACAACCTGCGTACGCAGCCTGACCGACCTGCTGCCGTACGTCGAGGTGAGCCTGTGCCCGGAGGGCTGTTTGTCGTCCGACCTGGACGAGGACGGCAACCCGGACGTTTGCGCGGACTGCCGCGCCAAGCTGGAGGCAGGCGAGCCGATCTCGACCTGGGACTCGGTCAAGCTGATCGAGCTGCCCCTCAACGCGCGGCTGGAGGACGTCGTCGGTGGCATCAACGAGCGCATCGCCGTGCAGCAGGGCCGCATCCGGCTGGAGCGGGGCATTCTGGCGCGCGCCGACCAGAATCTGCTGTACATCGACGAGGTCAACCTGCTGGACGACATCATCGTCGACGCGATACTCGACGCCGCCGCGCAGGGGAGCTACACCGTTCGCCGCGGCGCGATGGTGGGCACCTATCGCTCGCGCTTCGTGCTGATCGGCTCGATGAATCCGGAAGAGGGCCGCCTGCGCCCGCAGATCATGGACCGGTTCGGGCTGCGCGTGCCGGTGCAGGGATTGGTCGATCGCGAGGAACGGTTCGAGGTGTACCGGCGCGTGCGGCGCTACCAGACCAACCGGCGCAAGTTCCTGGCCGAGTGGGCGGCGCTGACCGCCGCCGCGCACGAAGACCTGCTGGCGGCGCGCGATCTGCTCAAGGCGACCGTCCTGAGCGATGCCGCGGTGGAGGTCGGGCTGGGACTGGTGCAGGAATTGGGGATCGACTCGCACCGCGCCGAATACGCGATGTTCGAGGCGGCGCGGGCCCATGCCGCCGCCGACGGGCGCGACGTGGCGGACGTGGGCGACATTCGCGCCGTGGCGCCGATGGCGCTCCGCCAGCGCCGCAGCCAGTTCATGGTCGATTTCTTCGCCCAGCAGGACGAAGAAGACCGGACGATCCGCGAGCGGATCGACGCGCTGGTCGCGGATGGCGACGGCGGCAGGGGGCGCTGACCGGTGGCGAAACGGGCGGGCTGGATCATCGCGTGCGTGGCTGCAGGAGTCGTGTTCTATCTCCTGCCGTGGACCGATCACGTCACGGCGGGCTTCACCATGAATGGGTTCGACCTGGCCGAGTGGTCCAGCCTGCACCCGGCGGTGCGGTCCAGCTCGCCCGCCATGCTGACCAGTTTCCTGCTGCGCGCGCCGCTGGTGGCGCTGGCGGCTGTGCTCGCGCTGGCGGCCCAGGCGCTGCCCCATGCGCGGCTGCGCTGGCTGGTGTGGTGTGGCGCGGCGGCGCTGGTGGTACGCTTGCTGCCCCCGGCGGAGTTGTTCACAGGCGCGAGGGACGATCCCAACTATCGCCAGATGCTGCTGCTGTCGGTGGTGGGGTTCGGGCTGGTGGTGGCGGCGATCCCGTTGGGCGTGCTGCCCGACCGCGTCCGGCGCGGGCTGGTGGCGGCGCTGTGGGCCGCGGGGGCGGCTGCCGGTGGCGCGGGCCTCTCGCGGGCGTGGACGCTGCTGGACAATTTCGAGATCGACGTGACGACCGGGCCCGGCGTGATCGGCTTCGTGGGCGTGTCGGCGCTGGCGGCTGTGCTCGCGCTGTGGCCCCGTGGCTTGCCGGGCGAAAACAAAAAGGGCGGTTGACTGACGTCAATCGCCTCGTGCTCACAGCATATGCTGGTGCTCGCCAGGCCAAGCGCCCGACCGAGCTATTTGTTCATTTCGTTGTCGATGTACGAGATGGCGTCGCCGACAGTCGTGATTTCCTGGGCTTTCTCATCCGAAATCTCGCCGCCGAATTCATCCTCGAAGGCCATGATGAGTTCGACGAGGTCGAGTGAATCTGCTTCGAGATCTTCACGGAAGCGCGCTTCGGGGGTGACCTTATCGGCATCCACGCCCAGCAATTCCACGATAATGTTCGTCACGCGTTCCTGCGTAGTCGCCATGTCTGAATACCTCCAGTGTGTATGTGGCTTGTACCTGATGCAGCATTATACCAAGTGCTGGCTTATTGTACCCCAGCAACTGTACACCGAACAGGCCACTTCTGCTATATTCTGTTCGAGTGTTTGCCATGAGAGGGGCTGGATTGTGACGCCCAGCACACCTACATCACGAAGGAACACCGCCTGATGCCAAAAGTTACGGGCGCAGAGCAGACCGAGCGCCGAAAAGACGACCATATCCGGATCAATCTCGAAGAGGAGGTGCAGTTTCCGCGCGTGACGACCGGGTTGGAGCGCTACCGGTTCATGCACCAGGCTGTGCCGGAGCTGGACCTGGACGCGGTCAGTACGGAAACGACGCTGTTTGGCCGCCGCCTCGACAGCCCGCTGCTGATCTCGTCGATGACCGGCGGGACGGAGCGCGCCCAACTGATCAACCGGGCGCTGGCCGAGGCCGCGCAGGAGGCGCGGATCGCGATGGGGCTGGGATCGCAGCGCGCCGCCATCGAGGATGGCTCGCTGGATATTACCTACCGCGTGCGCGAGATCGCGCCGGATGTGCTGCTGTTCGCCAACCTGGGCGCCGTCCAGCTCAATTACGGCTACGGGATCGACGAGTGCCGCCGCGCCGTCGATCTGCTCCAGGCCGACGCGCTGATCCTGCACCTGAACGCCGTGCAGGAGGCGGTCCAACCGGAAGGCGACACGCGCTTCGAGGGCCTGCTGCGGCGCATCGAGACGGTGTGCCGCCAGCTTGAGGTGCCGGTGATCGCCAAAGAGGTCGGGTGGGGAATCTCGGCCCAGGCGGCGCGGCAACTGGCCTCTGCGGGCGTCGCGGCTATCGACGTGGCCGGGGCGGGGGGCACGTCGTGGAGCGAGGTCGAATATCACCGCGCGCCGGGAGCCCGCCACGCGAACGTGGCCCGCGCCTTCGCGGATTGGGGCATTCCGACCGCCGACAGCATCGGCTACGTGCGCGAGGGAGCGCCCGGCCTGCCGGTCATCGCCAGCGGGGGCCTGCGCGATGGTGTGGACGTCGCCAAGTGCATCGCGCTGGGAGCGGAGCTGGGCGGCATCGCGGGGCCGTTCTTGCGGGCCGCAGCGGAGTCATTGGACGCCGTCCGGGACCTGATCTGGGAGCTGACGACGCAGCTCCGGATCGCGATGTTCGCCAGCGGGGCCGCGTCGATCGCGGCGCTCCAACAGACGCCGCTGGTGCGCATCGATTAGCGTTGGATGTCCGCGAGCAATTCGGCGGCGCTGCGCAAGGAGTCCTCCGCGGCCCGCACCGCCAGCCGCCCCTCGTTGATCGCGGCGGGGTCGGGGATCGGGCGCGGGTTGGCGCACTCGGCTTTCCACAGCGTGACGGCACCCTCGATGTCGATCGCGGCGCGTCGGAGCCGTTCGGCCAGTTCCTCGTATGTATCCGCCTCTCCGGCGGAGATGCTCTCGGGCGGCGTGACTGCCGGATACTCTCCACAGGCCACCTGCTCGCCCGCGGCCAGGTCCTCCCAGATCTGCGTGATGGCCCGGTGCGACGCTTGCAGGGACTCGAAATCGCGCTGGAGATCGATCAGGACCGGCGACAGGGTGCTGATCGCCTGGGGCGGGGTGGTAGCCGGAGTCTCGCGTGTGGGACGCGCCGCGTCGTCCTCGCCACAGGCGCTGGCGATCAGCGCGCAGCACACCAGGAACCAGAGTCGCCGCATATGCCCATCCCTCACACAAACGCTGCGAATACGTGATTGCCGAGCAGCCGCCCGCGCGGAGTCAGGCGCACGCGATCATCCGGCGTGCGCTCGATCAGCCCGGCGGCCAACAGGGCGGCCAGTTCCGCGCCGAACACGTCCCACAGATCGCGCCCGTACCGCGCGCGAAAATCCGCCGCCGCTACGCCTTCCCCGGTCAGCCGCAGTCCCATGATCATGTGCTCGGTCATAGCGGTTTGCGCGTCGATCGGTTCGCTCTCGACCGCCGCCGCGGACAGGGGATACGCCAGCGGCGCGCCCTGCGCCTCGATACGCGCGATGTACTCCGCCGGGAGCAGCACGGTGCTGTAGCGGGTTCGCGCCGCGTAACCGTGCGCGCCCGCGCCGAGTCCCAGGTAGGGCAGGTTGCGCCAGTAGTGCAGGTTGTGCCGGGATTCGCGGCCTGGCCGGCTCCAGTTGCTGATCTCGTACTGGGCGAATCCCTGCGCGACCAGGTAGCCGGTCGCCCATTCGATCATATCGGCGGCGCGGTCCGGGTTCGGCGCGGCGAGTGCCCCCCGCTCGATCCAGCGCTGCATCGGCGTGCCGTCCTCGATGCCGAGGCTGTACATCGACAGGTGATCTGGATTCATCGCCAGCGCGGCGCGCAGGCTGTGCTGCCACGTGGACAGCGATTGGCCCGGAACGCCGTAGATCAGGTCGAGGCTGATGTTGGCGAACCCGGCGCGGCGGGCGAGGGCCACCGTGCGCCGGACGTCTTCCACGTCGTGGCGACGGGCGAACAGGCGCAGCTCGCCGGCGTCGGCGGACTGCATCCCGATGCTCAGCCGGTTCACGCCCGCGCGGCGCAGGTCGCGCAGCGTCGACTCGTCCACCGTGCCGGGGTTGGCCTCGAGCGTGATCTCCGGATCGGGCAGCAGGGTGACGATCTCACCGGCGCGGCGAATGAACGACCGGATCGCGTCCGGTGGGACGAGGCTGGGCGTGCCGCCGCCGAAGTAAATCGTGGCGACGGGGGCCTCCGCCTGGGGGCCGACGAACGCCAGCTCGCGCTCCAGCGCCCGCATATAACGTAAGATAAGATTGTTTTGCCCGGTATAAGTATTAAAGGCACAATACGTGCAGCGCGTCTGGCAGAACGGGATGTGGACGTAGAGCGCCAGGGAAGCGGGCGGGGTAATCATCGATGTGGGCTGCGTCGTCATGGTGCGGGCACATGGATTGTCCCGCTGTTGGGCCAATTGCGGGAACATAGTCGGGCCACTATAATAACCTAACATTCGCAAGCAATTATCTCACATTTGTTTATCCAAGGGTATGCTCGATGATTGACACGCAGAAATTCGCCAAGAATCCACCCGAGCAACCATCAGGTGAGGGGGCGCTTCAGCCCGGTTCTGTACTTCAGGGACGTTACCGGATCACCGGCGTGATCGGTGTGGGGGGGATGGGGTCGGTCTACCAGGCGCGCGACCTGCGTTTTCCGAACGTGGTGCGGCACGTAGCCGTCAAAGAAATGCTCAACCTGACGACCGACCAAAGCATGCGGGAGATGACGCTGCGCACCTTCGAGCGCGAGTCGGACATGCTGGCATCGCTCAGCCATCCCGCGGTGCCGGAGATCTACGACTACTTCTCGAGCAAGGACCGCGCCTACCTGGTGATGGAATACATCAACGGGCGCGATCTCGAGGCCATCGTCAACTCGATGGGCGACTTCCTGCCGGTCGAGACGGTGTTGCAGTGGGCCCTCGAATTGTGCGACGTGCTGGGGTATCTGCATCTCCACGAGCCGGAGCCGATCATCTTCCGTGACGTCAAGCCTTCCAACATCATGATCGACCAGCATGGGCGCCTGAGACTGGTCGACTTTGGCATCGCCAAGACGTTCCAGGTGGGCCAGAAGGGCACCATGATCGGGACCGAAGGCTATTCGGCGCCGGAGCAGTATCGCGGTGAGGCCAGCCCGTCCAGCGACGTGTACGGCATCGGCGCGACGATGCACCACATCCTGACGCGCCGTGACCCGCGCCTGGAGCCGCCGTTCACGTTCGCCGACCGCCCGATCCAGGAGATCAACCCGCGTGTTCCCGCCGGTTTCGAAGCGGTGATCATGCGCGCGCTCAGCTTCGATCCAACCGAGCGCTATACGAACGCCGCCGAGATGAAAGAAGAGCTGGACAAGCTGACCCGTCCTGGCTTGAACGGGCAGCCTGTCGGCCTGGCCGGCGAAAAAGCGGAAAGCATGGCCGACTGGGGCCCGGTTGGGACGGGGGCTACCGTGGTCTGGCGCTTCCAGTGCGAAGACGAAGTGCGGTCCTCGCCGGTAGTCCACCGTGGCACGCTGTACGTCGGCGCGTACGACAATAACCTGTACGCGATCAACACGGCGGATGGGTCGTTCCGCTGGAAGTATCCGACGGACGAGGGGATTTCGTCGTCGCCGGCGGTGGCCGGTGAGGAAAACCTGGTCCTGTTCGGGTCGTTGGATCACCTGTTGTACGCGGTTGACCTGCGCGGCGGGCAGCTCAGTTGGACGGTCCCGACGCAAGGCCCCGTCCAGTCCTCGCCCTCGATCGCGCATGGACACGTGTTCTTTGGCAGCGACGACGGCAACCTGTACGCCGTCCGGCTGTCAACCGGGCGCGTGCAGTGGAAGTGGGCCGGCGGGTCACCCATCCGGTCGCGGCCCCTGGTCACCGGGGAACTGATCATCATCGGGCTGGAATCCGGCGAGGTAATCGGGCTGGACCTGTCCGGGCAGGTGGTGTGGCGCTTCAAAGCCAAGCGTGCGGTGACGTCCTCCCCCACGGCGCACGAGGGGCTGGTCTTCTTCGGCTCGCTCGACTGGCACGTGTACGCGCTGGATATCGATCGCGGCTGGAAAGTGTGGACGCACCGCACCAATAAGCCGGTCGTGTCGTCGCCCGCTCACGGCGAAGACAAAATCTTCGTCGGCTCGGTGGACGGCAGCATGTATGGGATCGATGCCGGGAGCGGCAAAGAGCGCTGGCGATTCGAGACCGAGGGGCAGATCACTTCGTCGCCGGCCTATGCGGGTGGGGCGGTTTACTTCGGCGGGATTGACGGAAAAGTCTACAGCCTGGAAGCCAAAAGCGGTCGTCTGCGTTGGAGTTTCGAGACGAACGGCCCGGTTCCGTCGTCGCCGACGGTTGTCGATGATGTTGTATATATTGGGTCTATGGACCGCTGCATTTATGCCCTGAAGGCGTAACGTATCGGAGAACAGAGTATGAACCTCTTGCGCCGCATACTGGGGCTGTCGGCTAACTCCAGTGCCACATCCGCCGAAGATCGTGTAACGATTACCCAGGGCGAACCCGAGCCATCCAGTCCGCCCGAGCCTGTCATCGAAAGCCCGCCCGGAGACCAACCACCCGCCGGAAGCGGGAATGCACAGGCCAGCGAGCAGCTCGCCGACGCCGCGGGCCAGACGCGCCAGCTCCCGCCGCTGGAAACGGTCGTGCCGCTGCCAGGGCAGCGCCTGACCTTCGGCCAGTTGAGCGACATCGGCATGGTGCGCGGCAACAACCAGGATGCGATGTACAGCTTCATCGCGTCATCGTCCAGCAGCGACGATCTGGTCGATGTCGGGCTGTTCGTGGTTGCGGATGGGATGGGCGGGCACCACGACGGCGAAAAGGCGTCGGCGATCACGGCGCGAATCGTGGCGCGGCACGTCCTGAACGAGATCGTTCTCGGCCTGCTGGACCAGGTCATGGACGATCCCGATCGCCCGTCGATCTCCGAGGTGCTGCGCCAGGCTGTGCAGACCGCCAACGACACGGTCACAGAGGAAATCCCCGAGGGCGGCACGACGGTCACGATCGCGGTCATCATGGGCGATCTGGCGTACATCGCTCACGTGGGCGACAGCCGCGCGTACCTGATCACCGAGGACGGCATCGAGCAGATCACGCGCGATCACTCGCTGGTGCAGCGGCTGATTGAACTGGACCAGTTGACGCTGGAAGAAGCCGCCGAGCATCCTCAGCGAAACGTGCTCTACCGCGCGATCGGCCAGAGCGAGACGCTGGACGTGGACGCGATCACGCGCCGGCTGCCGCCGCACTCGCGGCTGATCCTGTGCAGTGATGGCCTGTGGAACCTCGTGTCCGAGCAGGTGATTCACGAAACGGTTCTGCGCTTCGGCAATCCGCAAGAGGCGTGTAACAAGCTGGTGGATATGGCAAACGAGCGTGGAGGGCCGGACAATATCACGGTGATCCTCGTTCAAGTACCTGGCTAGATGGCAGCATAAAGGTGGCATCTCAATCCTGATGGATGCATCGCGCAATCTCTACGCAATCTTCGGCATTCCACCTGATGCGACGCAAGAAGACATTCGCGAGGCGTATCGTGTGGCGGCGCGCCGGTTTCACCCGGACGCCAACCCCAACGAAGGGGCCGATGTCCAGTTCCGCGACATTGCATCGGCCTACGAAGTGCTGGGCAATCCGCTGCTCCGGGCCGAATATGACGCGGCGCGGCGCCGGTACCAGAACGAGCCGAACTACTTCTCGCTCCGGGTGACGCCCAGCAAGCGCGTGCTGAGCGTGCTCGATGAGCCACAGGTGATCTACCTGCTGGCCGAAATCACGCCCATGCGCCAGAGCGCGCAGGACCGCAAGCAAGACGCGCGGCTCAACCTGACGCTGGTGCTGGATCGCAGCACGTCGATGAAGGGCGACCGGTTGGACAAGGTGAAGATCGCCGCGCAGCAGATCATCGACCAGCTCACGACGGACGATATTCTGTCACTCGTCAGTTTCAGCGATCGCGCCGACGTGTTGATCCCCGCGGCACGGGTGACCGACAAGACGTCCATGCGAGCGATGGTCAATATGATGCGCGCGGATGGTGGCACCGAGATATTCCACGGGCTCCTGGCCGGCGTGAAAGAGTGCGAGCGCTACCTGGGCTCGCAGTTGGTGAATCACGTGATTTTGCTCACCGACGGGCGCACCTTCGGCGACGAGGAAAAGTGCCTGGAGCTGGCCGAACAGGCCGCGGACAAGGGCATCGCCATCAGCGCGATGGGGATCGGCGACGAGTGGAACGACGTGTTTCTCGACGCGCTGGCGTCCACCACCGGGGGCAGTTCTTCGTTCATCAACTCGCCCGCGGCGGTCGTCCGTTTTCTCAACGATCGCGTACGCAGCCTGGGCGCCGCCTTCGCCGAGCGCCTGCATATGTCCGTCGCACCGGATTCAGATGTGAACCTGGAGTCGGTGTTCAAACTGATGCCGACTCCGCAGCCGGTGGACATCCGCCCACAGCCGATTCCCATTGGCGCGCTGGAGTATAACCGCCCGCTCTCGGTACTCGTCCAGCTTCAGATGCCGCCCAGCAGCAAGCCCGGCTTCCGGACATTCGTGCGGCTGGACGTCACCGGCGATGTGCTGGCCGCCGACCGGCAGAAGTACAAGGTGCTCAGCGACATTTCGATCGAGATCGCGCAGAATCCTGCGCCGGAGGAGCCGCCGCTGGCGATCCTCGACGCGCTGGGGAAACTGACCCTGTACCGGATGCAGCAAAAGGCCGAGGATTCCGTGACGCGTGGCAACGTGATCGAGGCCACGCGGCGGCTGGAAAACCTGGCGACGCGGCTGTTGGCAGTGGGCCAGGAAGACCTCGCGCAGATGGCGATGGTGGAAGCCCGGCGCGTCTCGAAGACCAGCGCGCTGTCTGAAGAAGGGCGCAAGACGCTCAAATTCGGAACCCGGATGCTGCTCGCGCTGCCCCAGCCGGGGGAGGAAAGCCGATGAAAATCTGTCCGTACTGCGCGCACGCCAATCGCGAAGGTGAGCTGTTCTGTGAGGAGTGCGGACACCCATTTGTCAACCAGCAGGGCGTTGCCACAACCCAGCTTGTGGGGGAGGATCGCGCCGTCTACGAGCAGCGGATGGCGTGGGGAACGGCCCGATTCGATTCCCAATCGTCGATCCTCATCCGCATTCAGAACCAAGCGGACCCGATCAAGCTGGCCCCCAAAGACGAACTCATGTTGGGACGCGCCGACGTGCGGTCGGAATGGATGCCCGACCTCGATATGTCGTCCTTTGGCGGGGCGGAGTTGGGCGTGTCGCGCCGCCACGCGGCCATCCGGCGCGGCGAGAACACGCTGATGCTGGTCGATCTCGGCAGCGCGAACGGGACTCATCTCAATGGGCAGCGGTTGACTCCCGACCAACCGCGCGTTCTGCGCGACGGCGACGAAATTCGCATGGGCAAGCTCGTTTTTCACATCTATTTCAAGTAACGTGTCGACACGAGGTGGTGACAGGAATGCAGACTCTTCTCATCCATATCTCCAATGAAGAACCGATTCTGGCCGAAGTCGAGGAGCTTCCGGCGCAGTCGGACCAGGTGATCTATTGCACGAACCCGCGCCGGCGCGACGGTAAGGATCTGCATTACCTTCTGCCAGAGGTCCAGACGATTATCCTGCCCTGGTGGCGCATCAACTTCGTGGAAGTGATGCCGACGGGTGAAGAAGAAGAGATCGTAGCGTTCTACCGGGACTGATCCGGTTGCGGGGGAGCGTAGGGATATGTCAAGTAAACCGCCGCGCGCACTGCCGCGCGATGCCAAACGCGTGCTCGTCGTCGATGACGAGCCGCGCATGATCGGCTTCATTCGCATGAACCTGGAGCTGGAAGGCTACCAGGTGTTGGAAGCACACGACGGGCTGGAAGCGCTCGAGATCATCCGGACGCAGCTCCCCGATCTGGTGCTGCTGGACGTCATGATGCCCCAACTGGACGGCTTCGAAACGCTGCGGATGCTGCGCGAGTTTTCGAGCATTCCGGTGATCATGTTGACGGCCAAGGGCGAAGAGGATGACAAGGTCTATGGTCTGGAGCTTGGCGCCGACGACTACGTGACCAAGCCGTTCGGCTCGCGCGAGCTGTCGAGCCGCGTGCGCGCCGTGCTGCGCCGCGCCGAGATGCCCAGCGCCTCGCCGGAGCAGGCCGTGCTGCGGGTCGATGACCGGCTGAGCGTGGATTTCAACCGGCGCGAGGTGATCGTCGACGGCGAGCATATCAAGCTGCGCCCGACCGAGTACCGGCTGCTGTACCACCTGATCGAAAACGCCGGTTGGACGGTGCCGCACGAGCAGCTTCTGGCGAAAGTGTGGGGGTACGAATACCGCGACGAGACGCACTACGTGCGGCTCTACGTCAACTACCTGCGCGAGAAAATCGAAGAAGACCCGTCGAATCCCCGGTATATCCTCACCGAGCGCGGGGTGGGCTATCGTTTCGTGGACTTCAAGCACGATAAGCCCTAGCACCGTGCAACCAGCGTCATGCAGGATGTGAACGAGCCGGGTCAAACGCCCGGCTCGCGACTTTTTCGTCAGGGGCCGGTGTCACCGGGCGGCTTGTGGGTTTCGATCGCGTCCAGAGCGGCCTGGGCCGACACCCGCTGCATGGGCAGCCAGCCCTCCTCGCTGACCATGCGCGCCAGGTGATCGAGGATGGCCTGCCGTTCTTCCGCGCTCAGGTCGCGCCACTGGCGACGGATGCGCTCCGGATCGCGGCTCAAGAGATTGTCCCACAGGCCCTCGAGATCGTTCATGTGTCGCGGCCCCCCGGGGTGCTGTGGTCAATAATCCGCGCGTATTCCGTATCGAATGCCTCCAGCAGGCGCGTCTTGTCCGGCTCCGGCAGGTAGCTGGCCCGCACGGCGTTCAGCCCCACCTGCCGCAGTTGGCCGAGCGTCAGGCCGCAATCCTGCACGGCATGGCGGTATTCGTCGTTGAGCGTCGTGCGGAACAGCGCCGGATCGTCCGAATTGAGCGTCACGCAGACGCCCGCTTCCACCAGTTGGCGCAGCGGGTGTTCCTGGTACGAGCCATACACGCCCAGGCAGATATTGCTCGTCAGATTCACCTCCAGCGGAATCTGGCGCTCGGCGAGGTACGCCACCAGGGCAGGGTCTTCGATAGCGCGCACGCCGTGGCCCAGCCGCCGTGCTTCGAGCGCGCGAATCGCGCCCCACACGCTTTCCGGCCCGACGGTTTCGCCGGCGTGCGGGTTGCCGGGCAGGCCGCGCTCCCTGGCGCGCCGGAACGCGCCCGCGAACAGCTCCGGCGGAAAACCGACCTCCGGCCCGCCCAGACCCAGCGCAACGACGCCGCCCGCCTGGGCTTCCGGCGAGGTGAGCCAGTCGACGACCGTGTCTGCCGTGTCCGGATAGCAGCGCACGATGTCGGGAATCCAGCGCATCTCGACGTCGAATTCGCGGCGGGCGCGCTCGCGGCCCGCGTTGATCCCGGCGAGCAGGTTCTCCCACGCGAGATCGCTGTCCGCACCGGCATGGGTGAACGGCGACCACGTGATCTCGGCGTAGCGGATATTCTGGCGGGCCATGCTCTGGCCGTACTCGGCGGTGACGCGGGCGAAGTCGTCCGGCGTTTGCAGGCACCGGCAGATGGCGGTGAAGATCTCGACGAAGTGATCGAAGTCGCGGTAGGTGTACCACGACTCGAGCGCGTCGACGTCCGCGACCGGCAGCGGCACGCCGTTCTTCTGCGCCAGCTCGAACAGGGTGGCGGGCTGGACGGTGCCCTCCAGGTGGACGTGCAGCTCGGCCTTGGGCAGCGCGGCGACGATGTCAGCCAGGGTCATCGGCCAGCCTCCGGCGCGGCGCCGTCCGGCGTGTTGCCGGCGGGCTTGCTCTCGCGGTAGGCGATCGCCGCCTGGATCAACTGCTGGAACAGCGGATGCGGGCGGTTGGGCCGGCTGGTGAACTCGGGATGGAACTGGCTGCCCAGCATGAACGGGTGATCCTTGAGCTCCATGATCTCGACCAGCCGCCCGTCGGGGCTCAGCCCACTGAAGCAGGCGCCGCCCGCCTCGAACGCCTCGCGGAAGCGGTTGTTGAACTCGAAGCGGTGGCGGTGGCGCTCGTTGACCGTCGCGGTCTGGTAGGCTTCGGCGGCGCGGGTGCCCGGCGTGAGCGCGCAGGGATAGATCCCCAGGCGCATGGTGCCGCCCAGATTCGCCACGTTGTGCTGGTCCGGCATCAGGTCGATGACGGGATGCTCGCACGAGGCGTCGAACTCGGTGCTGTTGGCGTCTTCCAGGCCGAGGACGTTGCGCGCAAACTCGATCGACATGACCTGCATGCCCAGGCACAGGCCCAGGTACGGAATCCGGTGGGTGCGGGCGATCTCGGCGGCGACGATCTTGCCCTCGATGCCGCGATAGCCGAACCCGCCCGGCACGACGATGCCATCGACCTCTTTAAGCACGTCCAGGTGCCGGCTCTTTTCCAGGTCGCCGGAATAGACCCACTCGATTGCGAGCTCGCGGTTGTGGGATGCGGCAGCGTGCAGCAACGCTTCCTTGACGCTCATATAGGCGTCGCGCAGCTCGACGTACTTGCCCACGATGGCGATACGCAGCGGCTCGTTCGCCTGGCGCATCCGCGCGACCATGTCGCGCCAGTCGTCCAGGTTGGGGGCCGTGGCGGCCAGGCCCAGTTGCTCGACGATGTAATCGCCGAGGCCGGCATCTTCCAGCACGAGCGGGACGTCATAGATGTTGTCGGTTGTTTCCAGCGGGATAACCGCGCGCGATTCGACGTCGCAGAACAACGCGATCTTGTCGATGATGTCGCGGCTCACCGGGTAATCGGTGCGGGCGATGATCACCTGGGGCTGGATGCCGATGCCCCTCAACTCGCGGACGCTGTGCTGGGTGGGCTTGGTCTTGAGCTCGTGCGTGGCGCCGATGTGCGGCAGAAACGTCACGTGGACGTAGAGCGTCTGGTCGCGCCCGACATCGGTGCGCAACTGGCGCACGGCTTCGAAGAACGGCTGGCCCTCGATGTCGCCGACCGTGCCGCCCACCTCGACGATGACCACCTGCGGGTTATCGTCCTGGCCGACGAGGCCGATGCGGCGCTTGATCTCGTTCGTGATGTGCGGGATCACCTGGATGGTCCCGCCCAGGTAGTCGCCGCGCCGTTCCTTGCTGATCACTTCGGCGTAAATCTGGCCGGTCGTGACGTTGCACGTGCGGTCCAGGTTCTCGTCGATGAACCGCTCGTAGTGCCCCAGGTCGAGATCGGTTTCGGCGCCGTCGGCAGTGACGAACACCTCGCCGTGCTGGTAGGGGCTCATCGTGCCCGGATCAACGTTGAGGTACGGGTCGAGCTTCTGGATCGAGACGGTGATGCCGCGCGCTTTCAGGATGCGCCCGATGGCGGCAGCCGTGACGCCTTTACCGACCGAACTCACGACTCCGCCGGTGCAGAAGATGTACTTGGGCATGGTTGTCTTTCCCTGATCGCCTTTCTGCGTGTATCGGTGTGTCACTGTGTCAAAAAGAGTGACGGCGAGGCTAAGGCCGCTGAAAGAGCCTCATTCCCCGCCGTCCAGAGTGCGTATGGGACACCGGATGATGTGCGCGAGATTACACCAGTTTTTCAAGGTCTTCCGCTGCACGCTTCATATCCAGGAACACAAGCCCCAGCTTGGCGCTTTCGCGCACCAGGGCGGTGAGCACGGCTTCCTCACCGACGGACATCAGGATCACGTAGCCGCTGTCGCCGCGGATATACACCTGGTTGAGCGTGCCGCGCCCCAACTCGTTGGCGATGCGCTCGCCCAGCGACAGCATGGCGGCAGACATGGCCGACACGCGATCTTCTTCAACGTCGGCGGGCAGCGCCGAGGCCATAATCAACCCGTCGACACTGACCATGGCAGACGCTTCGATGTCCGGTGTGCCGGACTGAAGATCGCGCAGGCGATCCACCATCAGTTCTGTCCGCGATTTTGCCATGGATCGTGCTCCTTTCCCGTTTCGGGATCTGGCAAAAGGCACCATAATGGGTCTGGTGCGCCAGATGGGACAGCCAGACGGGTACGGCGCTCAACATGACGGCATGATAGCATAAGCCCCTGGCTTCGTCAACCTGGGCAGGCGCGCTTTGTGGGAGGTTTCACACAGCATGGTTTGGAGCATCACGATACCTGAGTTTGGCGATCTTGAGATCGCGCACGTGCTGTTCGACCTGAACGGCACGCTGGCGTGCGAGGGGAAGATCGGCCCCTCCACGCGGCAGCGGCTGGCCGCCCTGGGCGGCCAGGCGGACCTGGTCGTCATGTCGGCGGACACGCATGGCACCCTGGCCGCCGAATGCGCCGGCTTGCCGCTGCGGATTCACCGGGTCGAGGACGGGCCGGGCGCTCCGCAGAAGCTGGCCCTGCTGGACACGCTCGGCGCCGCCCGGACGATCGCGGTGGGCAACGGGCGAAACGACGTGCAGATGCTGCGCGCCGCGGCGCTGGGGATCGCGATCCTGGGGCCGGAAGGCGCCGCCCGAGACGCGCTGCTGGCCGCCGATGTCTGTTTCGCGACGATCGATGATGCGCTGGATTCGCTGTTGAATCCGCGGCGGCTGGTCGCCACGCTGCGCGGGTAGGTTGCGCTGGCCGTGGGAAAATAGGACTAGCGAACGAGTTGTGATGCACCGCAAATCGGTTACAATAGAGCAAGAGTTGTCGTAAGCACGATGTCTCTGTTGTTCTGCAATCCTTATCTCGAGAAGCAGGTAATCGAATCATGCCGCTGGTCCCTCGCATAATCGTCGTAGATGCCACGCGCGATGTCGTACCGATTCTGCGCGGCGCGCTGGCGCTGCTCAGTCGCCAGGCCATTCTGATCGAAGTGCCCACCGCGGACGCGGCCCTGGAGGAGATCCAGCGCGCCCCGACCGATCTGGTCGTCGCTGCATACGCGCTGCCGGGCCAAGTCGACGGGATCGAGCTGGCGGCGCGCATCAATCACGAGGCGCTCGGCACCCCGGTGATCGTGCTGGCGGAGGAGCAGAGCCAGCCCCAGGATGATACGACGATGCAGGACGCCCGTTGTCAGGTGTTCGTGCGCCCGGTGGCGGGGGCGTTTTTGCGCGGCCTGCTGGCGGCGCTGGACGGCGAAACCGCCGCCCCGCGCGACGCCGGCGAGGCCGGCGACTCGCTGCCCGAGCAGGGACCGCTGCCGCCGATCGAGCTGGACGATGTGCGCGGTATCCTGATCGACCTGATGCGCGATGCCGGCGCGATGGGGGTGGTCCTGGCGGACCGGCGCGGACGCGTGCTGGCTCACGAAGGGGCAACCGGCTATATCGACCGGGAGAAGCTCGCGGCGATCGTCGGGCCATCGTTGGCCCAGGCGGTTGGCATCAGCCCGTTAGTGGGCGGCAACGCGTGGTCGATGCAGTATTACAACGGCGAGCGTATGGACGTCTATGCGCTGGCGCTGGGCTTCCACTACGCCATGTGCCTGATCTTCGAGAGCTCCAACCGGCGCGCGCTGGCGTCGGTCATGCTCTATGGCCGGCGCGCTGCCGACCAGTTGATCGAGATCATCGGCGAGGACGCCTACCGCGTGCGCGCCGCCGAAGCGCCGGAAGAAACGGCGGCGCCCGAAACGTCGCGCCCGGCAGCCGCGCCGGCCCGCGATGATAAGCGGTCCAGGGACGCGGCGGAAGTCGAGGCGCTGCTTGGGCAGATGGAAGGCGCGGCGGACGGCGAGCCGATCCCGGACCTGGACCTCGAAAGGCTGTTCAGCCAATCAGTCGACGAGGGGCTGGCGGATAACCTGTTCGATCCGGAGACGCTGGAGAACCTGGTCACGTCGCTGGGGGGCGACGGCGATGACCGGCTGGGTTACGACGACGCGGTGAATATGGGCATTCTGGAAGACTGACTTCCGCTACCCCGCGAGCGCGCGCCCGCGTGATATTTGACCAGCCAGAAGGTTTGTATGCGCACTTGTCAAGGCCGAGTGTGCATACTACATTTATACCGTCATCGTGATCGATTGCGCTTTTTGCCGCCTCTGCCCGCCTGTTGGCACGGGCGTGTCGTGGCAGCACGGCAGCGTTTCCTGGCCCGTGACAGGCTGGCGCAAGCACCAATTACCTTTTGTTGAGAAGAGTGGAGAACAGCTTATGACGACTTCTGTTGTACCCAGCGATCTAGAAATTGCACAGGCCGCAGACGTCCGCCCGATACTGGAAATCGCCGAAAAGCTCGGCCTCACGATAGATGACCTCGACCTGTACGGCAAATATAAGGCCAAGGTGCACCTGTCCGTGCTAGAGAATTTCAAAGACCGGCCCCAGGGCAAATACATCGACGTGACGGCCATTACCCCCACGCCGCTCGGCGAGGGGAAGACGACGACCAGCATCGGCCTGACGCAAGCGCTCGGCCAGTTGGGCCGCAATGCCATCATTTGCATCCGGCAGCCGAGCATGGGCCCGACCTTCGGCATCAAAGGGGGCGCCGCCGGGGGCGGGTATAGCCAGGTCATCCCCATGGAGGATTTCAACCTCCACCTCACCGGCGACATTCACGCGATCAGCGTGGCTCACAACCTGGTGGCCGCGGCTATCGATACGCGCATGTACCACGAAAGCCGCCAGTCGGACGAGGCGTTGGCGAAGCGGGGCGTCACCCGGCTGGACATCGATCCGGACGCCGTGACGTGGAACCGCGTCGTGGATGTTTGCGACCGCAGCCTGCGGAGCATCAAGATCGGCTTCAACGACGATAGCCTGCAGGATGGCTCGCCAAGCCCGATCTTCCCGCGCAGCACGGGGTACGATATCACGGTCGCCAGCGAGCTGATGGCGATCCTCGCGCTGACGACCGGCCTCAAGGACCTGCGCCAGCGGGTGGGACGCGTCGTGATTGGCCTGAGCAAGGCTGGCAAGCCGGTGACCCTGGAAGACCTGGGCGTGGCCGGTGCGGTGACCGTGCTGCTCAAGGACGCGATCATGCCGAACCTGATGCAGAC
This sequence comes from Anaerolineae bacterium, assembly GCA_018432315.1. Lineage (GTDB taxonomy): Bacteria > Chloroflexota > Anaerolineae > Aggregatilineales > Aggregatilineaceae > LM3-B42. Next base: position 102,151 of record JAHDLB010000010.1, read on the forward strand.
GCTCGAAGGCCAGCCCGCCTTCGTCCACGCCGGGCCGTTCGCCAATATTGCTCACGGCAACAGCAGCATTCTGGCCGACCAGATCGCGCTGAAACTGGGCGACTACGTCGTGACCGAGAGCGGGTTCGGCGCGGATATTGGCATGGAGAAATTCTTCAACATCAAGTGCCGCTATTCCGGGCTGGTGCCCGATGCGGTGGTGCTGGTGGCGACCATCCGTGCCTTGAAGATGCACGGCGGTGGCCCCAAGGTGACGCCCGGCGCACCGCTGGATGAAGCCTACACCGGCGAGAATCTGGAACTGCTCGAAGCGGGCGCGGAAAACCTGGCCCACCACATCCGGATCGCGCGCAAGTTCGGCGTCCCGGTGGTGGTCGCCGTCAACCGCTTCGCGACGGATACCGAAGCCGAGATCGCGCTGGTCAAGCGCATCGCCGACGAAGCCGGGGCCGAGGCGGCGGTGATGTCGGATCACTGGGCGCAGGGCGGCGCAGGCGCGATCGAGCTGGCCGAAGCCGTGATCGCCGCGTGCGAAAAGCCCAGCGAGTTCAAGTTCCTCTACCCGCTGGACCTGCCGCTCAAAGAGAAGATCGAGATCATCGCCAAAGAGGTCTACGGGGCCGACGGCGTCGCCTTCGAACCGCTGGCCGAGGAACAGATCGCGCGCTACGAGGAAGCTGGATTCGGGGGCCTGCCGATCTGCATGGCGAAGACTCACCTGAGCCTGAGCCACGACCCGGCGCTCAAGGGCGTGCCGAAGGGGTTCACCGTGCCGGTGCGCGAGGTCCGAGCCAGCGTGGGGGCGGGGTTCGTCTACCCGCTGCTCGGCACGATGAGCACCATGCCCGGCCTGCCGACGTATCCGGCGTTCATGAGCATCGACATCGACGACGAGGGCAATATCGTAGGGCTGTTCTGATCGATTGTTCTGAACGTTCCTCTCCGTGGTATAGTACGTACACCGGGGCTGCCCCGGTGTACGTTGTTTTTCTCCCGGTGGTGACGAAGGATTGGTGTGATGTCTCAGGGTGATGATCTGGTCCAACAGGCGATAGCCGCTTTTAAGGCCGGGCAAAAGGATCACAGCCGCAATCTTCTGCTGCAGGCGATCGAGATCAACGAGCACCACGAGCAGGCGTGGCTGTGGCTGAGCGCCGTGGTCGACGATCTGGACGAGCAGCAGATCTGCCTGGAAAACGTGCTGGCGCTGAATCCGGCCAACGAACGGGCGCGCAAGGGCCTGGAATCCGTCAACCGCAAGATTGCCGAGCGGCAAGCCAGGGCGTCGGAAGAGGACGAGCTAAGCTTGCCCGACGATGCGCTGACGTTCGCGCCGCCCAGGGACCAGGCCGCGCGGAAGCCGATCGGCGCGGAGTTCGCCGACCTGCCGGACAGCAGCTCGTTCGACTGGGCGCAGCAGGCCGGGCCGGGCGAAGAAGCAGGCCAACCGTCGGAACCGGCCTTCGATGACTGGCTGGCCGCGGCAGCGCAGGAGGACGAGTCGCCATTTGCGGGCGACAGCGGCACGGCATCGAGCGTCGATTGGGTGCGTTCGGATGGGCCGCCGGTCTATGGGAGCGGGCGCCAGGTGGAACTGCCATCGTCGCAGGAATTCGACGACTGGGTCCAGGGGCTGAACCTCGACGACAGCCCGAACGCGGCGCATTCCACCCAGCACGCCGAGCCGCCGGACTTTGCCGCCCGCGACGAGGATGAGCTGGACATCTTCGAGAGCGTCGAATCGTCGCCGCCGGGGGCCGGGGCGCCGCCGTTTACCCAAGACGCGCCCACGCCCGCTTTCGATTCGTCCCTGAGCTATGACGAAGATGACTGGTTCACATCGGAGGAGCGGGCGAGTTTCGGGAATGTGTTCACGCTCGACGACGAAGACGACGAGACGGGGGAGGGCGAGTCGTTCGATTTCGATTTCGACGACGAGAAGCCCGCGGCGATTCGGGGGGGCTCCACGAGCGGCGATGCTCCCGCTGCCGACGACGATGACGACGATTGGCTCAGCGAGCGCCTCGGCTCGAGCATCGGCGCGTCCCCGGCCTTCGCGACTTCGGAAGCGCCGGCAGCGGCGGCGGTGGACAGCCAGGACTATTTCGCGTACATCCCCGCCGGGATCGAGGCGCAGTCCGGGATCGGCAGCCGGAGCCTGATGTTGTTGGCCGCCATCGTGATCCTGCTGGTGTTGAATGCGCTCTCGTTTGGCCTGCTGATTTTCTGACGGGATTCCCTATGACTGAATTCTTCGATGTGCTCCCGCCGGATGAGGCGCGCGCGGCGTGGCTGGCGCAGGTGACTCACCGGGCGGGCGTCGAGACGATCGCGCCGCTGGCGGCACTGGGACGCGTGACTGCGCGCGCCATCTCCAGCCCGGAGGCGCTGCCCGCCTTTGCGCGCTCGACGGTGGATGGCTATGCCGTCCGCGCGCCGGATACGTTTGGGGCCAGCGATTCGCTTCCGGCGTATCTCGCCGTGGTGGGCGAGGTCCCGATGGGCCAGGAGGCGACCGTCAGCGTCGAAAAAGGGCAGGCAGCCCTGATCCACACCGGCGGGATGATTCCGCCGGGGGCCGATGCCGTGGTGATGGTCGAGCACACGCAGCCGTTCGGCGACGGCGAGATCGAGGTGATGCGCCCGGCGGCGCCGGGGGAGAACGTGCTCCAGGTTGGCGAGGACGTCGTGAGCGGGGCCGAAGTGCTGCCCGGCGGGCACCGCATCCAGCCGCAGGATATCGGCGCGCTGCTGGCGCTCGGCCTGGCGGACGAGATCGCCGTGATCCGCAGGCCGCGCGTGTGCCTGTTTTCGTCGGGTGACGAACTGGTCCCGCCGGCGACTCAACGCCTGAAGCCCGGCCAGATCCGCGACATCAACAGCGGGACGATTGCCAGCCTGTGCCAGCAGGCGGGCGCCGCGCCGGAGATCATGGGGATACTGCCGGACGATGCGGACGCATTCTACGCGGCGCTGGCGGCGGCGCTGCCGGATGCCGACCTGCTGGTGGTGACGGCGGGCAGCAGCGTCAGCGTGCGCGACATGACCGCCCGGACGATCGACCGGCTGGGCGCGCCCGGCGTGCTGGTGCATGGCGTGGCGGCGCGCCCCGGCAAGCCGACGATCCTGGCGGCGGTGGACGGCAAGCCGGTGATCGGGCTTCCCGGCAACCCGGTGTCGGCGCTGGTCATGTTCTCGCTGTTCGGCGTCCCGGCGATTGCCCACCTGCTGGGGGCCGCTGCGCCGCTCCAGGTGCGGACGCCCGCCCGCGTGGCGGTCAACGTACCATCCACCGCCGGGCGCGAGGATTACGTGCCGGTGCGGCTGGTCCAGCGCGACGGCGAGCAGTGGGCCGAGCCGGTGTTCGGCAAGAGCAACCTGATCTTCACGCTGGTTGGGGCGCACGGCCTGCTCAAGGTGCCGTTGAACGCGACCGGCCTGCGCGAAGGCGCGTGGGGAGAGGTGGTGTTGTTCGCATGACTGCGATGGACGAGCGCAATATCTACCTGGAAGATATTCCCATGGGCGAAGCGCGGGCGCGGCTGTCGGCGGCGCTGGAGGCGTCTGGCAAGGCCGGGCCGCTGCCCGGCGAGCGCGTCGCGCTGGATGACGCCCTGGGGCGCGTGACGGCGGAGCCGGTCTGGGCGCTGATCAGCTCGCCGCACTATCACGCGGCGGCGATGGACGGTTACGCCGTTCGCGCTGCCGATACGCTCGGCGCGACCGAAACGCGGCCCGTGGCGCTGTCCGTGCCCGCCCAGGCGCACCCGGTCAACACGGGCGCGCCGCTGCCGGAGGGCTGCAACGCGGTGATCATGGTCGAGCAGACGCAGCCCACCGGCGACGACCGGATCGAGATCCGCGCGCCGGTGGCCCCGTGGCAGCACGTGCGCATGATGGGCGAAGACATGGTCGCCACCGAATTGATCCTGCCGGCCAATCACGTCTTGCGCCCGCACGATCTCGGCGCGATTGCCGGGTGCGGCCATTCGAGCGTGGTGGTACGCCGCCGCCCACGCGTGGCGGTTTTGCCCACCGGCTCCGAACTGGTGGCGCCGGACAGCGCGCCGCGCCCTGGCGACGTGATCGAGTACAACAGCATCGTGCTGGGGGCGCAGGTACGCGCGGCGGGCGGCGAGTTCACCCGCTGGGCGCCGCTGCCCGACAACCGGGACGCCATCCAGGCGGCGATAGTCGAGGCGGCTGCCGATCACGACCTGGTGCTCGTGCTGTCCGGATCGTCGGCAGGCTCGCGCGACTTCACCGCGAGCGCGCTCCGCCGGGCCGGGACGCTGTTGGTGCACGGCGTCGCGGTGCGGCCCGGCCACCCGGTGATCATGGGCATGGTGAGCGACGTGCCGGTGATCGGCGTGCCGGGTTATCCGGTGTCGGCGGCGCTGACCGGCGAGATTTTCATCCGCCCGCTGCTGCACCAGTGGGCCGGGCAATCCCCGCCGCGCCAGGAACGCGCCCGCGCGGTGCTCACACGCAAAGTCGTGTCGCCGACGGGCGACGACGATTTCGTGCGCGTGACGGTGGGACAGGTGGGCGAGCGCCTGATCGTCACGCCGCTGGCGCGCGGCGCGGGCGTGATCACGTCGCTGGTGCGGGCCGATGGCCTGCTGCACATTCCGCGCTTCAGCGAGGGACTCAACGCGGGCAGTGAAGTCGAGGTGCTCCTGTACCGGTCGCTGGACGAGATCGCGCGGACGGTGGTCGCTGTGGGCAGCCACGATCCGATGCTGGACCTGTTGGGGCAGTATCTCGCCGTGCGGTTTCCAGGCTATCGCCTGTCATCGGCGAATGTGGGCAGCCTGGGCGGGCTGGTGGCGCAGAAGCGCGGCGAAGCGCACCTCTCCGGCACGCATCTGCTCGATCCTGAGACGGGCGAATACAACGTCGCGTACATTCGCCGGACGCTGGGCGACCTGCCGGTTCGTGTAGTCACTTTCGCGCACCGCGAGCAGGGCCTGATCATTGCGCCGGGGAACCCGCTGGGGTTGCAATCGCTCGACGATCTGCCGCGAGGGCGCTACGTCAATCGCCAGCGCGGCGCCGGGACGCGCGTGCTGCTCGACTACGAGCTGGGCCAGCGCGGCATCGATCCCGGCCAGGTTGAAGGGTACGAGCGCGAGGAATACACCCACCTGGCGGTAGCGGCAGCGGTGGCATCGGGCAGCGCCGACTGCGGCATGGGCATCCGTAACGCGGCGCTGGCGCTGGGCCTGGAGTTCATCCCCGTGGCGCACGAGCGCTACGACTTGGTGATCCCCGAAGCGGTTGTCGATCTGCCGATGGTCCAGCACGTGCTGGCGTTGTTGGGCGACGACGAATTCCGCGCGGCGGTGGCGGCCCAGCCGGGCTATGACGTGCGGGAGATGGGGCAGGCGGTCCGGGTCTAGGCTCAGCCCGGCAGCCCTTTGCGCATGGCGGCGGCCCACTCGTCCGGGACGCGGCAGACCTGCCCGGCATGGTTGATGCAGACGTGGTGCGAGCGCCCGGTGACGCAGACCTGCCCGCTGGCCGCGTCGACGATCTCGTAGCCAAAGGTGATCGTGCGGTTTTTCAGGTCGTCGATCCAGCAGCGGGCGGCGATCTGCTGCCCGTAGCGGGTCGGGACGATGAAGCGCGCCTGTACCTCGGCCACGGTCAGCCAGTAGCCGCTGCTCTCGAAGTCGGCGTAGGGAGCGCCCATCTCGCGCGAGTAGTGACTGCGCGCCTCTTCGAAGTAGACAATGTACACCGAATGATGGACAATCCCCATGGCGTCTGTTTCGGCGTAGCGCACGAAAAACGTATTCTCGGAAACGAATCGGTCCGTTGGGGCCACTCAATACTCCTTTCGACAATGACACGCGCCTTGCATTCTAGCGGCTGGCGCGTCCCGTGGCAATGAATTGGATGAAACCGGCATGAGCGAACAGCAACACGACGTGGAATTCACGGTGGATACGCCCGGCGAGCGGCTCGACAAGGTCCTGGCGACCCGGCTCGGGCAGTTCTCGCGCGTCCAAATTCAGGCGCTGATCCGTGACGGGCAAGTGACGGTGGGCGGGCGCCCGGCCAAATCCTCGTACCGGGTGGAAGAGGGCGACGTGATCCGGGTGAGCGTGCCGGAGCCGGAAGCGGAGTCCGGCCCGGAGCCGGAGGCGATTCCGCTCGACGTGCTGTACGAAAACGACGATCTGGCGGTGATCGACAAGCCGGCGGGAATGGTGGTCCATCCTGCCTACGGACACCGCAGCGGCACGCTGGTCAACGCGGTGCTGGCTCGCTGGCCGTCGATCGCGGCGTGGGGCGAGCCGGAGCGCGCCGGGATCGTCCACCGGCTGGACAAGGAGACGTCGGGCGTGATCGTGGTCGCCAAGACGCCGGAGGTACTGGAAGCGCTGCGCGCCCTGTTCAAGGAGCGGGCAGTTGAGAAACGCTACCTGGCGCTGGTCGAGGGGACTCCCGACACGCCGGACGGCATCATCGACGCGCCGATCGGGCGCGATCCCAACCAGCGAAAGCGCATGGCGGTTGCGCGTGACGGGCGCGAGGCGGTCACCGAGTTTCACGTCATCGAGCAGTACGACGAATTCAGCCTGATGGAAGTGTTCCCCAAGACGGGCCGCACCCACCAGATCCGCGTGCACCTGGCGTTCATCGGGCACCCGGTGGTGGGCGACACCGTCTACGGGCGGCGGCGCCAGCGGATCAGGATGAAGCGGCATTTCCTGCACGCGGCAGCGATCTCGTTCCCGCTGCCCGGCTCCGGCGAGGTCGTGACGGTCGAGGCGCCGCTGCCGGTGCCCCTGCAGGACATCCTCAACAAGCTGCCGCGCTGAGGTTAACCGCAGCCCAGAAATCGCTGAGAGGTGCCTTAGAGATGGTAGGCGCCGGTGACCCCGCCGCACTATATTTGAGATAGCGCGGGTTCACACACTGCGAGGCGATTCATGGGCCACACTGACGATTCAACGGTGCTCGATGCTCCCGACTTCGAGTTGACCGATACCGAGGGCAGCCGGTTCCGGCTGTCGGATTACCGCGGGAAAAAGCATATCGTGCTGGTGTTCAACCGGGGCTTCACGTGACCGCACTGCCGGCGGCACATGGCGCAGTTGCGCCAGGACTTCGAGCAGTTCATCGAACGCGATGCCCTGATCGTCGTGGTGGGGCCGGAGAATGCGGGCGCTTTCAACAGCTATTGGACGGCGGAGGATCTCCCCTTCATCGGGCTGCCCAACCCCGATCACAGCGTTGCCAGGCTCTACGGGCAGCAGGTGCGGCTGATCAAGCTGGGGCGCATGCCGGCGCTGGTCATCGTCGACAAGCGCGGCAAGGTGACCTACCAGCACCACGGCAACTCGATGCGCGACATTCCGGAGAACGAGCGTGTGCTCGCGCTGTTGGACGAGCTGAATAAATCCGAACAGGGGTGAGCCGGTTGGCGTGAGAGGCGACAGAAGAGAGGGGGCTCCCTCTCTTTTGTGTTTCTATGTAGGCGTCTATGTTTTTCTGATTTCTTATAAATCATTCATGTTTATTTCTCCCTGCTTTAATCTTGGAGCCCTAAAGTCTTGATCACATGGTTCGAGCAGCCAAAGCTCGACATATCTCACACAAGGAGAAGACAATGCGTAAACTGATCGTTCTGCTAACCCTCGTTGCGATTTTCGTCGCAGCCGCCGTTCCCGCCTCGGCCCAGGATATGGAAGAGATGGTCCATATCCGTGTGGCGCACTTCTCGCCCGATACGCCCGCTGTTGACGTGTACGTGAACGGCGAGGCGGCCATCACCGGGCTGGCTTTCCCGGACGTGACCGGCTGGATCGCCCTCCCGGCTGGCACCTACAATCTGGCCGTTGCCCCGGCAGGTACCTCGATCGATGACGCCGCCATCGGTCCGGCGGACTTCGAGCTTCCCGCTGGCGCGTACCTGACCATCGCCGCGATGGGGTCGCTGGAAAGCGGCTCGCTGGCGCCGTCCATCGTCCAGGAAGACTACAACGAGCTGATGGGTGAGAATGCCCGCGTGACCATCCTGCACGCGATCGAAGATGCGCCCGCGGTCGATATTCTGGCGGGCGATATGCCGGTGGCCGAAAACCTGGCGTTCAACGCCTACACCACGCTCGAAGTTCCGGCGGGCACCTATGACCTGATGGTGGTTCCCACTGGCGAAACCGAGCCGGTCGTGATCGACCTGACCGGCACCGATCTGGCGGGTATGACCAATTACCTGGTGGCGGCTGTGGGCACGCTGGCCGAGCCGCAGGTTGTGGCCGAGGCGACCTACATGGGCACCGTGGTCGATCTGGCGATGGGCAACGAAAACTTCAGCACGCTGGTCGCGGCGGTGAGCGCGGCTGGCCTGGCCGAGACGCTGAGCGGCGAGGGTCCCTTCACCATCTTCGCGCCCACCAATGACGCATTTGCGGCGGCGTTCGAGGCCCTGGGCATCAGCGCCGAGGATCTGCTGGCCGACACCGACACCCTGACGAACATCCTGCTGTACCACGTCATTTCGGGCAAGGTGATGGCGGCGGACGTGGCGAGCCTGGAAGCGGCGACGACCCTCCAGGGCGCGGACATCGCCATCACCGTGACGGATGACGGCGTGTTCCTGAACGACAGCATCCAGGTGACGACGACCGACCTGGAAGCGACGAACGGCGTCATTCACGTGATCGACGGCGTGCTCCTGCCCCCGGCTGAATAAGGCCGCTGCGGCGCACGTCACGCTCCCTTGCCGGGCACACCGGCAGGGGAGTTTTTTTTGTTTGCTCGCCGGGCGCGCTACTTGAGGCGCTCATGTGTTCTGGGGCCAGCCGACATTTGACATTTCGAGCGATTTGGAGCACCATTTAGGCGTTGCATAATGCCCCGGCCACGATGATCCGTGAACATGAATTCATGAATCCCCGCGATTGAGGAGAACCCATGCGTGAAATTACGATAGCGACTGTCCAGATGAAACCGGCCATGGGCGAGCCGGAAGACAATCTTGTGAAGATGTCGGACTTCGTGTCCAAGATTGCGTCCCAGCAGAAAGTGGACCTGATCGTCTTCCCCGAGCTGGTGACCAGCGGCTACGAGATGGGCGTGCGGTTTACCGAGCTGGCCCAACGTGTGCCCGGCCCCTCCGTCAACCTGATGTCCCAGCGCGCGGCTGAGTTTGGCGTTTACATCGCGTTCGGGATGGCGACCAAAGAGAAGGTCGAGAGCGTGCTGTTCAACTCGGCGGTGCTGGTTGGGCCCGAAGGCGAGATGCTGGGCAACTACAACAAGGTGCACCTGCGCGGCGAGGAACGCATGGCGTTTCGCGAAGGATTCCGCTTCCCCGTGTTCGATACCGAGGTGGGAACGATTGGCCTGATGCTCGGCTGGGACCTGGCTTTCCCGGAAGTGGCGCGCTCGCTGGCCCTCGACGGGGCGGAGCTGCTGTGCGTGCTGGCGAACTGGGAAACCGCCCAGATGGAAGAATGGCGCACCTATGTGCGGGCGCGCGCGTTCGAGAATGCGCTGTACGTCGCCGCGTCGAACCGGGTGGGCGAGGACGTGACCCTCAATTTCGGCGGCGAGAGCATGATCGTCGGCCCGCGCGGGAAAACACATGCCTCCCTGGCCGACGAGAAGGACCCGGAGAGCGGCGAGCCGCGCGAAGGCTACTGCGTGGCCCGGATCGACCTGGACGAGGTGCGCAAGTGCCGCGAGGAGTTCCAGACCCTCCAGGCGCGCCAGCCCACCACCTACCGCACGATTGTCAAGCGGTACTAGCAGGCAGGGCTTATCCGGTGAGCGAGATGCAGCCCGACCAAAAGCCTGACGAGGTGGAGTATTTTGGCGCGCCGACCGAATATGCCGACGCGCAGGAAGCGCCGGAATGGGTCGTAACGGCGACCAAAATCCTGTTCTTTCTGCCGGGCGCGCTGGTGACGGCGACGACCATCCCGTTGATCGTTCTGGGGCTGCTGCTGGTGTGCCTTTTCGGGTGCGTCGTTCTGGTGATGGCGCTCTGATTTTCAACTGGAGACTGGTTTCTGTCCGCCCGGCGTGGTCACCGTCGGGCGGCTTTGTGAGCGCGAAAGCGCGCGAAAGAGTGAGTGCAGCATGGATCGCATTGATCTGCGCAGCGACACGGTGAGCTGGCCGACTCCCGACATGCGCCGGGCGATGGCCGAGGCGCCGGTGGGTGATGACGTGTACGGTGAAGATCCGACCGTCAATCGGCTGGAAGCCCTCGCAGCGGAGAAGCTGGGCAAAGAGGCCGGGCTGTTCGTCGCCAGCGGGACGATGGGCAACCTGGTCGCCGTGCTGGCCCATTGCGGGCGCGGCGACGAGATCATTCTGGGCGACCGGGCTCACACGCACATCTACGAAGCCGGGGGTATTTCGGCGCTGGGCGGGGTGCACCCGCGGCCGGTCTCCGTGCAGCCCGACGGCACGCTGCCGCTGGACGCCATTCGCCGCGCCATCCGGCCCGTCGACGTCCATTTCCCGCGCACGCGGTTGATCGCGCTGGAGAACACCCAGGGGACGGTGGGCGGCATTCCGGTGCCCAAGAGCTACATCGACGCGGTGGGCGAGATCGCTCGTGAGCACGGCCTGAAACTGCACATCGACGGGGCGCGGATCTTCAACGCGGCCACGGCCCTGGGGTGCCCGGTGGCCGAGCTGGTCGCCGCCGCCGACAGCGTGACGTTCTGCCTGTCGAAGGGGCTGATCGCGCCGGTCGGCTCGGTGCTGGTCGGATCGCGCGCGTTCATCGACGAGGCGCGGCGCGCGCGGAAGATCCTCGGCGGCGGGATGCGCCAGGCGGGTATCCTGGCGGCTGCCGGGCTGATCGCGCTGGAGAAGATGACGCTGCGCCTGGACGAGGATCACGCCCACGCGCGGATGCTGGCCGAGGGGCTGGCCGAGATGCCGGCGATTGAGATCGATCCGGGCCGGGTGATGACGAACATGGTATTTTTCGCGCTGCGCGAGGAGGCCGGCATGACCGCGCCCGCGCTGGCCGAGCGGCTGAAGGCATACAACATCTGGATGATGGCGCGCGACGACCGGGGCTTCCGCGCGGTCACGCATTACTGGATTCGCCGCGAGCACATCGCGCAGGTGTTGGACGCGATCCGAAAGGAATTGTCGTGACGTCTCCGTTCGTCGATCCGGAGGAGAAAGGCAGCACGCCCGAACCGGAAACCCCGCCGCGTCCGATGGTCCCGCGCACGCAGCGGCTGCGCACCGGGCACCAGCCGCAGGCGATCCCGCTGCGGGGTGCGGACGATGTGTGGCATGACGATCCGGGCGACGAAACGCCGCGCAGCACGCGCCAGGACCTCGACCCCATTTTCGGCTACATCCTGGCGATGGCGCTCAGCGTGGGGCTGACGCCGCTTCCCGATAACACGCGCTACGTCGCGTTGTGGGCCTTCATGGCGATCATGGGCGGCATGGCGTTTTTGCTGGGCAGCGGAATCCGGCTGAAAGTGACCGATCCCGGTGACCTGGTGTGGGGCCTGGCCCTCGGCCTGCTCACCGGCGGGGCGCTGCTCCTGGTCGGGTCCGATACGCTGCGGACGGCGTCAGAGCGGCTGTTCGGGGCCGGGGATCCCGACAATCCCCTGTTGATGACGTGGGTCTTTCAAGCGACGGTGTTCGTCATGCCGTTCTCCGAGGCGCTGTTCTTCCGCGGCGCGCTGCAGCGCGGCCACCCGATCCCCGTGGTGGCGCTGATGGCGAGCGCGTGGTCTGGCCTGATGTTCTTCCCGAACCTGGGGCTGGCCGAAACGCCCGTTGTCGGCGCCGTGTTTGGGACGGCGCTCGTGCTCCTCAATTTCCTCTACAGCTACGTCAGCTTCCGGAACGGATTGGCTGCCAGCCTGCTCTGCCAGGTGATCGCGGGCAGCCTGATCCTGCTGGTCCCCATGCTCGTCAGCCTGTAGCGCGGCGCACCAGTTGCCGGGCGATCCTGTTTCGCGCGCGGAAGAAGAGCGCCTGCGCGGGGTGGGGAAACCATTGGTGCGGGTGAAACGTGATGTACAGCCCGGCGTCGCGGCGCGTCAGCTCGGCCAGGATGGCGCGCAGCGTAGTTGGCCTGCCGGGTTGGCCGGGCTGGTAATGGTCGTAGCGCCGCCAGCGCCAGGTTGCGTCCGACAGGTAGGCGACGTTGGTGAAGTCGATGCTGAGCGTCGTCTCGCCGAGCAGGCCGGCCTTGTCGAGCAGTCCCGGCGCGTCGCGCAGCAGGTCGAGATTGCCGTGATAGGTCGGCGCGGTGGGCGGGGCACCGTGAGCGGCCACGGTCCGGGCCGGGAAACCCGCGCGGCGAAATGCTTCCAGGTCCTTGAGGAACAACTCGCGCGCCCGCACCACGTCGCCGCGCGCGCGATCGAGCGTCTCGAAGTGATAGCCCACCTCGTGGCCGAGATCGGCGACGGCCCGGATGGCCTGCCAGTCGAATCCCTGCTCGCGGCGCCGGAAGTAAAACGTGCCCTGCACGTTGTAGCGATCGGCGATGCGCGCCAGCGAGACGGCGTGTGCTTCGCGGTAGTCTACGTCCAGCCGCAGGATGACGAACGGGGTAGGCGGCGGCGCGGCGCGGGCCAAAAAACCGGCCACCGAGAAGACCGGCATATGGCGAATGCGCTGGCAGAACAGGTCGAACGCGGCAAAGGTGAAATCGAGCGGCACCGGCTTCACTCCGGCTCCCAGATGCGGATGCGTTCCAGGCGGCAGGTCGCGGGGACGCTCTGCGCGTAGCAGAAGAAGGCGATTGACCCGCTGGTGAAGGTCTCGTCGTCGAAGCTCCGGACCCGCTCGCCGTTGATGCCCAACGCCACCGATCCATCGCGCGAGGTTTCGATGGTGAGCAGATTCCCGGCAGTGAGCGGGCGAATGGCCGGGTGTGGGGTCCAGTCCTGGATCTCGATGCGATTCTGGTTGCGCTGGATGATCGCCACGCGATACTCGTCGCGCGTGGAAATACCGAAGTAGATGAAGTTGTAGTCGTCCTGGTAGTTGAACCAGATTCCCAGGCGACCGTCGTCCACATCCTCTTCGACCATCCGCACCTCGGCCTCGACCACGTAATCTTCGAAACGCTGGCTCTCGATGGATCCCCAGGATACGGCGTGATCGCGGTCCTCGATGTCGATGAGCGCGATCTCGTATGCGCCGTCGACGATCTGGTTGACGAAGGTATTGTCGCGGCCCTGATACCACGCCGACTCGCCACCGTTTTCAGAGAACGTCTCGTCCAGGCGCAGCACATAGCCGGCGCGTTCGGCAGGGGAGAGGGTGGGGACATCACCGGCCACCGGAGTCCCGGCGGGCTCGGGCGGCGCGGTGGCCGAAGCGCTCGACAGGTACTGCATGGTGTACACCGCGCTCAGGCCGCCATCCGCCGAGCGCAGCGTTTCCAGCCCGACCGGCCACGTTCCCTCGGGCCGGAAGGTAGTCACAGCCTGGCCCAGGACGTCGATCGTCGCGAACCAGTCGAACAGCGCGCCGCTGGACGCGCTGACGACCGCCGCCAGCGGGTCCTGGGCCGGGTTCCCTTCAGCGATCCACGTGCGAAAGCCGCTCGCCAGCGTCGAGGCCAGGGCATCCAGCCCCAGGTGCTCCGCGATCTGGTAACGCTGGTTGTGAAAGGCGAGGATCCACAGCGTGGCCGAGGTCGTCGATTCGTCGACGGTCAGCTCGATCGGGTAGTCGGTCAGGTCGAATTCGTCGGTAACATCGCCGGGGCGGTTGGCCGGATACAGCAGGTACGAGTACGCGCCCTGCGGATCGGCCATGACCAGCAGCACCTGGGCGGACTGGTCGGGTGCGCGCTTCAGCAGCGCGATCGACGGGAGCGTGACGCGCAGGCGCGGCCCGGTCGACGAGGTGTCGTCGTCGTGCAGCGCCGGGGTTTCCGGGGTGGGATGGGCGGGTGAGCTGACCTGTGTCGGCGCGGGCGTATTGGGGCTGTCTTGGGGCGAGCAGGCTAGCAGCGCCAGGCCCGCGCACAGGCAGATCGTCAGCCACCGGCGGAACATCAGCGACTCCTTTAGGGGCTAGGGATGGGTGCGCACGTGCTTACGCGCGAAATAGCCGTGAATCCAGCGCAGGGCTTCGAGCGCGCTGGCCGGCTGTCGCAGCCCGATTTCGAGCTGGCGGCCCACGCTGCCGTTCGACAGCACGCGGTTGTTGGCGCGCTCGGTCATGATGCCGATCACTTCCGCCAGATGCTGGCAGTCCATGGCGAACTGGTCGCGGATGCGCCGCTGGTTGTACAGCGACAGCGTGTTCCAAAGGCTGTCCAACTCGGCAGCCAGCATTTCCGCGGTCGTGCAGCAGGCGAATTCGTCCTCGAAAGCGCGCTGCAGCCCCCCCAACAGGCGCGTGATCGCGTCCGTCTCGCGCAGGAAGATCGCCGCCGACCGGCTCCCGAACAGGTGCGCCATCGCTTCGCGCTCCAGGCTCAGCGGCAGGCGCTGGTGATCGCCCATCGCGCCCCCGATGAAGCGCAGGAGATCGACGCCGTTTTCGGGCGGGATCGCGTGTTCCAGCAACTGCGCGGCGATCTGCGCGCGGCTGCGCTTGCGCATTGCGTCCCGGTGGCCCAGCTCGTACACCTGGTGCAGGATCGCCAGGGCGTTCGACGCGAGGCGACTCCGTTCCGGATCGGTCAGCCCGCCCGTCAGGGTGTCCAGCTCGCGGCGGAGGCGGTGGTTGGGCGGCGATTCTTTGGACGTGTGATAAGCGGTCGCCATGTCGATGAACAGTCCCGCCGCCACGTGAACGCGCTCGGCGAACTCGACCAGGTCGGCCTTTTCCAGCGCCAGGCGCATCAGGTAGGCCGCGCGCAGGGCTTCCGCGATGGACGAGCCGATCTCGCTCTCCAGAAACTGGATGACCATGGGCGCGTGCTGGATCGGCACGCCGCGAATATAGCGCCGCAGCAGTTCCAGCGATACTTCGGTGACTTCCTCGTCCCAGGTGATGAGGGGCCACATCCGTGTGATCAGGGTGGTGCCTTCCGTGCCCATCGCGAGCGTGTGCTCGACCAGGGCGGCACCGACGCGCAGCGCGTCCAGCGCGTTGTGCGGGCGGGCGTGGAACTGCAGCAGGTTGAGCGCGTTCTCCTGGCCGACGACGCTGATCAGGTTGGTGTCGTTGAAGATCATACTGGTCAGGCGCTGGGCGGCGTATTCCTGATCGGCGGCCCACTGGCGGTTTTGCAGCGCGCCGCAGTAGATCATGGCGCGCGGCTCCGGGCGGATCTGGCTGCCTTCCAGGTGTTCCAGCGCTTTCGTTATCTCTTCGGGCGGCAGCGCGGTCAGCCGGAAAAGTTCCTCCACCAGCCGGGCGAAATCGAGCAGCCGTTCGGGGCCGAAGGCGCTGTACTGGTAGAATTCCAGCAGGGCGACGGCGTCCTCATACTGCTGCGTTTCGAGCAGAAGCTGCACCAGGATGCGCGGGCCGGGCGCCTCGAGCACCTGGATGGCCGAGACCTGGCTGAATTCCTGGATGATGTGCTGGATCAGGTTGTGGAACTGCGCGGCCTGGGGCGACTGAGCCATGACCAGCAGGGCCTGGAGGGCGTTCAGGTCCACCAGCTCGGGGCGCTGCAAGAACATCGCCCACTCGGCGAGCCGCGTCAGGATCAACATGCGGTGCCCCTCGCCGAACGCGCGCGCCCCTTGGTCGAGCACGTGAGGCGGCGCGCCATGCCGGGGCGCCGGCTGCAAATAGGACAGGGCCGTCTGTAGGGGCGGGGGAAGCTGCCGGACCAGTTCGCTATCGCCGAGCAGGCGGTACAGATCGCCTGCGGGCAGCACGTCTACCGCGGTCAGGAAGACGGCCTCCGCCAGCGCGGCATGGGTTCGCGCCGGGCGCTGGACCAGTCGCAGCAGGTCGGGAATGGCCTCGCGCAGGCGCAGCGCTGCCGGGGCCGCCTGGGCTTCTTTGAGGAACTGGATGGCCGGGGTCAAATCGTCCTGCTTCAGGAGTTCGGCCATCCGTGCCGCCGCCGCCGCGTGCAGGATGGAATGCCAGCGCAGCGCGGCAGCCTCCGGACTGCGGCGCAGCCAGCGATCAAGCAGGGCGTACGCGGTGGCAGCCTGCCCGGCCCGGATCGCGGCGCTGATCTGGTCGGTGATGGCGCTGGCGATGGCCGGGTTGGTCACGGCCACGGCGGGGATCACGTCGGCAGAATCGGTATCGTTGAGCGCCAGGGCAAACGCCAGCAGGTGGCGCGCGTAGACCAGCCGCAGATCGTCGGACAGCGTGGGGTCTTCGCGCAGGATCGACGCCACGGTCGCGCGGTCGGCGGGCTGGCCGTCACGGACCGTCTGGTCGATGGCGGCGCGGCGCGATACCCAGGCCAGCGCGCGCCCGAGATTCTCCTTGTGCATGGCCCGCCAGACCGTGGTGCGCGACAGCTCCTGTGTCTGCTCGACGACCAGCGACGGGTCGAGCCGGAGCTGGGCGACCATGTAGTGGCTGTACGAATCGGCGGGCGCGTCGCCGAGGAGTTTCCCGGCGTTCCAATCGAAAACCAGGTGTTCCGGCGCGGAGTCCGGGCGGGCGATGAATTTGATCTGCGCCTGGGTCGTGGCCGGGTGCAAGGCGTGAGTCGCGAAGGTGATCCCGACGCGCGCCGGAACCGGCAGCAGGCTGAGCAGTCCCTGGATGAACTGCAGCCGCGCTTCGAGCGACGGCGGTCCGTTGACGATCGCCAGCGGCTTGCCCTGCACGAGCCCGGCCAGCAGGCCCTCGACGGTCGGGAACGAATCGCGGCAGGTCAGAATGAGGCTGTACAGCGCCTCGGCCTGCGCGTCGGCGCTCAGGGGCGCGACGTCGCGCAGCTCGAACGGCAGCAGGTTTTCCTTGACGGCGCTGAACGAGGGCATGTTCGTCATGCCCAGCGGGCGCAGCGCGAGCACGTTCCCGCCCAGCGCGCGCAGCGGTTCCGCCGGCAGCAGGATGTACAGCACCTGGGCCAGCCCGGCGTCGTTCGGCTGCGCTTTCGCCAGGATGAAATCGACCGTCTCGCCCCGGAACAGGCCGACCGCGCCCGGCATCGTTTCGGACAGGTCCGCCGCCGGGGGCGACGCCAGCCGGGCCACGCGCACACACTCCATCGCCTGGGCGGGGGTGACGCCGGGCGTCCGCGCGATGACTCCCGGCGTGGCGCTGCTGCGCTGCCGGTGGTCGACCAGGGTGCCCACGTACAGCCGTTCGAGCTTGAAGACCGGAGAGTCAGACACTTTTGCCTCGGTGGCTAACACATGAAACAGCCGGAATGCGCTTCTATTGTACAGGATGGCGGGCGCTTAGGCTAAACGCGTCTCGAAGGGGGATGAGGTGCGCGATGTGGCCCCGCCTGCGCGCGGGCGCGAACCTGTGTTAGAATGCGGGGCGTGACGTATCCGCAGCGAGGCGAGAGGTGCGCATGAGCGAGCTTGTGCCTTCACCGGCCAGCGATCTGGCCCTGGAGGTGATCCCGCCGCTGGACCGGCACCCCGTGGCGGTTTACCTGGCGAGCCTGTCCCCCGGCTCGCGCCGGACGGTGCAGCAGTCGCTGGACGCGATTGCCGGGTTGTTGAGCGGGGGCGAGCTGGACGCGCTGGTGCTGGATTGGAGCGCGATCCGCTACCAGCACGCGGCGGCGGTGCGCGCCCAACTGGCCGCGGTCTACCGCCCGGCGACGGCCAACAAGATGCTGTCGGCGCTGCGCCAGGTGCTGCACCATGCCTGGAAGCTGGGGTTGATGGCGGCAGAGGATTATCACCGGGCGCGGGACGTCGCCAACGTCAAAGGGACGGCGCTGCCGGCAGGGCGCGACCTGGGCGCGGGCGAGATCGCCGCGCTGATGGATGCCTGCGAGCGTGACCCGTCCCCGGCAGGCGCGCGCGACGCGGCGATCATCGCGCTGATGTACGCGACCGGGATACGGCGCGCGTCGGTGGTGACGCTGGCGCTGGACGATTTCGACGCCGCCGCCCGGACGCTCCGCGTGCGCGAGGCGAAGGGCCGCCGGGAATATCTGGCGCACATTCCCCAGGACGGCGCGCTGCGGGCGCTGGCGGACTGGCTGGCAGTGCGCGGGCCGGAGCCGGGACCGCTGTTCTGGCCGATCAACAAGGCGGGCCGGATGGCGCGCCGCCGGATGAGCACGCAGGCGATCTACAACATCCTCGAGAAGCGGGCAATCGAGGCGGGCGTCGAGCACTTTTCGCCCCACGACCTGAGGCGCACCCTGGCCGGCGATCTGCTCGACGCGGGAGCGGACATCGTGACGGTGCAGAAAATCCTCGGCCACGCGAACGTGACCACGACGGCGCGCTACGATCGCCGCCCGGAAGAGACCAAGCGCAAAGCCGCCAACCTGATTCACGTCCCCTACCGCGGGCGCCGCCAGCCGCCGCTCGACGAGCCTTAATCGCCGGATGCCATGAGGTAATCCTGAAGCGCGTGCAGCGCGCGGGCGCGCATCGAGATCTGCATCTTGGCCTCGCGCGGCATTTCGCCGTAGGTCTGCGCCGCGCCGTCCGGCTGGAAGATGCTGTCCCAGCCGAAGCCGAACTGGCCGCGCGGGCGAGCGGTGATGGTGCCGCTGGCCTGGCCGGTGAAGGTGTGCAGCGCGCGCCCGTCGAACAGGCACAGGACGACGGTCGCCGTGGCGCTCCGGTCGTCCCAGGCGTCGAGCTGGCGGCACAAGCCGGCCTCGCCCACGGCGCCCAACACCCACTTGATCAGCGCGCCGGGATAGCCGTTCCAGACGTCGATCGCCAGCCCGGTGTCCTCCACCAGCGCCAGTCCCGCGCGTCCCTCGCTGGCGAGCGCGTCATACGCCTTGCGCGCCTTGTAGGCCCCCACGACGGCGGGATCGAGCGCCTGGATTTCCGGCAGGTCGAGCGCGACGCGTTCGACCTGCACCGGGCACGCGCTCAACGCACCGCGAATCTCGCGGAGTTTCTCTTCATTCGACGTGACGAAATAGAGTTTCGGGCGTGTCATCGCTGCATCCTCCGGGTGTGATCATGTGTGTTTTGGGCGCATGGTGCATCGTGCAAAATGATACCTTTTGGGCTGACTTTCGTTATCGCAAACCTGACAGGGCACCCGACATCGGGTATTATGGGGGTGAAAACACTTTTTGCCAGGATACTTTGGGAGAAAATGAATCCATGACCACACTCACGCCTGAAGCAATGAAGCAAGCGCGCACCCTGCTGGCCGAGTTCACGTATGATACCCACCCGGTCGAGCGCGGGTACGCCAATCGTACACTCTACATCGACCTCTCGACGAATACGGTTCGCAGCAAGCCCGTCTCGCAGCAGATGAAGGACGTGTTCACCGGCGGGCGCGGCTTTTGCTTGTGGCTGTTGTGGAACGCCGTAACCGGCGAAACCACCTGGGATGCCCCGGAAAACGAGATCGTGATCGCGGGCGGGCCGATTGGCGGAATCACCGCGTATCCCGGCTCCGGCAAATCGACAGTGGTGACCGTGTCCCCGCTGACCGGCTCGGTGATTGACAGCAACGCGGGCGGCTATTTCGGCCCGTACCTCAAATTCTCCGGCTGGGATGCGTTGGAGATCCAGGGGATTGCCGAGCGCGATGTGATCATCGTCATCGACGGCGACAAGGGGCGGGTCACGGTCGAAGAGGCGCCGCTGGAGCCGCTCGACACGCACCTGATCGGGCGCTACCTGACCGAGATGTACGCCGAAAACGAGCGCGACCGCCGGAGCGTGTCGGTGGTGTCGGCGGGACAGGGCGCGGAGCATTCGCGCTATGCCGGCCTGAACTTCAGCTGGTACGACGTGCGCCGCAAAGAAGCGCGCATCAAGCAGGCGGGGCGCGGCGGGTCGGGCCGGGTCTTCCGTCACAAGCGGATCAAGGCTGTTGTGGTGCGCTACAGCCAGATGACCGGCGACAGCAACAACCCGGCCAACATGGACCTGATCCGCAAGGCGGGGCGCCGCATCAACAAAGAGATCGCGGACCTGGACAGCAAGCAGAACGATATGCGCAGTGTGGGCACCGGGCACCTGCCGCCGATCATGAACGAATTCGACCTGCTGCCGGTCCAGAATTACCGCTATGGATCGCATCCTGAAGCCAACAAGCTGGACACCGCTGTTTGGCGCAGCCTGTACACCCAGGGCGTGCCCGATGGCTGTTGGTACGGCTGCACGCTCTCCTGCGCGCATGGCGTGGACCATTTCCACCTGCAAACCGGCCCATACAAGGGCGAGACGGTCCTGGTCGATGGGCCGGAATACGAGACCATCGCCGGGGAAGGCTCCAACATCGGCGTGTTCGATCCGCTGGCGATCATCGAGATGAATTTCTACTGCGACACGTATGGCATCGACACGATCTCGTTTGCCAACTCCGTCGCGTTTGCGATGGAGTGTTACGAGGCAGGCATCCTCGACGACGAGATCACCGGCGGGCTGAAGCTCACCTGGGGCAACGCGCGGGCCGCGCTGGAGCTGCTGCATCAGTTGGCGCGCGGCGAGGGCTTCGGCCTGATCGTCGGGCAGGGCGTGCGCTACATGAAGCAGTTGTTCGTCGAGCAATACGGCGCCGATCCCGCCTTCGTGCAGGATATCGGCATGGAAGTCAAGGGGATGGAAATCTCCGAATACATGACCAAGGAGTCGCTTGCTCAGCAGGGCGGCTATGGGATGGCGGTGAAGGGCGCCCAGCACGACGAAGCGTGGCTGATTTTCATGGACATGGTCAAGAAGGAACTGCCCACCTTCGAGGCAAAAGCCGAGGCGCTGCACTATTTCCCGCTGTGGCGCACGTGGTTCAGCCTGCATGGGCTGTGCAAGCTGCCGTGGAACGACATCACGCCGGCCAACAACAAAGAAACCGACGAGCCGAACAAGGTGCCGGAACACGTCGAGAATTACACCTGGCTGTACGAAGGGCTGACGGGCAAGCCAACCCGCCCCGAAGACCTGATCGGGCAGTCGGAGCGGGTGTACAACTTCGAGCGACTGCTGGCGCTGCGGCTCGGGTTTGGGACGCGCGAGCACGATTATCCACCGTATCGCGCGATGGGCCCGGTGACGGTGCGGGAGTACGAATCCCGCGCCGAACGGTACGATAAACAACTGCGCGAGCTGGTCGGCGTGGAGCCGGACGGGCTGAGCACCGAGGAGAAGGTCGCCCGGCTGCGCGCGTATCGCGAGGACCAGTACGAGCAACTGATGGACGCGGTCTACCAGCGGCGCGGCTGGGACGCGAATGGCGTTCCGACGCTGGAGAAGATCCGCGAACTGGGGATCGATTTTCCGGACGTGGTAGCGCTGATCGAGCAGCACGCCGGCTGACCCGACCGATCAGGCCGGCTGCCAGGGCGCGGTGGTGGTGACCATCCCGCGCCTTTTTCGTACCTGCGCGCGGCCCGCGGCATTCGGAATTCATTCTTTTTTCACGAAACTCAACGAAATCTCCATGTAATATTTATTAAACGGCATTCCTAGAGGAGAGGTTACGATGAGTTACACCCTGGAAGTACTCCCCGATGCACCCATCATCTGGGAAGTGTGGGGAGAGGATTTCGACGCTGCTGTCGACAATGCGGCCATTACGCGGGACATTATGAGAATATTGAATGCTTCGAGACAGCAGATGGTCATTGTGGCCGATCTGCGGAGTGTCCAATTGGAGTGGGAGGACATCGTATACCTGGCGAACAAGGCGGTTCCGCCGGAGATTAACCAGCATCCCCGGCTGCAAAAGATCATCGTCATTACCAGCGACGAGATTGTGCAGAAGGCCATCGAGGGCATGTCGCACGAAGCCTTCGGCGCCGTGAAATTCGACATCGTCTCGTCCCCGGACCGCGCAATGGCCCAGGCTCGCCGGTACCTGCACTAAAGCCGGGGCGCATCCTGGCGAGCTGGCTCTCCAACCCAAAAATTGACACGCCCGGTGGCCTTTTCCGCCGGGCGTGTTCTGTCACGATCGCGCTCCTTTCGCGCCGTATCCCGCGTGCTGGCCACGACGCTCTGCCAATGTCGAGGCGGGTGCCACCGTGCTCGCGTGACAAGGTGCGGGGGGGCTCCGGCAGCAGCCGGCAGGCTCTTGACAAAGTTATACACCGAGTGTATAGTTTTTTCGCAAATTAGAATTGCGGTGTATAGGTTCATGTCAGTCAAACACACGCTTCTCGCTTTGCTCTATCAGCAGCCCATGCACGGCTACGAGCTTGGGAAACAACTCAATCTCGTTGTCAGTGCCGAATGGGATGTCAAACCGGGGCAAATCGCCAGCACGCTGACCCGGCTGAGAGACGCGAATCTGGTCGACTACGAAATCGAAGAGACTGACGATGCTCCGGATCGGAAGGTCTATCACATCACCGAGGAGGGGCGGCGGGAGCTGGAAGGCTGGTACTTGAGCCCCGAAGTTCGCCAGTACCGGTTGGGGGATGCCTTCTACATCAAATTCGTCCTCAGCCTGGTCGGAGGCCCGGTTAGTCCGGAACTCGTGCTGAGGACGCAGCGCCGCGAGCTTTTCCAGCAGTTGCACGAGGTGACCGAACTGAGCCGCCAGGCGGACCCGCGCACCCAGCTTCCCTGGATTCTGCTGCTGGAGAGCGCGATCATGCACCTCGAGGCCGATCTGCGCTGGATCGAAATGTGCGAGGCGCGTCTGCCCGATCTGAAGCACTACACGCCGCCCAAGCCCCAGCCGAAACGGCGAGGAAGACCCCGTCGCCAACGAACGAAACCGCGCCAGGCGCAAGAACTCAAGCCAGTTGAAGAGTGATCACCAGTTACGTCCAGAAGGAAAAGAACAATGTCAATCGTACGCACAGAAGCACTCACCAAAGTCTATGGGGTTGCCAGCCAGCCGATCTATGCGCTCAACGAGGTCAACCTGGCTGTGGACGAGGGCGAGTTCCTCGCCATCATGGGGCCCAGTGGGTCCGGCAAGAGCACCCTGTTGTACCTCCTGGGCGGTTTGGACCGACCGACGAGCGGCAGCGTGCGGCTGCGGGAATCCGACATCTCGGCGTTGGATGATGATGCGCTGTCGCGCCTGCGCCGCACGTCGCTGGGGTTCGTGTTCCAATTCTTCAACCTGGTCCCCGTGCTGTCGGCGCGGGAGAACGTCGCCATGCCGCTGATCCTCGATGGCGTGCGGCGGGTGGACGCGCTGAAGCGGGCCGACGACGCCCTGGCCCGCGTGGGGCTGGCCGATCGCGGCGCGCACCGGCCTTCGGAACTCTCGGGTGGAGAGCAGCAGCGCGTGGCCCTGGCGCGCGCCCTGGTCGCTCAGCCTGCCGTCGTGCTGGCCGACGAGCCGACCGGCAACCTCGATTCGCGGTCGAGTGACGAGATGGTCCAGGTTCTGCGCCAGACGGTCGATGCATGGGGTCAGACCCTGATCCTGGTCACGCACGATCCGCGCGTGGCCGCGTATGCCGACCGGATCGTGTTCCTCAAAGATGGCAAGATCGTGGATGACAACCGGCTCAAAGGGCAGGGCAGCGCCGAGCAGATCCGCGAGCAGTTGAACATTATGGCGCTTGGCTAGGACGTACACCATGACCGCAAAAACGAACAGCTTCGGCACCAAGACCTGGCAGATGACCTTGATGGCGCTGCGTTACCTGAGCGGGCGCAAGCTGCGCACCGTACTGACGACCCTGGCGATTGTCTTCGGCGTGGCGCTGATCTTCGCCATGAACCTCGTGCTGCCGGGCATCATAGATGCCTTCAACCAGTCGATGGCAAGCGTGACCGGCGCCGATCTGACCGTCACGAACGTGGCCGGTGGATCGTTCGACCCCGGACCGGTGTTGGAGCGCATCCAGGCCACGGACGGTGTGCAGGCCGCGACGGGCATCCTGTTCCGCCAGTTCACCTTGCCGGAACGGGATGAAGGTGACGTCCTGGGCGATCTGAAGGAGATCGAGCTGGTGGGCGTCGATCCCGCGACGGTGAATGACGTAAGTCGACTCGTCATGCACGAGGGCCGGTTCCTGGAGCCGGGCGAACGCGGCAGCGCCGTCATTTCGACCAGCGCCGCAGCTCTCGCGCCGCGGCTGCAGTTGGGTACTGACTTCTCGCTGGTGACGGCGAGCGGTCTGCAAACGTTCACTGTCGTGGGCCTCTTCACCTCGGACAGTGTGTTAGCGGTGCCTCAGTTCATCCTGACGCTGCCCGACGCGCAGGCCGCGCTCGACCAGCCGGGCCTCATCAACGCGGTGGAAGTGCTGCTGAAACCGGGCGCCGATCGCGACGACGTGGCCGCGGCCATCGAGCGCGGGCTGGGTGATAACTTCACACCGGCGGACAACGCGACGCTGACCGCACTGCCCGCGATGGACGTGGCGTTCGCCATGTTCAACCTGTTTGGCGCGCTGGCCCTGTTTTTGGGCGCGTTTCTCATCTTCAACACGTTCCGCACAGTGGTGATCGAGCGCCGCCGCGACCTGGGCATGCTGCGCGCCATCGGCGCGACCCGGCGCCAGATCACGCAGACGATTTTGATCGAAGGCGCGATCCAGGGCGTGGGCGGCACGCTGATTGGCCTGCTGCTGGGCTACGGGCTGGCGGTTGGCATGCTCGCGGCCATGGAGCCGATCATGCACGAGTTCATCGCGATCGATCTTGAAATGCACTACAGTCTGAGCGCATTCGCTATCCCGATGATCCTGGGCCCGGCGGTGGTGCTGGCGGCGAGCTACTGGCCGGCCCGCAGCGCGGGCAAGATGTCGCCGCTGGAAGCCCTGCGCCCGGTGCCCCTGGCCGGGATGCGCCATGCCGCGCGCTGGAGCGTGATCGCCGGCGGCGTGTGCGTGGTGGTGGCAATCGCCCTGCTGGTGAGCGGCAGCAGTGGGGCAATCGCCGGCGCGCTGCTGTTCCTGGTTGGGATGGTGATCGCTGCGCCGGGGTTGGTGCTTCCGGCGGCGCGCTTGTTCGGGCCGCTGGTGACCCTGTGGTTCGCGCGCGAGGGCGACCTGTCGCGCGGCAACGTGGCTCGCCAGCCGGGACGTGCCGCGATCACGGCCAGCACGCTCATGATCGGCGTGGCGACCGTCGTCATGATGGCGGCGCTGGTGAACTCCATGATGGGCCTGGCCAGTGATCTGACCCGAGAGACGTTCGCCAGTGATGTGCTGGTGGTGCCGCAGAGCGTCGCCGTCTACAACAACGTCCTGGGCGCCGGTGAGGGACTCGCCGAGCAGATCAGGGCTCTGCCGGAGGTGGAGACCGTCGCCACCTTGCGGCCTGCGTCGACCTCGACAGACGGATCGCCGCTGGCCGTATTGGGCATCGATCCGGCGGTGTATGCCCAGGTGTCGTCCATTCAGTTCATCGAGGGCGACGCAGACGAAGCCTATGCCGCGCTGAGGACCGGGCGCAACGCGATCGTCACAGCCCTGGCGCAGAAAATGCTGGGTCTTGACGTTGGCGACGACTTCGTGATGGAGACTGCCGAAGGGCCGCAGACGTACCACGTGGTAGCGGTGGCGCATGACGTCCTGACGTTCAAGACGTCAAGCGCGGTCATTTCGCAGGCGAACCTAGCGGCGGACTTCCACACGTCGGAAGACGTGATGCTGATGATCAACCTGGTGCCGGGGGCGGACAAAACGGCGGCGCTGGCGGACGTTCAGGCTGCTCTGGCCGGCTACCCGCAGTTCACGGCTCACCTGTCGAGCGAGTACGGCGACGACCTGATCGAGACCTCGATGGGCGCCACACGACTGTTCTACTTCGTGGCTGCCCTGATCTTGATCCCCGCCGGGCTGGGCCTGCTGAACACGCTGACGATCAACGTGCTGGAACGCACGCGCGAGATTGGCATGGTGCGCGCGGTGGGCGGCAGCCGGTCGCAGGTGCGCCGGATGGTGACGGGTGAGGCGCTGCTGCTGGGCATCTTCGGCGCGGCGATGGGCGTGTTGAGCGGTGTGGCGATCAGCTATGGCGTCATCACTGCGTTCAGTATGATCGGCTGGGAACTGCCGTACACCTTCCCGGCGGCGGGCATCGTGGCGGCGCTGGTTATCGGCGTGCTGCTCGCGCTGTCCGCCGGGATACTGCCTGCCCGCAGCGCGGCCAAGCTGGACATCATCCGCGCGCTGCAGTACGAGTAGGGGGCGCAGCGCCCCGCCACGGTAAGGCTCAAGGTTCCAAAGGCTGAGCGAGCATGAAGCGCCTGGCGTGAATCGACCGGGGTACGCCGTGCAGGGTACCCCGGTGATGTGATCGTGCAGGATCGCAGCCGTTCAGTTGCAGATCAGCCCTACTGTGCTGCCCAGGCTTCCAGGAACAGCATCACGACGGAGGCCGAGTTGTCGGCGGCGAACTGGAAGAACGTGCCAATCTCATTTTCGCCCGGACCACCGCCTGCCAGGTCCGACAGGCTGCGGAACGCGATGAATGGCACGCCATTGGCGTAGGCGACGGCGGCTGAGGCGGCGCTTTCCATATCGAGCACATTTGTCTCAAAGGTTTCGAACGCGTAGGCGCGGAACTCGGCGTTGTCGACGAACGCCTGACCGGACACGCCGTTACCACCCACCACGATTTTGGGTTCGTGTTCAAGGCACACGTTCTCGGGTGTGCACTGCGCCAGATCCAACTCGCTCGCGACGAGTTCGGCCACTTCCAGCATCGCGCTGTCGACCGGGAACCAGAACATCTCTTCGCCTTCCGGCGCATTCTCCGTGCGCACGTTCACCGTCTGCGGGAACATCATGCCATAGTTGGGATAGGGCTGGCTTTCGTATTCCGGCATCAAGAACGTGCCGTCCTCGGCCTGTCGAGCGAAGCGGCTTTCGAGATACTGGCCCCATTGGGCCGGGATCGCCACATCGCCGATGTTGAGCTCGGGGTTGACGCCGCCCGCGATGCCGCTGTACACCAGGTGTGTGACGTTGAAGTGATCGAACAGAAGCTGCGTGTTCATGGCCGCGTTGACCATGCTCACGCCACTAAGGAGCAGCACGACGTCGTTGCCGGCGAGCGTGCCCGTGGTGAACTCCACGCCGTTGATGCTGTAAGTCTCTTCGACATCGGTTTCGGATAACAGCAGCGTGAGTTCAGCGCCAAATGCGGACATGACACCGAGGCGGGGGGTGTCGTCCAGAACACCATCCTGAGCATTGCCGACCGCAAGGTTGGCCGTCAGCAGCACCAGGACCATCCCAATGACAAGCGCGAGTCTGACCACACGTGACATGACGAGCATCCTTTCCTACTAGAGGAACATTACAGCCATTGTATCAGGACTTCTCACATTGGGGGCCGATTTTGTGCAAATAGACGTAATACGCCGGCACAGCCTAGAACGAGGGATCGACGCCACATGGGGCCGTGCTGGAGTCTGGTCGTGCCGGTAGAGGGAGACTGTGATGCCGGTCCAGGGATCAGGGGCTGAATGAGGCATTTTCACTGTTAGTTCGTGTTATAGCGTTATCGACGAGGGATGAAGGCGCTGGCCAGCGGCGGCAGCCAGTCGGCGTAGCGCTGGTAGAACTTCGCGTGGCTAATGGCGATGACCTCGCACGCGGTATCCAGGAGCGCGTCATCATGGGGTGTACTCGCGGTGGTCTCGCCACCCTGCTGGCTGTCTGCGGGCGGGGGCGGCGTGGCCCGCGGCGCAGTGAAGGGACCTTGCTAGCAGGCCTACTTGTGAAGACTAAAGACTCCCTGGCTTGTTTGCGCTGATTGGGTAGGATGCAAACGCCCAACTCTAGGTTTGGGCTGTCTGCAAAGAAAAAGCCCAGAGAAGATTCTCTGGGCGGCACCTTACCAACTTAATACGAGCCTTACAGGAGAACGCAATTTTACGGTGTGTGAGGGCCCCAAGTGGGTCAAGTCGAGCGAAAACGGGTCGAAAAAGAGTGCCGAGGCCCAGACTTGAACTGGGGACCCTTTGATTTTCAGTCAAATGCTCTACCAACTGAGCTACCTCGGCATCGTTCTGCGCTGGCAGAACGACGCTTATTGTAGCGTAATTTCCTCGCGTGTCAACGGCAAATCCGGCCTTTTCTCTCACGCGATTCTTAGCGCCTCGAATCAGCATGTTTGCTACGATCTGTCCAACCAACCACGCCTTTGCAAGGCAGACGAAAATCAGAAAGGCGCTCCGTGACGCAGCCCAAGACCTTCACATACCGTTCGATCATTCCTGTGCCAGCCGAGCGGGTGATGGCGTTTCACGCCAGCCCGGACACGCTGAAACGGCTGTCCATGCCGCCGACGTTCATCCAGCAACTGCGCGACGCGCGGACCTCGCTGACCGAGGGGGAGATCGAGTTCAACCTGTGGGTAGGGCCGCTGCCCGTGCGCTGGCTGGCCCGCCACGAGCCTGGCCCGATCGCAACGTCCTTCGCGGACCGGATGATTCAGGGGCCGATGGCCGCCTGGTTTCACGAGCACATCTTCGAGCCGGTGCCCCAGGGCACGCGCCTGGTCGACCGGATTACCTTCGAGCACCGTTCCGGCGCGATGGGAATCTTCACCCGGCTGCTGTTCGACGGGCTGCCGCTGCGCCTGTTGTTCGCCTACCGGCATTGGCGGACGAGGCGGGCGCTGGTATGAACGGCGAGCCTCACATTGTGATCATTGGCGCGGGAATCGGCGGGCTGACCAGCGCCGCGCTGCTGGCCCAGGCGGGTGTGCGCGTCACCGTGCTGGAATCGAGCACGTATCCCGGCGGCTGCGCGGGAACGTACTATCACCAGGGATACCGTTTCGAAGCCGGGGCGACGCTGGCCGGTGGCTTCCAGCCGGGCGGGCCGCACGCCATCGTCGGGGAGCGGCTGGGCATCGACTGGCCGGTGCGGCCAGCCGATCCGGCGTGGGTCGTTCACCTGCCGGGCCGGGAAATCGTCCTGAGCCGCGATCGATCGGCCATGTTGGCCCAGTTCCCGGACTCCGCGCCGTTCTGGGAGGAACAGGCGCGTGCGGCTGACGTCGCGTGGAAAATGGCAGCACGCGCGCTGCCGTGGCCGCCTGGGAACGTGGCCGAGGCACTGCGCCTCGCGCGAACTGGTCTGGGGCAACTCCCCGGCGGCGTGTCGCTGGCACGGCTGGCATTTTCGACCGTACGCCAGTGGCTGGCGCGGCACGATTTGGCAGGCGATCCGGCTTTTGTGCGCTTCGTCGATAGTCTGCTGCTCATCTCCGCACAGACGACCTCCGAGGCGGCCAACGCGCTGTACAGCGCCACGGCTCTCGATCTCCCGCGCCAGGGTGTGATGGACGTGGCGGGGGGCATCGGAGGACTCGCCCAGACACTGGCCGAGACGATTCGCGGGTTTGGCGGCGAAGTGCGCTATAAACACACCGTCACCGGGATCGAGGTTGAAGGCGGGAAAGCTACCCGGGTGCACACGCGGCATGGCCGGCGGGTGGGCGAGACTCTCGACGGCGACTTCGTGATTGCGAACCTCACGCCGTGGTCGCTCGATGGCCTGCTCGGCGACGACAGCCCGGCCCGGCTCCGGCGCGAGGTCCGGCGGCGCGCGCCGGGGTGGGGCGCGTTCGTGCTCTACCTGGGCGTCGACGTGGCTCAGCTCCCGGCCAGTCTGCCCGATCATCACCAGATCATCACCGGGATGGATGGACCGCTGGGGGAAGGGCGGAGCGTGTTCGTGTCGTTCTCGCCGGCATGGGACGCCAGCCGCGCGCCGGAAGGGCGGCGCGCCGTGACGGTCACGACTCACACGGCAGTCCGGCCCTGGTGGGACCTAATCGAGGCCGATCCGGACGGGTACGCGGCGCGCAAGGAGCAGTACACAGAGCGGCTGCTCGACGCGATCGAGGGCGTTATTCCCGGTTTTCGGAGCGGGCTGACCCTGGTGATGCCGGGGACGCCGGTCACTTACGCGAACTGGACTCACCGCCACCTGGGAATGGTCGGCGGATTCCCGCAGACGTCGCTGTTCCGGGTGCGTGGCCCGCGGACCGGCCTGCCGAACGTGCGCCTGGTGGGGGACTCGATCTTTCCCGGTCAGTCTACCGCGGGCGTGACCGTAGGGGCGATGCGCGTGGT
Organism: Anaerolineae bacterium; assembly: GCA_018432315.1. Taxonomy (GTDB): domain Bacteria; phylum Chloroflexota; class Anaerolineae; order Aggregatilineales; family Aggregatilineaceae; genus LM3-B42. The sequence goes on from JAHDLB010000010.1 coordinate 132,172, forward strand.
CGATGACGTTCTGCGCGCGCTGCCCCGGCCCGCGGAACGCCGCCTGATCGTGCCGCGCCCCAGGGAGGTGCGCTGATGTCCTCGCCCGTCTTGATCCATTGGTTCCGGCGCGATCTGCGGCTGGCGGACAACGCCGCGCTGCGGTTTGCGGCGGACCATGCGCGGCAGGTCGTCCCGCTGTTCGTCTTCGATCCGGCCATCCTCACCAGCCCGAACAGCGGCGCGCTCCGTGTCGCGTTTCTGCTCAAGGCGCTGGGAGCGCTCGACAGATCGCTGCGCGGGCGCGGGGGCCGGCTGTTGATCCGGCACGGGCGCCCGGAGGACGTGCTGCCCGGCGTGGTGCGCGCCTTCGGAGCGGAAGGCGTGACCTGCAACGCCGACTATTCGCCGTATGCCCGGCGGCGCGATGCAGCCGTGGCGGCGGCGCTCGACGTGCCGCTGCATCGCTTCGACGATGCCGTGCTGCGCGCACCGGGGACCGTCCTGAAAAACGACGGCGCGCCGTATACGGTCTTCACCCCGTTCAAAAACTGCTGGCGCGCGCTGCCCCCGCCGCCGGCAGCGGACCCGCCCAGCGATCCGGGGCCGGCCTTCTACCGTGTCGATGCCGGGCAGGACGTGCCGCCGGTCCCCTCGCTCCGCGAGCTGGGCTTCGGGCCGACGATCGACGTGTCGGAGGCGAGCGAATCTGCTGCATGGGAGCGGCTCGCGCGGTTCGTGTCCGGGCCGATTTACGCGTACAGCAGGGCTCGCAACGCCCTGATTGCCGAGCCGTTCTCCGGCGATCCCCCGGTGGGACCGTCGTGCCTTTCGCCGTATCTGCGCATGGGCCAGCTCTCGCCGCGCCAGGTCTATTGGGCGGCGCACGACGCACTCGACGACGCACCGGACGACTCCGCGCGCGTGTCGGTGTCCACCTGGATCGACGAGCTGATCTGGCGCGAGTTCTACATTCACATCCTGCACCACTTTCCGCACGTACTGCGGGGCAATTTCCGACCGGCGTATGACGCGCTGGCGTGGCGTGACGCGCCCGAGGAACTCGCGGCGTGGCAGGAGGGACGCACCGGCTTCCCGATTGTCGACGCCGCCATGCGCCAACTGCGCGCCGTGGGCTGGATGCCGAACCGGGCGCGGATGATCGTCGCCAGCTTTCTGACGAAGGACCTGCTGATCCACTGGCAGGCGGGCGAGCGGCATTTCATGCGGTGGCTGATCGACGGCGACCCCGCGGCCAACAACGGCGGGTGGCAGTGGGCGGCGGGTACAGGGACAGACGCGCAGCCGTATTTCCGCGTCTTCAACCCGGTATCCCAGTCGCGGACGCACGATCCACGCGGCGACTATATCCGGGCGTGGGTGCCGGAGCTGCGCGATGTGCCGGCGAAGGACATTCACGCGCCGTGGGAGTCGGGGAACCGGCCCGCCGGGTATCCCGTGCCGATCGTGGATCACGCACTCGCCCGCGAGCGCGCGATTCAGGCTCACCAGGCAGTCAAAGAGAGGTAGGCACCGCCTCCATTACGCGGTATGCTTATCCAGGTCAAGCAGCCCGTTGTGCAGTGAAGATGTGTGGCTGGCCGACTATGTTCCGCCCCAATTCATCCGAACCCCTTGACCCCTGCGCCAGAATGCAATAATCTAGACGAACGTTACAAAAATTCGAGAGGTGGGCGTTGTAATTATGACTGAGATACAGCAGGTATTGGATCGTGTGCTGCTGTCGGTTCAGAAACCGGGACGATACGTCGGCGGCGAGTATAACAGCGTTTCGAAGGAATGGGACTCGGTTTCGTTCCGGGCGGTCATGGCCTTTCCGGACATTTATGATATTGGCATGTCCAACCTGGGCTGGATGATCCTGTACGGGTTGATCAACGACCAGCCGGACATGTTCGCGGATCGCGTCTTCAGCCCGTGGTCCGACATGGAAGACGTGATGCGGCGCGAGGGGCTGCCGCTGTACGGCCTCGAGAGCAAGCGCCCCCTGCGCGATTTCGACCTGATCGGGATCAGCCTGCCTTACGAGCAGTTGTATACCAACGTGCTCAACATGCTCGATCTGGCCGGGATGCCGGTGCGCGCTGCCGACCGGGATGAGACCTACCCGGTCGTGATCGCGGGCGGTCACGCCTGTTTCAACCCGGAACCGATGGCCGATTTCATCGACGCGTTTGCCATCGGCGAGGGTGAAGAGGTGATGATGGACATCTGCCGGACGCTGCGCGACCTGCGCGGGCAGCCGCGCGATGTCCAACTGCGCGCCCTGGCCGAGATCGACGGCGTGTACGTCCCGCGTTTCTACGATGTGGCCTATTACGCCGATGGCACCGTCGCGGGGGTGAGCCCCAACACGCCGGGCGTGCCCGGGACCGTTCGCAAGCGGATCGTGCCCGTCCTGCCCAAACCGTTCACGCAGTTCCTGGTGCCGCACGTAGACACGATCCACAACCGGGCGCCGATTGAAATCATGCGCGGCTGCACGCGCGGCTGCCGGTTCTGCCACGCGGGCATGGTGACGCGCCCGGTGCGGGAGCGCCCGGTCGAGGAAGTCGTCGCGGCGGCGGAAGAGATCGTGCGCAACACGGGCTTCGAGGAGTTGGGGCTGCTGAGCCTCTCGTCGTCGGATTACACACCGGTCAAAGAGCTGGTGAACGCCATCAGCAAGACGTTCGACGGCCAGAACATCAGCGTTGGGCTGCCGAGCCTGCGCATCGAGTCGGTGAGCGTCGACCTGATGGACGCGCTCCAGAACACGCGGCGCAGCGGGTTCACCTTCGCGCCCGAAGCGGCCACCGAGAGCATGCGCAACCGGATCAACAAGACGGTGTCGGACGACCAGCTTCTCGCCACGGCGCGCGAGGTGTACTCGCGCGGGTGGGTGACGATCAAGCTGTATTTCATGATCGGGCACCCCAGCGAGACGCTGGACGACGTGCAGGCTATCGTCGACCTGGCGCGCGCAGTGCTGGCCGAGGGGCGCAAGATTCACGGCAAAAAAGCGACTGTCAACGTGGGCGTGAGCACGTTCGTCCCCAAGCCTCACACGCCGTTCCAGTGGGTGCCGCTGGACACGCTCGACCAGATCACCGCGAAACAACGCCTGCTCAAGCGCGGCCTGCGCGGGCACGGCCTCAACCTGCGGTGGAACCGGCCCGAAGAGACGCTGCTCGAAGCGTTTTTGAGCCGGGGCGACCGCCGTCTGGGGGCCGTCATCGAGCGCGCGTGGCGGCTGGGCACGAAGTTCGACGCGTGGCAGGAGCACCACGATCACGACGCGTGGCGGCAGGCGTTCGAGGCCGAAGGGCTGGAGATGGATTTCTACACGCACCGGCCCCGCTCGGTCGACGAAGTGTTCCCGTGGGATCACCTGGACATCGCGGTGAAGAAGTCCTTCCTGAAGGAAGATTACCTGATGTCGCTGGAGGGCGAAACGCGCGACGACTGCCGGAACCAGTGTTTCGCGTGCGGGATTCTGCCGAAGTTCCGGGAGACGCGGATGGAGACGCCGGCAGAGGCGTGGAAGTGCCCGCCGGTGGTGCCCAGGGCGCTGCGCAAACGCCCGGCGGAGGTGATCCCGCTGACCCCGCGCTAGGCTATGGCATGGCGAAGATAGAGTGCCCCATCGTTGAGCTGGGGCGTTTTTCGTTCAGGTGATGCTGACCGAGCCGAAAACCGTGCTGGCGGTGACCTCGAGGCCGATTTGATCGCCCGGATCGCCGTCGGGCAGGTTGGTATACACGCCCGGCTCCAGTTCGCGGAAGCGGTTGGGGTTGATGCGCAGGCGCCCGAACGGGCCGGTTTTCACCGTGATGATCGCCCGCGACCGGTCCGGGATCGAGATCCGGACGTCGCCCAGCGTGGAGCGGGCAACAATCGGCCCGTCGGTGCGGATCGGGCAGGCGACGCTGACGTGTCCCAGGCCCGAGGCGATATACGCGCGGGTGATGTCCAGGCCGCGCAGGTCCACGTCCAGGCGGCCCAGAAAGGCGCTCACCAGCAGTTCCCAGGGCAGGTCCTGCGCGATGCCGAGATCCCAATCGGCGAGAGACATCCACCAGGTGTGGCCGCGCTGCATTTTGAGCGTGGCGTGGTTGTTGCGGACGGTGAGCGCCGGACGCGAGCGCGCGGTGTACTGCCCGGCGATGAGGCGGCCCGGCTTGCGCAGCGCGCGCAACTGCACGTCGAGCTCGCCGCTCTCGACCTCGAGCGAGGCCGACTGCACGCTGCCGCGCGTGATGCCGAAGGTATGGTCCGACCAGCCCAGGCCGATGTCGCCGCGGGTGAGCAGTTGAATCCCCAGCAGGACCAACACAACGGGCCAGTACGAACTCACGTCGAGATCGATCAGCAGGAAGTTGCCCAGCAGCAGCAGCGCGCCGCCGATGATCAACACGAACGGCCAGAGCCAGAGGATGCGCTTCGCCATCGGTTCCTCCTAGACTTCCAGCAGATAGTCCTGTAGCAGTTGGTGCGCGGACGAATGGCGCAGCCGGTTGAGCGCCTGGGCCTCGAGTTGGCGGACTCGCTCGCGCGTCACGCCGATCTGCTGACCGACCTCTTCCAGAGTGTGCGTTTCTCCGTCCAATAAACCATAGCGCAATTGCAGAATATGCGCCTCTCGCTGGGGCAGGCGGGCCAGGACCTGCGCCAGATGCTCGCGCAGCAGGTTGTTGGTCACGACCTCGGCTGGCTCCGGGCTGGATTTGTCCTCGATGAAGTCCCCGAACTCGGAGTCGGCGTCTTCCTCGATTGGCGTTTCCAGGCTGATCGGCCTGCGCGAGATCTCGATCAGGTTGGTGATCTTGTCCGGCGTGGTTTCCATCGCGTCGGCCAGCTCGTCGGTGTTCGGCTCGCGGCCCAGTTCCTGGGTGAGCTGGGTGGACACGCGGCGCAGGCGGTTGATCTGGTCGCCCATGTGCACCGGCACGCGAATCGTCCGCCCCTGGTCGGCCACGGCGCGGCTGACGGCCTGCCGGATCCACCACGTCGCGTAAGTGCTGAACTTGTGGCCGCGCTGGTACTCGAACTTGCGCGCGGCGCGGATCAGGCCGATGTTGCCTTCCTGGATGAGATCGAGAAACTGCACGCCGCGCCCGATGTATTTCTTCGCCACGCTGATGACCAGGCGCGAGTTGGCGCGCACCAGGTATTCCTGGGCGGCTTCGCCATCCTCGACCAGCCATTCAAGCTCAGCGATGTCGTCGGCGGGCAGGCTGTCGCCATATTCGCGGATCTGCTCGGCGGCCAGTTTGCCGGCCTCCATGCGTTTCGCAAGCGCGACTTCTTCCTCGGCGGTCAGCAAGGGGACGCGCCCGGCTTCCTTCAGGTACAGCCCGACGACGTCGTCGGTATCGAGCGCCTGCTGGTAGCCTTCGTCTTTGATGAGGTCTTCATACAGCGCGCTCGGGTCGAGGGCCGCTTCGTGCTCCTCGTCCTCCTCCGCGAGCTGCGGCTCGCCCTCTTCCGCCTCGGACTCGATGGGCAGCGCCGGCACGACTTCGATGCCGGCGGACCCCAACGCGTCGAGCAACTCGTCCAGCAGCTCGACATTGTGCTCCAGGGCGGGCATGAGCGTCAGGATGTCATCGTAGGTGACGTATCCCTGCGTCTCGCCCTGAGACACGAGCTGTTGCCAGAGTTGGTTATCGGGTGTTATCGATTGCGTTTGTTGCGTTTCGACTACGGTCATTTCACGTTTACTGTCAGGCCTTTGACACAAAAACACCCTACCGCCAACGGTAGGGCGCCCTAGATTTCCCCGGACAACCGGAGACAGGCACTAGGGCCCAGGAGACGTGGCTTCACCCGTGTCAGGCGTCACGTCGGGTGTTGGCGTGATCTGAAGCGATGCAGATAGCATGTTCAATAGCAAATCAACGATGGACTTGCGGATCAGGTAGATCCGTTGACGTTCGGGCGAGTCAACGTACACATAGTATGCCACATGATCGGGATTCGCGTCACCCACCTCGATGAGCGACTCGAATGGGCGGCCCGTTGAGTCGGTGGCGCGAAAACGGCAGCGATATGCCGGCTCGGGCCGAAGCCCGAACAGCTCCAGGTTGGCGGGCGTGGCGTCGAACCACTGCTCGGCGGCCATGAGCACCAGCGATGCAGCCGCTTCGTTGACCAGGGTCTGGTTGATGCCGGCTGCCGCGATCTCGTCCTGGATGCCGGATATGTTAGGAGCGTACCATAACCCGCTCTCGTCGCGCATCACCAATCTGCCTGTACCTGTAGTGACATCCAGCACATCTATCCCGATGATCTGTGCAGGACGGGACAATTCCGGGTACAGGACAGACTCGAGCTCGGCTTGCCGGGTTGCCTCATAGTTCAAAAGCTGCGCTTGCTGCGCTGCCGGGTCGTCGAGCATGAGGCCGGCGACCAACACCGCCGCGAAACCGGCCAGCACGATATACCCTGCCTGGCGCTTGACCATCTCAGTGTCCTGACGAAGCTCCGCAAGCCTGCCCCTAGAGTTTAACCTAACGGCGGCGATACCACCAAACCGCTCCGCCGGCCAGCAGTACCAGGCCCGGCAGGATCACCATGGTGATGGTGGCGATCGTCGTGCGTTCCCGGTCGCTGACCACTACGGCGAGCCGGGTGGGATCGCTCACCGGGCTGAAGCTGACCGCGTCCACGAATCCGGTCAGCCAGTCGACGGTGTCCGTCCAGAGGAAGGTGTTGCCCGGATACTCCTCAACGAAATCGTTCTTGAAGACGTCCGAATCGCCGATGACGATCACCCTGGGCTTCGTCTCTTCCTGGCTTTCGACCGAGTAACGCGCGGTGGCGGCCAGCAGCAGCGGGCCGGGCGTGTCCTCGCCCTGGTCGAAGGCGATCTGTGAGTCGGACAGGATGCCTTCCAGATTGCTCTCGGCAAACGACCCGTCGGACGAGTACAGCAGCGGCGCGCGCTGGTAGCGGCTCTGCCGGGCGGTTGGTGTCTCGGCCAGCTCGATTGCGCGCACGAACTGCATCACGATCTGGGCGTCGCGCACGTCGGCCAACATCTGGTGCGGCGCGATCTGGTCTACCAACAGGGTGAACTCGTTCCCGATTGCCAGCCGCGTCTCGATGACGACGCTATCCCGCACGCGAATGCCGAACTCGTCCCAGAGGTATTCGCTGAAGGCGCTGCCCTCTTCCAGGAAGGTGTTGGTGAGCGACGTGCCGATGTCCACCAGCGGCGGATCGGTGAAGATCGCCAGCCGGCCGCCGCGCTGCAAAAAGTCGTCGATGAGCTGCACCTCGGCTTCGACGAACGGCGTGCGCGCCCCGGCGATGATCAGCGCGTTGGCGTCGTCCGGAATGCCAGTGTTGAGCGCGTCCATCAGGCGCAGCGGCTCGACGGCGATGCCCGCGCCTTCCAGGCTGACGCGCAGGCGCGAGATCCCGATCTTGTCCACCCGGTCGAGGTCCAGCTCGCCATGGCCGGTGGTGAAATACACCTTGAACTGCCCGGCAGAGGCGATGGTCTTCAGCCCGGTCGTGATGGCGCGCTCGTCTACACCGCCCAGGTAGAGCGGGGGCGTGCGCGGGTCCGGGTTCCCATCGGCACCCAGCACGGACAGGAACAGGTCGCCGTCATAGCCGGGTTGGTAGCCGTACTGTTGGGCGAGATCGGGGCGCTCGTCGGGATCGACATAGGCGACTTCGACCGCGTCATCACCCTCGGCCTCGTACTGGCGCAGCAGCAGGTCGGCGGACTCCTGCTCGCGGAGCGCGTTTCGGCTGAAGAACCCGACGATGCGCACCCGGAAACCGCGATCCTGAAGCTGGTCGATGGTGGTGAGCGTGGTCGAACTCAGCGAATAGCGTTGGCGCGACGTGAGATCGACGGTGATGTTGGCCCGGTCGACCAGCAGGTAGACGAGGATGATGAAGCCAACGAACAGGACCGTGATCAATACGCTCGTCGTGGCATACGCCGTTTGGCGCCCCGTGATCCACGCCTGGAACTCGCCGGGGGCCGCCCGCATCCACACGGCGATCCCGGCCACGCCGGCGGCGACGCAGGCGAACACCGGAAGCGACACGTCGCGGGTGATGAGAAACACGATACCCCCCGCAACCAGCGCCACCGCGCCGCCCACGCCAACCCAACTGATGAGCGCCGCCTGTTTGGCGGTTGTCGGCTGGTCCATCAGCGCCACCTCCGCGATTCGATCAGGCGGGTGGTGATGAAGATCACGGCCACGATCAGCCCGATGAAGAACACGACATCCTCGAACCGGATCACGCCGATCAGGAACGACGTGGAATAGTGCGATTGCAGGCTCAGCGACCGGATGACCTCGGCCACGGGACGGTTCTGGATCACGCTGCCGGCGAAGTCGCCCAGCCACAGGATGAACAGAGCGGAGATGCTCAGGAACCCGGCAACGACCTGGTTCTCGGTCACTGCCGAGAACAGCAGCCCTACCGCCAGCGCCGCGCCGCCGAACAACCAGATGCCCATGTACCCGCTGATGACCGGGCCAATGTCGAGCTCCGGGGCGATCTCGTAGGCGCGGACGGTGGTGATCGACAGCCAGATCGCCTGGTAGGTCAGCGTCAGGCCGAGGATGAACGTGTAATAGGCCCAGGCGCCGAGGAACTTGCCGAGGACGATATCGCCGTCACGTGCCGGGGCGGTCAGCAGCAGCTCGAGCGTGCCCTCGCGCGATTCTTCCGCGAAGAGGCGCATGGTGAGCAGCGGCGCGAAGAAGATCGTGAGGAACCCGAACGCAGCGAGCACCGCAGTGCCGTCCGGCGGGCGCTGGCCCACGCGCGAGGCCAGATCGGTGTTGAACTGGAACCCGGTCAGCATCAGGATCGCGAAGGCGACCAGATAGGCGATGGGCGAGGTGAAGTACTGGCTCAACTCGCGCCGGGCGATGATGGCGACGTTACGCACGGCGGGCACCTCCTGACCGGGGCGCGGGCTGGTCGAGGCGCGTCGTCAGTTCCAGGAAGATCTCCTCCAGCGTGACGGCCCACGGGCGCAGCTCCAGCAGTTCCAGGCCCTGGCTGACGATTGCCGAGGCGAGCGCCGGGCGAATCTCGCTGTTGGGCTTCACCTGGATGATGAAGCCGTCCGCGTGGGGCTCGACCGACCTGACCCCCTGGACCGCGCCGACCAGCCGCGCGATCTCGCGCCGGTCCGCCCGGCCACCGACGCGTAGAAAGACCTGCACGCCGCGCTGCAGGTGGTCGCGCAGGTGCTCCGGCGTGTCGATCGCCACGATTCGCCCGCGGTCGATGATGATGATGCGGTCGCAGACCTGTTCGGCTTCAGGCAGGATGTGGGTGCTCAGCAGGACGGTGCGCGTCCTGCCGAGTTCGCGCACCAGCGCCCGCACGTCCTGCACCTGGTGCGGGTCCAGGCCGATCGTCGGCTCGTCCAGGATCAGGACTTCGGGATCGTGCACGATGGCCTGGGCCAGCCCGACGCGCTGGCGCATGCCTTTCGACAGGCTGCGAACCAGGCTGCGCGCCCGGTCGGCCATGCCCACCAGTTCGAGCACCTCAGCGACCCGCTGGCGGCGGTTCTTCACACCGTGAATCTCGGCCATGAAGTCCAGGTAGCCGCGCACCGTCATATCCCGGTAGAGCGGCACCGTCTCCGGGAGGTAGCCGACGTGCCGCCGCATTTCGAGCGACTGCTCGACCACATCGAAACCGGCGACGGTGGCGTGACCGTTGGTCGGCGGCATGAAGCCCGTCAGGATGCGCATGGTCGTCGTCTTCCCGGCGCCGTTCGGGCCGAGAAACCCCAGAATTTCGCCGGGTTGGGCGCTGAAGCTGATCGAATCGAGCGCGACGAAACGCCCGTACCGCTTGGTCAACTGCGACACGTCAATCATTGCCACTGCCACCAGAAATAAAAAGCACGATGTGTGACCATGTGCTTTAGTCTCTCGATCCTGTCACCCATTTTAGCGCATTGTGCGGCTTGGCTCGCGCAACGTTGGGCTAATTCTACGTCCTTGACAACTTTCGGACAAAACCGCCCTGCCGCCAATGCCCCGCCAATCGTACCGGCAGGGCCGGGACGGCGGGCTTAGCGGGCCGACATCGTCGCGCTGAACCAGGGCGGCAGCGCGACCTGCGCCATGGACCGCCAGTCCCACCCGTCAGGCGCCGGGACGGACGCCGGCACGCTGCATTTGAAGTAGTAATCGATGCCGACTTCGGGCGGTGGCGAGGTGATGGTGACGTCGTTGGGCGCGACGAAATCGAACCGGCGGTCGGGCTCGGCCTGGATGACGACCGGCGCTCCGAGCATGTCTTCCAGCCGCCGCCGCAACGTCTGGTGGAGCGGCGCGGTATCGCGATCGATGGCGAAGCGGGGGAAGGCGAATTCCGGATCGCCGGCGCGGCCCAGAATGGCCTCGCCTTGCTGGACGATGGCGACCAGGGCACAGTGGAAAACGTGCCGGTCGATGATGTCGTGCGCGTCCTGGCCCGGCGTGTCCTGGCGGCGGGCGCGCTCGCTCGCGATGATGCGCTGGAGCTGTTCGGTCGCGTCGTCGACCGAATCGTTCAGGATCAGATAGTGGCACTGCGGGGCGAACGTCATTTCGAAGCGCGCGCGCTCCAGGCGTTCTTTCACCTCTTCGGGTGTGACGTTGCCGCGATGCTCGATGCGCTCGGCCAGGATATCGAGATTGGACGGCGTCACGAAGATCAGGACGACGTGTTCGGCGTAGGCGTCGAGAATCTCGCTGGCCCCCAGGAATTCGATGTCCGCGATCAGGTCGCGGCCTTTGGCAATCGCCTCCTCGACGGTTTGCCGCGGCGTGCCATAGAAGTCATCGAGATGGACGTTCTGATACTCGACCAACGCGTCGGTGTCGATCAGGCGTTGGAATTCCTGGTGGGTGACGAACCAGTGCTCGCGCCCCTGTTGTTCACCCACGCGCATGTCACGCGTGGTCATCGTCGCCAACTGGTCGAGATCGCCAAAATGAGCCTGGGCCGGTTTCATCAACGTGTTTTTTCCGGCGGCGGATGGGCCGACGAGAATGAACAGAATTCCCTGGCGCGGCATGGGCGTCCTTTCTGGTGGAACGGTCGAACAAGTCGCTACGCTGATAGCAGAAAGTGTAGCACGCTCCGGGCCTTTGGGCTATGCCAATTCGCAAAGAAACGGGCCGCGTGTGTGCGGCCCGTTTCGGGAACTCATCCGGTTCTGCGAGCGTTATTCGGCGACGCGGATGTCGTCGATGTACCAGCCATCTCCGGTGCTGCTGCTGCTACCGCCACGCCCATCCAGCCGGAAGCGGATGTTGATCTTCTGCCCGGCGAAGGCGCTCAGATCGATGTGCCGTTCGCGCCAGGTGTTGTCGGTGCCAGTTGCCGACCGGACGGGTGGGCGCCATGTGAAGCCCTCGTCCGTCGATATTTCGGTGTAGACCGTGTCGCTCCAGCCCAGGGACCGTCGATCCCAGTAGGTCAGGGCCGGGTTGGCCGTGCCGGTCAGGTCGATCAATCCTTCCAGGGTAAGTGACATGTCGTTCATGTGGAAGTAGTTGCCGGACGGGCTGTCGGTGAACACGCGCCCGGTGATCCCGAAGTTCACCAGGACGCGCGCGTTCCCGCCGCGCTCGTAGTATTCCACCACGATGGTATGAGGCCCTTCGTCCAGGGTGACGTCGGCAACATCCGGGCTGGACGGGAAGCCGCGATCGACCCACCTGTTGATCACCGTCGCGCCATCGACTCTCACACGGATGCCGTCGTCGGACTGCGTTTGAATCTGGTACTGCGTGCCGTCGTTCGCCACCTGGATGGTGCGCGTCCACCGGACCAGGAAGTAGTCGTACACGCCCGGCAGCTCGGCTGGCCCGCCGCTGCCCCAATCGAAGTCGATCTGGGCGTCCTGGCGCGTGGTGACCAGCTCGCCGGCATCGAATGTCCGGTTGTGGTTGAGATCGTTGAAGTATTCGGCAGTCCAGCCGCCCGGCCCCAGGGCGCTGCCACTGCCCACCGTGCGGAACATGGACATGCGGGCCCAGGTGCCATCCATCACCCAGTAGTCGTTATCGGATTCGACGTCTTCGTTGAACGGCAGCGGGAAGGTGGGCTCGATACCGTGGCGATCCACGATCGACACGTCGTCGATCCACCAGCCATCGGCTACGCGCCCGTCGCGGACTGCGTACAGCCGGAACCGGATGCGGATCCACTTGCCGATGTAGTCGCTCATGTCGGCCTGGCCGACCTGGCGCCGATCCCAGGAGGAGGTGGTTTCGTAACGGTGTCTGAATACCTCGTCCCAACCCCGCCAGGTCATGCCGTTATCGTCGGATACATTGATCTCGACCAGGGCATAATCCTCGTAGGCGAGGTCGAACGCCTCCCAGAAGTAGAGCGTCGGCTTGACCGTTCCCGTCAGGTCGACTGCGCCGCGCAGTTCGAGGATCGCGTTGGAGCCGTGCTTGTACTGGACGCCGTACGAGTCGGTGTAGGCCACAGCGCCATCGTGCTTGTTCTCCGGCGCGATTGTCCAGGTGCCGCCGGCATACCAGTTGTTATCGCCGCGCTCGAACCCGTCGGAGAACGGCAAGGTGCGGACCGGTTCGTTGAATTCCTGGAAGCACACATCGTCAACCCACCAGCCGTCTTCGGTCGCCGAGTTGTAGAGCGCATCCAGCCGGAAGCGCACGCGGATGACCTGGCCGACGTAGTTTCGCAGGCTGACGCTTTCGCGCGTCCACGATAGGTTGGTGTTATAACGATGATCGACGACCAGCCGGTACCCTGCCGGCAGGTTGTTGTACTGGTAAGTCCAGATGGTGGTCCAGCTTGTCCCGTCATCGGTCGAAACCTCGACATAGAGATCGTCGGCATAGCCCACGTCCCACTGGTGCCAGAACGCCATTTCCGGGTTGCTCGACCCGGTCAAGTCGAGCCTCGCGCTGAGCTGGAGCGAGCTGTTGGTTTCGTGGGCATAGTTCGTCCCTGGGCTGTCGGACCAGAACTGCGATCCGCTGTGCGCGGTGATGGTCTGGTTATAGGGTTGGCTGGGGTTATAGTCCGGCCCATTGACGATGGACCACGTCCCGCCTGCAATCCAGTCGGAGCCGCCCGTCTCCATGTTGTCGCACCAGTTCGGCGTGATGACCGCGTCGGGCTTGTTGCGCAGCGAGAAATCGTCGATCCACCACCCATTGTCTACCTGAGTGTGGCTGCGGGCATCCAACCGGAAGCGCAGATGGATCACGCTCCCGGCATAATCAGCGAGCGACAGAACCACCTGGGTCCAGCCTGTGTTTGTGGTGTTCGCTGTCAGGTAGTTACCCGTCAGCGGTTCCCAGGTATAGCGATTGTTCGTCGATACCTCGATGTAAATCGCGTCGTTGTAACCGAGCTCATAGCGGTGCCAGAACACCACCTCCGGATCGATCACGGGGTTGCCGTCCAACTGGTCGTTGTCGAGCACGATCACGCCATCCAACTCCAGCGTATTGTTCGAGCCGTGTTGGTAGCTGGCGCCGGGACTGTCCGACCAGGCCAGGCTGCCGCTGTGGACCTCTTCGTTGCTGCGGGCCCAGGACCCGCCGGGATACCAGTGCGAGGCGCCTTCCATGTCATCGGCAAACCCGACGGTATAGCGTTTGATAACTTCTTCCTTGACCGAGATGTCGTCGATCCACCAGCCATCCGCCGTGCTCCAGCTAGTGGCATTCAGGATGAACCTGATCTCGATGATCTCGTTGCTGAAATCGCGTCCGAGGTTGGGGCCAGGGCCGTCGGGATCGGCGAAGTTCGACAGATCGAATGTCTGACGCGTCCAACCGAGGTCGGTTTCGTTATAGTGCAGGTCGTAATCGGTCCAGTTGTCGGTCCCGGCTACGGCCAGACCCACGCGCGCGTAGGTGCCGCTGTTCAGGTTGAAGCGATCCCAGAATTCCAGCTTGGGGTTGGTCGAGCCGCGCAGGTCGATATACCCGCGCAGGGCCAGGATGCAGTAGGAATTGGGAGCGTAGCTAGCTCCTGGGCTGTCGGACCAGGCCGTTGGCGCGCTGCGGTAGGCTTCGTCGGAGATGGCCCAATTACAATCGCCTTCGTCCAACATGGAGACTTCGTCGAGCAGGATGACGCTCGCGCGCGCGCCCCAACCGTTGTCGAACATCTCGACGATGATGTCATTTTGGCCTGCAGTGGGCGTGAAGGTACGCGTGATCCAGTTGTCCCGGTCAGGGTTCCAACTCCACGAGTCGTAGATCGCGACGCCGCCGATCCAGATGCGCATGCCGTCGTCCTTGCGAAACCGGAGCGTGTACTGCTTGGCTTCGAGATTGGCGGAATTCGTGAAGCGGGCGTAGAAGTTGCGGTCAACGCCGCCGCCAGGGCTGTCGGACCAGTAATGATCCAGCGTTTCGAAGGTCGTCTGCCAGTCGCCGTTTCCCGGGTTGTACTTGCCAGTCGACATGCTCGAATCGTAGGACGAGCAACTGTCCGTATTGCACATGTCCCAGAACTCAGCGTTCCAGGGGCCGAGCAGCCCGTCGAAATCGTGCTCCCACCAGTCGGGATGTTCCCCTTTGTCTTCGAACGGGTATCCGAAGTTCTGGTCGGGCGGAGTCGGGCTGGGGCCGGGCGTGTTGGTGTTCGTCGGTGTGGGCGACGGTGTCACGTCGGTGGGGGTGGGGGACGGCCCAATTGTCGGGGTGGCCGTCTCCGGCGCGGGCGTATTGGTCGTCAGGCGCGGGTTTTCCGGCGTGTATGATGCTACCGCTGCCACCTGCTCCCAGAATTGGTCCGCGGACAGGGTATCACGTGGCTCGATCGTGCCGCCCAGCAGGTTGTAGACCGCGTTACTGAAGACATTGCCCACGGCTGGCCCGGTGATCGTCAGGACGGCGATCAGGGCGATGGTCACCAGTGCCAGGATCAGCACGTATTCGATGATCGCCTGGCCGCGCGTCTGCGACCGTTTCACCAGCCGGAACCAGAGATGTGCGCGCCTGGCGGAGCGCGATTGTCCAGTTCTGTGGTTGGTCATCTATGTATCCCCTCCTGCTCTGACGGGGCGTTCGTTTCCGTATACCCTTGTTATAGAACGTAGCGAGCGGCGTATGTCAGTCTCAGTGTAACACATCAGCTACTCGACAGGACGCAAAGAATGGCCTGCTGTTCCTACATCTAATAGTACCTGACTCTGCGAGGAACGGGGTTCATGATTTGTAGAAGAGTTGTCGGAAATCATTGACAAATGGACAATCGCAAACGAGCCAGCCGTCACTGGTCTTTCCGGTTGGCTCGTGTTAGGCTCAGCGTACCACAATATTCTGTTACATGGAAAGGGAACTAAACCTATGAGCGCTACGTTGATCGACGGCAAAGCGGTCGCTGCCCGCATACGAGAGCAGATCGCCACGGATGTCGCCAGGATGGAAGCCGAGCACGGTGTCCGCCCCGGTTTGGCGGCGGTCCTGGTGGGTGACAACCCGGCCTCGCAAAGTTACGTGCGGATGAAACGCAAGGCATGCGATCAGGTTGGGATCGCGTCCTTCGGGCACAACCTGCCCGCCGACGCGACTCAGGAGGAAGTCGAGCGCCTGGTCGGAGAGTTGAACGCCGATCCGCAGGTGCACGGGATTCTGGTCCAGCTCCCGCTCCCCAAACACCTGGACGAGGAACGAATCCTGAGCATGATCAGCCTCCACAAGGACGTGGATGGGTTCCACCCGGTCAACATCGGGCGGCTGGCGATGAAAGGCCGCGACCCGCTGTTCATCCCCTGCACACCGCACGGCGCGATGGTCCTGCTCGAGGAGGCGGGCGCCACGTTCGAAGGCGCGAACGCCGTTGTCCTGGGGCGCAGCAACATCGTCGGCCTGCCCGCGGCGCTGCTGTTGATTCACCGCAACGCCACCGTGACCGTCTGCCACAGCCGGACGAAGGACCTGCCCGCGGTGTGCCGCGAGGCCGATATTCTGATCGCCGCGGTGGGGCGCCCAGAGATGGTGAAAGCCGACTGGGTCAAGCCCGGCGCGTACGTGATCGACGTCGGCTCGAACCAAGTCGATGATCCGGCCAGCGAAAAAGGGTATCGCTGGGTGGGCGATGTCGCGTTCGACGAGGTGAAGGAAGTGGCGGGCGCGCTGACGCCGTCGCCGGGCGGCGTTGGCCCGATGACGATCGCGATGCTGCTGAAAAACACGTTGCGTGGGGCCGAGTTGGTGCTTTCGGGCCAGGTCTAGCCGGGGCCGTGGGGGTTTGTCGCCCATGCTGGACGCGTGCTACACTGGCGTGCTGCCGGATAGGGTGGCGCGCGTCCTCAGTTCAGGGGAAACGGAATAATGTCTACTTTGCTGATCAAACATGCCGCGGTGCTCGTCACGATGGACGACGAGCGGCGCGAGATTCGCGACGGCGGGCTGTTCGTCCGTGACAACGTGATCGAGGCGGTCGGCCCCACGGCTGAGCTGCCGGATGCCGCGGACGAGGTGCTCGACCTGAGCGGCCACATCGTGCTGCCCGGCCTGGTGAACACGCACCACCACATGTACCAGTCGCTCACGCGCGTGATCCCCGCCGGGCAGAACAAAGAGCTGTTCGGGTGGCTGCGCGCGCTGTACCCGATCTGGGCGGGCCTGCGGGCCGAGGCAGTCTACGTGAGCGCCAAACTGGCTGCGGCTGAGCTGGCGCTGTCCGGCTGCACCACGTCCAGCGATCACCTCTACATCTTTCCCAACGACGTGACGCTCGAAGACGAGATTCGCGGGGTGGGGGAGGCCGGCCTGCGCTTCCACGCCACGCGCGGCAGCATGAGCCTGGGCGAGAGCAAAGGCGGCCTGCCGCCGGATAGCGTGGTCGAAGACGAGGACGCCATCCTCGCCGACAGCCAGCGGGTGATCGAGGCGTTCCACGACAACAGCCGCTACGCCATGCTGCGCATTGGGCTGGCGCCGTGCTCGCCGTTCAGCGTCACGCGCGACCTGATGCGCGCCTCGGCGGAACTGGCGCGCAGCTATCCCGGCGTGCGACTGCACACGCACCTGGCCGAGACGCAGCCGGACGTCGAATATAGCCTCGAGCAGTTCGGCCTGCTTCCGGGCGACTACGCCGAGGACGTCGGCTGGATCGGCGAGGATGTGTGGCACGCGCATTGTGTGCATCTGACGCCCGAAGCGCTGGACAAGTTCGGGCGGACGGGGACCGGTGTGGCACACTGCCCGGCGAGCAACGCGCGGCTCGCCAGCGGGATCGCCCAGGTGCGCGGGATGCTCGACCGCGGCGTGCCGGTTGGCATGGGCGTGGACGGCTCGGCCAGCAACGACAGCGGCCATTTGCTGAACGAGGCGCGGCTGGCGCTGTTGATGCAGCGCGCGCTGACGTGCGATCCCGGGGTGCTGACGGCGCGCGACGCGCTCGAGCTTGCCACGCTGGGCGGCGCGCGCGTCCTGGGCCGAGACGACATCGGCGCGCTCAAGCCGGGCATGGCGGCGGATTTCGTTGCCTACGACCTGGGCGACGTGGCGTATGCCGGCGCGCTGCACGACCCGGTGGCGGCGCTCATCTTCTGCACGTCGATCAACGTGGCCTACAATGTGGTCAACGGCAAATTCGTCGTGCGCGAGGGGCGGCTCGCCAACCTGGAGCTTGAGCCGCTGATCGAACGGCACAACGCGATCGCCAGGGCGCTGGTGGATGGAGAAGCGATCTGATGGCAGAGCGCCTGATCATCCAAAACGGGCAGGTGGTGACCCCGGCGGCGGTGCTGGCTGCCGACGTGCTGGTCGAGGATGGGCGGATCGCCGGGGTGGTGGCGCCGGGCGCGGTGGCGTGGGCAGGCGCCCGCGCGATCGATGCCGGTGGGTGCCTGGTTTTCCCCGGCGTGGTCGATCCGCACACGCACATCCAGCTCGACACCGGCATTTACCAGACGGTCGATAACTGGGAGATCGGGACGCGAACGGCGGCCTTCGGCGGCGTGACGACCGTGGTCGACTTCGCGACGCAGTTTCCCGGCATGACGTTTCCCCAGGCGCTGGAGGCGCGCCTCGTAGAATGCCAGCCGGCGCTGATCGATTATGGCTTGCACATGATGGTCACCGATCTGCCGCGCGATCCGGACGAGGCGCGGCGCTGGCTGGAAGAACTGCGCGACCTGGGCGTGCCCAGCATCAAGCTGTATACGACCTACCGGCCCAACTACTACGCCGACGACGCGACGCTGCTGCACACGTTCCGCGCCATGCCGGGCGACATGCTGGCGATGCTCCACTGCGAGAATGACGCGATGGTGACCGACGCGACCGGGCGGCTGGTCGCAGCCGGCCAGACGAGCTGGGCCTATCACGGGCAGGGGCGCCCGCCGGAAGCCGAAGTCGAGTCGATCCGGCGCGTGATGCACCTGGCGAAAGTGGCCGGGGCGGCGGTCTACATCGTGCACAACTCGACCGCCCAATCGGTCCGGCAGGTTGCCAAGGCACAGCAGGCGAACGATGGCCCGCCGGTGTTCTGCGAGACGTGCCCGCAGTACTTCTGGCTGGACGACAGCCGCTACACGGCGCCCAACGCCGAGCATTTCATCCTCCAGCCGCCGCTGCGCCCGCCTGCGTGGCAGGTCGATCTGCTCGACGTGTGGACGACGATCAGCGCGGTGTCGACCGATCACTGTGATTACTCGCTGGCGCAGAAGCAGGAACACCGCGATTTCACCAAGACGCCCGGCGGCCTGCCGGGGCTGGAGACGCTGTTCCAGTTGACCTACACGGCGGGCGTGCACCGGGCCGTCGAGCGGCAGGCCGCGGGCGAGCCGGTGGCGCCGATCCCGTTGACGGAGCTGGCGCGGCTGCTCGCCACCGATCCGGCGCGAATCTTCGGACTGTTCCCGCAAAAGGGCGCGATCCTGCCGGGCGGTGACGCCGACCTGCTGATTTACGACCCCGCGCCCGAGGTCACCATCCGGGCGGCGGACCAGCATACTATCGGCGGCTACTGCCCGTATGACGGTATGACGGTCCAGGGCCGGGTGCGGACGGTGATCAGCCGGGGCGACGTGCTGGTCGAGGACGGCACGCTGCACGGCGCGCCGGGGCGGGGGCAGTTTGTGCGCGGCAAACCGGTCGATTGGGCGCGCGTGACGCGAAAAAAGACAGTGACAGTTTGAAAAACCCGTGGTATGCTGTCTTGATCATTGCCAATGTGGCATAATTGAGCGGATGAGGGCTTCCGAACCGGGAGCCCAGGACTATTGAACCAAACAGGAGTTTCGAAAGATGCGTAGTTTTCTCGGTCGTGACATTCTATCGCTAAAGGATTTTGACCGTCACGAGTACTTCCGGGTATTCGAGGTGGCCGACATGCTTGAGCCGTATGCGCGGGACCGGCGCAATGGCGATTTGCTCAAGCACAAAACGCTGGTGACGGCCTTCTACCAGCCCAGCACGCGCACGCGTTTGGCGACGGAAGCCGCCATGCACCGCCTGGGCGGGCACGTGACGGGCTTTTCGGATGCCAAGATGACCCGCGCGGGCGACTTCTACCAGGAAGGCATCCAGGACACGGTCAAGATGCTGGAGTACTACGGCGACGTGATCGCCATGCGCCACTTCCAGCAGGGCGCGCCGGCGGAAGCCGCGCAGCACGCCAGCGTCCCGGTGATCAACTGCGGCGATGGCTGGGGCGAGCACCCGACCCAGGTGCTGACCGATCTGCTGACCATCAACCGGATGCGCGGCACGCTCGACGGCCTGAAGTGGATCCTGATTGGCGACATGCGCATGCGCACCATGCACAGCATCAGCTACGCGCTGAGCAAGTTCGACTCCAAGGCGTACGTGATCTCGCCCGACGAGATGTACTTCCTGCCGGAATTCGAGACCGAGGTCCGCGATATGGGCTTCCAGTTCGAGCGCAAGGAACACATCGAACAGGTGATCGCCGAAGCGGACGTGATCTACATGGAGCCGGTCGTGCAGCCCGATTACACCAAGGCCCGCGAAGAAGCCACCGCCGACAAAGGCCGCACCCCCGCCAACTACCAGGTCACCAAGAAACTGCTGTTCGAGAAAGCCAAGCCTAATGCGATCGTCCTGCACTCACTGCCCCGCCAGGACGAGCTGACCACCGACGTCGACAATACCCGCTTCCAGCGGTACTGGGTCGAAGCCTACAACGGCGTGCTCACGCGCATGGCGCTGCTGGCCCTGATTCTCGGCGCGGTGGAGTAAGCCTCGATCGCATAGCGACTCGTCGATCAACAGGGCCAGCCATGGGCACATCGCCGTAGCTGGCCCTGAATGCCAACAGGTTTATTTTTTGCAGCAGCAAAGGAATTGACACATGCAGACACATCTAGTAGGCCGTGACATGATCACGCCCGACGAGTGGACCGACGACGAACTGAACACCGTGTTCGACGTCGCCTTCGACCTCAAGCGCAAGCGCGCGCTGGGCGAGCCGCACGCGCTGCTGCGCGACAAGGTGCTGGCGATGCTGTTCTTCTTCTCCAGCACGCGCACGCGGGTCAGCTTCGAGGCCGGGATGGCCCAGCTTGGCGGGCACGCCCAGTTCATCGAGAGCAAGACAACCCAGATCGCGCATGGCGACACGGCCAAAGAGATCGGCGAGATCATTGGCCGGTACTGCGACGGCATCGCGATTCGCCAGGTGGATTGGGGCGTGGGCAACCAGTACATCCGCGACGTGGCAGCCGCCAGCCGGGTGCCGGTCCTCAACATGCAGTGCGACTGGTACCACCCGTTCCAGGCGCTGGCCGACATGCTGACCATCTTCGAGCGGTTTGGGCGCGATCCGCGCGGCAAGACGCTGAATATGTCGTGGGCGTACGCGTCGAGCTACCAGAAGCCGCTGTCCGTGCCGCAGAGCCTGATCACGCTGGCGACGCGCTTCGGGATGAACGTGCGCCTGACTCGCCCGCCGGAATTCAAGCTGATGCCGGAGATCGAAGATCTGGCCCGCGAGAACGCACGCAAGGCGGGCGGCAGCTTCGAGGTGCTGGACGACTTCGACGCGGGCTTCACCGGCGCGGACGTCGTGTATCCCAAGAGCTGGGGCGCCACCCTGACGACGACCGACATGGAAGAGTCGAAGCAGATCGCCGGCAAATACTCGGACTGGATCGCGGATTCCAGGCGCATGGCCCTGGCGAACGAGAATGCCATCTACATGCACTGCCTGCCGGCGGATCGCAACATCGAGGTGACCGACGAGGTGATCGACGGGCCGCAGAGCGCCGTGTACGACGAGGCCGAGAACCGTTTGCACGTTCAGAAAGCGGTGATGGCCCTGACGATGCGCTAGGCTCGACGCGCCTTTGTGCGCGAGAGTCTGCCGAGGTTTACAAGCCGATCAACCACGTGGTGTGGGGTGGTCGGCTTTCGTATCGAAAAGTGTTCTATCCAACAAAAAAATGCATGATAAGGGGAATATACCATGCCACCAGCCAGAACAGCCGTGATTGCGATCGGGGGAAATTCGCTCATCCTGGACAAGAACAAGCCCCAGGTCGAGCATCAATGGGAAGCCGTGTACGAGACGGCAAAGCATATCGTCGACATGATCCGTGAAGGATGGCGCGTCGTCGTCACGCACGGGAACGGCCCGCAGGTCGGGTTCATCCTGCGTCGTAACGAGCTGGCGTACCCGTACGTCCACACGACGCCGATGGACATCATTGGCGCGGACACGCAAGGCAGCATCGGGTACATGCTCCAGCAGGCTATGACCAACGAGCTGCGGCGCGTTGGCATCCGGCGGAACGTGGCGACTGTGGTCACGCAGACGCTGGTCGATCGCAACGATGAGGCCTTCAAGAACCCTAACAAACCGATCGGCGGGTTCATGTCGAAAGAAGAAGCAGAGCCGTTTGAAAAAGACGGGTGGACCGTCGTCGAGGATGCCGGGCGCGGATATCGCCGCGTGGTGGCGTCGCCCATCCCGGTCGAGATCGTCGAGCTGGACGCGATCAACACTCTGGTCCAGAACGACGTGATCGTGATCTGCGTGGGCGGCGGCGGAATCCCGGTCACGCGTGATGAGAACGGCAACCTGCACGGCGTGAATGCCGTGATCGACAAAGACCGGGGCACCAGCCTGCTGGCGAACGGGCTTCAGGCCGACCTGTTCGTGATCTCGACCGCGGTCGAGAAAGTCGCGATCAACTTTGGCAAGCCGGACGAGAAATGGCTGGACCGCATGACGCTGGCCGAAGCCAAGCAGTACATGGCCGAAGGGCACTTCGCGCCCGGCAGCATGTACCCGAAGATCGAAGCCGTAGTGAGCTATCTTGAGAAGGGCGGCCCGAAAGCGCTCATCACCAACCCCGAGAACCTCGCGCGGGCGCTGCGCGGCGAGACGGGAACCGTGATCTGCCCGGCTGACGAGTCAGGGAACTCGCCATGCTGGTAAGCGAACTGCGCTGCGTAATCTGCGGTCGCTCGTACAGCCCGGACGACGTCGAATACACCTGCCCGCACTGCGGGCAGGCCGGCACGCTGGACGTCCTGTACGACTATGACGCGCTGCGGCAGCACGTCACGCCGGACGACGTCGCGCGCAGCGGCGACCTGTCGATGTGGCGCTATCGCCCGTTGATGCCGCTGGCCGAGGGGGCCGCCGTGCCGCCGCTGCTGGTGGGCAACACGCCGATCTACGAGGCGCCGCGCCTGGCGGCGGACCTGGGGCTGTCGCAGGTGTGGGTCAAGGACGATGGCCGGAACCCGACCGGCTCGCTCAAAGACCGGGCCAGCGCCCTGATCGTGGCGCGCGCGATGGCCGAAGGGATCGAAGTGGTCACGACGGCGAGCACCGGCAACGCTGCCGCTGCCCTGGCAGGATTGGCCGCGAGTGTGGGGCTGCCATCGGTGATCTTCGTGCCGGCGGCAGCGCCCGAAGCCAAGATCGCCCAATTGCTGATCTATGGCGCGACGGTGATGCTCGTGCAGGGCAACTACGATAACGCGTTCGATCTGGCGGTGGCCGCGTCCGAGCGCTATGGCTGGTACAACCGCAACACCGGCATGAATCCCTACACGCTGGAAGGCAAGAAGACGGTCGCGTTCGAGGTGGCCGAGCAGTTCGGCTGGGACGTGCCGGACGTGCTGGTGGTGAGCGTGGGTGATGGGAACATCATCAGCGGCGTGTATAAGGGATTCACGGACCTACTCGAGCTGGGGTGGATCGACCGCATCCCGCGGCTGATCGGCGTCCAGTCCACGGGCAGCGCCGCGTGTTACCAGGCCTGGAAGGCGGGCGCCGATCCGGCCACGATGGCGCCGATCAACGCGCAGACGGTCGCTGACAGCATCGCGGCAGACCTGCCGCGCGACCGCGTGAAAGCGGTGCGCGCCGTCAAGGAGAGCGGCGGGGCATTCGTCGCCGTTCCGGACGAGGCGATCCTGGACGGGATTCCCGCGCTGGCGCGATTGTCCGGCGTGTTTGCCGAGCCGGCGGGCGCCGCGGTGTATGCCGGGGCGCGCGCAGCTATCGACGAAGGCGCCATCCAGGCGGACGATCGGGTCGTGCTACTGGTGACCGGCAACGGGCTGAAAGACATCAAGAGCGCGATGCGTGTGGCGGGCGCCGGGCATCCGGTGGCGCCGGACATCGACGAGGTGGAACGGCTGCGCAGCACGCTGCAGCTTCCGACCTTCAAGTAGGGTCGCGCCGGTCGCGTCCCGGCCTTCAATTGGATACAATTGGTGCAGCATAGCGCTGCCAGGGAGTTTCATGTCTGCCAAGCCAACCCTATCCGTCATCGCGCCAGTCTACAACGAAGCGGGGAACATCAACGAGCTTCACCGCCGCGTGTCCGAAGTGCTGGACACCACCGGCGAGCCGTGGGAGTTCATCCTCGTCAATGATGGCAGCTACGATGGATCGGCGGAGGAAATGCGTGCCTTGCAGGCGGGCGATCCCCGCGTGCGCGTGATCAACTTCGCGCGCAACTTCGGCCACCAGAACGCGGTCACAGCGGGGACGGACTACGCGCACGGTGACGCTGTCGTGATCATCGACGCCGATCTGCAGGACCCGCCGGAAGTGATTCTCCAACTGCTCGACAAGTGGCGCGAGGGGTATCACGTGGTGTACGCGGTGCGGTCGGAGCGCAAGGGTGAGTCGTGGTTCAAGAAATTCACGGCCAAGCTCTTTTACCGCCTGATTTATCGAATCGCCGAGATCGACATCCCGGTTGATACCGGCGATTTTCGGCTCATGGACCGGCGCGTCGTGGATGCGCTCAAGTCCATGCCCGAGCACAACCGGTTTATCCGGGGCATGACGAGCTGGGTGGGCTTCAGGCAGACGGGCGTGTACTACGTGCGCCAGGAACGGCACGTCGGCGAGACGAAATACCCGCTGCGCAAGATGCTGCGCTTTGCGCTGGACGCGATCACCGGCTTTTCGTACTTCCCGCTGCAAATCACCATCTATGTCAGCCTAGTGCTGGCGCTGCTGGCTGTGCTGGCGGTCCCGGTCGTGGCCTTCTTGCGGTTGTCCGGCAGCACCCTGCAGTTCGAGGGCCAGGCGACGACGTTGGTGGTGGTGCTGTTGATGAGCTCGTTCCAGTTGTTTTTCTTCTTCATCATGGGGCAGTACGTCGCGCGCATCTATGATGAAGTGCGCCAACGACCTTTGTATATCGTGTCCGAGGTATGGGAAGACTCACCGGAGCAAAGCCCGGCGGTCGCCGCTGAAACCGGCGCGACCGAGTCCGATCATGCCTCGGCGGCATCCTAGAGGTTGAGCGAACACGTAGGAGGACGAGAGCCGTGGCGGATAACCCTCAACCGGACGGATCAACGGACATCGAGCGGGTCCAGGCGTATCAAAAACTGGTGCTCGAGTACGAGGCGCTGGACGAAGAAATCGATGGGCTGCTGGCGCGCCACCATGGCGCGACCGAAACCATGTCGGATGACGATTACGAACGGTACCGCGATCTCGCCTATCGACGGGACCAGGTTTACAACCGGCTCAAGGTCCTCGAACGGCAGATTTTTCAGGATGATGAGAGTTAGTCACTCGTAACACTAAATATCTACATCTACCATACACAGAGGAGTTTTCACGTTGTCAGAACGAAAGCTGATCACCGGCCCGACGTTTGAAGAAATGCTGCACCCGCACCTGATCGATCCCGAAACGCGGGCGCGGGCGCACGAGGCACGCACGAAAGACCCGCTCGCGTCGATCAACCTGTTCAACATTTCGTGGCGCGATATCGATAACAAAATCCAGTACGCCGTACTGCCGCCGGAGTTGACCGGCGTCGAGACGCCGATCGCGGTGCTGACCAGCATCCACTTCCCGACGCGCAGCCACAAAGTCGGCGCGACCTATTCCGTGCTGCTCGAAAAAGAGCTGTTCGGCGACGTGGATCCCTGGAAGCACACGCTGCTGTGGCCCTCGACGGGCAATTACGGCATCGGCGGCGCGTACGTGGCCGGGCGCATGGGCTGCAAGAGCATCGTCATCCTGCCCGAAGAAATGAGCCAGGAACGCTTCGATATCATCGAAGAATACGGCGCGCAGGCCATCAAGACGCCCGGCTGCGAGAGCAATGTCAAGGAGATCTACGACAAGGCCAAAGAGCTGATGGCCGCCGATCCGGACGTGCGGAACCTGAACCAGTTCGAGGTGATGGGGAACTACCGGTTCCACTACTACGTGACCGGCAACACGATCATCGACCTGGCGAAAGAGCTGGCCGAGCAGGGTATCGGCGCTGGCAAGGCGTCGGCGTACGTGTCGGCGATGGGCAGCGCGGGCACGATTGCCGCCGGCGACCGCCTGAAGCAGGAATGGCACGATCACAAGATCGTCGGCCTGGAACCGATCCAGTGCCCCACGCTGGCGCTCAACGGCTACGGAGGGCACGACATCCAGGGTATCGGCGACAAGCACGTGACCTGGATCCACAACGTCTACAATATGGACGCGATCATGCTGATCGATGACATCGAGTCCAAGCTGGGCCTCCAGCTCTTCGCCGACGAGGGCGGCAAGAAGGCGCTCGTCGACAAGATCGGCATGGATCCCGGGCTGGTGGACTACCTCTCGACGCGCGTGGGCATCAGCAGCATCTGCAACATCTTCGGCGCGATCAAGACGGCCAAGTACTACAACATGGGCAAGGATGACCTGGTCGTGACGGTCGCCACCGATGGTCTGGACCGCTACGGCAGCGTCATGAACGACATGCGCCGCGATTACGGCGTGGTGGACGAGGTCGAGGCCGTGGCCCGCGTGCGCAGCCTGTTCCACGCTCGCACGACCGACCACATCTGGGAAGGCAACGCCGACAACCGGGCGCGCTGGCACAACCTCAAGTATTACACCTGGGTCGAGCAGCAGGGCAAAACCGTCCAGGAACTGGATGCTCAGAAGGATCCCAAGTGGTGGGAAAGCGAGCAGCAGCGCGTCTTCGAGATCGACGAGAAGCTCAAGGAGTACCGGGCTACGCAGAAGGCGTAAGGCGATAGGAATCGGGCGTGTATCCTGAAGACCGGGTCTTGGTGGGCGTGATCAACCGCCAGCGCGACTTCGAGCGCGCGCAGATCGAGCACTGGTATCGCGTTCCCTTCGGACAGGCTCCGAAAGGCATACACGCCGAATACATCGCCTTTTTCTTCAGCCGCGCGTTCAAAGACCTGAACGGCGGAATCCATTACTACGCGCGGCGCACGGGGGTGGAGCTGGTTCGCCGCCGGGATTTGCTGCCCGACGAAGCCAGCCATCCCCGCGCCAATGCGCTCTATCACAAAATCCAGTTCGGCGAGCTGCGCCGCAAAGATCCGCCGGTGCTCAATTCGGACCGGCGCGGCGTCGCCTTCATCTACACGACCTGGGACCGGTTCGAGGACGCGCGCGTTCTGGCCGACCTGTACAGCGAGGCCGACCGGTACGTGGACCGCGTGTTTCACGCGCTCGAGCGGTCCGGCGTGCGCTCGCAGCGCGTTTGGGAAGCCGAGCGCGCGGGGTCCGGCGGCGCTGCCCAGCTTCACATCCCGTGTCACGATGGCATCGTGATTGCGTCGACGGTCGGCGCCCGTGACGATGCCATTCCCCTGACGGTCGGCCCCTCTGTGGATGCAGTCCAGGCGGGCGTCGAGACGATTTTGAAGGCAGTTGAGGCCCACGGTGGCCCCTTAACGAGTCAGGCCAGAAACGAATGAAACCAAAAATGTTGATCACCAACGCGACTTTGATCACCTGGGAAAACCCCAATCGCGTCATCGAGAACGGCGCCGTGTTGATCGAGGGCGACGTCATTCGCGACGTCGGTGCGTCGTCCGAGCTCGAAGCGCGCTATCCTGACGCCGAGCGGCTCGACGCGGGCGGACAGCTCGCCATGCCTGGCGGGATCTGCGCGCACACCCATTTTTACGGCGCGTACGCGCGCGGTATGGCAATTCCGGGGCCGGCGCCGAAGAACTTCCCCGAGATTTTGCAACGCCTGTGGTGGCCGCTGGACAAGGCGCTGGACGAGGAGTCCGTGCGATTCAGCGCGCTGGTCTGCCTGGTGGACGCGATCAAGCATGGCACGACCACGCTGATCGATCACCACGCCAGCCCGAACTTCATCGATGGCAGCCTGGACGTGATCGCGGACGCGGTCGACGAGGCGGGCCTGCGGGCGGTGCTGTGCTACGAAGTGACCGACCGCGACGGGCCAGCGAAAGCCCAGGCCGGGATCGCGGAAAACGTCCGGTTCCTGCGGGCGGCGGCGGATCGCCCGCTGGTCGGCGCGACGTTCGGGCTGCACGCCAGCATGACGCTCTCCGACGAGACGCTCAAGGCGTGCGCTGCCGCGGCGGAAGGTCTGGACACGGGTTTTCACATCCACGTGGCGGAACACGAGGCTGACGAGGAAGACAGCCTGAGCAAATACGGCGAGCGGATCGTCCATCGCCTCGCGCGGCTGGGAATCCTGGGGCCGAAGACGATCGTGGCGCATGCCGTGCACGTGGACGCTGCCGAGCGCGCAGTGTTGAAGGAGTCCGGCACGTGGGTGTCGCACCAGCCGCGCTCGAACATGAATAACGCGGTGGGCGCGGCGGCGATCGATACCATGCTGGCCGAGGGGATCCCGCTCGCCCTGGGTAACGACGGGTTCACCAACAATATGTGGGCCGAGTGGAAGGCCGCCTACCTGCTGCACAAGGTGGCGAACCGCGACCCGCGCATGGCGCAGGGGGACGCGATCGCGCGGATGGCGACCGATCACAACGCCCGGCTGGCTGAGGTCTTCTTCCCCGGCCAGACGATCGGGCAGTTGGCACCCGGCGCGGTGGCCGACGTTATCCTGGTGGACTACCGGCCATTCACACCGCTGACGGCGGGGAATGCGCCGTGGCACATTCTGTTTGGCTTCGAATCGTCGATGGTCACAACGACGATCGTGGCCGGGCGCGTGCTGATGCGCGACCGGCGGTTGTTGACGCTGGACGAGGTGGCGATTGCGGGGGCGGCGCAGGTATACGCGCCGAAGGTCTGGGAACGATACAATCACTTCGTCCAACAAGTGCTTGCGCAATAAGGAGATAGCGAGTTGTCTGGTGAGTCGACTGTAAACGTGATGACCGTGGCAGTGCTGGGGGGGACAGGCAAAGAGGGCTCCGGGCTGGCGCTGCGCTGGGCGCGCAGCGGGTACCGGGTCGTGATTGGCTCGCGCGAGGCCGAACGCGCGGCGGCGAAGGCGGATGAGCTCAACGAGCAGTTGGGCGACAGCGTGATCGTGGGGACGAGCAACGTCGACGCGGCGGCTCAGGCCGATCTGGTGGTGTTGAGCGTGCCCTACGCGGCGCATCAGGCCATCCTCGAGTCGGTGAAGGACGCGGTGCAGGGCAAGATCCTGGTGGACGTGACGGTGCCGCTGCTCCCGCCGAACATTCGCACCGTCAACGTTCCCGAAGGTAAGGCGGCGGTGCTCGAAGCGCAGGCGCTGCTGGGCGAGGGTGTGCGCGTGGTGGCGGCATTCCAGAACATCAGCTTCAACCATCTCAAGAACCTGGAGCACGCCATCGACAGCGATGTGCTGGTGTGCGGCGATGATGCCGATGCCAAGCAGGAAGTCGCGCGGCTGGTCGAGGCCATCGACGGCATGCGCGCGATCGACGCGGGACCGCTGGCAAACGCCGTCGCGGCTGAGGCATTGACGCCGGTGCTGATGTACATCAACAAGCGCTACAAATCACCGGGCGCAGGCATCCGCATCACGGGCCTGGGCTGACGTGCAAACCGGTTCCGCGCCCGTACAACTGTCTCTGATCGGTCTGCCAGGCATCCCCTCCGTTCAGCCGGGGGATGACCTGGCGCGGTTGATCGCTGCCAGCCTCGAAGCGGTCCGCCTGTCGCTCGAAACTGGGGACATCCTGGTGATCACGTCCAAGCTGGTGTCGAAGGCCGAAGGCCGCTTCGTGGACCTGCGCACCGTGGAGCCATCTGACCGCGCGCGGGAAGTCGCGGCAGAAACCCACAAAGATCCCCGGCTGGTCGAGTTGATTCTGCGCGAGTCGAGCGGAATCTCGCGGATGCGCGGCGAGGTGTTGATCGTCCGGCACCGGCTGGGCTTCACGCTGGCGAATGCCGGGATCGACCATTCCAACGTGGGCCGCGACGGCGAGGAGTGGGTGCTGCTGCTGCCGGAAGACCCGGATCGCTCGGCGCGCGAGCTGCGCGAGGCGGTGGGCGTGCTGACCGGCGTCCGGCCCGGCATCGTGATCAGCGATTCGCACGGGCGCCCGTTCCGGATGGGCACGGTTGGCGTGGCGATTGGGCTGGCGGGTCTGCCGGGTGTGTGGGACATGCGCGGCCAGCCGGACCTGTACGGGCGCGTGCTGCGGGTGACCGTCACCGGGCTGGGCGACGAGCTGGCTGCCGCCGCCGGGCTCATCGCGGGGCAGGGGGCCGAGGGGCTGCCCGTGGTGTTGGTGCGCGGCATGAAACTCCCGCCGGGCGAGGGGCGCGCCGCCGACCTGATCCGCCCGCCGGAGCTCGACCTTTTTCGCTAATTATTCAGAATCCACCATTGCAGCGTCATGGATGCGATCGGGCTATTTGATATAATCAGAACAAGACGTTCGATCAGGCGCTACCGCGACCAGCCGGTGCCGGTCGAGGTGTTGCGCAGGCTGCTCGATGCAGCCCGGTGGGCACCGTCGGCGCACAATCGCCAGCCCTGGCGGTTTGCCGTCATCACCGATCCGGCGCGGCGCGACTCATTGGCCCGCGCGATGGGCGAGCGCTTTCGATCGGACCTGGCAGCGGATGGGGTCCCCGGCGAGCAAATCGACCGCCAGGTCGCGCGGTCGCGCCACCGGATCGGCACGGCGCCGGCGCTCGTGGTTGTGTGCCTGAGTATGGCCGACATGGACTGGTACCCCAACGCGCGGCGCCAAGAAGCCGAGCGGACGATGGCGGTGCAGAGCGTGGCGTTGGCGGCGCAGAACCTGCTGCTGGCGGCCCATGGCGAGGGCCTGGGCGCGTGCTGGATGTGCGCCCCGTTGTTTTGTGCGGATGTGGTGCGGGATGAGCTGTCGCTGCCCGACGACTGGGAAGCTCAGGCGCTGATCACGATCGGATACCCGGCGGAGCAGCGCGAGTCGCAGCGGCAACCCGTGGAAACCGTGACGTTATGGTATTAGATTCGAAGACTCGTGTTGTTGCGTTAGTTGGTGGGGTGGGCGGCGCCAAACTGGTCTACGGCCTGTCCAAAATCCTCGCGCCCGGCCAGTTCAGCATGATCGGCAATGTGGCCGACGACTTCGAGCTGTACGGGCTGCACATTTCTCCTGACCTCGATACGGTCATGTATACCTTGGCCGGCATCGCCAACCCCGCGACGGGGTGGGGCTTGCAGGGCGAGACGTGGCGCATGCTGGACATGCTGCGCGGCTATGGTGAGGATATCTGGTTCGGCCTGGGCGATGGCGACATGGCGACGCACGTCTTGCGCACGTTCTGGCTGGCACGCGGCATGACGCTCACCGCCATCACCGGCAGGCTGGCGGCGGCGCTGGGCGTGCAGCACCGCCTGCTGCCGGTCACCGACGACCCGCTGGCGACGATGGTGGACACGGTCGAGCATGGCACGCTGGCCTTTCAGGAGTATTTCGTCCGCTACCAGTGGAAGCCGGTCGTCAGGCGCGTGTGGTTCGAGGGCGCGGACGATGCGCGGCTGACCGGTGCCGCTGCGGCGGCGCTCGCCGAGGCCGATATCATTGTGATTTCCCCGTCAAATCCGGTATTATCCATTGCCCCCTTGCTGGCCGTGCCGGGGATGCGCGCGGCGCTCGAAGCGCGGCGCGGGGTGTGCGTGGCGGTCAGCCCGTTTGTGGGGGGCAAGGCCGTCAAAGGGCCGGCAGAGAAATTGATGAAGGAACTCGGTATGGATATCTCGCCACAGGGCCTGATCCAGTACTACGCCGGGTTATTGGATGGATTGGTGATCGATGAGTTGGATGCAGACGACGCGCCGGACGGTCCGCCGCCGGTGCTCGTCACGCGGACGTTGATGCAGTCAGAGGACGATAGGATCCGTTTGGCGACTGAAGTAGTCAACTGGAGTGAATCGGTATGAATGTGTGGGCAGTTGTGCCTGTCAAACCCTTTAACCGGGCGAAAAGCCGGTTGGCCGGCGAACTGGTTCCCGAACAACGCGAGATGCTGGCCGCCAGCCTGTTGGAACGAACCGTGCGGCTGTTGATGCCGCTGCCCCAGGTGCAGGGCGTGCTGGTGATCAGCCGCGACACGAAAGCGCTGAGCCTGGCGCGCGACCTGGGTGCCCAGACCGTGCAGGAAAGCGGCACACCCGAACTCAACAAGGCGCTGTACCGGGCAGCGCAGGCGCTGCGCGTGTGGGGCGCGCAGGCGGTGCTGGTCGTCCCGGCGGATCTGCCGCTGCTGGCGGCGGAAGACGTGCAGAGCGTGATCCACATGGGGCGCTCTCACAACAGCGTGGTCGTCGCGCCGGACCGGCACGAGCATGGCACGAATCTGCTGTTCGTGCGGCCTTCGGGCCTCATCCCGTATTCGTTCGGCGTGGACAGCTTTGCCACACACCAGCGACTGGCGCACGAGGCCGGTGCCTCGACGCTGATCTACCGCTCCGAGCGCGTATCGCTGGACCTGGACACGCCCGATGATTTGCAGCGGTACTTTGAGTTGGCAAAGGGGCTGGGCGAGCCTATCATAGAGCATGTGGGATCAAACGGCTATTTGATGTACGAGAAGTCTTATCCGGATTAATGTTTCCCTTTGGAGGACGCGATTATGGCTGACCGAGTGGCCCTTTATTTACAGGACGCACACCCGCTGTCGGATGCGATCGAGTACGTGCAGTATGCTGAGAGCCGCGGGTTCGAGGCGGTGTGGCAGGCGGAGAGCCGCCTCGTGCGTGACGCGATCGTACCGATGGCGGCTTTTGCGGCCACGACCAAGCGGATCAAGATCGGCTCCGGCGTGATCAACAACTGGACGCGCAACGCCGCCTTGACGGCGGCTACCTTCCTGACGCTCGACGATCTGGCGCAGGACCGCATCATGCTGGGCATCGGCGCGTGGTGGGACCCGCTGGCGAAGAATGTCGGCATCAACCGGACCAAGCCGCTGCTGGCGATGCGCGAGCATGTGACCGTGGTGCGGGACCTGCTGGCGATGAAGAACGTCACTTTTCACGGCGAGTTCGTGAACGTGACCGGCATCGAACTGGATATCGTCCACGGGCGCCGCGAGCCGCGGAATGTTCCGATCTACATCGGCGCGACCGGCCCCAAGATGATGGCGATGACCGGCGAGATCGCCGACGGCGCGCTGCTCAACTATCTCGTGTCGCCCGCCTACAACGCCGACGCGCTCAGCCAGCTCGAAAAGGGCGCCAAGCTGGCCGGAAAGACGCTGGACGAGATCGACCGCCCGCAGCTCGTCGTGTGCTCGGTGGACCAGGACCGCAAGAAAGCTCTCGATGGCGCGCGGAAGCTGGTCACCCAGTACCTGGGGCAGCAGCCGCACATCATGAAGGCCAGCGGCGTGAGCAGCGACTTGCTCGACGAGATTCACCAGGTGCTGACGTGGCCCGCCACCGAGGAACAGATCGAGCGGGCGATGGAACTCGTCCCGGACGACGTCGTGCAGTTGATCACGGCATCCGGTACGCCGGAAGAAGTGCGCGCCAAAGTGCGCGAATACGTGGCCGCGGGCTGCACCTGCCCGGTGCTGTACCCGCTGGGACACGACGTCCGGCTGATGATCGATACGTTTGCCGGTGGGTATTCCGCCTAGCGCGATGCACCTGGGGAGCGGCTCATGTGCGATTCTCAGCAGCCCAGCGCGAAATGGTGTTTTGTGTGCGGCGTCGAGAATCCCTGCGGGCTGAAAATCCGGTTCTTCGATGACGGCCATCACCGCGTTCTGGCGCGGGTGACGCTCGGCGACGAATACCAGAGTTATCCGGGCGTGGCGCACGGCGGAATCCTGGCGACCATCCTGGACGAAACGATGGGCCGGGCCGTGCTGGCGGACGATGGCCCGGAGCGGTTCATGTTCACGGCCCGGCTGGAGACTCGTTTTCGCCGCCCCGTACCGCTTCACCGGGAATTCATCGCGCGCGGGCAGGTCGAGTCGATCCGGGGCCGCACGGCGCAGGTCAGCGGCCAGATCGAGCTGGCCGATGGCGCGGTAGCGGTCGAGGCATCGGCCACGCTGGTCGATATTCCATCCGAACAAGTCGAGATGATGCTGGCGCAGGATGTAGGCTGGCAGGTCTATCCCTGACGCCGGCAGCAGGCAGCACCATCATGCGCACCGATCAGGCAACCCCCATTCCGGTCGCGCAGCAGCAAAAGTCCATAGGGGCCGGTCGAGAGCGAAAACTCGCGTGGCTGGCCCTTTTGTTCACCGTTGGACTGGTTGTCGCGCTCTACCTGGCGCTGAGCCTCGCGGTCAGCGCCGATCCGCTGTTGATGCCGCTCGACGATACGTATATCCATTTTCAATACGCGCGCGAGCTGGCGCAGGGCAGGCCGCTGGTCTACAACCCCGGCGACCCGGCTACATCGGGCGGGACGAGCCTGTTGTATCCCCCGCTGCTGGCGCTCGGCTATCTGGTCGGCTTCACGGGCTGGTCGCTGGCCTATTGGGCGCTCGCCATCGGCGTCTTGA
The DNA here is from genome assembly GCA_018432315.1 of Anaerolineae bacterium. Lineage (GTDB taxonomy): Bacteria > Chloroflexota > Anaerolineae > Aggregatilineales > Aggregatilineaceae > LM3-B42. The sequence continues at coordinate 166,309 of JAHDLB010000010.1, forward strand.
GTTTCTTCGGCGCGGCGTGGCTGGTCTACCTGATCGCGCGTGACAACCCGCTGCCGCTGGGGCGCGCTTCCGAGCCGGGCTACGCGCTGGCGATGGCCTGTGCGTTTGCGCTGTCCGGGCCGTTCGTCTGGGCGGCGCTCAGCGGCATGGAAACCATGCTGTTCGTGTTCGCTGTGTTGCTGTTGCTGGCCTTGCTGCGGCGAAACCGCGTGCTCCCGGCGGTGGGCGCGGCGGTGCTCGTGGTGCTGGTCCGGCCAGAAGGCGCGATGCTGGCCGCGATCGCCGTGCTGGCGCTGGCGCTGCGGACGCCGTGGCCGGAGTCGCGGGGCGACCGGCTGCGCCGCGCGGCGTGGCTCGCTCTGCCGCTGGCGGCGAGCCTGCTCCAGCCGGCGATCAACGTGCTGGCAACCGGCAGCGCCACATCGAGCGGCATGGCGGCCAAATCGCACCTCGCCAACTCCGCCGCCTCGTGGAGCGCACGCCTGGAAGCGGTTTTGTCCGTGTTCGAGACCTTGTGGCGCGAGCTGCTCAGCGGGGATAGCCCGGTGATGGGGACGTACGTCTCGCCCGTGCTGGCCGACGCGGCGCTGGCCGTGCTGCTGATCGGCGTCTGGCTGGCGTGGCGGGCGCGGCGGGTCAACGTCCTGGTCGTGATGCTGGCCTGGATTCTGGCGCTGACGGCGGCTGTGTCCACGCTGGACACGGCTTTCTGGCAGTTCAAGCGCTACCAACTGCCGGTGATGGCGCTGTTCTTCCCGGCGGCGGCCTGGGCTTCGACGGCGCTGGGGACGCTCCTGGAGCACCGCACGTCGTTCGGCTGGCTGCGCTGGGGGCTGCCGGCCCTGATCCTGGTGCCGTCGGCGCTGACGACGATCACCTTTGCGCGGAACTACGCCGAGAACGTGACCGTGGTGCGCGATCAGCAGGTCGTGATGGCGCGCTGGGTGCGGGACCATCTGCCGGAGGATGCTCGCGTGGGCGCGCATGACGTTGGGCTGGTGCGCTACTTCGGCGATCGGGCGCTGTACGACGTGGTCGGCCTGACCACACCGGGCGCGGCGGACGCGTGGCGGCAGGGGCCGGGTGCTGTCTACGAAACAATGGCATCCAGCGACTATCGCCCGGAGTACTTCGCCATTTACCCGGACGTGCAGGGCCTGCGCTACCTGCTCGATGCGGGCGTGTTCGGCGAGGTGCTGGCGGAGTTCCCGGTCGATCTGCCCCAGCACAACGTCGCTGCGGCGACAGGCTACCAGGCGGTGTACCGGGCCGACTGGTCCGGGACGCGCGCCGAGGAACAGGTCGCCCAGCCGGCGACGCTGGACTACATCGCCGGGCTGGAGCTGGTCGATCAGGTGGACGTGGCGCACCTGTCCAGTGAGGAGGACCACAGCTATCGCTGGTGGCAGGACGGCGCGCCGCCCGGTTTCGTGACCGACGTCTACCGGCACCCGTACCACCAATGCGGGTTGGAGGGCGAGGCGTGCCGCGCCACGGATGGCGGGCGCGTCCTGACCGGCGGCGAGGAATTCACGCTGCGCACGCGGCCCGGCGACGACCTGCTGCTGGTCACGCGCGTGCACGGGCGCGACAGCGTGCGGTTCTGGGTGTTCGTGAATGACCAGCGGCTGGCGCAAAGGGTACAACCATCAGTGCCGGGGCGCTGGCTGGAAGTGGTAACATATATCCCAGGATCGCTGGTGAGCGGGGATACGACGCGCATCCGGATCGAGGCCGAGATCGACGACCCGGCGGCGGAAGCGTACCGGCCCTATTATCACTGGGCGTACCAGGGCGCTTTCTCGCCGCAGAACGAGGCGCCGGGCGATCCGGTCGCGACTTTCGGCCCGGACGGGGCGATCCGGCTGCTGGAGTACAGCGTGCAGCCGGGAACGGAGTCGTTTGAGGTATCATTGACCTGGCTGGGCGATGCACCCGGGGCCGGAGACGGCATTGTGTTCGTGCATTTGTATAATAGTATCAATGCGGAGCCGGTGGCCCAGACCGTAAGGCGCCCGGTGGGCGGGGTGCTGCCGCCGGGCAATTGGCTGCCCGGCGTGATCCAGGATGTGATCACCGTCAGCCTGCCGGAAGACCTGCCGCCGGGGACCTACCCGGTCGCGATCGGCTTGTTCGACGCGGACACCGGCACGCGCTATCCGGCAGCCGGCGAAGGGGCCGACCGGGACGGGCGGCTGTTTATTGGCGAAATTGAAGTTGAGGAGTCGACTCGGTGAACGTTCGATTCACATTAAACGGAGAAGCGGTTGAGTTCGACGCTGCCCCCAACGAAACGCTGCTGGCGGCGCTGCGCCGCCAGGGCCTGTTTGGCGTCAAGCACGGCTGCGAGACGGGCGAGTGCGGCGCGTGCGTGGTCCTGCTGGACGGCGAGCCGGTGACATCGTGCGTGCTGCTCGCGTCGCAGGCCGACGGGCGCAGTGTGGTGACCATCGAGGGGATCGGCGGCCAGCAGGAGCGCGGTTGGCGCGGGTCCGAGCCGCTGCATGCGCTGCAAACGGCGTTCGTGGAAACCGGCGCGATCCAGTGCGGCTATTGCACGCCGGGCATGATCGTCGCGGCGGCAGCACTGCTCGAACGGAACCCGGCTCCCGGCGAGGCCGACGTGCGCGACGCGCTGGCGGGCGTGCTGTGCCGGTGCACGGGGTACGTCAAGCCGGTCGAGGCGGTGCTGCGGGCGGCGGCGGTGCTGCGCGGCGAAGTCGTGCCGCCGATCGACGGCGGGCGCGGGATTCCGGCGCCGCCGGGCCTGTTCAGCCGCTCGCCGCAGGAAGGCGACGACCTGATCGAGCCGCCGGAGCTGGCCGGGGAATCATACACGCCGGGCACACCGGGCGTGAGGACGCGCGTCTCGCCCGTGATGGTGGTCGCGCCCGAAGTCGACACGCTCCAACAGGTGGGCAAGCCAGCGCAGAAAGTCGACGCCCGCAAACTCGTGCAGGGCAAGCCGGCCTTCACCGACGACGTGGATTTCCGCGGGATGCTGGTGGGCAAGCTGCTGCTCAGCCCGCACGCCCACGCGCTGATCAAGCGCATCGACGCCAGCAAGGCGCGCGCGCTGCCGGGCGTGCATGCGGTGCTGACTCATGAGGACCTGCCGCGCGTGCCGTATACCACCGCGGGGCAGAGCGACCCGGAGCCCGGCCCGCACGACAATTACAGCCTGGACTACAAAGTGCGCTTCGTCGGCGACCGCGTGGCCGCGGTGGCCGCCGAGACCGAGGCAATCGCGCTCAAGGCGCTGGAACTGATCGAAGTCGAGTACGAGCCGCTGCCGGCGATCTTCGATCCGCGCGAGAGCATGGAACCCGGCGCGCCGGTGCTGCACGACGAGCCGGAAAGCTGGCTGATCGAAGATCGCTCGCGCAACCTGGCGGCGGTCGTCGATTGGGAAGTTGGCAGCGTGGAAGATGGCTTCAAGCAGGCCGACCGCGTCTTCGAGGCGACGTATTACAGCCCGAAGGTCCAGCAGACGCCGATCGAGCCGCACGTCGTCGTGACGTGGTGGGACGAGGACGACCGGCTGGTGATTCGCACCAGCACGCAGGTCCCGTTCCACGCGCGGCGCATCCTGGCGCCGGTGCTCGGGCTGCCCGAAAAACGCATTCGCGTGATCAAGCCGCGCATCGGCGGCGGGTTCGGCGTCAAGCAGGAAGTGCTGATCGAGGACATCTGCGCGCACCTGACGATCGTGACCGGGCGCCCGGTGCGGCTGGAGTATTCGCGGGCCGAGGAGTTCTACGCGAGCCGGTCGCGGCACCCGATGTACATCACCGTCAAGACGGGCGTCACAAAAGACGGGAAAATCGTCGCCAACGAGATGTACGCGCTGAGCGACACCGGCGCGTGCGGCAGCCACGCGATGACCGTGGCCGGGAACACCGGGCACAAGGCGCTGGCGCTTTACAACGCGCCGAACATCAAGTTCCACGCGGACATCGTGTATACCAACACGCCGCCCAGCGGCGCGTACCGGGGCTATGGCGTGCCACAGGGCTATTGGGCCCTGGAGCCGCACATGGAATGGGTCGCGCGCGAGATGGGTTTCGACCCGCTGGCGTTCCGGCTGAAGAACGCGCTGAAGTCCGGCGACGAGCACCCGGTCAGCAAGGCGTGGAGCGAGGGCCGCGAAGGCGCCGCCGAGTTCATCGTGTCGTGCGGGCTGGATCAGTGCGTCGAGCAGGGCGCGGCGGCCATTGGCTGGGCGGAGAAATATAACAATCCGGACTGGCACACCGTGCCGGGCCAGCCGCACATCCAGCGCGGGATCGGCGTGGCGACGGTGATGCAGGGCACCGCGATCCCGCGGCTGGACATGGGCGCGGCCAGCATCAAGATCAACGACGATGGCTCGTTCAACCTGCTGGTGGGCGCGACCGACCTGGGGACCGGCTCGGACACCGTGCTGACGCAGATGGCCGCCGAAGTGCTGGGCTGCGAGCCGGAGGACTTCATCACTTATTCGTCCGACACGGACTTCACGCCGTTCGACAAGGGCGCGTACGCGTCGAGCACGACGTACATCTCCGGGCGGGCTGCCGTGCTGGCCGCGGAGAAGGTCGCGGCGCAAATGCGCGAGGTGGCGGCGCGGATGCTGAACCAGGAGGATGGGGCGCCGTCGGTGCGTCCAGACGATCTCGTGCTGCGCGACCGGGCCGTTCACACGCCGGACGGGCGCAGCGTGACGCACCGCGAGATCGCGCTCAATAGCCTCCACCACGAGGACCAGCACCAGATCATGGCGACCGCGAGCTACGTCAGCCCGGAATCGCCGCCGCCGTTTGCCGCCCAGTTCGTGACGGTCCGCGTGGATACGGAAACCGGGCAGGTGACGGTCGACGAGATGGTGATGGCCGTCGATGGCGGCGTGATCATCAACCCGGTGACCGCCAGCGGGCAGGTCGAGGGCGGCATGGTGCAGGCGTTGGGATACGGTCACTGCGAGGAAATGGTGATCGACGAGAACGGGCGCATGGTCAATCCGCGCTTCGGCCCCTACAAGATTTACCGGGCGGACGAAATGCCCGATATGGGCGTCATCTTCGTCGAGACGTACGAGCCGAGCGGCCCATTTGGCGCCAAGGCGGTGGCCGAGATTCCGCTGGACGGCGTGGGGCCTGCGCTGGCGAACGCGGTCTATGACGCGGTGGGCGTGCGCATTCTGGACGCGCCGCTGCTGCCCGAAAAGGTGTGGCGCGCGCTGCGAGAGCAAACGAAAGAGGCGACGGCTTGAAAGAAGATCGCGCAGTTTTCGAAGCGGCGCTGGCCGCCCAACGCGACGGACGGCCCGCTGCACTGGCGGTGATCACCCGGACGCAGGGCTCGGTGCCGCGCCAGGCGGGCAGCAAAATGCTCGTCTGGCCCGACGGGACGATCGTGGGCACGGTGGGCGGCGGCGAGATGGAATCGCTCGTCATCGCTGAGGCGCAAGACGCCATCCGCAGCGGGCAGTCGCGCGTCGTCAGCTACAATCTCAACGATCTGACATCGGGCGATCCGGGCATCTGTGGCGGGACGGTCGAGGTGTTCGTCGAGTCGCTGGCGCCGCCGCCGACCGTCCTGGTCGTGGGCTGCGGGCACGTCGGTAAGGCGGTGGCCGAACTGGCGAAATGGCTGGAGTTCCGCGTCGTGGTGACCGACGACCGTCCGGGATACGCCACTGAAGAACAGATTCCCGGCATGGACGCGTACATCCAGGCGCCGCCGAACGAGTTGATCGAGCAGGTCGACATCAACCGGCACACGTGCGTGGTGGCGGTGACGCGCGGGCTGGCCGTCGACGAGCGCCTGATCCCGGCCTTGCTGGCGACCGACGCCCCGTACATCGGGCTGATCGGCAGCCGCCGCCGCTGGGCACTGACCGTCGAATCGCTGGCTGAGCGCGGCGTATCCAGGGATGACCTGGCCCGGGTTCACGCGCCGATCGGGCTCGAACTGGGCGCCGAAACGCCGAAAGAAATCGCGATCAGCATCATGGCCGAGGTGATCATGGTGCTGCGTCACGGCACCGGCGAGTCCATGCAGTGGATCGGGCCGCCGGGAGAAATCGCGGGCCAGCCTAAATGAAAGTAACGCTGTGAAGATTCTGGCTGTTAGCGATGTCGAATTACCCCAGATGCTGAACGCGGATCACCTGCGCCAGACCTACAGCGACGTGGACCTGCTGGTAAGCTGCGGCGACATGCGCGTCAGCTATCTCGACTTCATCGGGACGGTCTTGAACCTGCCGCTGTTCTTCGTGCGCGGCAACCACGACACTCGCTACGAAGGGCCCAATCCGGGCGGCGACGATCTTCACCTGCGGTTCAAACGTTTCGGTGGGGTTTCATTCGCCGGTCTGGAAGGCTCGATCCGGTATAACCGGGGGGCGGTGCAGTATACTGAAGGCGACATGCTGCTCAACGTGCTGCGCCTGCTGCCCCGAATGCTGGTCGTGCGGTCGCTGCAAGGGCATGGCGTCGACGTGATGGTGGCCCACTCGCCGCCGCGTGACATCCACGACATACCCGACGACTACGCGCACCGGGGCTTCCGGGTGTTCCGGTATCTGATTTACTGGGGCCGGCCCCGTTATTTCATTCACGGCCACGTCGATACCTGGGACAACCGCAAGACGAGAAAGACCGTGTTCCACCAGACGACGGTACTCAACATCAATCCGTACATGGTGCTCGACCTGTGACCGTGCGCCGGGTGGGTGTTCGCGGTTTTTGGGGCGCAATGCTACTATTGCGCCAGATTTGTGTGGACGGACTTGTAGACGATTCGTAGATAGGACTATGTGGCAAAATTACTATAGCGTCACTTCTGTGAGCGAAGCACTGGACTTGCTCGCGCAGTACGGCGAGCGAGCGAGAATCGTGGCCGGCGCGACCGATCTGATCATCGAGATCGAGCGCGGCCAGCGTCCTGGCGTCGATACCCTGATCGATATCACGCGCGTACCCGGCCTGGACCAGATCAGCGCGCGCGGCGACACGTTTCGCCTCGGCCCGCTGGTGACTCACAATCATGTCGTCGGCCACGGGGGAATCGTGGAGCGCGCCCTGCCGTTGGCGCAGGCTGCATGGTCGGTCGGGGCGCCGCAGATTCGCAATCGCGGCACGATCGCCGGTAACCTGATCACGGCCAGCCCGGCCAACGACACCATCGCCCCGTTGTGGGCGCTGGGTGCATCCGTGACTCTGGCCTCCAACCGTGGCGAACGAACCCTCGATCTGCCCTCGTTCTACCAGGGGCTGCGCCAGACGGCCATGAGGCCGGACGAGCTGTTGACTGCCATTTCGTTCCCGGCGCTGGCGTCCAACGAGCGCGGCATTTTCCTCAAGCTCGGCTTGCGCAACGCCCAGGCCATCTCGGTGATCAACCTGGCAGCAGTGCTCGGCTTCGACGGCGACCGGGTCACGCACGCGGCCATCACGCTGGGCAGCGTCGCGCCGACGATCATCCGCGTCCCGGTGGCCGAGGACTATTTGCGCGGCAAGACGCTGTCGGATGAGGTCATCCGCGAGGCAGCGCGGCTGGTGGCGGCGGCTCCCACGCCGATCGATGACGTGCGCAGCACGGCCAGCTACCGGTCGGAGATGTGCCGCGTGCTGGCGGCGCGGGCGCTGCGTGCGCTGCGCGACGGCACCGAGCGCGGGGGCTGGCCGGAAAGCCCGGCCATGCTGTGGGGCGAGAATCGCGCCACGGTGCGCGAGGCGCTGCCGGTCCTGGTGCATCACGAGGACGACGCGGCGGACACCATCGTGACGACGGTCAACGGCAAGACTTACACGATCACCGGCGGCGTGAACAAGACCCTGCTGCGCTTCCTGCGCGAAGACGTGGGCCTGCCGGGGACCAAAGAAGGGTGCGCCGAGGGCGAGTGCGGCGCGTGTACCGTCTTTCTGGACGGCGCCGCGGTGATGGCCTGCCTGGTGCCGGCTCCGCGCGCGCACGGCGCCGAGATCGTGACGGTCGAGGGGCTGGCCGCGCCGGATGGGACCCTGCACCCGCTGCAGCAGGCGTTCGTGGACTCGGGGGCGGTTCAGTGCGGGTACTGTACGCCCGGCTTTTTGATGTCCGGCGCCAAGCTGCTCGAGGAGTTTCCCAACGCCACGCGCGACCAGATCGAACAGAGTATCACCGGGAACCTGTGCCGGTGTACGGGCTACTACAAGATCATCGATGCCTTCGAGCAAGCGGTGCGCGCGTCGCATCCGGAGCAGGCCTGATCGCGCAGGTGGTATCTTTTTGGACGGGAGGAACAGGCTATGACGACATCGGGGGGACGCAAGAAACGGCGCAGCCGGGCGCTGCTGCCTGTGCTGGGACTCATGCTGGCGGTTTGCTTCGGCGTAGTCGCCTACTTTGTCGCGCCGATCCTGATTGAGTTTGGCGAAGAGCAAAGCCCCGGGTTGAAGGATTCGTTCGACGACATTCGCGCCAACCCGGACTATCCCGAGAACTCGGTGGACTACATCGCCGCCGGCCTGATATGGCTGGTGCTGATGGCGCTCACGATGTTCATCGCCGCCGCCGCGGTCGGCGAAGATCCGGACAAAGAGACGTGGCGCCTGATGGGCCCGCCGCCCGCTGACAAGGATGCCGTGATCAAGCAGCTCCGAAAAGACCTCAAAGCGGCGAAGAAACGCGAACGACAACGCAACAAATAGCCCCTGATAAGGGTTGGGATCGTGGTGTTTGGCGCAAGGAGTACAGACTAGCGTGAACGAAAAGAATTATGGAATCGGCCAGAGCGTGCGGCGCGTGGATGCCGTTGGGAAGGTGACCGGCGAGACGGCGTACCCTGGCGATATCAACATGGACGGCCAGTTGTGGATGAAAATCCGGTTTTCGGACCGCGTCCACGCGCGGATCACGAAGATCGACACCAGCCGCGCCGAAGCCTATCCCGGCGTGGTAGCGGTTTACACGGCGAAGGACGTCCCGGTCAACGAGTACGGGTTGATCATGCCGGACCAGCCGGTGCTGTGCGGGCCAGACAGCGCCAAAGAGGGCGCGGACATCGTGCGCTGCCTGGCGGACCAGGTGGCGGTCGTGGTCGCGGATTCGGAAGAGGCCGCCGCCGCAGCCGTGAAGCTGATCGAGATCGATTACGAAGATCTGCCGGGCGTGTTCGACGTGTTCGACGCGATGGCGGACGGCGCGCCCCAACTGCATCGCCACGCGGAGAATAACGTGCTGGTGCACTACCGCATCCGGTATGGCGAGATTGACTCCGCCTGGGAGCGGGCGGACGTGATCGTCGAGGGCGAATACCGCACCGGATGGCAGGAACACGCCTATCTCCAGCCGGAAGCCGGATTGGGCTACATCGACGACAGTGGCCGGGTGACCATCCTGGTGGCCGGGCAGTGGGTGCACGAGGACCGCGAGCAGGTTGCTCACGCCCTGGGCCTGCCCGAAGAACAGGTGCGGATCATCTACCCGGCGATTGGCGGGGCGTTCGGCGGGCGCGAAGATATGTCGGTCCAGATTGTGCTGGCGCTGGCGGCGATGAAATTGCAGCGCCCGGTGAAGATCATCTGGAGCCGCGAGGAGTCGATCCTGGGCCACCACAAGCGCCATCCCACCGTGATCCGGGCGAAGTGGGGCGCCACGCGCGACGGCAAGGTGATCGCTGCCGAGGCGCAGGTTTACGGCGACGCCGGAGCGTACGCTTACACGACGACGAAAGTGCTGGGCAACGCGAACCTGATGGTATCCGGCCCGTACGAGATCCCGAACGTGAAAGTGGATACGTATGGGATCTACACCAACAACATTCCGTGCGGGGCGTTCCGCGGGTTCGGCGGGCCACAGGGTGCGTTCGCGGCGGAAGGCCAGATGAACAAGCTGGCCGAGGCGCTGGGCATGGACCCGGTCGAGCTGCGTGCGCGGAACGTGCTGCGCGAGGGGACCATTACGCCGGTGGGGACGCCTCTGCCGCCGGGCGTGACGCTCGACAGGGTGCTGGCCGACGGCGCGCGGCAGAGCGATTACTGGCAGGAGACCCCCCAGGGATGGCAGCGGCTGCCCGCCCAACAGCCGGCGAACCCGGCCAGGCGGCGCGGGATTGGCATGGCGATGGGCTTCAAGAACGTCGGCTTCTCGTTCGGCGCGCCGGAAAAGAACTGGGCGACGGTCGAGATTCATGGCGCGGCGGAGATAGAGCGCGTGGTCGTGCGGCAGGCCGGGGCGGACGTGGGGCAGGGCGCGCACACGGTGTTCCTGCAGATGGCCGCCGAGGCGGTCGGTGTGCCGATCGGGAAGGTCCAGGTCATCGGCCATGACACGGCGGAGGCGGGCAACTCCGGCAGCACGTCGGCGTCGCGCATGACGTTCATGGCCGGCAACGCGATTAAGGTCGCGGGCGAGATGGCGCTTCAGAAATGGCTGGACGAGGAACGCCCGGCGACCGCGACATACGAATATCACCCGCCGAGCACGACCCCCTACGACCCCGAAACGGGCTATGCCAACCCGAACTTCGCGTATGGCTATATGGCGCAGTTCGTCGAGGTCGAGGTCGATCTCGAAACCGGCCACGTGGACGTGGTGCGCGTCGTGTCGGCGCACGACGTCGGCAAGGCGCTGAATCCGCAGCAGGTCGAGGGACAGGTCGAAGGGGGCGTCGTGCAGGCGCTGGGCTATGCCGTACTCGAAAACCTGGTGTCGCAGAACGGGCGCATTCTGAACCCGTACCTGTCCACCTACCTGATCCCGACGATCTGGGATATCCCGCGCGAAGTGAAGTCGGTGATCCTGGAATACGCCGACCCGCGCGGGCCGTGGGGCGCGCGCGGCATGGCCGAGATGCCGTTCATCCCGCTGGCCCCGGCGATTTGCGCGGCGGTGCACGACGCGACGGGCGTCTGGCTGGACCGGATCCCGCTCACGCCGGACTCCGTCGTGCCCAGGCTGCGCGAACATGGCCTCGGCGTCATTTGAGCCGGTCCCGGTCCTCGTCCGGGGCGGCGGCGACCTGGCCTCTGGCGTGGTCTACCGGCTGGTGAAGGCCGGGTTCCCGGTGATGGTGACCGAGCTGGCCCGGCCCCTCGCCATCCGGCGGGCGGTGGCCTTCGCCTCGGCTGTGTTCGAGGGCGAGATCGCCATCGAGGGCGTGCTGGCGCGCCGGGTGGCTGATCCCGCGCAGGCGCGGGCGATGGCCGCGCAGGGCATCGTGCCGGTGCTGGTCGACGAGGACGGCGCCGCGCTGGCGGCGCTCCAGCCGGCGGTCGTGGTCGATGCGCGGATGGCGAAAGTCAACCTCGGCACGGCGCGCGACGATGCTCCGCTGGTGATCGCGCTGGGGCCGGGGTTCGAGGCCGGTGAAGACTGCCATGCCGTGATCGAAACCAACCGCGGGCACTACCTGGGGCGGGTCATCTGGCGCGGGGCAGCCGAGCCGGACACCCGGCAGCCGGGCAGCGTCAAAGGGCACGTTGGCGACCGGGTACTGCGCGCGCCCGCGGATGGGGCGGTCGTGCCCCAGGCCGAGATCGGCGACGCGCTCCGCGAAGGGGACCGGGTCGCCACGGTGGGCGGCCAGCCGGTCGTCGCGCCGTTCGACGGGGTTCTGCGCGGGTTGATCCATCCGTCGGTGCCGGTCCGGCGCGGGATGAAGATCGGCGACGTGGACCCGCGCGGCAACCGGGATCACTGTTTCACCATATCCGAGAAATCGCTGGCAATCGGCGGCGGCGTGCTCGAAGCGATACTCAGCGCGCCCCAGCTTGCCGGGATATTCAGAAAGGCCGGACACATGCCGGACGAGGCAAGGTAGCCTATGCGCCTGCGAGATGCGTTGGGCATCCAGCGTGGAGACGTGGTGGCGTTTGTGGGAGCCGGCGGAAAGACGTCGGCTCTGTTTCGGTTGGCGCACGAACTGCGCGAGGACGGGTGGCGCGTGTTGGGCACGACCACCACGCGCGTCGCCATGTACGAGGTCGAACAGGCGCCGTTCTGGACTCCGCTCAGGGCCGATATGTCGCCATCACAGATTCGTGAATGGCTCAACGAGCACGGCTTCGTGTTCCTGTACGGGACGCGCGAAGCGTCGCGTCACAAGATCACCGGCCTGCACCCGGAGGTGCTGGCGGGGATCGTCGATTCGGTGAATTCCGACGCGCTGCTGATCGAGGCCGACGGCGCGCGCCGGCTGCCGCTGAAGGCCCCGCGCAACCACGAGCCGGTCATTCCGCCGGATACGTCGCTGGTGGTGCCAGTGGGCGGCATCGACGCGCTCGGCCAGCCGCTGGACGAGGACCACGTCTACAATGCGGCGCGGATCAGCGAGCGGTACGGTTTTCCCGAAGGGGCCGAGATCCTGCCGCCATGGATGGCCGTGATCCTGCGCGATGCCGAGTTGGGGCTGCGCGGCGTGCCGGAGCAGGCGCGGGTGGTCGCGCTGCTGAACAAGGTTTCGCTCCAGCCGCACGACCGGGAGCGCGCTCGCCGCGTGGCGCAGCTCATTCTGCGGTCCGACCGCGTCGACGCGGTGGCCCTGGGCGCGATGCAGGTGCCCGATCACCCGGTCCACGAGCTGCAGCGGCGCGTGGGCGTGATCGTGCTGGCGGGGGGCATGTCGGCGCGGATGGGACGCTCCAAGCCGCTGCTGCCCTGGGACGGGCGCACGGTCATCGAAACGATCGTGACCCGGCTGCTCGCCGCGCGCCCGGCGGAGATCGTCGTCGTGACCGGATACCAGGCGGACGGGGTGCGGCGCGCCCTGGGTGACCTGCCGGCCGGGATCGTCCACAACCCGGACTTCGAGCGCGGCGAGATGCTGTCGTCGTTGCAGGCTGGCCTGCGCGCGCTGCCGGACTCGGTGGCGGCGTGCCTGGTGGTGATGGGCGATCAGCCGTTCATCGATGGGCGGGTGGTCGGACAGGTGCTCACGGCCTACGCCGAGGGGCAGGGGAACATCGTGGCGCCGGTCTATCGCGGCCAGCGCGGGCACCCGGTCCTGTTCGACCGGCGATTCTGGCCCGATCTGCTGGCGCTGGAGAGCGGCGCGCCGCGCGACGTGATTCGCCGCTACCCGGATCAACTGGCAACCGTCGAGGTCGATACGGACAGCATCGTGCGCGACATCGATACGCCCGAACAGTATCGCTTCGAGTTGTTCAGAGCGGGGCTTCCCCAGCCGGTGCCCCGCGATTAGGGCGTGGGCGTGACGGCTTCGCTGCCGCCGATCGGCGTGGGCGTCGGCGGCGGATCGCTGAAGTGGATGGTGATCTCGCACAGCGCCCGCATCATGTTCGTGTTGTCGAAAACCACCAGCCGGAAGCGATAGCGGCCCGGCGCGAACCCAAACGGCAGGATCTCGCCCAGGGGACCCTCGACGACAGGCTCGGTATAGTTCCCCCCGATGACGCCGAACTCGGTCCCGCTGACATCTTCCTTGATCTCGAAGCGGTAGAACGCGAAGTTGCTAACGCTGGCGGTGCCGATGACCGTCGTCGCTTCGAAGATGAGCTGCCCGTTGCCGGGGATCAGCATCCAGGCGCTGTCCTGCGAGCAGCCGACCGGCTCGGAAGCGTCGGGCAGGATGGTGCCCACCGGCGTCATCGTGGGGATGGGCGTGGCGAAAACGTTCGGCCCTTCGATCTGTCCGCCCGTGTTGCCCAGCGAAATGGGCGGGCCGGCGACCGGCGTGCTGGTCACGAACTGCTGAAGTTGGACGACGGGGCCCGTGTCGCCCAGGCGAATGTCGCGCAGGGTAGGGGCCATCATGTTGGCAATGGCCCACACCGCGATGGCGAACTCCAGCAGCAGGCCGCCGAAGGTGATGGCGTTCGCCTGCCGGACCAGGGCCTGCTCGCGCTCCAGCTTGAACTGCGCGACGGACAGCTCGCGCCGCGCCCGGCGCAGCCGGTACGCCATGAATAGGATGCCGCCGGCGCACAGAATATACAGCCCCTCGGCGATTCTCTCGATAAAAAAGACCAGGCTACTCATGCTCTGGATGGTTTTCCACCTCAGCCGGATCGTAGGGCGGCATCTGGCGCAGCACGCCGCGAATCAAAACGGCGAGCCGGGGCACGATCTGGCGGCCCAGGCGCAGCACGTCTTCGTGGCTGACTTCCTCGCTGGCTTCGGGATCGTCGATCGACAGGTTGGTGATGCTCGAAAAGCCCAGGACGCGCATCCCGGTATGATACGCTACGATCGTCTCGTGCGCGGTGGACATGCCGACCGAGTCGCCGCCCAGCGCGCGCAGCATGCGGACTTCGGCGGGCGTCTCGAACGACGGGCCGGCCAGCCCGACGTAAACTCCCTCGCGCACGGGAATGTCGTTTTCGGCGGCGACGCGATGCGCCAGCTTGCGCAGGCCGGGATCGTAGATGTGCGTGCAGACCGGGAAGCGGGGGCCGAAGCTGTCCAGGTTCGGGCCGCGCAGCGGGTTGAAACCCGCCAGCCCGGTGAAGGCGATGTGATCTTCGATGATCATGATGTCGCCCGCGCTGAAGCTCGCGTTGAGGCCGCCCGCGGCGTTGGTAACCACCAGCGTATTCACGCCCAGCAGGCGCATGACGCGCACCGGCAGCGTGACCTGGCCCATGCTGTAACCCTCGTAGAAATGGGTGCGGCCCTGCATGACCACGACCGGCTGGCCTTCGAGCTCGCCAAAGACCAGGCGGCCCGCGTGGCCTTTCACGGTCGAATGGGGCCAGTGGGGAATGTCCTGGTAGGGGATGACCTGGGGGGACTCGATCTCGTCCACCAGCGGGCCCAGGCCCGACCCCAGGATCAGCCCGATAGCGGGCGACCCTGCGATTCGCGCGCGGACGGCATCGGCGGCAGCGCGGTAGTGCTCTTCAGGAACGAACTCGGTTGCGGCCATTCAATACTCCCAGCAGTGCGACAAGGTAACTAACGCCCCTATTTTAACACTTGAAACGCAGACTCCACACCCATACGATGTGTATGACAGGGTATAATGGGCGCGTACAGACCCGGTCGCTGAGGAATTTCAGACGACTTTCACGTCTGCATGCCCGTTTTCGTCCAATCGACGATATACTCGGGATAAGGTTGTAGAATTGCTCGAATTTCCCCGCCGGAGGTTGCCCATGAGGGTCGAGAAGGCCACGGCCCGCTATCTCGACATGTATCAGAAACTGTACCATCGCTCCCCGCGCGAGCTGCGCGACCTGGGGAACGACTGGGTTCTGGTCAATGGTGCACGGATGAGTGTCGACCAGTTGGAGAACCTGACCGGCGAGCTTGCCCTCGAATACGAACGCTACGTGAAGACGCGTCGCAGCGCCGTCCAACGGCTGCTCAACTGGTTTCTGCGCGCGTAAAATCCCCGGCAGCCTGCCACCCCATTCGATTTACAGTGGGCTGTGTGGTCCCGAAACCGCTATATTTGTCCTGGGTAAGGTACGGACAAACAGGGGGTTGTCATGGGATCGCATCCGATCAATCTGCTGCTCCGCTTCGTGTTGGAACTGGCTGCTTTGGCGGCGGCAGGCTATTGGGGCTGGACCGAGAAATCGGGCGGCTGGCGATGGGCGTGGGCTATCGGGCTGCCGCTGGTGATGGCGGTGCTGTGGGGCACGTTCCGCGTGGACGGCGATCCTAAGGATGCGCCGGTGCCGGTGCCCGGTATCGTGCGCCTGCTGCTGGAGGCGGCGTTCTTCGCGACCGCCGTGGTGCTGCTGGCGGCGGCAGGACAGTCCCAGCTTGCGATTATCTTCGGCGTGGTGATTCTCGTCCACTATGCCGTGTCCTACGACCGCATCGCGTGGCTGTTGGAGCAGAAGTGAGCGAGCGGGCGTTGGCTCACACCAGCAGCGTGCAGTCGCCCAGGCTGTAAAAGCGGTACTCCCGCGCGATGGCCTCTTCGTACGCCTGCAAGATGCGCTCGCGGCCCGTGAAGGCGCTCACCAGCATGAGCAGCGTCGAGCGCGGCAGGTGGAAATTGGTGAGCATGACGTCCACGGCGCGGAAGCGATAACCCGGCGTGATGTAGAGGTCCGTGTCTTCGTCGATGGCGACGACCGGGCGCCAGGGGCACAGGTTGTCTTCGAGATGGGTCAGAGTGCGCTGGACGCTGTCCGGATCGTTGCGCAGCGTGCCGTAGGCTGCCGACCGGATCGCCGCCGTCTCCAGCGTGCGAACGGCGGTTGTCCCGATGGCGACGATGCGGCCCCCGGCCAGCTTCGCGTTGTTGATCACCTGGGCGTCCTCGGGCGTGAGCACTGCGCGCTCGGTGTGAATCTTGTGATCCTCGATGTGCTCCTCGCGGACGGGCGCGAACGTGTCCAGCCCGATGTGCAGCGTACAGTAAGCGATCTCGATTCCGCGCCGCTTGAGGTCGATCAGCATCTCGCCCGTGAAGTGCAGCCCGGCGGTCGGCGCGGCGGCTGATCCGTCGTAGCGGGCGAAGACCGTTTGGTAGCGGCTGGCGTCGGCGAGTGGGGTGGTGATGTACGGCGGCAGCGGAGTCTGGCCGATGTCGTCCAGGTAGGGGCGAATCGGCTCGGCAAACTCGACCAGCCGCTGGTTCTCGCCGCGCTCCTCGATCACAGTTGCCCGGATGGCCTTGTGGTTCCCCTGGCCGACTTCGAGCCGGGCGCCTACCCCGATGCGCTTGCCACCCACGACCACCAGCCAGCGCGTGTCGGAGAGCTGGCGCAGCAGGAGGATCTCCGCCGCGCCGCCGGTTGGGACCTTGCGAGCGGGCAGCCGCGCGGGGATGACCCGCGTCTGGTTGAGCACGATGACGTCCCCGGCGTTCAGGTAGTCCGGCAGATCGCGAAACCGGCGGTGTTTGATCGCGCCGGTGGCGCGATGCAGCACCAACATGCGCGACGCGTCGCGGGGGTTGGCGGGCGTCTGGGCGATGCGATCGAGCGGCAGATCGTAGTCGAAGTCAGAGAGTTTCATGGCGGCTCAGCGGTTGATGAGGCGGATGACGATATTCAGGGCCAGCGAGAGGAGCAGGCTGATGATGATCATGCTCACCAGCGGGAAGAAGCACGAGTAGTTCTTGCCCTCGATGCGGATGTCGCCGGGCAGGTGGCCGAGATGTTTGAGAAGCGGCACGCGTCCGATCACCAGGAATAGTCCCCCCACGAGGATCAGGGCGATGCCCGCCAGGATGATCAACCGGCCCAGGTCGTTGAACGTCATCGGTCGTCTCCTGTGCCGCCATCAAAACAGCGAGGTCTGGCGCGGCGGGCGGCTGTCGTCGAGGCCGAGATGATCGTAGGCCAGGCGCGTGGCGACGCGCCCGCGCGGCGTGCGCTCGATGAATCCCAGTTGCAGCAGGTATGGCTCGTAGACGTCCATGATCGTGTCGGATTCCTCGCTGATCGAGGCGGCGATGGTGTCTAGCCCTACCGGGCCACCCTCGAATTTCTCGATGATGGTCAGCAGCACGCGCCGGTCGATGTCGTCCAGGCCCAGCGGATCGATTTCGAGCAGGTCGAGCGCCTCGGCGGCAACGTCACCCGTGATGTCGCCGTCGGCCCGCACCTCGGCGTAGTCGCGCACGCGCTTGAGCAGGCGCAGGGCGACGCGCGGCGTGCCCCGGCCCCGGCGCGCAATCTCGAGGATGCCGTCCTCGTGGATCGGGACATTGATCAGCGTTGCGGCGCGCTCCACGATCTCGGACATGGCCTCCAGGCTGTAGAAGTCCAGCCGGTAGACCGCGCCAAAACGGGCGCGCAGCGGCGCGGTGAGCAGGGCCAGCCGGGTGGTCGCGCCTATCACGGTGAAGCGGGGCAGGTTCAGCCGCACGTTCTTGGCCGATGGCCCCTTGCCGATCACGATGTCCAGCGCGAAGTCCTCCATCGCCGGGTAGAGCACCTCCTCGACGGCGCGGCCCAGGCGGTGGATCTCGTCGATGAACAGCACATCTCCCTCGCGCAGATGGGTCAGGATGGCGGCGAGGTCGCCGGCGCGCTCGATCGATGGCCCGGCGGTGATGCGGATGTTGACCTCCATCTCGTTGGCGATGACGTGGGCGAAGGTGGTTTTCCCCAGGCCGGGCGGCCCGTACAGCAGGACGTGATCGACCGGCTCGTGGCGACCGCGGGCGGCCTCGATCAGGATGCGCAGATTTTCGACGACGCGCTCCTGGCCGGTCATCTCGTCGAGGCGGCGCGGGCGCAGGGCGTTGTCGAGGCGATCTTCGGTTCGTTTCTTGCCGCTGACCATGCGGCTGGCGTCGGACATGCGTTCTGTTCCTTCCGTCGAGTGTGCTGGATGGAGTATACCGGGAGGGCGCGAGAAGGTAAAGGTTTGCGTTGGCAGGGGAGGACGTTACAATTTGCGGCGCATGGACTGCTCGAAGGAGAAGTGTATGTCCGACTCCAAGATCCACATATCCGATCATCCCCTCGTGAAACACAAGCTGACCCTGCTGCGGCGGGTGCAGACGGAGCACAAGAAGTTCCGCGAGTTGATCCGCGAGCTGGCGATGCTGCTGGGATACGAAGCGATGGCCGATCTGCGGCTGGTAGACTGCACGGTCCAGACGCCCATGGCCGAAACCAGGGGGTACCATCTCGAAGAGGACGTCGGCCTGGTGCCCATTCTGCGGGCCGGGTTGGGTATGGTCGATGGCATCCACGAGATGATTCCCGGCGCGCAGGTGTGGCACCTGGGCATCTACCGCGACGAGAAGACGCTGCGCCCGGTGTCGTATTACAACAAGCTGCCGATCGAGCCGACGGTCCAGGTCTGCCTGATCCTGGACCCCATGCTGGCGACGGGCGGATCGGCAGCGGCGGCGATCGAGGTGTTGAAACATTGGGGCGTGCGGCGGATCAAGTTCGTGGGGTTGATCGCGGCGCCAGAGGGAATCGCGACCGTGACAGCGGCGCACCCCGACGTGCCGATCCACCTGGCCGCGGTGGACGATCACCTGAACGAGCACGGTTTCATCGTGCCCGGCCTGGGCGACGCGGGGGACCGCCAGTTCGGGACGGCGTAGGCGTGGGGTAGGTGCCGGCTCGCAGTCGAGCCAGATCGTATGGGGAACTATGTCACAGGACCACGCGCTGTCCTTTATCGTGGTGTTTGCCCTGTCGTTTGGGATGTCCGCGCTGTTCACCCCGGTCGCGCGGCGGCTGGGGGTACGTTGGGGGATCGTGGACCGGCCCCGCAGCCGCCACCAGCACGACCGCCCGACGTCCAAATTCGGCGGATTGGCGCTGTACGTCGCCTTCACCACGGCGGCGGTCGTTGCCCAGTTCCTGCCGGTAGTGCGCACCGACGACAAGGAAATCATCCGCCTGATCGGCCTGCTGTTGGGCGGCGCTTTTTTGTTCGTGTTCGGGCTGCTGGACGACAAATACGAGTTCGGCGCGCTGCCGCAGTACATCGCCCAGCTTCTCGCCGCCGCTGTCGCGGTCGTGTTCCTGATCTTCATCGAGCAGTTCAACAACCCACTGACCGGCCAGCTCACGCCCGAATGGCCGTACGTCGTCACGGTGACGATCACCCTGTTCTGGCTGGGGCTGATGATGAACACCGTCAACTGGCTGGATGGGTTGGACGGACTCGCCGCCGGGGTGTGCGCGGTGGCGGCGCTGATGATCTTCATTCACGCCGCGTTCCGCCTGGACCAGGTGAGCGTGAGCCTGCTGCCGCTGGCGTTGTTGGGCGCCGCGCTCGGCTTTCTGCCGTATAACTTCCACCCGGCGCGCGTGTTCATGGGCAGCAACGGCGCGCTCTTTCTCGGCTATACGCTCGGCGTGCTGGGCATCATCGGCGGGGCGAAGATGGCGACGATCTTGCTGGTGATGGGCCTGCCGCTGCTGGACGTGGTCTGGCAGATCGTGCGGCGCGTGAGCGCCGGGGCGAACCCGACCCAGGGCGACCGGGGGCACGTTCACTACCGGCTGCTCGCGTTGGGGCTGTCCCAGCGGCAGATCGTGCTGGGCTATTACCTGTTCTGCACGCTGTTCGGGGCGATTGCGCTGGTGACGGCCAGCCGGTTGTTCAAGTTGATCGCGCTGCTGGTGATGGGCGCGGTCATCGGCGCGGGATTCCTGGTGCTCAGCCGCCGCACCCCGCTCGATCCGGCGCCGGGCGAAGGACCCGAAGCCTAGAGGTCGTCGAAGTCGATGTATTCCAACTCTTCGACGTCGTCTTCGTCCTCATCATCGTCGTCATCGAAATCGTCAAAATCATCGATATCCTCGTCGTCATCGGCGAAGGGCGACGGGCTGGGCAGCGAGCGCCCGAAGGGACGCGCCGCACCGGAAACGGGACTCCGTGCGCCCGGCGGTCGCGTGGCCCCTGCATCTTCGAGAGAGTCTTCATCGTCACGCGCCGCCCCCAACGATGAGCGGAACGGCGCGGGCCCCGGCAGCGTTCGCCGGGGAGGGGGTGCGGCCTCATCGTCACGGTCCTCTACGGGCGGCCTGCGGAATGGCGTCTGCCCGGTGGGCGCGGCGGGTTGGGGTGTCGGGCGGGAGAACGGCCCCGGACGGTCACCGGGCGGCGGCGACTGCTCGCCATCCTCGGCGGGGCGGCGGGCAGCGGGCACCGGTCGCTCACGGAGCGCATCCTCACGACCCGCCGGTCGCGGGCCGGCTTCATCGGGCCGCCGGGCAGGCGTGCGGGCCGGCTCTCGCCCGGCGGGGGCGGGCAGCGGGCGCGCGCCCGGAACGGGACGCCGTTCGAGTGTTTCGCGCCCGGCTGGCGCCCGGTCGGTTGCGGGCGCGGCTTTCTCCGGCTCTGGGCTGGTGACCGGCGTTTCCTTGGCGGGGGAGGGGCCCATCGAGGGCCGCGACGTGCTGGCGGCGGCGGAGAACCGGCGGCTCTGGGCGCGCAAGGCGTTGACCTCCGACGGGTCCGGCACGGGCAGGAACAGGTTATAGACCGAGGGCAGCGGCGTGCCGGGACGCAGCGGCAGGTTCGATCCCGGCTCGCGTGTGCGCCGCCTGCGGGTGGGGCGGCTGTAGTCGAATTTGCGCCGGGTCAGCCGCTCGAGGATCTCTTCCAGAAAGCCGATGGCGACGATGCCGGGAATCTCGACGAGCACCACGGTCACGAAGGCGGTGGACAGTCGCCGGACGCCGGTCGCCACGGGGCCGGTGAAGGTTTCGAGCAAGACCTCGCCCGATCCGATCACGACCAGGAAGAACAGCACCACGCCGAATATGCCGATGACCAGCGGCCAGCCCTGGCGGTCGGCGGGGGTGGGCAGCATGGCGTTGCCGATGGTGAACATCAGGTAGAGCCAGATGAAGAAGTCGGTTTTCCCCGCCAATTCGCGCAGCGCGGGACCTATGATCTGCAGGTCGCCCGTGCCGAGCGCGGTGACGAAATCTCCGAAATCGAGGATCTGGTTGCTGATCAGCCAGACGAGCGACATACCGGCCACGAGCGGCGATGCGCCGATGATCGCGGCCTTGAGCCAGCCGGCAGACTGAATCTGCACGAAGTCCAGGCGCAGCGTGCCGTCGTCCTGGGCTTCGGGCCAGGAAGTGACGCGGCGTGTCTTGACGTTGAGCGCACCGGCCACCAGCCACTGGGTGAACTCGTGGACGAACACGCCGGGGAACAGGATGACGTAGTAGAGGGCGGTCGCGCTTTTCTTGTCATTCGTCAACAACCAGCCCACACCGTACAGATGGCTGTGGATCCATCGCTCCATATAGACCAGAGGGATGAGAACCGCCGCCAGCAGCAGCCACGGTGTGAGCAGGTCGTTGAGATGCATGGCCTACCGATCGATCAGCTCAGTCCTTTGGCCTCGATGGCGATCCGGACCAGATCGATGAATGAATCCGGCTGGAGCGACGCGCCGCCGACCAGCGCGCCGTCGATGTGCGGCTGGCTCATGAACTCGGCCATGTTGCCCGGCTTGACGCTGCCACCGTACTGGATGCGCATGGCGTCGGCGTGTTCCTGCCCGTACAGCCCGGCGAGGATGGCGCGAATGGAGCCGATGATGGCGTTGGCCTGCTCGCCACTGGCGCTCTTGCCGGTGCCGATGGCCCAGATCGGTTCGTAGGCGACGACGATGTGGGCGAGATCGCTGGCGGGAATGCCGTCGAACGCGGCGCGGATCTGGTTGCCGACGAACGCCTCGGTGTCGCCCGCCTCGTTGATCTCCAGGCTCTCGCCGACGGCGATGATCGGGCGCAGGCCGTGCTTGAGGGCCGCCTTGGCCTTCTTGTTCACCATCTCGTCGGTGACGCCCTGGTAGGCGCGCGTCTCGGAGTGGCCGATGATCACGTAGGTCACCAGCCCTTCGAGCATGCCCGGCGCGACCTGGCTGGTGAAGGCGCCTTCTTCTTCCCAGTGAACGTCCTGAGCGCCGACCGCGATGTCAGTGCCGTCGAGCGCGGCTTTGACGGCGGGCAGCGCGACGTAGGGCGGGCAGACCACGCGCTCGGCAGCCGCCAGCTTGAGCAGGTCGGCTTTGGTGGCCTGGACGAATGCAACGGCCTCCTGGGGCGTCTTGTACATTTTCCAGTTGCCAGCGATTATTGGAGTGCGCATTAAGTGAAATTCCTCCTGAAAGATCATCCGGATAAAGACTCGGCGGCTCTCGAGTGCGACGCGGCGCGCAGCGCTGCAACGGGCGCTGGCGGGCACGCGATGCGAGATCGCCGGGATGCGAAGGGCGTCGATCCCTTCTGATTATAGTCTACACCCTGTTACGGCAGGGCGGGCTGCGGTGCGATCCGGCGAGCCGATGTGCCGTCGCAGGGATCGGCTCGCCGAGGGTAATCGAGTCTACAGGTCGTTCAGCGCCGCGACGCCGGGCAGCTCCCTGCCTTCGAGCAGTTCCAGGCTGGCGCCGCCGCCGGTCGAGATGTGCGACATCCGCTCGCCCAGGCCCGCCTTCTTGACCGCAGCCACCGAGTCGCCGCCGCCGATGACCGTCGTCGCGCCCGATTCGGCCAGAATCTCGGCGATCTGGTAGGTGCCCTTGGCGAAGTTCGGCATTTCGAAGACGCCCATCGGCCCGTTCCAGACGATGGTGCGCGCGTCCTTGAGCACCTCGCGGAAGGCTTCCACCGCGCCGGGGCTGATGTCCAGCACGCGCCAGCCAGCCGGGACGCCGTCCGACGGGGCGATGACCCGCGTGTTGGCCTCGTTGTCGAACGCGTCGGCGATGACGACTTCGTCGGGCAGCATGAGCTTACCGCTGCTTTGCGCCAGCAGATCCTTCGCCGTGTCGAGCGCCTCGGCCTCGACCAGCGAGTCGCCCATGTCGTATCCCTGGGCTTTGAAGAAGGTGTTCGCCATGCCACCGCCGATCAGCAGCCGGTCGCACTTCGAGAGCAGCGACTCGATCACGCCGATCTTGTCCGACACTTTGGCGCCGCCGAGGATCGCCACGAACGGGCGCTCCGGCGACTCCACCGCGTTCGCCAGGTACGCGAGCTCTTTTTCCATCAAGAAGCCGCCCACAGCAGGCAGGTAATGCGTGACGCCTTCGGTCGAGGCGTGGGCGCGGTGGGCCGAGCCGAACGCGTCGTTCACGTAGATGTCGCCCAACTCAGCGAGCTGGCGGGCGAAAGCTTCGTCGTTCTTGGTCTCTTCGGCGTGAAACCGCGTGTTCTCGAGCAGCAGCACGCCGCCTTCGGGCAGCGCGCCGGCGGCCTTTTGGGCAACCTCACCCACGCAGTCCTCGGCGAAGGCGACATCCGTGCCCAGCAGTTCGGCCAGGACGGGGACCACCGGGCGCAGCGAGAATTCCGGCTTCGGCTCGCCCTTGGGGCGGCCCAGGTGCGACATCAGGGCGATGTAGCGCGGATTCTGCTCCAGGATGTACTTCAGCGTCGGGATGGCGGCGCGGACGCGGGTGTCGTCAGTGACCTTGTCGCCGTCCAGCGGCACGTTGAAATCGACGCGGATGAGTACACGCTTGCCGGTGAGATCCACATCGCGAACAGTCTGTTTGTTCATACTCGT
Source organism: Anaerolineae bacterium (assembly GCA_018432315.1). Taxonomy (GTDB): domain Bacteria; phylum Chloroflexota; class Anaerolineae; order Aggregatilineales; family Aggregatilineaceae; genus LM3-B42. The sequence goes on from JAHDLB010000010.1 coordinate 190,210, forward strand.
TTCTCCTTCTAATCAGCACAGTGGGGGCGCGAGGCCCCATGGCCCGTGCCCCCACGAATTGCCGGTGTATCGCTGCAAGTGGGCCTGGTTCGCGCTTAGAGCTTGCTCGCCATCAGTTTGGCCAGGTCGGCGGTGCGGACCGAGTAACCCCATTCGTTGTCGTACCAGGTCATCAGCTTGACCATCGTGCCCTGGAAGACCGAGGTGAAACCGGCATCGACGATGCTGGAGCGGGGATCGCCCTTGTAGTCAATCGAAACCAGTTCTTCGGTCTCGAAGCCCAGGATGCCCTTCAGGCTGCCTTCCGCGGCTTTCTTGAACGCGGCGTGCAGCTCTTCGGTGGTGGTCTCCTTCTCGATCTCGATCACGCAGTCCACCAGCGACACGGTTGGGGTGGGGACGCGCACGGAGATGCCGTCGAACTTGCCCTTCAGATCCGGGATGACCAGCGCCACGGCCTTGGCCGCGCCGGTGGTGGTCGGGATCATGCTGAGGGCGGCAGCGCGAGCGCGGCGCAGGTCGCTGTGGGGCAGGTCCAGGATGCGCTGATCGTTGGTGTACGAGTGGATCGTCGTCATCACGGCGCGCTTGATGGTGAAGTTGTCGTGAATGACCTTCGCCGCGGGGGCGAGGCAGTTGGTGGTGCAGGACGCATTCGACACGATGTGGTGCGTGGCCGAGTCGTACATATCGTCATTGACGCCGAGCACCATGGTCAGATCGACGTCGCCCTTGGCCGGGGCGGTGATGATGACCTTCTTGGCGCCTGCGTCGATGTGCGGCTGGCACTTCTCGCGACTGCGGAAGACGCCGGTGCCTTCGACGACGATATCGACACCCAGGTCGGCCCAGGGCAGCTTGCCGGGCTCGCGCTCGCTGAACGCGCGCACCAGCTTGCCGTTGACCTTCAGGCCGCCATCTACCACCTCGACCGTGCCGTCGAACTTGCCATAGTTCGAGTCGTACTTGAGGAGGTGGGCCATTTCGTCGAGCTTGCCGAGGTCGTTGAAGGCCACGACCTCGAGGTCATTCGGGTACTTCTCCATGATGGCCTTGAGAACCTGGCGGCCAATGCGACCGAAACCGTTGATACCTACGCGTACTGCCATTGGTGTACTCCTTTGTAGATGGTCTGGTTAAACCCAACACACATGGTTCGATGTTCGCGGTTGCACCCTAGAAGGCCGCAGCCGCATCCACGTGAACAGGCACTGCCTGAGTGGCATCCTGATACATTGCCAGCAGTGCCGACGCGAGCTTGACAGGATCGTGGCGCCAGGGCCGTTCCTCGTCGGTGAGGTCGGCCATGACAACCTTGTATCGCTGGTAAACTGCGTGCGATTCGGGGCCGGGCAGGACGTATCGCGTTGAGTCGCCCGCGTTCTTGCTGGGATAGCTGTTGTTGGCGAGGACGGCATCGAACACGCCCCGGCCTGCGTGAGCTTCCAGCACAGCGATATGATCCGCTACGGTAAAGCCGTCTGTTTCGCCCTGCTGCGTGGCAACGTTGCATACATAGATGGTATACGCACTGCTGGCCCGAATCGCTTCGGTGATCCCGCTCACCAACAGGTTTGGCAAGATGCTGGTGTACAGGCTTCCCGGCCCGATGACGATACAGTTGGCGCCAAGAATCGAGCGAACTGCTTCTGGATAGGCGCGTACCTGATCCGGGTGCAAAAAGACGCGCTCGATTTTACCACCTGCGATGGGAATTTGCGATTCACCGGTGACGCGCCGCAGCCTCGGTTCGTCGGCGAATCGCATCTCGGCGATCAGCGTCACGTCCTGCTGGAGCGTGGCGGGCAGCACCTGTCCGTCGATGGCAAGAACGCGCCCGGTTTCGGCGACGGCCTTGTCCATGCTGCCGGTGATGTCGGCCATGGCGGTGAGGAACAGGTTGCCGAAACTGTGCCCCTCCAGGCCGCCGTTGGCAAAACGGTACTGGAAAAGCTGGGTCATCAGGTTCTCGTCATTGGCGAGCGCCGCGACGTTACTGCGCAGGTCGCCGGGGGGCAGAATCCCCAGCTCGCGCCGCAGCCGGCCCGAACTGCCGCCGTCGTCGGCCACCGTCACGATGGCGGTGAGGTTGGTCGAGTGGACCTTCAGCCCGCGCAGCACGCTAGGCAGGCCGGTCCCGCCGCCGATGGCGACGACTTTCAGCCCGCGCTGGCGGCGGCTATGCGTGTACATCATGTCGATCAGGGATTCGCGCGTTTGCAGCACGAACGGGGCGAGGAACGAGCGACTGAGCTGGACCAGGGCCAGGGCGATTGCGCCGCCGCCAAGCACCGCCGACAGAAGCACGCGCGCCCACACCGGCAAAAAGCGCAGGGTGGCGATCGACACAACCTCCGGCAAATCGCTGGCGCGGTAGGCGCTCGCGATGACCTGTGCCAGCCCCAGGGCCAGGACGGTGATGCCGAACATGAGGACCACCAACCACCGCTTGATGCGGAGGCCCGGCGTCATCCATTTGATGAGAACGTTCCGCGAACGTCGCACCGAAGTCTTGAGATGAAATGCGTTCATGGATCGCCTGGTGGCCTGCTCATTTTGGGCGCGACATCATGCCCACGTCGCGGCAGATTGTAGCCCGTTTGGCCGCCCAGTTCAATACAATTCGACCTACAAAATGCTGCCAACGATTACTTGACGCCTGCACCCGGCGTGTTACAAATAATGGGCTGAGAGTTCATCACCAGAGAAGGATACGATGCGATGGCAAACTTTGATCTGATGCGGCGTCTGACGCTGGATAAAGGCGGCAAGATCATCCTGCTGGTCATGGATGGCGTGGGCGGTCTGCCGCGCGAGCAGGGCGGCCCGACCGAGCTGGAGGCGGCGCATACGCCGAACCTGGACCGGCTGGCGCGCGAGGGAAGCAGCGGCCTGAGCATTCCGGTCGCGCGCGGCGTGGCGCCCGGCAGCGGCCCGGCACACCTGGCGCTGTTCGGCTACGATCCGCTGGTCTACGAGATCGGTCGCGGCGTGCTGGAGGCGACCGGGATTGGCCTGCAAGTAAACCCCGGCGACGTGGCGATTCGCGGCAACTTCTGCACGGTCGATGAAAACGGGATCATCACCGACCGCCGCGCGGGCCGTATCTCGACCGAGGAGGGCGCCAAGCGGATCGAGGTGCTCAAGGACATCACGCTGCCCGGCGTCGAGATCGACATCGAGATCGCGAAGGAATACCGTTTCGCGATGGTGCTGCGCGGCGCGGGACTGAACGGCGCCATTGCGGACACCGATCCGCAGCAGACCGGCGTGCCGCCGCTGCCGGCCAAGGCGCTCGATCCCGCCGCGGAGAAGACCGCCGGACTGGTCAACCAGTGGCTGGCCGAGGCGCGCGCCCGGCTGAAGGGGCACGAACCGGCCAACATGGCGACGCTGCGCGGCTTCGCGATGGAGCCGGGGCTGCCGAAGTACGGCGACGTGTACAAGCTGAAGGCGGCCTGCGTGGCGGTCTACCCGATGTATAAGGGCGTGGCCGGGCTGGTGGGGATGGACGTGATCCCGACCTCGGCGCACGACACCACCGCCGACGAGTTCGAGCACGTGGCCCGCATCTGGAACGATTACGACTTCGTCTTCTGCCACATCAAATACACCGACAGCCGCGGTGAAGATGGCGATTTCGACGCCAAAGTCAAGGTCATCGAGGATGTCGACGAGGCGCTGCCTCGCCTGCTGGACCTGAACCCGGACGTTCTGATCGTGACGGGCGATCATTCCACGCCCGCCACGTACCGGGCGCATAGCTGGCACCCGGTCCCCACGCTGCTGTGGGCGCCCGCCACGCACATGACCGACCGCGCGCAGGCTTACGGCGAGCGCGAGTGCATCATGGGCGCGCTGGGGCAGTTCCCCGCGCCGGACCTGATGCCGATGGCGCTGGCGCATGCCAAGCGGCTGCAGAAGTTCGGCGCGTAGTCAAACCGGGTTCGTGCTGTTTTGGATCACAACGGGGCCTCACGGCTCCGTTGTGCGTTTCAGGGGGTATCGGTGGGGGGGCGAGAGTGCCGGTTGGGAAGGGTGATGAAGGGCGGGTACCGCCAGTACCACGCGACCAGCATAGCGCACAACGCGCCGCCAACGGTCAGCAGGCCGATGGTGATCGCGGCATCGAACCAGAACTGCTCCGGGAACAAGCGGATGAGCGTCGAGCTGGTGCTGAACTGCCAGGAGTCGCCCTCGAAGAAGACGGCGTGAAACCCGTCGAAGAAGAAATCCCAACTGGCGAAGATCAACACGACCAGCAGGAGGATCAGCGCGATGGTGAAGGCTCCCCCCTCGGCCAGCGCCTGCCGGAGCAAACGCCGCGTTGGCCGGCGCCAGAACAGGGATACGGCGGCGGCGGCCAGGGCCAGGCTCAACACGGTATGGACTTTGCGCGCCGCCTGGACGACCGTCTTGACATCCTGCATGTGGCGCAGTTCTCGGTCGGTGTACATTGGCGTCCCATCAAGCTCCAACTTGCCCAGGTAGCTGATGTCCGCGTTGTTGTGCAGATAGCGCACGGCATAGGGCGCGTACTCGAGCCGGTCTTCCTGGGTGAAGCCGTAGCGATCCGCCGGGAAACCGGGCCGGTGATACTCAAGCTGCAGGAATGTCTCGGAGGCCACCAACCGCACGCTGGTCAGCACGAAGAACGCCGGCAGGCCGATCACGATCAGCACGCGGAGAACGCGGGCGATTCGCACGGTGAGGGTGGGGCCGGTGCCGTGCGCGGTGGTTTCGGTGCCGGCAGGTTGCATTGTGTCAGTGGACATGAATCCCCCCGATTCTCTCAATTGTCCAATTCGTCGATGCCACCGGTGAGCAGAAATTCGATGACCATCGAGTCGACGATGGACTCGACCGGCGCCCGGTCGTCGGTGAAACGGGTCTGTGAGATCGCCGTCGGGCGCAGCGAGTCCGCCGCGACGGTCAGCGCCTCGCGTAAGACAGGATGGGCGCCGGCGGGCAGCGCGGCGAGATTGGCCGCGAGGTTGTGGGCGTTGGTAGGCTGGCGGGTGGCGACCAGGATCGTGTTGTACGAATCGGGCACGTCCATCGTGTGCACCGATGGGTAGACGTCCAGCAGGGTGCGGGCCATCGCTTCGACCAGCCGCCGGTCGGAGGATGTCCGGCCCACGTTGATGATCAGCACGCCGTCATCGGTGAGGCGATCGCGGACTTCCTCGAAGAACTCGACGGTGGTCAGGTGCCAGGGGACGTACGGCACGCGGTAGGCATCGATCCCGATCATGGTGTACGTTTCGTCGAGCTGGTTGAGGCCAAAGCGGCCATCGGCCACCATCACGTGGAGGCCGGGCTGCGTCATGCCCATGTACGCGCGGCCCGCCTCGACGATGCCCGGATCGATCTCAATGCCGTCCATCGGAATCCCCGGGTACACGGCGTCGTACTGGCGCGAGATGGTTCCCGCGGCCAGCCCGACGACCGCGATTCGCTCGACGCGATCCGGGGTGTAGGGCGGGGCGTTGAAATACGGCCCTGCCAGGAAGAAGCCCCACGTGCGCCGGTAGTAAATCTCGCTGGGGTGCCACTGCGAATGGACGCCCTGGCCCTCGTTGAGCAGCAGGTAGCGGTAGCCCTCGTCGTCTTCGACCACCTGCACCAGGTTGTACGCGGTTTCGTCTTCGTGGAGCAGCGTCATGCCCGAGGGCGGATCGTGGAGCGGGCCGCTCAGCGAGACGACAGCCAGGGCCGCCAACACGGCGGGCATCCACAGTAGCTTGAGCGCGGCCCCCCGGTCCTGCATCGCCAGCCCGGCGAGCCCGACGGCCATCAGCAGCCCGGCGAACACCAGGAACGTCCGGGTGGTGCCGATCTGGGGGATCAGGATGAGCACGGGCGTGAAGTTCCCGATGATGCTGCCCAGCGTGGAGACGGCGTACATGTGCCCGGAGATGCTGCCGGCGTTCTTGACGTCCGCGAGGGCGAGGCGGATGGAGAACGGCGAAATGCAGCCCAACAGCGTGACCGGCACCGCGAACAGGACGAGCACGCTCGCGAACGATCCGGCGGTTACGGCGGCGTCGAAATCCTGAAACGCGCTCGCGGCCACGCGCAGGATGGGGCGCGCAACCAACGGCACCAGCCCGCTGAAGAAGGCCGCCCAGGTGATGATCCGGTAGAACGTCGTGTAGTTGGGCGAGCGGTCCGCCCAGCGGCCCCCGATGAAATAGCCGGCGGTCAGGTAGATCAGGATCAGGCCGATGATGTTGGCCCAGACGATGTTGCTCGTCCCGAAGGTGCTGCCCAGCAGGCGCGAGGCCGACAGCTCGACGGCCAGCGTGGTCATGCCGCCGGAGAACACGGCAAGGTAAAGAAATCGCTGCTGGAGTCGCGGGCCGGGGTTGTTCATGCTCATGTCCTTGCCTGGGCGAGTCACAGAATCCGGTTGTGGGCGCTGGCGCGAAAGCTGAGCACCGATGCCAGATCGTCGTCCTGCCGCACGGTGTAGACCATGGCGCCAGCCGCTTCGGCCATCGCGCGGAGCGACGGGGTGGAATCGACGGGATCGCCGAAGCTGCGCGGATCGATCAGGACGCAGATCACGCGGATGCCGCGCCGGATCATCGTGTGGACTTCCGCGGCCCAATCCTCGTCTTTGCTGGCCGTGATCAGGATGGCGGTCGTGCTGCGCGTCAGGTAGTTGGCCTCCAGAGCCAGCATCTGGGCCAGCGACAGGTCCGTGTCGCTGTGGGCGACGGCCAGGATCTCCAGGATGCGAGTGAGCTGGCGCGGCCCGCGGTCCGGCTGGACGATCTCGCGGCGCGGCGCGTAGGTGACGAACCCCAGCGCGCGCCCTTTGTCGACGAAATACTGCGCCAGCGAGGCGGCGACGGTGATGCCGTATTCCTCGGTCGAGGGCGGCAGGTTGGGCGGCGGCGCGAAGATGTTGCCGTTTTCGCTGCGCGCTTGCGGGCGCTCGACCAGCGAGGCGCGCGACAGGTCCAGAAAGATCCACACGTCGGCCAGCGGGTCCAGTTCGAACTCCTTGACGAGCAGACGGTCTTTGCGGGCGCTGCTGCGCCAGTGAATCCGGTTGAAGCTGTCGCCGGGCTGGTAGTCGCGGACGCCGGCGGCGTTGGTCGTGATGAAATGCGCGCGGCGCCGCACGGCCTCACCGCCGGACAGCGTGCCCAGGGGGGTCACGAAGCGGTGAACCGGCACGGTTGGCGGGTAGACGATGATGCGCGACTGCGCGGCGATGTGGCGCGGAAACTGGAACAGACCGAACGGATCGCCGCTGAGGATGGTCATCGGCCCGAGCGTGTATTCGCCGCGCTTGCTGCAAATGGTATGGGTTTCCCAGCGGTATTGGCGGCGGGGCAGGACGGTGGGCACGACGTAACTGGCGTTGTGGTTGGGCAGGGTGGACTGGTCGCGGATTTCGAGCCACAGCTTGGGCAGCAGCAGGCTCGTGTTGCGAATGGCGAAATATTCGTCCAGCGTGCGACCCACCTGGGCGCGCCGCGCCAGCGTGTAGCGGCTGATGGTCAGCCAATTGACCGACGTCCACGACCAGATGAACGCCCCGATCAAGACCGCGCCCAGCGCATAGGCCATGTTGAACGCGAATGTCCGCCCGCTGATGAAACCCAGCAGCAGGAAGAAGATGATCAGGGCATAAAAGGCGTTCCGTCGATTGGGCATAATGGCCGGTTCTATGCTTAGAAGCGGGCTCCCACGGTGGCGCCGGGGATCGGCACGGTGTTCAGGATGCTGTGGACGATGCTGCTCGATGACACATCCTTGATGCGCGCGTTCGGGCCGACGATGATGCGGTGCGCCAGCGTGACCTCGGCCAGCGCCTTGACGTCATCCGGGATCACGTAGTCGCGCCCGACGATGGCCGCGCGCGCCTGAGCGGCGTGGTACAGCGCCAAAGCCCCGCGCGGGCTGGCGCCCAGGTACACGTCGGGATGCTGGCGCGAGGTGGTCACCAGGTTGACGATGTAGTTTTTGATGTCGTGATTCAGGTACACGCTGCGCACCGCGTTTTGGGCGTTGAGCAGGTCTTCGACGGTCACCACCTGCTGGAGTCCCTCCAACGGGTGCTGGTACTGCTGCGAATCGAGCATGGCGATTTCTTCCTGCGGGGTGGGATAACCCAGGCGAATCCGCAGCATGAAACGGTCGAGCTGCGCTTCGGGCAGCGGGAATGTGCCTTCGTACTCGATCGGGTTCTGCGTGGCGATCACCAGGAAGGGATCGTCCATCGGGTAGGTCACGCCATCGACGGTGAGCTGGCGCTCCTCCATAGCTTCGAGCAGCGCGGCCTGCGTCTTGGGCGTGGCGCGGTTGATCTCGTCCGTCAGCACGATCTGCGACATGATCGGGCCGGGGCGGAACTCGAACTCGCGCGTGCGCTGGTTGAACACCGACACGCCGGTCACGTCCGACGGCAGCATATCGGGCGTGAACTGAATGCGGCTGAAGTTGGCGCCAATCGAGCGCGCCAGCGCGCGCGCCATCATGGTCTTGCCAACGCCGGGCACGTCTTCGATCAGGATGTGTCCCTGGCACAACAGGCCGACCACGGTCAGGCGAATTTCGTTGCGCTTACCGATGATGACCTGGGAGACATTTTCGATTATGCGTTCTGCAACCGCTTGGACAATCGTCATCAGCACCAATGCCTTTGATTTGCTTAGACGGGGTTATGCTTTCGAGATTATAGCGCAGCGGCGAGATGTGTGGAAAGGGCGGTTCGCCTACGCTAGGCTATCGTGACGGTGCGCGGCGGCCCCGCCCCGCGCGGAAGTCGTCCCAGGTGCGCGCGACATACCCGGTGATCTCGCGCTCGAACACCGCCGAATCGAACTGCATGGCGTGGGCGCGCAGCGCGGACGGGTCGAAGCTGGAGGCGTCGAAGTCGCGCAGGACGGCGGCTAGCGACTCGGCGGTTGGCTCGGCGAACAGCAGCCCGGTCTTGCCGGGAAGGACGGTATCCAGCGCGCCGCCGCCGCGAAAGGCGATCACCGGGCGGCCCGCGGCCTGGGCCTGGACCGGCGTGATGCCGAAGTCCTCCAGGCCGGGGAAGATGAACGCGCGGCACCGGGCGAACAGGTCCGGCAGGTCTTCATCCGGCACGTAGCCGATGAACTGGACGGTCGGCCCGGCCATCGCTTCCAGGCGGGCGCGGTCGCGGCCCTGGCCGCCGACGATCAACGGCAGGCCGAGCTGCGTACACGCCTGGACAGCCAGATCGATCCGCTTGTAGGGCACCAGCCGCGAGACGATCAGGAAGTAGTCTTCGATGGTCGCGGACGGGACGAATCGCTCGGCGACCTCGACCGGGGGATAGATGATCGTCGAATCCCGGTCGTACACGCGCCGGATGCGCGCCTGAACCTCGGTGCTGATCGCGATGAACTGATCGACGCGCTGCGCGGCGGCGTAGTCCCAGCGGCGATAGAGGTTGCCGACCAGCCGGGAGGCGGCGCGAACGCCCCGGCCAAACTGCTCGCGGTCGAGATACGCTTCCAGGTCCCACACGTAGCGCGTCGGCGTCAGGCAATAGCAGATGTGCAGCGTGTCGCGGCCCGGCTTGACGCCGTGGCAGAAACCGCTCTTGTTGCTGAGCACCACGTCATACGCGCCGAGGTCGAGATTGCGGAAGGCCAGCGGGTACAGCGGCAGGTAGCGCTGGTGGTGGCGGTGAATACCGGGCAGCCGGTCCATCCACGTCGAGCGGATGTCCCAGGCGCGGTACGGATCGGGCATCAGGTCCGGCGCGTACATGCTGGTATAGACCGGGCTGGCGGGGAAGAACCTGACGAGATGTTCCAGGACATCCTCGGCGCCGCCGTTTTGATTCAGCCAGTCGTGCACCAGGGCCAGTTTCATCGGCGGGGATCCGCGTCATATTTCGCCAGAACGGCCTGCAGCGGCGCGAAGCTCATCCGGTGGAGTTCGGTCGGGCCGAAATGGGCCAGCGACTGCTGGTGCAGCGGAGTGCCATAGCCTTTGTGCACGGCGAAACCGTATTGGGGAAACGCCGGGTCCAGGTCGATCATGAGCTGGTCGCGGGTCACTTTGGCGAGGATGCTGGCGGCGGCAATACTCAGCGAGCGCTGGTCGCCTTTGACGACGGCGTGACAGGGCAGGCGGATGTCGGACAGGGCCAGGGCGTCCGACAGCAGCACGTCGGGGGCGACCGCCAGCGCATCCAGCGCGCGGCGCATGGCGAGGCGGGTGGCGGGCACGATGCCCAGTTGGTCGATCTCGGCGTGGCTGGCGTGGCCCACCGCCGCGCCTAAGGCCACATCCAGGATGCGCGGCAGCAGCGCCTCGCGCTGCCCGGCCTTGAGCTGCTTGGAGTCGGTGACGCCTTCTAACACGCGCGCCAGGTCGAACCGGTCCAGCGGCAGGATGACGGCTCCCGCCACGACCGGCCCGGCCCACGCGCCGCGCCCGGCCTCGTCCAGGCCGGCGATCCGGGCAAATCCCCGCTCGCGCAGGAGGTATTCCAGCGTCAGATCTGCTCTACGCACCATGTTTCGAGCGGCTGTACATACCGCGCAGGCCGTTGCGGCGAATCTTGAACACCTCGACGAACATATCGATCGAATCGTGGATGGGGTGAATGCGGGTGTTGTCTTTGTAGTACCAGTTGATCGGCACTTCGACGATCTTGTAGCCGCGCCGCTGGGCGGCGTACAGCACTTCGACGTCGAAGCTCCAGCCGTTCATCGTTTGCAGTGGGAACACGTCCTCGGCCACGGCGTCGCGGAACATCTTGAACCCGCACTGCGTATCCTGAAAACCGGGCACGGCGAACAGGCGCACGATGGTATTGAAGACGCGGCCCATCAGGTGGCGGTACCACGGCTCGTTGTACCGGACGGCGCCCGGCGCCTCGCGCGAGGCGATGGCGATGTCGTAGCCGGAGAGCTGGGGCGGCAGGAATTTCTGCACCTCCACGATGGGCATCGACAGATCGGCGTCGCAGATGAAGCGGTACTGCCCGCGCGCCGCCAGCATGCCCGTGCGGACGGCGGCGCCTTTGCCCTGCGTCTTCTCGAACAGGACGCGCATGTAGGGCTGTTCGCTGGCGAATTCCTGCGCGATTGTGTGCGTGCTGTCTGTGCTGTTGTTGTCGACGATGACCACCTCGACGGCGTAACTCTGCTGTTCCACGAACGCGGCGATGGCCTGCAGGCTGGCTGGCAGGCGAGCTTCTTCGTTGTAGGCAGGAACCACGATAGACAGAAACGGGCGATCTTCGTCGTGATTCTGATGAGTGCGTGCCAACGGATACTCCGATCTTACGTCCTGGGCGCCGGGTCATCCGGCATCGGCGTCAGGATCGACTCCAGATACTCTATTGATACACGGCGACCGCGTTGAATGTCGCGCCGCTTGCGCAGCATTTTGGGCAGGCCGGCCAGGCTGGCGGCCATGCCGCGCAACCGCGCGCGGGCAGCGGCGCCCCGCCAGGCGCGCACGGCTTGCCATGCCTGGGCGAGCTGGAAGCGCACGATCTTCCTGGCGTGTTTGCGCCACAGCGGCCCCGGGACATTCTTCACCAGCAGCCAGATCGCATTGCGTCCGTCGTAATAGCTGGCCGTTATGCCGCCGCCGGTTGCCGCGAGATGATGGTACACTACCGCGTTTGGGGTATAGATGCAACGATAGCCTGCCAGTTGGGCGCGCCAGGCGAGGTCCATGTCTTCGCACGAGAAGAAGAAATCGTCGTCGAGCAGGCCGATGTCGTCCAACATGCTGTGCCGGTAAGCGGATGAGCCGCCGCACGCGCTGAAGACGTACTCCTCACGGTCGTACTGCCCCTCGTCTCGTTCCCACACGCCGCGGTTGATCAGCCGGCCATCCACCCGGTACAGGTCGCCGGCAGTGTGAAACCGGTCGCGCTGGTCGAACAGCAGCATTTTGGAGGCGACGAGTCCCGCCTCGGGGTGGCGATTGAACGCGTCGAGCACCGCCGCAGCCCAGCCGGGATCGACTTCGGTGTCGTTGTTGAGCAGGGCCACGTAGTCGCCCGTTGCTATCCGCATGCCGGCGTTGCACGCGCCGGTGAAACCCCGGTTCTCACTCAACGGGACGACGCGCACTTCGGGATAGTCGCGCGCCAGCAGGTCGAGCGAGCCGTCAGTGGACGCGTTATCGGCGACGATGATCTCGCAGTCGGGATGGCTCTGGCGGCGCAGGGCGTCCAGGCAGGTGGGCAGATGATGCGCGCCATTCCAGTTGGGAATCACGACCGACAGGCGGGGTGGGGTGCTGTTGGGAGACATGGCCGCGCTCTATCCGGTGGCGCGCTCGGCGTCCAGGAAGGCGGCCACTGCATCCTGCCAGGGGCGCAGCACAATGCCCAACCGCGCGGCGGCGGTGTTCTGGAGAGCGGCGTATTCCGGCGGGCGCGAGGCGCGCGGATATTCGGCCAGGGCGATCGGCTCGACGGGCACAGCGGCATAACCGGCCAGTTCCAGGACGTGGCGCGCAAACGCATAGCGCGACGTGTGGCCGGCATTCACCAGATGGTAGAGGCCGTACATCCCGGTCGGAAGCAAGCGCAAGATCGCGGCGACCAGATCATCGTTGTAGGTGGGCGAGCCGATCTCGTTGGTGACGACGCGCAGCGGCTTCCCCTGGGCGGCCAGCCCCAGGATCGACTGGACGAAGTTGCGCCCGCCATGCGAGAACAGCCACGACGTGCGCACGATGTAATGCCGTTTGACCAGATCGCGGACGACCTGCTCGCCCACCCATTTGCTGTAGCCGTAGGGGTTGATCGGGTGCGGGCTGTCATATTCGCGATAGGGGCGGCGGCTGGCCCCGTCGAAGACTTCGTTCGTGCTCACGTACAGCATGGCCGCGTCGTGCGCCTGGCAGGCCAGCGCGACAGTCTGCGTGCCGAAGCCGTTGACGGCCAGCGCTTCGTCGGGATGCTCGGCGCAGTAATCGACGGCGGTCAGCGCGGCGCAGTGTATGACCAGTTCCGGGCGGGTGTCCTCGAAAGTAGCGCGCACCGCGCCGGGATCGGTAATATCGATCGTGTCACGATCGACACCGGTGACGGCATAGCCCTCACCTTGCAGCGCGTTGTGTAACGCCCGGCCAAGCTGCCCGTTGGCCCCGGTGATCAGGATTCGCATAGGGTTCCGCTCATGAATTTTTTGTGAAATTCGTCAAATGACACAGGTGCCAGCCGCGATATCATAGCCTGGTGGCGGGCGGGATTATACCGGATTCGGGTGAGGGAGGAAACAATTAGTTGGCGAAGGATAGAGCAATGTGCGGGAAGACCAGCGCAAGTGCAACAGGAATCTACCCAACAGATAACCTAGTGAACAATGTAAGTTGATTATAAATTAATACATGAGGGGGTATCTTGACACAAACTGCAGGAATCGCTATAATCATGTCACTGACAGTTCAGTATTTTCGAGAGAGGCCGCGCTCAAAAGCTTTTATTATGCTTGCGGCTTACTTTTTTACACACGGCAATGAAAAGGCTTGCTGTCGTGACACATTCCCAACATCAGAGCTTCGTCAATAACCGCGTTCTCAAACTCAATGTCGGCTTTCTGCTCGCTGAGGGGGTGGGCTACCAGCGAGACATCGCGCTCGACCTGCCACGCGTCCGCCTCGCCGACGATCTCACGCTCGATTTCCTCAAAGGCACCCTACGGCTGAGCCGGAATTCTCGCGGAATCCTGGTTCAGGGTGACCTCGAAAGCCACGTTTCCAGCGAGTGCGCGCGGTGCCTGCAAGAGATTTTCGTGCCGGTTACGCTCGATGTTGAAGAATTGTTCACCTATCCCCCCTCGTCTGATTCTGCGTACAGCGTAGATGACACCGGCATCCTCGATCTCGCGCCGCTGCTGCGCGAGGAGGCGTTCCTGGCGGTGCCGATGACCGCCCTGTGCCGTCCCGACTGCGCCGGATTGTGTCCTGAATGTGGGAAAAACCTGAACGAAGGCACCTGTGACTGCGAGCGCGATACCATCGATCCGCGGCTCGCAGTTTTGCGTTTGCAGCTCGATGATGAAGAACCGGTTGAGCAAGATTGAGATGAGCCACCGCTAGGTCGTAGTTGAGCGTTACATGCAAGGGGGACCTCACATTGAAAGAGTACAACGACACGGACCAGCAAGCTCCGGGCCTGAACGTGATGGCCGTTCTTCTCGAAAAAGCGGACTCCCAGGGATTTTTGACAACAGACGACGTTCTTGAAGCGCTGCCTGATGCCGACGAGGCGATGGATCAGCTCGAAGAGATTTTTATATGGCTCCATTCGGCGGGGGTGGAGGTTTTTGGGGACAAGCCCGGCGACGAGGCCAAGCTCGACGAAGAAGAATTGGACGACGAGGAAGACGACGTATTCGACCTGAGCGGCGTGTCGTCGGATGACACGGTGGGCCTGTACCTGAAAGAGATGGCGCGGGTGCCGCTGTTGACCACCGAGGAAGAGGTCGATCTGGCGAAGCGGCTGGAGATCGGGAATGCTGCCCGCGCCGAACTTGCCCGGCTGAACGGCACCGGGACGCCGGACGCTATCGCCGCCCTGCAAGCCCTCATCGAGGACGGCAAAGGGGCGCGCGATCACCTGATCAAGGCCAACACGCGGCTGGTGGTGAGCATCGCCAAAAAGTACATGGGGCGGGGCGTGCATTTCCTCGACCTGATTCAAGAGGGCAATCTCGGCTTGATGAAGGCTGTCGAGAAGTTCGATTACACGCGCGGCTACCGGTTCAGCACCTACGCGACGTGGTGGATTCGCCAGACGATCACGCGCGCGATCGCGGACCAGGGCCGCACGATTCGGGTGCCGGTGCACATGTCGGACCGCATCCGGCGGCTGTACAAAACGGCCCGCCAGTTGGAGCAGGAAAACGGGCGCAAACCCACCCCGGAAGAGATCGCAGCGCGCATGGACCTTGAGCCGCGTAAAGTCCAGTGGATGCTCAAGGTGAGCTGGCGACCGATGAGTCTCGAGCGCCCGGTGGGTGAGGAAGAGGACAGCGAACTGGGCAGTTTCATCGAAGACCAGACCACGCCCACGCCGACGCAGAGCGCCTACGAGAATCTGCTGCGCGAGCGGGTCGAGGAAGTGCTGGGGACGCTGACGGCCCGCGAGGCGCGGATCTTGCGGCTGCGGTTTGGGCTGCAGAACGGTCGCAGCTACACGCTGGAGGAGGTTGGGCAGAAGTTCGGGCTGACGCGCGAGCGCATCCGGCAGATCGAGGGCAAGGCGCTGCGGCGGCTGCGCCACCCGCGCCGGTCGCGGCGGCTGCGCGACTTTACGTAGGTTGCGGAGCGAGTTTGAATCCGGTTTCGTTGATGCGCCACTGGCCCGGTGGCGCTTTTTGTTGCGCGGAAATGGCCAACCGTCGATGTTGACATCCATCTGCAATCCCCGTATACTCCGAACCGTCATTATCAAGTATGCCGCACCTTCCACCGCGTGAGGAGGCAGTGTTCATGCAAGACAGCAGCAGCTTCCGGCTGATTGTGCGCCGTGGCCCGCAGCCCAATCAGGTGTATGAACTGACCCAGGGCACTATCGCGATTGGTCGCGATATAACGAACGATATTGTGATCAACGACCCGGAGGTAAGCCGGCATCACTGCCGTCTCACGCGAGGTGGGGGCGGATACACGGTCGAGGATCTGGGTTCCACCAACGGCACCTTCGTCAACGGACAGCGGCTGACGGGCGCTCGCCCGCTCTCGCACGGCGATACACTTGGTATGGGCGAGACTGTGACGCTGGCCTATGAAGCGGCAGCAGCAGCCCAGCCCGCGGCTCCATACCAGGCGCCCACTATGGCCGGGCCGCAGCCCGGCGGTGAATACGCTCCCCAGCCCCAGCCGTATGAATACGGCGCCCAGCCGCAGCAGCCCGGTGCGTATCCCGGCACGCCGCCGCCCCAGCAGTATGGCGCTCAACCGCAGCAGCCCATGGGGTACGACTACGATTACCAGGACGAGGCATACGAGACGGGCGGCCCTGGGCGTTGGGTGGTGTTGGGATGCGGTTGTTTCCTCGTGTTGTGCATCGTGTCCTCCGTGATTGGCGGCATCATCATCGACGCGAAATGCTGGTGGGACGACATCCCGGTGATTTCGGACACGTTCGACCTGGGGGTCAAGCCCGACGCGACCTGCCGCTAACGGAAAAGGACCAGGCCGAGTGAGCACGCTTCTCACCGTCGATGATGCCCTCCGGCAAATCCTCGGCCCCATCACCGTACTTCCGCCTGAGAGTGTGCCGACGCCGGACGCGTTGGGTCGCGTGTTGGCGGAGGACATCGTTTCGCGCTACGACATCCCCCCATTTCTGAATTCCAGCATGGATGGCTACGCCGTGCGGGCCGCCGACGTGGCCGGCGCCACGCGTGACCGCCCCGCGCGCCTGCCGGTCATGATGGACATTCCCGCCGGGCGATCACCCGATCGCCCGCTGAACGTGGGGGAGGCGGCTCGTATCATGACGGGGGCGCCGCTGCCAGATGGCGCGGATGCCGTCATTCCCGTCGAGGACACGGACGATCGCTGGACGCCGGACGGCGCCGCACCTCTCCCGGAGGCGGTGCGCGTCTACCGCAGCGCGCAGCCGGGCGATTTCACGCGGGCCCCCGGCGAAGACATCCGCGCCGGGCAGACCGTGCTGCGGACGGGGGCGGTCCTGCGACCGCAGGATATCGGCGTGCTCGTGTCGCTGGGGCAGGCTCGCGTCCCGGTCGTTCGGCAGCCGCGCGTCGCGATCCTGTCGACCGGGGATGAGCTGGTCGACATCGACGACGAACTCGGGCCGGGCCAGATTCGTAACAGCAACAGCTACATGCTGGCCGGTCTGGTGGCGTCTTACGGTGGGATCGCGATCCGCCTGGGCGTGGCGCGCGACACGCTGGATGACGTGCGGCAGCGCTTCCGCGAGGCGCTCGATCACCAGCCGGACCTGATCGTGAGTTCTGCCGGCGTGTCGGTTGGCGCGCGCGATGTCGTCCGGATCGTGATCGACGAACTGGGGCGGGTCGACCTGTGGCGCGTGAACCTGCGCCCCGGCAAGCCGCTGGCCTACGGACAGGTCGACGGGGTGCCGTTCTTCGGCCTGCCGGGCAACCCGGTGTCGGTCATGGTCACGTTCGAGTTGTTCGTCCGCCCGGCGCTGCTGCGCATGGCCGGTAGGAATCCGGATGCCGTCGCGATGACGACGGCCTTGACCGGTGAGGCGATGCGCTCGGATGGACGGCGCAGTTACCTGCGCGTGCGGCTGGTCCGGCAGGGCGACGACTGGATCGCCTATTCGACCGGCACGCAAAGCTCCGGGGCGCTGATGTCAATGGTCCTGGCGGACGGTCTGCTTATTGTGCCAGAGGGCACGCTCGACGTTCCGCCGGGAACCCGGCTGCAGGTTTGGCTGCTGCGCGACCTCGCCTGACGGCGTGGGCCGGGGCGTCTTGCCGTTAGCGCGTTCCGCCTGCCGGGCCGGCTCGGCTTTGGCCTCCGCAAGCGCGGCCAGCATATCCTCTACGCGGCAGAATTTGATCCGCGGGCGCCCGACGAGCGCGCCGCGCTCCTGCTCGATCTGATCCAGAAGCTGCCAGTCGGCATACGTGACGAACGCGATCCGGCGGTCGGCGAGCAGTTCCGTGATCGAGTCCTGTTCCGGCGCGTCCGGCTGGAGCAGGCTGCCGCGCTTGATGTCTTCCAGCATCTTCGCGGCGGTTTCTTGCGCGTCGGGCTTGTTGGTGCCGATGATACCGGTCGGCCCGCGTTTGATCCAGCCGACGACGTATTCACCGTGGATTGGCGCACCGGTGCTGTCCACGACCCGGCCCCTGTTGTTCGGAATGACGCCGCGGGCGGGGTCGAAGGGCACGCCGGGCAGCGGCACGCCGTGGTAACCGATCGACCGGAAGACGAGCCCCACGCGGATGAGCTCGTGATCGTCGGTGTTGCACGGGCTCATCTCGCCATCGCCTTCGTCGCAAATCTCGTTCTGGACGAGCTTGATCCCCTCAACCCGGTCCGTTCCCATGATTTCGACCGGCGACACGAGAAATCGCAGCGTGATCGTTTTCGGTTTGTCCGTTGTGGGGTGCTGCGCGATGTACTTGAGCGCCTGGTAGTTGCGCTCGGCGTTGCGATCCTCGCCGGAGAGGATGTATTCCTGGCTCATCGGGTCGAGCTCGATTTCCGACGGATAGATCCGGATGTTCGCGTCGTCCATTTCTTCGAGTTCTTTGATCTCGGGACTGGTGAATTTTGCCTGCACCGGCCCGCGCCGCCCCAGCAGGTAAATCTCCTTCACGTTGCTGTTCGCCAGCGCCTCGAGCGCGTAATCGGCGATGTCCGTGTCCTGCAGCTCGCGCGGCGAGCGCGCCAGCATCCGGACGACGTCGATCGCGACGTTGCCGTTGCCGATCACCGCGACGCGCTCCTGCGAGAGATCGAACTCCAGATCGCGATAGTCCGGGTGACCGTTGTACCAGCCGACGAATTCCGTCGCGGCATGGCTGCCGGGCAGGTCTTCGCCGGGGATATTCATACGGCGGTCGGTCTGCGCGCCGGTGGCATACACAATCGCGTGATAGCGCGCGGCGAGGTCGTCGTGCGTGATGTCCTGGCCGAAGGTGACGTTCCCAAAGAAGCGAAAGCCGGGGTGTTGGGCGCTGCGGTCGTAGACCCGGGTGACCGATTTGATCTTCTGGTGATCGGGCGCGACGCCGCCGCGCACCAGCCCGAATGGGGTGGGCAGGCGCTCGAACATGTCGATGTGAACGTCCTGACCGGCTTGTTTTTGCAGCGCTTCGGCGGTGTAAAACGCGGATGGTCCAGAGCCAATGATGGCAACGCGGAGCGGTGTGGTGCGTGTGTCTCCCATGATGTCCCCTTGTGTCTTGAGTGATGTGCCAGTGTACGCGTGACATTCGGCTGTGCGCTACGATTAGAGTGTAGCAATTTCTTTGGCGCTCAACCATTCATGGTTCGTGAAGAAATTCTCTTATCGCGCTGGTGGTTTCGACATGAGAGGGGTATTAAAGGGGCAGGGAATACGCGCGCCGGTGCAGCGCCGTGACGCCGTGCCCGGCGCGCGCTGGCGAACTATGCGGCTGGGTGACTCGGCTCGTGCTGGACCGGGGCGGCAACAGCCCGGCACGCGGGTGCGCTAAAACATGCGCCGCCGCTGGTAGCGCTGCTCTTGCCAGGGATCGCCGTCGTTGTGATAGCCCGCCTGTTCCCAGAAACCGGGCTTGTCGGTGGCGCTGAATTCCAGCTTGAGCAGCCACTTGGCGCTCTTCCAGAAATAGCGTTTCGGGACGAATGTGCGCACGGGAAAGCCGTGTTCGGGCTCCAGCAGCGCGCCGTTGTACTTCCAGGCCAGGATCACGTCGTCGTCGAGCATGTCTTCCAGCGGGACGTTCGTCGTGAAGCCGTGGGCAGCGTGGGCGATCACGTACCGGGCATCCGGCGTGAGGCCGAACAGCTCGATGAAATCGCGCAGGCGCGGGCCTTCCCACACCGTGTCGAACTTGCTCCAGCCGGTGACGCAGTGAATATCCGTGCTGACCTCGACGGTAGGAATCTGGCGAAACTCGTCCCACGTCCAGGTCATCTCCCGCTCGACCTCGCCGAACACGCTCAGCGTCCAGGTGGCGGGGTCGATGTTCGGGACCGGGCCATAATGCAGCACCGGGAACTTGAGCGTCAGCGATTGGCCGGGCGGCAGGCGTCCTTCGTCCTGCATGCGTTGTTCTTCGTCGCGGCGGCGCTGGAAATTGTCGGTCATGGCAGGTCCTCGTGTGTTCTCTTTCGTCCATGGCAAGATATACCACAAGCGCCCCTCGCCAGCCAAACGCTATGTAGCCGGGCGTTTGGTCATTCTCCCCGATTGCCATGTGGGCGGCGAGCGTTTATGATGATCGATATGAGCAGAATCGAGTCTGTGGGAGGCTGCATGATGAAACGCTTAGCGATCGTGTTCGTCGCCGTTATGCTTGTGCTGGCCGGTCTGGCCCTGGCGAGCGCCGTGAACCGGACCGGCGAGGCCCGCGCAGGGACGTCGCCCGCGTCGCTGGCGGACTGGCAGGTCGTGGACCTGACCCAGCCGCTGACGCCGGATCTCCCCCTGTGGCCGGGCGATCCGGCGTTCGAAGTCGAGGCGTGGGCGTCGTACGACACCGATGGCTACTTCATCAACCGGATCGCGATTGGCGAGCACAGCGGCACGCACTGGGGCACGCCCAACACCTTCATCGAGGGCGCGCGCAGCGCCGAGATGATCTCCGTCGAAGAACTGGTCGGACCGGCGGTGGTGATCGACATCCGCGAGCAGGCGGCGCAGGATGCGGATTATCGCCTGACGGTCGAGGATGTGACGGCCTGGGAGGCTGACAACGGCGAGGTCCCGGCGGACAGCGTGGCGATCCTGTTCACCGGCTGGCAGGACAAATGGGGCGATCCGGCGGCGTTCATCGGCGAGGATGCGGACGGCGTGCTGCACTGGCCGGGCTTCAGCGCCGAGGCTGCCGCCTTCCTGATCGAGGAGCGCGGCGTGGTGGGCCTGGGAACCGACACGCACGGCGTCGATCCTGGCAACGACGAGGAATTCGGCGCCAGCTTCGCGATGTACGACGCGGATGGCATGATTCTGGAATGCCTGGCCGGGTTGGATCAGCTTCCGCCGGTTGGGACGACGCTGGTCGTGGGCGGCTGGCCGATCGAAGGCGGATCGGGCAGCCCGGCGCGCGTGTTTGGCTTCATCCCGCCCGCGGAATAGCGGCGGGCCGGGGGAGGTGGCCCCATGCCTCCCCCGGCAGTCCACAGCTCACGCCGGTTTCGTCGCGGTGATGCGCGCGCTGAAGATGCGCGGCATGCCCGGCTGGGGCGGCACGATGTCGTCCGTGTCCACTTTGTCGACGATGTGGATATCCTCGAACCCGGCATCGCGGAGCATCGCCGTGTAGTCGCTTGCGTCGATGGCGCCGCTCACACATTCGGACCAGCGCAGCATGTCGGCGCGCAGATCGTCGCTGAACGCGCCCTCGGTCACGATGTCGCTGATCGACACGCGCCCGCCCGGCTTGAGCACGCGGAAGATCTCGCGGAAGACCGCCGGCTTGTCGGGCGAGAGATTGATCACGCAGTTGGACATCACGACGTCGATCGTGCTGTCGTCGACGGGCAGGGCCTCGATCTGCCCCTCGCGGAATTCGACATTGGCGACGCCCATGCGGGCTTTGCTGGCGTTGGCCTTGGCGAGCATGGCGGGCGTCATGTCCACGCCGATCACGTAGCCGGTCTCGCCAACCTGGCGCGCTGCCAGGAAGCAGTCGATACCGCCGCCACTCCCCAGGTCGAGTACCGTCTCGCCGGGGCGCAGCGCCGCGATGGTCACCGGGTCGCCGCAGCCCAGCGACAGCCCGGTGACGTCGACCGGCAGCCCTTCGAGCAGGCTGGCGTCGTAGAGATCGGCGCCGCACCCGCAGTCGCCCTCGCCCGGAGAGTCGCCGCAACAGCCGGCGGCGGTGGATTGGATGACGGGCACCTGTTCTGCGAGAGCGCCATAGCGCTGTCGAACGGCCTGGTGGATGGTGGATTTGTCGAGCATGGTGAACTCCTGACGTATTGATAACTATCGATATGTTTGTGCAAAAAAGATGCCGCGTGGTGCGGCCCAAAGCGCCGATCTATTCCTGGTCGGCGGCGAAATCCGGCGCGAACGACTGCACCAGGACGCCACAACAGGCGGTCATCTGCTGCTGGTTGAGCGTGTAGAACCGCTGGCGGCCTTCCTGGCGCACGAGGACGAGGCTGGCTTCTTCCAGCTTCTTGAGGTGGTGGCTCACGGTTGGCTGGTTGACCTTGCCGCCGAGTCGCTCTACCAACTCGTTGACGCTCAGCCAGTTGCAGCACAGGTGCCGCATGATGTCCTGGCGGGTGTCGTCGGCGATTGCCTTCGCGAACAGAACAGGATCGATGCTCATGTCTCCATTATATCGATAAATATCGATATGTCAAGAGGTCAGATCAGGTCCATGCCAAGCTGGCCGCCGCCGTCGCGCAGCAGGGCGATAATCTTCTGGTCGGTGACCGGGAAGGCGTAACGCTCCAGGTCGTCGAGAGTGACCCAGGCCCAGTCCGCCACCTCGATCGCCTGCGGGTCGCCGCTGACGTAGCGGCACGTGAACACGTACAGCGTGATGCGGAAATGCGTGTAGCCATGGCGGATCGTCCCGATCTGGTCGCCGACCTCGATGCGGATGCCCAACTCCTCGCGGATTTCGCGCTGCAGGCATTCGCGGAGTGACTCGCCGGGCTCGCGCTTGCCGCCGGGGAACTCCCACAGGCCGCCCAACATGCTGTCGGGCCGGCGCTGCGCGATCAGGAAGCGGCCATCGTCGCGGCGGATCACGCCTGCCGCCACGTCGTAATGGGGCGTGCGGGCGCGCCGTTTTTTGACCGGGCGCTGTTCCTGGGTGTTGTGCTCGCGTGCCCGGCAGAAGGCGGCGATAGGGCACGCGGCGCACGACGGCGAGCGGGGCGTGCAGATGACCCGGCCCAGCTCCATCAGGCCCTCGTTCCACGGCCCGGCGCGGCGGGCCGGTACCAGCCGGCGAGCGAGGTCCCAGAGCGCCTGTTTGGTGCCGGTCTGCGTCACGTCGTCGGGGATGTCGAACAGCCGCGCCAGGATCCGGATCACGTTACCGTCGAGCACGGGCGCGTCGATGCCGAACGCGAGGCTGGCGACCGCGCCCGCCGTGTAGTCGCCGATGCCGGGCAGGGCGCGCAGCCCTTCCACGCTGGCCGGGAAGGCCCCGCCGTGCTGCGCGACGATCACCTGCGCGGCGCGGTGCAAGTTGCGCGCGCGGCTGTAGTAGCCCAACCCTTCCCACAGTTTGAGCACCTCATCCAGCGGGGCGGCGGCCAGGGCGCCCACGGTTGGGAAGCGCGCCAGGAAGCGCTCATAATAGGCGATCACGGTCGCGACCTGGGTTTGCTGGAGCATGATCTCCGACAGCCAGATGGCATACGGATCGCGCGTTCGCCGCCAGGGGAGGTCGGCTTTGTTCCGCTCGAACCACGAGATGAGCGCGTCGTGAAGATCGGCCACCGGTTCGGGGATGTCGATCATGGGCGATCTTTCCTGAGCAGCGAATACCGGTTCATGTCGCCCGTCTCGCCGTCGGCGCGGAAGGTGACGACCTCGGTGAGGCCGGTCGCGGCGACGAGCGCGCTGTGCTCGGCATCGTCGACGTAATGGCAGTACCGGAGCGCGGGCGTTTCGCGCCGCCAGTCGAGCAGGTAATCGTGTGCCTCGACCTGGATATCATCCGGCCAGGGGACAATGCGCTCGCGGAAGCGGGGAAACTCGTAGAAGCGCCACGCGGCGAAGGCCAGCAGCCCGCCGGGCGCGACGCGATCGGCCAGGACGCGCAGGAACGCCTGCCGCCGGGCGTGGCCGGGGATGTGGTGGAGCATCCCGAACAGGGCCACCAGGTCGTACTCGCCGGAGTCGGGCGGCTGGTCGATCACGTCCTGGCGGATCAGGCGGGCGTTTGTCCCGCGCAGCGCGTCCGTGGCGCGGCTGAGCAGCGCCGGGTTGCTGTCGATGCCGGAGTAGGTTACGGTTGTGCCAAATCGCCGCACCAGGAACACGCCGAACCGCCCGTTGCCGCAGCCGACGTCCAGCACCGTGAGCGGGGCGGACAGGTGGGCGGCCAGCGTTTCCCAGCCGGGCCACGGCTGGCTCCGCGACTGGTCGAAGCTGCCGGCGGTGATCTGGTAAAATTCGCGGTTGATCTGGTTCAGGCGTTTAATTGTCGCGTCATTCATGTTACGATCTGTGCTGTTGTGATGGGTACCGGTTGATGGGATACAAGACGGTCATCGATTTGCAGGAACATCGCGAGCCGCTGCTAGCGATCTTACACGCTGTCGTGCGCGATCCCAACCTTTCGCGGGACGGGCTGCTGCGCGTCTTGAAGGCGTACCCGAAAGATGGCCGCGGCCTGTTCAGCAAGAACGAGCTGATCCAGGCATACCGGGAATTCGCCGGAACGGACGGTCTGCCCCCGTTCGATCCGGGCGTGGTCGAGCGGCTGCGCATGAAGCCGGTGCGCACAATGTCGGGCGTGACGCCGGTCACCGTGCTGACCAAGCCGTTTCCCTGCCCTGGCGAGTGCATCTTCTGCCCGAACGACATCCGGATGCCCAAGAGCTACCTCTCGAACGAGCCGGGCGCGCAGCGCGCCGAGCAGAACGGGTTCGATCCATACCTGCAAACCTACTCGCGGCTGCGGGCGCTGTACGAAACCGGGCACCCGACGGACAAGATCGAGATCATCATCCTGGGCGGCACGTGGTCATTTTACCCCGAAAACTACCAGATATGGTTCGTCAAGCGGATTTTCGACGCGCTGCACGATTTCGGCAGCGGGATCGATCGCACGGCGGAGGTCGAGGCGGCGCTGCGCGGCGGGTCGCAGTTCCACCCGGACCGCGAACGTCCGGCGGCGGCGGTGGACGGGACGCGGCTGGAGCATACCTATAACCAGGTGGTCCAGGCCGTTTACCGCGAGGAGATGCGGCGCTCGCGCGAGGAGGCGCAGGCCATCGCCCACGGCGAGCGACCGCGTGGCCCGCTCGACGAATTCGCCACGTGGGAAGAGCTGGAGGCCGCCCACCGGGAAAACGAGAGCGCGGCCTGCCGGTGCGTGGGGCTGGTGGTCGAGACGCGCCCGGATCACATCAGCGCGGACGAGGTGCTGCGGGTCCGGCGGCTGGGCGCGACGAAGGTGCAGATCGGCTTCCAGAGCCTGAGCGACGAGGTGCTGCGACTGAACCGGCGCGGCCACACGGTCGAGGCGACGCGCCGGGCGGTGCGGCTGCTGCGGCTGGCGGGGTTCAAGATTCACGCCCACTGGATGCCCAACCTGTACGGCTCGTCGCCGGAGGCCGACGTTGCCGATTACCGGCGGATGTTCACCGATCCGGACTTCCGGCCCGATGAGCTCAAGATCTATCCCTGCTCGTTGATCGACAGCGCGGAACTGATGCAATATTACGCGGATGGACGCTGGCGCCCGTACACGCACGATGAGCTGCTCGACGTGTTGGTGGCGTGCTTCCATCACACGCCGGAGTACTGCCGCCTGACGCGCGTGGTGCGCGACATCCCCTCGACGGACATCGTGGCGGGCGACCTGACGACGAATTTCCGGCAGGTGGTGGATGAGGCGCTTCGCCAGCGCGGTGAGCGCAGCCCGGACATTCGTGCCCGCGAAATCCGGCGCGTACGCGTCACGCCGGACCAGCTTCACCTCGACGAGCAGCAGTACGCGTCCAGCATTGGCGACGAGATCTTCTTGCAGTTCATCACTTCGGACCGGCGGATCGCAGGATTCCTGCGGCTGTCGCTGCCGCGCGAGGCGCCGCTGGTGGACGAGCTGGACGGCGCGGCGATGATCCGCGAGGTGCACGTTTACGGGCAGGCGCTGTCGCTCGGCGAGGGCGCGCCGGGCAAGCCCCAGCACATGGGCCTGGGCCGGCAGTTGATCGAGCGGGCGGCGAACATCGCGGCAGGGGCGGGGTACCGGCGGCTGGCGGTGATCTCGTCGGTGGGCACGCGCGCTTACTACCGGATGCGCGGTTTCTACGACGGGGCGCTGTACCAGTTTCGGGATTTGTAGTTGGGGGGCACACTGTTTTTTCCGGCTGTGAGCAGGTCACAGCGCGCAGACGACAATTGGAAGAGGGATTATGTCCTCAGCAGGTGATTCGGAGCAGGCACAAGACCAGGTGCGGGGCGAGCTTGTTCCCGCCGATGAGGAGGTGCGGATCGCACCCGAGAAGGCGAAAAAACCATCGCCCGTCCGGCGCGCTCCCAGGCCGGTGCCCGTGCAGCCGCGCGGATGCTGGGGCACGTGCGCGCTCTTTTCGGGCGCGTCGCTGCTGGTGCTGACCCTGGTATTCGCGTTTCTCGTGGTGGTGATGATCGTCAACGTGAGCGGGTTCCTGCGCAACCCGGTAGATAATTTCCTGGGCGTGTTCGGATTCGACCGCGATGCCGTGCCCCAAGAAGTGGACAGCCGCACCGTCGTGCTGGGCATCCGCGAGATGGCGCTGCTGCAAACGGCCAGCGGCGACATCCAGATCACCAAGACGGTGGTCGACACCGGCCCCGCGCCGGACGCCGAGCTGGCGGTGAGTTACGTCGGCCACGTGACGGCAGGCATCGACCTCGCCCAGATGAGCGATGAGGACCTGGTGATCAACAGCGACGGCAGCCTGACCGTCATGCTGCCCCCGGCCCATCTCACCGGTTGTTTCCTCGGCAAGCCGGAAGTCCTGGCGCGCAGTTGTACCGACATCCCCTTCGTGCAGGACTGTGGGCGCGTCATCCAGGGCCTGCACGACAAGGCATACGACCGCGCCCTCGAAGAACTGCGCGAGACGGCGGTCGAGATGAACCTGATCGACCTGGCGTATGGCGAAGCCGAAACCCGCATCTACGAGCTGCTGCGCCAGTTGGGATACGACACGGTCCGGTTCGAGCGCAGCGCGGAAATCCTGCCCGCGGCGGAGTCGTGCTTCCCCTAGAGGCTGTTATGCACTTTAGAGCACATGAGCCATCAACCGAACGAACTGATTTGCCATCAAAATAGCAAAGGCCAAGAAATGCAAGCCTTTCAAGGTGTCGGGCAAACGCTCATAGTCGCGCGCGAGACGACGAAAAC
>JAHDLB010000016.1 GCA_018432315.1 Anaerolineae bacterium
GATGATGGGCAACAGGTCATCAATGACCACATAACTCGTTACAATGTAGGTGGCGTTCATGGCGCTCTCTCGGCAAATGGTGGTGTAGGAACTTCCATTTTACCGAGCGCGGCATGAGCGCCTTCAACTGGCAATCAAGGTATATTTGGATCGTAGATTCTGACGGGAAGAATGCAGTTAATCTGTCGGAAAAACTCGATTTGGGAGGACGTTTCCTGACTGCCAGTCCTGCCTGGTCGCCCAACGGCGAATTCATCGCTTTTGCGTCAGAGAACCCTGCCGATAATGTCGTTGAAGTAACTGTTGTAGAGACTCAAGGCTGGAATATTGCCCAAGTTATTCGAACGGGGTATGGCATTGGTTTTACTGTTGTGGACTGGTCCCCAGACAATCGGCACGTTGTGACCTCTCTGGTCGACATACAGGGTGATTTCGAAGTCGTTACGCCGCAAATATGGGTGTTTTCAGTGGATGGAACATGGAAAAGCGAAGTCTCGTACGGCATACAGTTTCTATTGAGCTACAGAACACGCTTAATAGCAATGCCGCACGTAGACTGGTCCAATAACGGTGACCGAATCGCGTTTTCAGCTTCCCATAGTGGCGACGACGGTATTTTCGTCGTTGATGCGGAAGGTGGAAACCTCACTCGACTAACTAAAGATGTCCACTTCAGTGCCAATCCCGTATGGTCGCCAGATGATAGCAAGATTGCTTTTTCGTCGCTCCAGGATGGCAGTCTCGATGTGTGGGTAGTTGACTCAGGTGGAACGAATGCCGTGAACTTGACCGAAGGTAGTAGTGCGAGAGATCACCATCCTTCCTGGTCGCCAGACCAAACAAGAATCGCCTTTCAATCCGATCGTGCGGGCGACGAAGATATTTGGATTATGGACGCTGACGGGGCAAATCTAGCCAATTTGACAGGCACAGAATGAGGAAGCCGGCATTGTAATGCATCGCCTTATGGGCCACTTGCGCGGGGGAAGAGATAAGATTAGGCTTAAGGCGCGCTTACGTATTAACGAATGGAGGTGCGCCATGCCGATCACCCTCGACTGGCACCCATCCCTGCCGGTGATCCTCGCGGCGTACTCCGGCGAGATCACGGCGGACGACTTCGCCACCATGTGCGCCCAACGGCGCCAGATGCTCGACGAGCGCGGCGGCCCGGTCGTCCTGGTGGCCGACACGCGGGAGATGAGCGCGATCGCCAACGGCAGGGCTCCCCACTGCGACGACGTCCTGCTGGACGAGCGCGTCGCGCGCGTGTTGATCGTGCTCAAGCGCGATCTGTACCGCACCCTGTCCCGCAATTTCCGGCACGCGCCGCGGCGGGCGCATCACGCCGCGTTCTTCGACAGCCTCGAAGCCGCGCTGCGGGAAGCCGAGTCGCTGGCCTGAAAGGCCATTCGAGAAGACCTCTATTCTCGCTGGTCGAGCACCCAATGGGACGAACCTCCGCTTTTCACCCTTCCCTCGTTGGGGAAGGGAAGCGGGCCCGAAGGGTGCGCGGGGATGGGGGTTCTCAAACGGTCTCTGAGTCACCGGCTCGATCGAATGTCGCACACCTTCCACCCGTTTTGATCCTGCAAGACGAACTGCGTGATCCCCATCTCGTCCAGGTTGCGGACCTCGACCTGATCCGCTGCCGAAATGAACGTCACGCTGCCCGACACGGTGACGGCGACCTGGTCGTCCGTTTCGCTTGCCACCGCGAGCGTCATGCGCGCCACGTCCACCGTCAGCGACGGATCGCCGGTGAAGTTCCAGACCGTGTCCTTGCACGACAGCTTGTCCACCCGCTCGGTGTCGCCGGTCCACAGGGCAACGATGAACTGCCGGCTGATGTCGACCGGGTCGCCCTTGTCGCGCCCGCAGGCGGCCAGCGCCGCCGCGATCACCAGCGCGGCCAGCGCCCAGCGGGCCGCGCGCTCGATCCCCTGCATACCGACCTCCGCACAACAAACGCCCGGCAGCGGGCCAGGCGTTTGCACGTTCGCATGAATGACCGCGCAGAGCAGCGCTATTCCGACGCTTCTTCGGTTTCTTCGCCGGCGTCCGGCGCCGCTTCTTCGTCAGCCTCCGCCTCGCCGGCGGGCGCTGCGGCCAGTTCGATGCCGCGGAACTCGGACGTATCGGTCACACACCAGTCACCGTCCTGCTTTTCCATCCACAGGATGATCAGCGTGCCTTCGCCCTCGGAAATGACGTATTTGCGCGCGGGGTCGTTCCGCGTCGTGGGGTCGTCTTTGTCGATCCCATAGCTGAACGAGCCGGTGACGATGATCTCTTTGGAGTTGTTGCCCTTGCCCACGTCGTACTTGAGGTCGATGCTCTTCTCATCGAAGAAAGCGAATCCCTCTCCGAAATGGGCCACCAGCGCGCTCGTCTCGTCCTTGAACGAGTCGCAGGCCAGTTCCAGCGCCTTGTCCTCGTCGCCCTTCAGCACGGCGTTCATGTAGTCTTCCGCCGTGTCCATCGTTTCTGCGCCACAGGCGGTCAGCAGCAGCGGCACGACCAGCATGACCACCATGGCAAAACCAAACCGCTTCGACATAATCAGTTGTTCTCCCCTCTATCGGCTGTGAAAGCGCGACAAACAGCAGCAAAAAATCGGGTTGATCATACTGCTTTGTGGCGGGGTTCGCAATACAAAAACAACGCTGCCTCGCTAATAGACCCCCAGCGCGATCGCCAGCGGCGCCAGCACGGGGGCAAACAACAGCCCCGGCAGGAAGTTCGCCACGCGCGGTTTTTTCACATCCAACAGCACCAGGCTCAGCCCGATCAGGATCAGGCCGCCAACCGCCGTCATCTCGTCGATCATGGGATCGGTCATGAACTCGCCGGCCAGCGCGCCCAGGATCGCCAGCCCGCCCTGCACGCCCAGCACCGTGATCACGCTGAACATCACGCCGATCCCCAGGCTGGCCGCGAACGCCATCGACGCGAAGCCGTCGAGCACGCTCTTGATCGCCAGTTGGTCGAAGCCGGACGCCAGCCCCATGCCGTCCTGGATCGAGCCGACGAAGGTCAGCGGCCCCACGCAGAAGACGAGCGACGCCGTCACGAAGCCTTCGATGAACCGCTGGCGGCTGTCCGGGCCGGTTTCTTCCGCCGCCGGCTCGGACCCGGCGCGGCGGCTGATGCGGCTCTGGAGCCAGCCGGCGAAACGGTCGAGCTGGACGTCCAGCCGCAGCAGCTCGCCGGTGATGGCGCCCAGCACCAGGCTCAACAGCGGCACAATCACGTTCTGCGTCTCGCCCGCGTTGCTGATGCCGACGAACAGCGTCACCAGGCCCAGGCCCGTGACCACCGACTCCTGAATGCGCTGCGACAGCCGGTTGCCGATGAGCAGACCCGCCGCGCTGCCGGCCAGCACGGTGATCGCGTTGAGGATGGTGCCCCACATGATACGCCCCCTATGAACGGAGCGCAGCCGTGCGCCGCGCTCCCAAAATGCGCTTGCTGCGAACCAGCCGCGTCGATCAGGGCAGGGCGACCGGCGTCGGCGTGGCCGGGACCGCGCTCGGCGTGATGAACGGCGCGATGGCGGTGGCTGTCTGCGCGACGGACTGCGTCTGCGTGGCGTAGATGGCCTCGGCGGTGGCCTGGGCATCGACCGGCTGCTCGGCGATCTCGACGCCGTACATCACCGGGCGCACCACGTTGAACCACGTCTGGCCGGGCTTCAGGTGCAGCGACTTCTCGCCGTCCTCGGTGGTCAGCCACAGGCCGGGCCTGCCCTGCGAGTGCCACCACACGCCCTCGTACCACAGCCCATCGCGGAACAGCCACGCCGTGCCGCTGCCCCACAGGATCGTCTCGATGACGACCCCGCTCACCTCGCTGTCGAGGATGTCGGGCCGGTCGACGTGCTGTGCTTCGAGGATCACGATGTTGTCGGCGGCGAGCTGCTCGCCGGTGATGGCGTCGACGTGAGGCAGGCCGGTGTTCCAGCGATAATACCGCCCGTCCGCCGGGTTGTACTGCCAGCGCGTGTCCTGGCGCGGGCTCCAGTAGTTGATGAAGATGTCGCGCGCCGGGACGCCGCCCGGATCGGGCTCGTCGGTGAAGGCAAAGCCGCGCATCCCCGCCGGATCGTTGACCAGGCGGGCGGTGGCGGCGTTCCACATTTCGTAGGTGTTGCCGAACATGGTGTGCTCGTAGGCGCGGCCCTCTTCGGGATAGCGGTCGAAGGCCGGCTCGTTGACGCCATGCTGCGGCGAGAGCGCGCGCCATTTCCAGTCCGCGTTCAGGATGTAATCATCGATCCACGCGTTGGCCCCGCTGTAGGCCAGCAGCGCCTGGAACATGTCCACCAGCTCCAGGTCAAGCAGGCGGGCGCTGCGGATGCTGCCCACTTTCTCCGCGCCCTGGCTCCGGTAGATCGCGGCGAAGCGGGTCACCGCGCCCTCGACCTCGTACTCGAACACGATGTCGGCTTTGTCCAGCCCGCTCTGGGGCCGCACGATCTCCGGGAAGTTGGAGACTTTGACGATCAGCGTGCGGCGGTCGCGGGCTTCGTCGCTAGGCCAGGGCAGGCCGGTCAGCGGGTTGATGTCGTCCGGGAACTCGTTCGGGCCGACGATGGTCGGCGTTGGGCTGGGGGTGGCGGTCGGCGTGTTGGTGGGCGTGTTCGTCGGCGAGCTGGTCGGCGAAGGCGTGGCCGAGGGCGTCGTAGTGGCGGTCGGCGTCGCGCTGGGCCGGGGCGTGTTGGTGGGCGGCGGCGTGTTGGTGAAGGTCGCGCTGGGCCGCGGCGTGTTGGTGGGCGGGCTGGTCGGCGGGACGTCCTGCCGGGCTTCGGACAGGGACGGCGGCGCCCACACGCTGGCGGCCAACAGGGCGATACAGGCTCCGGACAAAAACACTACGAGCGCGGTTCGTCGCATAAACCAAACCTCTTCCAATCCAACTGGGTGACGGTCGGACAGTATAACGCCCCGGCCCGCGCCTGCCTACCCCGTTTTTGGGCGCGAATCCCACGCCTGGCCGACGCGCGCCAAAAAGGCCCCTCTCCAACGCGCGCCGGAGAGGGGCGATAGGGCGCCCTGAAAAACAGCCGGAAGCCCGGCGGCGAGGTTTACGGCGTGACGCCGCAGCCGGGGACCACCGGGGTCGGACTGCCGCCCCCATCGGCGGGCACGCTGTAAAGCTGGTAGTCGCCCACTTCCGCCCCGGAGCCGGTGCCGGAAGACACGCCGCTGGTGAAGTAGATTTGCGTGCCGTCCGGCGACCAGCTCAGCGCGTCATAGTAGCCGGTGTAGGCGGCGAGCTGCTGGAGGCCGGTGCCGTCGGCGTTGAT
The DNA here is from genome assembly GCA_018432315.1 of Anaerolineae bacterium. Classification (GTDB taxonomy): domain Bacteria; phylum Chloroflexota; class Anaerolineae; order Aggregatilineales; family Aggregatilineaceae; genus LM3-B42. The sequence goes on from JAHDLB010000016.1 coordinate 5,309, forward strand.
CACGTAGACGTAGCCGCCGCCCGGCTGCGACAGGATGATGTTCGAGAAGGCCAAGCGCGTCCCGTCCGGCGACCACTGCGGATCGGTGCCGAGCGGCAGCGCGGCGTTGGGTGACGCGATCTCGACCGGCGCTCCATCTTCAGCCGGGGCGATGGTGAGCTGTGCGTCGCCCTCGGTATTGGTCACCGCGACGGTGTAGCGGCCATCCGCCGATGGCACCGCCGGGACGTCGATCCAGTCGCGGACCGTGCCCGCCGGGGGCTGCTCGCACGCCGTCTCGACGATCAGCCGGCCATAGGTCGGGACGGCGGGCGTCTCTTCGACTGGCGGGGCCGACGGCGTCATCGTGACGACCGGGACCGCGGGCGTCTCCTGGGCGGACGGCGTGAAGGTGGGCGGCGACACGACCGGCGAGCCATCGACAACCGGCAGCGTGAGGCGCGCTTCGTCGAGCACTTCCGCGCTGATGGCGTCCACCACGACCAGTTGCAGCTCGATCTCCTCGGCGCCTTCCGGCGCGACCGGCGCGACCGCGCCCTGGCCGCTCGACGGCACCCACAGGTTATCACGCGGCAGCTCGACGTTGGCGCTGCTGCCATCCGGCAGCACCTGGACGAAGCCGATGTGCATCAGCGGCTGGCGGCCCGTCACTTCCCACGCCACCGGGACGCGCACCGTTCCGGCTTGCAGGCCCGGCAGGTCCACCGATTCGACCGTGCTGGTGAACGACTCGATGACCAGCGGCTCGGACGCCTCCGGCTCGGCGAAGGGCACGACCAACACGCTTTCATCCACGATCTGGCCCGCCGCGTCGATCACGATCAGCCGGTAGGTCAGCGGGCCGAAGCTGTTCGGGTGCGCCGCGGTGACGGTGGCGCTGCCCACCGCCGGCAGGGCTTCTTCGTCGCCCGCCAGCGTGACCCACGCCCGCGATTGGTACGCCTGCACCAGCAGCCGGTACGGGTCCGCCACGTGGGCGACGTGCCATTCCAGGGTGGTTTCCAGCTCGCCGGATTCAAGCTCGGCCAGGGTCACGGCTTCGAGATCCGTCGTGAAGCGGAAAATGGTGGGGAGAAACGAGCCGCCTTCCTGGGCCGCGGCGGGCAGCGCCCACACGCAGGCAGCGGCGATGATGACGATCAATCCGAGCAGTCGCGTTTTCATGGAGCCTCCTAAGTAGTGGCGCCGGGCGGTGGCGCGGCGCTGATGCGGGTTTGGGAGTGCCGGGCTAGGCCAGGCCGGCGAACAGGTCGCGTTCCAGCCGCTCGCCGGGCTGTGGCTCCGGCCAGGCGCGGGTGAAATCCTGGTGGCGGAACACGAACCGCTGCGCGCGGTCGAACAGGCTGTTCGTCCTGCGCGGGTTCTGCTGGCTGGCGTGACACTCGGCGGCGGCATCCCAAACGGCCTGGAACGCCCCGACGTTGATCCGCGCGTGGGTGTCGAGCGTGTTGTCGAGCGCGGCCTGGAGATCGAGATCGTGATTCTTCCCCATGTGGCGCGGGTCTTCGCCGTGCAGCCGGGCCAGCAGCAGCATGATCCGCAGCGGCAGCTTGGGGAACGCCGAATAATACAGCTTGGCCGGCTGGTACGCCTCCAGTTCACCGGCCAGGTGTTCGGGGTACTGGGCCGGGTCGCCCGCCGCGTGAAAGGCGCGCGTCGTGGCCCGGTGCATGTAGATGTGGTCGGGGTGGCCGTAGCCGCCGAACGGGTCGAACGTGACGACGACCTGGGGCCGGATGCGCCGGATCTCGCGCACGATGCGCCCGGTCACGTAGTCGGGATCGGCCTGCCACAGGCAGTCGGGATGCTCGTTGTCGGGCGTGCCCATCATGCCGCTGTCGCGGTAGCCGAACGTGATCAGCTCTTTGATGCCCAGCGTCTCGGCGGCGCAGGCCAGCTCGTGCAGGCGCAGCTCGCCGATCGTGTCGAACCCTTCCATGAATTCGGCGTCCACCGTGCCGACGTCGCCGTTCGTCGAGCAGATCAGCGAGATCGCCACGCCGCGCTGCGCGTACAGCGCGATCGCCCCGCCCATGCCGAACGATTCGTCGTCCGGGTGCGCGAAGGAGATCAGCATCCGGCGGTCGGAGTGCGTACGCGGGTTGTCATTCGCCAACTTCATCGGTAATCCACTTGAGATAATCGGTCGCGCCCATCACGATGGGCATGCCGATGATTTCGGGGGTGTCGTAGGTGTGGACGGATTTAACCGCCGATATCAGCTCGTCGAACATCTCGGTGGTCGTCTTGATGATCATCAGGACCTCGTCCTCTTCCTGGATCATGCTCTTCCACAGAAACATGGATTCGACGGGCACGAAGTTCACGCAGGCTGCCAGTTTTCGCTGTAACAGCTTCCGAGCGATCCGCCGCGCTTGAGTTTCCGACGAAGCAGTGACGAGGATCACAAGGTGTTCGTTCATGCTGTCTTCTGACCTTTCGCAGTGGGTTTGCCGTGTGTGCGCTCAACGCAACTATTATCGCACGTGATCATACGCTCGCAACTGCGCCTTTGTCCAGAGCAAAATCCGGTCGTCGGGCGCGCGCTCGCCGTCGATCACCGCCGGCAGGCGGGCCAGCGACGGGTAGCTGTACAGGCCCGCGTACAGCGCGTCGGGCGGCTCGTCGAGCCGGAGCGTGTGCGTCGTGCGCACCCCGTAGCCCGGCCACCACGACCAGGTGGGCGTCTGGCCGTCGTTGGGCGGGCCGTCCCACTGCACGGGGATCGCGTCGCCCTGGGTCGCGTGGATGAAGATCAGCAGGTCGTCCTGGGGCAGCGCCGTCGTGTGCCAGTACAGGCTCACCGTCCACGCGTCGCCGTCCCGGTCGATCGTGTAACCGTCCAGCACGATGTCTTCGCCCAGCGCCGCGCCCAGCGGGGTGGCGTCGTCCGGCATGGGGACGTCCGGCGGCGGCGCGCTGCGCCCCGCGCCCCAGCGCCAGATGCCGAGATCGGCCAGGGCATTCGCCGCGCTGGCGTGGATCGGCAGCCGGTCGATGCGCGGCGGGACGTACGCCCCGGTGCCGATGCGGTACAGGCCGTCGCTGGGCTGGTCGGGCAGGCGCAGCCGGTGCGGGTCCGGCACGACGTCACCGGGCCGCCAGCGCGCCGAGGGGTAGAGGTACTGCCACACGTGATGGTCGCTGCTGGCGACGGCGTTGTGCTGGCTGTCGATGATCTGCGCGAACGAGAACACGTCGGCTTTTTGCGGCGCGCTGACCTCCCATTCCAGGATCACGGTCATCTCGGCGCCGGGCTCCATCTCGAACGCCTGCGCGCGGTTGACCAGCCGCAGGCCGTCGCCAAACTCCGGCGCGGTGTCCGGCGCGGGCGGGCGCGGGGGCAGGGGCCGGGCGGGCACGTCCTGCACGGCGGCCAGCTCCCAGCCGCGCGCGTTGGTGATCACCGTGACGCCGTCGCCGGCGGGCTTGCGGATCACCGGGCGGCCCTCGTCGCCGGGCAGGATCACGATCGTGTCCTCGTCCGGCAGCAGCAGCGCCTGGAGCGGGTAGGCGTCCAGCGTGGGATCGTGGAAATACTCGCGCAGCGGGTAGAAGACCTGGCCCGCCGGAAGCTCGTCCAGCCCGTAGCGCGCCCAGGTGGTCACGTGCGGGAAGGCGTCGCGCTGGAGCATGAAGGCGGCCATCGGCGTGTCGAGCAGGGCCAGCGGCACGTAAGAGGGCCGGTCCAGCTCGATCATCAGTTCGAGCGTCTCGTGGATCGCCATCGCGTAATTGTGCGGGATGCCGAGCCAGTATTCCGGCGGGTCGTACAGGTCCGGGTCGTCGAACATGGCGTGATAGGTGCGGTGGGTGGACGCCAGCGACACGGCCAGCAGCGCCGCCACGCCGATCTGGGCCGCGTCGCTCGCCAGCCGGGGCACGCGCGCCGACCGGGCGCGCCGCTCGACCAGCCGCAGCCCACCATCCACCAGCCAGATGACGCCCCAGCCCGCCAGCAGCGACAGCAGCGACCACGTCCCGATCAGGCGCAGCGGCATGGTCGCGTTCTCGGAGAGCGCGCCGGGCAGGGTGAACGTCACGACCCCGCCCAGCAGCAGCGCGCCGTCCGCGTGGCGCCAGCGCCGCAGCGCGGGCACGACGCCCGCGATCACCAGGGCGGCCAGCGCGGGATTGAAGAACGGCGAGTCCGGCGTGTTGTACAGCAGGCGGAAATAGCCCGTGCTGAAGAAGGCGCGCAGCGAGTCGTGCAGGCCGGTCGCCAGCCGCTCGGCCAGCGGCAGCGACGTCTCCGGCGACGCTTCGCCCACGCGCAGAAAGTAGTCCGGCACGACGGTGATCACCACGAGCCACAGCGCCAGCGGGACCGCGGCCCCGGCCCCCAGCGCGGCCAGGTTCCGCCAGCGCGGGCGCGGCGCGCGCTGCACGATCGCCTGGTGTACCACGAACCCGGCCAGCCACGGCAGCGCCGCGATCCCGGCCAGGTAGGTGAACACGCAGCCCGCCGTGACGATCCCGGCCAGCATCCACGCGCCGGGGCGGTCGGTGCCGCGCGCGCGCAGCAGCAGGATCAGCGAGAGCGTGACTCCCGGCGCGGTGAGCATGGCCCGGTAGGGTGTGTGGCTCAGGAACAGGTGCGGGGTGATGGCGGCCATGGCGCCCGCCGCCGCCAGCGCGCCCAGCCGCGCCCAGGGCTTGCCCTGAAAGACGCGCAGCCCGGCGTGATACGTCAGCCCGACGGTCGTCACGCTCACGAACGCCTGGAACAGCCGGGCGGTGAAGATCGACGGGCCGAGCAGGGCGAACCAGCCGACCAGCAGGAAGCGGTTGAACGTCTCGGGGCTTTCGCCCACCAGCAGCGGGAAGGGAATCCCCTTGCTGATGCGCAGCGCTTCAGCCAGGTCCCACATGACGTCGAAGGCTTCGCCCGGCGGGGTGTGTGCCAGGTCGTACAGCCGGGTGAACGCCGTGCCCAGCAGGAGCAGGGTGGCCCATGCCAGCGCGCGGCGAGGTGATAGATCGGGTCGTTTCATAACGTCTCAGCTTCTCGCGGTCCGGCGCGGCGGCCATTATACCATGCGGGCCGGGGCAATCCCCCAAAAAGTGGGGGATCAAAACGTGGAAAAAAATTCAGAGGACTGATAAGATCAAAATGAAATGATGAGTCTCGCCAGCTATCCCGGCCCGCCTGCGCTCCCGCCGCCCGCCTGCCCGCGGGCATTCACTCGCCGCCCCGGCACGATTAATCAGGCTGGTAAGATAACGCAAAACTGGCAAAGTCACGCGAAGAGAGGAGAAAAAGACCGTTTGACGCGCAACGTATCCCGCCGCCGTGCGTAATGATGGACGGAGGATACAACCTTCTGGTGGGCCCGGCCTGCTGTCCGGTTTCATCGCCGGTTTCCCGCGTCCGATCCGGGGGACGGCACAGCACTTTCATGCGATGGCACGGGCGGGCGAAACATACCCTGGACGTTTGGTGGCAGTCTGCTAGACTTGTCCGGTTTCATTGGCATTATCACAGCAGTTCGCTGGTGAATGGGGGAATCATGGAGCGAGTACGTCACCTCGGGGTGGGGGGTACGGTCGCCAGTCCACGCGCGATCTGTGACGCGAGCTCTCAGGCTCGCGCCGCGCGTGTCGCCACTATCGGGCCTCGCTACTTCCTGACGGGGGCTATCGTCATCCTCCTGGTGGGCTTCCTGGTGCGCGTCTGGGACCTGGGCGGCCCCAGCCTGTGGACCGACGAAGTCCTGACCGCCATGCGCGCTCAAACCTCGCTGAGCACCTCGATCGAGTCGATCCTGGATGCGGGCAACCAGACGCCGCTCTATTTCTTCTCGCTGCGCCTGATGCCCAACTTCACCGAGGCGCTGCTGCGGCTGCCGTCGGTGCTGTGGGGCGTGCTCGGCATCGCGCTGTTCATGTTCGTCGCCGTGCGCTTCTCCGGCAGCTACGAGCTGGGGCTGTGGGCGGGGGCGCTGCTGGCCGTCAACCCGTATCACGTCTGGCTGTCGCGCACGGCGCGGCAGTACGCGATGATCTTCGTGCTGGCGCTGCTGGTGTCGACCTGTTTCCTGCTGCTGATCCGCGGGCACCGCACGCGCAGCGTGTGGATCACGTTCACGCTGGCGAGCCTGGTCGCCTACTTCACGCACTACACGACCGCCGCGCTGCTGGTGGCACAGGGCGCGGTGCTGGTGCTCACCCCGCGCGTCCGGCGCGATCTGCTGCTGCCGTGGAGCAAGGCCCAAACCGTCGCCGCGATCCCGACGCTGGCGTGGCTCTACATCGTGTCCCAACAGCCGCTGGAGGTCAAATCCGAGTGGATCCCCGCGCCCGTGCTGCGCGACATCCCGCTGACGCTCTGGAATATGGCGCTGGGCTACGACGGCATCTTCAAGTGGCACATGGTCGCCGGCCTGATGGTGGTGTCGTTCGGCCTGGTGACCGGCATGTGGTACGCGGCCCGCGAGTGGCGCACCGACAAGGACAACCTGTACTGGTTCTGGCTGATCGTGGTGCCGCTGGGGCCGGTGTTCATGCTGTCCACGCTCATCGTGTCGATCTACGTGGACCGCTATTTCATGGTGTTCCTGCCCGCGCTGATCCTGCTGATGGTTGGCGGCTGGATGCGCTCCGCGCCGCGCTTCGTGTGGCAGGTGGCGCTGGTGATCGTGCTGCTGACCAGCGCGCACACTATCATCTTCTCGTTCTACGACGGCAGCTACCAGCGCGCCGACTGGCGCGGGGCGGCGGCTTACGTTGCGGAAGAATACCGGCCCGGCGACGACATCCTGATCGAGCGCTCGAACGTCGAGCAGGCGTTTCTGCGCTACTTCGATCCGGCGCTGGCCCCGGCGTCCGAGCGCGTGATCCTGGCCGACAACCCGAACGCGGACTTCACGCCCCACACGGCGCCGCGCGTGTGGGTGATCTACCGCAACCCGAACGAGGACGTGCACCGGGTGGGTGTGATGCCGGACTTCGACCCGTTCGACCCGGCACTGTCGAGCATGGGCGAGTGGCTCAGCGAGCGCCGCGCCCAGGTCGTCGCCCAGCGCAAGTTCAACGGCGTGCGCGTCCTGCTGCTGGACCCCAGCCAGCCGCTAGTGGCCAACGCGGACCGGTAATTTCCCCCGATCCGATCGTGCGGGGCGTATCGCTGGCGGTGCGCCCCGCTTTCATTCCCAGATGCGCAGCCCAAAGCGGCTGAGGTACACCGGCAGGCTGTTGAACGCCGGGTTGGCCGCCTCGATGGCCTGGATCATGGCGCGCTTTTCGCTGGACGTCGGGCCGCACAGCAGCGTCACCGAGCCGCCGTCGCCACCCGCCCCGTTGACCTTCCAGCCGATGGCGCCGAATTCTTTGGCGATCTCGATGATCCGGTGCGCATCGGGGCTGATCAGGTCCGGGTGCAGCTCGCCCTGCGCCTCGGTGTTGGCGGTCATCGACCGGCCCAGCGTCTTGAAATCGCCCGCGTAGACGGCGTCGCGCGCCATCTCCGCCGTCAGCCGCAGCTTGTCGAGCGCCGCGCTGGAGGGGCCGCCTTGCTCCAGTTTCTTGATTACCTGCTCGTGGACGGCGGACGACTGGTGGGCTTTGCCCAGGAAGAACAGGACCAGCCGCCGCTCCAGCTCCCACCACACCGAGTTGGACACCTGAATCTGCGAGACGGTGGCGTGCGGGTACTGGAACATCTCGATGAAGTTGACGCCGCCATACGCGGCGCAAAGCTGGTCTTGAATCCCGCTTTGCAGGTGCAGCATCTCGGTTTCGACGCGGTGCGCGGCATACGCGACCTCGTGCGGCGTCATGGTGCCGGGCGTCAGCCGGTCGAGCGCGCCGATCAGCGCGACGGTGATCGAGGCCGACGTACCGGTTGAGCAGCCGGCGGGCACCTCGGAATACACCGTGATGTGCAGCGCGATGTCGTCCGGCACGCGCATGTAGTCGATGGCCGCTTCGAGTAGGGGATGCTTGTCCCAGTCGGTATGGTGATCGGTGATCGGGTAGATGTCGCCGTAGTTCTCGGCGTAGAGCGTGATCCGATGTTGGCGCGCCTGGACCGGAAAGACCTTGATCTGCACCTCGACGTAGGGATACACGCCGATGTTGAACACCTCACCGTGGCCGGCGAACCAGGTATCGGTCCAGCCGCCGTTGTCGCAGATGCGGATCGGCGCCACGCTGTTGAGCACGCGGATTGGCTGGGCTTCTTTGGTCACACGCTGCCTCCCTCTCTGGGCCTCGGAACGCGAAACAGGTCTGCGCCAAGTATACTGTGATGCGGATCGCGTGGCGAACGATTTCCGGCGCGGCGGCGGGCCTCGACGATCTGCGCACAGCCCTTAATCGCGGTATGATTAAGCTGTGTGTGGCATTTGATAGACAGGACGAAGCATGGCGCAGGCGCTCTCATCGGATCAGGTCGATCAGATCACCAACAACACCCTGCTGGTTCTGCTGGCGCGCCCCGATCTGCTCGACGAGTGGCAGGAGAACCTGCTGACGTTGATGCAGCAGGCGCAGGAGGCCGGCATGGAGGGCGAAGCGATCTTCGCCGCCGCGGTCGCCTCGCTGCTCCACTTCCCGGACGACAGCCTGCCGACCGGCACGGATTACGATTACGCCTGGGAGGCCATCCTCACCGGCCTGCAAACGGGCGCCATCCAGCCGGAAGACCAGGCGATCTCCCTGGAGCAGTTGCTCGCCACGGTGGCCGAGCTGGCCGTCGCCGTGATGACCGGCGCGTCGGACCAGAAAACCGTCATCGCCCGGCACATCCGCGAGATCCGGGCCAGCGCCGTCGCCGCCGAAGCGCGCGAGCTGGCCGTCTGGCTGGATGACGTGCTGGCGCTGCTCGACGGCGTCCCGGTCGACAGGCTGGGCGCCGCTCACCAGGACGTTTACGCGGCCTACTGGCAGGCGATGGTCCAGCTTCTGCCGCGTGGCGACTGATTCCCCCGGACCCGTGACCGCACATCACAGGAGGATCACCTATGCGTAAGTTCTTCATCGTGTTACTCGGACTCGCGTTGTTGGCGGCGGGGGCGGTCGTGTTGTGGGTGGCACGCGGTCCCCAGTCCACCGAGACGCGCACGACCGGCGGCGTGCTGACCACCCAGGCGGAGATCGCCCAGCAGGGCCTGGCCCCCGGCCTGGAGCCGGACCTGGGCGTGACGACCGACGAAGGCCCCTTGAGCACGAACATCGTCGGCGCGCCCCAGATTCAGGCCCAGGCGCTGAGCGAGGCTACCACGTTTGGGGCCCGCGAGGACGCCGCGCAGCCCGAAACCGTGCCCATGCAGCCGGGCATGACAACCGACGTTGTGCTCGACCAGGACACGGGCGTCGCCGTCGCGCCGCTGAGCCTGTCCACCGAATCCGCGCCCGCGCCGGGACAGGGCGGGGCGTTGTTCAGCGGCGCCTACGAGCAGCGCGTGGTCGAGCTGGAGTGGCCGGCCACGTTCCGCGTCGGCGGGTCGGGATCGATCCGCGTCAAGTTCAAGCGGCTGGCCGATGGCTCGCTCCAGCCGGTGGCCGAGATCGCCGATCACGAGGTGATCGCCACACCGATCCTGATCGCCGACCGGTACGACAGCTATGACGGCACGGTGACCGCGATGCTCTCCGCGCCCAACTTCGACGTCGAGTCCGTCAGCAACGCGACCCAGCCGCTGACGCGCGGCGCCGAGCCGGAATGGCGCTGGACGCTCAAGGCGAACGACTCCGGCACGCACGCGATCGCGCTGGGGCTGAGCATCGCCTGGACGCCCAAGCCCGGCGTTGGTGGCACGCCGATCAACACGTCGATCTGGGGCCAGACGCTGCAGGTGGAAGCCAACTACGTGTTCGGCTCGATCACGGTCCCGCAGGCGAGCATCGCCGGGACGGCGCTGGCGGTGGTCGGCTTCGTGATGCAGATTCCGCTGCTGGACATGCTGCTGGGCACGTTCTGGAAGATTCTCTTCGGCGGGCGGCGGCGCCGGCGTGCCACGTCGGACCGGCGCTCGCGCCGCGGGCGGTAGGGCCGGCGATGGCATCCAAACGCGATGCCCACCGTCAGGACGTGCGCCCGCTGCTGCTCGCGGCGCTGGTGAGTGCCCCCCTGGCGGCGCTCGACGCGGCAGCCCTGCCGCCGCGCCACGACGATCCCGATCTGCGGGCGCGGCTGATGAGTCCTGAGTCTTCCGCGTTGGTTGATTATCTGATCGAACACAGCGCTCTACCCGGCCCGCGCGGCAACCTGGAACTGGCGGCGGCGTTCGCTGACGAAATGCGCGACGCGTGCGCGGGGACCGGTGCCCGCGGCGACGTGCCCGCATGGCTGCTGTGGCTGCTGGCGAATCATCACCCGCCGGAATCGTTTGGATTCGATCCCGCCTCGCCGCAGCAGATGCCGCAGTTCTGTGCCGCCGTCGCGGCGGGGGAATGGGCGCTCGCGGGCGGGCAGATTGACGCCGGCGTGAGTGTCCTGCTGGATTTGGCGAACAGCCCGTTGTGGCGCATCCGCGAGGCGGTAGCGATGGGGTTGCAGCGAATGCTGGCCGGCGCGTGGGGCGCTACGCTGGCCTGCCTGGAGCAGCGCGCACCGGACGCAACGCCGTACCAGTGGCGGGCGCTGGTTGCCGGGGTGGCGGAACCGGCTCTGCTGACCGAGGCAGAACGAGCCGCCGGGGCGCTGGACGTGCACGAGCGGGCGCTGGCGTTCTTCCGCCGCGCATCGCCGGATGTTCGCCGCGCTGAGGACATGCGAACGCTGCGACAGGCGCTCGGCTATTCCATCAGCGTGGTCGTGGCGGCGGCGCCCGATCCGGGTTTCGAGCGGATGGTCGCCTGGGCCGGCTGGCGCGATGCGGATGTTGCGTGGATGCTGCGTGAGAATCTCAAGAAGAAGCGCCTCAGCCTGTGGGCCGACCGGTGCGAACAGGTGCGCGGCATGCTGTCATGACGCGCCCGATTTGTTAACATCGAATTGATCGCCCCGATACGAGGATCGGTACGTATGGATGCCAGGCCGCTCCGGTTCATCGGTGAGCCGGTTGACGTTGAGTTCGACACGCCGCCCCTGCTCGAAAAACAGCCGGGCTGTCCGGACCGGTTCGTGTGGCGCGAGCACACCTACCGGATCGCCGAGGTGCTCGGCGAGTGGCGCGACTTCGGGCGGCGCGGGCGCATGGCCCGCAACATGACTCCCGCCCACGCGGCGGTAGCGTCGCAGCGCGGATCGTGGGGCGTGGGGCGCTTCTACTTCCGCGTGCGGACCGCTTCCGGGCGCGTGTTCGACCTGTATTACGACCGCGCGCCCAAAGACGCCGGTGCCCGCAAGGGCGCGTGGTTTCTCTACCGCGAGCTGGCGCTCGACGACGACCAGGATTGACTCAGCCTATGCCTTCCATCACCGACACGTCCAACGGAATCTTCAATCCCCTCAGCGCCGACATCAAGCTGTTGGGCAGTCTGCTCGGCGTGGTGATCCGCGAGCAGCACGGCGACGCCGCCTTCGAGACGGTCGAGCGCGTCCGGCTGAGCGCCAAAGCCCGGCGCGGCGGCGACCTGATGGCCCACACCGAGCTGACCAACATCATCGGCGGGCTGGACCTGGACCAGAAGCGGGTGTTGATCAAAGCCTTCAGCAACTACTTCCAGTTGATCAACATCGCGGAGGACCGGCAGCGCATCCGCGTGCTGCGCCAGCGCGAGGAGGACGACCGGCTCACCGAGTCGATCGAGGAGGCGGTCGCCGCGCTGCACGAGGCGGGCGTCACGGCGGAGGACATGCGCGCGCTGCTGGGCCGGATTCGCGTTCGGCTGGTGATGACCGCCCACCCGACCGAGGCCAAGCGCAAGGAGCTGCTCGTCAAGCTGATGCACATCGCGCAGATGATGGAACAGCGCGAGCACCCGGCCCTGCTCCCGCGCGAAAACCGCGCCCTGGAGGCGGCGCTGGCCGAAGAGATCGAGGAGCTGTGGCAGACGCGCCCGACGCGCGCGGCGCGCACCACCGTCGAGGACGAGGTCGATTTTGGACTGTACTTCATCACGTCGGTGATCATGGACAACCTGCTCGACGTCACCGGCGACCTGCGCGCCAGCCTGGAGGCGCATTACCCGGACGCGGACTGGACCGACCTGCCGCCGCTGTTGTGTTACGCCTCGTGGATCGGCGGCGACCGCGACGGGCATCCGGGCGTCACGCCGGAGGTCACGCTGGCGACGCTGCGCACCCTGCGCGACGCGGCCCGCCGGGTGTACCTCGACGAGATCGCCTTCCTGCGCGAGCACCTCACGCAGTCCACCGCCGAGTTTCCGCCGTCCGAGGCGCTGCAAGCCTGGGCCGCCGCGCACCCCGACGACGCCGCGCGCTATCCCGGCGAGCTGTACCGCGCCCGGCTGGATGCCATCTGGCGCCAGCTTGCCGCCGACGCGTACCACACCGGCGACGACCTGCTGGCCGACCTGGACACCATCGCCGCCAGCCTGCACGCCCACCGCGGCCAGCGCGTGGCGGGCGGGGTGCTGCGCCGCCTGCTGGAGAAGGTCCGCCAGTTCGGGTTGGTGCTCGTGCCGCTGGAAGTGCGCCAGGATGCCCGGCTGCACGCGGCGGCGGTGGCCGAGATCCTGGGCCGTTACGAGATCTGCGACAACTACCTGGAGCTGTCCGAAGAAGACAAGCAGCGCGAGCTGTTGTGCGAGATCGTCAACCCGCGCCCGCTGTTCCCCGTCGAGCCGGATTTCTCGGACGCGACCAACACCGTGATCGCCACCTGGCGCATGATCGCCGGGGCGCACGCCGCCTATGGCCCGCGCGTGATCGACACCGCCATCGCCAGCATGAGCACCGCGCCCAGCGACGTGCTGACCATGCTGCTGTTCGCCACCGAAACCGGCGTCTCCGACCGGCTCGATCTCGTGCCGCTGTTCGAGACGGTCGACGACCTGGAACGCGCGCCGGGCGTGATGGCGGCCCTGTTCGACACGCCGGAATACCGCGCCCACCTGTCGCGGCGCGGCGACGTGCAGCAGATCATGCTGGGCTATTCCGACAGCAGCAAGGACGGCGGCTATCTGGCGTCGAACTGGGGGCTGTACTGCGCGCAGCAGCGGCTGGCGGAGCTGTGCGCGGCGCACGGCGTCGAGCTGGAGTTGTTCCACGGGCGCGGCGGCAGCATCGGGCGCGGCGGCGGCCCGACCAACCGCGCGATCCTCGCCCAGCCGCCGTCCGCCATGCGGGGCCGGATCAAGATCACGGAGCAGGGCGAGGTCATCGCCTACCGCTACAGCAACGCGGCCATCGCCCGGCGGCACGTTCAGCAGGTGATGCACGCCGTCCTGCTGGCTGCGGGAAGCCCGCCCGCCGCCCCGATTCCCGCCGAGTGGCGCGAGGCGATGGAGCGGCTGGCCGAGGCCGGGCGCGAGGCGTACAACCGCTTCGTCTACGAGACGCCCGGCTTCCTCGACTACTGGCAGGGAGCCACCCCGATCCGCGAGCTGTCGCTGATGCCGATCGGGTCGCGCCCGGCGCGGCGTGGGGCGGGCGGTTTCACCGACATCCGGGCGATCCCCTGGGTGTTCTCGTGGATGCAGAGCCGCGCCATCATCCCAAGCTGGTACGGCATCGGCCACGCGTTCGAGGCGTACTGCCAGATCGACGACTGCGCCGGGGAAGGCATGGACCGGCTGCGCACAATGGTCGAGCGGTGGCCGTTCTTCCGCGCGCTGGTGCAGAACGTGGAGCTGGACCTCGCCAAGGCCGACATCGGCATCGCGGAGCTGTACGCGTCTCTGGTCGGCGACCGCGACCTGCGCGACGCGATCTTCACCGCCATCGCCGAGGAGCACGCCCGCGCCTGCCGCTGGATCTGCGCCATCACCGGGCAGGACGCGCTGCTGAGCGGCACGCCCGTCATGCAGCGTTCCATCGAGCGGCGCAATCCCTACGTCGACCCGCTGAACTTCATCCAGGTGGCGCTGCTGCGCGACCTGCGCGCCCTGTCGCCCGACTCGCCGGACTACGAGGCGGCCCTCGAAGCCGTCATGCTGACCGTCAACGGCATCGCCGCCGGCATGAAGACGACCGGCTAGCCGGTCCCGCGCTCAGTCCGCCGTCCCCCGGTCCGTCTCCAGCACCAGCGTGTACCAGCCGCCCGTCTGGTTGCCCCAGGTGCGCGCCTCGATCCGGTAGGTGCCGTCCTCCGGCAGCGCCACGCCGCGCAGCAGTGAGTCGGTGGTGGCGCCGATGTCGTCGTTGGCGGCCAGCAGGCTCCCGTCCGGCGCGCGGATCACCAGCAGCGTGTCCATCAGGTCGAAGGCGGCGCGCTGGCTCTGGTCCGCCTGGCCCGCGGGGCGGTCGGCCATCAGCCACAGGTCGAGGACCTCGCCCGCCCGGCCTTCGTACAGCCACACGTCCGCCGTGCCCACGGACAGCTCGCCGCGATTGTCCCCGCCCGGCGCCGCGACGCGCGGCTCGGCGCCCATCGTCGGCGGCGCGATCGGCCCGGTGCGGTTCAGGAAGAACACCTCCGGGTAATCAGGCGAAGGGCCGTCCAGCAGCGGGGTGTCGCGGCCCATGACGTACCGCTCCATGAAGGCCGATACGTACACCCGGTAGTCCAGCAGCGCCACCTGGGCCACGATCAGGCTCTGGGCGGGCGGGTCGATCACCAGCGGCTGCCAGAACGCCGCATCGACGAAGTGCATGTGCTGCGTGTGCGGGATCATCAGCACGTAATAATCGGCAGCCAGCGCCTCCAGGCTGTGCTCGAAGTTGGCGACGAACGCGTCGATCCCCCTGTCGGCCAGGATGCGCATGTACGGCTTGTCGAACTCAAGCTCGACTTCGGCGGAGTGCGCCCCGTCGAGATTGATCGCGCCCCGGCAGCGGCTGTCGAGCAGGCACACCTGGGCGGCGGTCCGCGCCCCCTGCGAGTGGCCGATCAGCCCCAGGCGGTCCAGGTCGAGCCGCCCGGCGAACATCCCGCCGATCACCGGGCGGTTGAGCGCGGCGATCTGGTCGAGCGCGAACTGCACGTCCGGCAGCCACATCCCGCGAAACTCGCCTTCGTAGATGTCGCGCGGGGCCCACAACCGCGAGAGCTGCGTGTGCGTCAGCGGCTCGATGATCGCGCCGTCGGGGAATTCGACCACGCCGGTCACGTAGGGGTGCGACAGGGCGAAGACGACGAATCCCCGACTGGCGAGGTCCTCGATCAGGATCGCGTAATGGCGCGGCGATTCGCTAAAGCCCGGATCGAAGACGACGACCGGGTAGGGCGCCCCGGCGCTGGCGATCGGCGCGCCGGGGATGGCGTTCGCCCGGACCGCCGCGACCGGGTTGTCCTCCAGGCCGAGCATCTGGCTGTACAGCCCCGCCAGCGCCGGCCCGAACAGCGGCACCGGCGCGGCGCCGGGCGCGGGATCGGCGGGATACCACACGTCGACCAGCACCGCCCGCGCGTCGTCCGGGTCCTCGGTGTGCAGCTCGGGGCGCGCGCCGTCCGTCCAGCGAAACGCCGTGTGGCCGACCGCGTGGGGGCCGGTCGGGGGAATGATCTGGGCGGGGCCCTGGGCCGCTGCCGGCGCGGCGAGGCCGATCAGGGCGGCGATTGCCAGCGCCCGCCGGAATAACTTCGTCACGCTTGCCATCATCACACTCTCCTGTTGGGAATCGCGGCCCGGTGTGTCTAAAATCTTATACGTAGCCGCTTCAATTCGGTACCATTCTATCCTGGCGATCCCCCAAAAGAGCTATTGCCCTGGCGCGGCTTCGGCTATACTCTCCATCATGGGGGACTTAGTGGGGGGATTTCAGTGGGTCGACGCACACGAGGGGAGCATCCCAAATGAGAGCAACGATCAACCGACTGAGCATCATATTGGCGCTGGCGGCTGTCTTGCTGGCGGGGACTCCGGCCCTGGCCCAGGATGGCGAGCCGGACCGGTCGTTGTCGGGCGCTGTGAACATCATCGCGCCGGACATCTACATGACGGAAGCGGGCGCCGCCGAGGAAATCCGCATCATCGCGCCGACCGGGTTCGAGCCGGGCGAGATTCTGCGGACGGACGAGTTCGGCGTGGCGCTCGTGACGTGGTTTTTCGACGGCACCGAAACGGTGTTGGACGCGGGGTCCGAGCTGACGCTCAACACGTTCAGCGGCACGTCGCCCGCCGATTTCGAACTCGATATGGAACTGAGCCGGGGGCATCTGGTCGCCGGGCTGGGCGCGATGGACGATCTCGAAGCGAACCGGTCGATGGTGGTTCACACGCCCGCCTACACGGTGCGGGTGCTGCGCGGCCAGTTCGAGATCGACCTCGATCACAACGGCGAGCCGCTGCTGGTCGTCACTGAGGGCCGGGTCGAGGTCGCGGTGGGCGACGAGGACCCGGTGACCGTGGACGCGAACGAGTACCTGGTCGGCGCGCCCGGCGAGCCGGAGACGCTCTCGGATGACGGCGTGACGCCCAACCTGAACGGCGTGTGCACGGTCACCGCCGACACCAATCTCAACGTGCGCCAGGCGGCCAGCGAAGAGAGCCGCCGCCTGGGCGGCGTGAGCGAGGGCCAGGTGATGTGGGTCCGCGCCGCGACCGAGGGGCGCCTGTGGCTCCAGGTCTACTACCAGACCGATCCCAACGACATCACCGCGCACAACTTCGGCTGGATCTACGGCCCGGCGGGCACGCTCGACGAGGCGGCCTGCGGGGAAATCATGCGCGCCCCGCTCGACGCCCAGCTTTACGGCGGGCCGGGCATCAGCCTGGGGACGGACGAAGAAGGTGAAACCGAGCCGACGGACGCCGCAGCCGAAGAACCCGCCGGGTAAGCCGCCGGCAGTCTGGCACTTTCGCGGGCCGGGCGAGCGATCCCCGGCCCGCCGCGTTTGCCGGCGCGCGAAATAGGTGGTTGACAGCCGGGGGCGCGTTTGATACTATGTTCGTCAGCAAAGGCTGTGACGGAGAAAAGTACGCGCGGCAGCCGCTCCCAGGGAGTCCGGGCCACTGACTGCAAGCCCGGATGAGATGGTCCGTGCGGAAGTTCGCTCCCGAGCCGACGGGGGAACGCCGGGCATCGATCCGGCCAGTAGTCCGCTCCGCAGGCCCAGCGTTAACGGGGCAGCCCATCTCGCCGCAGGCGCGACGTGGGCACGAGCGAGCCGCGCCGGGCGAGTCCGGCGGGCTAAGCAGGGTGGTACCGCGGGAGTCGATCTCGTCCCTGATCCGGAAGGATTAGCGGCGAGTTTTTGTTTTATAGGCCAGGCAGCATACACCGGAGAGGGGCTATGCTCGAACAACTCGAATCGACGTACACGCAGGCGCTCGCAGAACTCGAGACGATCACCCACAGCGACGCGCTCCACGACTGGGAGCGCCGCTACCTGGGCAAGAAGGGCGCGGTCACGCTGGCGCTGCGCGCGACCGGCCAGCTTCCCAAAGACGAGCGCGCCGCGTTCGGCAAGCGGGCCAACGAGATCAAGAACGCGCTGGCCGATGCCTTCACCGGGCGCGAAGAGATGATCCGGCAGCACGAACTGGCCCAGTCGCTGGAAGAGGGCGAGATCGACGTGACGCTGCCGGGGCGGCGCGTGCCGACCGGCGGGCTGCACCCCGCCACCCAGACGCTGCGCCGCATCTACGCGATCTGGGCGGAGATGGGCTTCCAGGTTTACCGCAGCCGCGACGTGGAGGACGACGACACCAACTTCACGCTGCTCAACATCCCGCCGCACCATCCCGCGCGCGATATGTGGGACACGTTCCACACCACCACGCCCGGCGTGATCCTGCGGACGCACACCAGCCCCGGCCAGATCCGCGCCATGCACGACTACGGCGAGAACGGCACCGCGCCGATCCGCGTCATCCTGCCGGGGATGTGCTACCGCTACGAGCAGCTCTCGGCGCGCAGCGAGATCCAGTTCAACCAGGTCGAGGGGCTGGCGGTGGGCCGCCACATTCACATGACGGACCTGAAGGGCACCATCGCCGAATTCGCGCGGCGCATGTTCGGCGCCGAGAAGCGCGTGCGCTTCCGCGGGTCGTATTTCCCCTTCACGGAGCCGAGCATCGAGGTCGACGTCGAGTGCATGATCTGCGGCGGGGATGGCTGCCCGGTGTGCAAGTACACCGGCTGGGTCGAGATCGCCGGGGCGGGCATGGTGCACCCGGTCGTGCTGCAAAACGGCGGCTACGATCCGACCGAGTGGAGCGGGTTCGCGTTCGGCATGGGGCCGGAGCGCATGGCGATGAACGTGAACGGGATCAAGGACATTCGCTATTTCTGGCAGAACGACCTGCGCTTCCTGGAGCAGTTCTAGCGCGGGCGCGGTTGGCGGCCCGCCGGGTATAATGTCCGGTGAGGTTTGCGCACACAGGAGAGGCGAAGCATGTTGATCAACCTGAAGACCGTTCACAAGCCCGCGGCGCTGGCCGACGCGGTGAAGCTGCTCGCGGCGCCGGGCGTGTACCCGCTGTACGGCGGCGTGGCGCTCCAACGGCGCAGCAGCCCGGCGGTCGAGGAAGCCGTGAGCCTGGGGCAATTGGGGCTCGACACGGCGCAGGACGGCGATAACGCCCTGGTGCTGGGCACGATGCTCACGCTGGAGAAGGCGCGGCAGGCGTGCCTGGCGCGGGCCGATGCGCACCCCGAGGCGCGGGCGCTGGCCGCGCTGTTGGCGGCGGAACAGCCGGAGACGCTGCGCAACACCATGACGCTCGGCGATCTGCTGGTCGAGCGCGATCCGCAGTCGCTGGTGCTGACGCTGCTGCTGGCGCTGGGCGCGGTGATCGAGCGGGCGGACGTGGCCGTGCTGCTGACCATGTCCTCGTTCCTCAGCGTGAACGAAGACGTCGCCCGCTACCTGCTCACCGGGCTGCGCGTGCCGTATGGCTCGCCGGGCGGCGCGATCGCGTGGGAGAAAGTCGCCCGCACGCCTGCCGACGCGCCGATCGTGGGCGCGGTGGCCCGCGTGCAGGCCGGCGCGGACGGGGGGCGGTTCAGCGCGCTGGCGCTGTGCGGCGTGGCGCCGGTCCCGGTCGGCCAGCCGGAAGTCGTGCGCGCCTATGACGAAACCGGCGATGTGGACGCGGCGCTGGCCCACCTGGAACTCGACCCGCCGGACGATCACTGGGGCAGCCGCGCATACCGGGCCGAGATGGCCCGCGTGACGGCGCGCCGGGCGCTGCTGCGCGCCACGAATGACGCCCGCTGAGGTCCGGCGGGCGAAGACGGAGCAACCACATGACGATTGAGAACGAGACCGATCTGCAGGGCATCCTGCGCATCGGGCAGATCTGCGGCGCGGCGCTGCAGCACATGCTGGCGCATGTCCAGCCGGGCATGACCACCGCCGCGCTGGACGCCATCGGCGCGGCCTTCCTCAAAGAGCAGGGCGCGCGCTCGGCCCCGATTCTGGCGTACCGCTTCCCCGGCTGGACGTGCATCAGCATCAACGAGGAAGCGGCGCACGGCATCCCCGGCGAGCGCGTGATCCGGCCCGGCGACGTGGTCAACGTGGACGTGTCCGCCGAGCTGGAAGGCTATTGGGCCGACACGGCGGCGACGGTGATCGTCCCGCCCGCCGATCCGGAGGACGAGCGGCTGTGCGCGTTCACCCGGCGGGCGCTGGAGAAGGGCATCGACGCGGCGCGGGCGGGCCGCCCGATGAACGCGATCGGCAGGGCGGTCGAGAACGTGGCGCGGCGCGGCGGCTACCGCATCATCCCGGAGCTGCCGGGGCACGGCGTGGGGCGGCACATCCACGAGAAGCCGTCCGTCTACAACTTCTATCACAAGCGCGACCGCACCCGCATCGAGGAGGGGATGGTCTTCACCATCGAGCCGTTCCTCAGCCGGGGCAGTGGGCGCATCGTCACCGAGTCCGACGGCTGGACGCTGACGACGGTCGATCGCAGCATCTGCGCGCAGTACGAGCACACGATCGTGATCAGCGGCGGCAAACCCATCCTTGCCACGGCGGTGTGACAAGGGTTATCATAGCCAGTCTGTTAATGTCGAATCTCCGACACTATCTCAATCATTGTACAAGGAGGGACAACAGACATGGGTAAGGTATTGAAATGGCTCGGTATCCTGATAGGCGTGCTGTTGCTCGTGATCATCATCGCGGGCGGGGTGTTGTACGTGATGGGGCGCAACAAGCTGGATGAGACGTTCGACGTGGCCGTCGCTGCCGTGGAGGTCCCCCGCGGGGACGAAGCGGCCATCGCGCGCGGGCAGCACCTGTCCGAGGCTGTCACGCTCTGCTCGGAATGCCACGGGATGGACCTGGGCGGCGACGAGCTGCTGGACACCGCCATGATCGGGTCGATCTACGCGCCGAACCTGACCGCCGGAGCCGGTGGCTTCGGGGCGGATGCGACGGTCGAAGATTGGGTGCGCGCCATCCGCCACGGCATCGATCCGGACGGCAAGCAGTTGCTCGGCATGCCGTCGGGCAATCTGTACCACCTGAGCGATGCGGACCTGGGCGCGCTGCTGGCCTACATCGAGTCGGTGCCGCCCGTCGACCGCGACTCGCCGGAAACCAGCATGGCGATCCCCGGTACGATCCTGGTGGCGGCGGGCATGATGGGCGACCTGCCCGGCGATTCCATCGATCACGATGCCGAGCGGCCCGTGCCGCCGGAGCCGGGTGTCACCGTCGAATACGGTGAGTACCTGGTCACCATCGCGGATTGCTCCGGCTGTCACGGCGACGACCTGACCGGCGGCCCGTCGATGGGCCCGCCGCCCGGCCCGGACCTGACGCAGAGCGGCGACCTGGGCGGCTGGACCGAGCAGGACTTCATCAACACAATCCGCCAGGGCATCACGCCGGACGGCGAGGTGCTGGACAACGAGGAAATGCCCTGGGACAGCTACACCCGGATGACCGACGAGGAATTGCAGGCCATCTGGATGTACCTGCAGACCGTAGAGTAAGACACGCGCACGGTCCGCCCTGGCCGGTCGTTCGCCCGGGCGGGCCGTCCACCCACTGAGGAGACGTTCGCACACGATGAAAGTACCGATTTCCTGGCTCAAGGATTACGTCGATATCGACATCTCGATCGAAGAGCTGGCCGAGCGCCTGACGCTGGCCGGGCTGGAAGTGACCGGCGTCGAGTATTTCGGCATCCCCCAGGGCGAGCCGCCGGAGGGGATCAACCTGCCGCCGTCGGATCACCTGGTCTGGGACCGCGACAAGATCGTGCTGGGTGCGATCCGCGAGGTGAAGGCGCACCCCAACGCCGACCGGCTGGTGCTGGCGATGGTCGATTATGGCGGCGACGCGCTCGAACAGTGCGTGACCGGCGCGCCGAACCTGTTCGCGTATAAGGACCAGGGGCCCATCGACCCGCCGCTGCTCTCGCCGTTCGCGCACGAGGGCGCCGAGGTCTACGACGGTCACGCCAGCGACGGCAGCCGCATGATCCTCAAGGAGCGCGCGCTGCGCGGCATTCCCAACCGCAGCATGGTCTGCTCGGAAAAAGAGCTGGGCCTCTCCGACGAGCACGAGGGGATCCTGCTGCTGCCGTGGGACGAATTCGGCCATTTCCCGCCGGGCACCCCGTTCCAGGACGTGCTGGGCGACGCCGTGCTCGACATCGACATGCTGCCCAACATCGCTCGCGCCTACAACATCGTGGGCGTGGCGCGCGAAGTGGCCGCGCTCACCGGCCAGCGGCTGCGCCTCCCGCCGCTGGACGTGGTGGCCGAGGGCGCGCCGATCGCGGGCGAAGTCTCGCTCGACATCCGCGAGCCGGAGCTCAACCCGCGCTTCACCCTGGCGCTGATCCGCGACATCGAGCTGAAGCCGTCGCCGGGGTGGATGCAGCGCCGCCTGCGGCTGGCCGGGATGCGCCCGATCAACAACATCGTGGACGCGACGAATTACGTCATGCTGGAGCTAGGCCAGCCGCTGCACGCCTTCGACTTCGACACGCTCAAGGAGCGCGCGGGCGGCCAGCCGCCGGTGATCATCACGCGCTTGCCGGAACCGGGCGAGCACCTGATCACGCTCGACGGCGAGGATCACGCGCTGGACGAGTACAACATCCTCGTGGCGGACACTGCCGGATCGCTGAGCATCGGCGGCATCATGGGCGGCCTGGAGAGCGAAGTCAACGATCCCTCGGTGGACATGCTCGACGCGATGGGCGTGGAGCTGGACGAGGACGCCGAGCGCCTGCTGCACGGCAAGGCCAGCGCCCGCCGCCCGGCCACACGCAACGTGCTGCTCGAAGCGGCGGCCTGGAACTTCATCAACATCCGGCGCACGATGCAGAGCCAGAAGATGTCCAGCGAGGCCGGGCTGCGCTTCAGCCGTGGCGTGCACCCGGCGATGGCCCTGCGCGGCCTGCTGCGCTGCATCGAGCTGATGCGCCAGACCAGCGGCGGCGTGGTCGCGGCGGGCCACATCGACGAATACCCGCTGCCCGCGCCCGAAGTGCAGGTCGATCTGCCGGTGAGCGAGGTCGACCGGCTGCTCGGCTTCCACATTCCCCAGGACGAGATCGTGCGGATTCTGCGCGCGCTCGAATTCGACGTCGTTGAGGAAGGCGATCACGTGCGCGTGACGGTGCCCGATCACCGCCTGGACATTGGCACCGGGATCACCGGGCAGGCCGACCTGGTCGAGGAGATCGCGCGCATCTACGGCTACGACCGCATCCCCGACACGGTGATCGGCGACACGCTGCCCAGGCAGCGCGCCAACACGGCGCTCGAGCGCGAGGAGATGGTCCGCGATGCGCTGGCGCGCACCGGCCTGCGCGAGATCGTGGCCTATCGCCTGACGACGCCGGAGCGCGAGGCCATGCTGACGCCGCCGGGCCAGCCGTCGAGCTGGCCGCAGTCCGGCTACGTGACGCTCGCCAACCCGATCTCCGCCGACAAGACGGTGATGCGCCACACGCTGCTGGCCGGGATGCTCGACATCGCGGCGGCCAACGCGCGCCACACCGACCGCCAACTGCTGTTCGAGATCGGGTCGGTGTACTGGCAGACGGGCCAGGCGCTGCCCGAGGAGCCGGTTCACCTGGGGATTCTGATGACCGGCCCGCGCGAGGTCCCGCAGTGGCAGGACGGGCGCCGGGCGCGGGCGCGGATGGACTTCTTCGACCTCAAGGGCGTGATCGAGGCGCTGCTGCGCGAGCTGCGGGTGGCGGGTGCCGTGACGTTCGCGCCGGTCGAGCACAGCAGCTTCCACCCGGGCCGCACCGCCGAGCTGCGCATCGATGGCCGGGCGGTGGGCGTCTTCGGCGAGGTGCACCCGTTGGTCCGCGACGCGTTCGGCCTGGGGCTGGACCTGGAGCGGCCCGTCGTCGCGGCGGAGTTCGACCTGGGCGCGCTGGTGGCCGATCTGACCGTCCTGCGCGACATCGAGCCCGTGCCCACCCAGCCCGCCGTGTACCAGGATATCGCGCTGGTCGTCGACGAGAGCGTGCCGGCGGCGGACGTCCTGGCCGCGATCCTGGCGGCGGGCGGCGACCTGCTGGAAGATGCGCGGCTGTTCGACGTCTATCGCGGCGACCCGATCCCGGCGGGCAAGAAGTCGCTGGCCTATGCGCTGACCTACCGCGCGCCGGATCGCACGCTGGAGGACAAAGAGGTCGCCAAAGTCCACGCGCGGATCGTGAAGGCGGCGAGCCGCCGCCTGGGCGCTACGCTGCGCGCCTGACGCAGCCCGGCGCGTGCCGGTGACTCATCACGGGGCGGCCATCCGCGCGGGTGCGCCGCCCCGTTGCGTGATCGGGTATAATGGGAACACGTGAGCGTGGAGATAGCGCGATGGTAACCGTACTCAGCATGGATTTCATCACGTCCGATCCGGCGGTGCGCGGCGGGCGACCCTGCATCGCTGGGACGGGGATCCGCGTGTTGGACATCGCCGCAGCGCGAGTCTTCCACGATCAGTCGCCGGACGAGATCGCCGCAGCGTATGATCTGTCTCTGGCCCAGGTGTATGCCGCGCTGGCGTACTACTACGAGCACAAACCGGCGCTGGACGAGGACCTACGCGCCGAGCTTGCCAGGGCAAGGGCGCTGAAGGAACAACGCGTTGGCAGCAAGCCCCCGTTTCTATTTGGATGAAAACGTGCCGGTAGTCGTCGCCGAGCAGTTACGGACGCGCGGCATTGAGGCGGTGACCGTTCGCGGTTTGGGATTACGCGGGGATTCGGACGTCAATCATCTGCGCCGTGCCACTGAGATGGGATATGTGCTCTGCACGCATGACGCTGACTTCGTCGAACTGGCGGCACAGGGAGTTGAGCACGCAGGGATTGTGTTTGGACAACAGGATCAACACGGTATTGGTGATTGGGTGAAGAGCCTCGAGCTTATCCACGCTGTCTACACAGCCGAAGAACTCAGGAATCGTGTCGAATACCTGTAAGCAGCATCAATGTGTTGTGAATCAGTACGGGGCGGCCATCCGCGCGGGTGCGCCGTCCCGTTCTTCTGTGCCCGATTCACTCTGACCGTGCGGAACGCTTACCGCCGCCGCTTGATCACGTAGCCCGCCAGCCCGACTCCCCCCACCAGCACCCACACCGCGCCCAGGATGCCCAGGCCCAGGATCATCATCTGGCCGTCGTCATCGTCGCCCGGATCGACTTCGACCGGCTGCGCGGACGCGGAACCAGGCGGCGTGGCCGACGCCGCGCGCGTGGGCGGCGGATCGGTGGGCGTGCCCGTCGGGGCCATCGCCAGCACCTCGACCGGAATGGGCGTCACCGTGGGCAGCGCGGGCGGCGGCTCGGAAGGCGCGGGGGCCGCTTCGGTGGGCGGCTCGGTGTCAGCCGGGGGCGCTTCTTCCGGCTGGGGCACGCTGTCCGCCGGAGCCGCATCCTCCGGTGGAGCCTCCTCCGGCGGCGCTGCGGCGAGCGCTGCATCCGGCTGGGGCACGGTTTCGGCGGGCGGCGCTTCCTCTGGTGGCGCTTCGTCCGGTGGAATATCTTCCGGCGGCGCGCCTTCGGGGAGTGCTTCGTCGGGCGGGACGTCGCCCGGCTCCGGCGGGATCAGCCGCAGGACCATGCCCGGCACGATCACGTCTTCACGCGTCAGGCCATTGTAGCCGAGCAGCTCGTCGACGGTCAGCCCGTGCGTCACGGCGACTTCCCAGACGGTCTGACCCTCGCCGATGGCGTATTCCGCGATGGGGGTGGGGGTGGGCGGCGGCGCTTCGCCGGGGCCCAGCTTGACGATGATCGTGTCGTCCGGCTTCAGCACGACCGGGCGCTGCAAATTGTTGATGTGCAGCATCTCGTCGAGGTCCACGCCGTACACGGCGGCGATGGCCCAGGCGGTCTGGCCGGGCTGGACGACGTGCGTGACGCGCCCGTTGGCGTCCGGCTCGGCGCGCGTGATCGGCACGACGAGCGGGGCGTCGTCCTCATCTTCGTCGGCGCTGCTGTTCGAGTTCGACCGGCGCGGTGGCGACGGGCGGCCCGCGACCAGCACGTAGACGACGCCGCGCCCGCCCCGCACGACGCCCACGCCGACATGCTGGGCCGACGAGGTGAGCGTGGCATAGTGGATCGCGCTGTTGCGCCACCACTCGACCGCGCCCGCCGGGGACATGTTGCCGCCGGATACCCAGTTCTCGGCGACGCTGCCCGCGTACCCCGCCGCCAGGGCGCGATCCTGGGGCGTGGAGCCGCCTTCGCCGGTGTGGCCGTACTGCCCGGTGGCGACCATCCAGTTGGCGTGAGCCTGCGCGACGTAGGCCAGGGTGGGGTGAACCGTCCACGGGTCGAGGCCGAGTTCGGCTCGCAGCGCGTTGACCAGCGCGACAACCTGGTCGGCGCTGCCCTGGGCTTCAGCCGCCTGGGGCGCGCCCCAGGGCGCGACCAGCAGCATCAGCCCGGCGAGGAACAGGGCGCACGTGCGGCGGCGCGCCCGCGAATGTGTCACTATCGTCGGCAACAACCAATAATCCTCAATCCTACCAACACTGGCCCGATCCTACCGCAAACCGCCACCCAGCTCCAAATGTGGCACGCGGCACCGGATCGCAACGATCACGGGCAGCACGCCAGCAGCGCCAGCGCCTCGGCCACCAGCGCCGTCCGGTCCAGGCGCGACACCCACCCGTTGCGCGCGATGCGCAGCGTGCTCGAGGCGCGGTGAAAGCGCAGCCGGTCCGTGAAGCCGGCCTCGCAGGCCCGCGCCGCGCAGTATGCGGCGACCAGGTGATCCACCAGCGGCACGGCCTCGGCCACGTCGCCGCCGTGATTGTGGACACTGTGCGAGACTTCGGCCATCAGCCGCCCCAGGTCCGCGGCGGGATCGCTCACTTTCAGCCGCTCCCAGTCGATGCCGACCACGCCGCCATCCCAGGGGAACACGAAGTTGGTGGTCGTGGCGTCGCCATGAAGCAGCGTGGGGGCGTACTCCGCCAGCGTGCCGCTCGCCGCCCATCGCGCGATCAGGTTGTCCAGGCCATCACAGACGATCTGGTTGCCTTCCAGCACGCCCCACCGCGCCAACTGTTCGACCAGCTTGCGCGCGTAGCCGGTGCTCTGCGCGGGGTTGGGCGCTGCGTCCGCCTGGGCGCCGTGAGCGTGCAGCGTCGCCAGCAGGCGCGCCGCGCGTTCCAGGGCGGGCAGCAGCTCGCCGGGACGGTGGCGGCGCACCGCGATCACGTCTTCGAGCGTCAGGCCGTCCACGTATTCCAGGATCAGCACCCCGCGCCACACGGCCAGCGGCTCGAGTGCGCGGTAGTCTCCCTGGGCGAGACCCGCCGCGCGGGCCTGCTGCGTGACCTCGAACTCGTGCCGGGCGTGCCGGTCGGCGTTGTCCCCGGTCTTGACCGTGTAGAACTTGGCGACCACCGCCCAGCCGGAGACGCGCTCGCGGTAAATCGCCGCCGCGTGCGACAGCCGGGCGGCTTCCCACGTCTGCCGCGATCCCAGTTGCCCCGCGTACCGGGCCGCGAGGTACGCCGCCAGCGGGTCACCGGCGGGCAGCGGCGTCCAACTGCCGCGCTGGAGTTCTCCGTTGGTGGGCGGTTCGATCGGGGGCAGGTCGGTTATCATCCAGGGCTCCTTAGGGTCCCGGCGGCGGGAGGCGCGCCAGCAGCCACTGCGCGATCCGGTCGGGCAGGTCCGGCTGGGCGGCGAGGATGTCGGTGCCATGCCCGGCGTTGGGGTAGATTTCCAACCGGTGATCGCCCGTCGCCATGCCGTCGAGCGCGACGCTGTCGGCGGGGTTGTTGTCGTCGTTTTCGCTCGCAACGATCAGCACCGCCCGCTGGCCCATCCGCGCCATCGCGCCGGCGGTGGTGATGCCGCGGTAGTCCAGGCCGGGGCTCAGCAGCACGGCGGCGTTACAGCCCGCGAAGTCGGCGCAGGTGTTCAGCGCGATGTTGGCGCCGGTGCTCGCGCCGACGACGGCAAGCTGCCCGCGGTTCACACCCGGCAGGTCGGCCATCATGTCCAGCGCGTCGCGCGTGTCCGCCTGGGCGAGCGTCCAGTCCGGCGCGCCCCCGGTGTCGCCATAGCCGCGCAGGTCCACCGCCAGCACGGCGTACCCCGCCGCCTGCAGGCGCTCGGCCAGGGCCGCGTAGACCTCGCGCCCGGTGCCCTCCATCGGCACCAGCAGCACGCCCGGCGCGGGCCGGACCGGCGCGCTGTAGTACGTCGCCTGGATGACCAGCCCATCGCTCGCGCTGATCGTCATGGGGAGCAGCGCCTGGGTGGGTTGGGGCGTGATCGTGGGCAGGTCCTGGTCGGGCTGGCCCTCGGCGGCCAGGCCGGCATGGGTGGGATCGCTGGCGCCGACGAACGCGCCGCCTGCACCATCGCCGGAAGGCAGCACCGGGTCGACCGTCGCGCTGGGGGCCAGCGACGGGGCGGGGGATGGCCCGGCGGCGGTGGGCGTCGGGTCGGGCCCGTCGTCGCCGCACGCGGCCAGGATCAGCGCCAGCCCGACCGCCACGATCCCGGCGGCGCGCCGCCTGTGCCGCGCGCTCATGACGGAGACTCCCCGGCGGGCCGGGCGATCACGATCATGCGCGGGCTGCCTTCGCCGAACGGCTCGCGCCCGTAATCGCCGTACACGTCAAGCCGCGCCCAGCCGGTCGCCGCCAGCAGCAGGTCCATCTCGCCGGGGAACACGTAGCGCAGCTTGAGCGGGGCGAGCGTGCGGTGCACCGCGCCGCCATCGCCGATCTCGTCGTAGACCCACGTGACGTGCAGGTGCTGCGCCGTCCGGTCGAGCGCGCTCACCGACTGCTGCATGACGAGGTGCCCGGTTTCCGGCTCGGTGAACATGCGCTCCAGCACCAGCGCGCCGTCGTCCTGGGTGGCGAACGCCTCCCCGGCGTTGGGCAGGTCCAGCGCCAGCCGGCCATCCGGCGCGATCCACTCGCGGAAACGGCGCAGCGCGGCGAGCTGCTCGGCCTGTTCGCTGAAGTGCATGAAACCGTTGTAGGGCACCACGATCAGCTTGAAGACGTCGGCCAGGCGGGCGTCGAGCACGTCGCCATGCACGAAGCGGACCCGCGCGCGCAGGTCGCCCAGCATGTCCAGCTTGCGCGATCCGCGCGCCAGCATTGCCTCGGCGTGGTCCAGCCCGGCGACGCGGTGCCCGGCCTGCGCCAGGTGGAGCATCACCCGCCCGGTGCCGCAGCCGATATCGAGGATCGGGCCGCCGGTTTCATCCGCCAGCTCGTCGTAGAGACCCAGGTCGTCGGTCATATCGGCGTTTTCGGCGTCGTAAAAGCGCGCGATGGTCTCGTAAAACTGCACGTTCATCTTCATGGGCGCCGTCCCTCATGTGCTTGATTCGCCGGGCAGTGTAGCCCAAAACGCCTGCCGCGCCCAAAAGACGGACCGGTCGATCTGGCGCGGGCCACCCTGCACGGTATAATTTCGAAGATATGGTTTACTTTAATGAGGCTTAACCGGGATGGGAGGAATGATGCACCACCAACGTCTCTTTACCGCCGCGCCCTTCCGCGTGATGGCCGCGCTGATGGCCGCCGCGCTGCTGGGCCTGATCCTGGCCGCGTGCGGCGAGGACGAGTCGCCGGACGAGCCAATGCCCGCCGCGCCCACGTCCGCCGCCGGGCAGGACGCGCCTGCTTCGTCGGTGGCGGTCGGCGGGGCCGCGCCGGATTTCACGCTGGCCGCGTCGGACGGCAGCCGCGTCTCGCTCGCCAGCTACCAGGGCCAGCCGGTGCTGCTGTTCTTCCACATGGCCGGCGGTTGACCGCCGTGCCTGCAACAGATCGTCGATCTGGAAAATGACCCCGCCTTTCAGGCGTTGGACGTCGCCATTCTGAGCATCGCCCTCGACCCGGCGGACCAGCAGGCCGCGGTCAAGCAGGAGTACGGCATTGCCGCGCCGATGCTGACCGATCCCGATGCGACCGTCTCCACCGCGTACGACGTCATGCAGTGGGCGGTGGGCACCGGTGAACCGGGCCACACGTTCATCCTGGTGGACGCAGCGGGCGAGATCGCGTGGATTCGCGACTACGGCGCGCCGGAGAACGGCGGCCTGATGTACGTGCCCATCGAGGAACTGACGCAGCACATCGGGGCGGCGCTCGATGCCTGACGGCGAGCGTGACGCTTGCGTCAATCGACCATGCTGTACCGGGCGGACCTTTGGGTCCGCCTTTCGATCCCGCCCCCGGCATCCCACCCAAAAATACGGGCGTTTCACGGTTGGAGCGTAGACTATTATATAATCAAGACACATGGCACGGTGTTCAGCACGGTCGAGGAGGGGGGATGAGCAGACTCACGGCGATGATCGCGCGGCCCGGTTTGCGGTTCGATCGCCATTGGCGGCAAGGTCCCTCCGCATCGCTTCGAAACATCGCTCTGGCGCGCGCCGCGATGGACCTGCCGGACCACAGACTCCAGCGGGCGTGGTGATCATGCTATTCGGTAGACTCACATCCCGGCTCCGCGGCAGGCTAGGCGTGCTGTTCCGGCGCACCGGCAGCGGGGGCCCGGCTCACGCCGCGGTCGACGCACAGCTCGCCCAATACCAACAGATGCAGCGCGAGCGGAGCTACCTGGCGGCGGTCATCGAGGGATCGCAGGATGTCGCCGTGGTCAAGGACCTCGACCTGCGGATCGTCAGCGCGAATCATTCGTTCCTGGCGATGGTCGGCAAGGCGTCGCTCGGTGACGTCGTGGGCCGGACCGATGCCGACCTGTTCGAGCCGGACGTGGCCGAGCGGCTCATGGCCGACGAGCGCCGCGCGCAGGCGCTCGCGCGCGGCGAAGCCCTCACCAGCGAGCAGACGCTGGCGTTCGCCAATGGCAAGACGCGCACGCTGTTCGTCCGGCGGTTCCCCGTGTTCGACGATCGCCAGAACCTGATCGCCACGGCGATGATCGCCAGCGACGTCACCCAGCGCACGCGGGCCGAGGCCGCCCTGCGCGAGGCGTACGACCTGCTCGAACTGCGCGTGCGCGAGCGGACGTACGATCTGTCGGTGGCGAATGCCCAGCTTCAGCAGGAAGTCGCCGAGCGCAAGCAGATGGAAGAGGCGCTGCGCCAGTACACGCTGGAACTGGAAGCCCGCAACGAAGAGCTGGACGCCTTCGCCCACACGGTCGCCCACGATCTCCAGAACCCGCTCGGCGTCGTCATGGGCTACGCGGCGCTGCTGCTCGACGATCTCGAGGACATGCCCGCCGAGCAGGTCCGTTTCGGCCTGAGCGCGATCAACCAGTCGGCTGAGAAGATGAAGCGGATCATCGAGGAACTGCTGCTGCTGGCGGGCGTGCGCAAGGCGGACGTCCAGTTGGAGCCGCTCGACATGGGCAGCATCGTCCGCGAGGCCCAGCAGCGCCTGATGACCATGATCGAGCAGCACGAGGCGCAGATCATCGTGCCGGACGAATGGCCCCTCGCCGTGGGGTACGGCCCGTGGATCGAAGAGGTGTGGGCCAACTACATCAACAACGCGATCAAATACGGTGGCGAGCCGCCCTGCGTCCGGCTGGGGGCCACCGCCCAGCCCGACGGCACGATCCGGTTCTGGGTGAGCGACAACGGCGCCGGGCTGAGCGAGGAAGAACAGGCCCGGCTGTTCACGCCGTTCACCCGGCTGGACCAGGTGCGGGCGCGCGGGTACGGCCTGGGCCTGTCGATCGTGCGGCGCATCATGGACCGGCTGGGCGGCGAGGTGGGCGTCGAGAGCCGGGACGGCGAGGGCAGCGTCTTCTCGTTCGTGCTGCCCGCCGCCGGCGCGTGGAACGGCCACGCCGGGGACGGGCCGGCCTGAGCGCGGCCCTCGCCCCAGCGATCTCCCCAGCCTAGCGCACGCCGAGCAGCAGCTCGATGGTGAGCTGGTCCAGGTGTTCGTAGCGCAGATCGCGCTCGCCGAGCGCGGCGCGGTCGAATGTTTCGCCCTTCAGCCGGGCGGCCTTGCCGGCGCTGTAGCCCCCGGCCAGCCAGCTATACGTCCCGTCGTCGGCGTTGATCTCGGCCAGCAGCGCCTGAATCTCCGCGTCCTGGTTGAAGCGCTGCGCCTTCTCCTTGAGGATCAGGTAGGTGCGCATGCAGCCGCGCGCGAACGCCTTGACGCCCTCCGGCCCTTCGGTGCGGTAGGCGTGGGCGTCGAAGTGGCGCGCGCCGTCGTAGCCCACGTCCTCCAGGAACTTGACCAGGTAAAACGCCTGCTTGATCATCTCCGCGCCAAAGCGGAAGTCCTGGTCGTAGCGCCCGAATTTCTGATCGTTCAGGTCGATGTGAAACAGCTTCCCGGCGTCCCACGCCTGGGCCACGGCGTGCATGAAGTTGAGGCCCGCCATGTGCTCGTGGGCCACTTCGGGATTCACGCCGACCATCTCCGGGTGATCGAGCGTGGCGATGAAGCCGAGCATGGCGCCCGTTGTCGGCAGGTAGATGTCGCTGCGCGGCTCGTTGGGCTTGGCTTCCAGCGCGAATTTCAGGTCGTAGCCCTGGTCGAGCGCGTAGTCGCACAGGAAGTTGAGCGCCTCGCGGAAGCGCTTGCCCGCGTCGAGCGCGCTCTTGCTGGAGTCGGTTTCGGTGCCCTCGCGCCCGCCCCAAAAGACGTACACCTTCGCGCCCAGTTCCGCGCCCAGGTCGATCGCGCGCATGGTCTTTTGCAGCGCGTAGGCGCGTACCGTCGGATCGTTGGACGTGAACGCGCCGTCCTTGAAGGCCGGGTCGGTGAACAGGTTGGTCGTCGCCATCGGCGCGACGATGCCCGTGTCGTCCAGCGCCCGCTTGAAGTCCGCGACGATCCGGTCGCGCTCGGCGGATGTCGCGTCGATGGGCACCAGGTCGTTGTCGTGGAAGTTCACGCCCCACGCGCCGACCTCGGCCAGCAGGTGCACGATCTCGACGGGCGACAGGGCGCGCCGCACCTCGACGCCGAACGGGTCGCGCCCGACGTTGCCGACCGTCCACAGGCCGAACGTAAACTTATGTTCTGGTTTAGGCTCGTAATTGCTCATGAAATCAGCTCCTTGCTATAGCGACACCCCAGAGCTTACCAAAGGGATGCAGGCATCCGCTAGAAAAACGCGAAACGCGCGTGTGCGGTTGGTGGGGTGCGGTCGGTATTTTTTCGGGCGGCGGTCGGGCGCGGGGTAGGGGCGCGGCGAAGGCGCCCCTACGTGCTGTTGGCCGCGATTAGTAGGTGATGTCCACCATGCGCCCGGACCGGGCCGACTCGACGATCGCGTCGCAGATCACCGCGTTGCGGTAGCCGTCGACGAAGGTGGCGCCATAGGGCGCGACGTCCTTCTCGTTCACGATGGCGTCGAAGAAGTGGTGGAACTCGTGCACGAAGCTGTGCTCCCAGCCGATCATGTGGCCGTGGGGCCACCAGTTGCTCCAGTAGGGATGGAATCCCTCGCTGATCAGCGCGTTGTGGAAGCCGCGCGTCTCCTTCGGGTCGTCCCCGGCCCAGAACACGTTCAGCTCGTTGAGACGCTCCAGGTTGAAGACGATCGAGCCGTGCTCACCGTTGATCTCGAAGCTGTTGTAGTTCTTGCGCCCCTGGCAGAAGCGCGACGCCTCGAGCGTGCCCAGCGCGCCGTTCTCGAACTCGAGCGTGGCGACGAAGCCGTCGTCCACGTCGGACGGCACCATCGTGTTCGGGTCGCTGCCGGACGGGCGCTGGCTGATCCAGTTCTGGGTCATGCCCATCAGCTTTTTCGGCTCGCCGACCAGGAAGCGGGCCAGGTCGATGATGTGCGCGCCCAGGTCGCCCAGCGCGCCGCTGCCCGCCACGTCCTTCTGGAAGCGCCAGCTCGTCGGCATCGTCGGGTCCATGCCCCATTCCTGCAGGTACACCGCGCGCCAGTGGTAGATCCGGCCCAGCTTGCCGCTTTCGATCAGCTTGCGGGCCTGGACCACCGCCGGGACGAAGCGGTAGTTGAAGGCGACCATGTGCTTAACGCCGGCCTTCTCCACCGCGTCGAGCATGCTCCTGGCTTCCTGGGCGGTGCGGGCCAGCGGTTTTTCGCAGAAGACGTGTTTGCCCGCCTGGGCGGCGGCGATGCTCGGCTCGGCGTGGGCATTGTTCGGCCCGCCGTTGTCGAACACCTGGATCGCGTCGTTTTCGAGCATCTTGCGCCAGTCGGTGTAGTAGCCCTCGTAGCCATAGCGCCTTGCCGCCTCTTTGACCGCGTCCTCGTTGCGGCCACAGATGGCGACCAGCCGCGGAACGGCGACCGGTGGGTACATGATGTACGGGATTTTCTTGAAGGCGTTGGTGTGCGCCTTGCCCATGAAGGCATAGCCCAGCAGCCCGATCCCGACTTCCGGGGCGTCGTGCTCGGCTTTGGCGCCGGCCATGCTGGTGAATCCGACTTCCTCAGACATGTGCTCCTCCTCTACCCTTCGCCAAACGCGGCGTCGAACGCGACCTCGGACGGCTTGAACTCCGTCTTGCGGATGAACTCGACGGCATCCTTCGCGCCGTGCTCGCGGTCCATGCCGCTGTCCTCCCACTCGACCGAGAGCGGGCCGTCATAGCCGATGCGGTTCAGCGCCCGGATGATGCCTTCCAGGTCGATGTCGCCGTGACCCGGCGAGACGAAGTTCCAGCCCCGGCGGTAGTCGCCGAACTGCAGGTGCGAGCCGAGGATGCTGTTGCGCCCGCTGAGCGTCACCTTCGAGTCCTTCACGTGGACGTGGAAGATCCGGTCCGGGAACGCGTTGATGAACTCGACCGGGTCGAACAACTGGTGCACGAAATGGCTGGGATCGTAGTTGAAGCCGAACGCCTTGTGACCGTCCAGCGCCTTGAGCGCGCGCTCGGCGGTCAGGATGTCGTAGGCGATCTCCGCCGGGTGGCATTCGAGGGCGAACTTCACCCCTTCCTGCTCGAACACGTCGAGGATCGGCTTCCAGCGGGCGGCGAACTCCTCGAAGCCGCGGTCGATCATCGCGTCGGTGGTCGGCGGGAAGAAGTACAGCAGGTGCCACACCGGGCTGCCGGTGAAGCCGTTGACGACCTCCACGCCGAACTTCTTGGCGGCGCGGGCCGTGTTCTTGATTTCCTCGGCGCAGCGCTGGCGCACGCCTTCGGGATCGCCGTCGCCCCACAGGCGGTCGGGCAGGATGCTGCGGTGGCGCTCGTCGATGATCGCGTCGGCGACGCACTGGCCGACCAGGTGCGTGCTGATGGCGAAGCACTTCAGCCCGTGCTTGTTGAGGATATCCCAGCGGCCCTGGACGTAGCTGTCGCTCTCCAGCGCCTTGTCGACCTCGAAGTGATCGCCCCAGCAGGCCAGCTCCAGCCCGTCGTAGCCGAAGCTCTTGGCCTTCTGGGCCACCGTGTCCAGCGTCAGGTCGGCCCATTGGCCGGTGAATATTGTGATTGGACGGGACATAATCTTTATTCCTTTCCTCCTGAACGAGTCGTGTCTAAGGCGAAACACGCGGGCGGATCGCCCGCAAAGCTTCCGGTACGGTAGGGCGCTAGCCGCTCAGCCGGACCTCGTCCGCCGGCGGGATCGCCTCGGCGCGGGGCGCGCCCACGTGCGCCGCGATCTCGCGCCCGGCAAAGTAGGCGACGGCGCCCGGCAGCAGGCAGCCCAGGACGATCAGCGGGATCGTCACCTGCCGGTAGTCGTCCTCGGCTCCGTCGACGATGGCGGCGCGCTCCTCATCGTTCTTCATCTGCCACAAGGCAGGGCTCAGCCCGTAAGGTTCGATGGGCTGGTTCGCGCGGCTGATCAGAATGGCGAGCAACGTCCACACGATCACGCCCGCGACGATCCCGACGGTGTGCGCGCGGCGCGTCAGCGGCGGCGCGATCGCGCCCGAGCGGGCGGTCTGGGGCGCGATGTGGCTCCAGATCATGAACGCCGCCAGCGAGATCAGGAGCAGCAGAAAGCCGTACTCGTAGCCGAACAGCGTCCAGCCCTGGAACAGCCCCACCACGCCGATCACGATCCCGGCGATGATGATGCCTTCGATGGGGCGGTAGGCGCGCGGCGGGATTTTGCCGCTGAACAGCAGCGCGGCGGCGACGATCACGAAGACGAACACCAGCAGAATCGCGATGAAGACCGCCACGAACGGGATGCCTTTGACCAGCACCTCCTCCTGCTGCGTTTCGGACAGCGCCTGGGTGGTGTAGAGCCGGAACAGACCGCCCACCGCCAGCACGCAGGCGATCGCGATCGCGAACCGGATGAATGGCCGTTTCAACTTCTTGATCATCGTTGCTGCTCCTGTGCGGGCCGGGCGCTCGCCCCGGCCCCGGTGCCAGTTCCCCACTGCGAAACCATCAGGACGATAGCGTGAACTCCGGCAGCTTGATCGTCTCGCCGCCGCGCATGGCCGACTCGTGCGCCAGGATGCCGACCGCGGTCCAGTTGGCCGACTGGCGCGCGTTGGGGAACGGGTCGCGATCCTCGACGATGCTCATGATGAACTCGTGCGTCATGTGCGGGTGTGACCCGCCGTGCCCCGCGCCCTGGATGAACGACAGGTGCTGCTGCTCCTGCCCGTAGACGCCCCGGGTGGTGAAGCGCTGGATCGGCTCGGGCAGCAGGTGCGCGAAGTCGAGCACGTCCGTCAGGTGCGGCGCCTCGCCGATGTGCACGACCGGGTGATCGTGCTCGATCAGCGGCCACTCGAACGACATCTTGCTGCCGTACACGTCGAAGCTCTCGCGGTACTGGCGCGCCGTGTTGAACAGCGAGCGCATGACCTCGGCCACCAGGTCGGCCCCCTTCATCTTGATGTGCGCCGTCTCGATGGCGAACGGCGAGTTGTACTTGGGGATCAGGTGTTCCTGAATGCGCCCGGAGCCGAAGCACGTCACGCTCTCCGCGTCGAGGCGGGGCAGCGCCAGGCACGGGCTGACGACGTGCGTCGCGTAGTGCATGGGCGGCAGCCCTTCCCAGTAGCCCGGCCAGCCGAGCATCTCCTGCTGGTGGGTGGCGCGCAGGTACTGGATGCGCCCCAGCTTGCCCGTCTGGTACAGCTCTTTGACGTACAGGAATTCGCGGGAGTAGATGACGGTTTCCATCATCATGTACTTCTTCCCGGATTCCCGCTGGGCTTCCACGATCTGTTCCAGCTCGTCGATGGTCGTGGCGGCGGGCACCGTGCAGGCGACGTGCTTGCCGGCTTTCAGCCCGGCGATGCTCATCCGCGCGTGCTCGTGGATCGGCGTGTTGATGTGCACCGCGTCGATGGCCGGGTCGGCCAGCACGTCGTCAAAGCTGGTGTAGCGCTTGTCCACACCGAACGCGTCGCCGACTTCGTTCAGCCGGTCCTTGTTGCGCTGGCAGATGGCGGCCATGTTCGCGTGCGGGTGGTTCTGGTAGATCGGGATGAATTCCGCGCCGAAGCCCAGCCCGATGATCGCGACGTTGATCTTTTTCTCGGCCATAGGTTGCTCCTCGTCAAAAGGGTTCAAAATCCAGTTGCTAAGCCATCAGTTGCTTCAAAAAGGCCAGGCCCTCGCTCGCCAGCGCGTCCTGCGTGGGGGCCAGCGGGCGCCAGATCGCCGCCGCCCGCGCGATGCTCTTGACCGCCGCGGTGAACGATTCGATCACGACCGGGCCATCGTAGCCCACCGCTTTCAGCGCCGCGGCGACGTCGTCCCACGGCACGTGGCCGGAGCCGGGCGCGCCGCGATCGTTCTCGCACGCGTGGAAGTGCTTCAGGCGCGGCCCCACGGCGCGGATCGCCTCGCCGAGCTTGCGCTCCTCGACGTTCATGTGAAACGTGTCGAGCATGATCTGGCAGGCCGGGTGATCGACGCGGTCGACGACCTCGATCGCCTGCGCGGCCAGGTTGATGAAACTCGTCTCGAAGCGGTTGAGCGGCTCGATGCACAGCACCGCGCCGTGATCGCCCGCATAACGGGCCAGCTCGCGCAGGTTCTCGACCAGCAGATCGGTGTCGCGGGCGCGCTCGTCGGCGGTCATCTGCCACACGCGGCCCACCGCCGAATACAGCGGGCCGGCCACGTTCGTGCCGCCCAGGGTGTGCACCGCCTCGATGCAGTGCTTGAGGTAGTCCATGCCGCTCTTGCGGATGGCCGCGTCCGGGTGGATCAGGTCGCGGTCGGCGCCCATCGCCGCGCAGACGCTCACGCCCAGGCCGTTGTCTTTCAGGATGTCCGCGGCGCGCCGGTAGTCGATCGCGGTCGTGTCTTCCAGCGGCACCTCGAACCACTCGGCGCCCAGCCGTGCGGCGTGCGGCGCCAGCTTCGCGATCTCCTCGGTGGTCAGGGGCGACACCCAGATCCAGGAATTTACGCCGAACTTCATGCAGTTCTCTCCTTCCAAGCCAATCGCCGTCACCATCTTGGCGGCTGGTCACTCCCCGACGCGAACGCCGTTCAGGTCGAAGGTGTGCAGCCGTTCTTGCACGATGCTGAACGCGACCGGGTCCCCGATCTTCAGATCGGTGATGCCCGGCACAATGCTCAGCAGGATATGCTTGCCCGACCGGATGTGAATCACCGTTTCGACGCCCAGCGGCTCGGTGAGGGCGACCTCGCCCTGCAGCGCGCCGCCGGAGGTCGGGCGCACGTCTTCGGGCCGGATGCCGAGCAGGAACGTCTCCGGCAGGGTCTTGCCGGGCGGGATATCCAGCCGCACGGTGCTATCGGGGACGTGCAGCGTGCCGTTTTCGCGCGTCGCGCGCAGCAGGTTGATGCGCGGGATGCCGACCAGTTGGGCGACGAACGTCGTCGCCGGGTGGTCGTAGATGTCGTAAGGCGTGCCGATCTGGACGATGCGCCCGGCGTTGAGCACGGCGATGCGGTCGGCCATGGTCAGCGCCTCGATCTGGTCGTGCGTCACGAACAGCGTCGTGCTGCCCTCGGTTTTCTGCAGGTGCTGCAGCTCGACGCGCAGCGCTTCGCGCAGTTTGGCGTCCAGGTTCGACAGCGGCTCGTCCATCAGGTAGATGCGCGGCTGGCGGACGATGGCCCGCCCGATCGACACGCGCTGCATTTCGCCGCCGGACAGCCGGGCGGTTTTGCGATCCAGCAGGTGCGTGATGCGCAGCTTCTCCGCGACCTCGGTCACGCGGGCCTGGATCTCATCGGGGGGCGTCTTGCGCTTGGGCGAGCGCAGCGGGAAAGCCAGGTTGTCGAAGACCGTCATGTTGGGGTACAGCGAATACTGCTGGAACACGAACGCGATATCCCGGTCGGCGGGCGCGAAGGTGTTGACCGGCTCCTCGTCGAACAGCACGTCGCCGCCATCCTGGCGCTCCAGCCCGGCGATGACGCGCAGCGTGGTCGTCTTGCCGGCGCCGGTGTGGCCGAGCAGCACGAAAAACTCGCCGTCCCTGATGTCGAACGACACATCATCCAGCGCGGTGACATCCTTGAAGCGCTTGGTGATATGGCGCAGCGTTACGTTGCTCATGCGCGCACCTCCGGAATGATGGCCGCCTCGGTTGCGGGATCGAAGAACCGCACCATTGCCGGGTCGAGGTCGAAGCGAACCGGCGTGTTGATCGCGTACTTGGCTTCGCGCGTGGTCCGCGCGTGGATGATCGTGTTGTTGCCCAGCTCCAGGTGCAGCATGGTATAGCCGCCGTGCAGGTCGGTGGCGTAGACCGTGGCCGGGATCGCGCTGTCCACGCCGACGGTCGCCGCTTCGGGCCGGAAGCCCAGGATCAGGTCGCCGTCGCCGCGGGTGGCCGCGTCCAGGCTGGGAGCCCAGGCGTCCGGCACTTTGTAGGTCGCGCCCTCGGCCAGGTGCAGCACGCCCCGCACGTAGCGGCCCGGCACCAGGTTCATGCCGGGGCTGCCGATGAACCGCGCCACGAACAGGTTCGCCGGGTCGTGATACACCTCGGCGGGCGTGCCCACCTGCTGCACGTCGGCGTCGGACATCACGACGATCCGGTCGCCCATCGCCATCGCCTCGATCTGGTCGTGCGTGACGTAGACCGTGGTCGCGTGCTGGTCGATGTGCAGGCGCTTGATCTCGGCGCGCATCGTCTCGCGGAAGTCGGCGTCCAGCGCGCCGAGCGGCTCGTCCATCAAGAAGGCCGCCGGGTGCCGGACCAGCGCCCGCGCCAGCGCCACGCGCTGTTGGTCGCCGCCGCTGAGCGCGCCGGGCCGGACGTCGAGCACGTGCTCCATGCGCAGCAGGCGCGACACGTCCTCGACGCGCTGGCGGACCACCTCGCGCCTCTCGCCCTGCGCTTGCAGCGGAAAGGCGATGTTCTCGCGGGCGGTCATGTGCGAATAGAGCGCGAAGAACTGGAAGACGAAGGCGATGTCGCGGTCGCTGGGGCGCTCCCAGGTGACGTCGCGCCCGTTCAGCAGAATCTGGCCGCCCGTCACGGCTTCCAGGCCGGAGATCATGCGCAGCGTGGTCGTCTTGCCGCATCCCGACGGGCCGAGCAGCACCACGAACTCGCCATCGCGAACCGTCAGGTTCATCGGCTTGACGGCGTGCACGTCGCCGAATTTCTTCTCTACGTTGATCAGTTCGATTGTCGCCATAACTTCATCCGGTTAGCGGGCTACAAAAGCCGGTTAAAAACGCGTGTCATCCAGGGCCGATCCTCATCCCTGCCGGATGGCGCCAAACGTGACGCCCCGCAGCAGGTATTTGCGCAGCGCAAACGTCACGATCACAACCGGGATCAGGAAGAACAGCGACCCCGCCGCAATCGCCGCCCATTCCACCACCCCGGAGCCGATCATCGACGGGATGTGGGGCGGGGCGGTGCGGGCCTTGTCCGTCGTGAGCATCAGCGCAAACGCGTACTCGTTCCAGGCGAAGATGAAGCAGAAGACCGTCGTCGCCGCGATGCCCGTCACCGCCTCGGGCATCACGATGCGCCGGAACGCCTGCAGCCGGGTATAGCCATCGACCAGCGCCGCCTCCTCGTACTCTTTGGGGATCTCGTCGATGAACCCCTTGAGCAGCCAGACCGAGAACGAGAGGTTGAACGCCGTGTAGAGCGCGATCAGCCCGAGGTGCGTGTCGTACAGCCCCAGCTCCCGGTACATCAGGAAGATCGGGATCGTGACCACCACCGGCGGCAGCATGCGCGTGCTGAGGATGAAAAACAGCAGGTCCCCCTCGCCCGGCACGCGAAAGCGGCTGAACGCATAGGCCGCCAGCAGGCCCATCGACACCGAGAGCACGGTCGACGTGCCGGCGATGATCAGCGAGTTGCGCAGGCGCTTGACGTAGTCGCTCTGGCCGATGATGGCCTTGCCGCTCTTGAGCATGATCCGGTCCGCCCAGTTGAGGTCGTCCCTGGCTTCGTATTCGGCGATCTGGGCCGAATCGAGGTTGCGGCGCTTGGTCATCAGCGTGACGATGCCTTCCAGCGTGGGATCGAAGACGACCTTGGGCGGCGAGGCGACCGCGTCCGGGTACGATTTGAACGCCGTCATCGCCATCCAGATCACCGGGATGAGCGTCAGCCCGGCCAGCATGATCACCACACTGGCCCGCAGCGCCTGGACGGACTGCCAGCCCGGATCGACTTTGTCCACGCGGGCCGAATAGGTGACCGGCGCGCGCGGCCCGCCCGCCGCCTCGACTGCGCGCGGCCCGGCGCCCCCGGACTCCGGCACGAAGCGCCGCACGAAGGCCAGCAGCGCCAGGATGATCGCCGCGCTCACGACGATCGAGACGAGAATGCTCGCCAGCGGGTCGTCGAGCAGATCGGCGAGCGGTTGCAGCGCCGCCAGCAGCAGCGTGAAGGCGATCCCGCTGAGCGCTCCCACCGCCGCGCCGACCACGATGCCGATCAGCGGGTGATGGCCTTTGTGGCGGAAAACGACCGGCGCGGCGGTGCTCCCCACCAGCACCCAAAAGATGAAGAAATAGACAACCCAGAAGTCCGGCAGCGGAATGTCGATCCCAAACATTGTCTATCCCTCCCTCGCCCGGTTGAGCGCGCGGATGTACAGGTTGCTGATAGCGATGATGATGATCAGCACGATGTAGGCCAGCGCGCTCGATTCCCCGGTGCGGAACTTGCCCAGGAACGCCTCGCTGTACAGCCGCACCGCCACCGTCTCGGTCGTGTCACCCGGCCCGCCGCCCGTCAGCCCCATCACCACGTCGAACGCTTTGAACGCCTCGATCGTGCGGAACAATACCGCGATCAGCAGCAGCGGCATCACCTGGGGCAGCGTGATGCGCCGGAACTGGAACCACGCGCTGGCCCGGTCGATGGCCGCCGCTTCGTACAGGTAGTCAGGGATCGCGCTCAAACCGGACAGGCACAGCAGCATCACGAACGGGCTCCACATCCACACGTCCACGATCACGATCGACCACAGGCCGAGCGTCGGATCGGACAGCCACTCGGCGCCCCCCCTGGGGTTGGTGTAAATCAGGTAGTTGAAGAAGCCCTTCGAAGGGTCGAAGATCAGCTTCCAGAACAGGCCCACCACCACCGGGGAGAGCATCATGGGAATCAGGATCAGCGTCGTGATCAGCCCGCTCCCCCTGAATTTCTCGCGCAGCAGCATCGCCAGCCCAAAGCCGAGGATGAGCTGCAGCCCGACCGACAGCAGCGCATAGCGCCCCGTGACAGTGAAGTTGTGCCAGTAGCGCTGGCGCTCGCTGGTGAGGATCTTCTCGTAGTTGTCCAGGGCGACCCACTTGGGCGGCTCGCTGCCGATGACCGAGTAATCGTTGAAGCTCAGGTACAGGCTGTAAAACAGGGGGAAGATGTTCATCACGACCAGCAGCACGATCGTCGGCGTGATGAACA
Organism: Anaerolineae bacterium; assembly: GCA_018432315.1. Taxonomy (GTDB): domain Bacteria; phylum Chloroflexota; class Anaerolineae; order Aggregatilineales; family Aggregatilineaceae; genus LM3-B42. Next base: position 47,460 of record JAHDLB010000016.1, read on the forward strand.
GCCAGGCAATCGCGCGGTCGCTGGTCTGCCGCCGCTGGCGCGGGGGGGCAGCCGCGGCGGATTGGGGAGATAGCGCTTGAGCGTTCGCTTGAGACATACGCCTACCTCTACAGAGTGAGGGCGGGGAGGCGGCTGGTTGCGCCGCCGCCCCACCGTATTGCAGACGAGCGTGACGCTACTCTTCCAGGACTCCGGCTTCCACCAGAATCTCGTGTTGTTCGATTGCCATATTGTCGAGGGCTTCCTTCGCGGTCCCGACGTTGCCCACCACGTAGCCGTTGATATAGCGCTGCGCGGGTTCCAGCAGCTCGCCGTAAGCCGGGATGTTCCAGAAGTCCTTGACGAAGGTCATCGAGTCGGCGAAGGCCGCGTTGTACGGTGTGTTGGTCAGGAATTCCTCGGACTCCAGCACCGCGATGTTGCAGGTGTAGCCGCCGACGTCGGCCCACTGCTGCTGAACCTCATCCGAGGCGAACCACTTGATGAAGTCCAGCGAAGCCTGCTTGCGCTCGTCGCTGATGTAGTTGAGCACGCTCATGCCCTGGCCGCCCAGCGCCGTGTAGCGGTCACCATAGGGGCCAGCCGGCCCGGCGAAGTAGCCGGTCACGTCCGCGTAGGGGTTCACTTCCGGGTTGAGCAGGTCGGGCAGGAAGGCGAAGTAGTTCATGATCATGGTCGCCTGGCCGTTGACGAACACGGAGTTCATCTCGGTGTAGAAGGCGTTGTTGGTGCCGGGCGGGGCGAACCCGTACAGCTCCTTGTAGAACTCCAGCGCCTCGACGGCCTCCTCGGAGTTCACCACGCCGATCACCTGGTTGCCCTCGCCCCACCAGTCCACGCCCCAACTGAACATGACGTTCTCATAGCCCATGATCATCCCGTCGTAGTCCTTCTGGGTGTAGACACCGACGCCGTACACGTTCTCGTCGGGACGATAGAAGAACTCGGCGATGTCACGGAGCTGGTCCCATGTTTCGGGGACGGCCAGCGGATAGCCATATTCGGCTTCGAACGCGGCCATTTCTTCGGGGTCTTCCAGGCGGTCCTTGCGGTACGCCCAGCCCACCGCGTCACCTTCGGTCGGGTACGCCCAATAGCGGCCCGAGCCCGCTGGGAACTCGCCGTAGAACTGGAGGGTGGCGGGAGTGACCGTTTCGTGGATGCCATTCTCGACCATGAAGTCGGTCAGCTCCAAGTAGTGGCCCTGCTCCGCGCCCTGGCCCAGCCACTGGCTGTCGCCCACCACCATATCGTAGGCATCGCCCTTGGCGGCCCACTCGGCGGCCATCACGTCATAGAAGCTGCCCCACGGCTCCTGCACGACGTTGACTTTGATGCCGGTTTCGGCTTCGTAGCGGTTGCCGATCTCCTGCAGGTAGTCGGCGGGCGGCCACTGGGCCCAGAAGATGGTCAGCTCCGTCACCTGGGCTTTGGGCGCGGCTGTCACGCCGCCGGCGCCGATTGCCAGGGTGAGGATCATTGCGACCAGGATGAAAACGCTCCCTGATTTTTTCAACATGTCCACGTCCTCCTTGTATTTTCGAAAATCTCGTTAGGGTGTGATGGTCTTCTGTTGGAACTATCCGCCTTCGTATAGCGTTCCTCCTTTCCGAAGGAATACCGGCAATGTGGGACCGGTTCCCAGAACGTGCCAGATCGCCCCGCGTGCGGCGGCGGGCTAGCGGTTCCCTGGTTGGGACAGGATCGTCTGGTAGAGCATCGCTACCCCCCCCATGACACAGGCGTCGGAGCCTTGCTGTGCCAGAATGACCCCGGTCACCTCCAGGCTCCATTTCAGCGCGCGAGCGGCCAGCTCGCGCCGGATGATCGGCAGCAGGAACTCACCCGCCAGGCTCATGATCCCGCCGAACACGACCAGGTCGGGATTGAACGCATTGACCAGCGAGGCCACGCCCACCCCTAACGAGCGGCCCACCCGGTTGAGCGCGTCCCGCGCCACGCGATCGTTGCGGCGGGCGGCGTCGACCACCAGCGGGACGGTCAGCCGGCTGAGGTTGCCGCCGGTCGCCTCGGTGAGCAGGGTGGCCTTGCCGCGCTCGATGGCGGCGTGAATGAGCCGGAACAGCGCCGGCTGGGTGACCTGCGTTTCCCAACAGCCGCGATTGCCACAGTTGCACAACTCGCCGTTGGGGTCCATCGTCATGTGGCCGAACTCGCTGGCGAAGCCGGCGGTGCCCTCGAAGATCGCGCCGTCCAGCACCACCGCGCCGCCCAGGCCCACCCCCGCGCTGATGTACAGCACTTCCCGGTAGCCTTTGGCCGCGCCAAAAAAATATTCGCCGAGAGCGGCCATGTTGGCCTCGTTCTCGACGAATACCGGGACGTGTGGGAAGGCGGCGCCCAGGATGTCGCGCAGGGCGACGTTTTCCCATTTCAGGTTGGGGGCAAACAACAGCGTGCCGGTGGCGCGGTCCACCAGGCCGGGCGCGCCAACCGCCAATCCCAGCAGCGGCCCGCGGTTGGCGTACGTCCGCTGGCCGGCTTCGACGGCTTCGATCAAAAGAGCCAACATGCGGTCGATAATCGCGTGTTGGCTCGTCAGGTCGCGGGTGTCTTCGTGGTATCTCCACACGACGTCCGCCCCGAAGTTGGCACAGATGATCGAGAGGAAATCCACCCCCAGCTCGCAGCTCACGATGTAACCGGCCTGGGGGTTGATCTCCAGCAGCATGGACGGGCGGCCCACGCCGCTGCTGCTCAGCCCTACCTCGCGCACGAACTGCCGGTCGATCAACTCCTGCACGAGGCTCGAAACCGTCGACTTGTTCAGGCCGGTGACTTCGGCCAGGGACGCCCGCGACAGGGCCGAATTGCTCAGCAGGTGGTTCATGATCAGCGAGAGGTTGATCTCGCGGACCAGGGCCTGGTCGCCGGTGCGGAAGGCGGTGCGTAACGGCATTTGCGTCAGCGCCTCTATAAATGGAATCTATATAAAATTACTAATTGAAAAATTAAGGTCGATGGACGCACAAACTTCGTTGGTTGCCGCAACCAACTAATCGTATTGTAGAGCGAATCGCTTTCGCGAGTCAAGCAAGTCGCAGATTCGGTGATCCGAACTGACGAAAGATGCTTACGTTTCGTAAGTGAATAATATCACAACGACAAAAATCCCTGGTGGGCTGACGCACGCAGGGATCGATCTCTGTAGGTGTGGGACAAATGAGGTTGGCGGCGGCTGCCGGTCAGGTCACGGCGATGACGCGCGCGCCGTTCGTAGAGACGCGCGTATGGCGCGGGACGTTGGCGATGCCCGCCTCGTCGTACAGCACGCCCATCGCCGCGGCCACGCGTTGAGCCGTCGGCGCGGAGTCACACACCGCGCACAGCGTCGGCCCCGCGCCGCTGATCACCAGCGCCAGCGCCCCGGCGCGTTTGGCCGCCGCCCGCATCTCGGCCAGCAGCGGCATGAGGTGCGCCCGCGCCGGCTCGATGATCCGGTCGCTCTCCATCGCCGCCGCGACCGTCTCCAGATCGCCGCGATAGAGCGCGTCGACCAGCCGCGCCACGGCGCCCGTCTGGGCGACCAGCCGCGTGAGCGGCACCATCTCCGGCAGCACGGCCCGCGCCTCCGACGTGGGGACGGCGATGCAGGGCGTCACCAGCGCGCAGTGCAGGTTGTCGGGCACGGGCAGGCGGCGGATCTCGTTGATGTTCGTGCCGGTGATCAGCGTGATCCCGCCCAGCAGGCTCGGCCCCACGTTGTCCGGGTGATAGCCGCTGACCGCGGCCTCGCCGTCCAGGCAGGCAGGCAGCAGTTGGGGCAGGGTGAGCGGCATCCCGAACAGCGCATCGACGGCCACCGCAGCGGCCACGGCGCTGGCGGCGCTGCTGCCCAGGCCGCTCGCCAGCGGCAGATTCTTGTGCAGGGTGAGGCTCACGCCGTGCGGTGTGCCGAGCAGGTTCAGCACGCTGTTGGCGGCGACCGCTGCCGAGTTTTTGGCCGGGTCGCGCGGCAGCTTGCCACCGTCCCCCTCGATGGCGGCGATCACCACGCCGGGCTCGTCGCGCGGCTCGACGATGACCGTGTCGCCCGGCTCCTCGAAGGCCAAACCCAGGATGTCGAATCCGCAGCCCACGTTGCCCATGCTGGCCGGGGCGAAGGCTTCTGCTCTGGCATTAATCATGATCGGTGTTATCCTTAAGCGTCGGTTGTGTACCAGGTCAAAACATCCGGAATCGCGCCGATTCCGTTCCGGGGGTATCCCATGGCAAGCATCTTACAGTGTATGGCGTGCGCTCGACAATACCCTATTGACGTCATTTTGTACACATGCCCCCACTGCGGCGGCCTGTTGGACGTCCAGCACGATCTGGATGCGCTGCGCGGCGGCGTGGATCGCGCGCTGTTCGACGCGCGGCTGGGAACGCTCGACGCACCGTACAGCAGCGGCGTGTGGCGCTACAAGGAACTCGTCGGCCCGGACGTCGACCCGGCGCTGATCGTCAGCCGCAACGAGGGCAACACCAACCTCTACCCGGCTCCCCGGCTGGCGGCGTGGGCGGGCGTGACGTCGCTCTACCTCAAGCACGAGGGCGAGAACCCGACCGGCTCGTTCAAGGATCGCGGCATGACGACCGGCGTCACCCAGGCGCGCGCGCTGGGTATGTCCCGCGTGGCCTGCGCCAGCACGGGCAACACCTCGGCCTCGCTGGCGGCCTATGCGGCGCTGGCCGGGATGGAAGGCGTCGTCTTCTTCGAGAACAAGCAGATCGCGCTGGGCAAGCTGGCCCAGGCCATCGCCTATGGCGGGACGTGCGTGCAGATCAGCGCCGATTTCGACCGCAACCTGGAGCTGGTCCGCGAGATCTCGGAGAAGCTGGGCATCTACGTCCTCAACTCGGTGAACCCCTTCCGGCTCGAAGGGCAGAAGTCGATCATGTTCGAGACGATCCAACAGCTCGGCTGGCGCGTGCCGGACTGGATCGTGTGTCCCGGCGGCAACCTGGGCAACAGCTCGGCGTTCGGCAAGGGCCTGCACGAGCTGCACGCGCTGGGCCTGATCGACCGGCTGCCGCGCCTGGCGATCGTCCAGGCCGAGGGCGCCAACCCGCTCTATCGCGCCTACCGGGCGAACTTCGCGGAATACGAGCCGGTCCACGCCGAGACGATCGCCACCGCGATCAAGATCGGCAACCCGGTCAACTATCCGAAGGCGGTCCGGGCGCTGCGCTGGACGGATGGCGTGGTCGAGCAGGTGACCGACCAGGAGATCATGGACGCCAAGGCGCTGATCGACGCGCACGGCATCGGCTGCGAACCGGCGTCGGCGTGCTCGCTGGCCGGGGCGCGCAAGCTGGCCGCGGCGGGCGTCATCCGGCCCGGCGAGACGGTCGTCGGCATCCTGACCGGGCACATCCTCAAAGACCCGGACGCGACCATCCGCTATCACAGCAACACGCTGGACGCCATCGACGCGCAGCACGCCAACGCGCTCCACCAGGCGGAGCCGTCGATCGAGGCGCTGACGCGCATCCTCAGCCCCGCGCCGGAGCCGGTCGAAGTCTGACAGCGGTTCCGGCGCCCCGGCGCCGCCCCTCGTTTTTTGACCTATGCCCGAATCTTTTTACCGGATTTTAATGTTTCCCTGCTTGACATTTTGGCGCACCTAAAATAAACTCTAGATGACATCGAACTCTGATTTTTATGACGATGCGCTTCTGCGCGCTCATCCGAAGCCGAGGACCAACCATGACTCACCGAACGTCACTCGCCGCCCGCACCCTGGCCGATCTCCAACCCGGCCAGGCGGGCACCATCGCCGCCCTGCACAGCACCGGGCCGGAGCGCCGCCGCCTGATGGACCTGGGCATGGTGCCCGGCACGCGCGTCGTCGCGGAGATGCACAGCCCGCTCGGCGACCCGGTGGCCTACCGGGTGCGTGGGGCGCTGGTGGCGCTGCGCGCGCAGCAAGCCCGTCTGATTACCCTGGCCGAGTCAGCAACCGAGGTGGACCCATCATGACCGTAACCGACTCACTCCCGCACCAATCCGCCTGCGCCACCTGCCCGATGAACCGCCACCTGGAGCGGTTGGGCGTGAACATGGAGGACTGGGATTACGTCGTCGCCCTGGCGGGCAATCCCAACACCGGCAAGAGCACCGTTTTCAACGCGCTGACCGGGCTGCGCCAGCACACCGGCAACTGGCCGGGAAAGACCGTGGCGCGCGCCGAGGGCGGCTTCATCTACGGCGACAAACGCTACAAGCTGGTCGATCTGCCCGGCACGTATTCGCTGCTGGCCGCCAGCGTGGACGAGGAAATCGCCCGCGACTTCATCCTGTTCGGCCAGCCGGATGTGACCGTGGTGGTGGTCGATGCCACGCGTCTGGAGCGCAATCTCAACCTGGCGCTGCAAGTGCTGGAGATCACCGACAAAGCTGTGATCTGCCTCAACCTGATGGACGAGGCCAAACGCCACGGCCTGACCATCGACGACCGGCGGCTGGCCCGCGACCTGGGCGTGCCGGTGATCTCGACGGTGGCCCGGCGCGGCGAGGGCATCCGCGAGCTGATCGCGATGGTGCACGACGTGGCGACCGGCGAGGTCAAGCCGCGCCCGCACCGGATCCCGGCTACGCAGGACGACGCGCTGAACCGCGCCGTCGAGCGGCTCACCGGCCAGATTCAGGCCGCGTTCCCCGGCCTGCCCAACGCGCGCTGGGTGGCGCTGCGCCTGCTGGACGGCGACGCGCAGATCGAGCGCGCCATCCGTGACGGCAGCCTGGGCGATCTCTCGCGCGGGGACGAGCCGCAGTCCGTCGTCGACCGGCTGATGGTGGCGGAGGTGCACGCATGAGCGCCCAGCCAGCCGCCGCCGATATCCTGAAGACTGCCGGGAACCTGCGCCGCGAGGTGGGCGACGGTTTCCATGATCACCTCGTCGAGGCGCTGTACACCGACGCGGCCCAGATCGCGGATCGCGCCGTCGCGCGCCCGGACGCGCCCCCGCGTTTCGATCTGGACCGGGCCATCGACCGGCTCGTGACCAGCCGCACGTGGGGCTTCCCGATCATGGTCCTGCTGCTGACCGGCGTCTTCTGGCTGACGATCCAGGGCGCCAACGTGCCCTCGCAGATGCTCGCCACGCTGCTGCTGGATACGGTGCATCCCGCGCTCAAGGACCTGGGCGCGGCACTCGGCTTCCCGTGGTGGCTCAGCGGCGTGCTGTTCGACGGCGCGTACCTGGCGATGGCCTGGGTGGTCAGCGTGATGCTGCCGCCGATGGCGATCTTCTTCCCGGTGTTCACGCTGTTGGAGGACTTCGGCTACCTGCCGCGCGTGGCCTTCAACCTGGACCGGCTGTTCAGCCGCGCCGGGGCGCACGGCAAGCAGGCGCTCTCGATGACGATGGGCTTTGGCTGCAACGCGGCGGGCGTGGTCGCCACCCGCGTGATCGACAGCCCGCGCGAGCGGCTGATCGCCATCATTACCAACAACTTCGCGGTGTGCAACGGGCGCTGGCCGACGCTGATCATGGTCTCGACGATCTTCATCGGCAGCGCCGTCCCCGCCGCGCTGGCCGGGTTGGTCTCGGCGCTGGCCGTGGTCGGGATCGCCGTGCTGGGCGTGCTGCTGACCTTCGCCGTGTCGTGGTTCCTCTCGCGGACCATGCTCAAGGGCGAGGCGTCGGTCTTCAGCCTGGAGCTGCCGCCCTATCGCCCGCCGCGCATCCTGCAGACGCTTTACACGTCCTTGATCGACCGCACCATCATCGTGCTGTGGCGCGCGGTGACCATGTCGGTGCCCGCCGGGATCGTGATCTGGCTGATCTCCAACGTGACCCTCGGCGGCCAGAGTATCGCCGAGCACCTCGTCACCGGGCTGGATGGCGTCGGCTGGCTGCTGGGCCTCAACGGGGTGATCCTGGTGGCGTACATCGTCGCCATCCCCGCCAACGAGATCATCATCCCCACGGTGCTCATGCTCACCGTGCTGGCGGCGGGCCTGACCGGGGTGGGCGAGGGCGCGGGCGTCATGTTCGAGGCCGAGTCCAACACGACCATTCGCGACATCCTGAACGCGGGCGGCTGGACGACGCTCACCGCGGTCAACCTGATGCTGTTCAGCCTGATCCACAACCCGTGCAGCACGACGATCCTGACGATCTACAACGAAACCAAGAGCAAGAAATGGACCGCCGTGGCGACGCTGCTGCCGCTGCTGCTCGGCTTCGCCGTCACGCTCACGACGGCCACCCTGGCGCGTGCGCTGGGCCTGGTTTGAGGCCGCCCGCGCCCGCTGCGTGATGGACAGCCGCCCGCAAAATGGGCGGCTTTTTTGTCTGCCGGGGCCGGGATAATCGGTTACAATGGAAGGCAGGGGCCGCTTGCTAGCGTATCGGACAGCGTATCAGACGAGGTGAGGATGACCGACCAGCCTGAGACCTACAGCGAGGCGATTGAGGATTTTCTCAAAGCAGTCTATTTGCTCCAGCAGGAATACGACCGCGTGCAAACCTCTATGCTGGCGGACGCGCTGGGGATCACCGCACCATCGACGACCGAAATGGCGAAGAAGCTGGCGCGGGCCAACCTCGTCGCGCACGAGCCCTACCGGGGCATTCGCCTGACGCCCGCCGGGGAGCGCGTCGCGCTGGAGATCGTGCGCAATCACCGGCTGGTGGAGTTGTTTCTCGTGCAGGCGCTGGACTATAGCTGGGACGAGGTCCACGAGGAAGCCGAGCGGCTGGAGCACGCCGTCTCGGACCGGCTGGTGCAGCGCATCGCCGAATACCTGGGCGACCCGCGCTACGATCCGCACGGCGATCCCATCCCCGGTCCGGACGGCGAAATGGCCGCGCGCAGCCTCACGCCGCTGTCCGAGTGGCCGCTGGACCAGCAGGGCGTCGTGGCGCGCCTGCGCGACCAGTCGCCGGACATGCTGCGCTACCTGACCGATAAGGGGCTGGTTGTGGGCGCGATGGTCCGCGTCATGGGGCGCGACCCGTTCGACGAGCCGCTGCACCTGGTCGCCGACGACGTCGAGCAGGTGATCGGATCGCACGTCGCTCAGTTCGTGCTGGTGGCGCCGGTCAAGCCCGGTGAGTGATCGGCGGGACACCGGAGGGGCGCAGCCCACCAGCGCCCGCCGCCCGCGTTGTACCATTCTCGATAGGAACGCCGCCACCCCGCCCGCGGGGTGTTTCTTTCCGACACTTTCGAGGAGGCTTGAATGAAACGTTGCTTGATCGTCGTGTTGCTCGTGGCGCTGATCGCGCCGTTGGCCCTGCCCGCCGTGCCCGCGGCGGCCCAGGATTCGTGTGGCGACGCGCCCGCGCCGCGCCTGACGGTGAACCGGCACGGCGTCCCGCTGCCGGGCGCCGTGGTGGAGGTCTACGCCAGTCCGGACGCGGGCGGCAGCCTGGCTGGGCAGCTCGCCCCGGACCGCGTGTTCCAGGTGCTGGGCGGGCCGGAATGCCGTGACGGCGCCTGGTGGTGGAACGTCACCGACGGCATCGACTATTACGACCACTGGATCCCCGAAACGGTGAACGGCGCCTACGTGGTCGAGCCGTACCGCTTCGTCCCGCCGCCGCCGGTGCCGATCGACGTGCCGCTGGCCGAGCCGGTGATCTCCGATCTCGACCTGCCGGTGCCGCCCGTCGCGCCGGGTGACATCCCGCCCGACCTGTCGCCCGCCTTCGCGCCGTGGGACTGGGCCGCGCTGGCGGCAGAAGCCTGGAACCCCGCGTCCGATCCGCTGAACCTGCAACTGCCGGATGCCTACGCCGGCGATTTTCCCGTGCCGCCGGTGGACCTGAGCGGCGTGCGGTTCGTGCAGGACGCCAACCTGAGCGCCGATCAGCTCGCGCTGCTGGCGCAGAACGGGTTCGTGGTCGTGCCGGGCGAATTCACGCAGTTCGACGACGCCTACGCGACCGGCTGGGATCACACCGAGGGCAAGGGCGACTTCATCACCACCGACGCCGTGCTCCATTCGCTCTTTCTGACGTACCAGAACGCGCTGATGTTCCTGGAGCTCAACGAGCTGTACGCGCAGGTCGTGAACGCGGTGGCGGGCGGCTATCTGGCTGCCGAGGCGCAGTGGCAGGCGGCGGTCGGCACGCCGCTGGAAACCCCCGCGCGCAGCGCCGCGATCTACTACGCGGTGCCGCTGATCCTGCTGGCCGACGGCGAGTCGAGCTACGTGGTCGGCTTCAACCAGGTGCCGGGCTTCCGCGAGGGTGACCTGGTCCCGTCCCAGGTGCTGGCCCAGGCGGACCCGGCGATTCTGGCCGAGGCGCAGCCGCTGATCGACCTGGTCCGGCAGGCCGAGGGCCGCGAGAATGTCCCCTTCCTGGACAACGTCGTCGAGGACTTCAGCCAGTACAAGCCGCGCAGCTACTACGCCGGGAATCCCCTGCTAGAGTCGTACTTCCGCGCCATGATGTGGCTGGGCCGGATCACGTTCACCGTCCGCAGCCCGGCGGACACGCAGGCCGCGCTGCTCGTGCTGCGCGCGTTGGTCAACGGGCAGAACGCCTACCCGAACTGGCAGGCCATGTCCGACACGCTGACCTTCCTGGTCGGCCCGGTGGACGATCTGAGCCCGGCGGATTACCTGCCGCTGGCTGAGGCGACCTTCGGGCCGGGGCTGCCGCTGGAGGCGCTCGGCGATGCGGGCCGCGTGGACGCCTTCCGCGAAGGGGCGCGCGCGCTGCCGGGGCCGCGCGTCAACAGCATCCCGCTGCCGGTCGGCATCCAGGCCGGGCAGGTGGACGAATTCACGCGCGGTTTTCGCCTGTTCGGGCAGCGCTTCACCTTTGACGGCTACCTGATGCAGCAGTTGATCTATCCCGAAGTGGGCACCGCCGACTATTCGCGCGCGCTGCCGCTGGGCCTGGACATCCCCGCCGTGCTTGGCTCCGACATGGCGTTCGCGCTGGCCGACGAGGCGGGCGCGACGGGCTATGAGGGCTATACTGAGCACGTGGCGAAGCTGCGCGAGGAGGTCAACGGGCTGGACGCGGACGCCTGGAACGAGAACCTGTACGGCGGCTGGCTGTGGTCGCTCCAGCCGCTGCTGGTGCGCGACCCGGCGCGGGTGCCGCCGCTGATGCGCACCGACGCCTGGAAGCGCAAGGACATCAACACCGCGCTGGGCAGTTGGACCGAGCTCAAACACGCGACCATCCTGTACGCCGAGCAGCCGATGGGCGGCCTGGGCGGCGGCGGGATGGTGCCGCCGGTGGTGAGCACCAGCATCGTCGAGCCGAATCCGGGTGTCTTCGCGCGGATCGCCGTTGTGTCAGCCACGCTCTATCGCGGCCTGGACGCGCGCGGTTACCTGGACATCGAGCTGCGCGGCAGCACCGGCCTGACCTCCGTCGGGCAGTCGCTGCTCAACCTGGCGATGCTCTCCGCGCGGCTGGCCGAGATCGCCCGCAAGGAGATCGCCGGCGAGCCGGTAACCTACGATGAGCTGTTCTGGATGCAGGAGAACTTCCAGCGGGACCTGTGGTACATCCGCTACCAGATGGAAGAGTGGATCACCGATCCGCCGGACACAGTGGCGCTCGTCGTCGACGTGGCGAGCAACGCCAGCGCGGGCACCATCCTGCAGGTGGGCATCGGCGACGTGGACACGATCTACGTGGTCGCGAACAGCGAGGACGGCTTCCACCTGACGCGCGGCGCCGTGTACAGCTACTACGAGTTCGAGCACCCGATCGACGAGCGCATGACCGACGACGAATGGCGCGCCGTGGTCGCCGCCGGGACGCAGCCGCCGCGCCCGGACTGGATCGACCTGTACTTCAGCGAATAGACCCGCTTGCTAAAAAACAACGCCCCTCGTCACCTGCGACGGGGGACGTTTCTGATTCCGGTGGCTGGCGGGCGCGTCAGATCACCCGCACCGGCGTCCCGACCTCGGCCCACTCGAAGAACCATTGCGCTTCCTCGGTCGGCAGGTTCACGCAGCCGTGGCTCATCGGGCGGCCAAAGCTGTTGTGCCAGTACGTGCCGTGAATGCCGTAGCCCTGGTAGAAGTACATCGTGTAGGGCACCGCCGGCAGGTAGTAGTCCGGCCCGCTCATGTCGGTGGCGACGTGCTTGACGTAGATCTTGTAGTCGCCTAGGACGGTCGGCGTTTCGGGCCGCCCGGTCGATGTCAGGTGCGAGCGGACGAGCTGCCCGTTCTCGTAGGCGTAGATCCGCTGCTCGCCGGTCGAGACGACGATCGACTTGCCGCTGGTCGTCGGCGCGGGCGGCGCGTCTTCCACGCGCGGGCTGTAGAGGCCCGCCGCCGGGATGGTCAGTTCCTGACCGACGTACAGCAGGTTAGGGTCGCTGATGTTGTTGAGCGCCAGGATGTCCTCGATCGACACGCCGTACTGCCGGGCGATCAGGGCCAGTTCCTGCCCGCGCTCCACAACGTGAACCGTGCGCTCCGTCGCGGACACGTTCGGCGAGTCCGGCTCCGGTGGCTCGATCTCGATTATGCTCAGCTCGAACACGCCGTCGCCGATCTCCCCGGCCAGGTTCTCGTAGAGCCGGCTGAGCATGACCGGCACGTCCATCGCGCGCCCGATCTGCGGCGGGTTGCCCGGCACCGCCTCGATGTTGACCTGGTCGGCCAGCGCCACCAGCCCGTTTTGCGTCCGGGACAGGTCGATCGTGTACCACGGCTGGACCGTCGCCCCGCGCGCCGCGTCGAACGCTGTGACCGCCGTCGCGGTGGCGTCCACGTCGATCCCCAGGCTGCCCAGCGTGACCGTCCATTGGCGCTCGCCGTCGGTCAGCGTCAGGTTCTGGGCGGCGAAGTTGTGCGCGGCCAGCGCGGCGGTCGCCTCTTCCAGCGTTTGCCCGCCCAGCGGGACGCCCGCTACGCTCACCCCGGCGGCCACTTTGGGGGGCGGCGCGCTGCCGAGTAACAGCATCGCCAGCCCGATCGCGCTCAGCAGGACGATCACCGCGCCGGTGAGCATGCCCCCGGCCAGCAGCCAGGGCATCCAGCGCCGCCTGGGGCGGCCAGCTCGGCGCGGTGCAGGGGCGGGATGGGGATGGGTGGCGGCAACGCGTTGAGTTGGGGCGTACATGGCTTCTCTGTTCCTGGTAAACTAGATACACATCATCTTTATACGCCCTTTTGCCGCGCGGTGATGGACGCCGCCCACATGGAAAATCTACGCTTGGCCTACTGTGACCATTCGGTTGGCTCGCGGTCCCAGCGATGATCGCGCAGCGCCGTGATCAGCGCGGGCGGCAGCGCCTGGCCGTCGCTGGTGGCGATGTTCGCTTCCACATGGCGCAGCTTGCGCATGCCGGGGATGATCGTGCTGACCGTCGGATTCGCCAGGATGAACCGCAGCGCCATCTGGGCCATCGTCATGTGCTCCGGCACCAGCGGGCGCAGCGCCTCGGCGCGGTCCACCGACTCGTTGAGGTTCTCCGGCACGAAATACGTGTTGCGCCAGTCGCCTTCGGGCCAGCGCATGTTCTTGGTGAGCGTGCCGGTCAGCGTGCCCTCGTCGAACGGGACGCGCGCGATCACGCCGATGTTCAGCTCGTCGCACAGCGGGAACAGCTCGTCTTCCGGCGCCTGGTCGAAGATGTTGTAGATCACCTGCACGGCGTCCATCAGGCCGGTGCGCAGCGTTTGCAGCGCGTTGTTCGGCTCCCAGCGGTTGACGCTGATCCCGATGGCGCCAATCAGCCCTTCGCGCTTGAGATCGTCGACGGCGCGCTGCCAGCCCTCGTCGCCGGCCCAGCCGTCCTCCCACACGTGGAACTGCATCAGGTCGATCGCGTCCAGCCCCAGGTTTTCGAGCGAGCTTTCGGTGTACTGGCGAATGTAGTCCGGCGGGAACACGTCTTCGATCTTGAAGTGCGGCTTGGACGGCCAGATGCGGTTCTTGGGCGGGATCTTGCTGGCCGTGTAGAGTTTCTTGTCCGGATAGGCCCGGACCAGCTCGCCGAGCAGTTTTTCGCTGTGCCCGTCGCCATAGGCCCACGCCGTGTCGAAGAAGTTGCAGCCAAGCTCAACCGCGCGGTGGAGTGAGGCAAGTGACTCTTCATCGTCGGAGCCGGTCCAGCCCCCCATGCCCCACATCCCATAGCCGATCTCGCTGACCTGCCAGCCGGTGCGTCCAAAGGTACGGTACTGCATCCTCACATTCCCTCCATGGTGTAGCCGGATAGCACATTCTACTATACCCGAGTTGGGCCCTGCGGGGTAAACGGCGCGCGGGTGTAGGAGCCCTGTCACCCGATATGACTGCCGAACCAAACTGGCCCGGCGCGCGGTTGTCGCCTATCATTGAGATCGATCCCCGCCTGTGCGGACGGTGCACGACGGGGTATTATTTGAAGAACGGTATGCCCAAGGAGAACGAGACACGATGGCATTGATCGATGAAATTCGTCAGGCAGTGATCGACGGCCAGGCCAAGGTGGTGGTGCCCAAGGTCGAGCAGGCGCTGAGCGAGGGCCTTGCCCCCGACAAAATCCTGCACGAAGGGCTGATTTCCGCGATGAGCGAAGTGGGCCGGATGTTCGAAGAAGGCGAGTATTTCGTGCCGGAAATGCTGATCGCGGCGCGCGCGATGGCGGCGGCGCTCGACCTGCTCAAGCCGCACCTCGTCGAGCAGGGCGTCGAGCCGATCGGCAAGGTCGCCATCGGCACGGTCAAGGGCGACCTGCACGACATCGGCAAGTCGCTGGTGGCGATGATGCTGGAAGGCGCGGGCTTCGAGATCATGGACCTGGGCGTGGACGTGGCGCCGGAGAAGTTCGTGAGCGCGCTCAACGACGGGGCGCAGATCGTCGCCATGTCGGCGCTGCTGACGACCACCATGCCCAACATGAAGGCGACCATTGCCGCCATCGAGCAGGCCGGGCTGCGCGACCGGACCAAGATTTTGATCGGCGGCGCGCCGGTGACCGAGGCGTACGCCAACGAGATCGGCGCGGATGGCTACGCGCCGGACGCGTCCTCGGCGGTGCGCAAGGCGCGCGCGCTGATCGGCGCAGCCTGATCGAGTGGATCACACCGCGAGAAAAACCGCAGGCTGACTGCGGTTTTTTGTGATCGGGCGCTGGTGCGAAAATGCGCCGGACCCGCTACAATCGGCGTGAGGATTACCTGGCACGGAGGGGAGAGCAGCGTATGGCAGCCGACATTCACCCCGACGCGATCGCGTCGCTGATCGACGGCGATCACGGCGCTCCATTCGACCTGCTGGGGCCGCACCCGGCGGGTGACGGCGCGTGCTCGATTCGCGTGTTTCGCCCCGGCGCCCGGTCGGCGTCTGTGATGCTCGACGGGTCCGGCGAACAGGTCCCCATGGCGCGCCTGCGCGACGAAGGGTTTTTCGAGGCGACCGTCCCCGCGCCGGAAGGCACGCCCGGCTACCGGGTGGCGGTCGAGACCTACGAGGGCGAGCGCGAGACGTTCGTCGATCCGTATGCCTTCCCGCCGGTGCTCACCGATTACGATCTGTACCTGTTCAGCGAGGGCCGCCACCTGGAGAGCTACGAGAAGCTCGGCGCGCACCTCCACACCCAGGATGGCGTGACGGGCGTGCGGTTCGCCGTGTGGGCGCCCAACGCCTACCGCGTCAGCGTGATCGGCGGCTTCAACCGCTGGGATGCGCGCGTGCACCCGATGCGCTACCACGAGGGCAGCGGCGTGTGGGAGTTGTTCGTCCCCGGCGTGGGGGTGGGCGAGGCGTACAAGTACGACCTGCGCTCGCGCAACGGCGGCTATCACACCGAGAAGGCCGATCCCTACGGGTTCTACGCGGAGCTGCGCCCGCGCACCGCGTCGATCGTGGCCGACCTGGACGGATACGCATGGGGCGACGACGCGTGGATGGCCGCGCGCGCGGCGGGCGGTACCCTGGAGCGCCCGATGTCGATCTACGAGGTGCACCTCGGATCGTGGCGGCGCAAGGACGGGAACGGCTTCCTGACCTACCGCGAGCTGGCGGACGAGCTGGTCGCCTACGCCCAGCAGATGGGCTACACCCACCTGGAGCTGATGCCGGTGGCCGAGCACCCGCTGGATGCCTCGTGGGGCTACCAGGTGACGGGCTACTTCGCGCCGACCAGCCGCTATGGGGCGCCCGAGGATTTCATGGCGTTCGTCGACGCCTGCCACCAGAACGGGATCGGCGTGATCCTGGACTGGGTGCCGGCTCACTTTCCCAAAGACGGCCACGCGCTGAGCTACTTCGACGGCACGCACCTCTACGAGCACGCCGACCTGCGCCAGGGCGAGCATCCCGACTGGGGCACGTACATCTTCAACTATGGCCGCAACGAGGTACGCAACTTCCTGCTGAGCAACGCGCTGTTCTGGCTGAAGAAGTACCACATCGACGGGCTGCGCGTCGACGCGGTGTCGTCCATGCTGTACCTCGACTTTGGCCGCAAAGAGGGCGAGTGGATCCCCAACGAGTACGGCGGCAACGAGAACTTGCCGGCCATCAGCTTTTTGCAGGAAGCCAACGCCGTGATCCATGCCGAGGCGCCCGGCGCGGTGACCATCGCCGAAGAGTCGACCGCGTGGCCGATGGTGTCGCGCCCGACGTACCTGGGCGGCCTGGGGTTCACGCTCAAGTGGAACATGGGCTGGATGCACGACACGCTCGAATACATCAGCCAGGACCCGGTCTACCGGCGCTGGCACCACCACAAGCTGACCTTCTCGCTGGTGTACGCCTTCAGCGAGAATTTCGTGCTCTCGCTCTCGCACGACGAGGTCGTGCACCTCAAAGGCTCGATGATCGACAAAATCCCCGGCGATTGGTGGCAGAAATTCGCCACGCTGCGCCTGCTGTTCGGCTACCAGTACACGCACCCCGGCAAGAAGCTCAACTTCATGGGCGCGGAGTTCGGCCAGTGGCGCGAGTGGAGCGAGCAGCGCAGCCTGGACTGGCACCTCGCCGAGCAGTTTGACACGCACCGCAAGCTGCAAGCCTGGGTCCGCGACCTGAACCGCGCCTATCACCAGCAGCCCGCGCTCTACGAGCGGGACTTCGACCCGGCGGGCTTTCGCTGGATCGAGGCCAACGATGCCGATCAGAGCGTGTTCAGCTACCTGCGCTTCGCCGCCGACCCGTCCGATTTCGTGGTGGTGGTGTGCAACTTCACGCCGGTGCCGCGCCACGACTACCGCATCGGCGTGCCGGAGCCGGGCTTCTACGCCGAGATCCTCAACAGCGACGCGGCGGCCTACGGCGGCGGCAACGTCGGCAACCTGGGCGGCAGGCAGGCCGACTCGCTGGGCTGGCACGGTTTCGCGCACAGTCTCAGCCTGACGCTCCCGCCGCTGGGCGTGATCGTGCTCAAGCCGGCGCGGTGATCGCGCCCCGCGCTCGTTTCTCCCCGCTCGCCAACACCATCGACGTATCGCGCTAGCCCGGTTTCTTCACCGTGGAAAACGCACCAGGGGAACCCGAAGGCTCCCCTGGCGGCGGTTGAGTGGGCGCGGAGCCTGCGCTCCGGCCCCGCGTTTACGGAATGTCGATGATGAAGCTGCGCACGCCGCTCCAGTTCCCGGCGACGCCCAGGTCGGTCACGGCGCGCACGCGCCAGAAGTACCGGCCCTCGGCCAGCGCGGGCAGTTGCTGCGTGGTGACGGACGTCCCGCTGAGCGTGATCGGGCTGCCGAAGTTGCGTTGGGCGTCCAACTGGACCTCGTACACCACCCGCCCGTAGCGATCCTTGTTGATCTCCTGCCACGACACCTCGACGATGTTGGTGGCGTGGACGCTGCCGCTGGGCGGGCCCAGCAGGCGCGGCGCGGGCGGCACGGTCGTAGTCACGGTGAAGCTGAACACCACGTCGGATATTTGGAAGCCCACCGGCGTGTCGGGATCGACGCGCCAGTAGTAGACGCCCTCGCCTAGCGCCTCGGTGATGTCGGCGCGATAATTCGTCCGGTCGACGATGTGCTGGATCAGCGGGCTGCTGAAGTCCGGGTCATTATCGACCAGCAGGCGGTAGTTGGTGATGCCCGTCATCGCCGCCCAGGTGAAGCGCGGGCGCACGGTGTCCCGCGTGCGGAGCACCTGCTGGTTGGCGGGCTTCTTCAGGTTGGTGAAGATGAACTGCGACGTTGCAGTCGGCGGGCCGTAGTTATAGGCCGCGTCGCGCGCCCACACGCGCCAGTAGTAGAAGCCCGGCTCGTACAGGGCCTCGGCTGGCCCGAAGCGGTAGACGTTCTTGTTGCCCACGTCGCCCGAAAAGACGCTCGGCCCGTCGAACGTCGGGGACATAGACACTTGCAGGAAGTAGCCCTTCGCGCCGGTCACGCGACGCCAGCGGAAGACCGGCGTGTTTTTGTCGATCGACTGGTTTTCGCGCGGGCTGTTGAGCACGGGCGAGACGGTCGGCGCTTCGTTGTCGATCTCGAACCAGCGCAGCCGGCTCCACGGGCCGGGTTCGGGCTGGCTGACGCGCACCCGCCAGAAGTACCGGCCATCAGCGGCGAAGTACTGCGTCAGGCTGGACGACGCGGCGAACTCCTCGATCACCGGCGAGCTGAAGTCGCGGTTGTCGTCCACCTGCAGCTCGTATTCGGTGGCGTTCAGGACCGGCTGCCACATGAAGGTGATGTAGTGGCTCCGCGTGAATGAGCGGTTGGCCGGTTCGATGCTGACTGGGCGCAGGCCCTCGGGCAGCGGGGTCGAGCCGGGCGCGGCCAGGCTCTGGAAGCGCGCGACGAGCTCGCCGTAGGGGTGTAGCTGTGACGCGTTGCCGTACCCGCCGATCAGGATGATATACGTGTTGCCGGGCGCCACGTCCACATCGACCAGCGACTGCCGCGAGTAGAGCACGTTGCCCTCGACGATGTCGTCGTTGCAGGCGATCTGCGTCAGGCTGCCGCGCGTCCCCAGGAAGACGCCGATGATCGTGTCGAAATCGGAAGCCACGGTGTCGATCCGCAGCCGCTCGTTTTGGGTGGGCGTGTATTCGTACCACAGGGTATGCGCGACGGCGCCGCAGGTCGTGGTCGGGTCGTCGAGCGCATTGGACGCCGGCATCGTGTCCGGGATCGTGTCGGTGAAGGGCAGCTCCGTGATCACGGTTGGCGTGTCGAAGTTGTCGTTGGTGAGCGACGACGTGACCTTCGCCGCGCGGAAGTCCAGATCGCCAACCGTGTCCTCGTCATACTCGAGCGTGCTGATCATGATAGCGTAGTCCGTGCCGGCCACCATCGGGACGGCGAACTGGCTTTCGCCCTGGAGCGCTATGCCGCGATTCGGATCGGTGCCGTCCAGCGGCAGGCCGTCCGCGCCGAGGTCCAACTCACCGACCAGGGTGCCGCCGGTGCTGCACGCTTCGGGATATAGGGTTGGTGGGGTAGAACTACCCTCCCGCCGGAAGATCCCGATGGCGACGTCCATGGTCTGAGCGTTACCGTCGAGGTCCGTGTTCGACACGTCGAACAGGACCACCTGGGACTCAGGGGGCGTGTAGGAGTACCACACCGTCTTGTTGCCGGGGTAGGCGCAGTAGTTGAACGGATCGTAGGGCGACCGGGTGGCGTTGGTCAGGCTGACCACGTCCTGGTAATAGCCGTCGGGATAGGTGCCCGGATCGAGCGTGCCGAGGTCGGGGATCGTCTTGCCGGGATAGTCGTCGTTGTCCGGCGGCCCGATGATCTCGGTCACGTTCAGGTCGACGCGGCCCGACGAACCGGCCCAGCCATCGACCATGATGTAGTAGGTGACGCCCGCCTGCACGGTCGCCAGCGCGCCCTCCATCGACTCGTCTTCGGGCGGCAGGCTCAGCGCGCCGGGCTTGTTCGCCGCGCTGGCCGCCATCGCCGCCAGATTCAGGTTGACGTCCACGCCGTAGTAGCCGCACGCGACTTCGTTCAGGTTACCGGGTATCCCGGCCCAGACGCTGATCCGCGTGGGGAAGTCATCCCCGGCGCTGAAGCGGACGCGCTGGTCCACGGCGGGCGTGTACGTCCACCACACCGTTGGGCCGAGCCAGTTGTTGCTGGCGCAGCGCGGCATCGGGTCGGTCGCGACCGTCGTCGCGCCGTGGGTGACGATGTCGCTGTTGGTGTACGGCAGCGCGTCGATGTTCAGGGCATTGGCGATGTCGTCGTTGACCGGGGTGACGACTTCTTCCACGGTGAGCTGGAAGTCGCCGGTGGTGGTCCACCAGCCGCCGGTCAGGATGTAGTACGTGGTGCCCGCCGTGACGTTCATGTTCAGCAGGGCGGTGAGCGTGCCGTTGGCGTCGTCGTTGCAGCCGACTTCGGTCAGGTTGCCGCGCGTGCCGGTATACACGCCGAGCACGCTGTCGTTCGTCGTGGTGATCCCGGTGGTCAGGTGCGAGCCGAAGGTGCTGAACGTCACTGGCCCGCTCGTCGTGGGCGTGAACGAGAACCACACCGTATGCTGGAGCGGGTAGCTGCCATACGTGCAGGACGGCGTCGGATCGTCGTGGTAGGCGGTGAAGTTGTCGAGATCAATCACGGCCCCCGGCGGCGAGTCGGTCGAGCTGTTATACGGCAGGGCCGGGATCTCGAAAGCGATGTCGATATCGTCGCCCGCCACCGTCGATGGCGGCTCGGTGGGCAGCGGTGTGGTCGGGGGCTTGATGTGCAGCGCCTCGTCGATCTGGATGCGCGGCGTGATGACGCCGTTGCGCGTGTCCTGGATCAGCGTGCCCTTGTTCTGGAAGGTGAACAGCACGTCCGCGACGGCCTTGTTGTGGTTGCCCTGGCCGGACTTATACAGCGCCCACGCCCCGGCGACGTGCGGGGCGGCCATCGAGGTGCCGCTGAAGCTGGCGTAACAGCCATCCGCGCCGCAGCCCCCGTTGTCCGGAATGGACGAGGTGATCGCCATGCCGGGCGCCAGCAGGCTGAGGAACGGCGCGCTGTTCGAGAAGCCCGCGACCAGGTCGGCGTCGGTCGTCGCGCCCACGCTGATCGCGCTCGAAATGCAGGCGGGAGCGGACAGCGCCGTCGTCAGGCCGCCGTTGCCGGAGGCCACCACGGTGGCGATATCCGCCGCGCGCAGCGAGTCGATGATCGCCTTGACCGCGCGGTTGTCCGCGTCACAGGTCGCCTGGTCGCTGTATTGGCCGCCGCCCAGGCTCAGGTTGACGGCGGCGATGTCGAGCTCGTCGCGCAGGCCGTACACGTATTGCAGGCCCGCCACGTAGTCGGATGTCCAGGTGGCGATGTCCGGCGGGCTGATGCCGGGGAAGTAGGTGAACACCTGCACGCCGATGATCTGCGCCTTGGACGCCACGCCGTTGAACGTAATGGCGGCGCTGCCCGGCACGGCGGCACCGGCGGCAATGCCGGCGACGTGGGTCCCGTGCGAGCAGTTCATGCCGTATTCGTTGACGCACTTGGTGAACGGATCAGCCGCGCCCGCGCCGATTTGCTGCGTCTGGCCGTTGGGGCACAGCGTCTCGTTGACGTAGCCGTAGACGAGGCCATCCGACGAGAAGCAGGCTTCCCGCACGACGCGCGAGCTGCCGAATTCATCTTGCAGGAAGGGGTGGTTCCGGTCGATGCCCGTGTCGAGGATGGCGACGGTCTGCCCCTCGCCCCAGATATCCTCGGCATGCGCGGCTGCCGCGCCGGTGATCATGGTGGCGTTGTCCAGCGCCACCCGGTTCAGCCGGTCGCGCTCGATGCTGACCACGCCGCGCGACGTCGCCAGCCGGGTGATGCCGGCTTGGTCGACGCTGACCGCCATGAACGGCACCGCCCAGAACGTGTTATGCACCCGGTAGCTGGTCCCGGCCAGCTCGTTGAGAATGCCGGATTGCGCGCTCTGGATGGCCGCGCGCTGCGCGCCGACCTGCGACGCGTCGATCGCGCTCTCGACCTGGAATGGCACGTTCAGCCCCACGATCACGCGCACCGAGCCCTTTTGCGCGGCTTCGTCGACCAGCGGTTGGTACTTCAGCGGGATCGCCACTTCGGTCGGCGCCACGACTGTCACTTCGATCGGCGGGGCCGGCATCGGGGCGTCGGTGGGTTTCTCGACGGGAGACTCGGTTGGGGGCGCTGGAGGCAGTTCCTTGGTTTCAACCGGCGCCGGTTGGGGCGCGTTGATGTCGTCATCCGGTGGACCCGGGTCCTTCCCCTCTACCGGGTCGGTGGGCAGGCCGATCGGGTCCGGCTCGCCCGGCTCCTCGGTGGGGGGCAGGCCCGGCTCGGGCGTGCTGGGGACGTCGGTGGGCGTTTCCCCCGGCCCCAACTGTACCGGGTCCTCGGTCGGCGGCTGTTGGGGATCTCCTACCGGCGGGCCATCCGGCGGCGGGGTCTGGGTGAGTTCCTGGGCGATGGCCGGCGAGCCGATCACCGCCAGCGCAACCAACGCGGCTGCGACGACCAGCGCCAGGCCGATAGCCCGGCGGTCATGCGAGCGTATTACGGACATAACACCTGCCTCCAAACCATGTTTCACCTTCGAAATAGGGAGACCCCACGACGAATTCAACAGGCGTCTCCCTGCCGGTGGAACGCATGCGGCACAAAACGAAACACCCGGCCACGGTGGCGCTCCGGGTGTGCGTATCGAGTATTAGATGAAGCGTGGCAACGCAGAGCGGGGCCGCTCGGCGAGGCAGGGTGTAGGGCGCGCGCGGGTCTCATCACGGAGCAGGCTCCCCCCATCCGTGACCGGGCGGCAAAACCGGCAATACGATCCGTGTACCTGTCATCCCCCGAAGGCTCCCCCTGCTGTACTGCCGGCGAACACGATCGCGATTGGCGCGCTCCCGCCTGACGGACGTTGTTGGCATCCGTTAGCGGGCCCCGCCAAAGGTTATTCGATAGTTAACAGTTCATTGTGTCCCAACGCTAACCTGTCTCACATTATAGGCCACGCGGCAGGCTTTGGCAATCGGTCAACATGTAAAAAACTGTAAAAATCCTGTGTGAGCCGCCCCGCTCACCGGATCGTGATCGTGTCCGGCAGGATCAGCCGCTGGTCCGGCAGGGCCCCCGCGCCGGGCGCGTCGATGTCCAGCCGGTCGGCAGTGGGCGGGGCGGTCCAACCCAGCGCCAGGGTGTACTCGCCGGGTGGCAGGTCGCGCAGGTCGAGCGTCAGCGTGTCCTCGACGACTTCGCCCGCGACCCACAGCGAGGTCGGGTAGGCGTAGTCGCGCGGCATGGTGTCGATCTGCGCGGCGACGGCGGCCAGGTTGTCCGCCGGGTACAGGTGGACGAACAGCTTGTAATCCGCGTCCAGGTCGTCCAGCGCGCCCCACGCCACGCGGAGCGCCAGCGCGTCCGGCCCCTGGTCCAGGCTGTAGCCCCACAGCCGGATCTGCCCGCCGAAATCCGCCTGGAGCGCGGTATCCAGGGCGGGGACGTCGAACTGGCGGTCGCGCGCGATCACGGTCACCGGGCCGATCGTGTACGGGACTGCCAGGGCCGCGCCGTCTTCGTCGATGATCTGGAAGGCCAGCCGGTACTCGCCGCCGGGCAGGTCGTCGGGGATGGGCAGGCGGTGGTGCGCGACGGCGAACGTCCCGCAGCCGCTGGACGGCGTCCACGCGTGGCCGGGCGCGCCGGGCGCGAGCGGCGTCTCGGCCTGCCAGATCGTCGCGCCGTCCTGCCGCAGCGCCCAGCGCAGCGCGTAGTCCTGCGCCGGGGGCGCGGTGGTCGTCCATTCGACCGTGACCGGCAGCGCCTCGCCCTGGGTGACTTCCGGCGCGGCGGTCACCGCCTCGAACGCCATCTCGCGGTAGAGCACGTGGCGCGGCTCGACGCCGCACGGGAACGGCGACGCCACCGGCTGGATCACGTCCTCGATGGTGGCCTCGCCCACGGTCACCAGGGTCAGCGGGTCGTAGAGCGCGGCGCGCAGGCGGTACGCCCCCGCCGGGATGCCCCGCGGCAGCGTGACGGTGTACGCGTCCGGCACGATCTCGCCCGGCGACCACAGCGCGGTGGGGTACTGCCCGCCGCCGCCCGCGATCGCGTTGAAGCGCAGCCACTCGTTGCCGTCGGCGTCCAGCAGCGCGAAGTCGATCCCGTAGTTGAGCGGCGCTTCGCGCAGCGTCTCCCACCACAGGGTCAGCGTCAGGCGGTCGCCGGTGTGCTGCGTGGTCAGCCCGCGCAGCAGCAGCGGGCCGATCGCCGTCTCGTCGCGGTAGCGGATTTCGCCGGGCGCCCCGCTGGTGGGCGGCACGATGACCGGCGCGAGGTGCAGCGCCCCACGCTCGCGATCCGCTGCCGCCCGCGCGCGCAGCGTGTTGGGGGCGGCGTTGGCGGTCGGCGCCAGCGTCACGCGCGGGAAGTACAGGCCGGGAGTGACGTGGTCGACCACGTAGCTCCCGGTGATCGTCGGGTCGAGCGGCTTCGCCGTGGCGACCGGGTACTCCGGCGCGTGGAGGAACGTCTGCTGCGGGCCGGGGACCAGCGCCAGCGACGCGACCGGCTCCGGCCCGGCGTGCCAGGCCAGCCGGTAGCCGAAGACGTCGCCGGTGACGTTGGTGCTGGCGTTCAGCAGGCGCGTCCCGTCGGTGAACGGGACGCCGTTGGGCGCGGCCTGGAAATAGGGCCGCAGGTCGAAATCGGCGTGCAGCAGGGCATCGCTGGCGCGGCGTTCCGGCCAGAGCTGGATCGCGGCGACGATCGCGACCGCGCCGCCCACCATCACCAGCAGGACGCCCCGCCCCGGCCACGACCGGCCAGGGCGCAGCAGCGCCAGGGCGATCGCCGCCGCGCCGAGCGAGAGCAGCTCCATCGACAGGCGCAGCGGCGTGCGGCCCAGCCACAGCCGGACCGTGTGCGCGCCCTGCGGAACGGTGAGCTGGACGTAGCCCGGCCCCTCCAGCGCGGTCAGCTCAACCGCCGCCCCGTCGATCGCCGCGCGCCAGCCGGGCCAGTACAGCAGCGGCAGCGCCACTTGCGCGCTCTCGCCCGTCACGGTGATCGCCCATTCCTGGCTCGCCGCCCCGGCCTCGATCCGCCGGGCCGACCCCGCGCCGCTCAGGAACTTGGCTCGCGGCTCGCGGCCCAACAGGATGTCGGACGTGTACGGGCGTGGCTGCGTCTGGGCCGGCAGGTACTCGTGGCGGACGGTCGTCCCGATGTTGTTGGTGAACGCCTCGTACCACATCAGCCGCTGAGGGGTCACGTCCTGGTCGGCCACGCGGATGAAATCCGTCTCCAGCGACCACAGCCCGGCGACGCCGAGCGCCGCCGCCACGAGCAGCGCGACGGCCAGCGAGATCGAGCGGTGGGCGTTGTGCCGGTCGTGCAGGAACAGCCGGCGCAGGATGGCGTCCACGTCCACCAGGGCGGCGGTCGCCGCTGCGCCGAAGACCGCCTGCCCCGACAGGAAGCGCCAGGGAAACTGGGTGTATTCCAGCAGCGGCAGGTTGGCCCACACCGGCTCCGAGCCGGGCGTGATCATCCACGTGCTGAGCGCCAGCCCGGCCAGGATCGCGCCGTCGCGCAGCCACGCCCGCCGCCGGATCATCCGGGCGATCAGCGCGACCGCGCCGAGCGCGATCCCGATCGCCTGGGCGAGTCCCATGCTGAACGGGTTGGCCTGGGGGCTGAAGACGTCGTAATCGAAGGCGAGCGTGTCCTGCACGAGGTCGCTGCCGCGGAAGTGCCCGCCATAGAAGAAATAGCCGCTGGTCTGGTCGCCGAGCTGCACGGCGTCCTGATCGGCCAGGGCCGGCACCCAGAACCACGCCGCCAGCGCCAGCCCCAACGCGCCCGCCGCCCCCAGCAGGGCGGCGCGGCGCAGCCGGACGCTCCGTGCCGGGCGTGAATCGGTGGCGGGCAGCGCGACGTGGTGCGGCGCCCCGGCCACGCACGCCAGCGCGTACAGCGCGACGAACGGCGAAAACAGCAGCGCCGAGATGTTGTGCGTCAGCACCAGCGCGCCATAGCTCAGGCCCACCGCGGCCAGCCGCCGCCGGGTGGGGCGCTCGGCGGCGCGGACCAGCGCCCACAGAATGACCGGGTACCAGCTCATCGCCCAGAACTCGGCCAGCGAGTCGCCGCGCAGGTAGACGTTGACCAGGTGGTACGGCGCGAAGGTGTACGCCCCCGCGGCCAGCAGGCCCGCGCTGCGCCGCCCGGTGATGGCGCGCACCCAGCCGAACATCCCGCCGCTGGCGACGATCGCGCCCGCCACCACGGCCAGTTTCAGGCTCAGCACGAAGGACGCGCCCAGCGCGTGAAACAGCGCCGCCAGATAATAGGGCAGCGCCGCGTAATAGTGAAAAAACGGGTAGCCCAGGCCAAACGCCGCGTCCGGCATCCAGCGCACGGGGAAGGCACCGTCGGCCAGCGCCGCGCTGAGCTGGTGGAGCCGGAACAGCAGGAACGGCGAGTCCCCGGCCTGGCGGGTGTTCAGAAAGCCCGGATCGATCACCAGCGGGGCGGCGGCGGCCAGCGCAAACAAGACCGGCAGCGCCCACAAACTCCACCGGGGCTGGATGGTGCTGCGCGTGAGCATGGATTGCCTCTCCGTTGCATCCGGCGGCACAGGCCGGGCGCAAGCCAGCGATTATAAGGAGTTTTCGGCCAGGGGCAAAAGGACCGCATTTGAGACCGTTTGAGAACCCCCATCCCCGCGCACCCTCCGGGTCCGCTTCCCTTCCCCAACGAGGAGGAAGGGTGAAAAAGACAGACGTTCGTCCCGTTGAGTGCTCTGCCAGCGAGAATAAAAGTGCTTCTCGAATGGTCTTTTACGCGCCGGAAGTGGCGAACAACGCCCGCGTGTTATAAACTTTCTAATTGATCGGCGAGTGCGTCGTATCACGTCAAATTTTTATAAGCCAGGAGAAGCTACGATGTTCAAGACACGACATAGTTTGATGGTATTGGTGATCGTCTTGCTGATGTCCGCGCTTGCCATGCCGGTCTACGCTCAGGATGGCGGCGAGCCGGTCATTGCCGCGCAGCCCTGCGACGAGCCCGGCGAGCTGACCATGTGGGTGTGGGACGAGGTCTGGGCCGGGATCATCGGCGAGTCGATCGAAGCCTGGAAGGCGGATTACTGCCCCGGCGCCGAGGTGACGCTCGAAGTCCAGCCGTGGGGCCAGTACTGGGACCTGCTGAAGACCAACGCCGCCGGTGGCGACCTGCCGGACGTGTTCAACATGTCGCAGACCAACTACTTCTTCTACGCCGAGAACGAAGCCCTGCTCAACCTCCAGCCCTACTGGGACGAGTACGGCGTGGATACGACGATCTGGGGCTCGGGCATGGTCGATCCCTATCGCTGGGGCGAGGACGGCGATCTCTTTGCTGCCCCGGTGAACTGGGACACCATCGCGATCTTCTACAACAAGGACATGTTCGATGCCGCCGGGCTGGACTACCCGACCGCTGACTGGGACTGGAACGACTTCGCCGAGATGGCTGCCGCGCTGACCGACCCTGAGGCGGACGTTTACGGCGCTGCGGTGTACGCCGAATACCAGGCCGGGTACCCGAACTGGATCGCGGCGACGGGCGTAACCCCGGTGGCCGAAGCAGGCCGTGCCGGCTGCACGCTGGAAGAGCCGGGCAGCCTGGAGGCGCTGAACTTCCTCAAGGGCCTGCTGGACGAAGGCATCATGCCGGACGTCTCGACGGTGGGCGGCGCGTCGCCGGATGACGCGTTCAACTTCTTCGCGTCCGGCAAGCTGGCGATGGTCGCCGGCGGTTCGTGGAAGCTGAGCCAGGCGCTGGACGAGGTGCCCTTCAACTGGGATGTGGTCCAACTGCCCAGGCACCCCGAAACCGGGCGCAGCCGCTCGATCCTGCACGCGGTGGGCTACGTGGCCTCGGCGCGCACCGAGAATCCCGACCTGGCCGCCAACCTGATCCTCTTCCTGGCGAGCGACGAGGGACAGCGGTTCTTCGCCGAGGGCGGCAACGTGGCCCCGGCCAACCCCTCGCCCGCGATCCAGCAGTTGTGGATCGACTCGTTCGGCGAAACCGACATCAACATCCAGACGTTTGTGGATGCGACCATCGACTCGCAGGGCGTGACCGTGTTCGATGAAATCTGGGATGCCATCAACAGCGAGATCGTGGTCCAGATCTTCGACCTGGGCATGGATGTCGAGGACGCTGCCGCGGCGGCCTGCGACGTCGTCGAGCCGTACATGGTCCAGTAGCGAATGCTGACCCGCTGGCCCCCGGTGTGACGCGCCGGGGCGCCGGCTGGTCCGGTCCGGCCCCGTCCTGCGCTGGTGGGACGGGGCTGTTCGTTTGTGCCGGGCCGGATCGTGTCCCGCCTCGGATTGGTGGTATACTCGCCGGCAAGTGACTCGATCCGGTCCTCGATTCGCTCAAAAAGTGTGATCATGACGACTGCTATTTTGAACTGGCTCGGCCCCACGCCGCTCAGCCGCCGCAAAGCCCTGTGGGGCATGGCGCTGGTGGCCCCCAACGTGCTCGGCCTGATGTTCTTCTTTGGCCTCCCGGTGCTGATGGCGTTCGGCACTTCGTTCAACGAGTGGAACGCGATCAAGCCGCCCCGCTTCGTCGGCCTGGACAACTTCGAGCGGCTGCTCTATGAAGACAGCTTCGAGCAGGCGCTGACCAACACCTTCAAGCTGATCGCGCTCGTCGTGCCCGCCGAGATCCTGCTGGCGCTGGGCGTGGCGCTGCTGCTCAACCTGCCGCTGCGCGGGCGCGGCGTGCTGCGCGCGCTCTACTTCCTGCCGGTGGTCACCTCGACGGTGGCCGCGTCCGTCGTCTGGACCGGCATCTTCCAGCCGCGCTACGGCATTTTGAGCCAGGTGCTGGAGCCGTTCGGCCTGGGCGAAACCAAGTGGCTGGTCGAGCCGGGGCTGGTGCTGATCCCGGTCGCGGTGGTCGCCGTCTGGCAGCGCGTCGGCTTCGACATGGTGATCTTCCTGGCCGGGCTCCAGACGATCCCCGGCGTGCTGTACGAGGCGGCGCTGATCGACGGGGCGGGGCGCTGGCAGCGCTTCCGCCACGTGACGCTGCCCATGCTCTCGCCGACGACGTTCCTGGTGGTGGTGCTGGCGGTCATCAACAGCTTCCAGATCTTCGACCAGGTCTACGTGATGACGCTGCGCACCGTGCCCGGCGGCGTGGGCGGCAGCGCGACCACACTCACCTATTACCTGTACCGCCGCGCGTTCACCAACTCGGAGTTCGGCTATGCGTCGGCGGTGGCGCTGGTGTTGTTCGCGATCATCCTGCTGGTGACGGTGTTCCAGTTGCGAATCCAGCGCCGCTGGGTCTACTACGAATCAGAGGAAGGCTAGGGCGCGCGATGCTGACATCTTCCCGCGACCTGACGGTGCCGATTCAAATCCTGTGCTACGCGATCCTGCTGGCCGGGGCGGTCGTGATGATCATGCCCTTCGTGTGGATGACCTCGACCGCCTGCAAGCCGGATATCGAGCTGAACAAGCTGCCGGTGCGCTGGGTGCCCGATAACCCGGTGTGCGGCGACAACCTCGACAAGCTGTACGACACGTCGCCCAACTTCAACCGCTACCTGCTCAACTCCGCGATCGTGACCATCGGGCGCACGCTCGGCCAGTTGGTGACGTGCTCGCTGGCGGCCTACGGGTTCGCGCGGTTTCAATTTCCGGGGCGCAACGTGATCTTCGCGCTATGCCTGGGCCTGCTGATGGTGCCGTTCCAGGCGATCCTGATCCCCGAATACATCCTGATCCGCGAGCTGGGCTGGCTGGACAGCTTTCGCGCGCTGATCATCCCCGGCTCGTTCAGCGCGTTCGCGCTGTTCCTGCTGCGCCAGGCGTTCCTGCAGATCCCGCTGGAGATCGAAGAGGCGGCGACCATCGACGGGGCGAACCCGCTGCGCGTGTTGTGGCACGTCACGCTGCCGATGTCCGTCCCGGCGCTGGCGGCCTTCGCCGTGATCACGGTGCAGGCGGCGTGGAACGACTTCCTGTATCCCCTGGTGGTGTCCAGCACGCCCGACACGCGCGTCGTGACGATCGGCATCGCCCTGCTGCAAGGCGAGCGCCGCACGCCCTGGAACCTGCTGATGATGGGCTCGTTCCTGGCGACGGTGCCCATGATGGTCCTGTTCCTCATGCTCCAGCGCTATTTCATCGCGGGCATCTCGATGGGCGGCGTCAAGCGCTAGAGTGCGTTATGCTTGGGCTTTCGACGGGTTTTCGAAACGAGGGTGACTCATGAAACTGGCATTGATCGGCGGCGGCAGCGTGCGCGCGCCGGAGTTCGTGCGCGGGGCGCTGGCCTTCGCCCGCGATCTCGACCTGCAAGAGCTGTGGCTGATGGATGTGGACGCGGCGCGGCTGGAACGCATGGCCCCGCTGTGCGCCGAGATCGCCCGCGAGGCGGGCGCGCCGTTCCGCGTGCTGCACACCCAGGACCTGGACGAGGCCCTGCGCGACGCGGCGATCATCGTCACGACGATCCGCGTGGGGGTCGAGCGCGGGCGCGTGCTCGACGAGCGGATCGCGCTGCGGCGCGGCGTGCTCGGCCAGGAGACGACCGGCCCCGGCGGGTTCGCGATGGCGATGCGCAACGTGCCGGAGCTGCTCAAGGTGGCGGCGCGGGCCGAGGTGCTGGCGCCCCGCGCGTGGACGTTCAACTTCACCAACCCGGCGGGCCTGGTCGCCGAGGCGCTGCACCGGGCCGGGTTCCGGCGCGTGGTGGGCATCTGCGACAGCGCGAACATCGCCCAGCACGAGATCGCGCGCTGGCTGGGCCAGCCGGTCGACTCGGTCAAGACCGAGGTCTTCGGCCTCAACCACCTGTCGTGGACGCGCCGCGCGCTGATCGAGGGGCGCGACGTGCTGCCGCGCCTGCTGGCCGACGACGCCTTCATCGACGACACGCACCTGCGCTTCTTCGGGCCGGAGCTGGTGCGGCGGATCGGCATGTTCCTCAACGAGTACCTGTTCTACTACTACTTCCGCGACGTGGCCGTCGAGCGCATCCAGGCCGAGGAGCTGACGCGCGGCGAGGAGATCGAGGTGCTCAACCGCGACCTGTTCGCGGCGCTGGCCGGCAAGCCGCCCGCCGAGGCGCTGCGCCTGTACGACGCTTACAACCACCGCCGCAGCGCCAGCTACATGGCCTACGCGGAGACGGACGAGGCCCTGCGCGAGGCGCGCTCGCACCCGTCCGAAACGACCGAGTCGGTCCACCGCCAGCAGGAGAACGTCGGCGGCTACGCAGGCGTGGCGCTGCGGGCCGGGCTGGCGCTCACCCAGGATCGTCCGCTGCGCATCGGCCTCAACGTGCCCAACGGGACGGCCATCGACGGGATAGACCCGGAGGACATCGTCGAGGTGACGTGCGAGGTGGACGGGCGCGGCATCCGCCCGATCCGGATCGGCGCGGTGCCCGAAGGACCGTACCTGTTGATGCGCACCGTCAAGCAGTACGAGCGGCTGGGCGTCGAGGCGATCCTGGCGCGCGACCGCGCTCTGGCCGTGGACGCGCTGGCCGCGCATCCGCTGGTCGGGTCGGTGGCGCTGGCGCGGGCCCTGTTCGACGATTACCTGGAAGCGCACCGCGACAGCGTGGGGGAGTGGGCATAGCATGCGGCCTCAATACGACATTTTCCTGCCGGGCGATTACTTCTTCGACATGATCTACACCGGGCTGGGGCAGTTCCCGGTGTTGGGCGCCGAAGTCTACAGCCAGGACCTGATCGCGACCGGCGGCGCGATGTACATCACGGCGCTGGCGCTGCGGCGGCTGGAGGTCCGGGCCGGGTGGGCGGCTTGCTTCGGCAACGACTATTACAGCGAGTACGTCCACCGGCTGGCCCGCGAGGCCGACCTCGACCTGACGCCGGCGGTGCGCGTCGACCAGCCCTACCGCCGCGTGACGACCTCGATCCCGTACCAGGGCGAGCGCGCCTTCGTGACCTACGTCGATCCGCCGCCGATCGACCTCGAGGCGCACTGGCGGCGGAGCATGGCCGCGTCGGCGTTCAAGCACCTGCACCTGGGCGGCCTGCTGTCGATCGAGCGGCTGGGCCCGCTGTCCGAGATCGCCAGGGCCCAGGGCGCGACGATCTCGATGGACTGCCAGGACAACCCCGATCTCAAGAACGTGTGCACCTGGCCTGAATTGCTGTCGCTGGTGGACGTCTTCATGCCCAATGCCCGCGAGGCGATGCTGATCACCGGGACGAGCACCGTGCAGGGCGCCGTCGAGCAGCTCGCCGCGTGGATCGACCCGATCATCGTCAAGGATGGTGCCAACGGCGTGTGGCTCGGCCACGCGGGCGAGGTGATCCACGTGCGCGCCATCGACGCCGGGCCGGTGGTCGATACGACCGGCGCGGGCGACTGCTTCAACGCCGGGTTCCTGTACGGCTGGGTGATCGAACGTGCTCCGCTGAGCCAGGCGGCGGTCTACGGCAACATCTGCGGCGGGCTGTCGGTGACGCAGGTCGGCGGCGCGACCGCCGCCCCCACGCGGGACGAACTGCTGGGCTGGTACGCGCGGCTGCGCACGCAGCCGGACGCGGGAGGCGAGCCCAACCCGTGACGGACGAGGTCGTGCTGGCGATCGACAACGGCACGCAGAGCGTGCGCGCGCTGCTGTTCGACCTGGGCGGGAACCTGGTCGCCAAGGCACAGGTGCCGATCCAGGCGTACGTTTCCGAAAAACCGGGCTGGGCCGAGCAGCGCCCGGACTACTTCTGGGACTCGCTGTGCCAGGCGTGCCAGCAGCTTTGGCAAACCACCGCGATCCCCAAGGCGGCGATCAAAGGCGTGGCGCTGACCACCCAGCGCGCGACGGTGATCAACGTCGACCGCGACGGCCAGCCGCTGCGCCCGGCGATCGTCTGGCTCGACCAGCGGCGGACGGACGGGCTCAAGCCGGTCGGCGGGGCCTGGGCGCTGGCCTTTCGCGCCGCGCGCGTCGCCGGGACGGTCGCGTACTTCCAGGCCGAGGCCGAAGCCAACTGGATCGCAACGCACCAGCCGGAGATCATGGCGCGCACGCACAAATTCCTGCTGCTCTCCGGCTACCTGACCTACCGCCTCACCGGGCGGTTCGTCGATTCGGTGGGCAGCCAGGTGGGCTACATCCCGTTCGACTACAAGCGGCTGGCCTGGGCGCGTGGCTACGATTGGAAGTGGCAGGCGGTCGCCATCAACCGCTCGCAGCTTCCCGAGCTGGTGCCCCCGGCGGGCCGCCTGGGCGAGGTCACGCGCGAGGCCGCCGAGGCGACCGGCATTCCCGCCGGGCTGCCGGTGATCGCTGCCGCCGCCGACAAGGCGTGCGAGGTGATCGGCTCCGGCTGCCTGGAGCCGCACATCGGCTGTTTGAGCTTCGGCACCACGGCCACGATCAACACCACGCACCGCCGCTACATCGAGGCGATCCCGCTGGTGCCGCCCTATCCCGCCGCCGTGCCGGACGCCTACAGCCTGGAGATCCAGGTCTATCGCGGCTATTGGATGGTGAGCTGGTTCAAGAATGAGTTCGGCCTGCGCGAGATTCTGCTGGCCGAGGAGCAGGGGGTCGAGCCGGAGGAACTGTTCGACGACCTGGTGCGCTCGGTGCCGCCCGGCTCGATGGGCCTCACCGTGCAGCCGTATTGGTCGCCGGGCGTGCGCTTTCCGGGGCCGGAGGCGCGCGGCGCGATCATCGGCTTCAACGACGCCCACACACGCGCGCACGTCTACCGGGCGATCCTCGAAGGGCTGGCCTATGCCCTGCGCGAGGGCAAGGAGCGCACCGAGAAACGCAGCGGCGTGCCGGTCACGGAGCTGCGCGTGTCGGGCGGCGGCTCGCAGAGCGACGCGGCGCTGCAACTGACCGCCGACGTATTCGGGCTGCCCACCGCGCGCCCGCACACCTACGAAACGTCCGGCCTGGGCGCGGCCATCGATGCGGCGGTGGGCCTGGGGCTGCACCGCGACTTCGAGACGGCGATCCGGTCGATGACGCGCCTGGGGCAGGTCTTCGAGCCGGACGCGGCCAACCAGGCCGTCTACGACGCGCTGTACACCCAGGTCTACAAGCGCATGTACCGCCGCCTGCAACCGCTGTACGAAAAGCTGCGCGCCATCACGTCCGGCCCGCCGGGCTAGCGAGCGGCAGCACGCAGTCGCGCCGCCGCTCGTCCGGTCGAGTCGCTCACGTCAGCAGCGATATATCGGTCCAGTTGCCGCCAAAGCGATACCACAGATCGTCCGCCAGCGCGTCCGCGTCGCGGGGCAGGCCCATCCGCGCGAAGTACTCGCAGATGCGCGCCACGTCGCGCCGCAGGATGCCGTAGGCGTCCGGGTTGGTTTCCAGCGCCGTCACCTGGGGGAAGTCGATCAGCGTGATCGCCCCGTCCCAGTACAGGATGTTGTAGGCCGACAGGTCGCCGTGGATCCAACCTTGAGCGAGCATCAGCTCGACGTTGCGCAGCACCTCGTCGAACAGCGGGCGCGTTTCGTCGGCGCCCAGCCGCACGTCGTTGAGCAGCGGGGCGGCCATGCGCTCGTCGCCCACGTAGTCCATGATGATCGTGTTGTCGTTGGCCGCGAACGGCTGCGGGACGGCGGCCCCGGCGCGGTGCAGCGTTTGCAGCGTCGTGTATTCGTGCATCAGCCACGACGTATGCTCGACCTGCACGCCGAACGCCGATTTCTTGCCGATGGCGCGCATCAGGCGGTGATCGGTTTTCTTCACCGGGCGGCCTTCCGCCGTCAGGATGGTCCGGCCCTGCCGGTACTGCTTGTCGTTGCGAAGCTGGCGGAACATCCGCGGGCGGTAGACCTTCGCCGCGACGAGTTCCACGCCGGTGGCCGGGCCCGCAGCGCAGCGGTAGACGCTGGCCTCCTTGCCGCCTTTCACCAGCGCCAGCACGTCGGTGATGATCTGCTGGTCGTAGAACTGCTCAAGCGATCCCATCAGCCAGCCGGCCTCGTACTCCGACGGCTGGTAGGTCGGGTCGAACCCGCCTTCCAGCCCTTCGGCAGCGTCCACCACATCGGCGATGATCTCGCCGGGGGCTTTCTTGGGCACGTGGCGCGGCTTGGGCTTGCGGCGGCGCCGCGCGCTGCGGTCGTGGCGCATCGGGTCAAACAGGTCTTCGTACTCCTCGAACCGTGATTCGTGATCGGTCACGTTGGGTTGTCCCTTTCATGTGTTCAAGTCGATCGTGGGCGTGAATGCCGAAAAACGGGTTGGTCTGAGCGTGATCGAGGTCGTTGGACATCATGAAAGCCTCCTTTCGTCTGCGGCTTGCTGGCCGCAGATCACTCCGGCAAGGTGAGCAGGATTTTGCGATAGGCGTGGTAACGCATCGGGCTGAGCCGCCCGGCGCGCACGCCGTCGCGCACGGCGCAGTCCGGCTCGTGCAGGTGCAGGCAGTTCGAGAAACGGCAGCCCTGCCCGTCGAACTCCGGGTAGAACGCGGCCAGCTCGGCGCGGTTCAGCCCGGCCAGCCCGAACTCGCGGATGCCGGGCGTGTCGATCACGTGCCCGTCCGGGCCGAAGGGCAGCATCACCGCCTGGGTGGTCGTGTGGCGACCCTGTCCCTCCTCGTGGTTGACCTCGCCGGTGCGCAGCGCGAAATCCGGCTGGATGGCGGTTAGCAGGGTCGATTTGCCCACGCCGGACAGCCCGGCCAGCACGGTGACCGATCCGGCCAGCGCGGCGCGCAGCGCGTCCAGGCCCTCGCCGGTGGCGGCGCTGGTCAGCAGGACGCGATACCCGAGCGCCCGGTACGGGGTGATCTTGTCGTCGATGGCCTCGCGGCTCTCGGCCAGGTCCACCTTGTTGATACAGATCAGCGGGGCGATGCCGTGCCGCTTGGCGGCGATCAGGTAGCGGTCGATCAGCTCCGGCCAGATGTGCGGCTCGCGCCACGCGGCCACGATCAGCAGTTGGTCGACGTTCGCCACCAGGATTTGCTGGAGGTTCGGGTTGGACGGATCGGGCCGGGCGATCAGCGTGCGGCGCGGCAGGACTTCCTCGACGGCGGCCCCGCCGGTCGAGTCGTCTTCGCTGATGATCACGCGATCCCCGACGGCGACCACGCCGCTGAAGCGGGTGTCTTCGCTGGTCAGCGCGCCGCGCAGGTGGCACAGCCGGACCTGTCCATTGAGGGCCACGCGGCACAGGCCGGTGCTCACCTCGACGACGAGGCCGGTTTTCACGTCGGGCGGCGGCTGGCCCGGCCCGTTGTCGCCGGGCAGGTGCTCGACCGCGGCCTGCTGGCGCGCGCGCTCGTCGCGCGGCATGATGCGCTGGTCGGTGACGTATTCGCTCCAGGCGTCTTCGCCCTGGTCGACCAGGTCCATCCAGTCGTTCCGGCGCGGCGGGCGCGGCTCGCGGTTGCGCTTGGTGGCGCGCCCGGCTTTCTGAAGCTCGCGGCGGCGGCGGTCCTTGCCGAAGATGTTGTCGTAGGTTGGTTTTCGAGACAACGCAGGTTCTCCCTGTTCTCGTGATGGTTGGTGTGTGCTGGGCCTGCGCGGGGCAGGCGGGCGGAACCGTCACGGGTGAGGCGAGAACGGGGATTCGCGGCGCGCCGTCCGGATCGACGGCACGGGGCAGCATGCGGCCACCCGGCGCGAATCACCGCACCACCTCAGCCCTCGCTGAGTGGATGGGGACGGGGCACGCCGCTGGCGCTGAAGATGCTTTTACAGGGGAATCAGGTCAGAAGATTCGGGAAAGCGTCACGCAGCACGGACAGGCGTACCCAGGCCCGCAAGCCCGTTGGCAGTCTTCACTTGTGCCATACAGATACGCCTCCTTCGTGTGTCGCGGACGATGCCAGCACTATAGCACGACTGCCCGGCGGTTGTCAATCGCCAGCCAGCGCCAGCGCGACGACCTCGTCCAGCGTCCGGCCACGGCCCCGCTGCTCCGCCGTCCGGACCGTTCGCGCCGGCAGGTCCGCCGCGATGGTGCCGGCCAGCTCGGCGGCGCGCTCGCGGGCTTCGCGCCACGTGGCCGGGTGATTCTGCACGCAGGCGAGAATCTCGATCGCCTGCTCGGTGCGCCCGATCTGCGCCCACAGCCGCGCCACGCCGATCAGAAACCGCGTGAGCAGCATCACCGACTGGCAGCGCGCGCCGATCTCGACGGCGGTCCGCAGGTGGTCGCGGGCGGTGACGAGATCGCCCTGGGCGCACGCGGCCTCGCCCAGGCAGTAGAAGGCCACCGACTGGCCCCACGGCTCGATCTCCGGATCGATCACCGACAGCGCCAGCTCGGCCAGGGTGGCGGCTTCCGCCGCGTCGCCCTGCGCCAGCGCGATCCGGCTCTCGTGGATGCGCAACCAGGCCGCCATGTGCAGCGAGCCGGCCTCGGCGAAATAGGTCAGGCTGTCGCGGCAGTGCTGGGCCGACGCGGCGTAATCGCGCCGGGCATACGCGATCTCGGCCAGGTTGAACAGGTTGCTGGCGATCTTGTACGGGTCGCCGAGCTGGTGGCCGAGCTGGATCGCCTGCCCGATCAGCGCCTCGGCTTCGGCGTGCCGCCCCTGGATGCTGGCCAGATTCGCCAGCCGGTCCAGCGTGAAGGCGATCTCGTTGTCGTCGCCGATCGTTTCGCTGAGCGCCAATCCCTCGCGGTACAGCCGCTCGGCTTCGGCGTACTGGCCGAGCGAGTAGGCGACTTCGCCCAGGGCTTTGAGCGCGACGCCCGACATCCACCGGTCGCCAATCGCCCGGCTGATGTCCAGCGCCCGCTGGTAGAACGCGCCGGACTCGGCGTAGCGGATGTTCACGTGGGCCACGTCGCCCAGGTTCTGGTAGCCCCACGCGATGCCCCACGAATTGCCCTCGGCCTCGAACAATTCGATCGCGCGCCGCGCCATCCGCTCGGAGGTGTCCAGGTCGCGCAGCGGCCAGTTCGCCAGCGTGGACAGCACGTTGAAGGTGGTGGCGGCGTCCGGATGATCGCGCGCGTCGAGCTGGCTCAGGACCGGGTAGGCTTCGTGGAACAGGTCCGCCGCCAGCGGGCTGCGGCCCAGCACGCGGTAGGTCATCGCCAGCACCGTCTTGACCTGCGCCAGCACAACCTGCTCCTCGGCGGTCAGGTTGGCATCCTTGAGGTAATCGACCGTGCCGCCGAACATCTCTTTGCTCTCTTGCAGGCGCGGGCGCATGATGTAGAACAGCCGCAGCCCGGCCAGCAGGCCGCCCAACCCGGCGGCGTCGCGCTGGCTCACGGCCAGCATCCACGCGGCGCGGACGTTGTCGATGTCGTCCTTGATCTGGTCGAGCACGGCGATCTGGTCCGGGCCTTTGAGTCGCGGCTCCAGGCCGCGCAGCGTCTGCGCGTAGTAGGTCACGTAGGCGCGGTGGGTGCGGTCGCGCTCGTCGGGCGTGGCGTCGAGCTTCTCCCCGGCATACTGGCGCAGCAGCTCGTGAATGTAGAACCGGCCATCCGGCAGCCGGTGCAGCAGCGATTTGCCCGCCAGCGCCAGCAGCACGGGCAGCGGCGCGTCGGCCACCGCCTGGGCCGCCTCGCGCGTGAAGCGCCCGCGGAAGATCGACAGGCGGCTGAGCACGCGCGCCTGGGCCGGGTCGAGCCGTTCCCACGACGATTCGAACACGGCGCGGATGCTGCGGTGGCGCGGCGGCAGGTTGCGCAGCGAGACGGTCAGGAAGTCGAGCGAGCGCTCGATCTCCTCGGCGATCTCCTGCGGAGACAGCACCTGGAGCCACGCCGCCGCCAGCTCGACGGCCAGCGGCATCCCGTCCACCAGGCGGCAAATGCGCGCCACCGCCGGGCGAGTCGCCGCGTCCAGCGCGAAGCCGGGCTGGATGCGCTGCGCGCTGTGCACGAACAGGGCGACCGCGTCGTATGCCTCCAGGGAGGTCATTTCGCCGTCTTGCGGAAAGCTCAGCCCGTGGATCTCGTACAGCCATTCCTCGCGCAGGTTCAGCCGCTCGCGCGATGTCACCAGCACGTTGACCTGCGGCGCGAAGCTCAACAGGTCGCCGATCAGGTCCGCGCCGTCGAGCAGGTGCTCGAAGTTGTCCAACACCAGCAGCATGTGCTTGCGGCGCAGGTACGACCAGAGCTGGCTCTGGGGATCGCCCTGGCGGGTGGCTTTGAAGTGCAGCGCGTCGGCCAGCGCCGGGACCAGGTACTCCGCCGCCGAAACCGGGGCCAGCGGCACGAAAACTGCCCCGTCGCGGTAGCCGGCGCGCATGTCGGCGGCGGCCTGGAGCGCCAGCCGCGTCTTGCCAATCCCGCCCTGGCCGATCACGGTCAGCAGGCGGCAGTCGTCGCCGCTCAGCCGGGCGTGGATCTCGTGCAGCTCGCGCTGTCGCCCGATGAGGGGCGTCGCCGGCGTGGGGAGCGCCTCGGCGGGCGGCGACGGGGCGGGCGAGGGCCGCGCGGCGGGTGTGGCCGGGGCGCGCGCCGCCTGGATCGACTCGTAGAGCGCGGTGGTGTCCGGCTCCGGCTCGATCCCCAGCTCGTCGTGCAGCAGGCTCGCGCATTCCTGGTACTGGCGCAGCGCCGCCGCCCGCTGACCGGTGGCGTGATAGAGCGCCATCAACTGGCGGTGGGCCGCCTCGTCGAGCGTATCCAGCGCCAGCCAGCGCCGCGCGTAGGGGATCGCCGCTTCCGGGTCGCCGCCGGCCACGAGCTGCCCGGCCAGGGCTTGCAGCGCCGCGCCCATCGTCCGGCGCAGGTCCTCCGCGACGAAAAACTGCCACTCGTCGAAGTCCGGCGCGTCGGGCAGGGTGAACCCGGCCATGAAATCGTCCTGGTAGAGCGCGGCGGCTTCGGCCAGGACGTCCGCCGCCTGCGAGGCCGGGTCGCCCTTCAGCAGCGTCCGGAAGCAGGCCACGTCCAGCCACCAGCCCTCACCGGGCCGCAGCCCGACCGCGTCGCCCCCGGCGTCGAGCCAGTCCTCGCCCAGCGCCTTGTGCAGCGTCCACAGCGACGTGCGCAGGTACGCGAACGCGCGGCCCTGGTCAGCCTCGGGCCACAACAGCGCGGCCAATGACTCGCGGCTGTGCGGCTGGCCGGTCACCGCCAGGTAGGCCAGCAGCGCGGTCGCTTTGCGCCGGCTGATCTCGACGCGGGCCTGGTTCAGCTCGACTCGGGGCGTGCCGAAAAGGTACACGCGTAACATGGCGTCATCCGTCCTGTGATTGCTCCGTTTCAGGATACCACATAACGCATCTCAGGCGAGATTTTCCGGTCGAGACGTGTGAGACGCTTCTTGAGACGCTCCCTGCCACGTTGGTGAGACACCCGCCGCCTATGATGAAGGTAGATCAACTGAGGAGAGGCCGCGATGTTTCAACCCATAGCGCTGCAGAATGACATCACTCGACGACTGGATTCGACGGGCACCAATTCGCCCCGCGCCCACCGGCTGTTCGACCGGGCGCTGAACACGGCCAGGGTCAGGCGGCTGTGGGCCACCCTGAGCGCTCGCTCGCGCCGCCTGCTGGACCTGGCGACGGTCGAGGCCGGGGTCACGATCACCGGGCGGCATGTGGCCGGCGCGCAGATCGTGCCGCTCGACGCCATCCGGGGCAGCCTGGACAGGGCGGGCGATTTCGACTGCGAGTTCTACCCGCTCAACGAGCACAGCGCGAACCGCTGGATCCGCGTGGCGACGGCCATGCTGCGCGACGTCACCCTGCCGCCGGTGGAGTTGATCCGGGTAGGGGATGTGTACTTCGTGGTGGACGGCCACCACCGGATCTCGGTGGCGCGGGCGCTCAAGCACTCGCACGTCGACGCCATCGTGACGGAATGGACGGTAACCGGGTGAGCGGGCGCGATAACCAGCATAGCCGCGTGACCGGGCGGCGCCAGCGAGCGCCGTCCGTGCTTTATGCGCCCGGCGCGCCGGCCAACAGCTTGAGCCCGTTGCCGGTCAGCATGACGACCAGCTCGCCTCGCTCGCGGAGGGCGGGCAGCGCCGCCACCGCCGCCGCGCTGGTTGGCTCGATGACGAAGCCCCGCGCCGTCATGGCCTCGCACGCGGCCAGGATCGCCGCGTTGTCCACGCGCCGCGCCGCGCCGCCCGTCTCGCGGATGGTCGCCAGGATTTCGCGGCCCCGCACGGCGGGCGTGTTGATCAGGATGCCGTCGGCCACGGAATAGGACGGCGTCACGGCTTCGGGGGCGTCCGCGCCGCGCTCCCAGGCGCGCACGATCGGGTCGCAGCCGGACGACTGCACGGCCACCATCGCCGGCAGGTGGGCGATCAGGCCCGCCGCGTGCAGCGCGCGAAAGCCGCGGGCCAGCCCCAGGAACAGGCAGCCCTGGCCCACCGGGCAGATCACCGCGTCCGGGGCGCGCCCGCCGAGCTGCTCCCAGATTTCCCAGGCCGCGGTCATCTGGCCCAGGATGAAATACGGGCTCCAGGTGTGGCTGGCGTAGGGCGTGGACTTGGCCGCCTCGACACACGCCGCCGCCCGGTTGCGCTGCGGCCCATCCACCTCGACCA
Organism: Anaerolineae bacterium; assembly: GCA_018432315.1. Lineage (GTDB taxonomy): Bacteria > Chloroflexota > Anaerolineae > Aggregatilineales > Aggregatilineaceae > LM3-B42. The sequence continues at coordinate 88,809 of JAHDLB010000016.1, forward strand.
GCGCCCCGCCGAAGGCCGCGATCAGCGCCTTCTTGCCGGGCAGCGCGTCCGCCGGGATGAAGATTCGCGCGCGAATGCCGCCCGCGCTGCTGTAGGCGGCGACCGAGGCCCCGGCGTTGCCCGACGAATCCTCGACGACCTCGCCCGCGCCGTGAGCCAGCAGGTGGCTGATCATCGTCGCGGTGCCGCGATCTTTGTACGAGCCGGTCGGGTTGAGGTATTCGAGCTTGGCGCGGAACGCGATCCCGTCCAGGTGGGCGTGGGCCAGCGGCGTCATGCCCTCGCCGAGCGATACCCGGCGCTGGACGGGCAGCATCCGCGCATAGCGCCACAGCGACCATTCACGCGGCACGATGGCCCCCTCGTCGAACGGCGGCAGGCTCTCGATCTCCAGGGGCGCGCCGCACTGCGGGCAGCGCCAGGCCAGCGGGCCGGGCCGGTGCTGGCATTCGGGGCAGATCACGCTCGGTGTCGTCATGGCAGGCCTTCGCTTCGGGTGGGTGGGCGGTCACGTGCCGCCGAGTCTACCGCCGGATCGCGCTGCCGACCAGCCTGCCCCCGGCGGCAGGTGCATTGCATGGCGGCCCGGTTGCGTCTATGATCGAGAATATCGGCCAGACGCGGGGGGTATCATGGGCAAGAAAGACAAATCGTCCAAGAAGAACAAGCGCAATCCCGGCACCTCGATGACGCTGGGAATCGACCTGGGCGGGACGAAGATCCTGGCCGGGGTGGTCGACGAGCACGGCCACATCCTGGGCACGGCCAAGCGCAAGACGCGCCCGGAGCGCGGCGTGGACGCCGTGATCGAGCGCATCGCCAGCACGGCGTTCGACGCGGTCGAGGATGCGGGCCTGTCGATGGACCTGATCGACGCGGTGGGCATTGGCGCCCCCGGCGTGGCGGACTACAACACCGGCGTGATCGAGTTCGCGCCCAACCTCGCCAACTGGGTGAACGTGCCGCTCGGCCCGCGCTTGCAAAACCTGCTGGGAACGCCGATTTACGTCGAGAACGACGTGAACGCCGGGACGTTCGGCGCGGCAACCGCCGGGGTGGCGAAGGGCTTCCGCTCGGTGGTTGGCATCTTCCCCGGCACCGGCATCGGCGGCGGGCTGGTGCTCGATGGGCAGTTGTGGCGCGGGGCGCGGAATGCCGCCGCCGAGTTCGGGCACATGGTCGTGCTGATCGACGGCCCGCTGTGCGGCTGCGGGCGGCGCGGCTGCATCGAGGCGCTGGCGAGCCGGTCCGCCATCGAGCGCGACATCGCCGGCGAGCTGCGCGGTGGGCGGCAGAGCCTGGCGACCGAATACACCGACTCCGAGGGGCGGATCACCAGCGGGGCGCTGGCCGAACTGCTCGACAAGAAAGACGCGCTGGTGACCGAGGTGGTCGGGCGCGCGGCGCGGCACCTGGGCATCTTCACGGCGGCGCTGGTCAACGCCATCGACCCGGAATGCGTCGTCTATGGCGGCGGGCTGATCGAAGCGTGCGGCAGCTTCATGATGCCGATCATCCGGGGCGCGACGTACCGCTACCTGATCCGCCCGGTGGAGCCGGAGAACCTGCCCATCTTCGAGGCCATGTTGGGCGACAACGTGGTGCTGGTGGGGGCGGCGATGCTCGCCAACGCCAGCCTCAAGACCCCGTGAGCGGCTAGCTGGGGCGCTCTTTCTTCGCCAGGTCCGACAGGTCGAGCCGGACGGTCGACTGCGCGGGCGCTTTGCGGGGCGGGCGCAAGCCGAGCGGCAGGAACAGCCGGAACGTGCTCCCCTTGTCGAGGGCGCTGTCGACCGAAACGTGGCCGCCGTGCGCCTGCGCGATCGTCCTGACGAGGCTCAGGCCCAGCCCGGTCCCCGGAATGTGGCGCGTGCGCCGGTCCTGCACGCGGAAGAACTGGTCGAAGACGTAAGGCAGACTCTCGGCGGGCATCCCGTAGCCCGTGTCTTTGACCTCGATCACGGCGTAGTCGTCCGCTATCTTCAGCGTGACGTCGATGCGCCCCCCGGCGGGCGTGTATTTGATCGCGTTGCTGATCAGGTTGTCGATGGCCTGCCCGACCAGCACCGAGTGCCCCATGAGGAGCTGGGCTGGCGCGCTGAGCTCGTGGTACGCCAGCGCGATCGCGTGCTGGCGGGCTTTGTCCTCGTTGCGCTGGACGACACCCTCCACCAGGCTGGAAAGCCGGTACGGCTTGGCCGACTCCTCGCCGAGCGACTGCGCCATTTCCAGGTCCACCACATCCTGAATGAGCTGCTCCATCCGGTCGAGGCTGTTGATGATCATGCTGCGCAGTTGATCGCGCTGATCGGGCGGGATGTCCGGCTCGTCGACCAGGTCCATCGAGCCGCGCGCCAGCCCCAGCGGGTTGCGCAGGTCGTGCGAGAGGATGTGGATCATGTCGGATTTCAGCCGGTCGAGCCGCCGCAGTTCGGACACGTCCTGCCCGACGGCAACGTAGCGGTCGATGGTGCCGTCGGACTTGGTGATCGGCGCGATGCGTACCAGGTATTCGCCGATTTCACCGAGATTGACGTCGATGATGGCGTCGGGTTTATCCAGCGTGATCTCCCGATCCGGCATCCACTGGCGCAGCAGGTCCGCGACGCGGTGGTTCAGCACGTCCTTGACCTTGATGTTCAGCCGCTTGAGCACGGCCTGGGCTTCGGGGTTGAGCATCAGCACGCGCCCGTGAATGTCGCACACGGCCACGCCCGCCGCCGTGTGATCGAGGATGGCGCGGAGCTGCTGGCGGTCCTGCTGGATCGTCTCGTGGAGCTGGGCCTTGGCGATGGCGGTGGCGGCCTGGGGCGCGAGCATCATCAGCACGTCGAGGTCGTCCTGAATCTCGTCCTGGTTGGCGTTCGTCTTGATGACCTGCAGCACGCCCAGCACGGTCCGCCGGTAGTCGAGCGGGACGCCGTACAGGATGGCCCCTTCGGGCAGCGACTGCTTCATGGCGGGCCGGGCCTGCTCCCACTCGCCGTAATTGGTCACCACGCTGGGCTTGCCGCTGCGCGCGATCATGCCCGCCTGGCCCTCGCCCGCGTTCACGCGCGTGCCGATGGCGCGCGTGTGTTCCATGTTCAGGTGGTGCGCCGCGCTCACCGTCAGGCTGCCGTCCGGCTGGACCAGCAGCAGCACGCCCGTCTGGGCCGCGACCAGCCGGACGGCCTCTTCGACGATCCGGCTCAGCACGGCGTCGAGCGTCAGGTCTTCGGCGATCAGGCGCGCGACCTTGCTCACCGCCTGCTGGCGTTGTTCGGCCCGGTTGAGGCGCAGATACAGCCGCATGTTCCGGACCGCCGTCGCCACCTGCGAGGCGAACAGCCGCCCCAACTGGAGATGCGCGCCGTGGAACTGGTTGGGCTGCTGCGAGAACAGCGCGACGAACCCGATCAACTGCTGGTCGATGGTCAGCGGCAGCCGCATGTACGACTGGGCGCCGGCAGCCTCCGCCTCGCGCACGCGGGGCGCGGACGCCTGGGCGTCCCGTGGGCGCTCGCGCAGCAGCACTTCGTCGCCCAGGTAGATCGGGCGCTCCTCAGCCGAGCAGGCGGCCAGGTACGCCCGGCACACGTCCAGAAACGTGCCGGGCACGCCCAGGTCGAGCGCGTCCGACAGGTCGGTGTATTGCGCGTCGGTGAGCAGCACGGCGATGTCGTCGGCGTCGACGGCGATGCGGGCGACGGCGTGCAGATCCCCCAGAATGTCGCCCTCGTCCGCCGTGCGCCCGATGGTGAACGACGCCTGGACCAGCCCTTCCAGGTGGCGCAGGCGCTCTTGCAGCTTGTCCGGCGCTTCCTGGGCGGCGGAATCGTGGCGCGGGCCGGGCGCGGCCAGCCGGCGCGTGGTTTCGGTCGTGAGGTGTTGGAGCGCAGCGATCAACTCGTGGTGGGATGTGGTGACCGGCAGCACGCGGTCGATCTCCGGGTGGGTCGCGTCGGGGTGGTCGCCATTGGCGGGCACCAGCGCCAGCACGCCGGTGTGTGGGGCCAGGTCGCGGATCGCGCGCAGCAGCGAGTCGAGATCGCTGTCGAGCCAGGCCAGGTCGAGGACGACGCAGGCCGCGAGGTTCTGCCGGAGCGCGTGCAGCAGGGCCGTGGGACCGGTGACGTGATACACCTCGGCCAGCGGCCAGATCGCCTCAAGCAGGGCAGAATGCCCGCCCAGCCAGATGAAGGTACAGACTGGCGACGGTGGCTCCTGTCCTGCTAGTACGGCCTTGTCAGAGTGACTCATATATGGTCTCGCCCGCTAATAGGACCAGACAAACAAGGGCAAGAGGACCGGCAAGGATGTGTTATTTGTGATGCTCCGTCTTCCCGTCATACCCCCCACGGTGCGCCTAGTATACCATGATCGAGCGGCTGGCTGGCTTTCCTAACTGATTCCTAACGTGCCGCGTGTGATGCGCACCGCGCAGGTCGTCCGATGGCTGAGCGATGGACGAAAAGAGCTGGACCCACCCCTGGCTTGTCCTATGCCATCTCCCTTAATGGTAACTCTATCTAGTCTTAATTAAAATGGGATAAAACTCTGTCAGTATTTTGTGTTGCTGGGTGTCCGTTCCGGTGACCGGCGCGGCGAATTTACGAAAAGTTTACGTCTGCGCGTGGCGTAAATGGTCGCGCCGCAGGTATAATCTGGACAGGTTATCTTCGGTGTAGGAGTGCAGTCGAAATGGATATTTACCGGCCACAACCTCAAGCTTCAGCGTTAGGCGAGCGCATCAACATGCGCCAGGTGATGCAGCAGGTCTATCTGTGGATGACGATCGGCCTGATCACCAGCGCAGTCGTCGCCGGCTTTTTTGCCACGACCGGCCTCACGGAGGCGCTGGCCCCCGTGTTGATGATTTTGATGTTGGCGCAAGTCGGGATGGTCTGGTACCTCGCGGCCCGGCTGACCCGGATCAGCCCGGAGCGCGCCACCACGTTGTTCATGGTCTACGCGGCGCTCAATGGCGCGACGCTGTCCACCGTGTTCTATTGGGCCAGCCTGTCGAATATCGCGGTGGCGTTGTTCGCCACGGGCGCGATGTTCGCGGCGATGAGCATCATCGGCTATACGACCGAGATCGACCTGTCCCGCTTCGGCGGCATCCTCCTGATGGGGCTGATCGGGCTGATCGTGGCGAGCGTCGTCAACCTGTTCCTGGCGAGCTCGGCGCTCTACTGGCTGATCACCTACGCGGGCGTGGCCCTGTTCATCGCCCTGACCGTGTACGATACCCAGTGGATCAAGCGCCAGGCCGAGAGGTTGGAGTTCCAGGGCGTGAGCAGCGGCGCGGCAGCCGTGCGCCAGGTCGCGATCATCGGCGCGCTCAAGCTCTACCTGGACTTCGTGAACCTGTTCCTGTACATCCTGCGCATCGTCAACAACCGCTAACGCGGTTGCGCGCCGTGCGAATTTGGTGAGGCGGGCGTCCGGACCCGGGCGCCTGCCTCGCTGTGTGCCGGCGGCGCATTGTAAAAAACTGTCAAAAACGCCCCCAAACCGCGACATCCCCGCGTATCGTGCGGTATAGTGAATGAAGCCGGTGTGCCGGAAACGCGCGTCCCGAACCACCGGCTGCGTACCATGGGGTTGGGGAGGTGACCTGTGAATCGATGGACAACACTGGCCCGCGCGGGCGCGATCGCCGGACTGCTGCTCGTGTCGCTCGTCCCGGCGGCGCTCGACGCGGCGGGCTCGCCGCCCGCTGCCGGACCGGCCCTCCTCCAGACCTCTCCCGACCAGGTCATCATGCGCTACCAGCCCGATACCCCCTACGCCGACGTCGCGAACGCCGTCCGGGCGCAGGGCGGGAGCATCGTCGAGCATATCCCGCAGCTCAACGCCGTCGTCGTGCAGCTCCCGACCGGGCCAATCGGGCCGCTGTCCGCGCAGAGCGCGGGCGAGCCTGAAGGCCCCTTCGTGCACGTCGAGCCGAACCGCCTGCGATATCCCACCCTCGACCCGAATGATCCCTATTACGCGCCCACCGGCAGCGATCCGCGCCAGTGGGGGCTGGAGCGCATCAACGCGCCCGCCGCCTGGGACGTGGCGAAGGGCCAGGGCGCCGTGATCGCCGTGCTCGATACGGGCGTGGACCTCGACCATCCCGACCTGGAGGCCAACCTGCTGCAAGGCTATGACCTGGTGGGCAAGGACAACCGGCCCCAGGATGCGGGCGTGGCGCGCGGCCACGGGTCGCACGTCGCCGGAATCGCCAACGCCGTCACCGACAACGCGACCGGCATCGCGGGCGTGGCCTGGGACGCGAAGACGCTGCCGGTGCGTGTGGTCAATTTGCAGGGCTTTGCCACGGCGGCCAACATCGCCGGGGGGATCGTCTGGGCGACCGATCACGGCGCGAACGTGATCAACCTGAGCCTGGGCGCGCCGGGGTGGATGAAGATCGAGCGCGACGCGGTGAACTATGCCGCTGCGCGCGGCGTGGTCGTGGTGGCGTCGGCGGGGAATGACCAGGCAGAGCGCGATTATTATCCCGCCTCGTACGACCACGTGATCAGCGTCGCCGCCACGCGCCAGGATGACGTCGTCACGTATTATTCGAACATGAGCGAGTACGTCGACGTGGCCGCGCCGGGCGGCGGCAATTACTATGGGGATCCGGCGTCGAACATCTGGAGCACGGTCGATGGCGGCGGCTACGGCTACAAGGCCGGCACGTCGATGGCGACGCCGCACGTCGCCGGGGTGGCCGCGCTGGTCTGGTCGGCGGGCCACGCCACCACGCCCCAGCAAGTGACCGAGGCGATCCTGTGCAGCGCGCTCGATCGCGGTGCTGCCGGGTACGACACGTCCTACGGCTACGGGCTGGTCCAGGCCGACGCCGCCGTGACGTACGATCCGGCGCTGGCCGCGTCGTGCCTGCCGTCGGTGCCGCACGACGATTTCGACGACGCGCGCGCCATCGACACGTTCCCCTACGCCGACTCGATCGATACGACCTACGCGACGTCGTGGGAGGACGACCCGGTTTTCTGCGAGGGAGACGGCTCGCGGACGGTGTGGTACCGCTTCACTGCCGAAGAGAGCGGCGCCCTGACGGTGAGCACGGCGGGCAGCACGTACGACACGGTGCTGGGCGTGTACACGGGATCGCGCGGCAGGCTGAACCAGCGCGCGTGCAACAACGACTACGCGGGGACGGCGTCCCAGGTGCGGACGAACGTCTTCAAGGGCGAGACGGTGCACGTGGCGGTGTCGTCCTACGGCCACGACGACCTGCCGCCCGACACGGTCTACCGGGGCACGCTGGCGATCAGCGCGACGTTCGAACTGTACCCGGCGCCCGGCTGTCACGTCCTGGAGAACGGCGTCGTTGTCTGCACGGCGGAGTGAGGGCGATCACAGCTCGCGGGCGTCGACGTAGATCGGCGTGTCCTGCCATTCCGGCGTCCAGCCCGGCTTGAGCGATTTGAACACCATCCAGTAGTCCATCTGCTTGTACGCTTCCGAGAAGAAGAAGATGGGAACGCGGTCCATGCGGTCGATCAGCAGGGTGAGCTTGCTCACGTTGCTGGTGACGGCGAGATCGCGCAGCGTGTCGAACACGGACTGCAGCAGCGCCGGGCTGTGAATCCCGACCTCGTCGAACAGGCGCAGGCTCTTTTCACCGCGCCGCTGCATCTCCTCCTCGCTGAGAAAGGGCAGCTCTGCCGGCCACTGCTGGAAGACGAAGCTCTGGTCGAACAGGCTCATCCCGGCGAACTTCGCGTTGCCCAGGTCCACCGACCACCGCTCGAAGCCGAAATCCTTGACGCGCTCCGCCACATCCGGCACGTACAGGTCGCGCGAGCTGTGGACCGCGGCGACCAGGTCGTGATCGCTGGCCGGGTCGCCGGTGTGGCGCGGCATCCAGTCCGGCACGTCGAAGGCGGGGAAGGGCTGGAAGACCAGCAGCAGAATCTGGCGCAGGCGCTGGTAGCCGAGCTTGGCGAACAGCTTGAGCGAGGGCACGTTCGAGGCAACGATGTGCGCGTACACGCCGTCCACGCCGCGCCCGATCAGCACGTCGTCGATCGCGTTCAGCAGGCTCAGGCCGATGCCGTGACGGCGCAGCGCGGGGGTGGTGCGCACGTCGAACACGTAGCCCAGCGACACCGGCTGCCCGCCGACCTGGGTGCGCTTGACGATGACCGCCGCCACGCCGACGATCGCGCCGTCGTGCTCGGCCACCAGGAGCTGGTGATCGGGAAAGAGCGCGGCGCGGTCGATGAAGCGCCGCCGGTAGTGGACGAACGGCTCGGGCAGGCCGCGCGGGCATAGCCGTTCCAGGTCCATCAGTACGGGGTCATCTTCGGGCCGGTAGAAGCGAATGTGCATGTGTCGGTGTGTGTTTAGGACAGGACCAGGCGCTAATTCATCCTATCTTAATACGAAGTTCAGCATATTCACAACTCGCCGCGATCCGTCAAAACGCCATCCGGACAATCGCGCGCCGGTCATCCGGATCGCGCCCGGCAGAGGCTGGCTCGCAAAGAGATAACGAAGCCCAAACGATTCGTTAAACCTCAATTCGCCAAACCGCCAAATTTCCCTATAATTGACGTCGTGTGCTGGTGAAGACGTCTCATTTCAACCTGTGACCGGCGCTCCGACGCCGCCAGGCGCACCGGTCAGAAGGGCTGCTTCTGCCGTTGGTCGGGGGCTCGAGTCCCGGCCAGCGCTGGTGGGGCGCCCGGTATGGCGAGCGATTATGGCGCGGTGACCGTTTTGGCGTATACTGGTACCATCCTTGTGCAGCGCGCCCGCTGATAACTGTGGCTACAACGGTCAGGCAGCTTCACGGATTGGAGGAACAGGCACGATGCCACCCGAGAAAAGCGGATTTTATTACCCGAACAAATTCGCCCGGATCACCATCGAAGCGTTGGAAGAGGTGATGGGCAAGAACGGCCTCAACGCCATTTTGCACCTGGCGGGGCTGTCGGAATATATCAACAATTACCCGCCCAACAACCTCGAAAAAGAGTTTGATTTCGCATACTTTACCGCGCTGTGTGCCGCGCTGGAAGAGATGTACGGGCCGCGTGGTGGCCGCGGCCTGGCACTGCGGGCGGGCCGGGCGACGTTCGCCGATGCGCTGCGCGGATTCGGCGCGCTGGCCGGGGTGGGCGACCTGGCCTTCAAGGTGCTGCCGCTGGCGGCCAAGCTCAAGATCGGCCTGCCCGCCATGGCGAACATCTTCACCCAGTTCTCCGATCAGATCTCCAACGTGCACGACGAAGGCGACAAATACATTTACACGCTGGAGCGGTGCCCGATGTGCTGGAATCGCAAGTCGGATCGCCCGGTGTGCTTCGTCGGCCAGGGCCTGCTGCAAGAGGGCCTGCGCTGGGTGTCCGGCGGGCACGAGTTCAAAGTCGACATCTCCACCTGCATCGCCAAGGGCGACGACATGGGGCGTTACATCATCTACAAAGAGCCGATCGACTGATCGCCTCGCCCCGGTGATGAGCTTCCACGCAGCCCCCGAACGAGCCGGGGGCTGGTTGTTTTTCGGCAGCCCACCGGTTCCCCTGCTGCCGGTCGGCGTCTTGCCCGCGTTCGTTTGCGCGCCCCCCAAGTTGCATTACAATCCAGATTAGACCACGTGCATCACAGCGAGCCAGGAGCGCGCTAACATGCAGAACCGAACTGCTCATTCACGGACCGCGTTGGTCATTGTGGCGCTGGTGCTGGCCGCGCTGGCCTGCAACCTCGCCCGCCAGAGCGATGTTTCGCCGACCACCGCGCCGATACCCACCTTCGAGCGCCCCACGGTGACGATCCTGGAGCCTGCCGAAGGCGCGACCTTCAACAAGGGGCAGACCATCGCCGTCAAGGCCCAGGCGACCGGCGGGTCGGGCGTGACACTGGTCGAGCTGTTGGTCAACGGCGTGCGTGTCGCCAGCCAGCCGCCCGCCGACGCGGTCAGCCCGACGACGCTCGACGTGGTGCTCGATTACACGCCGCAGCAGGCCGGCAGCATCACGCTGGGCGTGCGCGCGTACAGCAACAACGTGGTGAGCGATCCGGCGCAGCGCAGCGTCACCATCACCGATCCGCTCGATCCCGGCAGCGGGGGGCAGCCCGGCGTCACGCAGGCAGCGCCCACCGCCACCGTCTACAACCCGCAGTGCCGCGCGCGCATCAACACCGGCCTGAACTTCCGCACCGGGCCGGGGACCAACTACGACCGGATCTCGGCCTTCTCCGCCGGGCAGGAACCGCCGATCACCGGCTATGCCGACCGGCCCGATGGCCGCTGGTGGCAGGTGATGTGGGGCGGCCAGGTCGGCTGGATCAGCGCGGCGTACAGCACCACGCTCGGCGACTGCAGCGCGATCAGCCCGGCGGCGATCCCCGCCTCGCCGACGCCCGTGCCCAGCGAGACGCCGATCCCGACGCAGCCGGGCACCACCGCCACGCCCACGCTGCCCGATCTCCAGTTCAGCCTGCTCGAAGGCGTCTCGGAGATCCAGCTTGGCGCGGACGGCACCGCCCAGGCGACGTACATCATCGAGATTCGCAACAATGGCGGCCAGCCGACCGGGCAGTTCCGGATCGCCGTCGCCCGCCCGTCGGGGCAGATCGAGTATTACGACGTCCCCGGCCTCAACCCCGGCCAGACGTTCCGCGTGCCGAGCAGCGGCCTGCAGGTGACGTTCAACACGCCGGGCATCGTGCGCCTGCTGGTGACCGCCGACCCGGACAACACCATCCTGGAGAGCAACGAACTCAACAACCAAGCGTACATCGATATCACGGTGAACCCCGGCCCCCAGGCGCTCCAACAGCCGCCGCCCGGCGCTGACGAGCCGCCCCAGGCCGCGGCCATAGCGCCGCAACAGGACGTCGCGCCGCCGCCCGCTCCGACTGACGCGCCGCCGCCGGCCCCAACCGACGCGCCGCCGCCCGCCGAAGAGGCGGTCCCGCTGGCGGAAGCCGACGGGCAGGGCGCGCCCCCGGCTGGTGAGGCCGCTCCCCTGGGCGAATCGGCGCCGTCCGCGGCCCAGAGCATACCCGCCGCGTCCGCGGTCATCGAGCCGGGCAACGCGGGGGCCGTCACCGGGCTGGCCACATTGCAGGGACACGCCGGGACGGTCGAAGGGCTGGCCTTTGGCGGGAACAACCTGCTGGCGTCGGCCAGTTGGGATGGCACGGTGCGCGTGTGGGACACGGCAACCGGCGCCGAGCGGCTGGTCTTGATCGGCCACGTGGACCGCGTGGTGACGGTCGCCTTCAGCCCGGATGGCGCGCTGGTGGCGTCCGGCAGTTGGGATGGCACCGTGCGCCTGTGGGACGCGAACAGCGGCGCCGAGATGCGCACGCTCGATCACGGGGCGGAAGTGTATCACATCGCCTTCAGCCCGGACGGCGCGCGGCTGGTGTCCGGCGGCGTGAATCCGGACGCTGCCGGCGGGCTGCAGGGGCTGGTCGCGGTGTGGGACATCGCCAGCGGCAGCCGCGTCGCTGGCATCGAGACGTTCGGCGTGGTCAGCGGCGTGGCGATGACCGACAACGACATGGTCGCCGCGTCCACGCTGGGGCAGTCGTGCGACCTGGGCGGCGGGGCCGTCGAGGCGTACAACGTGAACAGCGGCGAGCTGCACCGGACCTTCGGCGGGACGAGCGCCTGGGTCGACACGCTGGCGATCAGCGCCAACCGGGGGCGGCTCGCGGCCAGCGGCCAGCAGGCGCTGTGTGAGGGCAACGAGGTCGTCTGGGTGTGGAACGGCGGCGGCGAGCTTCAGGCCACGTTCGATCACGGCAGCGATTACCAGGTGGACGGGATCGCGTTCACCCCGGACGGCAACGTGATCGCCAGCGCCAGCAACGAGGGCGTGGTCCGGCTGTGGGCGGTGGGCAGTGATGCCCCGCTGGCGACGCTCACCGGCCACGCGAACGAGGCCAAGAGCGTGGCGTTCAGCGCGGATGGCCGCTGGCTGGCGTCGGGCGGCGCGGATGGCACCGTGCGGCTGTGGGGCGTGCCCTGAGCGCCCCTTTTCGCCCGGCGCGCCCGGTTTTGTTAGACTCGGCCCATCGACGAATGGATGAGCTATGCCCATGACCAACCGTCATTTGGGGATCGTCCTGGCGTGCATGGCGCTGGCGCTGCTGGCCTGCACCCTGAGCTTCAGCGAGGACGTCGGCACGCCCGTGTCGGACGCTGGCGGCGCGGTCGCTTCGCCCGACGTGCTGACCGGCAGCGCGCCGTCGGTGCGCATCGTCGAGCCGGGGGATGGCGCGGTCGTCCCGGTCAACCAGCGGCTGAACCTGACCGTCGAAACCGACTCGACCGCCACCCGCTTCCAGTTGAACGTCGAGGGCCGCGTGGCGAGCACGATCGCCATGCCGCCGGAGCAGTCCGGCCCGACCAGCGCGATCCTGAGCTGGCAGCCGCCGCGCGCGGGCAGCTACCGGCTGGAAGTGGTGGCGTTCAACGGCAACCTGCCGAGCGCGCCCGCCGCGATCCAGATCGAGGCGTCCGGCCTGGTGAGCGCGCCGACCGGCGGGGATGGAAGCTGCACCGGGCGGGTGCTCGTGTCGCAGTTGAATTACCGGTCCGGCCCCACTACCGGCGCGACCCGGCTGGGCAAGTTCGAGGTCGGCGAGACGGTGACCGTCATCGGGCGCAACGAGGCATCCACGTGGTACCACGTCCAGCGGGCCAACGCGCAGCAGGTCTGGGTGATCAACAACGGGCAGTGGTTCGAAACCGAGGGCGCGTGTGACGCGCTCCCGGTGGCCGAATAGGTCCGTGCCGCCGCCAACCGACGCGCTCCGGCGCGTTTTTTGATCGCGCCCGCCGGGGCATTTCCCGCGAATCGGTGCGACCTTTGGGCCGGTTCTGCGTATAGGTGTATGGACCCCAGTCAAGCGGTCGCTCGCGCCTGCACGTCCAGGCGGCGAGCCGTTGAACGGTTTCCCCGGAAGACAAGCACAAAAGGACGTTGACTCGATGCCTGCAATTACCGTATCGAACCTGCGCAAGACGTATCAAGGCGTTCCGGCAGTGGACGGGATCAGTTTCGAGGTGCGCGAGGGCGAGGTCTTTGGCCTGCTCGGCCCCAACGGCGCCGGCAAGACGACCACCGTCGAGTGTATCGAAGGGCTGCGCGAGCCGGACGGCGGCGAGATCGCGGTGCTCGGCAACTCGCACGTCACCAACGGCAACGGGATCAAGGAACAGATCGGCATCCAGCTCCAGACGACCGGCCTGTACCCGCTGCACACGGTGGCCGAACTGCTGCGGCTGTTCGGCTCGTTCTACCGCCGCGCCGTCCCGCCCGACGAGCTGATCGGGCTGGTCAGCCTGGAAGACAAGCGCAACACGCGCAGCAAGGATCTCTCCGGCGGGCAGCGCCAGCGGCTGTCGCTGGCCCTGGCCCTCGTCAACGATCCGGACCTGGTCTTCCTCGACGAGCCGACGACCGGCCTCGATCCCCAGTCGCGCCGCCAGATCTGGGGCATCGTCAAGGACCTGAAGGGGCGCGGCAAGACCGTGATGCTGACCACGCACTACATGGAAGAAGCCCAGACGCTGTGCGACCGGGTGGCGGTGATGGACGGCGGCGCGATCATCGCGCTCGACACGCCGCACGACCTGATCGAGCAGCACTTCGAAACCACGGCGATCGAGTTTGAGGATCGAAACAGCGCATCGCTGGACTTGCTGAACGGGCTGGCGGGCGTGAAAGACGCCAAGCGCGACGGCGGGCTGGTGACGCTCTATTCGCTCGACACGCCGCGCACCATGGAGGCGCTGCTGGCGGCGGCGCGCGCCGGGCACCTGCACTTCGACGATCTGCGGGTGCGCAGCGCCACGCTCGAAGACGTGTTCCTCAAGCTCACAGGCCGCCGTATTCGGGACTGAACCAGGGGAGAACTAGACAATGCGTTCGTTTATCCATCTCTATATTGCCACCGTGCGCGAGTTCCGGCGCGACATCAGCGCGCTGTTTTGGACGCTGGCCTTCCCGATCATCTTCATCGTCATCTTCGGGATCATCTTCTCCAACGAGGGTGATATCAGCTTCGACCTGGGGATCGTCAACGAGGACGGCGCGGCCAGCCAGCAGCTCATCGACGGCTTCGAGGGGATCGATGCGTTTGACGTGAGCATTGGCAGCCGCGAGGACGAGCTGGCCGCGCTCGAAGATGGCGACCGTTCGGCGGTGATCATCATCCCCGAGGGGACGGGCGCCATCCTGGGCCGGTACGCGTCGCAGGTGCGCACGGCGGGATCGGCGCCCGATCCCGACCAGGCCGTGCTCGAAGTGGTCTATGACGCGGCGAATCAAAGCTCGGCGCAGATCGTGTTGAACATCGTCGATAAGGTCGTGGCGGGCATGAACGAGGGCATCACCGGGATCGCGCCCGCGATGACGGTCCGGACCCGGCAGGTGACCGCCGACGACCTGCGCAGCATCGACTACCTGCTGCCGGGGGTGATCGGCATGAGCCTGATGCAGTTGGGCCTGATGGCGACCGCCGGGCCGCTGGTCAGCCTGCGCGAGAAGCAGGTGCTGCGCCGCATGGGCGCCACCCCGCTCAGCAAGACGACCATGCTCGCCTCGCAGGTGTTGTTCCGGCTGACGGTCGCGTTCGTCCAGACGGTGGTGCTGCTGGCCCTGGGCGCGATCCTGTTCGACGTGCACATCGAGGCCAGCCGGCTCCCGGCGACTGCCGGGGTGGTGCTGCTGGGCGCGACCATGTTCATCGTCCTGGGGTACTTCCTCTCCGGCCTGGCGAAGACCGAAGAAGCGGTCGAGAGCCTCGTGTCGCTGCCCTACTTCATCTTCATGTTCCTGTCGGGCATCTTCTTCCCGATCGAGATGATGCCGGACTGGATTCGCCCGCTGGTCGACGTGATCCCGCTGACCTACCTGGGCGACGCGCTGCGCAAGACGCTGCTCGACGCCGGTTCGTACTTCAGCATGACGACCAACCTGGTGGTGATGGTCGGGTGGCTGGTGGCGAGCGCGGTGCTGGCGGTGCGCTTCTTCCGCTGGGAGCCGCAGGGCTGACCCACCCCTCGCCAACGTGAATGCTCCGCTCCGGCCTGTACGGCGCCCCCGCCCGTGCGGGCCGGATGCTTTTGGGCGCGCTCCCCTCGAAACGCCGTTGACAACCGGCGCATTTGGATCGAAAATAGCCGCGGTTCCACCCATTTGGTAGAGATGAGCGATGGAAAGCGACATTCACTTATCTGACCTGGGCGCAGCGGCCCAGGCGACCCCAACCAATCGGATAACGTAGGCTCTCCGGACCGCCCTCTCTGCGCGCCTCCGCGAGGGCCCACCATCACGGAGGCGTTGTCATGGAAACCCCCATCCTCGATGCCATCTTGCTGCGCCTGCGCGCGGCACTCGAACGCGACGATCTGGCCGGCGCTGCGTCGATCATTGCCGGGCTTCGCGCGCCCGATCAAGCCAATGTGTTCGCCGATCTAGGCGATCGCGACCAACGTGCGCTGTTGCCAGAGCTGACCCCCGAAACCTCCGCCGACATCCTCGAAAAACTGGACGAGGCCGAAGTGGCCGAGTTGGTGGCCGATTTGTCGACTCAAACCCTGATCGAGATCGTCGACGAGATGGAGCCGGACGAAGCCGCCGACCTGCTGGGCGATCTGGCGCCGCACCAGGCCGAGGCGGTGCTGGCCGGGCTGGACGATCCCGACGAGGTTCGCCCGCTGCTGCTCCACCCGGACGACAGCGCGGGCGGCCTGATGACGTCCGACTATCTGGCACTGCGCCGGCACATGACCGCCGCCGACGCCATTCGCGCCATTCGCGAGTGGCAGCCGGAAACCGAATCGATCTATTATCTCTTCGTGGTGGACGCGCGCGGCAAGCTGTGCGGCGTGGTGAGCCTGCGCCAGCTCGTCGTGGCCGACCCGGCAACGTTGATCGCGACGATCATGGATCCGGACGTGATCTCGGTGACGGTCGGCGTCGATCAGGAGGAATGCGCCCGGCTGATGTCGCACTATGACCTGCTGGCGCTGCCGGTGGTCGATACCGACAATGTGCTGGTGGGCGTCGTGACGATCGATGACGTGGTGGACGTGCTGGTCGAGGAAGCGACCGAGGACATCCAGCGTTTCGGCGGCGCGTCGCCGTTGGAGCGCTCGTACCTCGACAGCTCGGTGCAGTGGGTCATGCGCAAGCGCATTAGCTGGCTGGTGCTGCTGTTCGTGACCGACAGCCTGACCGGGACCGTCCTGCGCCATTTCGAGGACGAGCTGGCGACGGTCGTCGCGCTGTCGTTCTTCGTACCGCTGCTCATCGGCACGGGCGGCAACTCCGGCTCGCAGACGACCAGCACGATCATTCGCGCGCTGGCAGTGGGCGATGTCCGCCTGGGGGACGGCCTCAAGGCGCTGTGGCACGAAACGCGGGTCGGCTTTCTGCTGGGGGCGGCGATGGGCGTGCTCGGGCTGATCCGCGCCTTGACGTGGGGATCGTCGATCGAGCTGTCGGTCACGGTTGGCGTCACCCTGCTGACGATCATCCTGTGGGCCAACATCCTGGGATCGCTTCTGCCGCTGGTGGCGACGCGGCTGCGCATCGACCCGACGGTTGTTTCCGGCCCGGTGATGAGCACGCTGGTCGACGTGACGGGCCTGTATATCTATTTCTCGCTGGCACGCATCATTATGGGGTTATGATGACACTACTCTATGCGACCGGTAACCCGGGGAAGGTGATGGAGCTCCGCAAGATCGTCGCGGTCCTGGGGCTGGAGATCGTCGCACCGCACGAGATCGGGCTGGCGCTCGATGTGCCGGAGAACGGCGACAGCCTGGAAGCCAACGCCGCCGCCAAAGCAGCGGCCTACGTGGAACGCCTGGGCGATCCGGACGTGATCGTGCTGGGCGACGACACCGGCGTCGAGATCGACGCGCTGGGCGGCGAGCCGGGGATTCACGTCCGGCGCTGGATCGGGCGGCGCATGACCGACCAGGAGATCCTCGACACCTGCCTGGCGCGGATGGCGCACGTTCCACCCGGCGAGCGCGGGGCACAGTTCCGCACGGTGTTCGCCGTGGGGCAGGTGGGCCGCCCGATCGCGCTGTTCGACGGCACGCTGCGCGGCGAGATTTTGCCCGAGGCCGACCCGCTGCGGATCGAGGGCTTCCCGTTCGAGTCGATCTTCTACGTGCCGGACTGGGGCCGGCTGCTGGGCGAGGTGTATCATCTGCCGCCGGCGGAGAAGATGCGCTTCGTCACCCACCGCGAGCGCGCGCTGCGCCACGCGCTGCCGTATATCCGCAGCCTGATCTAGTCGGTCATGCAGACGACCAGTCCGGGGCCGACGATCACGCAGCCCGACGGCGTGTAAAACGGGTCCGGCGTTCGCGTGGCCGTGTTGGTAGCCGTTGGCGTGGGCGTCTTGCTGGGCGTTGGCGTCGGCGTGTGGGTGGCGGTCGGGGTGAACGTGGAATGGGGCTCGCTCGCCGTATCGAGGGCGAGGGTACAGCGATCCTCGACCGTGAGCGACGTGCCGGCCATATCGCCCGCGACGTAGCCCTGGTCACCGAGCGGAGTCGTGACGCCGTCGAAGTCGAACCAGACGAAAACGGCGTGTCCGGGCAGGACTGAAGCGACGGTGTACCAGCCAGGAGCGCCGCCGGAGGCGGATGCGCTGACGGGCGGCGTGGAGCCCTCGCCATCCCAGATGGTGACGTTCGACTGGTGGAACGGGATCGCGATGCCC
The DNA here is from genome assembly GCA_018432315.1 of Anaerolineae bacterium. Taxonomy (GTDB): domain Bacteria; phylum Chloroflexota; class Anaerolineae; order Aggregatilineales; family Aggregatilineaceae; genus LM3-B42. The sequence goes on from JAHDLB010000016.1 coordinate 106,527, forward strand.
ACCGACACGAAATCCAGCGCGATGGGGGGCAGGCCGGTGGTGTTCCAGTTGCCGGTGAAGCCTGTGATCTGGACGATCTCCGGGCTCTGGTTGGTGAACACTGCGCGCACGACGGCATCGGTATCGAACGACTGGAACTGAAACGCGAAATCGTCGCACGAGGGCACGGAGGTCGGCGTTGCGGTGAGCATGGGCGGCGTGGGCGCGAGGAGCGTGAGCGCGATAGAGCAGTTCTGATTGCCCCCGTTCCATTCCGTGCCGAAATACAGCGTGGTGCCGGTGAAGTCGTGGAGCGTATAATACGCGCTCAGGTCCGGTGGGCCGTTGAGGAACTCGATCTGCCAGGGGGCGGTGGTGCCGGCGTCGACCACGCGAAGGCGCCAATCATCGATCCACCCCGGCGCGGTGTTGTCGAGGTCGGTGCCGGGCGTCAGGTCGATCCCGTCCCAGAACGAGTTCCAGCCCGCGAAGCGCATCCGGGCCGCGTACATGCCGGGGAACAGGGTGTGCTTGTGCCAGGGGACGGCGGCGCGGGTGAGGAACACCGGCGCCAGCGCGTTGTCGTTGCGGACGCGAATCACGAGCCTGTTCCCCTCCAGGCCGGCATCGACGAGGGCGAGCAGGGCGCAGTCCGGCGTTGGGGTGGCCGTGGGCGTGTACGATGGACGCGCGGTGCTCGAAGGTGTGAACGTGGCTTGCAGGGCCGGTTGGAATTCGGAGTGGATAACGGGAGCGTCGGTTTTGGCGGCCTGCGCCGTCCACCGGAAAGCGGAATAGAGCCCCAGGATGATGGTGAACGTGACGAACAGGGAGACTGCAAAGCGAATTCGAATGCGCATGTGCACGAATAGGTCCCTGGCAAAGACTTGAACAGTTAATATAGAGTATACATGAGCATCTGATCATAAGTCAATCTGCACATATTCATTTTTGTTCTATGAATTACTCATTTACTTGCGTGTGGTTTCATGTCCGAAAGGAGAGACTCATGTCCAATTCACTCAGTTCCAGCGCCCAGCGGGTGCAGGATGCCCTGGCCGCGCTGGGATTCGGCGCGTTCACCGTGGTCGAGCTGCCGGACTCGACGCGCACGGCGGTCGAAGCGGCCCAGGCCATCGGCTGCACGGTCGAGCAGATCGTCAAGTCGCTGGTCTTCAAGGGGCGCCAGACCGATCAGCCCGTTCTGGTCGTCGCCAGCGGGCCCAATCGCGTCAACACGCAGACCGTCGCCGCGCTGCTGGGCGAGCCGGTCGACAAGCCGGACGCCGATTACGTCCGCGCGCGCACCGGGTTCGTGATCGGCGGCGTGCCGCCGGTCGGCCACAGCGAGCCGCTGGCGACGTTCATCGACCAGGACCTGTTGCAGTACGACACGATCTGGGCGGCGGCAGGCACGCCGCGCGCGGTCTTCGAGCTGACGCCGGACGACCTGGTGAAGATGACCGGCGGGCAGGTGATCGACGTCGGTTGATCGCGGGTTGATTGCGAGGCGATCGCGCAAACGACAGCGCGAGAACGGGGCAGCCGGGGCGGGCCGCAGGGCGCGCCCCCTGTGATTCACCCCAATTGCACGATCTCCAAAAATTAATTAAAAATTAATTGACTGTAGAGACTGGGTCAACTTATAATGAAGCTGCTTGTTCGCGTTTTATGTATTTGGGGGTGACCATGTTCTCTCGCCATGCAGTATCGGCCATCGTAGCTTTCGCCATCGTGATTAGCCTGCTGGCAACGTTCGGTTCGGCGTCTGCCGAATCCATCTTCATCGATTTCGAGCAGTACCCGCACGGCACGCCCCTCTCGGGGATCAGCGAGCCGGGTGTGAACTTCCAGGCCAGCGCAGGGATCATGATCTCCGAAGTGGAGAGCGGCGGCCCTACGGGTAACGTCCTCGCCACGACGTGGATCGCGGAGTCCGCATCACTGACCGTCACGACCAACCCGAGCGCATCCGCGATCGCGTTCGACTACGTTGCCTTTCCCTTTCAGGCGACGACCGTGACGTTCTACCATCAAGGTGCGGTGGTACACTCGGCGCAATTGACCGCCGTCATGATGCTCACGGGGGTCAGCACGCCAGCTTTCGAAACGTTCAGGTACGAAGGGTTATTCGATAAGTTCGTCATCAGCATGGAGATGGTGCGTCTTCGGGATGAGGTGCGCGATCCGGATATGTTTGCTCTGCCGCTCGCGATTGTGCTGGACAACATCGCCATCACGCTGAGCGGCTCGCCTTCCACCGCGCCCGACGACCGGCTGAACTGGGGCTACTGCGACCTGAAGGCGGCGATCTACCAGCGGACGGGGCCGGATGGCACGCCGGCGCTGCACGTCTACGGGGTCGACGGGGCCAGCGACGGGCACTTCCTGCTGGACGTGACCGGGCCGGACCTCGCGCCGTACGTCGCCGAGCCGCCGCAGGGGCAGAACGTGCTGATCGAGGAGGCGGGGAACGTGCAGCTCTACGCGCTGATCTCGGGCGAGTTCTCGCTGCACATCCACATGGACGATCAGGGGAACGTGTGCGCGTGGGTGTTCGACGGCCTGCCGCCGGTCAACACGCACATCGTCAACTACAACATGGTCCAGTAAAGCACCTTCTCCCTGGAGGGTGTTTGCCGGGGAGGGCCGATGCGCTCGCCCTGGTGTAATATGAGGAGTGACCAGCCGGGTGTGATTCGCGCACCCGGCTGTAGGGCATCTGGCGGATGTCCACTGAATCCGTTTTCGCCGTTTGGCGAATTCCTCTATTCAAAAGGATGGCTAAGATGTTTTTTCGGGGCCGCTCGACATGGAGTCTTGTGTTGGTTGGGTTGGTCATGGTCTTGCTCGCGTCCGGCTGCGAGTTCCGCTATAAGTCGTTCACCATGGACCGTACGGGATTCACCGTAAACGGCATTGGCGACAACGCTGCAAACTTAACCACTTTCATTGAACCCGTCATGGGACCGGTAGAACGGATCGGGTTGCGCGCATTCGATGGGGCGGGCAACGTGATTTACTGGGAAGACATATATGCGCAGGTGCCCATCGGCATGCGCCCTTCTGATCTTGGGTTCAATTCTGACTCTATCACGTGGGATCCGGCGCCACGCTATAACCCGATCACGGTCGAGTACTTCAATCCGCCCACGGACCTGCTGCCCGCCGAGATCCTCATCGCCAGGTTCAAGGGCGAGATCCCCGGCCTGCCGTTCTTCGGAGCGCAGGCTCCGGGCGAGCCGGCGCAGCCGCCCGACGACCGGCTGAACTGGGGCTACTGCGACCTGAAGGCGGCGATCTACCAGCGGACGGGGCCGGACGGCACGCCGGCGCTGCACGTCTACGGGGTCGACGGGGCCAGCGACGGGCACTTCCTGCTGGACGTGACCGGGCCGGACCTCGCGCCGTATGTCGCCGAGCCGCCGCAGGGGCAGAACGTGCTGATCGAGGAGGCGGGGAACGTGCAGCTCTACGCGCTGATTTCGGGCGAATTCTCGCTGCACATCCACATGGACGGCCAGGGGAACGTGTGCGCGTGGGTGTTCGACGGCCTGCCGCCGGTCAACACGCACATCGTCAACTACAACATGTACGAGTAAGGCACCTTCTCCCTGGAGGGTGTTTGCCGGGGCGAGCGCGTTGGCCCGCCCCGGCGCGGTGTTACCCTACGAACTGGACGATTCCCAGGAAGTTGCCTTCGGGGTCTTTGAACCACGCGGCCCGTTCGTTGGCTACGTCGGCAATCCCCTGCCGGTTGGTTTTGAGTCCCGGTAGATCGTAGTGCTCGAATTCGATGCCTCTGGCATTCAGCTCGCGCACCGCCTCCTCGATATCATCGACGATCCAGATCACTGCCGTGTGATCGGCCTGCGTGGGCGTCGCCCGGCGATAGATGCCGAGCTGGGTGCCGTATCCACACTCAAACATGAGGGCTTCCTCGCTGGATATGGCCTCGTTCACCGGCAGGCCGAGTTTGTTCTCGTAGAAGCTGCGGGCACGTTCCAAACTGACGACGGGTAACATAGGGGCGATCGGTGAATGGGCTAGCATGGTATGTCTCCCTGTGCGTCTATTCTTTCATTATTGAAGATATGCTATAAGTATATTTGAAATAATGTCAGGTGGGAAGTGCCTGCGGGCGGCATGTGCTGTATAATGGCGGCCACGATCACGACAGCGCCTGTCGTTCGTTCTCCGCGCGTCGATCCCGGATCACGCGTGCCACGAGGAGCCACGAGTATGGTTCGAATTGCCCTGGTTGTGTGTATGGCTGTCGCGATTTTCGCCGCGAGCGTCGGCCCGGCGGCGGCGCAGAGCGGCCCGGATGCCTGGACCGCCTATGAGCTCAATCTGCGCGCCGGGCCGGGCGGGGATCACGCCGTGCTGGCCGTGCTGCCGCCCAGCACGCCGCTGGTCGCCGAGGCGCGCAGCGCGGACTCGACCTGGCTGCTGGTCCGGACGGCGGACGGGGCGCGGCGCGGCTGGGTGGCCGCCGGGTACCTGGAATATGGGCCGGGGATCGTGGTAGCGCGGCTGCCGGTGAGCGAGGCGCTCGCGGGCGACTCGCCGCCGCCGCCGGACAACGCGCCCGCCGAGGACGATCCCGCCGCCGTGGACGTGCCCCCCAACGGTGCGCTCGACGGCATGGAGCTGCTCTACGACTCCGGCCACTCGCGCTATTACCGGATCGCGTATTGGAGCGACGGCCTGCGCGTGATCGGCTACCTCGGGCTGCCGATCGGGCCGGGGCCGTACCCGGTGATCATCTACAACCGGGGCGGGTCGTGGAACCAGGGCGCGCTGGACGGGCACGAACTGGTTCCGCTGGTCGAGGCGGGATACCTCGCGGTCGGGTCGCAGTATCGCGGCAACGGGGGCAGCGAGGGCAGCGAGACGTTCGGCGACGGCGACGTGAACGACGTCCTCAACCTGATCCCGCTGGTGGCGCAGTTTCCGGAGGCCGACATGGGCCGGATCGGGATGCTCGGCTATTCGCGCGGGGGTATGGTGACGTACATGGCGCTCAAGGAAGACACGCTGCGCGGCACCGGCGCGATCAAGGCCGCGGTGACGGTCGGCGGGCTGGCGGACCTGTTCATGTGGCGCAACGATCGCCCCGAGATCGCGTATGCGGCCTATCTGGCGCTGATCGGCACGCGGCCCGAAACGGCGCCCGACCTGTTCAAGGCGCGCTCGGCGGTGTTCTGGCCGGAGCTGATCAACGCGCCGCTGCTGCTGCTCCACGGGGAAGCCGACCAGGAAGTCTCGGCGGACCAGTCGCGCGCGCTGGCCGGGCACCTGCAAAACGCCGGGAAGACGGTCAGGCTGGTCGTCTACGAGGGCGGCGACCACGGGCTGAGCGGCCAGGCCATGGGCCTGCCCGCCGCGCTGGACTGGTTCCAGCAGTGTTTCGGATGGGATGGGGCCAACCGCACCTTCGACGCCCACCTGAGCGACATCCAGGCGGTCAGCACGTGGTTCTGGGAGCGCGGCTGGCGTTAGGCGTATCCCGGCAGCGGCGGCACGTTGACCCGGTACGCGCCCGCGTGCACCGTCCCGATGACGAACAGCGTCGCGCCGCCCCACAGCCCCAGCAGCGCCAGCCCGGCCAGCACGGCGTAGACCACCGCGCCGGTTTCGGCCAGCTCCACGTCATCCGGATCGGCCTGGGCATCGCTGAAGCGTTCCTCGAACAGCGTGACGGCGGGGTAGGCTTCGCGCAGGGCCGCCTGGTAGCGCTCCTGGGTGAGCACGATGCCCGCCACGGCGATCAGCACCACCGCCAGCCCCAGGCTCAGGAACAGCACCACCAGCCCGAAGATGCTCCAGCGTCGACCGGCCCGCGCGCGCTGGTGGCGGATGTGCGCCGCGCCGGGACCATCTTCGTAGACGCGGCCATCCGCCTCTAGCACCAGGTAGGCCATGTCCGGCTTGAAGCCGCTCACCAACACGATCAGCAGGTACCATAGGAAGCCGATCACCGACACCAGCGCCAGCATCCAGCCCCCCACGCCGAGCTGCTTGCCCTGCGAGAGCGTCGCCTCGTGCGGCGCGTGGACGTGCAGCCGATAGCCGCCGTATACGTACGCCTGGACCCGCTGCTGCAAATACGCCACGCCCGGATCGGGCATGTAGGCGGGCATGGGCTGCGGGACCGGCCCCGGCGGCGGGGTGTACGGCGCGGGCGGCACGCGGGGCGTGGCGGCGGCCTCTTGCGACTCGCGGACGAGCGTCGACTCGTCGGGGATGCCTGGCTCGTCGAGGTGCTGGCGAAACTGCGCGGTCGGCATCTCGGAGTCGTCCAGGCCGGCGTCGCCCATCTCGTCCGCGGGATGCACGAGGTCCTCAGTCAGGCGCGGCATGGTCTTCTCGGCGGCGAAATCCACCGCGGGCCCGGCTGGCTCCGGTTCCTGGGCGTTCGTGTCCGCGTCCTGCGGCGGCGCTTCCGGCTCCGGCTCTGTTTCCGGCTCAGCCCCCGGGCCGGAATCTTGACGGCTGCCGGCAGGCTCCGGCGCGGCTTCTTCTGGGACCTCGTCACCGGCGCGGTCTTCCGGTTCATCGGGGACGTCCGGGGGCGGCGGCGGCATGTTGGCGCGCGTCGCGTCGGGCAGGCCGGGCACGGCCAGGTCAGTCAGATCGTCGTGCGGCGCGGGCTCGTCCGCCTCCGCGAGTGGTGCCGGCTCGGAGGGGACGGTATGGGCACGCGTCGCGCCGGGCGCCTCGGGCCCGTCCGCCGGTTCCTCTTCCTCAGGGGGCGCCGGCTCGCGCTCGCCGGGGGATTCCGGCCCGGCGGGTTCGGCGGCGAAGACGGGTTTCGCCCAGGGCAGGCGCGTCGTCGGCTGGTCGATCTCGCCCACGATCTCGATCGGGCTGTCGCTGCCGGGCTCCTCGGCGGGCGGCTCCGGCGGGGACGCGTCCGATTCGGGGGCGGGCTCAGCCGCCGCCGGTTGGGGCGGCGGATCGTCGAGCGGAAAATCGCAGCGCGGGCAGTGCCGGTCCTCGCTCAAGACATACGCGCCACAGTTGGGACACTCGCGGATGTTGTCGGTCAAGAGATCGGTCCTTTTCCACAGCAGGCGTGTTCTCATTGTACCCTGCTTTGGCCGGGCTGCCCCATGCTCACCGGGCGGTTACCACGCGCTTGCACGACTGCCCGGCGATCCGCATCTCACCGCGCCCCGGTTTGAGGAGAACGCGCGCAGCAGGCTTGACAGGCGGCCAAAAAGGATTATATACTGTTTATGGAACCGGTTCCATTTTTTCGCCTGATATTTCTATCACGCTTACGTTAGTTTTCTTGATGCGCTCACCAACGATTCGAGATGTGGCCCGGCGGGCCGGTGTAGGAGTTGGCACAGTGTCGCGGGTGCTGAACGGCAGCGCCCAGGTCCGCGAGGAAACGCGGCAAAAGGTGCTGGCGGCCATAGACGAACTGAACTTCAGCCCCAACATGGCCGCGCGCCAGCTTTCGGGCGGCAAAACCTTCACGATTGGCGTCATGACGCCCTTCTTCACTTACCCGTCGTTCGTCGAACGCCTGACCGGCATTCAAGACGTGCTTCACGAGTCGGCCTACGATCTGGTGCTCCACAGCATTCGCTTCCCCGAGCAGGTCGGGCGCCAGCTTCACACCTTGCTCACCCGCAACCGCGTCGATGGCCTGATTGTGCTGTCGCTCCCGTTCTCCGAGGAAGAGACGCGCCGCATCAACCCGGACCTGCCGATCATTGTGATCGACGACACGCAGGCGATCACGCACTACCCATCGATCACAATCGACAACGTGGCGGGGGGCGAGCTGGCGACGAACTACCTGATCGAGCGCGGGCACCGGACGCTGGGCTTCGTCGGTGACCGGATCGACAACCCGTTCGGGTTCGTCAGCACGCGCCGTCGCTACGAGGGCTTCCGCCGCGCGATCGATCAGGCCGGGCTGCGCCTGGTCGATGACTGGGTCCGCTTCGGCGAACACACCCAGGAAGCCGCCCGCCAGAATGCCCGCGAGATTCTCAGCATGGAGCGGCGGCCCACCGCGATTTTCGTGTCGATCGACACCCTGGCGCTGGGCGTGCTGGCGGCCATCGACGACCTGAAGCTGCGCGTGCCGGACGATGTCGCGGTCATCGGCTTCGACGACATCCAGGCGGCGACCTACATGCACCTGACGACCGTGCGCCAGCATCTGGTGTACAGCGGGCAGTTGGGCGCCCGCTGGATGCTCGATTGGCTCGATCGCAAGGACCTGCCCGATCCGGCGAGCGTGGCGCTGCCGCTGGAGATCGTCGAGCGGGCGACCGTATAGTTTCGTTTTTTTCTCACGTGGTGGAACCGTTTCCATCACGGTGATGTTTACAGGATGAGTTGATTTTGTTGTACATGCCACCCGATCCGACGAAGGGCCTGTGGGACACCTGGCTGCTGCGGCAAGGCGATGTCTATCACCTGTTCTACCTCCAGCGCGAGCGCACCGAGGTAGGGTGTTCCGCCATCGGCCACGCCGTCACGCGCGACTGGCGCCACTGGGACACGCTGCCCCTCGTGCTCGAACGGGGCACCGGCGCCGCCTGGGACAACGGCCCACTGATGACCGGCATGGTCGTCGAGCACGCCGGGCGCTTCTACCTGTTCTACGGCGCGATGGTCGACCGCGTCCAGCGCATCGGCCTCGCCGTGTCCGACGACCTGATCCACTGGGAAAAACTGGGGCAGAACCCGGTCCTGGAGCCGGGCGGCCCGTGGTACGAAACCGATCCGCTGCGGGCCAACAACTACGAAACGGCGTGGCGCGATCCGTACGTGTTCTACCACGCGCCGGACGAGCGCTTCTACGCGTTTCTGTGCGCCCGCGCGGCGGACGCCGGCGACACGGGCGGCGGGTGCATCGGCGTGGCGTCGAGCCGCGATCTGCTGGATTGGACCCTGCTGCCCCCGGCCTACGTCTCGGATTCGCTGACGTGCCTGGAAGTGCCCGAATATTTCGCGCTGGACGGGCGCCATTACATCACCTACACGACCAGCTACCATTTCGGCACGCCGTACCCGGTCGACGATCCGCACCAGGCGACGGGCACCTTCTATCTCGTGTCCGACGCGATGCTGTCCGGCTACGACGTCCCGCCGCACGGGAATACCCTGATGGCGAGCCTGCCCAATGCCATGGCGAATTACGTCGGGCGCTCCATTAATCACGACGGGACAGCCACGCGCCGCCTGTTTTACTACCAGAACGTCCTGCCTCACCAGCTTGGCTACAGCCACATCGGGTCGGTGGCAGCGCCCAAAGCGCTGCGGGCCCTGCCCGGTGGGCGGCTGCAGGTGGGCTACGCGGCGGACCTGCTCGATCCCCTGTTCGAGGACGTGGCCGCGCCGCCCGCCGATCTGGGGCTCGACACGCTGATCGCCCTGGCGGGTGACACGCTGGCCGAGGGCCAGATCGAGGCGACAATTCACGCGCCGTATGCGGGGATCTGCCTGCACATGGGGCCCCAGCGCGAAGGGATGCTCGAAGGGCTGGCGGTGTGGACCGCGCCGGATCGATCCGGGGGCACGCGGCGCTGGGTGATGCTGGGCACGATCCATTTTTCGGACGGGCCGGGCGGGCTGCGGCCCGCGCTGGGCAGCCCGGTGGCGCTGCGCGAGCTTGACGCGTTCCGGGCCGGGGAGGCGGTTCGCCTGCGCGTCATGTGGCGCGGCCCGTTCATCGACGTGTACGCGGGCGATGCGCTGTGCCTGTCGCACACCGTCGAACCAAACGGCCTGCCGTCCGAGCACCTGGCCGGCGTGTTCTACGCGGGCGTGCCCAAAGCGTCCCCGGCCACCGGGGTCGCGGTGCGCCGCATGAAACCATAGTGTGAGTCATCAGCGCCACGCGTTGGTGTTCAATAGCGAACGACCTACAGAGAAAGGAGGGTGCTCATCGTTCCGAAAGCTCAAACCAATTCAACGACAACCCTGTTTCGAAAATTGATCGAGTGTTCAAATGGAGGAGTACGGTGAAATCAGTGAAGTTGTTTGTGTTCGTAGTTCTCGTGTTGGCCCTGGCTATGCCGATGACGGCATTGGCCCAGGATGGCAAGCAGCAGGTCACGCTCTGGTTCCATTCGGGCCAGGGGAGTGAGCGCGACGCGCTGGGCGAATTGATCGACCAGTTCAACGCGGAATCGATGGAATACGAGATTGTCCCGGTGGAAGTGCCGGAAGGCAGCTATGCCGAGCAGGTGAAGGCCGCCGCGCTGGCGGGCGATCTGCCCTGCGTGCTGGACTTCGACGGCCCGTTTGTCTACGACTACGTGTTCTCCGGTGACCTGATCCCGCTCGACGACTACGCGAGCGAGGAACTGCTGGCGGACGTGCTGCCCTCGATCATCGACCAGGGCACGGTCGACGGCCAGCTCTGGAGCCTGGGCCAGTTCGACAGCGGCCTGGCGCTCTGGGGCAACAAGGCCATGTTGGAAGAGGCCGGCGTGCGCATCCCCGAAGGGATCGATGACACGTGGACGCTGGATGAATTCAACAGCGCCATCGAAGCCCTGGCCGGTGTCGTTCCTGAAGGTGGTTACGTGCTCGACCTGCAGTTCCAGCTTACCGGCGAGTGGTTCTCTTACGCGTTCGGCCCGTGGGTCCAGAGCTTCGGCGGCGACGTGATCGACCGCGAGACGATGGAGACGGCGGAAGGCGTGCTGAATGGGCCGGAAGCGGTCGCGTTTGGCGAGTGGTTCCAGTCGCTGTTCGAGCAGGGCTACACCACCGCGACGCCCGTCGATCCGATTGCCGACTTCACCGAGGGCCGGGTGGCCCTGAGCTACGTCGGCCACTGGATGTACAACACCTACAAAGACGCCCTGGGCGACGACCTGGTCCTGATCCCGCAGCCGGATCTCGGCGCGGGGGCGGTGACCGGCATGGGCTCGTGGAACTGGGGCATCACCAGCAACTGTGACGTGCCCGAAGGCGCGTGGGCGTTCATCGAGTTCATGATGCAGCCCGCCAGCATCAAGCTGATGACCGATGCCAACGGCGCGGTTCCCGCGTCACTCACCGTGCTGGAGCAGGATGAGCGGTACGCCGAAGGCGGCGACATGTACATCTACTCCCAGCAGTTGTCCGGTGGTGTGGCGCTGCCGCGCCCGGCGACTGCGGCCTATGCCGGCATCCAGACCGGCATGGAAGATGCCATGAACGCCATCGCGCGGGGTGAGGATGTCCAGGCTTCGCTGGATGCCGCCGTCGATACCATCGACTCGGCGATCGAGAACCTGGCCCAATAAACGCCCATCGTCAAGATAGTGTGTCCGGGGAGGTCCCTGCCTCCCCGGACATCATGCGGAGGCAAGGCTATGCACGCGCTGTTTGAACGAACTTTTCGGGGGCGGCAGGGGCGTGAGTTCTGGACGGCGATGCTCATGGGCGGCCCGGCTTTCTTGATGCTCGTCCTGTTCATGATCTGGCCGTTCATCCGCGGGATCGACCTCAGCACCACCAACCAGCGATTCGATGGCTCGGTGGCGACGCGGCTCGATCCCTGGTATCGCAATTTCGACCAGGTGCTGAGCGTGAACGCGATCAAGCTGCCCGATCTGCCCGACGTCGTGCCCTATCGCGCTCCGGCAGTCGGATGGTACCGCGAGCGTACCCCGGCGTGTAACCAGTGCCAGTCCAACTTTAGCTGCGACATCACCGACCCGGATGATGCTGTGTGTGCGGAGAACTGCGCGCAGATCTGCGAGCGCGGCGATTTGATCTTCCGCTGGCGCGGGCGCAATCTGGACGAGATCGGCCTGGGCGAATACAGCGAATACGAGATCGCGCGCCAGGTTTCTTTCGGTGGCAACCACTACGCCATCATTGCCAAAGATCCCCTCTTTTGGAAGGGCCTGCTCAATAATTTTTATTTCGCGCTGGTCGTCGTGCCGGTGCAGACCGGGCTGGCGCTGCTGTTAGCGATCGTGGTGAACCAAAAACTGCCCTACCGCAACGTGTTTCGCACGATGTATTTCAGCCCGGTGGTCACGGCGATGGTCATCATCGCGGTGGTCTGGAAGTTCCTGTACAACCCCGACTTCGGCCTGATCAACGAGATGATCCAGTTCGTCACGTTTGGGCAGGTGGAAGGCTTCCGCTGGCTGCAAAGCCCGGACATGGCGATGCCCGCCATCATGATCATGTCGATCTGGCAGGGCGTCGGCTTCCAGATGATCATCTTCCTGGCCGGGCTGCAGGACATCCCCGAAGACCTGTACGAAGCGTCGTCCATCGACGGGGCCAACATCTGGCAGCAGTTCCGCTTCATCACGCTGCCGATGCTGCGCAACACCATGATCTTCGTCGTCCTGACCACGACGATCCTGGCCTTCCGCCTGTTCGACCAGGTGAACGTGATGACGCCCGACGGCGGGCCGAACGAATCGACGGCGACGATGGTCTGGTACGCGATCCGCCGCGGCTGGACCCAGAGCGAAGTCGGGTATGCGTCGGCGATCTCGGTGGTGTTCGTTGTCATCGTGTTGATCGTGTCGCTGATCCAACGCACCGTGGTCAAGTCCGAGAGCGCAATTGAGTAGGGGGCGACGATGACAACTCAAACCTTGAACGAACAACAGTTGGCCGCGGCTCAGCGACAGGCGGCCATCGCGCGCGCCGTGAAAATCATCCGCCGGACGATTGCCTACAGCTTCATGACGTTCCTGGGGTTTCTGTTCCTGTTCCCGATCGTGTTCATGGTGGTGGCGGCCTTCAAGCCCAACGAGCGCGTGATCGCCGACCTGGCGAGCATCCGGGCGTTTCTGCCCAACCCGTCGCAACTCACGCTGGAGAATATCCGCGACGTGTTCGACAGCGTTCGCTTCGGGCGGCTGGCGTTCAACTCGCTGTTCATCACGCTGGTCACGGTGATCAGCGGCCTGTTCGTGAACAGCATGGCGGCCTTCACGCTGTCGCGGCTGCGCTGGCCGGGCCGGACGCTCATGTTGAGCATCATCGTGTCGCTGATCATCATCCCGCTGGAGGCGATCGCCGTCCCGCTGCTGATGCAGGTCAACCAGATGAGCGACGCGATGAACATCATCGTGTTGGCGCTGCTGCTGCTCCTGACCGGGCTGCTGTGGGTGATCGTCTGGAGCGCGTCGGGCAAGATGTTCCGCGAGTGGCCAGTGCTGCGGAACCTGCCGGAGCCGGCGCTGTACCTGCTCCAGGCGCTGGTGGTGGCGGTGATCGCGCTGCCGCTTGAGGTGCTGGTCTATTTCATGCTCCAACAGGCGCAGGAGGGCGGCACCTGGCTGAACAGCTACCACGTCCAGATCCTGCCGTTCATCGCCGAGCCGTTTTCGATCTTCCTGTTCTACCAGTTTTTCATCGGCATCCCGAAGGACTTCGACGAGGCGGCTTACGTGGACGGCGCCGGGCCGTTCCGGATCTACTGGCAGGTGATGGTGCCCCTTTCGCGCCCGGTCTTCGCGACGGTGGCGATTCTCAAGTTCCTGCAGTTCTGGTCGTTCTACCTGTGGCCGCTGATGGTCACGCGTGGGGACGAGTTCCGGCCCTTGATGGTCGGCATGGACTTTTTCCAGACTCAACTGCCGATCCGGTGGGGCAGCATCATGGCGTACGCCGCGATGGTGACGATCCCGGTGTTGATCACGTTCCTGTTGTTCCAGAAGTGGTTCGTCCAGAGTGTGAGCAGCAGCGGTGTGAAAGGCTGATCCGCTCGCAAATCCGGCGCCGCGCTGAGGGGTGGCGCGTGCAGCAGACAGGCCACGCTCCTGTGGGAGGAGGCGTGGCCTGTTTGTGTTCCGGGCCATGCATAACAACAGGGACACGCCAGCGCCAAGTGCGTGTCCCCGGTGGACGTGCTACACCGCGCCGTGGTCTATACCGCGGGGGTGCGCCGCCCCAAAATCAGGGACACGACAAACAAGATCAAGAATAGTACGAACAGGATTTTGGCGATCGAGGCCGCTGTACCTGCGACGCCGCCGAAGCCGAGAATGCCAGCGAGAATGGCTACGACCAGGAAGATGATAGCCCATCTTAACATGGTACCTTCTCTCCTTATGTGGCAAGGCGCATAACTTATTGTAGCACAATTTTCATGATAGCGACCATTTTATTACGATGGTGCCGATTGCTCTTTCTCTCCCATGAGCATGAGTGTTGCAGGTGAGGACTGTGGATAGTGGCGAAGTCTTGACTGATGCCTGTTTTGCCCCCCATCCTCAATCCTTCCCCCACAAGGTGGGGAAGGACGTTTTTCCCCTTCCCTCCGCTTGGCGTGGGGGAAGGGGCCAGGGGATGGGGGGCAGTTGAGCAGCCGCTATCAGTCAATCGTTCACCACTACCGAGACTGTGGGATGCGCCGCCCTTACGGTATAATCCCCACGCAGCGATACCGACAAGGACGGGACAATGCCGAAACGACCCAGCCCGCCCGCCTTTCACGTCATGGTCAAACCGCGCGGGCCGATCTGTAACCTGGACTGCGAATACTGCTACTTCCTCTCCAAAGAGCGCCTCTATCCTGACAGCGACTTTCGCATGTCCGTCACCCTGCTGGAAGAGTACACCCGGCAGTACATCGAGGCGCAGCGCGTGCCGGAGGTGACCTTCGCCTGGCAGGGCGGCGAGCCGACGCTGATGGGCCTCGACTTCTTCCGGCGGGCGGTTGGCTACCAGCAGAAACACAAAAAGCCGGGGATGCGCGTCACGAACGCGCTGCAAACCAACGGCACCCTGATCGATGACGAGTGGGCGGCGTTCTTTCGCGACAACGGGTTCCTGATCGGCGTCAGCATCGACGGCCCGCCGCACCTGCACGACGCCTACCGGCGCGACAAGGGCGGGCGCCCCACCTTCGAGCGCGTGCTGCGCGGCGTGGAGGCCCTCAAGCGCCACCGCGTCGAGTTCAACGTGCTGACGTGCGTAAACGCGGCCAACGCGCCCTATCCGTTGGAAGTCTACCGCTTTCTGCGCGACGAGATCGGGGCGCAGTTCATCCAGTTCATCCCGATCGTCGAGCGCGACAACGACACCGGCTTTCAGGAGGGATCCGCCGTCACGGCGCGCACGGTGACCGGCGAGCAGTACGGGCGCTTCCTGACCGGCGTGTTCGACGAGTGGGTCCGACGCGACGTGGGCCGCGTCTTCGTGCAAATCTTCGACGTGGCGCTGGCGGCGTGGTCCGGCCAGCGACCGGGGCTGTGCGTGTTCGAGGAGACGTGCGGCCTTGCCCTGGCGATGGAACACAACGGCGACGTGTATTCCTGCGACCATTTCGTCGAGCCGCGCCACAAGCTGGGCAACATGAACGTGATCCCGCTGGCCGATCTCGTCGCGTCGGACCAGCAGCGCCAGTTCGGCCTGGACAAGCGCGACACGCTGCCGCGCATGTGCCGCGAGTGCGAGGTGCGTTTCGTGTGCAACGGCGGTTGTCCCAAGAACCGCCTGCTGACCACGCCGGACGGCGAGCCGGGCCTGAATTTCCTGTGCGCGGGGTACAAGGCATTCTTCACGCACATCGACCGCCCGATGCAGTTCATGGCCGCCGAGCTGCGCGCCGGGCGCCCGCCCGCCAACATCATGCTGGCCCTGGCCCGCGAGGAAGCCGAGCGCGCGCGCCGGTTCGCCAACGTGGGCCGCAACGACCCGTGCCCGTGTGGCAGCGGGCGCAAATACAAAAACTGCTGCGGCAGCCCGGCCCGCCGCCATTGAGGAAAATAGGAAAAGAATCCTCTTGTATTAATGCTCCATTGATTATAAACTAATGGTAATGGTAGCGCGCGAAGGATTCGACCCCATGATCAAGAGACTGCTTCTGCTGACGCTGATTCTGGCGGCGCTCGCCGTGCAGAGTGGTGACGTCTACGGCCAATACAACGTCTATCCCAGCGACCTGCACATCACCCTCGCGCCCCGGCCCGCCGGCCAGACTCAGGGATTCGTCGAGAACGTCGAGAAGATCTACCCCATGAACCCCGGCCAGGCGTATCTGCCGATTGCCGGCAACACCCGCCCTGGCACGCTCAAAACCGTGCGGATCGAGTTGGAGCGCACCGGGATCACGGTCGATGTGCCGGTGGCGCCCAACGGCCTTTTCCTGTTCAATTTCCCGCTCGAGGGCTTCCCCCCTGGCGTCTATCGCCTGCTGATCAACGGGTTCCACGTCTCGACGATCCGGCTGGTGTAACATCCCTGGGGCGCGTGTGACCCGCATTCCCCTTCATTCGACTGACCGCCTGCTGCCCGGCTGGACCGCGTGGGCCGCGCTGGTGACGGTGGGGCTGGCCGCGCTGTTGGTGCGCGGCTATGCGTATTGGGGGCGGCCCTACCTCTCCGGCACGGACTACGGCCAGATCGTGCTCCAGGCCCAGCTCTACCTCGATGGCGGCACGCTGCCCGACCGGGTCCCCTATTTCCAGCTCGGCCAGACGGACTGGGCGCCCCAGCCCGGCGCGGCGATGGTGTTCGCCATGCTGGCGAAGCTGGCCGGGCGCCCGGTAATGGACGTGCTGCCGCTCGTGCTGCTGTTCGCGCTGGTCGAGGTGGGCGGCGTGTACCTGCTGGCGTGGAGCATCTTCCGGCGGGCGGACGCGGCCCTGATGGCGGCCAGCGTGGCTGCCGTGCTGCCCGGCCAGCCAGAGATGATGGCCTGGTCCGGCTATCCCAACCTGATGGGGCTGGCGGTGATGCCGCTGGTGTGGTGGGTGTGGCTGGCCTACTGGCGCCAACCGGACCGGCGGCGGCTGATCCTGGCGGCGGTGGTGCTGGCCGGGGCCGCGTCGATCCACCACCTGACGACGCTGTGGATGGGCGCGACGCTGGGCCTGTTCGGGATCGCGCACGTGGTCGCGCAGCCGCGGCGCAGCCTGGGCAAGCTGCTGCCGGTCGGCGCGGCAGCGGCGATCATTGGCCTGCCGGTCGTCTGGCAGATCGTCGACCGGTACATCGCGTCGGGCATGGTCGACGCGCTCGCCGGACAGCCGGACCGCTTCGAGTCCGTCCGCGTGAACTGGGAAGGCTGGGCCCGCGTGGTCGAGCCGGTGTCGTTGGCGGTGCTGGCCGCCGGGTTCGCGGGCTTTCTGCTGGCGCGGAGCATCCGGGGCGATGCGCGCGTGCTGATCGGCGCGTACGGGCTGGTGAGCGTCCTGCTGGGCTGGGGCTGGCTGTGGGGCGTCGAGTTCTATTACACGCGCGCGCTCTATTTCCTGGCGGTGCCGGTCGCGCTGGGGGCGGCGGCGCTGCTCTACCGCTGGCGCGAGGGCTGGCTGCGGATCGGCGTGGCGGCGGCGCTGGTGGTGGTGCTGAGCACGAGCGCGATCGTGCGCGTGCACCAGGCGTCCGACTATTACCAGGTGCTCTCGCCCGAAACCATGCAGGCCGTCGATTGGCTGGCGGAGAACAGCGCGCCGGACGATGTCATCGTGGTCAGCACGTTTCTCGGCTTCCAGATGGCGCACCTGTTGGAGCGCCCGCTGCTGGTGGCGATGACCCCGGTCCTGGTCGGCAACGTCCAGGAGAATCCGCTGGCTGAGGACGCGGTCGCGATCATGCTGGGGCTGCACAACATGGACGAGGTGATCGACCGGCGCGGCGTGCGCTTCGTCATGGTCAAGGCGACGTTCCCGGACGTGCCCAGCCCGTTCCGCTCGCTCACCGTCATGGAAGCCAACCCGCGCCTGGAGCAGGTCTTTCGCAACGCGCAGGTCGTCATCTACGAGGTGATCGATGCGTAGCGCCGTGCTCGCCATCCTCATCGCCGGGGCGGTGCTGGCCGCCACGCTGGCGGGCGGCGCGCTGTTCAGCCGCCTGCCGTTCGAGCAGGCGCCCGTCGAGGTGGTGGGCGTGACGTTCGACGAGGTGGACGGCAGCCCCGTGATCGACGCGCGCGTGCGCAACAACGAGAGCAATACCCTCACCGGCGAGGTCTGGTACGTGATCACCCGCACCGCCGACGCCCGCCCGGTCTACGAGCATCCCCCGGTCGCGTTCGGCCCCCTGGACCCCCGGCAGAGCATCGTGATCCGCCTGGAGCGCCCCGGCTGGGCGCCCGCCGACGGCTTCGCGATCGACGTGTGGGTGCGCGAGACGTTCAACGCCCTGCAGGAACCGGTCCCCCAGGTGGTGCCCAGCTCGGTGACGCTGCGCGAACAGGGGATCGAGGTCACGCTGCGCGACGTGGGGCTGGACCGGCTGCAACTCACGCCCGATTCGGCGCGGCTGGCGGTGGCGCTGGCCCTGGCGAATCGCGGCGACGAGGCGCACGATTACCGCGTGATCTTCACGCTGCGGCCCGTGCAGGACCCGCAGGGCGCGTTCTACCAGAGCCCGTTCCAGGACCTGGCGCTGGGCCCAGGGCAGAGCACCGTGCTGGAATTCGAGGACCAGGTCGCGCTCGCGCCCGGCGATTACGTGCTCTCCGGCTGGCTGCAGGTCATGAACGACGAGGGCCTGTACGAGCACGTCGTCAAGGTGGACGCGCCGCAGATTCTCACGGTGGGCAGTTGACGCCATGCAAACGCCGCTTCAGCTTCTGCGCGATTGGTGGGACCGCGGCGCGACGCTCTGGAACGCGCTCGGCTTGCTGCTGATCCTCGCCAGCGCGATCAATTTCGCCGCCGACGTGGGCAGCCGCCCGCCGGATGCCGTGTGGTACGCCGTCGCGGATAACCTGTTCGTGACCTGCGCGGCGCTGGGGATTGCGCTGGCCGCGCTGTCTCCACCGGCGCGGCTGGCGGGCGTCGCGGAGCCGTGGGCGCGGCGGACGCGGCTGGCGGCGGGCGCGGTCCTGGGCGTGGGAACGCTGCTGGCCGTCCTGGGCGCGATCCGCGCGATCTGGGGGGGGCCGGGCCTCCACGACCTGGCCGTGAGCGCGGCGCTGGGGAGCGGCGTGGGGCTGCTGGCGCTCACGCTGGCGCGCCCGGACGAGGCTCCCCCGCGCGACGAACCCGCCTCGCTGCGCCCTGAGTGGGCGTACGGGCTGCTGGCCGTTGCGCTGATCGCGGGCGTCGCCCTGCGGCAACTGGCCCCCGGCTCGACCGTCCAGGCCTGGATCGTCGCGCCGGTTCAAGTCCTGGTCGCGCCCGGTATCGGGCTGGGGCTGGCGCTGCTGCCGCGCGCGCTCGGCTGGCCGGAGCGAGTCATCGCGGCGCTGCCGCTGGGCATCACGGCGCAGCTCGTCGGGCTGCTGTGGTGCGATCTGCTCGGCATCCCGGCGGGCTGGCTGACGTTCACCGCCCTCGGAGCGCTGGTGACGTTCGGCGGGCTGATCGCGGAAACCCTCGCCCGGCGGCGCGGGGCGTGACGGCGACCTCGCCCGCGCGGCCTCAAAGACTGTTTGAGAACCCCCATCCCCGCGAACCCTTCGGGTCCGCTTCCCTTCCCCAACGAGGGGGAAGGGTGAAAAAACGAGGGTCGTCCCCTTGAGTGCTCTGTCAGCGAGAAAAAAGCGCTTCTCGAATGGTCTTTAAGCCCGCTCCACCGCCCGGAAGGCCTCCATCATCTCGACCACGGCCAGCCCGTCGCGCGCGCTGATTCCGTCCAGCGGGGCGCCGGTCAGCACCGCATCCGCAAAGCGCCGCATCACCTCGCGGTTGCCGTAGTCGAGCTGGCGCGTGGCGTGCCGTATCCCGGAGGTGAGCACCCCGCGCAGGTGCCCGGCGAGCGCGCTCCACGACGTGCGCAGCACCTCCAGCGAGCCGTGGCCCCCGTCGTCGGGCAGCACGACCAGGATATCGCGGAACAGGTCGATGATGGCTGTGCGGCGCGTGCCGAACAGGATGACGTGCCATTCCGACACGGCGCTGGCGAAGGTCATGCTCAGCGTCCCGATCCGGTCCCCGGCGGCGAAGTGCGCGCCGACCACCTGCGGAGTCGGATCGTCCGCGGCCAGGGGCGGCCCGACGAAGATCGACTCCGGCGCGGCGGCCCCGGCGAACTCGCGCAGCAGGTAGAGCAGGTGGGGCGCTTCGTCGGTGAACAGGCCCATCGGCAGCGACGCGATCCAGGGTGGCAGGCGGCGGGCGGGGTTGCTCGCCTGGAACCCGGCGACGCTCCGCACCTCGCCCAGGGTCCCGCGCGCGACCAGGGCGCGGGCGCGCTGCGTGGCGCGGGCGAACTGGAAGTTGTGCACCACCGCCAGCACGAGCCCGGCCTCCTCGGCGGCGCGGGCCATCTCCGCCGCGTGATCCGCCGCCAGGGCGAACGGCTTTTCGACCAGCACGTGCTTGCCCAGGCGCAGCGCGTCCATTACCACGCGGTAGTGGGTGTCGGGCGGGGTGCCGATCACCACGGCGTCCACCTCACCGGCCAGCCACGGCTCGTCTATCGAAAAGCCGATGTGCCGCAGCCCAAACCGCCGCCGGACCATCGCCGGCGCGTACCACGTCGAGGCCGGCGACTGCGTGACCAGCCCCACCGGCGTGATGCGCGCGTCCGCCCGCGCGGCGGGCAGGTGCCGGTGGCATGTCGCCCACCCGCCCCCGATGAATCCGACTCGCAGCGTCTGCATGATTCCTTCCTCCGGTTATGGGCCGCCGGCGGCGCGGTACAGGTCCAGGTAGCGCGCCGTCGTGTAATCCCAGTCGAACGCAGCCAGCGCCAGCCGGCGCCCGGCCTCGCCCAGGGCCGCGCGCCGGGCCGGATCGTCCAGTAGGGCGCAGATCGCGGCGCGCACGGCGCCGGGCGTCCGCTCGGCGAAGACTGCGGCATCCTCGCCCAGAAACTCGCGGTTGGCGGGGGTGTCGCTGATGATGACCGGCAGCCCGCTCGCCAGCGCCTCCTGCACGGCCAGCGGGAATCCCTCGCCCTCCGAGGGCAGCACGAAGACGTCCGCCGCGCGATACAGCTCGGCCAGCGCCGCCTGGGGGAGCTGGCCTAACAGCCGGGCGTCGGGCGGCAGGTCGTCCGGCGGCGTTCCCCGCCCGCACACGACCAGGTCGACGCCGGGCGGCACCCCGGCGGCGGCGATCTCCAGACCCTTCTTGGGCACCAGCCGCCCGACGAACAGCGCGGTGGGCCGCGCCAGGCCCCACCTGGCGCGCAGCCGCTCGCGCTCGCCGGGCAGCGCCGGGGCGAACAGCACGGTATCGACGCCGTTGGCGATCACCTCGACCGGCGTGCCGGGGCGGGCCAGCCGCGCCATCTCGCGCGCGATTCGCCCGTTGAGCACGGCGATCCGGTCGCAGTGGCGGGCCACCAGCCGCCCCACGGTGGCGATCGCCGCCCGCTCGATGGCGGTCACGATCGGGTTGGCGTAGGGCACCAGCCCGACGTGTTCGGTCAGCACGACCGGCATCCCCCGCCGCCGCGAAATCCAGGCCGCCAGCGCGCCGGACTGGTATAATAGTCCATGCAGGTGAACGACATCGACGGTGGGCAGGGTCCGGCGCAGCGCCGCCGCCAGCCCGAATGGGTGAAACAGCGGGTATGGGATCCCGTACTTTTCCAGGACATTGAGCGCCGGCACGCGAATGACGGTCACCGGGCCGTCGCCGTTCGGGGTGGCGCGAAACCCGGCGCGGCTGGCAATGACCGTCACCGTGCAGCCGCGCGCGCTCATGCGGCGGCCAAGCTGATCGACCACGAATTCGATCCCGCCGGGGTGGGGCAGCGCGTAGTGAGTCACGAACAGAATGTGCATACCGGTTTCCCGCATAGGTTGAGCGCCGGCGACCCGATGGCCGCCTCCGGCGCTGCTGCCGCGCTGCCCCCCCTCGACGCGCCGGAAGTGTCGATCGTCATGCCGTGCCTTAACGAAGCCGAGACGGTCGAGCGGTGCATCCGCAAAGCCCAGGACGCGCTGGCCCAGGGCGGCCTCGCCGGTGAGATCATCATTGCCGACAACGGCAGCACCGACGGCTCGCCGGCCATCGCCGAGCGGGCGGGCGCGCGCGTGGTGCATACGTCCGTGCGCGGCTATGGCGCGGCGCTGCGGGCCGGGATCGCGGCGGCGCGCGGCACCTACGTGATCATGGGCGATGCCGACGACAGCTACGATTTCCGCGCCATCGCGCCGTTCGTCGACGAACTGCGCGCGGGGCACCACCTGGTGACCGGCACCCGCATCCGGGGCGAAATCCGGCCCGGCGCCATGCCGCGCCTGCACCGCCGGCTGGGCGTGCCCGTGCTCACCGCGCTAGGCAACCTGTTCTTCGGCACGCGGCTCAGCGATTATCACTGCGGCCTGCGCGGGTTCGATCGTGCCGCCATCGCCGCGCTGGACCTGCGCGCGACGGGCATGGAGTTCGCCACCGAGATGATCGCCAAGGCGGCGCTCAACAACCTGTCGCTGGTCGAGATTCCGATCGTCTACTACCGCGATGGCCGGTCGCGGGCGTCGCACCTGCGCACCTGGCAGGACGGCTGGCGCCACCTGGAGCTGCTCTTGCTGCTCAGCCCGAACTGGATATTCCTGTACCCCGGCCTGGCGATGGTGATCGCCGGGCTGTTGGGCATCGCGTGGCTGCTGCCTGGGCCGCGCACGGTGGGCACCATCGGCTTCGACGTGCACACGCTCCTCGTGTCCGGGGTGGCGATCATCGTCGGCGTCCAGGTTCTGACCTTCTGGCTCTACGCGCACCTGTTCGCGTCCAGCGCCGGGTTTTTGCCCCTCAGCCGGTTCGCGCGCCTGGTGTTCCGGCGTTTCTCGCTGCGGGCCGGCCTGCTGGCGGGTGGGCTGTTCGGCATCCTGGGTCTGATCGCGGTGGGGGCGTCGTTCGAGCTGTGGGCCGAGGCCGCGTTCGGCGAGTTGGACTACCAGATCGCCCTCCGCCGCCTGATTCCTGGCGTGGTGCTCGTCGCGCTGGGAATGCATATCTTCTTTGCCAGTTTCGTGATCTCCCTGCTCAGCATCCGCACCCGGTAACGCCACCGGGAAGGCCCACCCTCTTATCCGCAACCATGCCGGTGTCCGGCGTTACCTGGTTGCCGGTTTCGGTCGTGGTAGGGCTGGGCGAGTTTTGTGTTAGCTGAACAGGTGTTGTGGATAGCCGCACTGCAACAGGACTGGGTGTCGCCGTTGGGGGCCGGGGGGTCGGCGTGAGACTGCTGGCGACGCTCAGCACACCGGGCGTTTGCGTGGCTGCCGGCGGCGAGGTTGCGGTTGGATTGTACACGCCCGCCGATTCCATGGTGGACGTGGGCTGTGGCACCGGGGTATTCGTCGCCCCGTCTAAGCTGGTGCCCGTCTCGGTGGTGGGCTGCGGTGTCCGGCTGGGCGTCGGCGTGTTGGCGGGCGTATTGGTCGCCGTAGGCTGCGCGGTCGGCTTGGGCGTGTTGCTCGGCAGGGAGGTGTCGCTGGGCAGCGGTGTGTTCGTCGGCAGCGGCGTGAACGTCCGGGTCGGCGTGTACGTGTGTGTCGGCGTGTAGGTATGCGTCGGCGTATAGGTATAGGTGGGGGTATAGGTGTACGTCGGCGTGTGGGTGTAGGTGGGCGTGTAGGTATACGTCGGCGTGTAGGTGTACGTCGGCGTGGGCGTTGCGGTATAGGTCGGCGTCGGCGTGGCGCTCGGGACACGGGTCGGGGCCGGGCGGCGGGTGGGCTGCGGTTGGCTGCTGCTCGGCGGCGGCGGGTTTTCGTTGAGTTCCTTGATCGCCTCCTCGCTCAGCGGCTCGTGAACCTCTACGGGCCGTTCCAGCAGCGTCACCGGCAGCGGCTCCATTTTCTTGGTGTCGTACGCCCTCACCAGGCTCGGCTCGCCCAGCGGGATCGCCTTCTGTTCCAGGTCGAGCGGGATCTGCACCTCAGACCCGGCCATCACGTTCTTCTCGACGCCGTTCGCCCGCACGCGCGCCGCGCCTTCGATCACGCTCACCGTCAGCTCACCCTCGGTTTCGGTGTGGAAATAGACCGTCGAGCCGAGCTGGATATCGACCTCGTTGATCAGGAAGGTGACCTCGCCCACGCCTTCCGGCGTCTGGATCAGCAGGCCGCTGTCGGGCGCGGCGGGGCACATCGCGTCGTCCACGCCGCTCATGAAGTAGAACGCCTGCATCGGGTTGTAGATCGGGGCTTCGGCCAGCTCGTTCTCCTGGTCGGTCGCATTCTCGAGTTCGACATCGCCGAACATCAGCAGGGTCACGTTCTGGCGCGGCTCGTCTTCCGCCAGGTTGGCCTGCAGCCGCATCATCGCCACGCCCCACGCTTGGCTGTCCAGGTCCATCGGGCTGAGGCGCAGCGTTTGCAGGTTCACCACGTCCACGATGTCTCCCGCCTGCTCGAAGAGCAGATCGGTGATGCCGGGTTGGGGCTGGGCCTGGACCTGAACGTGCCCATAGCAAGCCTGGTTGCGCCCCGTATCCTGGCACAACTGGCTTGAGAGCGTGAGCGCCTGCAGGACGATCTGCTGGCACACGTCCTCATCTGATGGAGATGCATTCAGACTGGATGCAGGTGGCTTCATGATCAGAAAGAAAAACACGGTCACGAGCCAGAGCATCCTTGACGACTTGATCATAGTGTGTGGTCTCAATGAGTCTCAAAGATGGACGTTCATCTTTATATTATCACAGATTCTGAAATGATATGTCCACAGATTGCGTCAATTCGTGAGCATTTGTGCAGGGGCAGCGCGTTCGCGGGGCGCTGCCGCGAGGGGAAATCTGGGTGGCTGTACGGCGCGGCGCGGGCCGCCAATCAGGGGATGCCCCACAACCTGGCGCCGCCATCGCTGCCGCCGGTTGCCAGCAGCGAGCCGTCCGGGTTGAAGGCCAGCGTGTAAGCCTGGCTGGTCGCGTCCACGGCGTGGCCGTCCAGCACAGCGGCCAGCGCCGCCCCGGCCACGTCCCAGAGCTGGATTCTGCCGTCCGGCGCGGCGGACACCAGCAGCGAGCCGTCCGGGCTGAAGATGAACTTCACATTCGGATCGGCGCCTAGCAGCGGCGCGCTCAATGCCTCCCCGCTGGCGGCATCCCACAGCCAGATCAGCCCGCCTTCGTCCAGCGCGGCCAGCACGGTCCCATCCGGGCTGTACTTCACGTCGCGGACCGGCGCGGACGCTTCGAGCGTGGTCAGCGTCTCGCCGGTTTCCACGTCCCACAGCCGCACGGTGGCATCGCGGCTGCCCGAGGCCAGGATATCCCCGTCGGGCGCGAAGTCGATCGCGTTCACGTCGCCGCTGTGGCCGATGAGAATGTTCATCACGAACCCACTGACCGAGTTCCATATCCAGACGGTCCCATCGCTGCTGGCCGACGCCAGCGCGCCGATCGAGCTGAAGGTCACGTCCTGGACGTCGTCGGCGTGGCCTTCGAGGGCGGTCAGCGCCTCGCCGGTGAAGCCGTTCCACAGCCGGACGGTGCGGTCCCAACTGGCCGAGGCGAGCACCGCGCCGTCGTTGCGCATCGCCATGTCCGGCACGGTCCAGGTGTGGCCCTCCATCAGGGCCTGGCCGTCGCCGGTGCGCCCGTTCCACATGCGGATCGGGTTGCTCTCATCCTCGAGCGAAATGCCCGCCGTGAACAGCCGGTTGCTGTTGGGCGTGAAGAGCATGCTGATCACCGGCCAGGGATGGTCGGTGAGGCTGGCGAAGCTGGTGAAATCGTCCAGGGTCCACAGCCAGACGACGCTCGCGCCGCCGCGGTCGGTGAGGTCCCAGGTGGCGGTGGCGATCACCGTCCCGGCGGGGTTGAACTCGACGTCCAGCGTGTAGATCGTCGCCCCGGCGTCGAGCGTGGCGATCAGCGCCACCTGATCGGCGTTGCCGGCGGTGATCGGCTCCGTCCCACCCTGGGCGCGGGCGGGGGCGCGCGGGAGGAGCACGGCGGCTGCGGCGATGGTCAAGGCGCAGAGCAGGGTGAGAACGGTTTTCATTGCGTGGTTTTCCCCCTGAGCGCCGCTTACGGCTCCACGTTCGGGACCTGGTTGCAGGTATCGTCGGCCACGACGACATCCGAGCGCACCCACAGCCCGTTGGTCAGCCGCCACCAGATGAAGTTATCTGCCCCGCGCGTCTGCCCATCGACCTCGACACCCTGCCCATCCTCCAGCGTGCCCCGGATGGCGCTGGCGGTCGACGGCGCCGAGCGCAGGTTCACCACCCGCTGGGCCAGGATGAAGCAGCGCTGCACGGCGGCTTCCGACTGGAGATAGACCGGCATCTCCGGCTGGGCTGCGACGTCGATCTCGATGAAGTCGTACTGCGACGCGGGGACCAGCGTGCCGGCCAGGTTCTCCACCCACGGCTTGAACAGCGCGTAGTCGGCGCGGATGAACAACGGGATGACCGGGAATTCTCCCTCCGGCCCAAAGAACTGCTCCTCGATGTCCGCGTAGAGATCGGCGCGCTCGTCAGGGTCGCTGGTGGCGGCAGCCTGCGCGATCAGGTCGTCCACCTCGGAGCACAGGCGGTTGAAGGCGTTGTCCGCCTCGCAGCCCAACACCTCGCCGAGCCAGTCGTGCGCGTCGGGATAGTCCGGGCTGCGCACCATCATCCACATGTTGGGCCGGTCCTCGGCATCCGCCGCCGGGCCGAGGATGTCCATCAGGGCCGAGAAGTCCTGCTCGACGATCGTGAAGCGATCGGCGGCGCAGCTCAGCTCCTGCACGAAGCTGTCCACCAGGAACTCGGCCCAGGCGGTGGTGCCCGGCCACGTGACGATCTCGACCTCCGGCAGGTTGGCGCAGTTCACGTAACCGGCTTCGGCCAGTTGGGCGCGGGCATAGCGCGGATCGTAGCCCACGCCGACCGAGTCGATCGGCGGCGCGCCGAACGTGCCCGGCGGGGTGAAATGGATCATCGGCACGCCGCGCCCGGCAAGGTTCTCCTCGATGAACGTGGCGCGATCGATGACCGCCGCAAACGCGCGCCGCACGCCCACATCGTCGAACGGCGGCTGGTCGTGCGCCATGCCGAGGTAGAACACCGACGGCTCGATGGTCAGCCGGAGCTGGCTGTTGGTCGCCGGGTCGCTCCGCACGAGGTCGAGCGCGACCGACGGCACCGGCCCCGCGTCGATCTCCTCGTCCACGTAGCGGGCGAAGGCGCTGCCCGTGTCGCGCACGACCGACTCCACGACCCGGTTGATGTTGCCGGGGCCGCGCAGGTCGGCGGGCAGGTACGGGTTGGTGAGGTAGACGCGCCGCGCGCCGCGCAGCCACTCGCCGAGCACGTAACGCCCGTTGGTGACGAGGTTGCCCGGCTCGCTCCACAGGCTGCCGAGCTGCTGCACGAACTCGGTCGGCACCGGGCGCAGCAGCCACATCGCGGTCAGGGTCAGGAAATGGGCGGCGGGCTCGGTCAGTGTGACCTGGACGATCCCCTCGTCGATGGCGATGGCTTGCACCAGGTCGTAGTCGGCGGGCGTCACGTCTGCCGGGCGGCGCGCGCGCAGGTCGGCGCAGCCGGCGATCACCCCGGTGATGGCCGGTGAATAGAACGAATCCAGGCGCGGATCGCAGGCCCGCTGAATGCCAAACACCACGTCCTGGGCGTTCACGTTGCGGAACACGTCGCCCTGGCCCGTGACGGGATTCCACCGCACCCACGGCACGTCATCGCGCAGGAAGAACGTCCAAACGGTGCTGTCGTCGCTGACCATCCAACTGGTCGCGAGCTGCGGCTCGATCGCCTGCGTGACCGGGTTCAGGCGCGTCAGGCCCAGGAAGAGCTGGTCGATGGCGGTGATCGACACCGCGTCGGACGCGGCCTGGGGGTCCAGCGTGGTGATCTGGATGCTGTTGGTGACGTGGTAGGTCACCAGGTTTTCGGGCAGGGCCGCCACCGCGGTCGGCTGGGCGGGCGCGGGCGTCGCGTCGGCGGGGGACGGTTCCGGCTCGGTGGCGCGCGGCGTGTTGGTGGGCAGCGACGTCGGCGAGGGCACCGGCGTGTTGGTCGGGACCGGCGTCTCGGTGGGCGTGGGCGTGTCGGTCCAGGCGGCGGCCATGGCCGTCAGGGCCTGCATGGCGAGGAACTGCGCCGTCGCGTCGAGGTCCGGCGTGTTGGTCGGCGTCGGCGTGAGCGATGGCGTCAGCGTGAGCGACGCCGTCAGCGTTGGGACCGGCGAATCGCCTGGGCGGGGCGTGTCCGACGGCGTCGGCGTGCTGGTCGGGGCCGGGGTGTCGGTCGGCGTGGGCGTGTCCGTCCAGGCGTCGGCGGTGGCCGTCAGCGCCTGCATGGCGAGCACCTGCGCCGTGGCGCCGAGGTCCGGCGTATTGGTCGGCGTCGGCGTGATGGTGGCGGTCGGCGTCTGAGTCGGCGTGTCGGTCGGCGTGGGCGTGTCGGTCCAGGCCGAGGCCGTGCCGGTCACAGCCGCGACGAACAGCGCCCCGGCGGTCGCGTCGAGGTCCGGCGTGTTGGTTGGCGTGGCGGTGGGGACCGTCGGCGGCACCGGCCTGGGGGTGGGCGTGTCGGTCCAGACGGCGGCGGTGGCCGTCAGCGCGCCGCTCAGCAGGCTCTGCGCCGTCGCGTCGAGGTCCGGCGTCGGCGAGGGCGTCAGGCTCTCCACGGCCAGCGTCGCGGGCATGTCGGCTGGCGTGGGGCTGCCCGTTCCGGCGCCGACTGCCGTCTGGGTGAGCACCTCGCGCAGCATGGCGCGGGCGGTGGCGCCGTAATTGGGAGTCGGCGTTTCCGAAGGGGGCACCGGGGTTTCGGTGGGCGTATCGGTGACGGCAGGTGTGAAGGTCGGCGGGTCGGTGGGCGTGACGCCCGCGGCGGTGCTGGTGAACACCGCTGCGACCATCGCCTGCACGGTGGCGTCGTAGTCGAGCGTGGGCGTGTTGATCACCGCCGTCTGCTGTACGGCGATGGCGGTGCGCGTTTGCATGTCGTTCGCGGCGAATTTCGTCGCGGTCTGCTCCACATCGACGTTCGGATTGCCGCAGGCGCTCAGAACGGCGCCGGTTGCGACCAGCGCCAGGGCGATCCAGGCCGCCCGCCGTACTCCATCCTTGCGAGTCTTCATACGCGTTCCACCAGACAGGTTAGTGTGAGCACCGCGCGCCCTAGCTGGCCGGCGCGGCCAGGGCCAGCAGCGCGTCGATCACCGCTTCGAAATCGGTCAGCGTGGCGGCGCCGGTCAGCGAATTGTCGTTGATCAAATAAGTCGGCACCTCGGCAATGCCCAATCCCGCGATTTCCTGCGCCGCCCCCGCGAGGGCCCGGCGGCGCTCGCCGTCCGACAGGCAGGCCGCGAACGCGTCCTCGTCCAGGTCCAGGTCGCCGGCCAGCGCGGTCAGGCCGGCCTCGCTGAGGGGCGCGGATGTCTCGCCGGACTGCGCGGCGGCGAGCGCGTCCATCATCTGCCAGAACTGGCCCTGGTCGGCAGCGCACAGCGCCGCCTGGCTCGCCCGCTCCGAGCCCTCGCCCAGCACCGGTACCAGCCGGTACGCGACCCGCATCGACTCCGCGTAGGCATTGAGCAGATCCGGCAGGATCGCGGTGTGGAAATTCACGCAGTCCGCGCACTGCGGATCGAGCAGGGCCACCAGCACGATCGGGGCATCGTCCGGCCCCTGGGCGGGTGCGCCCGCGGCCAGCGCGGCGGCGCTCGGCGGGGCGGCGAAAACCGGCGTCGTGCTGCCGCTGAGCGCGCTCGCCACCAGCGCCTCGACGGTCGCGTCGTAGTCGGGCGTGGGCGTGGCCTGGGCAGTGCCCGGCGTCGCGGTGGGCGTCGGGGTGGGCGTGGCCGTCCAGTTGGCGGCGGTCGCCGTCAGCGCGTCGCGCACGATCGCGTCGATCGTCGCGTCGAGGTCGGGCGTGGGCGTGGTCGTCCAGCTTTCCGCCGTCTCGGTCAGCCGCTGGATCATCAATGCCTGCGCGGTCGCGTCGTAGTCGGGCGTGGCCGATCCACTCTGCACGGCGGCGGCCATGGCCTCGACCGTCGCGTCGAGGTCGGGCGTGGGCGTGGCCGTCCAGCTTTCGGCGGTGACGGTCCAGCTCTCGAAGATCATGGCCTGGGCCGTCGCGTTGAGGTCGGGCGTGACGGTTTCCGTCGGGGTGGGCGTGTCGGTCCAGTTCCACGCCGTCAGGGTGAGCATGTCGCGGATCTGGGCGACGGCGGTCGCTTCCAGGTTCGGCGGGGGGACCGGCGTGGACGTGCGGGCCGCCGCCGGGCGCGTGCCGATGGTCTCGCGCTGGGCTTCGAGCGTCTGCCGCTCGTGGGCACGGGCGGTCGCGCTGGCCCAGATCTCGGCTTCCGAGAGCGACTGGCTGCACGCGCTGAGAATCAGCCCCGCGACGCATAGCGCCAGGGCGCCAGCAAATGACCGGCTGAAGCGACTATTCGAGACATTCATAGCGTATCTGCTCTGCTGTGACCCCTGGCACAAGAACCCCCGCCGGAGACTCTGACGGGGCGATCTGCATGACGTATTGTAACAGGCTCGCATGGCCTCAGCAAACCGGCCCGCCGCCCTGTCACTTTTAGATGACAAGGGCGGTTCGAGGCCGGTTAGCAGAAATCACGAGTCGGATTCCCCGGGGTCCTCGGCGCCGGGCGGCGCGTCCGGAACTGTCTCGCCGGGGGCTTCGGTCGGTGGCTCGTCTCCGGGTGTCGCCGTGGCCGTGGGCGCAGGCGTCGCGCTCGGCTCGGCGGTCGGCGTGGCGCTCGGCGGCTCGACGGTGGGCGTGTCCGTTGGTGTGGGCGGCTCGGTCGGAGCCTCCGTCGGTATCTCCGTCGGCGTCACGGTTGGCGCTTCCTCCGTTGGCGCGACCGTCGGGGCCGGTGTGCCGGTGGGATCGGGCAGGCCCGGCGTGGCGGTGGGCGCGTCCGGCGGCGCGATCGTCTCTTCCGGCGTCGCGAACGGGACCGGCGTGGGCGACGCGGCGGGCGCGACGAGCGCCTCCACCGCGAACGCGTCCACGGCGATGGTTCCTTCGGACGCCAGCACGCGCAGCGTGTGCGGCTCGGCTGCCAGCCCTTCGAGCGCGATCCGCACGCCGAACTCGTCGGCGGGGGCCGCGCCGTCGATCAGGTCCAGCACGGTGCCATCCAGCTCGACGGCGAGCACGCCCAGCGCCGGGTTGCGCACGATGATCACCTCGGCGCGCGTCCCCTCGAAGGCCAGGCTCAGCGCGTCGCCCGCGCTCCCGCTGCTGTAGCGGTAGGACCCGCCGCTGGCGGCGCCGGTGGCGTGAGTGGTCCACGTCCCGCTGGCGGTGATCGCCGGATCGTCGGATTCGATCCGGATCAGCGCGGGTTCCGCCCCGGCCCCCGGCGCGGCGATGGCGCTCTCGCCGGTTGGCGCGCCCAACACCGTGACGCCCGCCACCAGGCTGAAGTGGCGCGGGTCGCTCGCCGCGGACACGTTACCGGCTCGATCCACCGCGTAGACGCGCCAGTGATACGTCCCCTGGGCGAGCGTTTCGGGCAGTTGGTAGGATGGGCGGCTCCCCGCGTCGACCGGGGGCAGGGTGAAGGTCGTGCCGGTACCGGCCTCGACCTCGACCAGGTAGCGGTCGGCGTCGCCTACGCGCGTCCATTCGAGCTTGAGGCGGCGGTTGGTCACGCGCGCGTTGTCCAGCGGCGCGATTGGGTCCGGCGCGGCGGGCGGCGTCGTGTCGATGGTCAGCGTCCGGCGGGCGCTCCACGGGCCGGGCGCGCCGAACGCGTTGAGGGCGCGCACCCGCCAGTACAGCACGCCTTCCGGCAGGCTGGCCGCCGCCTGCTGGAGCCTGTTGGGGCCGACCGCGATCGCGATCGGGCTGCCGAAGCGGGGATCGTCGTCGATGTGCAGCTCGTACGTTGTGGCGTTGGCGGCGGCCTGCCAGCCGAAGGTCAGCGCGTCGGTGGCGGCGAGCAGCCGGTTGGCCGGCTCGACCGGGCGCGGGCGCGCCGGGCGTCCCGGCGTGACGATCAGGCGGCGGGCGGGCATCCAGGTCGCGCCGCCGTCCGCGCTGACGCGCCAGAAGTATTCGCCATAGGCCAGCGGCCCGGCGGTGTAGGCTCGCCCGGCGACGGTTTCCTCGACGACGAGGCTGTTAAACGTGACATCGGTATCGTCGATCTGCACGTCGTAGCTGCTCACGCCGTCGATGGCCGCCCAGCGCAGAGTCGGCGTCGTGTCGAGCACGCTGGCGTCGTCGTTGGGCGCTTTCAGGATCGTCACGTGGAACGGCGTCGCGGCGCTCCAAGCGCCCAGGTTACCCGCGGCGTCCTCGGCGCGCACGCACCAGAAGTACGTGCCGTAATCCAGCGCCGTCTCTGGGATTGCTGCCAGCCGCGGGACGTCGTCGATGGCCTGCACGACGGTCGTGCAGGCGGCGTTGCTCGCGATGCGCACGTGGTACAGCCGCGCGTCGCGCGCCCGCGCCCACGAGAAGCGCGGTGTCGTGTCCGCCGTGCTGCTGCCCGCGGCGGGCTGCTTCGGCGCGGGGACCTCCGGCGGCTGCGTGTCGACGATCACGCGGCGCGGCGCGCTCCACGCCCCGGCGATGAGATCGGCGTTTATCGCCCGGACGCGCCAGAAGTACGCGCCGTCCGGCAGGGCGGCGCCGGGCGTGTGGCTGGTGCCGCCGGGGTTGGCATCGCGGATCGGCGCGGCGAAGCGCCGGCTGGCATCGAGTTGGAACTGGTACGACGCGGCATCCGGCACGGCGTCCCAGGTGAAGGTAGGCGTCGTGTCGTTGGTGGCCTCGCCGTTAGCCGGGCTTTGCAGCACCGGGCGGCCCGGTTTGGCGGGCGCGTCGGTGACCGTCAGCCGGAACGGGGCGCTCCACGGGCTCCAGGTGCCCAGCGCGTCCTGCGCGCGCGCGCACCACGTATACTGCCCCGCCGGCAGCGCCGGGTCGGGCACGTAGCGGCGGATGGTGAGTGCCGGGTCTTCGCGTACGACGGTCGTGCAGGCGGCGTCGGTGGCGACGCGCGCGTGGTAGAGTGCCGCGCCCTGGTGGTTGCGCCAGCGCAGCGCGGGCGTGGTGTCCGCCGTGCCCGCCCGGTCGGCGGGCGATTGCAGCGCCGGCGCGTCGGTCTTGATCACGAAGGATCGCTTGCTGCTCCACTGCCCGGCCACGCCTTCGCCGTTGAACGCGCGCACCCGCCAGTAATAGCGGCCATCCGCCAGCCCGGCCAGGGTTTCGGTCGTGTCGCCGGACATCAGGTCGCGTTCCGGCGCGGTGAAGTTGCTCCGGTCGTCGATCTGCACCTGGTACTCGCTCGCCCCCGCCAGCGCGTCCCACGCCAGCTCGACCGTCGTGCTGTACGACACGAGCCCGTTGGCCGGGGCGGTGGGCCGGGGCGCGCGCAGCGGGCCGGGCGTGACGGTCAGCATCCAGCCGGGCGTCCAGGTCGCGCCGCCGTCCGGGCTGACGCGCCAGTAGTACGTCCCGTCATCGAGCGGCGGTTCGGGCACGTAGCGCGTGCCGGTGACGGTCGCCTCCCGCGCGCGCGGTGCGCCAAACCCGGCGTCGGTATCGATCTGGACCAGGTAGGCCGCCGCGCCCGGCTCGCGTGCCCAGCGGAAGACCGGCGCGGCGCTGGTCGCGAAAGCCCCGTTCGTCGGCGCTTTGAGCAGCGTGACGGTGAACGCGTTCGCCTCGCTCCACGGGCCCCAGTTCCCGGCGTGGTCCTGGGCGCGGACCTGCCAGTACGCCGCGCCGAAGCCCAACGCGTCCGCGTCCGGCACGACGAAAAACGCGCGCGGCGTGGTCGCGTCGATCAGGAGATTCTCGGTCGGAGGTGCGTTTCTCAGGGCCGGGTTGTCGAAGACTTGCACCTGGTACACGCTGGCCCCCGGCACCGCCCGCCAGTTGAGGCGCGGCGTGTGATCGGGCGTGTTGGACCGGTCGCGCGGGGTGGCGAGAACCGGCGCGGCGGGGACTTCGGTGTCGATGATGACCTGCCACGCCTGGCTCCAACTGCTGGGCTGCCCGTTGACGTTGACGGCGCGCACGCGCCAGAAATAGCGGCCATCGGGCAGCGGCGCGGTCGTGAAGCCGGTGGTGGTCCGCACTGCCGCTTGTTCGGGCGTGCCGAAGCCCTGGCTGTTGTCGAGCTGGAACTCGTAGGTGTTGCCGTTGGCGACGCCTTCCCACGCGAACGATGGTGCATCGACCGGCATCACGGCGCGGTTGGCCGGGCTGGTCAGCGCCGGGGCCACGGGGCCGGGCACGACTTCGTTGCTGTAGGCGCTCAGCAGGTCGTTCTGCTGATCGCCGTGGGCGGGCGTGAAGGACTGGACGGCGAAGTAGTAGGCCGGCGCGACCGGCAGCCCATCGATCCGGCAGCTTCGCGCGGATTTGCTGCCCGTCTCGCAGCCGAACGTATACGGCTCGCCGGGCGTGGTGCTGTAGCCCACCCGGTAGCCCCCGCCGTGGTTGGTGTACGCGATCGGCCCCCACGAGACGACCACGCTCGACGCGGAGAGCGTCCGGGCGCGAATGCCCCCCGGCGGGACGGTCTGCGTGCCCGCCCAGCCGGGATTCTTCTGGTTGAAGAAGCCGCGCACGCCCGCGTCGGACGCGCTCAGCCGGTTGAAGCGCAGGTTGACCCGGTGGCTCGTGCCCCAGGGCGTCTTGCCCGTGCCGAGCAGGGACAGGTTCGCCAGGGTGGGCGGCAGATCGCCTTGCAGCGCGTTGTTATCCAGCGCCAGCGTGCGCAGCGCGGACAGGTTGCCCAGGCTGGCCGGGACGGGCCCGCTCAGCCGGTTGCGGTCCAGCGCCAGGTATTCGAGCGCGGACAGGTTGCCCAACCGCGACGGGATCGTCCCGCCGATCTGGTTGTCGCCCAGCGCCAGCACGCGCAGTGCGGACAGGTCGCCCAGGCTGGCGGGGATCGTCCCGCCCAGCCCATTGCCGGACAGGTCGAGGCTGATCAGGCTGGCCGGGTCGCCCAGGCTGGCCGGGATGCCGCCGATCAGGGCGTTGCCGGACAGGTCGAGCGTCTCCAGCGCGAACAGGTCGCCCAGTTCCGGCGGGATGCTCCCGCTCAGCCCGTTGCCGGGCAGTTCCAGCGCGATCACGCGGCGGGGCGCGCTGGCGGTGCACGTCACGCCGAACCAGCCGCACGGTTCCGGCGTGGTGCCGGGTGCGGTCGTCCAGCCGGCGCTCTCGGTCCAGCCGCCGCCGTTGGCGCTGCTGTACAGCGCGACCAGCGCGTCACATTCGGCGGGCGTCACCTGGGTGACACCGGCGCAGGTCGCCGTGGCGACGTAGCCGCCCACCTCCACCGACCCGGCGTCGCATTGGCCGATCGTGTCGCCGTCGCCGTCGATGTAACTGCCGTTGTCGCTCCGCACCACGTCGCGCTGGTCGACGGCCAGGCAGTGGGCGTTATTCGCGCCGTCGATGGCCGGGCTGCCCGCGCCGGGCAGGTGGGTGAACGTGGCGCCGCTGTTGTCCGCCAGCGGGCCGAGCAGCGGGTCGCGCGAGAGAATGCCGCCTCCGCAGGACGTGCCCGGATACTGCAGGTTGCCCGCGCCGTTGGTGATGCCCCCCGCGCAGTTGGTCCCGCCGTTGTGGAGGATCGTGTTGCGCACAGTGACCGTGCCGCCGGCCCGGTTGACGCCGCTGCCATTGCCCGTGTTACCCGCGACGGTGACGTTGGTCAAGGTGGCCGCGCCGCTGCTGTTGTAGATGCCGCCGCCGTTGCCCGCGCTGTTGCCGCTGATCGTGCTGTTGTCGACCGTCACCCCGGCGCCATCATTGTACAAGCCGCCGCCGTTGGCCGCGCTGTTGCCGCTGATCGTGCTCTGGATGGCCGACAGGGTGCCGTTGGTCGTGTTGATCCCGCCGCCGTTTTGGGTTGCGGTGTTGCTGGCGATGGTGCTCCGGGCGACGGTCACCGCGCCGCCGTTGTTGCGGATCCCGCCGCCGTTGCTCGCGTCGTTGTTGTCGATGCGCGCCTGGTTGTTGACGGTGAGGGTCGCGCCGCTGCCGAAGTTGTACACGCCGCCGCCGTGAGTCGCGGTGTTGCCGGTCGGGCCGCCGATGATCGTGCCCGCGCCCTCGACGAAGACCGCGCCGCTGTCGTTGTAAATGCCGCCGCCCGCGTGGCTGGCCGTGTTGCCGGCCACGTCCGCGCCGGTTTGCACGCGCACCGTGCTGGGCGATTCGGTGATGGCGTAGTTGTACACGCCGCCGCCGTTGGTCGCGCCGTTGTTCGACACCAGCGCGCCACCCTCGATGGTCAGCGTGCCCCGGTCGTTGAGGATGCCGCCGCCGTGCGTGCCCGCGCTGTTGCCAGGGCTGCCGCCGATGTTCGTGCCGCTTCCGGTGACGGTGACCGCGCCGAACTCGTTATAGATGCCGCCGCCGTTCGCCGTGGCGGTGTTGCCGCTCACGTCCGCGCCGCTCTGAATCGTCAGCGTGGCCCCGACGGCGTAGTTGAAGATGCCGCCGCCGAAGATCGCCGTGTTGTTGGACACGAGCGCGCCGCTCTCGACGCTGGCCGTGCCCGCGTCGTTGAGGATGCCGCCGCCGTGGCCGGACGCCGCGTTGCCGGGGCTGCCGCCGATGGTGGTGCCGCTCCCGGTGACGGTCAGCGTCCCCAGGTTGTTGTAGATGCCGCCGCCGTTGCCCGCGACGACGCTGTTCCCGCTCACGTCGGCCCCGCCGCTGACGATCAGCTCGCTGGTCGTGCCATAGCTGTAGATGCCGCCGCCCGCGTCGCCCGCCGTATTGCCCGCCGCGCCGCCGATCAGCGTGCCGCTCCCGGTGACGGTCACCAGCCCGCCGCCGCGGTTGTAGATCGCGCCGCCGTACAGCCCGGCGTCGTTGCCGGTCATGTCGGCGCCATCCTCGATGGTGGCCGGGCCGCCGTTGTTGTACAGCCCGCCGCCGTTGCCGGTGGATGTGCTGTTGCCGTCAATGGTGGCCCCCGCCGTGAGGAGCACCGAGCCGGTCAGGTTGAAGACGCCGCCGCCGTGCACGGTCGCGCTGTTCCCGCTGACGGTGGTGCCGCCCCCGGTGATGGTCAGCGCGGCGCTGTCGTTGTAGATGCCGCCGCCGTTGCCAGTAGCCGCGTTGCCGGTCACGTCCGCGCCGCCGCTGAGGGCCACGCTGGCCGTCTCGCCGATGCTGTAGACCCCGCCGCCGTTCTGCGCCGTGTTGCCCACCGCGCCGCCGATCAGCGTGCCGCTCCCGGTGACGACCAGTGCGGCGTCGCTGATGAAGATGCCGCCGCCGTTGCCGGTGGCCGTGTTGCCGGTCACGTCCGCGCCGCCCTGGACGGTCACCGCGCCGCCTTGCGAGGCGATCCCGCCGCCGTCCTGGGCGGTGTTGCCGCTGACGACCGACCCGCTGTTGAGCGTGAGGCTGCTGCCCGCGCCGGTGAGGAAGACGCCGCCGCCGCTGCCGGTGGCCGCGTTGCCGGTGATCGCCGCCCCGCTGCCGAGGACGATGTCGCCGCCGTTGGCGTAGATCGCGCCGCCATCGACCGCGGCGCCGCCCGTGATCGTCAGATTGATCACGGTCAGCGACACGCCGGGGCTGACCACGAACACGCCGCCGAGATCGTCGCCGTCGAACGTGACGCTGCGGCCCGTCCCGTCGAGGATCACGCTCGACGCCACGGTGAACGGGGTCCCGGCCAGGGTGATCGTCCCGTCACAGCCGAAGGTGATCGTGCTGCCCGGTGGCGCGGTTGCCAGCAGCCCGGCGAAGGTCGCCGCGTCGCAGGTGACGAGCTGCGGGTTGACCGTCTGGGTGATGGCGGCGGACGTGCTGCCCAGGTAGGCCGCGTCGCCCGCGTATTCTGCCGTCAGCGAGCGCGTCCCGACCGGGAGCACGCTGGTGATCAGGACCGCCTGTCCGCCCGCGTCGAGCGCCGCCGTGCCGAGCGAGGCGGCGTCGTCGAAGAACTCGACCGTCCCGGTCGGCGTGCCGCTGGAGGCCGTCACCGTCGCCGTCAGGGTGACCGGCTGGCCGTAGCCGGACGGGTTAGGCGAGGCGCTCAGCGTGGTCGTCGTCGCGATCTGCCCGACGTCGTGCGTGTGATCGGGCGAGGTGCTGCCCGCGAACGCCCCGCCGCCCAGGAATTGGGCGGTGATGGTGTGCGTCCCGGCGCTGAGGGTGCCGGTGGTGATCGACGCCTGCCCGCTGCCGTCGAGGGCGTCCGTGCCGAGCGAGGCAGCGCCGTCGAAGAACTCGACGGTGCCGGTGGGCGTGCCCGCGCCGGAGGTGACGGTCGCGGTGATGGTGACCAACTCTCCAAACGCCGACGGATTGGGCGCGGTGGTGACGGCGGTGGTTGTGCTCGCCAGCCCGACGTCGTGGGTGTGATCGGGCGAGGTGCTGCCCGCGAACGCCCCGCCGCCCAGGTACTGGGCGGTGATGGTGTGCGACCCGGCGCTGAGGGTATCGGTGGTGATCGACGCCTGCCCGCTGCCGTCGAGGGCATCTGTGCCGAGCGAGGCAGCGCCGTCAAAGAACTCGACGGTGCCGGTGGGCGTGCCCGCGCCGGAGGTGACGGTCGCGGTGATGGTCACCAACTCCCCGAAC
>JAHDLB010000018.1 GCA_018432315.1 Anaerolineae bacterium
ATCTTGCGCCGCATGGTGCTCAACCTACTCCGACGCCATCCAGCCAAGCTAAGCCTGAAACGCAAACGCTTCAAGGCAGCGCTCGATACCGACTTCCTATTCGAGCTGCTCACTCAAGTTTGATGCGTTTGCCCTGCGCGGGGGGCAAGTCACCATATGGCGTTGGGGAACGTCTCGACGTGCGCATCATGGCCGATGCGCTTGTACATCTGCACGCCCGTGTATGGGCGTCCCAGCACGCCGTCATGCAGCGCCCACGAGCGTCCCGTCACCGTGCGCCACGCATCGCGTGATCGAAAAGGCGAATCACCGGTAAGCTTCTGGTGAAGGCAGCCGCCGGGCAGGAATTCGCGATGGATGGTCTTCATGAGCTGCAAGCCCTGCGAATACGAGAACCCATACCGCTCGAACGTGATCGCATTGTGGTAAAACAGCGGCTCGATGAAAAAAAGCGCGTGGCCCATGTTGCGCACAAATGTTTCGAACATTGGAAGCATGGTCCGGAACACGCGCAGGCCGCGGCGCACCTGCCCAGGGGCAAGCCCTGCCTCCATCGCCCGGATCTCTTCCGGGATGTTGCGCCCTTCCATGCCCAGTTGGTTGGGACGCCCCGCCTCATCGCGATCGATGTTATAACGCGGCGAGGCCGGATCGTTGATCACCACCAGAAACACGACGAGTTGTGCGTTGAAACTGTCCCCCATGTGCAGGTACAGCGCCGGCTCCGTCGATTCGGGCGCGTTGTAGACGGAAATCTCGACCGAACTGCTGCGCGCAGGGCACCGGACATGCACCACACGTGTGCCGCGAATGGTATGCGTGGCCGGATCGATCCCAAACATGGGAAAAACCCAGTCGGGCAGCAGCGTGTGATAGATGGCAAGCTTGGCCGGCTCCGCCAGATCGTTGATCCCTCGAATGGAATCCGGCCAACTTGACGTCCCGTTGTTCCGCATTTGCCAATCACCTACCCGGCAGCAGGCCGGTCACTGACGCTCGTTCAGCGTCCGCCGGATCTGCCGCTCAGTGTCACGTTCACGAAGCGTGCTCCGCTTGTCGTACTTCTTCTTCCCGCGCGCCAGCGCGATCTCGACCTTCGCCAAACCGCGCGTCAGATACATAACGGTGGGCACGAGGGTCAGTCCCTTTTCCTGAACCTGCGACATGAGCCGGTCGATCTCGCGCCGGTGTAGCAGTAGTTTGCGCGGGCGCAAGGGATCGTGCCCAAACATCCCCGCCTGTTCATACGATGCGATGTGCACGTTGAGCAGCCACAACTCATCACCGCGCGGTTGAACGAACCCTTCTCTCAGGTTGACATGGCCTGCGCGGATAGATTTGATCTCAGAACCGGTGAGTGCCAGACCGGCTTCGTAGGTGTCGAGTATCTCGAAGTCGTGCCTTGCCTTGCGGTTCGTCGTTACGATTTTTCGGCCTTCCATCACATTCCTCACATTCGACGGTCATGAGCGACCGTCATTCTGGCTGTTCTGCGTTCAAGTACTCGACTGCGGCATCAAGTGCCGGATCGGTGGGTGTCGCTGCACCCTCGCCAATGGGGGCTTCCATGTCCGGGGCCAGTCCGCGCCCCTGGATGACCGTGCCGCCAGGGGTCAACCAGACGGCAACCGTCACGCGGATCTGCGATCCGTCCCGCAGATTATACACGTGCTGCACCGAGCCTTTGCCGTAACTGGTCTGCCCCACCAGGACAGCCCGACCGCGATCCCGCACGGCGCCGGCCACGACCTCGGACGCGCTGGCGCTGCCCGCGTCGATGAGCACGGCCAGCGGAATCGACTCGGCAATATCTCCCGTCGCCGATTCGAAAACGCGTTCGTCGCCAGCCCGGTAGCGCTCGGTGACGATGATCCCTTCATCCAGGAACAGATCGCTCACGCTGACCGCCTGATCGAGCAGGCCACCGGGGTTCCCCCGGAGATCGAGGATCAGAGCGCTGGCGCCTTGCTCCAACAGGCTGCCAATCTCCTCAGCCAGGAGCGACGTCGCCTTTTCGTTGAAACGAAACAGCCGCACATAGCCGATTTCGTCCATCAACGTGGCCTCAACGGTCGGGAGCTCGACCCGCGCTCGAACGATCTCGACGGAGAGGGTGCTGGAGTCTGACGGGCGGAACACGTCGAGTTCGACGGCAGTGCCGATCTCCCCACGCAGCTCGCCTACGGCTTTCTCCTGCGTCCATCCTTCGGTTGACGACCCGTTGACGGCGATCAGGATGTCGCCATCCTGAAGACCGGCCTCTGCCGCGGGCATGCCGGTGAAGGGCTGCGTAATGATCAGATCGCCGCGCTCGTTTTGCGTGATGTACGCCCCGATGCCACCGAACTCGCCGGCGGTCGCCTGGCGATCAAACTCGGCAACTGCTGGCGGCGCGAAATAGGTGAACGGATCGTTTGTCGTTGCGAGCAGTCCCTGAATCGCGCCGTGAATCAGCGTCTGGTCGTCGGGCATGTCGAAGTAGAAATCGCGTTCCAGAATATCCCAGCTCTGCCAGAACACCTCGAAGTCTTCGGTATTGTGGCGCGAGTCGCGGATGTCTCCGAGAAAAAAGCCGGCGACAAACGCAACACTGCCCACCAGCGCGCATAGGAGCACAACCTGTGTGGCCGATATGTGCCGCGCGGGTCGCGGTGCCTTCGTCGACGTACCGGGTTCCATCGCTGTCATGCGTATCAGTCCAAAACACCTATCGTTTCGCGGAGGAAACGCACCGCTTCGGCCAGTTCGACATCCCGCCCGTCATCCGCCGCCACGGTGGTGATGTTGGGCTCGAGCCCGCTGCCTGCCAGCGGCGTCTTAGCCGGCGTGAACCACTCGGCGGACGTGATGTGAACCGACGAGCCATCCGACAGCCGGAAGATCAGTTGAACCGACCCCTTGCCATACGTACGCTGCCCGATCAGGATTCCGCGCCCCTGGTCGCGAATGGCGCCCGCGACCAGCTCCGCTGCGCTGGCCGTGCCGCCATTCACCAGCACGACCAGAGTCTTGTCGAGGCCCGCGCCTCCCGGTGAGGCGAGTGTCTCGGTCTCGCCGTCGCGCCGCTGCTCGAAAAACACCACGCCGCCATCCAGGAACTCGGATGCAACCTCGACCGATTCCTGCAGCAGCCCTCCCGAATTGGAGCGCAAATCGAGAATCCAGGCCCGGACGCCCAGCGAGTCAAGCTCGGCGAGCGCGGTGCGCAATTCTTCCGGCGTGCGGCTCGTGAACTGGCGAATCTGGATGTAGCCGAACTGTGGTTCCTCGGTGACCGGGCGCCAGATGACCGACGGCACGGCCACGACGGCGAACTCGATGAAGTAGTCCGCAGATTCGCCGGAATCGGGCGTCAACACGGTGATCTCAACACCGCGCCCGTCACCAACCTCGCCGCGCAGCATCTGATCGACGACGTCCAGGCGCTCGCTGGGTGACAGCACGGTGCCGTTCACGGCCTGCAGAATGTCGCCGTCCTGCACACCGGCTTGAGCCGCCGGCCCATCCCGAAATGGGTACAGCACGAACTGGCCCTGCTCATTCAGCTTCACCTGGACGCCAATGCCGCCGTACTGCCCGGCCAGCACGTCGGATTCGCTCTGCGTAACCGGGGGATCGTTGAAAAAGGTGTATGGATCATCTAGCTCTGCCAGATAGCCGCGTATCGCGCCGTATTCCATATCGCTCGCAGGAGGAATCTCGCGGAGGTAGTTGGACTCGATCAGCGCCTTGACTTCTGCCAGCAAGGTGAATGGCTGGTCCGTTTTCTCCTGGGCCGTTGCAGGAACCTGTCCCCGGATCAAAAAACCCGCCGCGAAGACTGCACTCAGGACAGTCCCGACCAACAGCCCACGAAAGATCGCTCCGGTCACGCGTTGTTTCTTCATCACTGCGTTGTGATCCATACGCCTGTGCCTTGTCTCATCAGGAATGCGGGCATTTTAACATATTGTTTGCCCGATTTTAAGCGGCGACATTTTCCCAATTCAGCAAGCGGTGCTATTCTGGAAATGGAATACAGCTTCCGGTGACAGGAGATAGCCAGGATGCCAGGTGACAGACCTCTTGTGCTGATCGCCGACGACGAGCGGAACGCGGTCGTGCTGCTGACGCGTATTCTGGAACGCGATGGCTTCGCGGTGGAGAGCGCCAAAGATGGCGAAACCGCGCTGCAAAAAGCGACGGAGTTGCATCCTGATTTGATTCTGATGGATGTGCAAATGCCGCGCATGAACGGGTTCGAGGTGACCCAACAGCTTCGCGACAACCCGGAAACGGCACGCATTCCGGTGATCTTCGTGACAGCCGCAGCGCGCGAGCCGTCGGATGTCGCGCATGGCTTCCAACTCGGCGCGGACGACTACATCCGGAAACCCTACAACTATCATGAGTTGCTCGCGCGGGCTCACAGCAAAATGCGGGCGCGCCAGCTCGAGGACCGGCTCCAGCGGCGCAGCGAGGAACTCGAAGCGCTAGTGCGCATCGGGGGCGAATTCAACCAACGGCTGGGTCTCAACGAGTTGACAGAGCTCATTCTGTTGATCGCCTCGCAAGAATTGAGTGCTGGTCACGCGGAGCTTTTCCTGTTCAATGAGAACCGCCGGCTGATCGTGTGGCGGGATGTCCGGCAAGGCATGCGAGAACCGGCGGAAGGCGCCAGCGTGCTGGAAAACGAGCACACCGTGGCCGCGCATGTATTCCGCCGGGGGGAACCGGTTCTGGTGGCAGATACTCAAGACGGAGGCATGCCATACCTGCCCAACGCCGCCGATTTTCGCTCGATTGTAGCAACACCGCTGCGCCACCACGGGCGCCTCGTGGGGATTCTCCTGGTGGCGGACGAGCGGCCACAGCATTTTTCGGAGAACGATTTGCGCCTGCTGCGGTCGATCGGCGAGCAGGCAGCGCTGGCCGTCCGAAATGCTCAACTCCACGCCGCATTGCAGGAGTACGCGCAGAACCTGGAAGAGATGGTGGAACAACGCACTCACGAGCTTCAGGCCGCGCAGGCGCAACTGGTACGGACCGAGAAACTGGCCGCTTTGGGCCGTCTGGCGGCGGGTATTGCTCACGAGGTCAATAACCCGCTGCAGCCCATATTGAACTGTCTCGAGGTCGCCATCGAAGATGTCGAGCACGATCACAAGATTGACGCAGAAGTCCTACGGGTGGCCGAGCGAGAAGTCGTGCGGATCAAATCGATCGTGACACGTCTGCTTGATTTCGCGCGTCCGAGCACAGCGGACAAGGTCGCGCTTGATCTTCACGGGCTGATCGACGAGATCCTCGTCCTAACAAAAAAGCAACTGGAACATATGCACATCGATTTGGAGTTGCAGTTGGAGTCCTCGCTGCCTTTGATTGGCAATCCCAATCAGATCAAGCAAGTGCTCCTCAATGTCGTGCTGAACGCCATGCAGGCCATGCCCAACGGCGGGCGGTTACGTATCGCCACCTATAACAACGAAGACGGCGTGGTCACCGAGGTTAGTGATACGGGCGTGGGCATGAGCGAAGAGACGATCGCCCAGATTTTCGAGCCATTCTACTCGACGAAAGACGATGGAACGGGGTTGGGCCTAGCGGTGAGCTATGGCATCATCCAGGGCCATGGGGGAGAAATCCACATCGAAAGTGAAATCGGCAGAGGCAGCCGTTTTGTCATCTGGCTGCCTCGATCCTCATCCTCATGACGTCAGGAGCGCTTCCATAACGATTGAAACTCTGTCAAGCTGATTTCGTAATTGGCATAGCGCTGGGCATCCGCAAGAGACGCAAAAGCGCGATACAGGGTGTCGCGCGAGTCGTCCCCACAGATAGACACGTCGACACCCACAGCCTCTAGCTCGTCCTGGAGTGCCGCAGACTGCTGCGCGAGAATGCTCATCCCCTGGGCGACGTAGGCGGGCAGGCCCGGCCCTGGCCGGTCGCAAATCTGAAGCAGCATTGCATCGCCGAGATCGCTCTTGGCAACGACAACCTCGCGGCTGCTGCCCAGATTGGCCGCCTGGGCCTGGAACGCTACGGCGTCTATCGTTGTCGCGACGGTTGGCGAGTCGACCGTCGCCACGTCCACAGCAGACGGCT
Organism: Anaerolineae bacterium; assembly: GCA_018432315.1. Classification (GTDB taxonomy): domain Bacteria; phylum Chloroflexota; class Anaerolineae; order Aggregatilineales; family Aggregatilineaceae; genus LM3-B42. The sequence goes on from JAHDLB010000018.1 coordinate 6,088, forward strand.
CTGCGCTTTCGTCTTCCTCGCCGGGGCGAACCAGCGCCCAAACCAGCACGAGCACCAGCGCCACAAGTACGAGCGCGCCCACCAGTTGCACGAGCCGGCGCGTGCGGCCACGCCGCCGGGCTGTTTGCTCCTCAAGCTTCGCCAGCGTTTCCTCATCGTACGTCCTAGATTCATCCGCTGCTAACGCCAGCCGGATTTCTTCTTCCAGAGCCGAGGACCGTGGCTCCGAATCGTGCGGGACAGCATCGACGCCCTCGTCCGCTTCCGGACCAATTGCTTCGGCGCGCAGGTCGGAGAAGGGATCCTCGGAGACGAACAAATCCTCGTCGAGTTCCGGAATCTCCGAATCGGCGAAAACATCGCCAAAGATGTCTTCCGAGAATGGCTCCTCCTCTGCGGAGAACGGCTCGAACTCAGAGGGGGCGAGCTCGGTCACGTCGAGTTCGGCCTCTTCCAGGGCAGGCGTCTCCAAACGAGCGGCGGCCAACTCCGGGAACTGGGCGATCTCATCCTCGCCAGGAGGATACTCAGCATTCAGCTTTTCCAGCATCTCCCGCGCTTTTGGAGCGTTGGTGTAATCGGGATCGAGTCGAAGCACGTTCAACAGCGCGCCTCGCACTTCACGGGGTTCAGTGACGGCATAGGCCAACAGCCACCACGCATCAACATTGTCCGGCTCTTCATCCAGAATGGGCCGGATGATTTGTTGCGCTTCTTCAGTTTCATCGCGTTTGATGAGCTTAAACGCGCGCTCCAGTTCCTTGCGGGACTCGCTCATAGCATCCTCCGAGATGTCGTTTGCGGCACCCTTTCCCGCATTATAGTCTGACTGGGGCAGGGTGCAAACAGGAATATCCGGCCAACGTTCCCTGGTGGATCGGACGGCTCACTGGCGCTGTGGAATCTGCGACAAACAAAAGGACGCTGTCACGCCCGGTAGTTTCCTGGAGAACGAGCGTTACAACGTCCTGTTTGCGAGTTGCTGATCCTGGCGGCTAGTTGACGACGGGAACGCCGCTCGTGTTGCCAGTGGTGTAGGCAAACGCCTTCGAAATCCAGCCGTTTCCGAACGAACTTTGCACGAACCACCAGCCACGGTCCGGACTCTGGCCAATGATGGGGAGTTTCGCCCCGGCGTACACCGAGCCAAGTGACTCGAACGTCCCGTTCGGGCCCGAGCGAATGTTCAACGCGCCGGTGTTCACGATTGCGAGCGGCCCGGCGAGAGCGGGTTCTGGCGACTCGACTGCGGTGCCCTCGTCCGAAGGCGGCACAGCAGCCCCCGGCGCCACATAGGGCACGCCGCCCGTGCTGCCGCGGACGATGACGTAAATGCCGTTCGCCCAGCCGTTGCCAAGAGGCGTTTCGAGGAGCCACCAGCTCCAATCGCGCGTCCTGCCGATGATGCGCGTTTCCGTACCGCCAGGCAGGACGCCAATACTGGAATACTGGATACCCGGACCGCTCCGGATGTTCAGCGCGCCTGTGTTGATGATGCCGACCGGGCCGGCTACCGGGGCGCCTTGCGCGGACTCGGTGGTGATTGGTGCCGCGCCGAATTCATTCCGCGTGATCACATATGCTCCATAGACCCAACCGGTGCCGAAGGATGTCTGAACCTGGTACCAGGAGTTGTCTGCTGTGCGCCCAACGATCGGCAGTTCGTCGCGCCCCCCAACGGCTCCCAGCACAGCATAGTTTTCGCCGGGGCCGCTGCGGACGTTCAGGTAGGTTGCCATTACCACCGCGTACGCGCCTTCACCTGTCACCGGCAACCCATCCTGGATCACCCCTGGAGTTCCGTTGAGCATGACCAGTGGGGCCGATACCCAGCCAACGCCGAAAGGTGAGCGTATCTGCAGCCACGAGCCATCCGGGTTTTGCCCCAGCACGAGAGCCTGCGCGCCTTGCCGGAGCTGTCCCAGCACGCCCGCGAATGGGCCCGGACCGCTGCGGACGTTGAGGGCGCCAGAGGCGACGGTGGCCGTCGGGCCAGGATCGTGGACGGGAACGCCGGACGTATTCGCCGCGGTCACGCTGATGTGCGAAACCCATCCCTCACCGAAGGTGGCCGCGATATACCACCAGGCGCCGTCCGGGCTGACTCCGAGAATCGGGACGACTTCCCCGGTGGAAAGCACGCCGGCGATTGCGAAGCCGGTTCCGGGACCCGTCCGAACGTTGACGGCCCCACTTGATGTGGCATAGGGCCCCGTCTGGCTCGTATGGGCACGCCCCGGCTGGGTCTCTACGGCGCTCGCCGTGCCCGCCGCTGTGACTGTCAAGACCAGCAGAGCGGCAACGAGCATGATGCTGAAAAAAGGAACACCTCGCGCTTTTACTCTCGGCATCGAGTTACCTCCCGTGCACATGTATTATGCCGGACATGAAAGGTCGAACATGATCGCTACAGTGCAGTGTACGTTGGATCAGCACGTGACGCAACAGTACGAGAGGAATAGTGAAACGTGGCGCGGGACGGCTAGGACAACAAAAAAAGCCGTTTCATCACATAGCGACGAAATGACTTGTTTCGTGATCATCGTATTGCATGAAAGTGCCCTGGAGAGGACTCGAACCTCCACGCCCGTAAGGGCACAGGCCCTCAACCTGCCGCGTATGCCAATTCCGCCACCAGGGCTGTTGAGGACATTATACACAGCCGTCTAGAGATGTCAATGGTTGGCGCCCAAGTCCTCCACGGCGTACAATCAACCATCAACACGTCTTCGAGATCAGCACTTCTATCAGAACAAGGTACGACCATGCGAATTGTATTAGACGCGATGGGCAGCGATGAGAATCCGGCCCCGGATGTGGAAGGCGCGGTGCTGGCGGCGCGCGAGTTTGGAATGACGATCGTCCTCGTGGGAGAACAGGACCAGATCAAACGCGAGCTGGACAACCACGACACAGCAGGGCTCCCACTTGAGATCGTGCACGCCGGGCAGAAGGTCACCATGGAGGACAGACCGGGCGAGGTGGGACGAGCAAAACCCGAGTCGTCCATGCACGTCGGGATGCGCCTCGTCAAGGAACGACAGGCGGACGCCTTCGTAACGGTGGGAAACACCGGCGCAGCTCTGTCAATCGCCACGCTGCACACCCTGAAACGCATTCCTGGCGTTTCCCGACCGGCGCTGTCGACCATTCTAACCCTGCAAGGCAAGGCCATGATTCTGCTCGACATCGGGGCGAATGCGGACTGCCGGCCTGAATGGTTGGCCCAGTTCGGCGTGATGGGCAGCATCTATGCCGAGCGCGCACTCAGCAGGAAGAATCCATCCGTGGCCCTGCTCTCGATCGGGGAAGAGGCGGGCAAAGGGAGCACACTGGTCAAAGAGGCGGCGGAACTCTTGCAGTCCTGTGGGGTTAACTTCATTGGCAATGTCGAGCCAAAGGAGATTCTCGCCGGCACTGCCGATGTGGTGGTCATGGACGGGTTCTCGGGCAACGTGCTGATCAAGTCGATGGAAGCGCTGGGCAACACACTCTTCGGGCTCATTCGTTCGGAGATCAAGGCAGACTGGCGATCAGCCATCGGCGGCTTGCTTGTCAAGCCAGCCCTCAAGCGTGTTTACCGCGCAGTCGACCCCTTCGAAGTTGGGGGAGCACCGTTGCTAGGAGTCGATGGTGTGGTTATCATTGGGCATGGGCGATCCAATGCCTATGCCGTCAAGAACGCGATTCGGCAGGCGCAGTATGCTGCGTCGGGCCACATTGTCGAAGCTATACGAGATGGCCTTTCGTCCACCATCACACGTGATGATTCACTGCCCGAGAGCAGTCACTAACTAACAGCAAAGGAAATCAGAGATGGATTTCATGCGCAATGGTTTTCCACGTGTCGTCGTAACCGGTATGGGTGCCGTGACGCCGTTGGGCCGCCTGCCAAATTTCTGGGAAAAGCTCAAGGCTGGCGTGTCGGGCGTGCGGCGCATCCAGAGTTTCGACCCCTCTCACTTAGAGGTACAGATCGCGGCAGAGGTAATCGATTTCGATCCGAACGAATTCATTGATCCTAAGGAAGCCCGGCGTATGGGCAGGCCGGCCCAGTTTGCGGTTACGGCAGCGATGGACGCGCTCAACGACGCGGGCCTGACAGTTGAGGATATTGAGGCAATCGGCGAACGCGTCGCCGTGGACTTCGGCTCATCCCTGGGCGGGCATGACCTGGCCCAGCAGGCATCGTTCAATTTTCGCACCACCGGGCGGCGCCCTGGGCCGTTCTCTCTCATCAACTCCATCCCCAACATCCCCGCGCACTACATCAGCCGGATAACCGGGGCGCTAGGCCCCCTGGTGTGCATCTCGGCGGCGTGCGCGTCAGGCACGCACAGCATTGGCGATGGTGTCGAGCTGATCCGGCGTGGGCGTGCAGATATGGTCTTTGCCGGTGGCGTTGAGGCGATGATCCTCGATTACGGCATCGCCGGGTTCATTTCGATGACCGCGCTGGCGACCGGCTACAACGATAACCCCGCCGCGGCGAGTCGTCCCTTTGATGCGAACCGTAATGGCTTCATCTTCGGAGAAGGGGCCGCCGTTCTGATTCTCGAAACGCTGGAGCGCGCCGTGAAGCGTGGGGCCCGTATCTATGCCGAAGTCCTGGGTTCGGCTTCCTCGTCGGATGCGTACCATGTCGCCGCGCCGGAGCCAACGGGGCGCGGCCCGGCGAATGCCATGAAATGGGCGCTGCAGGATGCTGGCATCAATCCGGAAGACGTCGACTACATCAACGCGCATGGGACGTCGACCAAGGCCAATGACGCGATCGAGACTCATGCCATCAAGACCGTGTTCGGTGAACACGCGTATAATCTGGCCGTCAATTCGACGAAAAGCATGATCGGCCATCTGCTCGGCGGGGCGGGGGCGGCTGAAGCCGTTGCGACGGTCATGTCGATCTATGAAAAGGTGCTGCACCCGACGATCAACTACGAAACGCCGGATCCCGAATGCGATCTCGACTACGTGCCCAACGAAGCACGGGACGCGCGCATCCGGTACGCGTTGTCGAACAGCTTCGGCCTGGGCGGTCAGAACGCCACGATTGTGTTAGGGGCTGTTTAGCCGCGGTCAGGCTGCATCGCTGAGCAAACAACCGCGCTGGTCCGAGGGTACTCAGTTCGAGGCCAGCGCGGTTGTGCGCACCTGCTCATTTTCCAGCCGCTGCAGGCTCTGCGTGGCGCGCGAGCATAGGTTCCGCCCGCCCGCATTCAGCCATTCATCGAGTGTTGGGCTTGCTTCCATACCGGATGTGGCCTCGGCGTATATCCGGGTTCCCCAGTAGTAATAACGCTGCGTTTCCGAAGCCCAGGTGGCCCACCCGCGTTTGATAACCCCGTGGCCGCCATTGTAGCCCGCGAGCGCCAACCCGGCGTGGCCGTCGGCCAGCTCCAGCCCTTCCGCCAGATACGTGAGGCCGCGCAACGCGTTCGTCTGCACGTCGAGCATATCCTCGCCAGCAGCGAAGTGAAACGGCATGACCTGGAACAGCCCTTGCGCACCCGCGGGCGATGACACATAGGGATCGCCACAACTCTCGATCTGGATAACCGTGGCGATCAGGTTTGGATCGATCTGGTGGACGACCCCCCACGCCAGGATAATCGGTGCCCAGTACTGCACCTGGGGCGTGAACACCGGAGAGAGAGGGGAAACTGCCGCTTCGGGCCCCACCGGGCTTTGTGCGTAATAGGGCCGGTTGGTTTCGATCACCTGATAGCGGGTGTTCACCGTCGCGTTGAAGACCGACGCCGCGGCCAGGGTTCCGGTGAAGCCGCCCGCGCCGCAGAGAATCAGCAGCGCGCCGGTGAGCGCGACTCCGATCCGGCGCTTGAGCCGTTCGATCAAGCCCGCCGGATGACTGTTGCTCTTTGATTTTCGAGATTGGGAGTGTGTGTGATTGTTTGCTGCCATGCGATTGCGCCACGATATAGAACATATGTTCAATACAAGTCTACCTAAGGATACCAGACTCTGGGGCAGGGAGTCAAGTAATCTCGTGGGTAGTGTTATTTTGCCTGAAACTGTAGACTTTCTAGCCGGTTTTTGGCCGTGCGATCGACGCTCATCTGCGTGGACATCAGGGCTCAGTCAGGCTACAATTGGCTGAGAGCAGGGTGAAGACTCGTCGCAGATAGTGAGGCTCATGAGCAACAACGTTATCAATGTAATCGGTGGTGGTCTTGCCGGGTCGGAGGCGGCCTGGCAGATTGCCCGACGCGGCATTCCCGTTCGGCTCTATGAGATGCGGCCCGCCAAGATGACTCCCGCGCACGTGACCGGGCAGTTCGCCGAGCTGGTGTGCAGCAATTCGCTGGGTTCCGACCTGCCAGACCGAGCGCCGGGCGTCCTCAAAGCGGAGCTTCGACGGATGGGCTCGCTCTTGCTGGAGTGCGCCGAACGTGCGTCGGTCCCCGCCGGGGGGGCGTTGGCAGTGGATCGCGAGGTGTTTTCGCGTCTGGTGACTGATGCGATCAAGGCGCAGCCTTTGATCACGGTCGTGCCGGAAGAAGTCACCAGTATCCCGGATGGGGTGACCATCATCGCAACCGGTCCATTGACGGCGGACGCGCTGGCTGCCGACATTGCCCGGCTGGTAGGCGACGAATACCTGTATTTCTACGATGCAATCGCGCCCACCGTCATCGCGGAATCGATCGATATGTCGGTCGCGTTCCGCGCCAGCCGATATGGACGGGGCGAAGACGAAGCCGGCGACTACATCAACTGCCCGATGACGCGCGAGGAATACGAGCGCTTCGTCGCCGCCTTGCTCGAGGCCGAAACCATCGAGCTTCGCACTTTCGAGCAGGAAGACTCGCAGTTCTTTGAAGGCTGTCTCCCGATCGAGCAGATCGCGCAGCGCGGCTTCGACTCGCTGGCATTTGGCCCCATGCGTCCCGTTGGGCTGACCGATCCCCGCACGGGCCGGCGTCCTCAGGCGGTGGTTCAGCTACGGCAGGACAACCTGGCCGGTACGCTTTACAACCTGGTCGGGTTCCAGACGAACCTGCGCTGGGGAGAACAACGCCGGATCTTGCGGATGATTCCCGGCCTGGAACAAGCCGAGTTTGCGCGCTACGGTATGATGCACCGCAACACTTTTCTCAATTCCCCGTCGCATCTGCAGCCGTCCCTGGCATCGAGGCAGCGCGACGACCTGTATTTCGCCGGCCAGATCACCGGCGTCGAAGGGTACGTCGGCAACATTGGCACCGGGCTGCTGGCGGGGATTAATGCCGTCCGCGCCGTTCGTGGGGAAATGCCGTGGGTTCTGCCGCCGACCACGATGCTGGGGGCATTGTGTCATTACATCACGCACGCCGATCCAGCCGATTTCCAGCCGATGAAGGCCAATTTCGGCATTCTCCCGGCGCTGGAGAACACGCCCAGAGGCAAACGGGACCGGCAGCGTGCCTATTCGGAGCGCGCCCTAGCCGACCTGGAAGCCTTTCTGATCGCACACGACACGGTGGCGCCCCCGCGTTAAGATCGAGGTGGGGGATCTGCATTTGCGCCTGTCAGCATGGGGAGGAATATCGACATTAGCGAGCAACTTGCCCGAAACACACCACAAAAGGCGCTGTTGGTCGGCGTCGAACTGAAGGAAACGAGGCCGCTGTTCGGCGTCGACGACTCGCTCGACGAGCTTGCGTTGTTGGCACGGACCGCGGGCCTGGAGGTCATGGGGCGCGCTGTGCAGCGCCTATCCCAGATACACCCGGCGACCTTGATCGGCTCGGGCAAACTGGCCGAGATCGCCGAGACGCTCCCTCAGATCGGCGCCAACCTGGTCATTTTCGACGACGAACTCACTCCGCGGCACCAACGCGAACTCGAAAAGGCGTTCGGGGAAGACGTTCAGGTCATCGATCGCTCGGCGCTCATCCTGGACATCTTTGCACAACACGCGCGGACGCGAGAAGGCGCTTTGCAGGTGGAGCTGGCGCAGTACGAGTACCGGCTTCCCAGGCTCACCCGCCAATGGAGTCACCTCGCGCGCCAGGTGGGCGGTGGAGCAGCGCGCGGCGGCGCTGCTGGTGTAGGGCTGCGTGGGCCGGGTGAAACCCAACTCGAAGTCGACCGGCGGGAGATTCGGCGGCGGATCTCCAAACTCAAAGAAGAGATTGAGGCAGTCCGTGCACATCGCCAACGGCACCGCGCTCAGCGAACGCGGGCGGGCATGACGACGGTGGCGTTGGCGGGCTATACAAATGCCGGCAAATCGACACTGTTGAACGCGCTATCAGGCGCCGACGTGTATGTCGCCAACCAGCTTTTCGCCACGTTGGATCCCACGACGCGCCGAGTGGAACTGCCCAGCGGTCGCACAGTGTTGATGTCCGACACGGTCGGTTTCATCCAGAAACTGCCGGTGACGCTCGTGGCGGCCTTTCGGGCCACGCTGGAAGAGGTCATCGAGGCGGATCTGCTGATTCACGTCGTGGATGCCAGCCACCCGCGTGCATGGGACCACGCGGACGTTGTAGAGGATACCCTCGCTGAGTTGGAAGCCGGTCGCGTTCCTAAAATTCTGGTACTGAATAAGATCGACCGTGGCGAGGCTGTCACACCTCATGATTTCCACGAGTTGGGATACCGTCACGTCATCAAGACCTCGGCGACCGAAGGCACCGGTCTCGACGACCTGCTATCGGCGATCGAGCACGAGCTGATGGAGAGCTTAACCCCGGTTTCGCTGCTGATCCCGTATTCACAGGGCGAAGTACTGTCTGCAATCTATGAAACGGGGGTTGTGATAGACGAAGTCCACACCGAGCAGGGGGTTAAGATCACCGCACGTATCCCGGCGCGGCTCGTGGGCAGCCTCAGCCAATTCAGGGAGGTGAACGGTGAGCCAGATTAGCGCTGCGTCACGGCGTTGGGTGCTGATGCCCTTCAGACCGGTGTTGGTCCTGTTTCGCCCTCTGTTGAGGCGCGTGGACAGGTCCGAAAAACTGAGCAGGCTGATAAACTCACTGTCGTCATCCATGGCAACGCAGCGAGGCTTGCTGCTCATGCTGGGGACGGCGATTGTCGTCGTGAGCCTGGTCGCGCATGCCGTCGTGTTGGCGGCGCTCGTATCCACGGATGATTTCGGCCAGAAACTGTACCTTCTCTGCATCCCGTTTGGGTTGCTGCACGTGGGCGTGCTGATCGGCTTTACGGGGACCATGTTAGCCACGCCGCTGGGTCAGGGCTACAAAGACGAGTAATTTACACCAAAACGCTAATCCTCCGACTCGCCGTCCTGTTTGGGCAGGCGGGTATGTTTTGCTGCATCGTCCACGCGAAGCGGATCGGTGTGGGCGTAGTACGCGCGGGTCGTTTCCACCGAGCGGTGTCCGAGATAATCTTGCACCACGTCCAGCGGAGTCCCGGCGTTGATAAGCTGGGTAGCGCGCCAGTGACGAAAGTCGTGCGGGCTTATCTTCTTCAGGCCCAGTGCACGCGCGGCCCGCTGGACGACCCGCCACGCCACAACACGGCTCATGCGGCTGCCGTCGAAGCGTGGCGCGTGGCTCACGAACAGTGGCACCTCGCCGCGAGACGTTGCGCGCAGGTTCGCTCCGCGAGCGCGAATGTAAGCGCGAATCGCGGGCAGAGAGTCGAAAAAGCGCAGGTAATACGTGTGGCCGCCTTTGCCCACGACCTCCACGCGCAGTACGTCGTTTTTGCTCAGGTATCGCTCGGGAAAGTCCGACAAGTTCAGGCTCAGGACTTCGCTTATCCGCCCGCCGGTTTCCGCCAGGCTGTGCAATAGGGCGCGGTTCCTGAGCTGCGTGAGTTCCCATTGGCGGATTTTCGCCGGATCGGTGTCAGCCTTTTTCAGGTGGCGCGGAGGCTCAAGGGAATCGTAGTAGTATATGATTTCGTCCATGTGCTCGGGCGGCTGTGGCGGGCCGCTGCGCTGTGGTCGGGTGCGGAGCTCGTCGCGGACGATGCGCCGCGCTTTTGCCAGCGGGAACTGGGCCGGCAGCCAACCGTAGTCGTCCAGGAACTGAAACCAGTTGATGATCCCGGCGATGCGCAACTCGACCGTCGAGGGTTTGTAGGGCCTGTGATCGCCTGAATGCGCTCGTGGCGGGGCGGATAGCATCCATTGTGCGAATTGGAGGAAGATCGGCGCGTCGTCGGATGACAGCTTCTTGATGGGAAGATTTTCGGGAGTGACGACCTGTGCCTGCTGGATTGGCAAACGAGATGGAAACGATCGGTCCCCCAGGAAATCGAAGAAGAGCTCGATGGCGCGGCGATAGGAAGCGATGGTGTGCTCGGATTTCAGAGTGGCGCGTTGGAGGTAGGCGTCACGTGCATCGCCGAGCGTGATATCTTGCTGTGGTGCCGGCAGTGCGCTGAGGAGCCGTCTAAAGCCCGTTGGGAAGTCATCTGTCACATCTTCGATTGTCAGGTCCGCGATATACCAGGGGAGTTGAGGTGTGAAGCGGATAAGCAGCGGGAAGACCGGGACGTGGTGGTGACGTGCCAATGTGCAATCCTGCATTACAGATTCGCAGTTGATCGTGTCCGGGCTGACAAGTACGATCAGGGCCGCGGTTGCCGGGACTGCTGGTGTGTTATCCGAAGCGTGCTGTGAGATATGGACGGTGAAACCTTGCAGTTGTAACATGCTCTGTAGACGGCGGGCGAAATCTCCATCCTGCTCTGCCGCGGTCACGGTCAAGGAATGAGACATGTGTCATTACCCTTTGGAATGTTACATAACAATGAATTGCGCTTCATTTCTTTCATTATGTTACACCTATGTCCAGAGAAATACAAGTACAACGTTCACGAGAAGTCGACGTCAGGCGCTTTTATCGCACACGCCGGCGATTTCCAATACTTTCCAGCCCCCTACCCAACGATGATACCCTGGTCAACATATGTGAAAACATGCCGATTCGGTTCGCGCAGCTTGAGTCTCGGCTATGGTTGAGCCGTCAGTCACACGTCTTCGCGTGAAGGCGGCACCTATAATCGGAGAATCACGCGAGCAAGCGCTTGTTTTCCATCATGGACAATCGTCTATTGGCGTGCATTAATCTTACTAAACGCACTTCTGTTATATTAGTATCACTGTTTTTGGTGCGGTTTTTCGCGTATCGACCCGTATTCCGCGCTCATTTGCCGCGAAACAGAACGTGTGTTCTATCCCCGGCAAGACGGCAGTTATGAGGCTTTGCGACCGTATCTCATGCCCGGTAGAAACCGTTGCCCGCATAATCTTCTTGACACTGTAGCCCGAGAGGCTGCATGATGACTGCTGCCGTCGCTTGTGCGTGGCATGCCGTGTCCAGCTGACACAGCTAGTATACAAGGAATGGCACGGCTCACAGGTGTTTCCAGGTATCAGATGCGCTCGTGCGAAGGTGTGCAGGTGTACGCTGTGCCGTCAGATAGCACAACAGGATACTGGAGACGCCGCCCCTCGGAGCCAGGTCTGCTTCAATGCACAAGTCCACGAACGTCCCCTCCCCTGCCCGCCGGCGGCAGGCAAGCCGGCTGCACATCAGGATAGGGAAGACAACACTCATGATGAGCTGTCAGAGCACAGCGCTTGTTGACGCATGGTTGTCACGAGTAGACGAGCGCTTCATCGCCTGGACCGAAGGTGCGAGCGACCTGGCCAGCAACGGGCAATAGGGTCCCTGCCCTGTCGGCCATCCCCTCGTGCCGTCACGATGGTCGGGGCATTGAACCATTCGCAGGAATACGTGCCGGCGATGATGCACCCGACCTCCGTACAGGCAGTGAGTAGTCTTACGGATCCAAACACAACGCTTTCGGTGGACAATGTGGGCTTGACTGCTTTTTACGGGAAAGGAAGGGATGGGTTTGGATCCGTAAGACTGAATGACTACACGAAAATAATGTCGTGGTTGTGGGTCATTTCCGGTTGGCCCATGACTACGCGAACCCTATTCGCCGCGCTTCCATATGGCCTCAGACTTTCCAGCCTCTATATTTGCCAACCGGGCCGCGACGAACAACCAATCGGATAACCGGTTCACGTATTTCAGCACATCGGGATTCACGTCTTCCACTGCTGCGAGCTGCACGATCCACCGCTCTCCACGGCGACACACGGTACGCGCCTGATGCAAAAATGCCCCGGACAGTCCGCCGCCGGGCAGGATGAAGTTCCTCAACTCAGGCAGCGCCCCTTCCCACGTGTCGATTTCCTGCTCAAGGCGCGCTGTCATCTCGAACGAAACGCGCGTTATGGCAGCGTTCGCGCTCTTCGAAGGAGTCGCCAGGTCGCCCCCAACGACGAACAACTCGGACTGAACGCGTAACAACGCCTCTTCAAGCTGTGAGGCCACGCCAGCCGCCACGACCAGCCCCAAGACTGCATTCAACTCGTCAATCGTCCCGTACGCGTGCAGGCGCACGTGCCCTTTGCTAACCCGCCCGCCTGCGAACAAGCTGGTCGTTCCCTCGTCTCCGGTGCGTGTATAAATTCTCATCGCAGGTCATTCCCTCCATTGATCCCGATCATCGCCCACGCGCTGCCGGCAGCCACACGTGAAACGCCGTCCCCTTGCCCGGCTCACTCTCCAGCCCGATCTCCCCCTTATGACTATTGACTATCGCTCGAACGAGTGACAACCCAAGCCCCGAGCCGCCAACATGGACGACCCCTTGCTGTTGGCCCCGGTAAAACCGCTCGAAGATCTTCGATTGATCCTCGACGCGAATGCCCACACCAGTATCGACCACGTCGACCATCACACCCTGCTCATCGCCGCGCGCCTCGACCACTACGCGCCCTCCAGCAGGCGTGAACTTCACTGCATTCTCAACCAGATTGGCGAGCGCCTGCGTGAGCTGCTGCGTGTCACCGGCCACCAGTGGCAGTTCACCCGCGATCGCCAACTCCAACTGCAAGCCTTTCGACTGGGCCTGGTCGCTCACCTCGCTCACGACACGCTGCAAGATATCATCCAGTGCGCAATTCTCGAACGCCGGAGTGCCGGACTGCACGCGCTCGAGGTCCAATATCCCACTGATGATGCGGTACATCCGCGTGAGCTGCGTCCAGACGTTATCGATGTAATAGCTCATGTCGGGGGTGAACGTATCCCGCCCGTCGTCCTGCAACAACTCGATGTAACTCATCGCAGCCTGCAGCGGATTCTTCAAATCGTGACTCGTCATCTGGACCATCTGGCTCTTGAGTCGATCGAGCTCCTTGAGCTGCGTCACGTCATTCAGCACCACGACCCAGCCTTCTGTGCGCGGCTTGCTCAGCTCGGCGAGATGGCAGAGATAGGTCTTGCCCTGGGCTTCGATTTCGTACACGTGCACGCGCTGCTGGCGCAAATCACGAAAAGCACGGCGCCGGTCCGGCGGCAAATAACTCCCAGGGACGAAATCGATAATGCGCCATCCCACCGGGTTGATATCCGCTTCCAGCAAATAAACCGCCGCCGGGTTGGCGAAGATGATCCGCATCTCGCGGTCAATGGCCACAACGGGATTCTCGGTACTGGTCAGCACTGTCTCCAACTGGTTCTTCGCCACTTCCAGATCGGTGGACAAATCGCGCTCTGCCTCGAACAACCGGCTGTTGGTGATTGCCACCGCTGCCTGTGGCCCCAGCAGCTCCAGCAAGTGCATGTCCTCCCGATCGAATAACTGCCCTTGCCGCCCTTGAATGCCCAGCAGAACACCGACCACCTCGTCGGCGAACATCAGCGGCACGCTGATCACCGCGCCGAACGTTTCGCGCGCCAGTGGCAGATCGGGCCGCCCCGCCCAATCTCGCCGGTAGTTGTCAACCCGCCGCCCGCGGCGTTCGAGCGCGACCGTTCCCACCACGCCCTCGCCCATCGGAATCCGGATGCCCATGTACTGCGGAGGTAGGCTGTGGACCGCTGCAAGCTCCAAATACGTGTCGCACTTCAGGAAAATAGCCACGCCGTCGGCTCCCAACAATCCCGCCGCCTGGGCCGCAATCGTGGACAAGGCTTCGTCGAGGCGCAGCCGGCTGGTGATCGCAAGGCCAACGTCTCGCACGGCTTCCAACTGCCGAGCCTTTCCGAGCAAGGGAACCATGATCTGCTGCCGCACCACGGCGTAGCTCATCATCAACGCGGCGACGGCGCTCACGTCCTCCGCCACTCCCAGCATTCGGAGCCTTGGGCTAAGCAGTCCTGCGATCAGCCCGCCGCAAAACAAGAGAATCCCCAATAGCAGTGTCCGCCCGCGGATCTTTTGGCGGTTCCGCCAGACCAGCCAACTGGTCGAGAGCAGAAACACCAGATAGAGAATGACCACCGGCGTGCCAAACCCGTACTGCAAAACGCCCTGCGATGTCACGTCGTATGGTCGCGGAGATTTGCTCACCAGCAGGAGCACTTGATAGCTGAGCACGACCACAAGCCCGGCCAGCGAGAGCAGGCGAAACATCCGCCCCTGGAACCCGGTCAGGACGGCGCTGTACACGTACAGGCTGATGCTCGCGCCGGCGAAGCCCACATCCAGCAGCCGCAGACCGGTCTGGATAGCCCCCTGCCCTGCTCCGACGTACGCGGCGGAGCGGGCGAGCAGCGAACCGGATGACCAGATGACGACCATCAACAGAAAGAGTGAGAAATACCGGTTCGTTTCGCTGTTCGGATCCTGCCAAAGGATCAAGAACAGAAGCCCCAACGCCAGCGCGAGCGTGAGGCCGTTCAGAAGCAAAACAATGATATTGGCAGTCATCGCAGTCACGGACCGGTAAAGCTACGGATCAGACATTGTTCTGTTTTTCGAACCGGTAGCCAACCCGGTGTTCGGTTAGAATGTAGATCGGATTTGCCGCGTCAGGCTCGATCTTTCGCCTTAGCTGGCTGATATACACGCGCGGATAGTACACGTCATCGATATATTCAGGCCCCCAAACTTGCTCCAACAGATCCCGCTGCGGGACGACCCGCCCGGCATTCTCCAACAGCACAACCAGCAGTTTGAATTCTGTGGGAGTCAGGTGAATCTTCTGACCGTCCACGTAGACGTGCCTTCGCTGAAGGTCGATGCTCAAATACCCGTCGTTGTATCCGGTTTCAGTCTCCGAGCCGGACATCTGCGCCCGTCGTAGCAGCGCCTGAATTCGCGCCACAAACTCGTTCAGCCGGATTGGCTTGACCAGGTATTCGTCGGCTCCCGCATTCAACCCTTCGATGATGTCCTCCTCTGTGACCGCCTGGGCGGATAACATCATCACTGGGGTCTCAGCAACCTCACGAATGCGCTGGCACACCGTCAGGCCATCCATTTCGGGCATCACAATGTCCAGAATCACGAGATCGGGCCGCTCGGTGTGGAACGCGCGTAAACCCTCCAGCCCGCTGCCAGCCAGCGTGACCGCAAAGCCCTCGCGGCGCAGTTTTCGCCCAAGCGAATCCCGTATGGCTAACTCATCATCGACAATCAACACTTTGGTTGTCATTGGCGTCTATCCCCCGCTGCATACTATGTAGCCCATCACGAGCACACGGCCCTGGTTACCGCTCAGCCTGCCAGCAATCGCCGGACCGCTTCATCATCCGGCAGAGATGGCTGAGCACCGACTTTGGTCGTCGCCAAAGCGCCACACGCACAGGCATATCGCGTCGCTTCTGGCAGATCCATGCCCCCACGCCCCAAAGCCACCACCAGCCCCGCATTGAACGCGTCGCCCGCCCCGGTCGTATCAACCGCCTCGACGGGGAAGCTGGGCACGCGCACCCATCCCCAGGAACCGGCGGCCAGCGCTCCCTCTTTGCCCAGGGTGATTACGGCGGAGGGCACGCCCAGGCCCAGGGCACTCTTAGCGAGACGCTCATCATCCATCGCCATGACGTCGTTTTCCGAGACACCGAGCAGTTGGGCCAGCTCGATCCGGTTTGGCGTAAGCACGTCGACGGCTTGCAGTAGATCGGATGGCAAAGACTGCGCCGGGGCCGGGTTCAACACCACCTGAATGCCGTTTTTGCGCCCGAGGCGAGCCGCTTCGATAACGGACTCCACCGGAATTTCAAGCTGAAGCAACACGACATCAGCCCGCGCAAACGCGTCGCCAGCGGCCTCGATGAGTGAGGGTGTCAGGCGCATGTTCGCCCCGGAAGCCACCGCGATGCTGTTCTCGCCATCATTAGCCACCGAAATGAGCGCGACGCCGGTCGCTTCATCTGAAACACGCTTGATATAACTGGTATCGATGCCCTCTTGTTCGTAGCCATCCAGGCACTGATCGCCGAAAGTGTCTGTGCCGACGCACGCCAGAAACGTCACCTCCGCGCCAAGACGTGCCGCCCCGACGGCCTGATTAGCCCCCTTGCCGCCCAACGCCATGACGAAGTCCCGTCCCAACACGGTTTCGCCCGGACGGGGAATATGCGGCGTCCGCACGACCAGGTCAACGTTTGCGCTCCCCACCACAACAATGCGTGCCATGATCTGCTTCCTCACTGTCGAATGCCATCCAACCACCCTTATCTTACTCCACACCTGCGTTTTTCCGCACGTCAGCATAAAAAACGAGCGGCCACACGTGGTGACCGCTCGTTAAGGTCGTTATCTCCGGATAATCCCGATCAATTCGTGATCAGGCTGCGAAGGACGGTTTGCAGAATGCCGCCATGCTGGTAGTAGTTCACTTCCACCAGGGTATCCAGGCGGCACACGACCGGGAACACCTTCGAATCGCCGTTTTCCTGCTCGGCCCGCACCATGATTTCCTGCCCCGGCTTGATGTCGCCATCCAGTCCTTCAATCGTGAACAGCTCACGACCGGTCAGCCCCAGCGATTCGGCGCTGTCACCTTCACGGAATTGAAGCGGCAGCACACCCATGCCGATCAGGTTGCTGCGGTGAATGCGCTCGTAGCTCTCGGCGATGACCGCTTTTACACCCAGCAACAGCGTCCCCTTCGCGGCCCAGTCGCGCGAGCTGCCGGTGCCGTACTCCTTGCCGGCGATGACGAGCAGCGGCGTCCCCTCCGACTTGTAGCGCTGTGCGGCGTCGAAAATCGTCATTTGCTCGCCGCTCGGAATATGGATGGTTACGCCACCTTCGGTCCCTGGCGCCAACCGGTTCTTGATCCGAATGTTGGCGAAAGTACCGCGGACCATCACGCGATCATTACCTCGCCGCGCACCGTACGAGTTGAAGTCCTTCGGCTCGACATTGTGCGCCATCAGGTATGCAGCCGCCGGGCTGTTCAGCGCGATGGAGCCCGCCGGCGAAATGTGATCCGTCGTGACCGAGTCGCCCAGCATGACCAACACCCGAGCGCCTCGAATGTCCGTGAGGGGTTCCGGCTCCAGCGGCAGATCGACGAAGAATGGCGGTTCCTGGATATACGTTGACGCGGAATCCCAATCGTAGACATCACTCCCCGTCGTGGAGATTGCGTTCCAGGTTTCGTTACCGCCGTACACGTCGCCATACTGCTCCTGGAACATCTCCGGCTTGAGAGCCGCCGCGATCGTATCGGCTATCTCGCGCTGGGTCGGCCAGATATCGCGCAGGTACACCGGTTGGCCGTCACGGTCGGTTCCGATCGGCTCGCTCGTCAGGTCGATATCGACCGTCCCGGCGATGGCATACGCCACCACCAGCGGCGGCGAAGCCAGGTAGTTAGCCTTCACGTAGGGGTTGATCCGGCCCTCGAAGTTCCGGTTCCCGCTCAGGACACCCGCCGCAACCAGGCCATTTTCCTCGATGGACGTCGCCACCGCTGCCGGCAAGGGGCCGCTGTTGCCAATGCACGTCGTGCAGCCGTATCCCACGATGTAGAAACCGAGCTGCTCCAGGAAGGGCAGTAGCCCTGCCTCGGTCAAGTAAGCCGAGACGACTTTCGAGCCGGGTGCCAGGCTGGTCTTGACGTATTCCGGAACCTTCAAGCCTCGCTCGACCGCCTTCTTCGCCAGCAGGCCGGCACCCACCATTACCGACGGATTGGAGGTGTTCGTGCAGCTCGTGATTGCCGCGATGACGACCGATCCATGCCCCAGTTCGAGCGCGTGACCGTTATCGCCCAGTTGAATCCGGGCGCGCGCCTCAAGGGCTGATTCTGGCAGCTCGAATCCGCGCTCACGAGCCGGCGCCACCAGCCCGCGCCCGAACGAGTTCTTGACATCTGCCAGCCGCACGCGGTCCTGAGGTCGCTTCGGCCCTGCCACGCTGGGCTCGACCGTGCTCATGTCAAGGCTGAGCGTTTCCGTGAATTCCGGATCGGGCGTGTCGTCGGTCCGGAACAGTCCCTGCCGCCGCGCGTACTCCTCGACCAGTTCGACCAGTTCGGGAGCGCGCCCGGTATACCGCAGGTAGCGGAGCGTCTCGGAGTCGATCGGGAAAAAGCCCATCGTCGCGCCGTATTCCGGCGCCATATTCGCGATCGTCGCCCGGTCGGGCAGGCTGAGCGTGCTGAGTCCCTCGCCATAGAACTCGACGAACTTGCCGACAACCCCCTTGGCACGCAGCATCTGCGTCACTACCAGCACGAGATCGGTAGCTGTGGCACCCTCTGGCAACCGGCCCGTCAGCTTGAACCCGATCACCTCGGGTGTAACCATGTAAATCGGCTGGCCCAGGATAACCGCCTCGGCCTCGATGCCGCCAACGCCCCAGCCAACGACACCCAGGCCGTTGATCATCGTCGTGTGCGAATCGGTGCCCACGAGGCTGTCCGGGAAGACATACTGCTCACCGTCCATTTCCTCAACGTGGACGCCAGTCGCAAGGTACTCGAGATTGACCTGATGCACGATCCCGGTCGCCGGCGGAACGACACGGAAGTTCTTGAAGGCCCCCTGCCCCCAACGCAGGAACTCGTACCGCTCCCGGTTGCGCTCAAACTCGATCTCGGCATTAATCCTGAGCGCGTCACGGGACCCAAAACTGTCGACCTGAACAGAGTGATCGATCACAAGATCGACGGGAATCGCCGGTTGGATTCGCTCCGGGTCTCCGCCCATTCGCACCATGGCCGACCGCAGCGCCGCAAGGTCCACCAGCGACGGAACGCCGGTGAAATCCTGAAGCACCACGCGCGCCGGCTTGAACGGCATTTCATGCGCCTGTCCCGCCGTGGGCGTCCACTTAGCCAGATTCACAACGTCGTCGTCAGTCACCTCGAAGCCGTTGTTGTTGCGTACCACCGACTCGAGCAGCACCTTGATAGAAAATGGCAGAGTATATACCTTCCCGATCCCCTGCTCCTCCAGTGCACCCAGGCGAAAGTAATGCATCAGGCCCTGGTTCGACTCAAATGTTGCTTGCGTTCCGAATGGATCGCGCATAGCTCGAGTAGTCATGCCAAACCTTCCTGTGGCTACATGCGGATGATTAATCGATATTTCAACGAATTAGAACAGAGATATCCTCTATTATACCAAGTCGCTGCGCATAGACGCACCCTGAATCCATGGAAGGCGTCCTTGTGCGCACTGGCGTCGATCGTAGCGTCTGCGCGGCTCAATTGAACTGTGCAGACGCGATTATTAGTCTTGCGGCTTTCGGGTCCTTTGCTTATAATCGTTCACTGCAAGTTCGCCGCTGCGACAGAAGTGTCACCAGCCTAATTCTACGAACCACAGGTACGATGTTGCTGCAACTCCAAACCGAAACTGAAAGCTACTGGACAGAGAGCTTCGCCGTCACCGACGACGATCTCGAGCACATTTTCTCGGTGTTTCTCGATGAAGAAACCCCGCTAACCAGCCGCGAGATCGCGCGGCTTCTGATCCAGTACCGCGCCAAACAAGAGGCACAGACACTTCGCCGCCAGATCGAAAAAGGCGAAATCTTTCAGCCTAAGAACGCCTATTCCATCGGTCAACAACTGGTCTTTCCCGCTCTCAATTACAAAATGGGAGAGGTGATCGCACAACGCCCGGGCCACAACCCCGAGCACGGCGATTTCACCGTGATCCAGGTCGATTTTGGCGACGGCAAATCGCGCGAGTATGCGAGCGCGCTGGCGAGCCCGCACGCGCTCAACGTAGATGTGAGCCCCGAAGCACAAAGCGCCCGCGCCAGCGAGGAAGTTGTCGATCAAATCCTGCAGCAGTATGGCGACGACATCATCTATCTGCTTGAAGATCGCCTGCGCGACACGGAAGATGTCGTGTATTTTGCCGGGCGATGGTTCCTGCGTTCGCTGCTGGCCGATGTTGGCATCGCTCGCCTGCACCTGGCCGAGGCCGTATTGGTGATGCACGAGGGTGGCCCGCTCGATACGCCCAGCATCGCCAAGGAAGTGGACCTGTCCGAGGAAGTCAACCCACGCTTGCAGGTCTTTTCGCTCGACCATGCGCTGTTTCACGACGAGCGTTTCGACGAAGTGGGCCCCGCTGGGAAAGTCCTGTGGTACCTACGCGAGATGGAGCCGGAAGAGGTCACGGCGGTTCCTGAGCGGCTGCGGTACAGCCCCATCGACTACGACTGGCGCGTTCTCCCTGAAGAGCTCGCCATACTCGAGCACGAAATCGATGACGAGTTGTCCAACCTGCGCTCGCCCGCTCGACAGGCCGATGAAGTAACGATCAGCCTGAGCTTCCCGCACCGACGAGCGGGCACCTTGCCTTTGAACTCGCAACTGCGCCATCTATTCCCAACGGCCTATGAAACCCCGCGCATCCTGGTCACCTTCGTCGACGGACAGACCGGGGAGGAAATGACCGGCTGGGTCGTGCGCGAACATCGCTATGTCTATGGCCTTGCGGACTTCTACCGGCGCCACAAGCTGCCGGTCGGCGTCTACCTGACGGTTCGCCGCACCGACGATCCTTCGCGCGTGGCCGTGGACTTTGATGGGCACCGCCCGCGAACAGAGTGGATCCGGCTGGCCGTTCCCGGCGATAACCGCCTCCTTTTCGAGAACCACAAGCGCTCAATCGGGGCCGATTACGACGAACTCATGATCCTCGGCGCTGACGACCTGAAGGGAGTCGATGCGCTGTGGATCAACACCGAGAATCCGGAACGCCCCCTGGTAGACACCGTCCGCGACCTTATGGGAGAACTGGTGCGTTTGAACCCACAGCGCACCGTCCATGCGAAAACGCTCTACAGCGCCGTCAACGTTTTGCGCCGGTGTCCACCGGGCCCCATCTTCGCCACGCTTGTCATGGAACCGGAGTTCGAACACGTTGGCGGTCCGTATTGGCGACTTGCATAACAACTAAGGGATACCCGTGAGCACATCTGCCAGCGCTGCCAGCCGACGCATCAAACCCACACTCGAGACGAAGTTCCACATCGATTACGAGTGGTGGAACCGGGAGGATCGAGAGTTACGCGTCTATCTGCTCAGCCATCTGGACACGGAAAAACGCGAGTATTTTGCCGCCTATCGCGACACGGAAGAGGTGGACTGGATAGACCCGGTCACCGCCGAGGTCCAAAAGGTGGATGCGCTGCAGCGTGCTCTCCAGGAGGCAGCCCAGGCGCCCGATTTCATCACGGCGCGCACGTCTCTGGTCGACGCCGTCTTTCGCGTCTTCCTGGCGAACAATAACAAGCCTCTCACCCCGGTCGAACTCGGTGAGATCATCGGGCGCCCTCCCATGACGATTCTCAGAACACTGGCCGGGACCAACGTTTACAAAGGAATCCGGCCCGTGATCGAGG
This sequence comes from Anaerolineae bacterium, assembly GCA_018432315.1. Lineage (GTDB taxonomy): Bacteria > Chloroflexota > Anaerolineae > Aggregatilineales > Aggregatilineaceae > LM3-B42. The sequence goes on from JAHDLB010000018.1 coordinate 27,703, forward strand.
ATGAGAACTAACCGCTTCGTCCACCACGACAACCGATTTCGCCCCTGTAGCTCAGTGGATAGAGCAACCGCCTTCTAAGCGGCAGGCCGAGGGTTCGAGTCCCCCCAGGGGCGCCACACAACGAAAAATGCCCGTCATACTCCGGCGGGCATTCCATTCCGTAGCACACCTGACCATCAGGACATGATGGCAGCGTATAGCTCTTGCGTCTCCGCGTCCGGCTCTTTGCCGTCCAGTTTCAGCTTCTCGACCAGCTTCTGGTAGTGTGCCGCCGCCTCGCTGCGCCGCCCGAGATTCGCGTACAACTGCATGATCTGGCGATGGATCGGCTCGTAGCGATCGTTCTCCGAAACCGCGCGCAACAGCAAGCCCAGCGCATTCTCTTGCCGGCCCTCTTCCAGCCGGATCCGCGCCATTTCGCTCAACGCCTCCAGGTATCCGGTCTGGTAGTCGCTCCGCCGCTGGACGATCCAATCGTCGCTGTGGCCCTGCAGGAACGGGCCGCGATAGAGGTCGATCGCATCCTGCCACACAGCCGGCTTGTCTTCTGTCTCCGGCGACCGGCCCTTCACCAGCGCCCCGACAAAGGCCATGATGTCGTAGTAGATCGACACGTCCGGATTGACGCGGTAGTATCCCCCCTCGTGCACCAACACGTCGAAGTCCAGCGCTTTGTGCAGCCGGCGCTTGGTCACATGGAACACATTCACCGCCTGATCGTTGTCCAGGTCCGGCCAGAACGCCTGGCAAATCTCCGAGCGCGTCACCACCGGGCGATCCAGCGCGAAGAAGAACAGCAGCCGCGGCAGGTGCCCTTCCCAGGTATCGATGGGCTTGCCGTTCAGCAACACGTATCCCGGCCCCAGCGCGAACACTTCGAGCTTGGTTTCCCCTTCGGTTTTCATGCCATAGAAATCCTGAGCCACCAGGTGATCGTCCTGCAGGATGACCGCCTTCTTCTGGGCAATGAACGACACCCACGGCAAGCGCGGCAGCGTGCGGCTGTTGATCACGAGCTTGCAGTGCGCCGGCAGATTCGTGATCGCGCCCTCGACAAACGTCTGGAGATCGTCAGCGCTGTCGGTCCGGTCATACTCATCCAGGATGAGCAAAAACGGCTCGTCGCTCAGATCGCTCAAATCGGAGATGAACGCCGACAGCAACACGTCCAGGTCTTCCTCGGTCTCGAAATGGACCTGGTTGAGATAGCGACCGAAGGTCGGATGCTGGTTCGCCAGATCGTGCGTGATGCCGGACAAAAAAGATCGAACATTGACATCGTCCGGACCCATAGCATAATAGAAGACCTGTATGTCGGGGTCATTCATCAGTTGTGCGACGAGCATCGACCGGTACCGGCTCGCCGGGTGAAGGAGAACCACACTGGCATCAGGCGTGCGATCTTGAAACGCTTGATACGAAGCTGCAATCAAACCGTTCAGTTCCATGATGCTTATAGTCCCTTGTATTGTTTGGTGAATAGAGATACTCCTAGTATAGTCCCATTAGCCCGATAAGGCAAGGACTAAGGTAATCGTACTTGCCACTTACGGGCCTGAATGCGATCTCACATCCCGGCTGTTTGACATTTTACCTACCCTCCCGCCCGTCCGATCAGGCTGCACCTTGATATTTTGCCGGAATCCGAGTATTGTACGAACTCGTAAGATATGTTACCTTGTCAATACGTCAACTGTGATCAGCAAGTGAGTCGAAACCCATGTATAAAACAGTGCGAAACCTGACTGTGTTCAGCCTGGGGCTTGGGGTCAGCGCGGTTGTTGGCTGGTTGTTGTTGAAGGAAAGCAAGCGCGACCAGAATGCCGCCAGCGTAACCGTTCGCTCGCAAACGCGCACGACTGAGCCGGACGAGATACCTCAAATCGTGCTTCCCATGGAGCCAATTCCGGCGGAAGAACCCGCCACCGCACCCGCTCAAAAGACCGTCGCCAGCCAGCCTGACGACTTCACCGCCATCAACGGGATAGGCCCGCGCTTTGCCGAAGCCCTTCACGCGATTGGCATTTCGCGCTTCGCCCAGTTGGCCGAGCAGGATCCTGATGATCTGGCAAACCGGCTCGCCGCGCACGTCACCATCCGCGCTGCGCGCATTCGCGAAAACGATTGGATCGGCCAGGCGCGAGCCTTGGCGCAAGACCAGAGCTGATGAATACCGTCATACCCACTGACATCACACTCGATCAAACTACCGGCTACCTCGTCATCCGCTGGTCCGACCAACGCGTCTGTCGCTACCCGGTCAGCAACCTGCGCCTGGCGTGTCCGTGCGCCGAATGTCGGGGCGGTCACGAGAACATGGGCCGCCAGTCCGATCCGAAGAACCTGCTCGATCTGATCCCGCTTCGGGACTATCACGTAGAACGCGTCGAGATGGTCGGCAATTACGCCCTGCAGTTCTTTTGGGATGACGGTCACCACGCGGGGATCTATACGTGGGACTTTCTGTACCGTCTTTGCCCACCAGAGGATTCGCACGATGAATGATCTGTCTGATCACGGATTTATCACTGTTGCTGAGATCAGTTATCTGCGTCTCGAGGCGATGCGATTATTCGAGCAGTGCCTGACCAACGGCGACGACTCGGCCATGGTCACGTTCATCGAGCAGCAGATCGTTCACCAGCCGCCACGAATCCAGCTTCTGCGCGATCTCACCGAGGATCTCCAGCAGCGCCTGCTGTCCCTGCGCGAGTACCATTTCGACGTACGCGAGCGGGTCGTGCGCACGTTGCACGACAACTATGGGGTTGACATCAGCGCCATCGCGCCCCCAACGAAGTTGAACCAATACCACCACCTGACGACCGAGCAGATCCTGTCTCTCGTCGTCGACGCGGGTACGGCGGTGGGCGCAGAAGAGCTGATCATTTTGCGCAAGACGGTCGAAGCCTCGTTACAAATGGCCGCGCAGTTGTTCCACGACATTCAACTGACGGCGCATCTACACTATTTGGTGTCGGACTGGCTCGAAGGAATGAACGCCACCGCAGCCCGCCAGCACTGGAATTCGGCCTTGCCGGCGTCGCCCAACAACCAGAATACTACCTACCACTAGCATCATCCCGGTTCACTTCATTCTCCCGCCGCACAAGACCTGAGGAATCGATGAGTCAGCCATACGAACGTTACTTGCAAGAGATCCTGATCGACTCGGAAACGCTGCAAAACCGGGTCGTCGATCTCGCCGCATCGATCAACGAAGACTACGCCGACACGCGCAGACTCCTGCTTGTGTGCATCCTCAAAGGCGGCGTCATGTTCCTGGCCGATCTGGTCCGCCATATAACCGTTCCGCACAGCATCGACTTCATGGCGATCTCCAGCTACGGCGACGGCGTGCGCGAGTCGTCGGGGCGCGTGCGCATCGATATGGACCTGCGCCAGGATATCGCCGACAAGCATATCCTCATCGTCGAAGACATCATCGACAGCGGACATACCATGCAGTACATCCTGAGCCTGCTCGAAACGCGCCAACCGGCCAGCATCCGGATCTGCACCCTGCTCAGCAAGCCCAGCCGGCGCCTTGTGCCGGTTCATCTCGATTACGTCGGCTTCGAGATTCCCGACAAGTTCGTCTTCGGATATGGCCTCGACCTGGATGAGCTGTACCGCAACCTGCCCTTTGTGGGGGTCTGCAAACCGGATATGCAGGTGGGAGACGATTGTTGAACGCACAACCCATCGTGCCAAATCGCCCACTTATCTGGCCCGATGTCATTGAAGCAATCCGCCAGGCGGCGCGCCCATCGGACGATCTCTATATCGTAGGCGGCGCCGTTCGGGACGCCTATCTCCATCGTCGCCTGCACGATATCGATCTCGCCACGCCTCACGACGGGCGCCCCATCGCGCGGCGCATCGCGGACCATTTTGGCGGCGTGTATTATTCCCTGGATCCGCAACGCGGCGTTGGGCGGGCCATTATCCCGTTTGATCGTGAACAGCTTACCATCGATGCAGCCCAGTTCCGCGGCCCCGACCTGACTACCGACCTGCTGCTGAGGGATTTCACGATCAACGCGATGGCCGTTCGCCTCGCCGGTGACCTCCAGGAAGTGATCGATCCCCTCGGAGGCCTGACGGATCTCGACCAGCGACTGCTCCGCGAGTGCAGCGCGGAATCGATTCGGAGCGATCCTGTTCGCGTGCTGCGCGCGGTACGCACCAGCGCCAACTACCGGCTTCACATCGAGCCAGCTACGCTGAGCCACATCAAGCAATACGGCGCCCATCTGGATCGCGTCTCGATCGAACGAGTCCGCGACGAATTCTTCCAGATTCTCGACACGCCGAAGCCTGCCGCCGCGATCGCACTCCTGCTCCACCTGGAGCTGCTCGATCACATCGTCCCCGAAGTCGCCACCATGCGCGCCGTCGAGCAGGGACCACCCCATCAGGTCGACGTCTTGCAGCACACGCTGCACACCATCGAACATCTGTCGACCGTGTTGTCTATCCTCCGGGCCAACCACGACGACGCACTGACCGGCAACATGCAGTTTGGCCTGCTCTCACAATCGCTCAAGCCTTACCTCTCGCGTCTCGAGGAACATATTGCGCATGAATGGCCGAACGGGCGCACGCATCGCGCCCTGCTCCTACTCGCCGCCCTGCTCCACGACGCGGGCAAGCCACAGACGCGCTCGGTGGGTGACGATGGGCGGGTGCATTTTCACCAGCACGAGCAAATCGGGGCCCAGCTCGCGGAGAAGCGCGGCGAGGCACTCCGGCTCAGCAACGACGAGGTCCAGCGCCTGACCACGATCGTGAAACACCACATGCGCCCGCACTGGCTCCACGGCGCGAAACCTCTCACGCCCCGTGCCATCTACCGCTTCTGGCGCGATACTGGCCCGGCAGGCATCGACATTTGCCTGCTCGCTCCAGCCGACCTGCTGGCAACCTATGGTCCTACGCTGGACACCCCTACCTGGACGGACTATCTGGAAACGGTCCAGGCCCTTCTGGACGGCTATTTCGTGCATCACGACACGGTCGTCGCACCGCCGCCGTTACTCACCGGCCAGCACCTGATCGAGCACTTTGGCTTGCAGCCCGGTCCTCAGATCGGGATGCTGCTCGAACAGGTCCGTGAGGCGCAGGTCGAAGGCTTAGTCACCACAACACAAGAAGCGCTGGAATGGATCCAACGCTTCTTGGACACGGCCACAAAAAACAATTGACTACGGGTCGCCGCCCGCGTTGTCCACGTCTCCCGGGCGCTCGAAGAACCACAGCAGCGTCTTGCCATACACGCGCTCGTCGAATGGTTCGAGAACGTCCAGCGCCACATCCTCGCGTTCGGCGGGGTCTATCTGCACGACAACGATCCCATCCGGGTACAGGTGCGCCGGATTCTGATCGATGGCAACCAGCGCGTCCTTCCACCACCCCTTGTATTGCGGCGGCGCGACATAGATATACTCGAACGGCTGAGGACCGGGACGCTGCAAATAACTGAACGCATTGGTGCGCAGCACCTCGGCGCGCTCGGCCAGCCGGGTGATTGCCAGATTCTCGTGTATTGTCCGAATCGCCAGCCGGTCGTTGTCGACGAACACAACGTGCCCCGCGCCCCGGCTGAGCGCTTCGATGCCCACGCTTCCCGTACCCGCGAAGAGATCCAAAAACGAACTGCCGCGTATCCCAACTCCCAGGATGTTGAACAGCGCCTCTTTGACGCGATCCATCACCGGGCGCGTCGACTCGCCGGGGACCATCTTCAGCTTCCGCCCCTTCGCCGAACCCGCAATCACCCGTATCGGCACAAGATGCTCCCGACTTTCATGCCAGGCTCTCGACAACTTCACGCGCGGCCCGAATGTTCGATGTGGGCGTGGTCGTCATGATCACGCACCCCGTCGACAGGATGAAGCGCCGCGCGCTGGTCTGCTCGATCGCCTGCCGCGCCTGTGCGCGCACCTCGACCGGTGTCCCGCTGTGCATGGGATCCCAGCGCCCGATCCCCCCGCTCACCGCCCCACTGAATTTGAGCTTGCCCTCGGCCAGGTCCGGGCTGGTTTCGCGATCGTGCCAGTTGATGACCTGCACCGGGTAATCGGCCACCAGATCGAACATGGGGACTGCCCCGTGCAGGTGAAGCACGTTCAGCCACCAATCTTCGGGCAACGCTTCCAGAATCCGCAGATCGAACGGGCGGCCAAATTCCCGGTATTCCGCCTCGCTCATGATCCCATATGAAGCGTGCTGGATGGCATAGAATATACCGGACACGCCGCTCCGCCGCATGGAATCGATGAAACGCAGCGTGCTCTCGGTAATGGTGTTCAACCCGGTCATCAACCGGTCGGGTGCCGTTCGCATATACTCGATCAGCCGTTCTTTGCCGCAAATATTCTTGGCCTGGGCCAGCGGACTGAACACCGTCTGGATGAATGGAGTCTCCGTTCCGAACACGTCCTTGAACATGCGCAGCGCGTCAAGCTGGCGAGAGAGCGCGCCGCGACCCGGATCCAGCACCCGCAGCTCGGTCCAGTCCAGTGAGCGTTCAACCGCCCGGCGGACGTAGTCACGGGTTCCCTCGACATTTCCAACCCACCGATCCTGGACTCCGTAGTCGGCAACCTGAAAACTGCTGGCCGGCGTCACTTTCACAAAATCGAAATCCCACCTGCGCTGAAATGCAACCGTGGCCTCGACCAGGTCCGCGGCGCGTTGATCGTCACCCGGCCAGTGACGCCACAATGCCACAGGCACGCGATCCGCTTCCTCGCCATGTATCGTCTTTTCCAGGCGCTCACGCTTCGTCATTGACATCGAAACTCACTCCTCGCTGCTGGCTTGTGTGTCGTCCGCCACGTATCCCATACGCGCGAGCTGCTGGTTCACCATACGGGTGAGCATAAAATAGCGCTCGTAATCTTCGGGCTCGCTTTCCAGCTTGACGGTGACCAGGTCCTTCACTTTCTTGAACAGCCTGACAGCCCGCTCGGTGTCGCCCGTGGTCCGGTATGAGAGGGCCAACCCCCAGTTCGCGTCGATATTCTCTGGCGATTGCTCGGTAAGTCGTATGAATTGATCAATTGCATCCTGATCTCGCCCCTGATAATGGGCCCTCCAGGCTTCGCCGATTTTTTCATTGATCTCTTTTTGATTCATCATTAGCTCCGCAATGAACAAAAGCAAAGGCAGGTTGAGCACCAGTAGTGGATATGTCGCATTATACAGATTACACAATCCAGTTAGCAAGCAAAATCACCGCCCCCTTCAGGGCTGCACAGTTATCCGTTCAGGCAGGGTAATGCGCTGCCCCAGGCTGCTCCCCCTGCCGTCGCGCACGAACAGCGGAACAACCGTGTCACACGGCGCGGCGCCGAACTGGCCGCATCGCCCCACCTGGATGTGAATCTCGTACTCGCCAGCAGGCGTATCTGGCGCGATCGAAATCGCGTATGAATCGCGAACGTAGTGGTCAAGTAAGGGCCATACCGGCCACGTGCTGCTTGGAATTGCGCCCGGATGCCGGTGGCGAGCGAGACTGATGGCCTCCTCCGGCTCGCCAACCGGCGCGACCGTCACATCGACCTGGTAATCGGGCAAATCGGGCCGGACCGCCCGCCAATAGACGGTCAGACCGAGTTGAGCGCCGGGTTTCACGCCCGACGGATCATCGAGGTCATAGGCCAGCATGTCGATCCCGCCCTGCAGCGCGCGAGGCAGTGCATTCTCAGCCGGCCTCACCGTGCCGGGCGCCGACCGCACGGTGAACGCTTCGCGGAACAGGTACGGCAGCCCGCTCGCGGCGCTGAGCCACAGCACCGCACAAACCAAAACCAATCGGCTCTGCATCGCCGCCCCCGGTGAGCGTTCCGCAGCATGCGAAGTCACGCGCCGGCTGGATAGCTCATGACTGCCGGTGCGCATCCAGACCACGCCGATCACGAGGCCGACCGACGCCAGCGTGATGAGCCATCCTGCCGTGCGCGCGGGTGTGCCGCCAAACGCGATCCGCGCATCGTAGCGCCCCTCCGGAACGCGAATCCTCATCAAACCGGTATCCGGATCGGTCTGGATGGGAACTTCGCGGTCATTCAGGTCGGCTCTCCAGCCAGGAAAATTGAACGTAAGAATGGTAATCTCCACCGGCGCCCGCGTCTGAATCACCAGTCGTTCCTGTTGGGTCGCGTGTTCGACGATGTCAACCTGGGTTGCCGGCGGCAGCGAGTCGCGAGCCACCTTGTCGAGGATGCCACCCTGGTACGAAGCGAGCAGCGTGGGCGACGGCGGCGGCAGCGAGTCGACGCTCCGCGGAAGAAGCCACCCGCCGGCCAACCCGGCGACGCCCACGCCGCGCAGCTCGTCCCTCACGATATCCTGACGTGTGGGCAGCGTATGGCGAGCCGGCCACTCCGGAGCGTACGAAACAGGCAGCGCCGTCAATGCCACCAGCGCCATCGCGAGATTGGACGCGGCCAACACCGCCCACGGGCGGCCCGATCGCTCCGCCAACCTGGCGACCTGAGCGCCGACAATTGCCCAGCTTCCGATCACCAGCCACAGCAGATCGCGCGGCACCAACCGCGGCCACTCGGAACCAAGGTCCCAAACAGGCGATGCCCAGGGCGCGATCAACAGCAGTCCCACAATCCCTACCGCCCCAAAATACGCCACTTCAGCGTGTTCGCGGGCAATCCAACGCCCCACGTGAACGATCCGCCGCTGGAGCGCATCGCCCCGCGTCATCGTTCTCGCGGCGGGCGAGACGCTGCGCCAGCCCACGACGGCGATCCACGCCAGTGCAGCAGCGGCGAGCGCCCATACGGCAACTCCCAGCGCGCCGGAACGAACGGGATTGATCGCGGCCAGGTCGACTCGTCCCGGCGGCAGCAGCAGTTCCCCCAGCGAGATCGTGCCCACCAGCTCGTCCGCAAATCCGGGAAACGGGACCCAATGAACGGCGGTGCGCTCCGCCCAGGCGGGCAGCCAGAAAAACGCCGTCCCACCAATCCCGCTGCCCACCGCCAGCACGATGTGCCATCCATGCGCGTGGAGCAACGTCCGTGGCGCGACAACCGCCCTGACCCACACCCAGCCGAGCGCAATGCCGGTCAGCACGATGCTCAACGAGCCGTGCGACAACCACAGCCCCATCGCGCTAACCGAAACTAACGCCACGTTCCACCGGCTCTCGCCGGCCAGCACTCGCTCCAGCGCCCACAGGGCAAGCCAGAACCATCCCAGCGCCAGCATGCCGGATAGATCGCCCTGCAAATAGGGTTTGACCAGCAGCAGTTGGGGATTGAACAGGTAAATCGCCAGCGCCAGAATTCCCGGAATCGCGCCCCACCGCCGCCGGACGAAGCCAAAGCAGGCCAGCCCGTTGAGCGCCATGCCGAACGCAAATACAACCTTGATGCTGTTCTCGATGCTGATCTGGAACAAAACGCGTACCATTCCGGCCAGATAATGCGGCAGCGGGGGAACATAGTTGAACAGCGGCGAACCGTAGCCGTGATTGAAATCCGGCGCCCAGCGTGGGTAGAGCACACCGTCCTGCAGACTCTCGGCGATCTCGATTGTCCGGTAAATCAAACCCTGTGTTTCAGTGTTTTGTGGGAGCCCTGGCCGTGCCAGCAGCGGCCAGATGGCGATCAGGCACAGCCCTACCGCCGCCCACAGCGCCCAGTCAACTTCACGTCGGGCGCTTCGCATCCAGGCCGGGAGGTCGTCGGGTGTCATCCCGAGCGGCAGTTCATCTGTTTTTCGCCAGTTCACGACACCATCCTCACCGTTTTGACTGGACGTCCGGCTTACTGCCGACTATAATTTGACCTGACGACGAGGTATCGCTTGGACTGCATTCATGATCATTCTAGCTTCGCAGGGACAAAGAGGGAAATGTCTTCACAAGAAACCCTTCTGAACGGGCGGTACCGGCTCGTAGCACAGCAAGGCTCGGGCGGGATGGCGGTCATCTACAAGGCTACCGACCTCGCTTTGGGGCGCACGGTTGCAGTGAAGATACTGCGGCCCAGCTTAACCAATGATCCTGAATTCCTCAAGCGCTTCAGACAGGAGGCGCGCAACGTCGCCAACCTGTCGCACCCCAACATCGTGACGGTCCATGACGTCGGGCAGGACGGCAATACACACTACATCGTCATGGAATACATCGACGGCGAGGACCTCAAGCGGCTGATTCGTGCCGAGGCCCCCTTCTCGATCGACCGGAGCCTCAGCATCATCATCAAGATCTGCGCGGGTGTCGGCTACGCGCATCGCGCCGGACTTGTTCACGCCGATGTCAAGCCCCAGAACGTTCTCGTCACCGAGACGGACAACGTCAAGGTGACCGATTTCGGCATCGCGCAGGCCCTGTCCGCCACCCAGCCGCTCGAACGCCAGCGTGTCGTCTGGGGCAGCCCGCACTACTTCTCGCCGGAGCAGGCCCAGGGCGAGTCGCCTACCCCTGCATCGGATGTCTACGCCATCGGCATCGTCTTGTTCGAGATGCTGACCGGGCGCCTTCCCTTCGTCGGTACGGACCAACAAGAATTGGCGATGGCTCACATTCGCGAGACTCCGCCGAATGCGTCCGACTTCAACCCAAACGTGCCCGTCCACCTCGACCGAATTCTACAAAAGGTGCTATCGAAAGAACCGGCGTCGCGCTACCGGACCGCCGATCAACTGGGTCGAATCCTGATCAGCTACCGGCGCCAAGGCCAGTCCACTACCGACGAGGTCCCGGAAGTCCAGGGGCACGATCCGGCCAAAGACACTGCCGCCACAATCCCGCCATCCGCCGATTCGATACACCTTGCCCCCGCTCCTCCCATCTCCGACCCCAGCCCAATGGCAACTGCGCCCACGCTGGGCAATCCCCAGGCGCCGGTCCGACTCAGCGAATCGGTGACCAACGCCTTTACCGGGCCGCAAACCAATGCGTTCACGGGGCCGCAACCCCATTCGGCAGCCACCAGTCCGGGGATCCCGCCGGTTGCAGTGTCCCATCCCTACCAGCCGCCGCGCGCCCCGGAGGTCATGATCCAGTCACGCTATCGCGCCGCAGAGCCACCCCCACAACTCGACCTGGTCACGCTGGTGCTGGCGTTTCTGGCGTTCATCGCCGTGGTATTGCTCATTCCACTCTGGATCGCGGTGTATCAGGCGTGGCTGGGGTAATTTCGCGCCCGCCGCGTATAACGTATAGAGTCCCAGTTTCTTATGCAATGCTAATTTGCCTGACTATTCCCATCCTGGTTTTTGCTGATCGATTCCTGTATAATTTCAGTAGGTGATACGATAAGGAAATTTCTCGCCAGGTTGTAGCTGTAGAGCGCAGAAACCCATGTGCCATACACGACGGTTGAGGGCTGGAGGCTAAGCAGTGAATAATCGTTCGCGGAACGTGTTTGTGTACATTCTCATAATCGCCGCCATCGCCGCGATTGTGTTCGGTGTACGCAACAACAGCGCCAACTCCAAAGAAATATCGGTGAGCCAACTGGTCGATGACATCAACGCGGGCAAGGTCAGCGCGATCTCTGTCTCGGATGAGGGTGAGCTGACCGCCACCTACATTAACAGCAACGAAGAACGCAAAGCGCAGATCAATCCCAACACGGATGATCCGGTAACCCTGCTCGAGTCCCTTGGCGCTGTGCCGGAGCTGCTCAGGTCAATCGACTTCGAATTCACTAAGCCGAGCAACCTCTTCAATTGGATCGGCCTGATCGGCACGTTCCTCCCCCTGTTGTTGATCGGCGGCTTCATCTATCTCATGCTGCGCCAGGCCCAGGGCTCCAACAATCAAGCCATGTCCTTTGGCAAAAGCCGCGCGCGCATGTTCACCGGCGATCAACCAACCGTCACATTTGATGACGTGGCCGGCGCAGAAGAGGCGAAAGAGGAGCTTCAGGAAGTCGTCGAATTCCTCAAAGATCCCGAGCGATTCATCCAGCTTGGCGCGCGGATTCCGAAAGGTGTGCTTCTGGTGGGCAGCCCTGGTACAGGCAAGACGCTGCTGGCGAAAGCCGTCAGCGGCGAGGCCGGCGTGCCCTTCTTCAGCATCTCCGGCTCGGAATTCGTGGAGATGTTCGTTGGCGTCGGGGCCAGCCGCGTGCGCGACCTGTTCGACCAGGCGAAGCGCCACAGCCCCTGTATCGTTTTCGTCGATGAGATCGACGCCGTTGGCCGCCACCGTGGCGCGGGCCTCGGCGGCAGCCACGACGAACGCGAGCAGACATTGAACCAGATTCTGGTGGAGATGGACGGTTTCGATACCGACACCAACGTGATCATCGTCGCCGCGACCAACCGCCCGGACATTCTGGACCCCGCGCTCTTGCGTCCGGGGCGTTTCGACCGCCGCGTCGTCCTGGACCGGCCCGATATGCGGGGCCGCGAAGCGATCCTGAAAGTTCACAGCCGGGGCAAACCGCTGGCGTCAGACGTCGATCTCTCGGTGCTCGCCAAGACCACGCCGGGCTTCGTCGGTGCCGACCTGGAGAACTTGGTCAACGAGGCTGCGATCGTCGCGGCGCGGAAGAACAAGAAGAGCATCAGCATGCGCGATTTCGAGGAAGCTGTCGAGCGCGTGGTCCTCGGTCCGGAGCGACGCAGCCGTATCATCACCGAAGAGGAAAAACGCCTGATTGCCTATCACGAGGCGGGACATGCCATCGTCTTCCACATGCTGCCGCTCTGCGACCCGGTCCGCAAGGTGACGATTGTAGCGCGCGGCATGGCGGGCGGCGTCACCTGGGTTATGCCCGAAAACGACTCGTCCCTGGGCACGACGAAGCGCTACATGGACCAGATCGCGGGCGCTCTTGGTGGGCGTGCTGCTGAGGAACTTGTCTTCGGCGATGTGACCAACGGCGCCTCGAGCGACCTGGAAAATGTGACTCGGATCGCCCGCACCATGATCACCCGGTGGGGGATGAGCAGCAAGCTCGGGCCGCGCGTGTTCGGCCAGAAAGAGGAGCTTGTCTTCCTGGGCCGCGAGATTGGCGAGCAGCGCGACTACAGCGAGAGCGTCGCCGAGCAGATCGACGAAGAAGTGCACGAGATCGTCTCGACGGCCTACACACGCGCCATGAACGTTCTGCAGGAAAACCGCGACAAACTCGACCTGTTGGCCCAGCGGCTTATGGAAGTGGAAACCATCGGCCAGGAAGAGTTCATCGAACTGATGGATGGCGCCAAACCAGCCGATCCAACCGACACGCCGGACGCGCCCAACGCGCCGAGCACGCCTCGCAATGCCGACGTGGAAGACGAGCAAACCGACAGCGATATGCCCCCCGCCCCAATGGGCACGGCGCCGTCACCGGCATAATCGCCCGACCTGTCCAAAAACCAAAAGAGGCTCACCGTTGCGATGAGCCTCTTTTTCTTCGCCACGAGAACTCACGCGCCGTTGAAGATCCGCCAGCCATGCGCCAGAGCGTGGGACCGCATCGCCACATCCGGATAGACCGCCACCGGGTAGCCAACCCCGGACAACAGCGGCACATCGGCCCGGCTGTCCGCATATGCCGCACATTCGGCCAGTGTAGCCGGCTCCGCCACCTGGGCGAGATGCTCGCCCGCAAACCGGAGTTTCTGTTCTCCCGAACAGGTCGGCCCGATGATCTTCCCCAGGCAGCGCCCATTCTGCACGGCCACGCGCGAACCCAGCCCGGCGTTCGCGCCCAGGAAGCGGGCGAGTTCCATGACAATGCCTTCGAACATGGTTGACACCAACACGACGTAACGCCCCTGTTGGCGGTGCTCTTTCAAAACGTCCACCACGTCAACCCTCAGATCGGGCACCAGTTGGTTGTGGACGATCTCGCGATATAGTTCCTCGACCGCCTGCGACGACCACCCCGTCATCACCCAAGCCATGAGCCGGACCCACCGGTCGCGGAACCGCGCCTGGCTCACGATCCGCCCCTTGCTGAGCACGTAATGCGGCATCGCCGTCGCGTACAGCCACACCTTTCTGGCAGGCGGCACGTCCGGCGAGCGCAGCAGCGGACCCCACACCCCGGTTCCGGCTGTTAAAGTGCCATCCACGTCGAACAGCGCCGCCCGAATGTGTGACGGCACACTCCCAACCCCACCATCCCGTTGATCAGTTTTCTGCATCCTCTTCTGCCTTCTCGCGCGATTCCAGTTCCATGCGCGCCAGCTCGCGCCGCAGGATCTTGCCCACCATGGTACGCGGCAGCTCATCCACAAACTCGATCCGTGTCGGAATCTCGTACCGGGCCAGCTTCTGCCCGGCGAATTCGATGAGCTGCTGGGTTGTGATCGATTCTCCAGACTTGACGACCACCCACGCTTTCAGGGCCTCCTGCCCCACCTTGGCGGGGTCCGGATGTGGGATCGCGACGACGCCCGCTTCCAGCACAGCAGGATGCTCCATCAGCGCGTCCTCGACGACGCGCGGATAGACGTTGAACCCACCAATCAGCGCCACGTCTTTTTTGCGGTCCACGATGTAAAAGTAGCCATCCTCGTCCATGCGCGCGATATCGCCGGTATACAACCATTTCTTACCGTCCGGACCTTCGCGCCGCGCGTTGGCCGTCTCGGTTGGCATGCCGTAATACCCTTTCATCAACTGCGGGCCGCGCATGACCAGTTCACCCACTTCGCCCACCGGCAATTCCTCGGTCCCCTCATCCAGGTCGACAATCCGCATTTCCATGTCAGGGAACGGTAGGCCGATCGATCCGGTCCGGTTTTCGCCGCGCACCGGATTCGCGTGGCTCGCTGTGGGCGCCTCGCTCATGCCGAACCCCTCGATGATGACGCCTCCCGACAACTCCTCGAACCGGCGCTTGGTGGCCGGCGGCAGCGGGGCCGATCCACTGATGCACGCGTAGATGGAGGACAGATCGTACCTGCCGGCGGCGACGGGGGGGAAATTATTGATCGCGTTGAACAGCGCCGGAACGCCCATGAAAATCGTGGGTCGGTGAACGTGGATATTGTCCACCACATCCTCGATGTCGCGGGCATTGGGCACCATGATCATCGCCGCGTTCAGCGACACGGCAAAGCTCATCACCGCAACCATGCCAAACACGTGAAACAATGGGATCGCGGCCAGGAAGCGTTCCTCGACGCCGGTGCGGGCCAGCCACGCCCGGCATTGCAGCGTGTTCGCCACCAACGCGCCGTGCGTGGACATCGCCGCTTTGGGGACTCCGGTCGTGCCACCCGTATATTGGAAGACAGCGACGTCGTCGCTCGTCACCGCGACATCCGCCCGTTTGCCACCGTATCGCGCCAGAATGTCCGCCAGCCAGTGGTCCTCCGGCCTCTTGGTGATGCGGTGCCCTTCCTTCTTCTCTTTCGCCACCGAGAACAGGAAGCGGGCCAGCGAGGGAAGGTATTCCTTGATATTCGTCACGATGACGTGTTGAACCTTGCTGCCCTCTTGAGCCTGCTTCAAGGCGTCGTAGAACAACGACAGAGAGATAGCGGCCACCGCCCCGCTATCCATGAGGTGGTCGTGGAGCCGCCGCGGCGGCAGCGTCGGGTTGAGCGCGACGACCACGCCGCCCGCCTTGAGAATGGCGTAGAACGCGATCACGAACTGGGCACAGTTCGGCATCAGGATCGCCACGCGATCCCCTTTGCGAATCCCCATATCGACCAGCGACGCCGCCAACGCATCGGCCCATTCGTTGATGGCCCCATACTTCACGGCAGCGCTCACCCGCCCCACAGCGGGCAGGCGCGCCGAGGTGATCGTCGCGATGGCTTCGGGATGGTTCCGGGCGGACTCTTCGAGATAGGTGTGCAAGGGGTGTTCCGGATAGGGAGCCAGGCTGTGCGGGATGCCGGGATCGTACCGCTGGAGCCAGGGTTTAGCTTGATAGGTAACCATATTTTTTCCGCGTATCGTGACGCGCCCCTTTCTTAACTCTAATTCGACTGCCGGTGATTTTGTTTCATTTTAACATAGTTTGATATATTATTATTGACCAATATGATCAGCCTTGTAGCAAAGGCTTTCAGACTATGCCGGCCAAACAACTCCCGCTGTTTCCAGGGCCGGGCGAGCATGTGCTCACCCGCAACAGCCCGCTCAGCGAAGCAATCCCCCCGTTCCTGGATCACCTGCGCGCGGAGGGTCGCAGCGTCCACACGATCAGCGCGTTCTCGTCCGATCTCAACCTGCTGCGCGAGTTCTTCGGCGACGAAACGCCGCTCAAAACGTTCACCACCACGCGACTCAACCAGTTCATGGAATGGATCGAGCACGGGCGCGGCGTGCCGTGCAGCCGCAAGTCTTACGCGCGCCGGGTGACGACCCTGAAGGTGTTCTTCAAATTCCTGAAGGCCGAGCGCGTCATCCCCAGCGATCCCGCAGCGGCTCTCCTGCAACGGTCCGGCGCCGCCCCGCTCCAGCCGGTGCTGTCCAATGCGGACGTCCGCCGCTTGCTCGAGCACACGCAGTCCCTGCGCTTTGCCGACAAACCAGACGCGCGGCCCGATCTGCTGGTACGGCTGCTGCTCGACACGGCGATCAAGAAAAGCGAGTGCATGGACCTGACGTCCAGCCACGTGCACCGCGAGAACCCGGCGGAGCCTTTCCTGGTCATTCGCCACCGCAAGCCTAACAACGTCTACAAGGAGCGCAACATCGCTCTCGACCCCGAATGGATGAGCGTCCTCGATGAATACGTTGAGCAGTACACGCCGCAGGAGAAGCTGTTCGAGTGCACGGCGCGGAATCTGGAATACGTGCTCAGCGACGCGGCCCAAGGAGCCGGCGTCGAGGGAAAGGTCTCGTTCGAAGTCCTGCGGTGGACCAGCGCCGTCCGGGACTACCTGCGCGGCGTAGACCTGGAAGTGCTCCGCGAGAAAATGGGCCTGAGCCGCATCAGTTGGCGCGAGACGGGCGACAAAATCGTGCGCTTGGCTGCGCTCCAAAATGAGCAAAAGCCTTAGAGCACCCTACCACACCCGGCAGAGCAGCCCCTTCAGATAGCCGCCTTCCGGAAACGTCAGCGCGACGGGATGATCCGGCGCCTGCGCGAGCCACCGGATGATCTGCGCCTCGCGCCCGGCGTCGAGCACCGCGCTGAACACGATCTTCTGGAACAAGTCCGCCGTCACCGCCCCCGAACACGAAAACGTCGCCAGCAGCCCGCCGGGTCGCAGCAAGCGAAACGCCATCAGGTTGATGTCCTTGTAGCCGCGCGCGGCATTCTCCACCTGGCGCGGTGACTGCGCGAACTTCGGCGGGTCGAGGATGATCATGTCGAACTGCTGTCCGGCATCCCGGTAATAGCGCAGCACCTGGAAGACGTCCCCCTCGACGAAGTCGTCATCATCCGTCCGGTACCCATTGAGGGCCACGTTTCGCCGCGCCAGCGCCAGCGCTTCCGCTGAGCTGTCCACGTTGATCACGCGCTTGACCAGGCTGCCCAACGCGTACACGGCGAAGCCGCCAGTATACGCGAACGCATTGAGCACCGTTCGCTGAGATGCGCGCTCGTCCGACCGGAACCAGTCCCCGATGATCGCCCGGTTTTCGCGCTGATCCAGGTAGAATCCCGTCTTGTGCCCCTGCCGCACATCGACCAGGAATCGCCGGCCATTCTCGTCGATCTCGATTAGCTCCGGCGGCGCCTCGCCCCTCAGCACGCCGGTCTCCGGCGCCAGTCCTTCCTTCTGCCGCACGTCCACATCGCTGCGTTCGTATATCCCCGCCGGGCTTAGCAGTTCCACCAGCAGATCGGCCAGCATGTCCTTTCGCTCCGCGATCCCCAGCGTCAATGCCTGCACAACCAGCCAATCCCCGTAACGGTCGACCACCAACCCCGGAATGCCGTCGCTCTCGGCATTGACCAGCCGGTAGGCATTGGCCGTGCCCAGCTCGTGGATGCGGTTCTCGACGTGACGCCCCGCAATCGCCCGTGACAGGCGATCTCGCCAGAACGCCTCATCAAGGGACTCATCCTCGCGCCACGTCACCAGCCGGATCCGGATATCCGAATGGGGATTCCAATAGCCCCGCGCCAGGAACTCGCCGGTTCCATCGGTAACCGTCACAAGGTCGCCCGGCGCGGGATCGCCATCCAGGCGCATGATCGCCCCGGAGAATACCCAGGGATGTCTGCGCCGAATCGCCCTCAGCCGGTTGTCGTGAATGACCGCGACTGCTTCGCTCATGACCGGCCATCCACCATCGACAGCAAGTCATCCTCGCCGAGAATTGGGATGCCCAAATCCTGAGCTTTGGTGAGCTTGCTCCCCGCGTCGGTGCCCGCGACGATGAACGACGTCTTCTTGCTCACGCTTCCGGTCACCTTTCCACCGTGCTGCTCGATCAAAGCGGCGGCTTCATCCCGCTTCAGGTTGGGCAGCGTGCCGGTCAATACGAAGGTCAACCCCTCCAGGTGGTTCGAGGCCGTTTCTGTCTCGGTGGGCTGTGCTTCCAGCCGAACGCCGGCAGCCCGGAACTTCTCGATCAGCTTCCGGTTGCGCTCGTTGGCGAACCACTCGACGATCGCCCCTGCCGTGTGCGGCCCCAGGCCCTCGATCGATTGGAGTTCCTCGACGGTTGCCGCAGCGAGTTCGTCCAGACTGTGATAATGCTCGACCAGCACCCCCGCGATCGTGTTCCCCACGCCGCGAATTCCCAGGGCGCCAATCAACCGCTGCAACGGGCGGTCCTTCGCCGCCTGTATGCTCGCCAGCAGGTTCTGCACCTTCTTCTCGGCGAAGCCCTCAAGCTCGAGCAGGTCTTCCCCGTTCAGCGTGAACAGGTCGGCCTCGTCCTCGATCAGACCGTTGGTCAACAGCAGCCGGACCCCTCGCTCGCCCAACCCATCGATGTCCATCGACGAGCGCGAGACGAAGTATTCGACATTCCGCGCCACCCGTTCGGGGCATGCCGGGTTGGCGCAGTAATACGCCACTTCCCCCTCGTCGCGCTGAACGGGCGACCCACACACGGGGCACGCCGTAGGCGGCGTGATGGGACGCTCATCCCCGGTGCGCGCGCCGGCCATCGGCCCGACCACATAGGGAATCACCTCGCCCGATCGTTTCACCACAACGGTGTCGCCGACGCGAATATCGCGCTGTTCGATCAGGTCGTAGTTGTGCAGGCTGGCCTGGCGCACCGTCACGCCGCTGACGAAGACCGGTTCCAGCACCGCGGTCGGCGTCAGCACGCCGGTGCGGCCCACATTCGCCGCGACGTCCAGCAGTTTCGTGGTGGCCTCTTCCGCCGGGAACTTGTATGCAATCGCCCCGCGCGGATCCTTCCCCACCACCCCCAGGTTGGCCGTCGTCCCCAGATCGTTGACCTTGATCACCAGGCCGTCGATTTCGTACGGCAGATCGTGGCGTCTCGTTTCGAACATCTGGATGTACTCGATCACGGACTCCAGATCGTCAAAATGCCGGATCACCTCATCTGCCGTCAGGAAACCCAGCGACCGCAAATAGCCCAGCGTGTCCCACTGCGTCGCCGGGACGTCGCCATCCGCCTCCATCACCGCGTAGCAGTACATCGTGAGTGGCCGGCGCGCCGTGATCCGGGCGTCCTTTTGCTTTAACGCGCCCGACGCCGTATTCCGTGCGTTGACGTACAGCGACAGCCCTTCTTCGCGCATCTGTTCGTTCAGGCGCTCGAAATCACGCTTGAGGAACAACACCTCGCCGCGAACCACCAACCGTGACGGCGCGCTCGGCCCATCCGGCGATGCAGGAATCCGCAGCGGAATCGTGCGCACCGTGCGCGCGTTCGGCGTCACGTCGTCTCCCACTTCGCCATCGCCACGCGTCGCGGCCAGGGACAGCATGCCGTCGACGTACGTCAGCACCACGGTCAGGCCGTCGAACTTCGGCTCGACGACGAAATCCAGCGTCACATCGTCGGGCAGCAGCCTGCCGATCCGGTCGCGCCAGGCGCGAATGTCATCGGCGCTGAACGCGTTCCCCAGGCTTAGGACCGGGGCAACGTGCCGCACCTTTGGCAGGTCGGATTGCAAGTCGCTGCCCACCCGCTGAGTCGGCGAATCGGGCGTGATCAGGTCCGGGTTTTCAGCCTCGATCGCCTTGAGTTCGTGATATAGCGCGTCATACTCAGCGTCGGTGATCACGGGAGCGGTGAGCACGTGGTAGCGGTAGTTGTGTTCGTTCAACAGGCGGCGCAATTCGACTGCACGTGCAGCGACATCGTTTTGACTCACGGGTTTTCCATACCTCACTGTGTCACGATTTCAAGGTAGTTCCTGGCAGCCCAGCCAAATCGTTCCGAATCGTCCGGGCCTTCGACGCGCCACCACTCCAGGCTATCGACGTTTTGCGGTCCGTCCACGATGACGAACACTTCGTCTTCAGCCGCCAGAAATCGCGGCGTGCCATCCAGGCCCGGCGACGATCGGATATTCAGGCCGTTCGTCCCCACGCCAACCACCCGCACCTGAGCGCCGATCACGAAATCGCCGGGCGGCAGTGATGGGCTGGGAATCGGTGTGGGCAGTGGCACGGTGGGCGTTGGAAACGACTGGGGAATGGGTGTCGGCCCCGTGCCCAACCCTGGTGCAGGTGCGGCTCCGCCCGGCTGCTGGGCGAAATCCTGGCTCAGCGTCGGCTGAGACGTCACAACCTGCACGCGCGCCGGTTGGTTTCCCGGCACAACCGGCTGGCTCATCTCGGTGAACATCAGAAACAGCGTCAGCGCTGCCACCCCAACGATCACCACCAGCATCACCAGCGACCACCACGGGAAGTAAAATCCGCTGTTGGCCGGTGCGGTGCGGCGTGCCGGTCGCCGGACCGCACCGGGCACGGGCGCCGGCGGATACGGTGCCATCTGGCCGGTCCCCGGCGGGGCCGATGGCTGCGCTGGCGGCGGCGCATACCCGGCGCGGCCCTCGCGCCGCCGCGAGGCAGCACGCCTCTGCCGGGCAGCCACCCGTTGCTCCGGCGCTTGAGGCGATGAGGGCGGCGGGGACGCCACCGGGCGCGTGTGATCGACGCGCTCCGTTTCATCGACGGCCAGCTCAGGGACGTCCTGGGGAGCTTCGTCGCTGTTCAGCGGGCGTTCTGCGTCAGGGGCCATCGCTTCACTTCACCAAGCCATTCCTGAAACGATCATTTCAACAGAGTATACCACTTTTTGACAGCTATCCTCCGCTTGCAGTACGCTTTGCTCGGTTCCGGTTCCGGCAGACCCGAGTGTTGCTTCGATGGCTTCCTACGAATACGTTGGCAACCTGCACATTCACACCCCTTATTCGGATGGCGCCGAATATCACGCGGAAATCGCTGAGGCGGCCTTGCTGGTCGGGCTCGATTTTCTGGTCTTCACCGATCATAATGTCTGGCTTGACGGCATCGAAGGGTACTACGGCGATGAGGATCGGGGATTCGTCCTGCTGCTCTCCGGCGAAGAGGTTCACGACCGCGCGCGCAACCCACAATGCAATCACGTGCTCGTCTATCAAGCCGAAAAGGAGATGGCCCCACACGCTCACACGCTGTCCGCCTTGCTCAACGCGGTTTACCAGACGGGCGGCATGAGCTTCATTGCCCACCCGGACGATCGGGCCGTCGATTGGCTGCACGAACCGGCGATCCCCTGGCTGGATCGCTCCGTCGATGGATTCACCGGGCTGGAAATCTGGAATTACATGTCCCGCTTCAAAGACCACATCCAGACTCGCCGCGACGCGGTGCGTGGGATTTTTCGCCCGGAAGAGGTCGTGATCGGGCCTTCGCCACTCACTCTCGCGCTCTGGGATGAGCTACTCAGCGAGAATCGCAAGGTGGTCGGCATCGGGAACGCCGATGCGCACGGGACGGTCTATCATTTCGGCCCCATCACACACACCGTCTTTACTTACGACTTCCTGTTTAGCTCGGTCAACACGCATCTCCTGACCAAGTCGCCGCTCAATGGCGACCTCGAACACGACAGACTACAGCTCTACCAGGCACTCCGCCAGGGCCGGGCGTTCATCGGATACGACATCCCCGGCAGCACGCGCGGCTTCCGCTATTCCGGCCAGGGACAAAACGTGTCGGTTGTCATGGGAGAGAGCATTCGCCTCGGCCACGGTGTCACCCTTCAGGCCCTGGCCCCTGCCCGCTCGCACATCAAGATCATCCGTTATGGCGAGGTCGTGGCGGAAGAAACGAACGTCGAGAACCTGACCCACGTCGTCCGCGAGCCTGGAGCCTACCGCACCGAAGTCTGGCGCTCGTTCCACGGCGTCGAGCGCGCCTGGATTCTGAGCAATCCGATCTACGTTGAGCCCAATCCGACCCGCCTGCGCGCCTGACCGTCACGTCTTCTAGCCACTCATCCCACCCAGCGGTATAATCTACCTACAGAACGTTCGTTCGTGTCCTAGCCAAAAGGGAGTCGTATGCGGTCCTTCGAGTTGGTATCAGACTACAGACCTACCGGCGATCAACCTCAAGCCATCGCACAGTTGGTACAAGGCATCGAACAGAACCTCAAGTTCCAGACCCTGTTGGGCGCGACCGGCACCGGCAAGACGTATACCATTGCCAACGTCATCGCGCAGATCCAGCGCCCCACCCTAGTGCTGGCCCACAACAAGACTCTGGCCGCCCAGTTATACGCCGAGTTCAAGGAGTTCTTTCCTAACAACGCCGTCGAATACTTCGTGAGCTACTACGACTACTACCAACCCGAAGCCTACGTGCCAAAGCACGATCTCTACATCGAGAAGGAAACCGAGATCAACGAAGAGATCGACCGCCTTCGCCTCTCGGCGACAGCAGCGCTTCTCAGCCGCCGTGACGTGCTCATCGTGGCGTCGGTGTCGTGCATCTATGGCATCGGCAACCCGGTGACCTGGGGCAAGGTCACGCTCGAGCTGCAGCGCGGCACGATTCACCGGCGCGATCTCATTCTCCGGCACCTGGTGGGCATCCACTACGGGCGCAACGATATGGAGCTGCGTCCCGGCACGTTCCGGGTGCGTGGCGACACGCTGGAGGTCGTTCCCGCCTACAGCGAATCGGCCTACCGCATCGCGATGTTCGGTGACGAGATCGAGCGCCTCGTCGAATTCGACCCGCTGACGGGTGAAGTCCTCGACGAGTACGACGAAATCACGATCTTCCCGGCCAAGCAGTTTGTGACCGAAGAAGACAACTTGCGCCAGGCTCTGCACAACATCGAGCGGGAACTGGAAGAACGATTGGCTGAACTCAAGCGCGGCGATCGTCTGCTCGAAGCCCAGCGCCTGGAACAGCGCACCCGGTACGATCTGGAGATGATCCGCGAGATCGGCTATACGAGCGGAATCGAGAACTACTCCCGGCACCTGGATCAGCGCCCGCCCGGCAGCCCGCCCTGGACGCTTGTCGATTATTTCCCGGACGACTACCTGCTGGTGATCGACGAAAGCCACATGACTATCCCACAGGTCCGTGGCATGTTCGGCGGGGACCGGTCGCGCAAGGAGACGCTGGTCGAGTTTGGCTTCCGGCTGCCGAGCGCCCTGGACAATCGCCCGCTCAGCTTTGAGGAGTTCGAGCAGCGCATCGGCCAAACCATCTTCATGAGCGCCACGCCCGGCCCCTACGAAGACGCTCACGCCGAGCAGGTCGTCCAGCAGATCATCCGGCCCACCGGCGTCGTCGATCCGCAGATCGACATTCGCCCCACGCAAGGGCAGATCGACGACCTCCTGGCCGAGATCACCCGGCGAGTCAAACGTGGCGAGCGTGCGCTGGTCACCACGCTCACCAAGCGCATGGCCGAAGACCTGGCCGATTACCTGCTCGAAATGGGCGTTCGCGTGCATTACCTCCACTCCGAAGTGGACACCATCGAACGCATCGAGATTCTGCGCGACCTCCGGCTCGGTGTGTATGACGTCGTCGTGGGAATCAACCTCCTGCGTGAGGGAATCGACCTGCCGGAGGTGTCGCTCGTCGCCATCCTGGATGCCGACAAACAGGGCTTCCTGCGCTCCGAACAAGCCCTCATCCAGACGATCGGGCGCGCCGCGCGCCACATCAACGGCTACGTCATCATGTATGCGGACAAAGTCACGCCGGCCATGCAAGGCGCCGTTGACGAAACGGAGCGACGCCGCGCGATCCAGATCGCGTACAATGAGGAGCACGGCATCGAGCCCGCCAGCATCATCAAGGAGATCCGCGATCTGACACAGCGGGTACAGCAGGCCGCGGTAGCGACCAAACCCGCCGCCGAGCGCGGCGCTCCGGCTCCGGGCGACCTCCCCAAGAGTGAGCTGCACAAACTGATCGAGTCCCTGGAACGCGAGATGAAAGCCGCTGCGAAAGCGCTCGAATTCGAGAAAGCAGCCGTGCTTCGCGACCAGTTGATGGAACTGCGCCAGATCATGATTCTCAAGGACGGCGAACAGGGGCCAGGGCTTGGCATCGCCCGCCAGACACAGCGCCCCAAGCCCCACCCATAGGCAGGTTAGCCTTCCCCGATAAGCGGCGGGTTTCCCCCGTCACCCCCGGAGGAAACCCGTCGCTTACAGAGCTATAAATTGCATCTCCGCGCGGTTTGCGGTATCTTCGAGTCTCTATCAAGTGAGATTCTTCGGCTAACGACATGATCATTACTCGCCAACAACGCGAAGCGATTGAAGCGCAGACTCTTGCTCCCTATGCGGCAAAGAGCGGGGAGAGCAAAGGCCGCGCGTATCCCGATTCCGAAGCCGACTACCGGACGGCATTCCAGCGCGACCGCGACCGGATTCTGCACACGACCGCCTTTCGCCGTCTCGAGTACAAGACGCAGGTCTTCATCAATTACGAAGGTGACTACTACCGCACGCGCCTCACCCACACGCTGGAGGTCACCCAGATTGGGCGGAGCCTGGCGCGCGCCTTTGGCGCCAACGAAGATCTCGTCGAGGCAATCTGCCTGAGCCACGACCTCGGGCACTCCCCGTTCGGACATTCGGGCGAGTCGATTCTGAACAACCTCATGGCCGACCATGGCGGGTTCGATCATAACAAGCAGTCGCTTCGCATCGTGACGATGTTGGAGTCGCGATATCCCAACTGGCCGGGTCTCAATCTGACCTACGAAGTCCGCGAGGGAATCGTCAAACACGAGACGGAGTATGACCTCAGCGATTCCGCCGCCTCCGGTTTCGACCCCGCCAAACGCGGCAGCATCGAGGCGCAGATCGCCAATGTGGCCGATGAGCTGGCCTACAACGCGCACGACCTCGACGACGGGCTGCGCGCCGGGTTGATCGCGCCGGAACAACTCGACGACCTGCGCATCTGGCAAATGCTCAAGGAGAGTATCGGCTGGGATGGCAATGAATTTTCCGAGCAGATCCGCCACCGCATCATCCGCCGGATGCTCGGGATCGAGATCGACGATGTGATTCGGGCAACCGGCGCCATGCTGGACCGCCACGAGCTCAACTCGGCGGACGATCTCCAGAGTCTGCCGTACAGTGTCGTCGTCCACTCGGATGAGATCAACGCGATCAACGCGGAGTTGAAGCAGTTCCTCTACACTGAGTTATACCGGCACCACCGTGTCGTCAGGATGGCAGTCAAGGCCGAGCGGTTCGTCACCCAGTTGTTCGAAACCTACGTCACCGAGCCCGCTCAGCTCCCACCGACTGTCCAGGCCGTCATCGAATCGCGCGGCATCCACCAGGCCGTGACGGATTACATCGCTGGCATGACCGATCGTTACGCCTTGCAGGAATGGCAGCGCCTGTTCGATCCCTTTACGCGACCGTAACCCAGACCCATCCTACTCATGCGATAAACACATTCTACTGATTCGAGGTTGAAGCACACCATGACTGATGAACAACAATTTCTGACAGCCGAGGGGGCCGCCGAACTGCGCGAGGAACTGGACGATTTGATCAACGTCAAGCGCCCTCAATTGGCCGAGCGGCTTCGTGACGCGATCAGCCAGGGCGACCTGTCGGAAAATGCGGACTATAGCGACGCCAAAGAACAGCAGGCATTTCTGGAAGGACGCATCCAATACCTGGAAAACTTGCTGCGCAGCGCTGTGATCATCGACGGCAACGACGCCGGCGCGCCGCTCGAAGTTCAGGTAGGAACTGAGGTCACCATCCAGGCCGAAGGCGAGCCTGAGGAAACGTATCGGATTGTTGGCGCCGCGGAGGCCGATCCGAGAAATGGCAAAATCTCCAACGAGAGTCCGATTGGCTCCGCCCTGCTTGGGCACCGCAAGGGCGATCTGGTGCGGGTGCAGACGCCGGGCGGCGAATGGACGGTGAAAATCCGCCGCATTTCCCGTTAGGATCTCGACTCACCGGCAAAAGGAAACGGGGCCCGCGATGGGCCCCGTTTTGTTTTTCGCCTCAGTAATTCAACAGCTCGGCGGTATCTCCAAACGCCGCCGATGTATCGGGCGGTTGTGGCGATCCGCCACTCAATCCGCCTTCTTTCGGCCACGCCGCGATTTCCACGGTAAGGCGCTCGAAATAGCTGTTGGGCGGCAGCGCGCCGCCGCCGTACTGCAGATCGATGATCCGCACCTGCACGCGCAGAGTCTGCGTTTCCAACACGGACACGCCGGCGGGCGTCACCAGGACCGCCTCCCCTTTCGGGGCCAGCTTGGTGCGCAGCGCCTGGTCGTTGTACGCGTGCTCGCTCATCAGGACTTTCGTCACCGTCCGGATATCGTTCTTGTCGAAGAGCCAGACCTCGGTCGCGGTGACCTTCTTCGGCTCGCCAACCCCGATCGTCTCCGAAATCCCCGATCCGCACTCGCCCAGGAACTCGCCCGATTCGGTCTCGATACTGTACGAATCGTCGTACAGGTCGTCCCCCAAAATGTACGTGGAAATGTACTGGCTGACCGGGGGTTCCTCGCCTACCGCGGCGAAGTCCGTCTTCTGTTCGGTGCCAGCCTTGTGAGCCGCCACCCGTTCCGCGTGGGTGGAGGGCGTCCCCGTCCCGACGACCGAAGCTTCACCCGCGCTCGCGCGAACCGGTTTCTTTTTGGCCCACTTGCCGATTGGCGGCACCCAGTAGAAGGTCAGGGCCAACGCCAACAGTAGACCGATGAGCGCCGTTCCGAAAATGCAGGCCAGCGGCCCCATGATCCCGCCCAGGAAGCCGCCCTCGATTTTGTCAGCCTGTTCCGCCGCCGCCGAGGAATTCGCCTCGGCAACCGTCAACAGCCCCTGCAACTGGTTCGCGAGCAACGGGTCCGAAGCCTGATTGTCTTCGATCAGGGTCCGGATCAAGTCGGGCGAAACACCGGCTTCCACGACCTTGCGGCGCGCCTCTTCCGTGTCGCCCGATTCCGCCAGCTCGACCGCTGTCATCTTGATCCACTGGTCCTTATAACCATCGGCCAGATGAACCGGTTCGGCATCGCGGAACTTTATCGGGGCCCCCTGATAAGCCCAGACCAGTCCGATGATCACGCCAAGAAGCACAAAACCGAGCCGTATCAGTGATGGCGCCAGAGAGCTTAAAGCGGCCTTTCCAATGATGTTAAACTGTCCTGTTAGGCGCTTGATCATAAGGTCTAGCCTTTCTCTTCAAGCTGCCACCCTGCGTGGTAGC
Source organism: Anaerolineae bacterium (assembly GCA_018432315.1). Taxonomy (GTDB): domain Bacteria; phylum Chloroflexota; class Anaerolineae; order Aggregatilineales; family Aggregatilineaceae; genus LM3-B42. The sequence goes on from JAHDLB010000018.1 coordinate 55,255, forward strand.
GCTGCTGTCCGCCAATCTGCCTTGCTGTCAAGCATTGTACATGAACACCAAATCCATGACAAATTGAGATTGCTTCAAGGCATCACACAAAACACGGGCGTTTCGCGGACGATCGGCCCGTGTTTGCAGGTATCACGCAAGGGAGAGCGTCCCCCTTGTGCCCGAGAGGGCGGCCTATCCCTTGACCGCGCCGGCTGTCAGTCCTTCGATGATGCGACGCTGGAAGATCAGCACGAGCACCAGCACCGGAACCGTCACGATGACGGTCGCCGCGGCCCGGTCGGCCACAGGCACCTCGAAGCCGTACCCGCCGAAGTTGGCAATCGCCACCGGCACCGTTTGTGATGTCTTGCTGACCAGCGTGAACGTCAGCGCGAACAGGTATTCATTCCAGGCCGAGATGAACGCCAGCAGGCCCGTCGTCACCAGGGCCGGAGCGGTCAACGGCACCAGGATGCGCCAGAAGGTCTGGAACGGTGTCGCGCCATCCACGAGCGCCGCCTGTTCGATCTCGGCGGGAAGCCCCTGGAAGAAGCTGGTGAGCACCCACACCGTGAACGGCAGGGTGAAGATCGGATAGGTGAACATCAGCGCTACGGTCGATCCGTAGATATCCAGGTCGTTCACGATGCTGAACAAGCCCGACAGAATGGAGATCTGCGGGAACATGGTCATCGCCAGCACTGTATACAGCACCATCATGCGCCCTTTGAAACGCACGCGGCCCAGCGCGTAGGCAGCAAACGAGCCCACTACCAGCGAGAACAACACGGTGACAGACGCCACCAGGGCCGAGTTGAACATCGTGCGCATGAAGTCGGCGTCCTCGAACAGATTCTGGTAATTGATCAGCGAGGGATCTTCGGGAAGATACCGCGCCTCGACCAGAACCTGCGAGTTCGTCCGGAACGAGATGCTGAACGCGTAGATGAACGGGGCGATTGTGTAGAAAGCCACCGCCAACACGAGCAGCCAGAAAAACACCCGGCCAATCAACCCCAGCGCCTGCTTGCGCATGGAGGCCAGATCCGATCCTCCGTTATTCGTCGTAGCTATTGTGTTCATTCTCGTTCAATCCCTACAAACCGAACGTACAGGATCGTGAAGAGGAGGATGAAGATGAAGATCATCACCCCTACTGCCGAAGCGTAACCATCCGATCGCGTCAAGACCAGCCGGTTATAGTTGTAGGTTGCCATCGAGGGTCGCGTCGTATCCAACAACACCTGAAACACGTCGAATACGCGCAGCGCGTCCAGCGTGCGGAAGATCAGCGCAACGGCAATCGTCGGGCGCAGCAGCGGCAGGGTAATCGTGAAGAACTGCCGCACCTTGGACGCCCCATCGACCGACGCCGCCTCGTACAGGTCAGCCGGGATGATCTGTAGCCCGGCCAGCAGCAGCAGCGCCATGAACGGCGATGTTTTCCACACGTCCACTGCCACGATCGAGTTCATCCACGGGCCGGTTGTGGAAAACCACTGCTTCGCCTGATCGATGAGTCCCAGGTCCATCAGTAGCTTGTTGAAGATGCCGGTTTGATCGCCGCGCAAGATCACCTGCCACAACACTGCGGACACCACGGTCGGAATCGCCCATGGCACCAGCATCGCCGTGCGCATCAGGCCTCGTCCGCGAAAGCTCGAGTTGACCACCATCGCGATGATCAACCCCAATGTCAGCTCAAGCACAACCGACGTGAACGTGAAGCGCAAGGTGTTCGAGATCGAATTGAGGAACGTCGGATCGCGCCCCAACAACCGCAAGCCGGTATCGCTGCCCATCAGCCGCCAGGTGGCAGCCACATCGTACCGCTTGAACTTTCTGCGCTCGTCGCTGGACATGCTGCGCAGCTTTTCGCGCTCCACCTCTTCCACGTCCGACGTTTCCCACACGATGGAGCCGTTGGGCGTGCGCGCGCACTCGCCATCATCGTCCTTCACGCACGGGACAGTAGTGAACTTGAAGCTCGTCAGCGTTTGATAGTTGTCCAGCCCAATGAAACGCGCGGGCCGGTTGGTGCCGAACTCGTCGTCGGTCAGGCTCTTGATGAACGTCTGCTCGAGGGGCCGCGCCGCGACCAACGCCAGCACCACCAGCGTCGGGACGAGCAGCGTCCAGGCGAAACGCGTTTGCCGCGATGTCAGCGACTCCTCGCCGGAAAAGACCTCGTTGATAACCTGGTCGAGCCAGCGGTAGGCAATCAACATGGGAATGATCGCCAGCAGAATCGGAACGCTATAGGACAGTGCCCTGCCATAGTCGAACGGATCATCACCGATGATGCCGCCCTTGCCATTCACCCAGAAACTCCACACGGCGGCCACAAACAACCCGATCATCAGCCACAAGAACGCGACCAGGGACCAGCGGGCTGCCACCACATCGTATCGGCGCAGCCGGATCCCCAAACGTATGAACAGGTAGCCCAGGCTGATGACGATGAGCGGCAGCACGAATGCAAAGCTGTTGAGATAGGCGATCAGAAAGGTCGGGGCAACGTTTTTGGGGACCGTGCGCTCGGCTTCGCTGAGCCTGCCATCCGTCCCCGGCCTGAGGAAATCGAAAACGATTTGAAAGTCATCATCTTCGAGCTTGACATCATCTTCACGGATCAAGGCCCGCACTTCGTCAAGCGTGAGGCCGCTGACTTCAACTCGATCGATGCTCACCAGTCGATCGCCGTCTTTGATGCCGGTCAAATCGGCCTGTCCGCCCGTGATCGGGCGCAGCTCGAAATAGGGCTCCTCGTCCTCTGGCTCGCGGAGCACGACATCCAGCCCTACACCAGGAATCTCGGGCCCCTGGGTGGCCTCTTGAATACTATCGTTTGTGACAATCGCATAAAAAAGGGCCGCAAACGCGACCAACCCAATAATCATCAGCAGTCCGCTGACGAGCTCGAGCGCTATCATTTCTTGCTCGGTCGGACGTCGCCGTCCAGCACCGGGCGGGATGAGTGTCATGTCAACACCTCCCTCTCCGTAAGATTAACAAGGAACAATATTCGTCGTAAGCGAGATACGTACTGGGGGCAGACCAGCTGCCCCCAGTGTCAAGGTAACAATTTCGAATGGTGAAACCCGGCTGATCAGGGCAGCTCGAAACCGAGATCGGCCAGCGCCAGTTCCAGGTCTCCCATGGCCGTCGCCGCGGCCTTGTTGCCCGCCAGAACCTCGTTCACAGCGGTGTAGTATGCCTCAGATACGGCTGCATACTGTGTACCCGCCACACCGGGGCGCGGCGTGGCCGACTCGAGAATGTCGGACGTGAAGGCGAGATAGGGGAGCGCTTCCTGCAGCTCGGCATCCTCATAGAGGGCCGGCAGCACGGGCTGCTCGCCGCGCGCCAGATGGAACTCGACAAGCGCGTCGTACTCGGTCAGCCAGTTGGCAAAGGCCACTGCGGCCTCGGTGTTCGCCGAGTACTTGGACACGGCGATACCCCAGCCGCCCAGCGTCGCCGCCGACATACCGGGTTCCTTGCCGGGGAGCGGCGTGACCGTGAATTTGTCCTTGATCACGGCATCGTCCGCCTGCCCCAGGGTATACGCATACGCCCAGTTGCGCATGAACGCAGCGTTACCGGCCTGCCATACCGCGCGGGATTCCTCTTCGGTGTAGGAAAGCACATCCGGCGGGACGATGTCGCCAACCCAGCTCGCCACCTGATCGAAGATCTCGATGGACGCAGGATCGTTGACTTCGATCACGCCCTCAGGGCTCAGAATACGGCCACCGCCCGAGGACACCTGCCACTCGAGCGCATCGCAGGTAAGACCTTCATACGGGCTGCCCTGGAACACGAAGCCCCAGAAGTTGGCGTTGCCCTCGGCCCGCTCGCCATCCTGGATCGTCTTGGCCGTAGCAGCAAGTTCGTCCCACGTCTGCGGGATTTCCAACCCGTACTTTTCCAGCAGGTCCGTGCGGGAATACAGCATGCCGCCGCCCGCAAACCACGGGAACGCCACCAGACGCCCCTCGACCGTATAGGCATCCAGCACTGCCGGGTAGAACCGGCTGAGGAGTTCATCATCCGCGTACTCGCTGATATCTACCAGGTGCTCAGCGATCATGGCCGGCCACACCACATCGACCATGAACAGGTCCAGTTCAGCGCTTTGGCCCTCGAAGAACTGCTGATACTGCGCGAGTGTTTCAGTGGTGCTTTCCGGGCGCTCGACGACTTTCACCGTCACGTTCGGGCAGGCTTCGGCCATGAACCGCTCGGCCAGCGCCGCATACACCTCGTGTTCGCCGCCAACGGTCCCCGCGATGAAGGTGATGGTCACCGGTTCGTCGGTACCACACCAGACATCCCCACCGTCCTGAGCGCTGACGGTTGGAAGGGCACCAATCGCCAGAACCGCGATCAGTGCTAACACCAACATTCGCTTTGCCATGCTTAACTCTCCTTATTCAACAAAAATACACTTCTTACCGGGCCACAAATCCTGCCGACAACATGCGTCAATGTATGCTGCCGGATAACGGGCCACACACCAACACATAACGACATGAGTTGTGATCCCTGTTGGCATCATTGTACTCTAGATTGGTCAGTACGCAAACGCCCACCGATCCTCGGTTTTCGCGCGTCTCAAAATTCAGGACGCAAACGCGGCGCCGCCCGAACCTGCCCCATAGACACGTCGCGTTGCAGGTTCCCGGCGCTTTCGGGTAGAATGCACGTATCATGAGCACTCACAAACGCAACCAATTCGTCGTGCGCGAGCTGCGCGACGCTTCCGATCTGACGTCGTGTCTCGCGCTCGAGCACGCCTACGCGACCGACTACGTGTGGCAGGTCGACATGCGCGAGGATGGCGATGACATGCAGGTACGTTTTCGGACGGTACGTCTGCCGCGCACCATGCAGGTAGCCTATCCGCGCGACGAACAACACCTGGTGCGGTCGTGGGAACAGCGGGATTGTTTCCTGGTGGCCGCCATGGATGACGTCGTTTTGGGCTACGTCCATCTGCGCGTGGATAGCAGCCACACGAAAGGCTGGATTCAGGACCTGGTCGTGGGCCAGCCCTTCCGCCGCCGCAAGATCGGCAGCGCCCTGCTCGAACAGGCGGAGCGCTGGGCGCGCCTGCGCAGCCTCGTGCACCTGACGCTCGAAATGCAGACCAAGAATCACCCGGCCATCTGTTTTGCGCGCAAGCACGGGTTCAGCTTTTGCGGCTTCAACGATCGCTATTACATCAACCGCGATATCGCCCTGTTCTTCGGCAAGAACTTGTGATCCGTCAACCCTATGAAATCAAGCGAAGTGCTGGCTGTTCTGGAACTGATCAACGAGACACTCACCGCCACGATTGTCATCGTCACCGTCTCGATTCTGCTCTATAACCTCGCGCGCGACACCCAGGACCGCGTGACCCGCGCGTCGTCGGTCGTGTTGTTCTGCGTGTTCATCGTGTTCCTGGCCGACGTCCTGATCTCACTCGACCCCGGCGGCTCGTACCTTGAAGTGTGGCTCCGCTTCCAATGGATCGGCATCGCGTTCGTACCGGCGGCTCTGTTTCACCTGTCCGACGCCCTGCTCGCCACCACGGGCCGCCCCTCACGGGGACGCCGCTGGCTCGTCGTGCGCATTGCCTACGCCATCGCCGCCCTGCTGACCGGCCTGGCGCTCTTTTCGGACAGCCTGATCCACGGCCCGGCGGAGACCGGCGCGCCGCGCATGATATCCGGGCCAACTTTTCCGGTTTACGTCGCCTTTCTCCTGGTGTTGGCCCTGGTCTCGATGATCAACGTGATTCGCGCGCGCCGGCGCTGCCTGACCCGCTATACCCAGCGTCGCATGACCTACCTGCTGTCGGTCTTTCTGGCGCCCGCCTGGGGCGTCTTCCCCTATTCGCTGCTGTTCCAGCGGCTGGGCGGCGAACAAGACACGCTGCTGCTGGTCATCGTGAACCTCGCCAACCTCCTGGTCATGATGATGCTGATCTTCCTGGCCTATCCGCTCTCCTTCTTTGGGTCCGAAAAACCCGACCGCGTTGTGAAGGCGCGCCTGCTCGAATTCATGCTGCGCGGGCCGCTGACAGCCGCCGCGCTGCTGGCCGTTGTTTTGTTCGTGCCGCGCGCCTCAAATGTGCTTGGGCTGGACGGCGACGCACTGATGCCGTTTGCGGCGGTAGGCGTGCTGCTGTTCCTGCAATGGTCGATCACCCTGCTGCTTCCGGTGCTGCAACGCGTCTTGATATACACCCAGGACCAGCGGCAAGCGGAGTGGATTCAGCGCCTCAGCGATCGCCTGCTCACCGAGGCCGACGCCTCCCAATTGCTCGAGTCGATTCTGGCCGCCATCTGCGACAATCTGCGCGTCCCGACCGCGTTCGTCGCCAGGATCGAGGCCGATGGTGCCCAACTGGTCCAGGTAGCCGGATCGCTCGTCCCGTCGCCGGAAGCGCTGACCGCGCCCGAGTTATCGACGCTGGGCGCTTCCGGGGAGGACCAGCTTGGCGAGAACATCAAGCGCATTGGCGATTTCTTCGTCTGGCGGTCCTACTGGCTCGTCCCCCTGCACTACCACCGCCGGGGCCAGAATGGCGTGACCGTCCCCATCCTGGGTATTTTGGGTGTCTGGGCGCGCGCGCCCGAGCCGGACTTCACCGAGGACGAGGAAGAGATATTCCACGCCCTGGCTGCCCAGGTCGGGCGCGTGCTGGAAGATGTCCAGCACCAGTCAGAGGTGTTCGCCCTGCTGGAGGGTCTGGCTCCACAACTCGATATGATGCAGCAGTTGCGGGGCGTATCGCGTTACGGGCACGTCGCGCAGGCGCCCCCCGCCACCGACGAACTGCTGGCCGATCCGCAGTTCTCGGATCACGTCAAAGATGCGCTGCGCGACTACTGGGGCGGCCCCAGGCTCACGGACAGCGAGCTGTTGAAGCTCAATATCGTGTGGCGCGAAATGGAGGGGGCCAACGACAACAACCCGGTCCGGGCGCTACGCACCGTGCTGACCCAGGCCATCGAGAATCTGAAGCCCGAAGGCCAGCGCAGCCTGACCACGACAGAGTGGATTCTGTACAACATTCTCGAAATGCGTTTTCTCCAGGGTCGCAAGGTGCGCGATGTAGCGTTAAGATTGGCGATGAGCGAATCCGACCTGTACCGGAAGCAGCGTATTGCAATCGAAGAAGTAGCTCGCCAGATCGCCGAAATGGAACGGAACAGCACGTCGCCATCGCCGGCGTCATCCAATGGCGACATCGTGCACGCAGTCGAGCATTAGGGGGAATGGGAAGGAGGTGGTACAGACAGCATACGCTAACCAGAACGATCTCATGGGAGCACCTGTATCAATTTCTCTGATGAGGCAGAACCGGGTTTATTACAGGCACAATAGGTTGAGGAAGGCACAAGAACATGGGTACAGAGGTTCAACAACACGGCTCCTCCCCGCCTCTCCCGCCCGATGAAGGCTATTGGGAAGCGCTGTTGCAGGAAGGGGAATACGCAGCCGAAAGCGACGGGCCTCAACAGAAGGACGCGCAATGGGACAAGCTGGGCGACAATCACAATTCGGGTTCGCAGCCGGGCATTCCGACCGGGGCCCAGGCGGATTGGGAGCAGGTCCAGCAGGTTTTTGATGCTGATACCACGGTTGAGTTGCGAGTAATTGGGTATAACCGAGGGGGGTTATTGGTCGAGTGGAACAGCCTGAGAGGATTCATCCCGGCCAGCCAGCTTACCGAATCCCCGGCACCCAACGACAACCATTATCGACGCGAATCCCTGGCCTCATTCGTCGGCAAACTTCTGAAGCTTCGGGTCATCGAACTCGATCCCGTCCAGAATCGCCTGATCCTGTCCGAGCGCGCCGCCCAGGTCCAGCCGGGCACACGGGCCAACGTGTTGAACTCGATTGACGAGGGCGACACCTGTGAAGGGCAGGTCACCAATCTGTGCGACTTCGGCGTTTTCGTGGACCTGGGGGGGCTTGAGGGGCTCATCCACATCAGCGAGCTGAGTTGGGGGCGCGTGGGCCATCCCAGTGATATCCTCGCGCGCGGCGATACGATCAGGGTCTACGTCATGAGCGTCGACCAGGACGAAGGCCGAATCGCGCTCAGCTTGAAACGGCTCCACCCTGACCCGTGGCAAACCGTCGAACAGCGCTACGAAGTCGGGCAGATCGTGGAGGGGACGATCACCAACGTCGTGGACTTCGGCGCGTTCGCCTGCATCGAAGAAGGGCTTGAGGGGCTGATCCACGTGTCCGAGCTGGCCGAGGGTCACTTTCTGCATCCTCGCAACGTCGTCAGCGAGGGCGATGTCGTCCGGGCCCGCATTCTGAACATCGACGGGCAGGCCCGGCGGCTGGGTCTCAGTTTGCGGCGCTAGCAGAGACAACCGGGCATGGGGGGCTGTGCGGCAAATCCTGGACGCTCAGGGTTTGCCGTCTTCTTTACACCCAAAGCCGGCACAATCTCTCATGGTTCTCTCACGCTCAGGCGAATCGCGGCGTTGATATAATCTCAGAGGTATCAGCGATACGACGAGACAAGACACAACGCCCATGAAAAACAACGGTACCGAGAGGACGCCCCTCATCCGGCTGCGAGACGTCGCGAAGACCTATCGCCAGGACTGTGCTGATTGCGCGGTCCTCGACGGCATCGATCTCGAGATTGCCGCCGGGGAGTTCGTCGCCCTGCTGGGCGTGAGCGGCAGCGGCAAGAGCACGCTGCTCAACCTGATCAGCGGCATCGACAGCGCCGATCGCGGCGAAATCCTCATCGACAGGACCGACATCGCAGCCCTGGACGAAACGAGCCGCACGTTGTTCCGGCGCGAGCACATTGGCATCGTCTTCCAGTTCTTCAACCTCATCCCCACGCTGACCGTGCTCGAAAACGTGACACTGCCGCTGGAGCTGCGCGGGACCAATCGCCGCGAAAGTGGCCGCCAGGGCCTCGCCCTGCTCCGGCGGGTTGGCCTGGCCGACCGCGCGAACGACTTCCCCGACCGCCTCAGTGGCGGCGAGCAGCAGCGAGTTGCCATCGCGCGCGCCCTCGTTCACCAACCGGCCCTCGTGCTGGCGGACGAGCCGACCGGCAACCTGGACGAGGACACCGGCGAGAGAGTCCTGGGCCTGCTGCTCGAGTTGACGCGCGAAATGGGCAAGACGCTCGTCATGGCGACCCACGATCCCGGAATCATCCCCTTCGCCGATCGCGTAGTGCGCATCCACGACGGGAAACTCGTCCTGCAACCCGCCGCCTCCCCTGCCGTGCAGTTGCCCGGGTAGCCATGAATCCCGTGCTGATCCGCCTCACGCAGCGCTACATCAGCCGGCGGCGGCTCCAAAGCCTGCTGTTCGTGCTCGGCATTACTCTCGGCGTGGCCGTCGGCGTGGCGATCGATCTCGCCAATAGCTCGGCCAGCCGCGCGTTCGGTTTGAGCGTCAGCAGCGTGACCGGGCGGGCCACGCACCAGATCGTGGGCACGTCGAGCGGCCTGCCCACCGACCTGTACCGGCGCATCCGTACGGAACTCGGCCTCCAGACCAGCGCCCCAGTGATCGACAGCGCCGCCCAGGCCGTCGATCTTGATGGCCGTTCGCTCCGGATTCTCGGCATCGATCCCTTTGCAGAGGCGCCGTTCCGCGATTACCTCTCGCCCCGGAACGTCAGCGCCGAAACCCTCGCCGGGCTGTATGCCTTCATCGTCGAGCCCAACACAGCGCTGATCAGCACGGCCCTGGCCGAGCGCTACGACCTGCAACCCGGCGCTACGATCGCCCTGCGCACCAGGACGCTTCCCGAAGTCACGGTGCAGATCGCCGGTCTGTTGGCGCCCGACGACGCCCTCAGCCGCCAGGCGCTGGACAACCTGCTCCTGGTGGACATCGCTACCGCCCAGGAAATCACCGGGACCCCGGGCTTTCTGTCCCGAATCGACCTCATCTTGCCGGAGGAATTCGACCTGTCGCGGATCGAGGCGATCCTGCCGCCGGGCGCGGCGCTTACCACGCCAGCCGACCAGCGCGACGCCCTCGACCAGATGACCGGTGCTTTCCGGCTGAATCTGCAGGCGCTATCGCTGTTGGCGCTGCTGGTGGGTGAGTTCCTGATCTACAACACCGTCACGTTCAGCGTCGTGCAGCGCCGCCCCGTGATCGGCATCCTGCGCTCGCTGGGCACGACGCGCCGCCAGGTCTTTTTCCTGATCCTGAGCGAGACGATCATCCTCGGCGTGGTCGGGACCCTGCTGGGACTGCTCGCGGGCATCCTCCTCGGCCAGGGAACGGTGCGCCTGGTTTCCCAGACCATCAACGACCTCTACTTCCGCGTGAACGTCGAGAACGTCGCGATTCCCGGCATCTCGCTCGTCAAGGGAGCCGCAATCGGCATAGGCGCCAGCCTGCTCGCCGCGTTGATCCCGTCCTACGAAGCGACGCACACGCCCCCCGCGGGCACCATGCAGCGCTCCGGATTCGAACGGCAAACGCTCAGGCTCATCCCCTATGTCACCCTGGCCGCGCTGCTGTTCGTTGCGGGTGGGTTGGCGCTGCTGCAAATCAGCAGCATCACCCTGAGTTTTGCCGCCTTGTTCCTCGTATTGATCGGGTGCGCGCTGCTCACCCCGCTTGCCATGCTCACGACCATGCACCTGCTAATGCCCCTCACCAACGGAATTTTCGGCGTGCTGGGGCGAATGGCGCCGCGCGCTGTTGTGCGCTCGATCAGCCGGACGGGAGTCGCGGTCGCCGCTTTGACGCTCGCCGTCAGCGTGATCGTCGGCGTCAGCGTCATGATCGGCAGTTTTCGCCAGACCGTCACCGATTGGCTGGATACGACGCTCGGCGCGGATATCTACATCTCGCCGTTCAACGACGATTCCGGTGATATCGCGGTTGACATCGACCCGGCCATCGCCAGCGATCTGCAAGCCATCCCCGGCGTCGAATGGGTTTCGACAGTGCGCTCGGTGACGGTGACCGCGCCCGACTATCCCGACCTGCCGCCGGTCAACCTCGTTGCGCCGGATACCGACGTGACGCACAGCGGACGCCGGTTCAAGTGGAACGCCGCGCCGGGCGGCGACTACTGGGGGGCGCTGCTCGCCGGGGACGTTATCGTGAGCGAGCCGTTCGCGTACCGGCGGAACATCTCGCGCGAGAATAACACGATCGTGCTGCTCACCGACCGGGGCGAGCAGTCGTTCATCGTCGCCGGAGTGTATTACGACTACACCACGGACCAGGGCAACGTCCTGATGCACGCCAGCATCTATCGCCGCTATTTCGACGACCCGTTCGTGTCGGCGATCGCGCTCGACGTCGCGCCAGGAGTCGATCCTCAGGCAATCTTGCAGACGCTCGAAACTGACGCGCTGATCGGCACCGGGCTCCAGGCCCAGAGCAACCGGGCGCTCCGCGACAACGTCCTGACGATTTTCGATCGCACCTTCTCGATCACCGTGGCGCTGCGCCTGCTGGCAACGATCGTCGCCTTCATCGGCATCCTGAGCGCGCTCATGTCCCTCCAGCTCGAACACACGCGCCAGTACGGCATCATGCGCGCTAACGGCATGACACCGCGCCAGCTCCGCACCTTCACGCTCATCCAAACCGGCCTGATGGGGACAACCGCGGGGCTGCTCGCCTTGCCGGTGGGGTTGGTCCTCGCGCTGATCTTGATCGACGTGATCAACGTGCGCTCGTTCGGCTGGACAATGGACCTGACGCTGGCCCCCCAACCCTTTATCCAGGCGTTTGCGGTTGCGCTCGCGGCGGCGCTGGCCGCCGGGCTCTATCCGGCCTGGCGTTCGAGCCGTCACAGCGCCATTCAAGCTTTGAGGAGTGAATAAACCTTATGCGCTTCCATCATTCAGACCTTTTCAGTACGTACAGCATCGTGGCCCGCGATCCGGACACGGGCCAGTTCGGCGTCGCGGTGCAGACGCACCAGATGTGCGTGGGCAGCGTGGTCCCCTGGCTGCTGCCCGGCAAAGGGGCCTTTGCCACCCAGTCGCTGGCGAACATCCGCTTTGGACCCATGACGCTGGCGATGTTGCAGGAAGGCATCCCGGCCCCGCACATCATCCGGGCGCTGGTCGCGTCCGACCCGGATGCCCACCGCCGCCAGATCGCCGTCGTCGATGCGAACGGCGAAGCCGCCGCCTGGACCGGGGACGGGTGCATCGCCCAGGCATCCCACCATGTCGGGCAGGGATACAGCGTGCAGGCCAACATGATGACGCATGACACCGTGGTTGCTGCGATGGCGCGTGCATTCGAAAGCGCCACCGGCGACCTGGCACAGCGGATGCTGGCCGCCCTCGAGGCTGCCCAGGCCGAAGGTGGCGACATCCGGGGCATGCAATCCGCCGCGCTAAAAGTCGTGCCGGGCGACGCCAGTAAACCAATCTGGGCCTCGGACTACGATCTGCGCGTTGACGAGCACGAAACGCCCGTCGCCGAACTCGTCCGCCTCGTGCGCCTCGGCCATGCCCAGCAGATCGACAGCGACGGATACCGGCTGTTCGAAGATCACAGGCTGGACGAAGCTCTGGCGAAATGGGCCGAAGCGCGGCGCGTCGCTCCGGAGCTTGAGGAGCTTCCGTTCTGGCAGGCGATGGCCCTTGCCGAGACTCCGGAACACACCGACGCCGCTGTCGCCATTCTGAAGCCGGCCCTTGCCCACGACCCGCGCCGCGAGCACTGGATCGACCTGATCCGGCGGCTGGAAGCCTGCGGTCTGCTGGAGCGCGCCGGCGCCGCTGGCGAGTTGATCGCCGCCCTGGAGGCATGATGATCCGGCTCGTGGTCGTCGCCCTGCTCGTGGCTGTGGCGGTGCTCGGCGGCTATGCCGTGTTGAACTCCGGCCCGGAATCCGGCACGCCCGCCGCCCGCGCGGACCTGCTGCTGCCCATCGCTGCTGGCGATCTCTCAGGATTCCGGCGGGCAGTTGAGCCGTATGACTGGCGTTTCCCCGACGACCACGGGCCGCATCCCGAGTTCCAGACCGAATGGTGGTACTACACCGGCAATCTCGCCACCAGCACGGGCCGCCACTTTGGATACCAGTTCACTGTATTTCGCCGCGCGGCCACGACCGAGCCACTCGCCTCGGACTCCGAATGGCGCACCAACCAGCTTTACATGGCGCACTTCACCATCACGGACGTCGAAGATGGCCGCTTCTACCAGGCGCAGCGCTTCAGCCGCGGCGCGGCAGGGCTGGCCGGCGCCACCGTCGATCCGCGCTATCGCGTCTGGCTCGAGGACTGGGAAGTAACCGCGCTCGACGATCAAGCCCGGCGCACCGCAATCACGGCTGCGTCGTCAGAAGCGCAGATCCGGCTGGAGCTGGAACAACTCAAGCCGCCTGCCTTGCAGGGCGATCGCGGCCTGAGCCCTAAGAGCGACGCCGCAGGTAATGCGAGCTACTACTATTCTCTATCCCGGCTTGCCACCCAGGGCACCCTCACCATCCACGGAGAGACGTTCACCGTCTCCGGCGCCAGTTGGATGGATCACGAGTTCAGCACCAGCGCGCTATCAGCCGGCGCCCAGGGCTGGGACTGGTTCGGTCTTCAGCTCGATGATCAACGCGAGCTAATGGTCGGCCAGATCCGGCTGGCGGACAGCGGGATCGAGCCCGCTTTCGGTGGCCTGCTGATCGAGCCAGATGGCAGCACGCGCCCACTCGCCTCATCAGATTTCTCGATCGAGCCCACTGGCACGTGGACCAGCCCGCACACCGGGGCGACGTACCCCGCGGGCTGGACGATCACGGTCGACACCGGCGCGGAGTCCCAACTGATGCTCGTCGTCACCCCGCTGGTGCCCGATCAGGAGTTGATCGAAGGCGCGATCGTCTACTGGGAAGGCGCCGTTCGCATCACGGGAGACGCCACCGGGTATGGCTACGCCGAACTGACAGGCTACGAAAGCGCAATGCGCCAACGATTTTGACGCCGTCGACGGTTCGCGGAGGCTCATATCATGCAGCGCAGCGAACGCCGCGCCTTGTGCCAGCTCAGTTCGCCAGGCGCCGTCTGGCCTCGGCCTGGACGACCGACACCATCCCCATCAGCCCCTGTCCCTTACCCATCGAGATGTCGTTCCCGAAGATCTTCAGCACGATGTCCGGCGCCACCTGGGCCACCTGCTCGACCGGGGCACCGGACAGCGTCTCATCGAGGATCACAGCCATCGCCATCGCCGAGAGCCCCTGCGGATTCTCGACGGCAAAGTAAAACTTGAGCGAATCGCCCGGCTGGTCTTCCGCCCACACATAAGCCTCCGACTCGCAGTACTGCACCCGGTGATCCTCGGGATACGGCGGAACGGCAATCCGCGAGGGCACCGGCTCGAAGCGATCGGCCAGCTCGATGAGAAGCTCGGCTCGTTCGCTGCGTGACGTCACGAAACTGAAGTCGGCCAACAACTCTTTCAGCCGCTCAGGTATTTCTGGCATTGTATTTTCCCCTAACCAACGGCTACCGCTCGATGGGCACATTCACCAGGTTGCCCCATTCGGTCCAGCTTCCATCATAGTTACGAACCTTCTCATATCCCAAGAGGTACCGCAGCACGAACCAGGTGTGGCTGCTCCGTTCGCCGATGCGGCAGTAAACGATCACGTCGTCGTCCGGCGAAAGCTCGTGCTCGTCTTCGTAGATTAGCCGCAGTTCCTCCGCCGGCTTGAAGGTGCCATCCTGCGGATTTACCGCCCTGCTCCACGGCACGTTACGCGCACCCGGAATATGCCCACCGCGCAAGGCGCCCTCGTTGGGATAATCTTCCATGTGCAGCCGCTCGCCGCTGAACTCCGCCGGGCTGCGCACATCGATGAGCGGGCGCCTGGCCTCCACGTGCTGCATCACATGGTCGCGAAAGGCGCGCACTACAGAATCATCCCGCTCCGGCGCGGTATAGCGCGTCCGGGGATAGGCTGGCATCTCCCGCGTCATGGGACGCCCCTCCTGCACCCATTTCAACCGTCCGCCATCCATAATGCGGGCGTTGGTGTGCCCAAATAAGTGGAAAACCCACAACGCATAGGCCGCCCACCAGTTGTTCTTGTCACCGTAGAACACGCACAGCGTCTCCGGCGTGATGCCAATCCGCGAGGCGAGCGCCTCGAAGCCTTCCCGGTTCAGATAGTCGCGGCGCAGAGGATCGTTCAGGTCCGCCGTCCAATCCACCTCAACCGCCCCGGGAACGTGCCCGGAGGCATACAACAGCAAGTCTTCATCAGATTCGATGATCCGCACATTCGGATCGTTCAAATGCTCGGCTACCCACTCCGTGGACACGAGCATCTCAGCATGCGCATAGCCACGTTCACTAATGTCGGTCATGACGCTTCACTCCTCAGCAAAAATCGGTTCAGTGTCGCGGGATGTTAATATTATAGATCATCATCTACAAAATGCCCGCCGCACACAATCACCAACAGGTTGCCCCTGCTGGTAGTGGTGAACAATGGACTGATAGCGGCTGCTCAACTGCCCCCCATCCCCTGGCCCCTTCCCCCACGCCAGGCGGAGGGAAGGGGAAAACTTCCTTCCCCACCTTGTGGGGGAAGGATTGAGGATGGGGGGACAAAACAGGCATCAGTCAAAACCTCGCCACTATCCCCCTGCTCACCCCGCCTTGCACACTCGGCATCCTGGCGGTATAGTTCGATTCGTGAAATTCGGCGCTTGCAGGAGTCCACCGTGAACAAACAAAAACAAGCTTCAACGCCCGTTTCGGCTCTGCCCCTGCTGGTTGGGGGGGCGGCCTATTACCTGTTCCTGCGGCCTCAGATGAAAAAATGGGGGACCCGCCTGGGCGAGTCTCAGCGGCGGCTGCCCGGCGACGAGATCATCCCCAAGCCCAACCTCCAGATGACCCATGCCATCAACGTCGACGCCCCGCCCGAGGCCGTCTGGCCCTGGCTCAATCAGATGGGGCGCGAACGCACCGGGTATTACGGGCTCGACACCCTTCTCAACCAGGGGATTCCAAGCGTGAATTTCCTCCGTAAGGATATCCCCGGCCCTGTCAGCGTCGATATGGCCCTCGATGGTGGGTATCACGTGATGGCTCTCGAAGAGAACCGGGAATTTCTGTTTGGCGCGTTTAACCTTCAGCCAGCTCCCGGCATCACTCTCGACGTCACGAGTCTCTACCTGTTGGAGCGCCGCCGCGACGGCAGCACGCGGCTGCTGGTCCGGCATCGCGTCTTCACCTACGGGATGTTGGGCCCTGCGTTCAATCTGCTCTACGAAGCGCTGTACTTCGTTTTCATCTGGCAGCAGCTCAAACACCTGAAGCAGTACGCCGAGAGTATGGCTCACCTCAAGCCGCAACCGGCATGATCCGCGCAACTTCTGGCCTATCCACACGTAATACATGGTGAGAACCGACTGCGAAAAAACGGAGAACAGAACCCGTGACTACACAAAAACGCCTCTACCGTTCGACTCAGGATCGCATGTTTGCTGGTGTATGCGGCGGTATTGCCGAGTATCTTGAGGTCGACCCGACCCTGGTGCGTCTGGTGTTCGTTGCGCTCAGCCTGATGGGCGGCCCCGGTTTGATCATCTACATCGTCATGATGTTGATCGTGCCTGAGGCCCCGCGCCAGACCTGGAAGGACAAAGCCAAGAACGTCCCGCCCGAGGACAGCATCGTACACTCGAGCATTCCCGTCCCGCCGGACGACTTTTCCACCGATTCAGACGTCCCCGACGACCAACCCTAGCGCAAGCAATCGCCACGGGAGCATCTCGACAGGTGCTCCCGTTTTCTTTACGAAGAATCGCCGGGCGCGCCCGCTACAGCGGCGCGGCGATCGTATTCGGCAGCCGCACGGCCCCGCATGGCTGTCGCTTGCCGTTGGATCCGGTCCAACCGTTCGCCGTGCAGCGGGTAGGCAACCAGCAGGCCGATACCCGCCACAATCGCGATCATGGGCAGCACTGCGGAGAATGTCCGGATCACCGTGATCACTGCCTCAGGCTGCATACCAGCCGCCAGGTCGGAATCGTATCCCGCCAGCGACAGCCCTTCGCCCAACACCAACCCGGCCACCGCCGGCGGAAACCGGAAGATGAAGCCGAGTATGCCGCGATACATCCCCTCCCGGCGCAGCCCCGTTCGCACATAATCGTCGTCCACCACTTCGGCAAAAAGCAGGTCGGGTCCCAACACTGTCCCCCCGATCGCAATGCCCAGCAGCCCCAGCGCAATGCCCACCACCATCGCACCCTCGGCGAATAAGAGCGGGATCGCGAACACTGCCGAAATTGCCATCGACACGGTCATCGACCGACGCGTTCCCCACCGCTTGATGACCGCCTGCCACCCCACCAGCGACAGGCCCGACGCGACCAGCAGCATCCCCAGCAGGGTGCTGAGCTGTTCTTCGGGAATCTGGAGCACGATGTCTGCGTAAAACGGCATGATCGCCAGGATCACGGCCAGGATGAAGCGCGTCGTGAAGTTGATCCCCAGCACGATCAGAAACGTCCGGTTGTTCGCCACCACCTGGATCTGCTCGCGCCAGGAAGTCTGTTGACCTGAACGGGAAAAGGCCGGGTTCTCGCGAATGCCCACCAGCGACAGCAAGTACATCACCGCCGCCAACGAGCCCCACAGCACGGCCAGAGCGCTCCATCCCAACCGGCCATAAATCGTCGGCGTCAGCGCCACGGCCAGCCCGGTGCCCGCCACAAAGCCGATCAACTGGCGAATACTAGCCCCGCCAGCCCGCGCGACCGTATCCTCGTACATTTCGGGGAACAGCGCGTCCTGGTTGAGCGTGACGATCGACTGGAGCATGTCGTAGATGCTGATGATCACCAGGAAATAGACCATTAGCGCGACCGTGTTCCCCTTCTCGAACGGGGGCAGCCACACGAGCGCGAACGCCACGGAGGTCGGTATCGCCAGCAGCGCGATGTAGAAGCGCCGCCTCCCCCACCGGGTGCTGGTCCGGTCCGAGAGCCACCCCGCCACCGGATCGTTCACCGCGTTCCAGAATCCGAAAGCGAACCAGCCCCGCCCCACCCATTGCGGAGAAACGCCCATCACCGTGGTATAGAAATACTGGACGAAGCTGTTGAACGTCCAGTAGGTCAGCAGCCCAGCCGAATTTCCAAACGAATACAGCACGGTCCGCCACAAAGGCAGCCGCCCCGAGTTCGTCGGGGCGCTGTGGGATTCGACCTCGCGACCGGTTTCCGTTTGTCGCTCCAGAATGTTCTCTCCCTCAGCCCGTTAGTTGCGATTTCCTGCCCGGACCAGTTCCAGCGTCAACAGGTACGCGCCGCTGGTCGTGCCCGCTTCTCGCTCGTAGCGCGACGCGACCAGAATGTACATATCGTCGCGCGGAAGCTCGAAGTTGCGCAGCAGTGCGTCCTGGTTTTCGCCTTCGTCATCATCAAACGCGATCTGCTTGCGGGTGCTGTCGTACAAGGTCACCAGTGAATCCAGATCGCCGGACGCCCGCTCCATGCTGATCGAGATTATGTCGCCTTGCTGTCCAAAAAACACATATTCCTCGACCGGCTGCCCGGAGTCGATCATCCCGCTCACCGTGGCGCCATACATGATCTCCAGCGCCCGCCCGCCCACGACGCCGGGCCGCCCGTTCAACTGGATCGCAAACTCACCCGCGGTCTGCCCCTCGCTTTCGCGGAAACGCGTCGCGATGACATGGTACGTCCCGGTCTCTGGAATGGTGAACGCCGCAATGCGAGCGTCACGCCCTCCGCCGCCGTTATCGTCCTGCGCCAGCTCGACGAGGTTCGCGTCCGCCAGCTTGACGTATGGATCGAGATTGCCACCCTCAGCCCGCATCGTCAGCGTGATCACGTCGCCACGCTGAGCGTCGAAGCGATAATAGCGGTACGGTACGTCATCATCAATCGTCCCGTGCAGCGTCGCGCCATAGTCGATCAGGCGCGCTTCCTCGGGCCGCTTGCCCAATTCGTCCGGCGGCGTCCGCGCCAGTTCCAGGACGTAACTCCCTTCCGTATCACCGGCTTCGCGGCCAAAATGGGTCGCTACGATCAGGTAGATGCCCGAGTCCAGGACCGCGTAATTCCGGATCGCTGCGTCGAGCGTGCCCGCGGCCAGTTCATCATCATCGTTGGACAC
This sequence comes from Anaerolineae bacterium, assembly GCA_018432315.1. Lineage (GTDB taxonomy): Bacteria > Chloroflexota > Anaerolineae > Aggregatilineales > Aggregatilineaceae > LM3-B42. Next base: position 74,377 of record JAHDLB010000018.1, read on the forward strand.
CAGCACCCGGCCATCCGGCGTCGCCAGGTCGAGGTGCGGGTCCAGATTGCCGGACGTGCGCCGCATGGTGATCGTGATCACGTCACCGCGCGCCGCCCGCACGAAGTAGAAGGCCAGCGGATTCTCGTGCGTGATGCGGCCCAGAACGCTGTCGCCATATCTCAGCGTCGTCGTTTCAGTCGCGCCCGTGCCCACCTGTTCCAGCAGAAGCTCGTAATCCCCTGCCGTGCTGCCGTGCTCCTGGCCGAAACGCGTGGCGATCACAAAATACCGCCCATCGGCAGGGATGCGCTTCGACGCAATCATCGCATCTGTCCCAGGGCCATCGTCATCGCTCATCGCCAGGATCGCTCCCTGCTCGTCCGTCAACACCAGCAGGGGATCGAGATCGCCGCTCGCGCGCGACATGGTGATCGCAACGAGAACGTCGCCTTGCGCGTCGAACGCATACACGTGCCGGAACGCGCCATCGTCGATCGTCCCGGTCACCGTCTCACCCATGCGCAGCGAGTCTGCCCCCTGAAAGGCCAGCGCGCTGCCCGCCGCCCACATGCAAAAGCTGGCCGCGCAGAAGAAAGCGAGGATCGTCCGGCAAAACACCATCGGGTTCAAGTGTCCCCACCCTGGCTGAGATGTCACGGCTCGCGCGTCAGCGTGAGCGTGAATGCCCCCACCGTGCTCTCCTGGTCCAATCCATAGCGCGCCACGCCGATCAGGTACTTGCCCGATTGTGGCAGTACGATCCGGCTCAAACTGGCCTCGTAGGTGCCTCCCGTGGGGCTGTCGTCGTTGCTGGCGATCTGCAGCCAGCCATCACCCACCGATTGGTACAGGTACAGGACCGAGTCCAGGTTGCCGCTTTCGTGCGCCACCGCGATCGTCACCGTATCGCCAGCCGTGCCATCGAACACGTAAAACAGCAGGTATTGGCTGTCTGTGATCTCGCCCGCGACGCTCTGCCCATACGCGATCGGGACGATCCCCGATCCGGCCGTTTCGACCGGCGCGCCGGGCAGGCGCTGCTCCAGGCTCAGCCGGAACGCGCCCGTCGTGGGTTCGGCGTCGTCACCCACGTAGCGCGACGCGATGATGACGTAGGTCCCGTCGGCGGGCAGTTCGACCGAGATCCGCGAATCGCGCACGATGCCCGGATCGATGTCGTCATTGGCATCGATCACCGTCCCATCTTCCGCCTGCAATTCCAGGTAGCAGTCCAGCGACGAACCGGGTGTGGCCTCCATGAGGATCTGCACCTGGTCGCCAGCCACCCCTTCGAACCGGAACATTTGGCTGGACGTATCATCGTCGATCACCCCGTTCACGGTGTCGCCATAGCTCAGTTGTGAGGGCCCAACAGGCTCGCCGCCGGTTTCCACCGGCTCGATCTGCGTCTGGGTCAGCGCCAGTATATACCCGCCGCCCAGCGAACTCGCCGGGCCAAAGCGCGGGGCGAGCATGACCACATAATCGCCCGTCTGGGATATGATGATTCCCGTCAACTGCCCCGTGCTCGATACGACTTCCTCCAGGCTCGCATCCGCCAGGATCAGGACCGCATCGGTGCCCTCGTCGGTCGTCGCGGACAGGTCGACCAGCGATCCCGCCGACGCCGGGAAGTTGTACAGCGCCGCCACCGAGTCGAATGTGCCTTGTGCGGTTACGCCCGGCTCCAGCAGTGCCGGCGCCAGCAGGTCGATCGTGTCCGGTTCTTCCTCTGGCACAGCCTCCTCCACGCCTTCTTCTTCGGCGTCGCCGGTCGTCAGCGAGAGCTCATAGGGCCCTGCCGTCGTCCCGGCGTCCTGGTCGAAGCGCGTCGCCACAATCGCGTAGTATCCTGCTTTGGGCAGCGTGAATTCGATCAGCGAGTCGCGATTCTGGCCGTCTACGATGTCGTCGTTCTCGATGAGCGGGATGCGGCCATCGTCCAGCAGCACGAGAAGCGGATCGAGCCCGTTGGCCTCTTCCTTGTTCAAACTCGCCATCTCGATCCGGATCGCATCGCCGCCCGCCCCGCGGAAAACGTACACGTCCATGTACCTGGCATCGTTCAACTCGCCCTCGACCGTGTCGCCATACGCGATCGACGGCAGCCCGGCGTAATCAGCCGGCATCACCGGCTCGGCTGGCTCTTCTTCATCCGGCAGCGGCGCCGCGTCGGACTGGAGTTCCAACACGAAGCTGCCGGTCGTCGTTCCCTGAGTCTGCCCGGCCCGCGTTGCGAGGATCAGGTATTCGCCATCCGCGGGCAGGGTGAAGACGATCTGCGCATCCCCATTCTCGCCCCCGCTGTCGTTATCCTCGAACAGCAACTGGCTGTCAGCGTCCAGCAGATACAGGTAGCTGTTCAAGTCTCCCCCGGCCCGGCGCATCGTGATCGTGATCGTGTCGCCCGCCCTGCCGCTGAAACGGTACGTTATTCCCGGCGCATTCGAGTCAATGTTCCCATGCTCGGACTGCCCGTACACCATTTCCGGGTATTCGATGTCTTCCCCACCCGCGCCCGCCTGCTCGAAGGTGAAGCCGTACTCCCCGCCGGCGTCCGTGGTGTCGGGCAGGGATGCGAACAGGAAGTAAACGCCTCCCGCCACGAGTGTGAATCGCAGCCCGGTCCCCGGTTCGGCGCGGGCTTGTTCGACGAAATCGGCATTCGTCAGCACGAACAGCGGCCAGAATCCCGCGAATTGATCCGGCGTCACGGACACCTGGTCGCCCGCCTCGCCCTCGAACCAGTACACCCTGAACGCGGCCTGTCGATCGAGCGAATCGTTGATGGTGGCCGGCGCTTCGATCGGCATCAGGCGCGTGGTCGCCCCCTGATCGCTGGGCGTCTCCGGGATTTCCTGAGTGGGTTCGGGCGTCTCGGCCCCCGGTTCCTCCGCCGGGCTTTCACCGACGGCGGCTGTCAGATTCAGGCTGAAGCTGCCACCCGTTTCAGAGAACAACCCGCCCGCCTGCGTGGCCTGGATGCCGTAGCGCCCATCTGCCGGGATGACGAACGTCAGCCGGGCATTCGAGCCGCCGCCGCTGTTATCGTCGGTCGCCAGCGGCGTGCCGGAGGGATCGTTCAGCACGATGAACGGGTCGAGATCGCCTTCGGTCACGATCATCGTGATCGTGATGACGTCGTTCATGAGCGCATCGAACGCGTAAAATGCGCTGGGCTGGTCTCCCCCAAGTTGGCCGTCGACCGTCTGTCCGTAAACGAGCACAACGGGCTCGGTGTCCTGCCCTGGCGGCGCCGCCTGAGCCGGGATCACCGCTCCGGCCAACACAGCCGTCGCCAACATCACGACGGTCAGCCACCGGAAAACACGCGTGTGGTCACTCATCTTGTTGACTCCTCCAGCACAAATCAGGGGGTACCTGATTGTGATTGTACGGTAGGGCATACTGTGCCGCAACCAGCGGATGGTGTATAGTTGGCGTGTGTTCGCCTTGAATCCTGACACCACCGCGGAGACACAATTGGTTCTGCCCAATACAATTGCAGTCGATGGTCCAGCCGGCTCGGGCAAGAGCACGGTATCGTTCGCCGTTGCACAGCGCATCGGGTATCTCTTCTTCGACACGGGCGCTTTCTATCGCGCCATCGCCCTCCTCGCGCTGGAGCAGCATGTTGACATGAACAACCCCGACGAGGTTGTCGCGCTCGCCCAGCGCGTGAATCTCGACATGACGCCCGATCTAAAAAACGACGGGCGCCAATGCACCATTCTGGCCGACGGGCGCGACATCACGCCACATATCCACGATCCGGAAGTTGACGCCCACGTGTCGGTGGTGGCCGCGATTCCCGGCGTCCGCAGAACTCTGCTCGACGTCCAGCGCGCTATCGCCCAGCGCGGGCAGATCATCATGGCGGGGCGCGACATCGGCACCATCGTCCTGCCCGATGCCGATCTCAAGCTGTTCATCGATGCCAGCCTCGAACAGCGCGCGCGGCGCCGGTACCAGCAGCGCCTCGACAAAGGCGAGCCCGCCGACCTGGCCTCCATTCGAGAGGGTCTCCAGGCGCGCGACACCCTGGACAGCGGGCGCGCGGTCGCCCCCCTGCTCCGTGCGCCGGACGCGATTTACGTGGACACCAGCGATCTCACGCTCGAGCAGAGCGTCGAGGCGGTATACCGACTTATCATGGAATGGCGCCCGCCGCGATAGCGTCACCGGCGGCCCACTTGTCTTGAGGATGCAGGCTCATGACGCTGCTCTACCTCGTGGCATCCTGGATAGCGGGAATCATTCTCGGCGCGTCCACCGACAGCCCAATCCCTGTCTGGATCGCGCTCGCCCTGGCCGCCTTCGTGGCTGCCTGGTGGGTCCGCCAGCGCCCGCGCCAAGCCGTCGCGCTGATCTGTGGCGGGCTCGCCTGCCTGGGCGTGGCGCGGTATGCCTGGGCAAGCCAGCCGCTGACGCCGGACGATATCGGCTATTACGCGGACTCTGGCTACGTCACTCTGACGGGCATCATCAGCCGCGATCCGGACGTGCGCAGCCAGCATGTGAATCTGCGCGTCGAGGTCGAAACGCTCACCCGTGACGACGAGCCTATCGCGGTGCATGGCGCGGTACTGGTGCAGGCCCCGCGCTATGGAGACTATGCCTACGGCGACCGGGTACAGGTCAGCGGCGCGCTGTTGACCCCGCCGGAGTTCGACACGTTCTCGTACCGGGACTATCTGGCGCGGCAAAACATCCACGCCATGATCTCGAACGGCGCGGTCCAACTCCAGGAGCGGGACCAGGGCCAACCCTGGTACGAGATCATCTACGCCATCAAGGAGCGCGCCCAACAGACGATCGACCGCCTGCTACCCAGCCCGCAAGCGCCCTTGTTGAGCGGCATTCTGATCGGCGTGGAAACCGCCATTCCCGACTCGATCCGCGAGGCGTTCAACCGCACCGGGACCACCCACATCATCGCCATTTCCGGCGCCAACATCATCATCATTCTGCGCGTGTTGATGGGCCTGTTCACCCCGCTGGCGGGCCGCAGCCGCGCCGCCCTGTTCGCCGTGGCGAGCGTCGGCGCCTACGCGATCCTGGTGGGTGGCGATCCTGCCGTGGTGCGCGCGGCCATCATGGGCAGCCTGTCGCTCGTCGCGGCGCGCCTGGGCCGCCGGACGTATGGCCTGACGACGCTCGCCTTTTCCGCCTGGCTAATGACGCTCTTGAACCCGATGGTGCTCTGGGATGTCGGATTCCAGTTGAGCGTAGCCGCCACGACCGGGCTAGTTCTGTTCAGCCAGGATTTCGAGGACATCCTCGAGCGCGGGCTGCGCCGCGTCTTCGCCCCTTCGACGGCCCGGCAGGTGACCCAGTGGCTGTCCGAACCGGTCGCCGTCAGTCTGGCCGCGCAGATCACGACCACGCCGCTGATCCTGTTGTACTTCGGGCGGTTTTCCATCATCGGCCTCGTCGCCAACATCGTCATCGTCCCGGTGCAGCCGTACATCATGACCGTGGGCTGGCTCGCCGTGCTCGTAGGGATGATCTGGACGCCCATCGGCCAGATCGTCGCGTGGGTTGTGTGGATTCCCCTCACCTATACGCTCGAAGTCGTGCGAGCGTTGGGTTCATTATGATGGGCATCGGTTCAGGTCGCCCTCACCGGCTCCACTGCGGGAATCGTCTATTCATGCTTGCTGCTCGCCATGCTTCTCAGAATCCAGCACCCCGACGATCGCGCCCATCTGGCCCGCCGCGTCCGCCAGCACCTCAGGCCGTCGCTGGTCATACTCGCCGGGAGCCTGGTCGCCGTCCTGGTGTGGGCCGTCGCGCTCACTCAGCCCGACGGAAAGCTCCACGTCTGGTTTCTGGATGTGGGGCACGGTCATGCCGTCCTGATCCGCACGCCAGACGGCGCGCATCTGCTGGTCGATGGCGGGGCGAATCCCACCCAACTTCGCCAGGCAATAGGCGACGCGATGCCCTTCTGGAATCGCACGCTCGATTTGCTGATCGTCTCACAACCCACGCGCGCCGCCATCGGCAGTGTGCCCGAGCTGGCGCGGCATTATGACGTCCGGCTCGCGCTCTCTAACGGGCAGCCCGGCGAAAACCAGGAATATGCGGAGTTAGTCGAGATTCTGCGCGATCGGGGCGCGGAAATGGTCAGCGTGATAGCGGGCCACAAGATCGCCACCAGCGACGGCGTCACCATCGAGGTACTTCATCCGCAGGTGCCGCCCCAGCCAGACGACGACGTCGACACGGCTTCGCTGGCCGTCCGGCTCAGCTATGGCAGCACGTCGTTTCTGCTTGGCCCGAATCTGTCCCTGGAGGGCGAGCGCCAGATGATCGAGCGCGGCTGGTATCTCGGCAGCACGGTGATCATGCTCCCATCCCACGGGGGGGCAAAAGAAAACAGCCTGCCATTCCTGCAGGCTGTTCGTCCCCAGGCCGCCGTTGCCCTGGTGGGTGCGGGAAACCGCGCCGGGTTACCCGATCGGGACGTCGCCGAGCGCGTCTTGAGCATGACGGGCCGGTCCCTTTTCCGCACCGACAGGCACGGCACGGTCGAGATGATTACCGACGGCAGCACCCTTCAGATCTACACCGACCGCTGATCGCCGCTGCGCGCCTGCTCCATTGCCCAAATCTGGCAGTTCAGCGGCTCATCGCCGTCTTTGGGACGCAGGCGTTTGTAGCTGCCGTCCGCCTGCAGCTCGCGCGTCTTCAGGTTGTCCCGCATCTGCACCGCCAGGATTTCCTCCACAATGCGGGTTTTGATCTCGGGCGAATCCACCGGGAAGATCGTTTCCACCCGGCGATCCAGGTTGCGCGGCATCAAGTCGGCGCTGCCCATGTAGATCTCGTCGTCGCCGCCATTCGCAAAATAGTATATGCGAGAATGTTCCAGGTAGCGCCCCACGATGCTGGTCACCCGGATATTATCGCTGATGCCGGGAATGCCCGGACGCAGGCAGCAAATGCCGCGCACCAGCAGGTCGACCTTCACACCCGCCATCGACGCTTCGTACAGCCGCCGGATTAGCTTGGCATCGACCAACGCGTTCATCTTGAAGATCAGGTGCGCCTTGCGCCCCGCGTGCGCATGGGCGATCTCGCGCTGGATCAAGTCATCGAATTGATCGCGCAAGTATTCGGGAGCCACCATCAGGCGGTCATAGACCGCCGCGGGGGCATACCCGGTGAGCCGGTTGAACAGCTCGCTGGCGTCCGTTCCCAGGTCTTGTTGACTCGTCAGCAGGCCAATGTCGGTATAGATGCGTGCCGTCGTCGCGTTGTAGTTGCCCGTGCTCAGGTGAATGTAGCGCCGCAGGCCGTCGTCCTCTTTGCGGATGACCAGGGCCACTTTGCAGTGTGTCTTCAACCCCAAAAGCCCGTAAACGACGTGCACGCCCTGCGCTTCCAGCTTGCGGGCCCAGACGATATTGTTCTCCTCGTCGAACCGCGCTTTGAGCTCGACCAGCACGGCAACCTGTTTCCCGTTTTCCTGCGCTTCGAGCAGTGCGTTGACGATGGGCGAGTTGATCCCCACCCGGTACAGCGTGACCTTGATCGCCAGCACCAACGGATCGTGTGCTGCGGTGCGGATGAATTCGATCACCGGCATGAACGAATCGTATGGATGGTGCAGCAGCACGTCCTGTCGCCGCAGCACGGTGAAGATGTTCTCGCCCTGGCTGAACACCGCCGGGCGCTGTGGCACGAACGGGGCAAACTTCAGTCCGGGCATGTCGACGTCAGCCAGCTCGAAAAGCTGGGCCATGTTGAGCGGCCCGTTGAGCTTGTAGATATCAGACCGCTCGATGTTCAGATATCCCTTGAGCAGATCGAGCAGAAACTGCGGCATGTTCTTCTGCACGTCGAGGCGCACGACGCGGCCAAACCGGCGCTGGCGCACTCCTGCCTCGATCGTTTCCAGCAGGTCCGATGCCTCGTCTTCTTCGATTTCCATATCCGCATTTCGCGTCACACGAAAAGGATGCGCTTCCAGGATGCGCATGCCGGGGAACAACTTTTCCAGGTTGGCGGCGACGATCTCCTCGAGGAAGACGAACACCTTGCGCTTGCTCATCCGCTTGCCCAGGTATTTCTGAACCATCTCGTGTACGGGCACAATACGCGGCAGCGCCTGGGGAACCTTGACGCGCGCGAAACGCTGCTGCTGGTTCTCGTCCACCATCAGGACCGCGAGATTCAGGCTCAAATTCGAGATGTGCGGAAACGGGCGCCCCGGGTCCACCGCCAGCGGCGTCAGGACGGGGAAGATCTCATTCTCGAAAAACAGTTGCAGCGCCTCCTGCCGGTCTTCCGGCAGATCCGCGTAGCTCGCGATGAACAGGTTGTGCTTGTTCAGCTTGGGGACAATGTCATCCCAAAAACATCCATACTGCAGTTCCAGCATGGGCAGCAGCCGCTTTCGGATCGCCGCCAACTGCTGGGCAGGAGTCAGCCCATCCGCGGGAGTTTCGACGACCCCAGCGGCCACCTGCTCGCGCAGCCCGGAAACCCGGATCATGAAAAACTCGTCGAGGTTGTTGGCGAAGATCGCCAGAAACTTCACGCGCTCCAACAGCGGCAGCGAATCATCGAGCGCCTCTTCCAACACGCGGTAATTGAACTCCAACATGCTCAACTCGCGGTTGATGAACAAACGCGGATCGCGGAGATCAACCATTTCGCTCCCGATGTCAGTGAGATCGGGCAGGATCTTGTTTTTCTCAACCATGGCCCTCAGCCGGTTTGGGATTTTAAGCTCAGTGTTGTCTGGAGTATAGCACAATCTCAACACGGGACGGAACTCAGCAGCCCGCCCCCATCCCGCCGCTATTGCGCTTCTTTTCCTAAGCCAGTAGAATTCGACCAAATCGATCGACCATTAAGGGAAGAACATCGTATGGCAACGCGACGCTTCCATGACGATATGACCGACCGGCCCACCCCCGGATCGCAGCCGCCCGATTCGCCCCAACCGGATGACGAGCGGAATGATCCTCCCATGGAGGAGGCCCGGCAGCGTGTCATGCCGCGTGGACGCAACAACCGCAATGCGGCCCACATGCCCCGCACTCTCTCCCAGGTCATGAACGAAGCCAACGATATGGTCGTGCGCGGCGACCTGACCGAATACGTCCCGCTGCCCACCGGTTTCGATCCGTTGGACGGGATGATCGGTGGCGGGCTTCGGAAAACCGAGCTGGTCCTCCTTGGTGGCGCCCAGGGCATCGGAAAAACGATCGCCACCTTGCAGATCGCACGCAACATCGCCATGCGCAGCGGCCAGTTCGCCTTTTACCTGTCCTACGAGCATACCGAGACGCACCTGATGAACCGGCTGCTCTGCCTGGAGAGCATCAACCCACCGGAAGTGGATCTCAAGCAGGGCGTCCGCCTCAAAGACCTGTACGACACGATCATTGCCGAGCGCGCCAAGAGCACGCTGCGCGGTGGCGACGGGGGCGGCTCGCTGCAAACGATCCTGCGCGAGAATCCCAAAACGGCGATGGCCCTGGCGCGCATGAATCGCTATGCCGACCGGCTGATTCTGGTCAAGGCCAGCCCCGCCGTGACGACGCTGCGCGCCATCCGCGAGATGACCAGCCGCCTGTGTGATGCCACCGGCGGCAACGTGACCGTGCTCGTGGACTACCTCCAGAAAGTTGCCATCCACCCCGAACGCGCCACCGACGAGGCGGAAAAAGTGACGATCGTGGTCGAGGGACTCAAAGACATCGCGCTCGCGCTGGGGGTGCCGGTGTGGGCCATCGTCGCCGCCGACCGTGAAGGGCTCAAAGCCAACCGGCTGCATCTCTTCCACCTGCGCGGCAGTTCCGCGCTAGATTACGAGTGCGACATCGCCGTGATCATGAACAACAAGTATCACATCCTGTCCAAAGAGCACGTCGCCTTCAACCCGTATCAAGCGCGCCAATATCGCGATTGGGTGGTGTTCACCGTCGAGAAGAACCGCGCCGGGCGGGCCATGCAGGATATGGAATTTCAACTCCACGCGCCCTATTTCGCGTTCGACCCGCGGGGGCAGCGGGTCCAGCAGCAGCTCATCGACGATAAGATCATCGAGTCGTAACGCCTTTCCCCGCGATCAAAAAACGCCGGTCGTCGCCGGCGTTTTTCCGTGCATGCGCTGTGCCTACCCCTCGCGCACGTGGATGTAATTCAGCTTGGAGAGCTGGCGCACCTGCTGCTCGGCGTGATAGCTGCTGCGCACCAGCGGGCCGGACTCGACCCACTTGAACCCCAGCTCCAGGCCAATCCGCTTCAGCTCGGCAAACTCGTCCGGCGTATAGTAGCGGTCGATTGCCATGTGCTTCTTGCTCGGCTGGAGATACTGCCCGATCGTCAGAATGTCCACGCCCCAACTCGCCAGGTCGTGCATGACCTCGACAACCTCGTCGAACGTTTCGCCCAGCCCCACCATGATCCCGCTCTTGGTGAGCACCAAGGGATCCATCGCCTTGGCGTTGCGCAGAGTCGCTTCGGCCCACTCATACTTATCCTGGGGCTGCACCTGCTTGAACAGGCGCGGCACCGTCTCGACATTGTGATTGAGGATTTCCGGCTGCGCGTCCATGACGATCTTGAGCGCCTCCGGTTTGCCCTTGAAGTCGGGAATCAGCACTTCGATGCTGCAACCCGGCTGAACCTGGCGAATCCGCCGGATGACCATCGCGAAGATCGGCGCGCCGCCGTCGGGCCGTTCGTCCCGATTCACGCTGGTGATCACCACGTGCCGCAGGTTCATCGCCTTGACCGACTGCGCGATGCGATTGGGTTCTTGCCAGTCCAGCGGCGACGGGCGCCCCGTTTTGATGTCGCAGAAACGGCACGAGCGTGTGCACGTATCGCCCATCATCAGGAACGTCGCGGTGCCGTTGCCCCAGCACTCGCCAATGTTCGGGCACATCGCCTCTTCGCACACTGTATGCAGCGCCTTGCCCCGCATCAGGGTGCGCACCATCTCATACGTCTCGCCGCTTGGCGCACGTACCTTGATCCACTCCGGGCGCCGCTTCGGGCGTTCGGACGCAACCTCGTTGTTGGTTTGAATCGCGTCGGCCTTGATTATGTCAGCCACGAAATCGCTCCATTGGTTTATACGTGAATTCACTGTCCAGATTATAGCGTGCATCCCGATCGAACGTCCACGTTTCGATGTTATAGCGCCGGTTATAGCGCACTTGGGCTATACTCTACTCAGAAAGGACAGGGCCATGTTGGATTTCACAGTTGCGATCGTGGCGGGCGGCAAAAGCTCGCGGATGGGGACGGACAAATCGTTTGTGCCTTTGTTGGGCAAACCCATGATCGAACACGTTCTGGAGCGCGTCACGGACCTGGGCCAACGCGCGACCATCGTGATCACCAACCAGCCGGAGAGCTACACCTATCTCGGCCTGCCCATCTACGAAGACGTGATCCGCGATAAGGGAGCGCTCGGCGGAATCTACTCGGCGCTCGCCTACAGCGAAACCGGGCACACGCTGGCGCTCGCCTGCGATATGCCGTTCCTCAACCCGGACCTGCTGCGCTATATGGTGGCGCTCAACGACCGCGAGCATGGCGGGCCGTATGACGTCATCGTGCCGCGTGCCGAGGGACACCCGCAAGGGTTGCACGCCCTGTACAGCAAGAACTGCCTGGAACCGATACGCGAGCGGATCGACCAGGATCGCTTGAAAGTCATTGGTTTCTATGATCAGGTTCGCACCCGCTATATCGACCCGCCCGAATATGCCCGGCTCGACCCGCATGGGCTGTCGTTCCACAACGTCAACACGCCTGACGAGCGGGCGCATACCGCCGCCATGATGCGCGGCGACCTGCCACCCTCACCCCCCACCTAAGGCTCGGCGCGTAGCAGCCCCACCAGCAGCGGATCGGGTCCCAACACGACGACCTGGGGCAGCAAAGCGCCCTTGACCTTCAGGCTCAGAAACTGCAAATTCGCCACGTCCTGCCCGTAATACAGTGGGTGCCCGGTATCATCCGGCCACAGGCGCGCGCGCGCCTCCGAGCGTTTCTCGGCCCAGGCCGTTTCGTCGCCTTCGGCCCGCGCCAGTTCCGCCTCCACCGCGTCGATCCACGCCCAATCGAGATCGGCATGGGCCAGCACGCGTGCCGCCGCCAAATAGTCGCGTGCAGTGTCTACCTCCCCGGCCTGGACGTAAAGCCACGCGATCAGGCTGTACGGCCCCGGCTGGGACGGATCGCGCTCGATCATCCCTTCCAGGGTGCGCACCCCCGCGTGCAGATCGCCCGCCTGCAAGTGCCGCTCGGCTTCTGCATATGGCGAAAGCGCCGCCCCGTGCCGCGATCGCACGCGCCGCCGCAGCGCGGTCTCCTCCCAGAAACTCGCTTCGCCCCACGCCGGGTTGACCGCCAAAGCCCGCTCGAATGCCAGTTCAGCCTCGTCATGGCGTCCCAGCAGCTCGGTATATCTGCCCAGATTGACCCACATCTCCGGCATCTCCGGCGCGTAGGTAACCGCCGCGCGCATCGCCTCGACGGCAGCATCGCGATCGCCGCCCTGCCATTGCAGCGCAGCCAGGTTGGCCCACCACACGGCATGGGGGCGTTCCAGCGCCAGCGCGCGCTGGTAAGCGCGGATGCCGGGTTGGAGAAACGCCTCTTCGCCGTTCGCGGCGGCCAGCCCGCACGCATATCCGTACTCAGCCCAGTACAGCGGGTTGCCCGGCTCGCGATCGGTCGCGCGCTCCAGCCGTTGAATCGCCTCGTCATAGTGGCCGAGCACCAACAGACGCTCTCCCGCCACGTATGTCTCGTAGGTGGACTGCGTCCACCACCCCGCTCCCAGAATAATCCCCCAAGCACCCGCCAGTCCCAGAAAAGCGCCAGCGCGCTGCCGGCGTGAGACCGGGCGAGTATCGTGCAACTCGAAAACGGAAGTCCACAGCGCAAGATACAGCAGCATCACTGCCGGCACGATCATCGGCATGTCGAACAGGCCATGCACGCCAAACGCGACCAGCGACGCGATCCCCGCCGCGGCCCGGGCGCGTTTCTCCCCTGGCGCTCGCCGCGCGCGCCACGCCAACAACCCCGCGGTTGCAGCCAGGGCCCCCAGCCCAGGCAGCCCAAACTCAGCCGCCACGTTCAAGTACAGGTCGTGTGCGTGAGCATGGGGTTGTTCCGGCGGGATCGACCGTTCCTCGGCCTGCGCCAGCCCAAACGTAAACGGTCCCGTGCCGGTCCACGGGTGCTCGCGAAAAGCGCGCCACGCGATCCGGTAATACTCGAGGCGAGCGCCGGTCTCGCGTCGGGGCGTGTCGAACGCGTCCGATGTCCACAGCAGCACCCCGCCCCCCACCAGCGCGACCATCACCAACCCGGCCACAACGCGCATGTGCGGCGCGAGCCGGCCATCGCGCAGCCGGGCGAGTGCATCACCGCGCCAGGCCAGCCCCAGCCCCAGGGCACCTACACCCGCGCCCGCCGCCAACCACGCCCCGCGTGAATACGTCAGCAGCAGCACCCCCGCCGCCAGCGCGCACCACAGCGCCGCAAAAATGCGATCCACCCGGCGCGGCGCCCAGTGGACCCGGATCAGCCCGAACGGCAGCAGTCCGGCCAACACGCTCCCTAGCGCGTTAGGGTTGCCCAACGTGCCCGGCGGGCGCGGCGGCACGAACGCCACTTCGACGGCGTCGAGCGCTGTCCATGCGACCAGCCACGGTACAACCTGGATGATCGCCAACAGCATCGCCGGCGCCACCGCCACCAACGCCCCGTTGATGATCCAGCGCCCGGCCATCCCCCTGCCGCGGAGATCGAGCAACACCAGCCACACCCCCGCGTACAGCGCGCCGAACCATGCCCCGGTCCACGTTCGGGTCGAGTCGTTGTGCAGCACGCTGTTGGCATACGCCGCTGCCCACAGCGCCACGATGAACCACGCCGCAGGATGCAGCGCGCGATCGCGAGGCCGCCGCCACACGGCGATCAGCCAGCCCGCGACGGCAGCCGTCACCAGCGCGAGGGAAAAGCGGCGAATGTCGGGAGTCACGATTCCGTTCAGCGGGCCGCCGATCGTGAGCACATAGGTCACGATGAGCAGCGCCACAGCGCGCCCGGCGAACTCGCGAAACGTGCCGGGTTGTGAGGACATCGGCTCAGTACAAAAGCTTGCGAGGGCGATACTGAATTGCCTCCGCCAGGTGGGGGACTTCAATCGTGTCGCTGTCCGCCAGGTCGGCAATCGTCCGCCCCAGCTTGAGGATGCGGTGATAGGCGCGCGCGCTCAGTTGCATCTGGCGCAGAGTCGTGTTCAGCAACTGCTGCCCCGCTGGCGCAGGCTGGCAGAACCGCCGGATTTCGCTGGGGCCCATATCAGCGTTCGACTGCAACCGGGCCTCGCCCCGGAACCGGTGCCGCTGGCGATCGCGTGCGGCTTCGACTCGCTCTCGGATGACGGCGGATGGCTCGGCGCGCCGGTCATCGGTCAGCTTGTCGTAGTTCACGCGCGGCACTTCGATGTGGATGTCGATCCGGTCCATCAGCGGGCCGGACAACCGCTGTTGGTAGCGGCGAATCGTGGCCGGAGAGCACGTGCACTCGCGCACCGGGTCGCCGAAGTAACCACACGGACACGGGTTCATCGCCGCCACCAGCATGAAATTCGCCGGGAAAGAGAGCGCGACTCGCGCCCGGCTGATGGTCACGACCTTGTCTTCGATCGGCTGGCGCAGCACTTCCAGCGTGTGCTGGCCGAACTCCAGAATTTCGTCGGCAAAGAGTATTCCGCGGTGCGCGAGCGATGCCTCGCCGGGCCGGGGCCACGAGCCGCCGCCAATCAACCCGGCCTCGCTCACCGTATGGTGCGGCGATCGAAACGGGCGCACGCGAATGAGCGGTTTGTCCGCCGGCAAGAGGTCCGCCACCGAGTAGATTCGCGTGACCTCCAGTGCCTCCTCGAGCGACATGGTCGGCAATATCCCCGGCAGCGCGCGCGCCAGCAGCGTCTTCCCTACTCCGGGAGGGCCCACCATCAGCACGTTATGGCTCCCCGCCGCGGCAACTTCGAGCGCGCGCTTGACGTGCTCCTGCCCCTTCACGTCCGCGAAATCCGTCAGGCCGTCCAGGTCCGGCGGGATGCTGGTATCCAGTTCGCCCCGCACATAAGCCGGAATGGGTTGGAGGTCGTACAGGTGCTCGACGAGATGGCCCAGCGAGCGAACCGGGATCACGTCGATATCCGGGACGAGCGCCGCCTGCGGTGCATCCTCCTCAGGGACGTACACGACCTCGAACCCTTCCTGCCGCGCGGAGTGTGCGATCGGCAGGATGCCCCCCACGTGACGCACGCTTCCGTCCAGCGACAGTTCGCCCACGAAGATGGCGCCTACCAGCCGCTCCAACGGGGCCTGGTCCGTCGAAGCGAGCACGCCAATCGCCATCGGCAGATCATACGCCGGCCCCTCTTTGCGCAGGTTAGCCGGCGCCAGGTTCACCGTATAGCGTTTGCTCGGGAACTGCAGCCCGCTGTTTCGAATAGCGGCGCGCACGCGCTCACGACTCTCTTGCACGGCGGCATCGGGCAGCCCAACGACGGTGAACGCAGGCATACCGTGCGGATTGTAATCGACCTCAACCTGGATGATTTCCCCATCCAACCCAACAACCGCGCACGAATAGATGGTAGATAGCATGACCGGTCACTCGCCTGGTGAGCATATTAGCAGGACGCACTCGGTGATCCTAACACGGGTTTATCCGAAGGAAAAGCCGCGCTATGGAATCGACTCCGGGCGGAGCAGCACGTTTTCCCGGCGCAAGAAATGCGCGCGGGTTTCGCGCGTCGCGTCGAGCTGCTCCGCGCGCAGCAGCCCCCAGAAGTCCGACGGACCGGCCACCTCGCCGCGCATCTGCTGCGCGTAGGCTTGCAGCCATTCCAGGAATGCCTCGTCGCCCAGGTCTCCTCGCAGCGCGTCCATCATCTGCGCCCCCCTCAAGTACACCGCGTTGATGTATTCGCGCACGCCCTGGTAGTCGTAGACTGCCGTGTCGACGTACCCTTGCGGCCCGTACGCTCGCACCCGAAACTCCCACCACCAGTCCTGGTATTCGGGATACACGTGCTCGAAGAACAGGGCCTCGCTGTACATCGCCAGCGCTTCATCCAGGTACGGGAAATTGCCCTGGTCGTTGCCCACCTGGGCGTACCACCACTGGTGGGAGACCTCATGCGCGGTGATGATCGTGAGCCAATCGTTGGGAATGCCCTGCCACGTGCGGAACCAGTCGCCGCTCACAAAAACCAGCCCGCTGAATTCCATCCCGTCGGGAAAATCGCCCTCCACGACTACCAGCCGCGAATACGGGTACGGTCCGTACAACTCCTCGAACAAGGTCACTGCGGTCGCCGCGGTCTCGAGCGCGTGGCGCGGAATGCTCAGCGGTGACTGCGCCGATTCAGGGAGATAATACAGATCGACCTTGACTTCGGACGCCGTAACTGTGCCCAGGGTCAGAAAGCTGCTGGACACCGACAGCGCCATCTCGCGTCCGCCGTCCAACTCGAAGCGCCAGGTATGATTGTCCACGCGTGTCACGTCGCCCGGCCCGGCCACGCGCAGGCCGTCCTCCGCCCCGGTGACCGATAACTCGACCGTGAAATCCGCCTGGCGCAGCACGAAATGCTCCCCAACGGAATGGAACGGGGGCGAAATCCAGCCCGTGTCAGGGTTGAACGCGGCCACCAGGGGAAACCACATCCCCAAATTGACCTGTCGCCCGCTGTAGCCCAGGTAACCCAAGTGCCCCCAGCGATAGCCGCTCCGAATCGATGGGATCGTCAGGTCGAAGTCAAGGAGCAGCGTCACGGACTCGTTCGGGGCCAGTGCTTGCGGCAGCCGGATCGACAGGCGCGCCCCGTCCAGCGTGTAATCCTCAATCGATGCTCCCTTGCCGGTGGCGACGCGCTGCAGCGAAAACACGCCTGGGTCCCGGTTCGCGTCGACGTTCATCACCAGCTCACCCAGGTCTGTCCCGGTCGTGTTCCAGAACGTGACGCGCTGCTCGACGCGGGCCGTCTTACCCGGCCAATCCAGGGCAGCCGTGATGTCATACGCCACGCTCGACGACGGCACCGGCTCCCCTTCGGGAACTTCAGCGGGCGATGGGCTGGGCGTCGGCCCCGTTTCGGTTGACCGGTGCGTTGCCAGCGTGTCCGCCTGGGCGGACGGAGATGCCGTCGCCGCCGGTGTGGCGGAGTGAATCTCGGGCGACATCTGGGCATCCGGTGCACACGCACCGAGCAGCACGAGCGCCCCTGCGATACAGAGCAATTTGACTAACATCACGATCCTCACCCTCATAACAGCGCCAGGATCATACTCCACACGGCCCATAACCGCCATTGACTGTGCCCCCCCGTCCCGGTATAATACTCCCCCGATGTCCTGGCAGCGGCCAGGGCTTACGACTTTGAATACCAATTTTCCCCGCTGAGACGTTCCCCCCAGGACTGTTACCAGCGGCGGCAAAGTGAAGATTGGAGACACACGATGTATGCAATAGTACGTACTGGCGGTCGCCAGTTTCGGGCCGAGCCCGGTCGGACTATCGACGTGGAACGGCTCCCCTTCGACGAAGGCGAAACCGTCGAATTGACCGATGTGCTGCTGGTTGCACCTGACGATGGTGAACCTGTGATCGGTCGCCCCACGGTAGAGGGCGCGGTCATCAAGGCGACCGTCGTCAAGCAAGCGCGCCAGCGCAAGGTCTTCGTCTGGAAATACAAGCCCAAAGAGCGGTATCGCCGCCGTCGAGGACACCGCCAGTATTTCACACGACTCCACATCGACAGCATCTCGGGCGTATAGGACGTTTCTATTTAGAGGAGTACAGAGACATGGCGCACAAAAAAGGTGGCGGATCGAGTCGGAACGGTCGCGACAGCCAGAGTAAGCGCCTGGGCGTGAAGCGCTTCGGCGGCGAACACGTCATTCCTGGCAACATCATCCTTCGCCAGCGCGGGACGAAGTTCCACCCCGGCCAGAATGTGGGGATGGGACGTGATTACACGATCTTCGCCAAGACCGAAGGCTACGTTGTCTTCGAAGCATTTGCTCGCGGGCGCAAGCGCGTGAGTGTATATCCCGAACTGCCGAAAGCAGACGCCGCCCAGGCGTGAGCCCGGCTGCAACACAGAATCTCGTCAGCCCACTACACCGCTACGCATACCCCACCGGGGAACCGTGGCCGGAAAGGTTGAGAACACAACATGCGTGAAGACATTCACCCCAAATGGTATCCCGAAGCCGTGGTCATTTGCGCGTGCGGCAATACCTGGACCGTTGGCTCGACGGTGCCCGAAATTCGCACCGACGTGTGCTCGAACTGCCATCCGTTCTTCACGGGTGAGCAGCGTATCGTCGACACCGAGGGCCAGGTCGATCGCTTCATGAAGCGTCTGCGCGTGCGCGATCAGATCATCGCCGAGACCGATGCCCGCGACCAGGCCCACCTGTCGCCGGACGTGCCGATTGCCGAGCTGGGCCTCGACAAGCGGTACACCAACATCTTCATCGAGAACGGCATCGAGGTCATTGGCGACCTGCTGGCTCGCTGGGATGAAGGCGGCGACCAGGCCATTTTGGACATCTCCGGAATCGGGCGCAAAGTGTTGGCCGACACCAAGAAGCTGCTGCGCGCGCGGGGCTACGACATCCCCGAGTACGAAGAAGCCTAACCGGCAGGTTGACACCAGCAACGACGAAGGGCAGGCGTGCACCATCGACCACCTGCCCTTTCTGCTTTGAAATGGCGCGTGCCACGCGGGGGACCTAACCATGAAACATCACACGGGACAGATCGAAGTCATTTGCGGCAGCATGTTCAGCGGAAAAACGGAAGAGTTGATCCGGCGCGTGCGCCGTGCGAGCATCGCCCGGCAGAAGATTCAGGTTTTCAAGCCGGACATCGACGACCGTTTCGCCACCGAACGAGTCACCTCGCACAATGGGCTGGATTTCGAAGCCATCCCGGTCAAGGATTCAGCGGCATTGTTGTCACGGGTCGAGCGGGATACCACCGTCGTCGCCATCGACGAAGCGCAGTTTTTCGACCCCGGTATCGTGCGCGTGACGAATCATCTGGCGGATAACGGCGTGCGGGTCATCATTGCCGGGCTGGACATGAACTTCCGCGGCGAGCCGTTCGGCCCCATGCCGGCCCTGCTTTGCCGCGCGGACGAGGTTCAGAAACTGCACGCGATCTGCATGGTGTGTGGTGAGGACGCCAGCCGCACTCAGCGCCTGGTCAACGGCCAGCCCGCCCGCTACGACGATCCGATCATCCTCGTGGGCGCATCCGAGGCGTACGAGGCACGCTGCCGCGAGCATCACAGCGTGCCGGGCCTGGACGATTCGGTTTAGGCGACCGGGCCGGCCCCTGCCCCAAACTCACTCGACCCAATCGCGCGCGTAGAACGCCAGATAGCGCTCCATGCGCGGCTCCCAGTACGTTTTGTCGTGCCGCCCCGGTTCGATCGTGTACTCGTGCGCGATATCTCCCTCAACCAGTACGCGGTGGATCGCGCGCACCTGCTCGACCATCGGATCGCCTTCCGCACAGTCGAGCGCGATGCGCGGCTGCCGCTCAGGGGTCAGGCGGCGCGCCACGTCGGCGGGATTGCGCTCGGCGATGCTCTCCGGCTCCACGCCAAAAATCCAGGGCGGTCCGCCGTAGTCGGGCGGCCCTGTGAACAACGCCGGGCTGTGAATGCCAACCGCGCCGAACGCCTCTGGCGAGTGGAAGGCGTGCACTGCGGCCCCCGCGCCGCCCATCGAAATCCCGCCAATGGCCCGCCCGGCCCGATCGATTCGCACCGCGTAGCGGTCTTCCACAAGGGGAATCACGTCGTCGCGGAGATACGTCCCGTAGTTGCCGTATTGGTCCAGGGCATCGCGAAAGAACTCGCTGTCAAACTGGACTACCTGGGACCAGTCGTGTCCTGGCGGGTCGGCAGCGTCGATGAAAAAGCTCTTGCCACCGGTGGGCAGCGCAATCACCATCGGCGGCAGAGTACCATCGACCACGCCACGCCACAGGTGCAGGTGCATGTTCAGCTTGTCCGTGATGTAGCGCGGGCTGAGTCCCCACGGATGCAGGAAATACAGGACGGGATACGGGCCCGCCTCCGGTGCGTATTCGGGCGGAAGAATCACCTTCAGGGCCATCTGGCGCCCCAGCGCCGGGCTGTGCAGCACGACGTCGTCGATGCTGCCGCGTCGTTCCCTCGAAGAAGTCACGCGTGTTTGCTCGCTCAGAACCAGCTACCCTTTCGCGCTACGTGACGACGCCCAGCCACCACAGAATGCCGTCCTCGGCAATCGCCACAGACAAAGCCAGTGGGATGAAATTGTAAAAGAAATGCGTGAGAATCGCCGCCGTGGTGCCGTACCGGGTCCGGATCCATCCGAACGCGACCGCCACCACCAGGATGATCAGCGTCGCCGGGGTCAGCGTGTACTGGGCGTGTGTCAGGGCGAAAACCACCGCCGTCGGCCAGAACCCAATGATCGGCTGCAGCGCGCCCCGAAAAGCGATTTCTTCCGAGACAGCCGCCGACACCGCCAGCAAAAACGCGATCCCCAGGCTGCCTACGCTCTCCGACAGGGCTTCGGATGCCTTCGTCTGCTCCTCGTACGTCTCTTCCGAGACGACGCCCATCCACAGCATCGACACGATGGCGACGAATATCAGCAGCGCAATCGTCGCGCCGAAGGCCACCGCGATCGTCTCGACGCTGATGCCCGTCAGCCCCAGCCGGTCCAACGTCTGCGGGAGCGTCCGGCGGATGCCCAGCCCGACTCCCAGCACAGGGATGACCAGCAGGGGGAGCGAATTCAGCAGCAAGTCCCAGGCGGTCAGTTCGCCCGAAAAACTCTCGGCCACGCCTTCCAACCCGCCGCCGAGGACGAAATTGATGAACTGCACGCCCAGCAGGTAAATGCAGAACACGATCGCAACCACATGCACGGTCGAGCCCGGATTGAATCCGCGCAGCCCGGTCCCCGGCCCCGCAGCCGCAAGCCAACGTTGCGGTGCGGCGGCGCGGCTCTCGTCCTGTGCGGGACGCGGCACGGCGATGTCGTCAGTGGTGTAGTAGTTCAGCATTTGGGGAAACAACGGCGTCCCGTCCGGGCGCCCGCCCAACGGCGGACTATCGGGCGCCGGGGTGTGCGTTTCGGCCACGCGCGGCAGCTCGCCATCCACCGCGCGTGAAGCGGGCAGCAAAGCGGCCAGCCTCTCGCGCACGCCCGGCAACAGGACGGCGGTTGCCAGCCCGCCAACGATCACCGACAACACCAGGCCGGCCACCGCCTCGGCCTTGCCGGGCGCGGCCAGATCATCTCCCTCGGACACCGGAGTGAACGCCAGCACAACCTGCATCACGCCGTACAACATCACGATCATGGCGTTGATGAGCGCCAGAGCGCCCAACACGCTGCTTCGCATCGCCGAACGCCTATCGCGATCCGCGATATTGGCAGCGACGACGATCGCGCTGAGCGCAGCCACCGCAACGGTGGTCAATATGACGTCTTCGAGGGACAAATCAGGCTCCAGGATATGAGGCGCGTGCCGGAAAAAATCATCCAGATTATAGAGAGCAACCCGTGTTTGGGCCACTCTCCCCCGACGCCTGCCTTACGTGCCCTTGTCAACCGCGCCGCGACAGGGCACAATACGCCGGTCTGTCCATATCCGCCGAGGTCAGCTTGCAGCAACCCACATACCAGAACACACCACGTCTGTACACGTCCCTGCCAACAGCCTACCACCACCGGCGCTGGCGACGGCGTCGCCTGGGGTGCTTACTGGGGTGCGCCCTGATGATCCTGGCCCCGCTGGGCTGTATCAGCGCGTTCCTGCTGGGTTACGTCCTGTTCCCGCCTGCCCCGCTCGACGTGGTCATCCTGGGGGTAGACGCGCGTCCAGGCCAGGGATATCTCACCCGCACCGATAGCATCATGGTGCTCAACATCACGCCTGGACGCGCAGAAGTGAGCCTGCTCTCCATCCCGCGCGACGTGTTCATCAACGTGCCCGGCTATGGCGAGCAGCGTATCAATACGATCAATGTGTTGGGCGAGCAGGATAATCCCGGCTCAGGAGGCCCGGCACTGGTCAAAGCCAGCCTGCACGAGAGCTTTGGTATTTCGGTCGAGCGTTATGTACGGTTGGACTTCGACGGATTCGTCGCGCTTATCGATGCTCTGGGCGGGGTCGAGATCGATGTCCCCAAGCATATCGTCGACTACGAATACCCGACGCCTCAAGGCGGCACGATCACGATCGAGTTTCAGCCGGGCCGCCAGAAGATGGACGGCGAGCGAGCGCTACAGTACGCGCGAACGCGCCACCAAGACGACGACTATCGTCGCGCGGAGCGCCAGCAGCAGGTGGTTGATGCGGTCGCCAAAAAACTGGCCGATCCGCGCAGCGTTGTGCGCTGGCCCCAGGTGTTGGCCGCCATCTGGTCGAACACGGATACCGATCTGACGGCTTGGGATATCGCCAAATCGATGCCCGCTGTCCTGGTCGGGTGGCCCAGCCGGGAAGCACGCGTCATCGACCGCCCGGACCTGGTCGGCACCAACGCGGGCTATGCCGTGCCCAACTACGACCAGCTCAGGCCGTGGATCGAAGACCGTTTTGACTGATTAACGGCCCTGCCCGTCCAGTTCAGCCACCAGCCGTTGATAGGCGCCTTCCCATACGCTCGAACTGCGGGTAAATTTCGTGATCTTAATGTCTGCGAAGTATCCGAACAAATCCGCCATGATGCCCGGCAGCGTTTCCCACGCCTCGGTTCGGATCATGGTTTCCAGGCTGGCGATTGCCTTCCCCGTCCACATCCAGCGCTGGCGAAGTTGTTCCGCCTTGATCCAGTAATCCCGTTTTTCCCAGGCCAGCGCCGAAGCCTCGATCCCATCGTCGATCTCGCGCAGGCAGTACACCAGCAGCGCCGCCATGTCCTTTGCTTCGTCGTCGAGCGCGGCCTTCTGGCTCAGGTGCCGCAGAAGCTCGGCGGAAGTCCGCATCATCTGGTTGCGGATTTTGCCGGGATTGTTCGTATTCACCACACGACTCATGCGTCTCACAACTCCGTCTTGGCACGAAACACATCGCGGGGCCAGAGGCTGACCCCGATCACATCCACGATTTCAAACATTACTGGCAGATGCATGGCTTGTCAAGCGCGGATCGGATTGGCAGCGACGAACGGTGGGCGATCACCCTTCGGGAGGGGCCAGCGGCAGCGACAGATCGACTTCGTACAGAAAATCGTCCTGCCCGCGCAGCGTCAGACTCCCTTGCTGGCGCTCGGCCAGCAGGCTCGCCACGTACATCTGCATGCGATGCAGTTGTGGCCGCCCGGTTTCGCTCAGGTCGCGCGGCTGCATAATCTGGAACAGCACGGCGACATCCGCCTGGCTCAGACCGGGCGCGGCGTGTGTGAAAACGATGTGCGCGTTTTTGTCGTCGTACGAGAGCTTGATTTTGATCACGTCGTCCGGCGGGCTCTCGGCCAGTGCGAACTCGGTGAGGATTGTGAGGATTTTGTGCAGCGCAGCCGACGAAATTCGGGTCATCGGGTCGTCCGCCGAGCCGTTGAGATACTCCAGCCGCTGAGCCGGAAAGCGATGCAGCGCATCCGACAGCCAGTGTTTGACGAACCGGTCCAGGTAAACCGGCTCCATTTCGAAGCTTTGCAGATCGGCCTCGAGAAACATGATGTCCAGCGCGATCTGCGTGTACCGGCTCAGATCGTTGGCATTCTTGATGATGTGCCCCAAAAATTCTTTCTGCTCGTCGTCCGACAGAGTTTGCCGGTTGTGATACAACAGCTCGCCAAAGCCCAGGATCGTGCTCAGTGGGGTGCGCAGATCATGCGAGATCATGCTCAGAAACGACTGCTTGGCAAGCTCGACCTGTCCTTCCTGCCCCACCGCTTCGCGAAAGACCGTGACGGTCCCGCTCAGTTTGCCATCCTGCATGAGCGGCATCTGCTCCCAACTGATCCACCGGGCGGGGTGCTGCTGAATGCGCAGTGTGCCCCATTTCTTGTGATTGGGCGGTTCGCTGGCGGTCAGGATGGCGCGAAGCTCCGGCGAGGTGATGCGAGTCTGCTGAAGGAGCTGCTCTATTGACTTGGGGATTGCAGACAACTGCAACAGTTGTCTTACGCGCGGATTCACCAGCAGGATGGTGCCCGTTTCACCCGCTACGAGCAGCCCCTCATTCGATGAATCCAGCCAGGCTTCGAGCGCCAACTGCTGCACAGCGTCCATAATTCCAATGTCGTCCACCAAAGTGCGCCATTTCTGCCATAACATTAGTTCAGGACGTCAAAGTTTGCAATAAAAAAATAATATAATAAGCCATTTCGACAGTCCCCAAAGCGACGGGACGACCGCTAGGATACTCCCTGTGTTTATGCTATCATCTGTGTGATATGCTGAAAATTGGACACGTCATGACCGAGCTTTTCCTGATTCGACACGCGATCAATGACTGGGTGAAGACGGGCCGGCTGGCCGGCTGGACCCCCGGCGTTCACCTGAACCCGGACGGGCAGGCCCAGGCGCGCGCGCTTGGCGAGCGTCTGGCAACTGTGCCGCTGGCGGCCATCTATTCCAGCCCGCTCGAGCGGACGATTGAAACGGCCCAGGCCATCGCGGCCCACCACCCCACCTTGACCGTCCAGCCGCTGGACGACATCGGTGAGGTGCGTTACGGACAATGGCAGGGTGCCAAGCTGAGCGCGCTGCGCCGCCAAAAGCTGTGGCACACCGTTCAGATGTATCCCAGCCGGGCGCACTTCCCCAGCGGCGAAGCCATCCGGCAGGCCCAGGCCCGCGCCGTGAATGCGCTCGAAAACCTGGTGACGCGTCACCCCGGCCAACGCGTGGCGATCGTCTCCCATAGCGACGTCATCAAGCTGATCGTGGCCCACTACCTGGGCGCGCACATCGATCTCTTCCAGCGCATCGAGATCTCACCCGCCTCGATCAGCATCGTCCGGTTGGGGTCGGATCGCCCGTACATTACGTGCCTCAACGACACGAGTTTTCTGCCGGTTCGCCGGGCCGAGCCGCCCCCATCCGGCTTGTGGCACCGGGCGCGGCGGACCGTGCTCGACCGTTTGACACGCTAACCGTTGCAGTCTGTCTTCCGAAGGAATGTGAACGTATGTCGCCTAAGGAAATTGAACTCGATCCCGTCGATTTCGTGACCGTGGGTACCGTCGGCCCCAAGGGCCGTCGGCTGTTTCATTTGCAAGCCGGTGCGGGCAGCCAGTTGATCACGCTGATCGTAGAAAAAGAACAGGCCCGCGCGCTCTCGGAAGCAGTGACCGAAATGCTCGACGACCTGAACAAGAAATATCCCCAACTGCCCGAATCCGAGGTGACGCTGTCGAAGTGGAACATGTCCCTGCGCGATCCGCTGGATCCGCTGTTTCGCGTCGCCCAGATGGGTCTGGGATACGACGAGGAACGAAACCTGATCGTGCTGGTCGCGCAGGAATTGGTCGCCGAGGACGAAGAGGCCGGCCTCGATCCCGATCCGCAGATCGTGCGGATGTGGGCCACCCGCGAGCAGATGCGCGCCCTCAGCGAACACGCGCAGCAGATCGTCAAGCAGGGCCGCGCCGATCCAAAGAGCAACGGTCATCTGATTTATTACTGGACGTGATGAGCGACCAATCGCCCCATTCCCCGCAGTCCGATCCGCGCCCCGACGAGTCGCGCGGATCGCCCTCTGCCGCGATTGACATGGCGCGCGCTGAGCGCCTGCTCTCCGAAGGCGATATCGAGGATGTGCAGGGGATTATGCGGTGGGGCTCGAACTACGCGGCGCTGGTCACGATCCGCGAAGCGGAGCTGGCGGCTACGGCCGTCTACAAGCCCCAGCGCGGCGAGCGCCCGCTGTGGGATTTTCCGGACGGCACCCTGTGCTACCGCGAAGTCGTGGCGTATATCATCTCCGAGGCGCTGGAATGGCACCTCGTCCCGCCCACCGTGCTCCGGGTGGGCCCCCACGGCCTCGGCTCGCTCCAGTTGTTCATCGACCACGATCCTGAAATCAACTACTTCTCGCTTGACGACCAGTTCGTGCCCCAGCTCCAACGCTTCGTGATCTTCGACGATCTGATCAACAATGCCGATCGCAAAGGGGGACACCTGCTGCTCGACGCGCGCGGCAAGCTGTGGGGCATCGACCACGGGCTGGCGCTGAACGCCATGCCCAAGCTCCGCACCGTCATCTGGGAGTTTGCCGGGCACCCGATCCCGCACGACCTGCTGGCGCCCGTTCAGAAGCTACTCGACCAGCTCGCCACGCCGTCCAGCGATCTGCGGACCCGCATCGACCTCCTGATCGCACGGGAAGAAGTCGACGCGCTACAGAAACGGGCGAACCACCTACTGGACTGCCGCCAGTTCCCACAGCCCGGCCCCGGCCCTAATTATCCGTGGCCGCCTGTCTGAACCGATCGCTGGGTCTGCCAGTGATTCATGTGAGCCTCTGTTTCACTCTCTCCTGGATAAAGGAGCTACCATGATTGACGAAGTCACCGCACGCGTTCGCCAAAACGTCAAACGGGTGATCGTGGGCAAGGACGACGTCATCGACCTCATGATGGTCGCCGTGCTCAGCGAGGGGCACATCCTGCTCGAAGATGTCCCTGGCACCGGAAAGACGACGTTGGCAAAAGCCGTCGCGGCGTCGCTTGGCTGTACGTTCCGCCGCATCCAGTTCACGCCCGACCTGCTGCCCAGTGACGTGACGGGCATCAACTATTTCAACCAGAAGACGCAAACCTTTGAGTTTCGCCCTGGGCCCATTCTCAGCCAAGTGGTGCTCGCCGACGAGATCAATCGCGCCACGCCCCGCACGCAGAGCGCCCTGCTCGAAGGCATGCAGGAACGCCAGATGACGATCGACGGTGAGACGCACCGCCTGCCCCGCCCCTTCCTGGTCCTGGCGACGCAAAACCCTATCGAGCTGGAAGGGACCTTTCCCCTGCCCGAGGCACAGCTCGACCGTTTTCTGATGCGCGTCGCGCTCGGCTATCCGTCCGAGGAAGAGGAAAATCACATCCTGCAGCGCTTCCGCCTCGACGATCCGCTGGACGACCTGCAACCGGTAACCGATCCGGGAACCGTCACCGACCTGATCCGGCAGGTTCGCGAGATCCACGTCGCCGAAGCGGTCCAGAATTACGTGGTCAGTGTCATTCGCAGCACCCGCACCCACGACGAGATCGATCTGGGCGCCAGCCCACGGGCCGCGCTGGCACTGTATCGCACCGCCCAGGCCAGGGCCGCCGTCAACGGGCAGGACTATGTGCTGCCGGACGACGTCAAGTTCCTGGCGCCCTACGTCCTCACGCACCGCATCCAGATCAACCCACAGACCCGGCTGCGCGGTCGGCGGCCCGAGGACGTCGTGATCGATCTGGTCGACACGGTGCCGGTGCCGGTCGAGCATTGACGGGAGCGTTGGCATGGGGTTCTTCGACTTCGAGAGCGCCGAACGGGCGGAACTGAGCACGCAGCCCATCCAAGGGCGTGGCGATACGCTGCGGGCGCTGCTCGATCACCGGTGGCTGAACTTCGCGGTTATCATTTTCTTCATCGCCGTCATCGGCCAGATCACCGAGTTGCTCGCCGTCGTCGCCTTCATGCTGATCATCGTGTTCGTGGCCTGGCTGTGGAGCCGCAGCTCACTGCGCGGCCTCGTCTACGTGCGCCGGTTCCCCTATCGCCGCTTCTTCCCCGACGAGCAGTTCGACATCCAGATCACGGTCGAGAACCGCAAGCTGCTGCCGATCTCCTGGCTTCAGGTCGAGGACGAATGGCCGGTCCACATCGGCCCGGCAAATGACAGCGCCATCCCGATCTCGGAAGACGATCCGGACCAGGGATACCTGATCAACACCTACTCGCTGCGCTGGTACGAGCGCATCCGCCGCCACGTCACGCTCGAAACCCGCCAGCGTGGCGTGTTCCAGATCGGCCCGGCGCACCTGCTCTCCGGCGATCCGTTCAGCCTGTTCGATCGCAAAATCAAGCTGGAGGATCGCCACGAAGTCGTGGTCGTCTACCCGCGCATCAAGTCGCTGCCAGAGCTGGGCCTTCCGCTCAAAGACCCGTTCGGCGACCACCGGGTTCAGCGCCGCCTGTTCGAGGATCCCAACCGGACGATGGGCATCCGCGACTACGCGCCGCACGACAGTTTTCGCCACGTCCACTGGAAGGCCACCGCCCACACCGGCGCGCTGAAAACGCGCGTCTACGAGCCGACGCGGAGCCTGCGTACCGTGCTGTGCCTGAACGTCGCCACCTTCGAGCGCTACTGGCGCGGCGTCTGGCCCGCCATGCTCGAATACGAGATGGAGGTGGCCGCCTCGCTCGCCAGTTGGGGCCTCGCTAACGGGCACTCCGTCGGCATGATCGCCAACGGCACGCTCGCCCACGCCGACCAGCCCTTTCGCATCCCTCCGGGGCGCAACGCGGATCAACTGACGAATATCCTGCAAGCCCTGGCCGCGGTAAGCTATTTCGTCAGTTCCAATTTCGACCGGTTCTTGATCGAGGAAAGCCCGCGCCTGCCCTGGGGCGCCACGCTGGTGCTGATCACCCCGTTCATGAACGAGGCCATCGCTGCGACGATTCTCCGCCTGCGCGACAGCGGTCGCCGGCTGGTCCTGATCGGGCTGGGCAAGCAGGAGCCGCCGCCCATCCCCGGCGTGCTGACCTACCACCTCCCCATCGCTGGTGACGAGCCACAGCTCCCCGATCCCGATGACGCCGGGACCGGCGAAGCCGAACTTCCCGAGAACCTGACACCCCGCCAGCGGTACCTGCTGCGCCGCGCCAGAGAGGAGGCCGCCCATGCAGCCGAGTCCGGTGATCCGGCGTAAGGCGCGGCCCATCAACTGGCGCCAGGAATACCTGCACCTGGCCGTGATCGCCATGACCGCCTGCTGGATGGCCGGATGGGTCGCGCTCACGCTGCGCTGGTTCATGGACATCAGCCTCGCGACCGCGCTGGGCATCACCGCGGCTCACCTGCTCGCCAGCATGGCCTTTGTCCGAATCGCCATGCACCGATCCATTTCCAGCCGCCTCACGTTCGCCGGCGCGCTCGTCCTCATGTGGCTGGCCGCGGGCCTGACCGCGCTGCTGATGCCCTCCCTGGCCCGAGCTTACGGCGGCGAGGACCCGCTGACCCTCGCCAACCTCTTCCGGATCGACGAACAGCAGCAGGTCCCCGCCGGGCCGCTGATCGTGATCTGGATCATGCTTCTGTGGTGGCGGGGTTACCAGCTAGGGGTCGCCTACATGACGCTCGTGCGGGCGAGCTTTGGCCTGCGCCTGGGGATTCTTTCCTTCCTGCTGGTGTCGCTGTTTGCCGGGCGTTCGCTGCGTGCCGACCTTCTCGCGCTCGTGCCGTTTTTCTTCTTCTTCGGCCTGCTGGGGTCCAGCCTGGCACGCGCCGACAGCCTTTCCCTGGACCGTGCGCGCCGGGTCACGACATTTGGCCGAGGGTGGATGGTGTCGCTGTTCCTGCTGACAGTCGCTGTGACAGTCATTGGGTATACCGCGGCCCTGACCCTCACCGGCATGGAAACCGGCCACCTCGCCAAGACCCTCGCCGACCTGGGCAGAGGCGCGATCCTGCTCCTGTTCGTGATCGCGTCGCCGGTCCTCTATGCAGTCCAGGCCGGCTACGATTTCATCGCGTCCATCCTGCCGGAGAGCACACGCGGGGAGACGGTCGAAGTCGTCACCGGGCATGGTTCAGGCGGCGGAATCAACGCCCCCTGGCTGTCGGACATCTTCGGGATGCTGACCAACGCCTTCCTGATCGCCATCGGCGCGCTCATCGTCGGCGCGCTGCTGGCGTTCGTCTGGTTTCTGCTGGTCGCCCGCAGCGAGCGCAAGAACCAGGACGACCTGGAAGAACGTGAATCCCTGGGAACGGGCGAGGTCGTCGGCGGCTTGCGCCAGAGCCTGCGCGACGGCTGGCGGCGGCTGGCGGATGCCCTGCGCCTGTTCCGGCAGTTCGGCCTGGGCCAGGACCTCTTCGCCGCGCTGACCATCCGGCGGATTTACCTGCGCATGGAAAAACTGGCCGGCGCGCGGGGATTTCCACGTGGGCTGGCCGAAACGCCGTATGAATACCGGCAGGCTCTCTACCAGGCATTTCCCGGCTGTGGCGAGGATATCCAGCGCATCACCGCCGCCTACATCGCCGTTCGCTATGGCGACGTCCCCGAAAGCGCCGGCGAGTTGGAAACCGTTCGCGCGGCCTGGGAGCGCGTTCACGCCGCCCCGGAACCCTCGCCATAATCGCGCCAAACGAAAGGGACACCCTGCTGCAGGATGTCCCTCAATGATCCGGCTGCGCGGCAGGCTTACGGCACGCGCGGCGCCAGCCCTGCCTGTGGCGTTGCGCTCGGCGTTGGCTCCACCGGTGCCGGCGTCGGAGTCGGTGTTGGCGTTGCACTGGCCGGAACAGCGGTTGGCGAAGGCTCGCCGCCATCCTCCGGCTCCTCGGGTTCTGGCTCGTCAGCCGGCAGCGCCTCTTCGCCAAGCTCCTCGACGACCTGCTGGGCGATATCGACCACGCGGCGCTCGAATGCGTCGTCGACGAAGGGATAGCCGTACCGCGTGTGCCACAGCATCACCCACTCGAACTCGTTCAGCGCCGGGACCGGTTCGGCCAGCTCGGCCAGCAGCAGCCCGCGGAAATAGTGATCGACTGCCCGCTGCCGGATGGCGAGCGCCTGGTCGATATCGTTCAGCGCCAGGCGCAGTTCGAGATCGCGCTCGTCGTCGTCCAACGACCGGTTGCGCATGGTCAGCCAGTAGCGCGCCTGCCCGCGATACGAGTACGCGTCGGCGCGCTGTGCGTCCGACGCCAGCGCCGTGATCAGCGCGTCGTCCAACTCCGCGAACATGTCGCGGTAATCGCACGACAGCTCGTCGGGATAAAACGTGCACAACTCGACGAGGGCCCTGGCCTTCAGGAGCCGGTACGACGCCTTCTCCGGCTCGTCGACCAACAGTTGCTCCACGCGATTCAGTCCGCTGGCATACTCGCCCAGCCGGAAATCGATCTCGGCCAGGGTGAGATTCACGGCAGAATCCACCGCGTGATCGCCGCTCGGCACGACACGCCGCAAGTCCGCACGTGCATCCAACAATCGCCCCTGCCGGTAGAACAGATCGCCCCGGATGCGGTACGCCTCCTGCACCACGTCCGCCGCCTCGTTCGACAGATCGGCCTGCGCCGTCAGAATGTGGTTCAGAGCTGTCTCCGCCATCCGGTAGTTGCCCTCACCCACCCGCGCGCGTGCCAGCAGCAGGTATCCCAGTGGATCGCCGGGATAGTACAGCAGCAGTGTTTGCGCGCTCAGCACGGCAAGTCCATACCGCGCCTGCCGGGACTCCTCGTCGCCCGGCGATTGCTCGGCCAACATCAGGGTCGTCCTGGCCTGCAATTGGAGCGCCATCTGGGATGCCGGCTCGACATACAGCGCCTGCCGGATGACATCCAGCGCGGTATTCGCCTGCCCGTTTGCCAGCTCGATCTCCGCCAACATGATCAGCAGGTTGACATCCCCCGGTGACTCGGTCAGCGCGGCATTGATCGTGCTCCACGCGGTGGCGATCTGCCCCTGGGCCAGCTCGACGCGCGCCTTGGTCACGCTCGCGGGCACGAGCTTGGGATCGGCGGCCAGGGCGCGGCTGCTCCAACTGAGCGCGCTGTTCAGCTTGCCGCCCCCCTGCAAATAGGACACGTGCGCCAGCCCCGCAAAAATCAGCGGCGAGTCCTGGCACGAGCTAAACCGCGCGTTCGGCGGCTGGTACGCCAGCGCCTCGGTGAGAATGCGCTCGGCCCTGTTGAGATCTGCCGGGTTACCTTTCTCCGCGTGACTCAGGGCCTCGTAATACACGACTGCCGGATAGCAGTGGTCGCCCGACAGGACGTGTTCGGCTTCCAACGTCCCCACTGCCAGATCGTACTCGCCCACCGAATAGTAGTTCACAGCGTCTTGAATCGCGTTGGCAACTGCAGCATCGACGCGCGGGTAGATCGCCGTCGGGCGAAACTCGAACGCGCTCCCCGCAGCAACGCCACGCGGCAAGCCCGCCGGAGTGCTCGTCAGGATCGCTGCAACTTCGAGCGGCAGAGGGGTCGGCGTTGCGCCGCCGGGTGTCGGCGTCAGGGTCAGCGTCGGGGTTGCGCTCGGCACGCGGGTCGCCAGGGCCGCCACCTCGGTGCCATCGTCGCCATCCAGCACGCCCAGCGCGGCCAGCAGCACCACCAGGCCGATCACGGCTCCCACCACCACGACCGCCACCGTGGCGTAGGTCGCCCGGCGCAGACGCTCCGCGCCGCCCTCGCCATACCGCCGCCGTCGTTTTGGCGCCCAGGTGATATTCAAAGCATCCGGCGGCTCGGAGGAATGGCGCCGCAGGATATCGTCGAGCGCCGGCTGCAATCGCGTGAACTTATCCTCGGCCAGGACCGGAATGCTGCCTGCCGTCTCCGCGCCACCCTCCTGGACGGGCGCGCCTACCTCGACCCCTAACGCCCGCAGCCCCTTGATAGCGTGCTCGTTGTTGGGATTCAAGGCCAGCAGTTGCTTGAGGCAAAACCGGCGCTCTTTATTATCCCGTGCCACGCTGCTCAACCACAGCCACGCGGTTTCGTTCTCCGGATCGAGCTGGATCGCGCGCTGAAGCAATTCTCGAGCAGCTTCGGGCTGGCTATTCCGCGCCGCGGCAATACCTTGTTGCAGGAGCTGTTTCGCGTGTTCTTGCGCCATAAATAATCAACCCTGGGCTATGATCGGACCATGGGCTCATTGTACAACAACATTGTCTTCACTCACAATTCATCATATGATCCAGGCGACAGGGGTACGCCCCTGCGTTATACTCGTGAGCGGATATTCTGACAATTCTTTGATGTTTTGGATAGGACACACATGACAGAGACATGGCGACTTTTCATCGCGCTCGAGCTGCCGTCCGAGGTCAAGGATGGGTTGGAAGCGATCCGGGCCCGGCTGGTCCGCCAGGCCCCGCCGCGCACCGTCCGCTGGGTTCAGCCGGACAGCATTCACCTCACGCTCAAATTCCTGGGCGATGTCCCGGTCGCGCGGCGCGACGAGCTTCAGGCCGCGCTCCAGGCGGCGGTGGTCAACCACGCACCGTTCCCGGTCACGGCGGGGGGCCTGGGCTGCTTCCCGAACGCCCGGCGACCGCGCGTCGTATGGGTGGGCATTCGCGAAGACGCCGGCGCGCTCGAGGCGCTGCGTGATTCGGTCGAGCAACACGTCGCACCATTGGGATTCCCCACGGAGAACAGGCCGTTCACCCCTCATTTGACGCTGGGTCGCGTCAACCGCGACGCCAGCCGGTCCGACGTTCAGAAGCTGGGCGGCCTCATCTCGGCCACCGCGCTCGGCGATCTGCACACCTGGCCGGTGACTGCCATCAGTTTGATGCGCAGCGAATTGAAGCCCACCGGCGCCGTGTATACGGCGTTGTATCACGCCGCGCTCCGCTCTCGCTCTGATGTCTAGTTCTGAAGGCTGTGCTACAATCAGGATCACAATCTGTTCAAGAGATGGAGGTAAGACCGCTGGAACCTATAGAATTGGCCCGGATCATCGTGGATCTGGCATCGGACAAAAAAGGTGAAAACGTCGTCTTGATGGATATGCGCCAGGTGTCGCCAATCACCGATTTTTTCATCATCGTGAGCGGCACCAGCGACCGGCAGCTAAAAGCCATCATCGAGCACATCGCAGATGAACTCAAGAAAACGCACGACATCCGTCCCTGGCGCACTGAAGGGGCCGCGTCCGGGGGATGGGTGTTGATCGACTATGGCGATGTCGTCGTTCACGCGTTTCTCCCCGAAAAACGAGGGTACTACGATCTCGAAGGTCTTTGGCGCGAAGCCCCGGTGATGGTCCGTATCCAATAGCGGCCTGCCCTGGAATCAAGAACGCGAGACGCCCAACCGGGTGCCTCGCGCATTTTGTTCTCGCTGTTCGATGGATTGCCCACGCTTTACTCGAATATCCATCGCTCGGTGTCGCGCTGCCAGCTTAGCAGCTCGCCCGGCGCGAAGAACAGGCTCACCTCGCGCTCGGCGCTCTCCGGCTTGTCCGAGCCATGGACCAGGTTGCGGCCCGTTTCCATCCCCAGGTCACCACGAATGGTCCCCGGCGCCGCGACGATGGGATTGGTCTTGCCAATCGTGCCGCGCGCCGCCTCGATAGCCTCGTTGCCCTCCAGCACCATTACGATAACCGGCGCCGACGTGATATACGCCAGCAGAGATTCGTAGAAGTCCTTCCCCACGTGCTCCGCATAGTGCTTCTCGGCCAGCTCGCGGCTGATCTGCATGAACTTCATCCCCACGATCCGCAGGCCACGAGCCTCGAAGCGGCGGATAATCTCGCCGGCCAGCCCTCGCTGCATCGCATCGGGTTTGATAATGATGAGTGTCCGTTCCACAAGTCCTCCTGATCATCTACTCAACGGCACAATGAGTGGGCCGGATCGGTATGACCCGGCCCACAGGCACGTCTCTTCAATCGGCTCTATGGGCGTCTAGAGCAGATCGAGGGCGCTGCGATACGCGTCGAGCGCATCCTGCAGCTTCCCTTGCTGCATGTAGGTGTCACCCAACAGCCGGCGCACACGCGGCGTTTGGGGATGCTCGTCGACCAGCCGGACCAGGTCGTTCGATACGTCCTCCAGCAACTGCGCGTTATCGACCAGGGCTTCGTACTGGTCCATGCTCGGCGTCAGCTCCCGGTTGGCGTACAGGGCGCGCGCCAGCCCCAGCCGGTTGGCGAAATCGTTCGGGTCCTCCTCCAGACGCCTCCGGTACGAGTCGAACAGCTCGGTCGGCGGGATCGAGTCGGCGGCCCGCGCCATCACATCCGGGCTTGGCTCGACCGGCGTCTCGCGCGCCGCCTGATCCGCGAACTCCGGCAGGTCGGGCGCTGGCTCCCACTCGATCTCCTCGTCCACCGGCTCCTGGCTCATCTCGGCCAACCACGCCGGAACTTCGGCGGGCTCCGCCTCGGCCTCTGCCTGGATCGGCTCGGTCAGCCACGCCGGGACATCCTCTTCCGGCGCTTGTTCGGGTTCCTGGTCGTCCATCGTGAGCCAATCCGGCATATCGACCGGCACCGCCTCGACGAACGCCTCTTCGGCTTCGCTCGCCGTCGCCTCGACCTGGGCAACGGCCTGGGCGTACCACTCCGGCTCCGAATCATCCTGAGCCAATCGCCGGTCATATTCGGCATCCAGCGCCTCGGCCAGGTCGTCCGGCTCTTCGGGGACGAAATCCCCGCTCAAGAACGCTTCCAGCTCGGACTCGGGAACCGACGCATCCTCAAGCTCGAAATCTTCGATAACGCCCTGGTCGAGCAGTTCCTCGAGATCGGCCACATCCAGGGATGCCGCCTCCTCTTCGATGGCGTCCTCATCGAGCAGGGAGTCACTCCGCATTTCCGCCAGCCACGGCGGCAGTTCGGCGGGCTCAGCCGGTTCAAGCTCGTCGGCCAGCTCGGCCATGGCTTCTTCTTCGCTGCGCCGCGCTTCGGCCAGTTTGGCCGCCTGCCGTTTGAGCCAGGCCAGCTCTTGCTCACCCGTGAGCTGACCGTGCGCCTGCGCGTACGCGATCTCTTCGTCGGTCATGTCCCCCAACGGGTCCTCGACGGGAGTCGCCACCGCTGGCGCTTCGGCGGCGGCAAAGTCCCCCGCCCCACCTTCGACGGTCAGCACCGACGCGACATCCGCGTCGGGTTCGGTGACCAGATCCGACAACCACGAGAGCGATTCATCCATCATACCCAGCTCGCCGAGCGCTTCGATCTCCTCGCGTTCGGGCTGCCCTTCCGCTTCCTCAGCGGCCCCGGCATCCAGGTCAATCTCCTCGTCGCGTGACAGCAGTTCGAACGGTGAATACTCGACATAGCCGGGCTCATCGACCACCGTGTCTTCCGGCAGTTCGGGGATTTCCAGGTCCGCCGCCGTGGTCAGCTCTTCGATCTTCGCGCCCTGTCGCTTCGCCAGCGTTTCGAGCCAGGCCATCGGATCCGCCCCGGCGAGAACCGCCATGTCATCTTCGACGTCGGGCTGTCCGGCCAGCCCAGCCTGCACGGCGTCTTCGGGTCGCGGCTCCAGGTCGACATCGGCCTCCGCCGCCCACGTCTCTTCCGGCGGTTCGCTGTCGAAAGGCGTCGCGCTTTCTACCGGCTGGTCATCACCGGCTTCGGCCTGCAGCTCGCCCAGCGGAAACGCCTCACCTGCCCCGGCGTCCTGCGGTTCGGCCAGGTCGGCCAGCCACGCCTCGGCATCTTCTTCATCGGCCACAATCGACCCAAGATCGTCTTCGAATTCATCTTCCTCGCCCAGCAGCGAGCCGAGATCGAATTCCTCGGACGATTCCAGGTCAGCCCAGCTCACCGCCGGCGCGGGCTCGCCAGCGTCCGCGACTTCCTCATCCCAGCCCGGAACGGCTTCCGCTTCGTCGAACTGCTCCGGTTCGAACGCGGGCTGTTCGTCCGCTGGCCCCTCCACCGCGTCGAATTCCTCGAAGAACCGGTCGTCGCCCAGTTCGGCCATTTCCGCCAGTTCGTCAACCGTGCCAGGGACGTCCTCACCCGTCTGAACGGACAGCGTATCCAACCACTGCATCGGGTCGGACGCGCCTTCAGACACGGCCTCGAACTCGTCGGATACACTCTCCACTTCCGGTTCGATCTCGTCCTCGAACGCCTCGACTTCCTCGATCTCCTCACGCGAATCAGCGGCCTGTTCCACGGGCTTTTCGCTGATGGAATACGGTACGTATCCCGGCTCGTCGATCACGGCATTTTCCGGAATCGGGATGTCGAGATCGGCGTCCGTCAGGAATTCATCCTCTTTGGCACCCTGGCGTTTGGCGAGGCTTTCGAGCCAGGCCATCTGCTCTTCAAGGGACATATTCTCAAAGTCGGGGAATTCGTCGCCCGGAGTATCTGGGGGCGGTACCATGCTGCTTCCTCCTCAGGTGCCAGTTGACGGCAAGACGTTGCGCTTGGCGCACCTATTCGGTGCTTTCGTCGTCCTCTTCCACCACATCCCGCAGCCATTCCGGCATTTCCGATGCCCGATTCTGGGGCGCCGGCTGCGGCGAGGCCAGATCGCTTTCTTTCGGTCGGCGCAGCCAGGCGGGTGGTTGGTCCTCGAACGAAAAATCGACCGGGGCATCCTCGTCCAGCCCGGACTCGGCAGCCTGATCCTCAACCTCGTAGGCGGCCATCTCGCTGCCGGATTCAACACCATTAGTATGGGCCAGATCATCCGGTTGTGCAAACTCATCGAGCGCTGGT
The DNA here is from genome assembly GCA_018432315.1 of Anaerolineae bacterium. GTDB lineage: Bacteria > Chloroflexota > Anaerolineae > Aggregatilineales > Aggregatilineaceae > LM3-B42. Next base: position 111,818 of record JAHDLB010000018.1, read on the forward strand.
TCTGGCTCGTCCAGACCTTCTTCAGTTTCGGGCGTGTCGCTGATTTCCATCAGCCAATCCGGCGTTGTGCTGGGCTGCAGCACGCCGGTTTCTTCGGCAGTCTGGCTGTACGGCTCCGCCTCGTCGAGCAGCATATCATCCAGTTTATCCGCTTCCGACGAGGTGATTGCCATCAGCCACTCCGGCATGACCCCTTCCTCTGCTTCAGGCTCCTCATCGAGCGATGCCAGCACGTCCTCCTCTTCGCCGGATTCGTCTTCTTCGAGCGCGCCATACTCCGCATCCTCGAAATCGAGATCGGCCAGGCTCTCGACGACGCGCTGGGGCTCGTCAGGCTGTGGCTCCACCGGTTCCCCGGAGAGCTCGTCCCAGGCTTCAGCGTCCGACTCCCCCGCGAGATCGTCATCCGGCAGATCCTCCCCGGTGAAGGCCATCATCCAGTCGGGAAGCTCGTCGGGCTGCAAAACGCCGGTATCGCCCGCGGACCCATAGCCCGTGTCTTCTTCGTCCGTTTCAAGCGCAAACGAGTCGAACGCCTCGCTGCCCGTATCCTCGATCTCGCTCACACCGGGCGCTTCGATCGGCTCGACATCGGCCAGCCAGGCTGGATCGGCGGTTTCTGGCGAGGGAATGGGCAGCGCGTCTTCGTCATCCTCACCGAACGGGAACTCGTCCACCTCGCTATTGGCGGGCGTATCGTCAACCGGCGCGTAATCTGCCGCTTCCGGTTGACTCTCCGTCTCCTCAAGCTCAGCGGGCCAGGTCTCGGCCTCTTCGTCCGCGAAGATCTCCTGCTCGGCGGGCTCATCAGCTATGGGCGGGTAACTCGCCGCTTCCGGCTGGCTCTCGGCCTCGTCAAACTCGGCGGGCCAAGGCGCGGCCTCTTCGCCGGTGGCAATCTCTGGCTCCGCAGCCTCAACTTCCGTCAAATCCGGTTGGTCGTCCTGCCAATCGAACGCCTCAGCCGGTTGTTCCGCCTCATGGCTTTCCTCGACCTCTGGCGCCACATCGCTTTCGGCACGCTCCAACGCAAACGACCCGAGCCAGTCATCATCAGCCGATCCGGACTCTGTTTCCAGCCAGCCCAGGTCCTCCGGCGCAGCCTCGCTGCCGCCATCTTCCGCCTCGGCAGCATCGTGCTCGCCGAACGTAGCGAGCCAGTCCCCATCTGGCCGGGACACATCGGGGACGTCGTCTTGCGGCGCGGGAGCGAAGAAATCGTACTCCGGCTCCGTCATCCAATCCGGCGACGGCTCCGCGCTGGCAGCCGGTGCCTCGTCGGCCACTTCGCGGCCCATCAGCTCGTCGAGATCCAGATCGGGCGGGGGCATCGATGCCCGCCGCAGCGCGTCGAGGTCTACCGCCCCCTCAGCATCGGAATCAGCCGCGTCCTCGGTGAACGCGTCGTCCGCTGCCCCATCACGTTCCGGCGATTCGTCGCCCAGCGCAGACCACCAATCCGGCTCGGTTTCGGCCTGTGCGGCTGGGGCATCTGCCTCTTCCGGCTCCTGTTCGATAACGCCGGGCCACGCTTCAGCACCATCATCCGCTTCTTCCGGTGCCGGTTCTGTTTCCTCCGGCATGGCATCCTCCACCGCGGGCTCCCCGGCCTCGTCGACCGGCGCGAGCCATTCCGGCGCCGCCGGTTCGACCTCACCCGCTGGCTCGGCATCGTCTTCAGCCAGGTCGGTATCCTCAATCTCAGACAGGTAACCGGCGAATCCACGCGCCACGTCATCGTCGGTCACCGCATCTGCTGGAGTGGGTTCGTCCTCCGCCATCCAGGTTGCGACGTCCTCCTCGCCGGCTTCGAGCGTCAGCAGGCCATCGTCGCTGGCCTCGCGCAGCGAATCGAGCCAATCCTCGTCGCTGTCGCCCTGCGCTTCGCCGGGCGCCTGTTCGGCAGCGTCGAAGATGGACTCGGGGAGTTCCTCCGATGGCAGTTCCTGGGCCATCCAGTCCGGCACATCCGCATCAGGCGCGGCTTCCGAGGCGGCATCCAGCGCCGCCAGCCAGTCATCCGCGCTCGCATCATCGCCGGTGCCTGCGGCGGGCTCCTCTCCAAACGCCATGCCGCCGGTTTCCGGCCCGGTGTGCTCGTCGTCCACCAGCCAGTCCGGAACGAGCGCTTCCGGAGCCGGTTCGTCGCTGCCCGCGTCTTCCAGGGGCGGCAACGCATCGTCAGCGAGCGCTCCCTGCTCCGCCTCGATGGCCCAATCTGGCAGCGCGTCAGCCGGCGTCCCGGTGGGCTGGCTCTCGCCCAAGTCCCCGGACTCGCTCGTGTCGTCTTCGCCCAACAGCCAATCGGCGGCCAGCGCATCGAGATCGTCCTCGGACGGGGAAGGATAGTCCGCGTCACCGTGCGCCATGTCACCGGGCTGCCCGAGCCAGTCATCTGCCGGCGGCGTTTGCTCGTCCGGCTGGAGCCCAGCCATTTCGGCGAACCAATCCGGAACGTCGTCATCCTGCCCGGCATCGTCGGGCTTCTCGCCCTGCTCCGCCGCCTGCCAGTCTGGCTGAACCGGCGGCATTTCCTGTTCCGTCCCTGCGCCAAGATTCATCCCGCCAAACCAGTCGGGCACGTCGGAATCCGCGGCGCCCAGCCAATCACCCGGCTCGTCGCTATCATACGACATGCCGAAAATGGCGTCGGTGTCGATCTTATCCGGGCCGGAGGACGTTTCCGGCTCGTCGATGTCCATATCCGACGGCGCCAGGAACAGGTCCTCCATCGCGGCGCTCTCGCCAAAATCGTCCAGGTCGTGAACCCAGGACGGAGTCTCGGCGGACAGCTCGGCGGTGGCTTTGGCGCTGTAATCCAGCCGGGCCAACCGCTTCGGGTCCGGCACGTCGGCGTCAGGCTCGATCAGGCGCGCCGCTTCATATGGGTCGAGCGCTTCCAGCCGGTCGAGGAACTTCTGCGCATCGGTCGGGCGTTCGTATTCCAGCCACAGGCTCGCCATGATCGAATTCGCGGCGATGCTGTTCGGCACCTTCTTGAGAACCTGGGCCGCCGCTTCACCCGCTTCGACCGGGTGCCCGCTCTCCCACAGAATCTCGGCGAGCAAAACCTGCAGGTCAATTCGTTGGGGATCCTGCTCGATCGCGGCCCGCAGCTCGATCAACGCTTGCTCGTACAGGTTGTTGTTGGCAAACTGGCGGGCCAGCCCGCTCCGCGTCAGCTGGATTTTTTCGGGAACGTGATCCTCGCCATCCCGCCGCGCGTACAGGTCGCGCAGTGCATCCTGCAATACGGCATTTCCGGGCAGTTGCTCGTAGGCCCGTTCGAGGTGCCAGATGGCGCGGTCGAGATCGTCCTCGTGCTCGCGAATCTCGCTCAGTCCCAGGTGCGTGATGTGATCGTTCGGCAAGACGCTCAAGACACGCAGAAAGACTTCTGCCGCCTCGTCGAAATACTCCTGTATGCCCTCGTTTTGGCCCTTTTGGAGAAGCGCCTTGCCCAGCAGCCGGTACGTCTCCACGTTATGAGGAAAGTGCTGCAAAATGTAGCGACAATGGCTCACGACCTCTGTCGGAGATTCGTTCTCCAACATCATGTCGAGCTCATCCAGGTATTCCCGCAGAGATACCGTTTCGGCCATGGTGCAACTCGCTTCCCGAGGACTACTCGCCTAGCTCCGAGATTTTCCTCATTATGCATTGCCAGAAATAAAAGCGCAAGATAACAGGATTTTGCATTAAGATAATTGATGAAGTTGCTTAAGACGAGCGATGAGCGCGTCTACCGGGCGCGAGATTTCGCGGGCCGGGCCGACCGGGTCGACGGCTGTCGGATCGCCCGTCAGCGCGCGGGCAACGTTCGCCCATCCGTGGCTGAGCACCTGGAGATTGTAGCCGCCTTCCAGCACGCATATGATCCGCCCCTTGCACACCCGCCCGGCCAACGCGTACAGCGACCGTGTCAGCCGGTCGTATCCACTCAGCGTCAGCCGCAGGTTCGCCAGTGGGTCTGCCCAGTGAGCATCGAAACCCGCCGAAACCAGGATCAACGCCGGCTTGAAGCGTTCCGCCGCGGGAATCACGACCTGGTTGAACACGTCGAAGAAACCGGCATCGCCGGTACCGGGCGCCAATGGGATATTCAGGGTGAGCCTCTCGCCCCGCCCCGCGCCGATCTCCCTGATATCGCCCGTGCCAGGGTACAGGGGCGATTGGTGTGTCGAGATGTAGTACACGCTGGGATCGCTGTAGAAGATATCCTGCGTGCCGTTACCATGATGGACGTCGTAATCGACGATCAGCACGCGCCGCACCCCATACTGTCGCTGAGCGTACCGCGCGGCAATCGCCACGTTGTTCAGCAGGCAAAACCCCATGGCCTCGTCACGCGTAGCGTGATGCCCCGGCGGGCGCACCGCAGCCAGCCCGTTGGTCGCCTGCCTTCCCATGACGGCGTCCACGACGCGCAGCACAGCGCCCGCCGCCAGGACCGCGATCGCATACGAATCGGGCAGCACGTAGGTATCCGGGCCGAACATGGTGGGCGTCCCGATCTCGGCGACCCTGCTCAGCCGTTTGAGATGCCCCGGATCGTGCACAGCCAGCAAATCGTCCTCGGTCGCCGGCGCCACGTCCACCGGCAGCAACCGCTCGCGGAGGCCGTCCGCAGTGAGGCGCTCCTCGACAGCCGCCAACCGTCCGGCGTGCTCGGGATGATCGGCCAGCGTGTGTCCGGCAAAACGCGCGTCAGTTACATAAGCTGTTTTCATGGTCGGTCATTTCCTGGACCATAGCCTGAATCTTAAGGGCGATCCACCAGACGCCGGTTGGCGCGGCAGATCGCCCTTCACTACCTTATCCGGTGATGAAGCTCACACCCGGTTCGCAGCCCTCTCGTGCGACCGGCGCGTGACGATCGAGCATCAGTCGCCCGTTGCCGGAACATCCGCGATGCGCTCGATGGCTTCGCTCTCGCCCATCTCGATTTGCCGGTCGCTGCGGCGTACCGACCACAAGATCAGGCCCACCGACACCACTACGCCGATGATCACCCCGATGCCGTACCCCTCGTACTGGACCACAATCGGTGCCACGATCAGCGCCACCAGGTTCATGACCTTGATCATCGGGTTCAGCGCCGGACCAGCCGTATCCTTGAGCGGATCGCCAACCGTATCGCCCACCACGCTGGCTTTGTGGTTTTCGCTACCTTTGCCGCCGAAGTGACCGTCTTCGACGTACTTCTTCGCGTTATCCCACGCGCCGCCCGCATTCGACATGAACACGGCGAGAAGCTGCCCCACCGCGATCACACCGACGAGAAAGCCGCCCAATGCCTGTTCTTTCAGGAGCAGGCCAACGGCTATCGGGGCCAACACGGCGATCAACCCGAGCGGGATCAGCTCGATCTGCGCCGACTGTGTCGAGATCGTCACAGCCTGGGCGTAGTCCGGCGTCTTCGTCCCGTTGGCAATCTCCGGAATGCGAAGCTGGCGACGAACCTCGGCCATGATCAAACCAGCCGCGCGATTCACAGCTTTGATCAGCAGGCCGCTGAACAGCAGCGGCAGCGAACCGCCGATCAACAGGCCAACGAACACGACCGGGTCGGCCAGGTTGATGACTTCCTCAAAGGGCTTACCTTCGGGCCACACACGCTTGATGTCGGTGAAGAAGCTGCCGAACAGCGACACCGCCGCGATCACTGCCGAGCCAATCGCCACGCCCTTGGTGATGGCCTTGGTGGTGTTGCCCGCGGCGTCCAGGTCGGCCATGATCTGGCGCGCTTCCGGCCCCATGCCGGCCAGCTCACCGATGCCGTTCGCGTTGTCCGAAATCGGACCGAACGTATCCATGCTCACGTTGTTGCCCGTGTGCGACAGCATCCCCACGCCGATCAGCGACACGCCGAACAGAATGTAGCTGTAGCGGTGCACGTCCGGCACTTCGTGACAGCTCACCACGAACAGCGCCAAAACCATGATCCACAGCGCCTGGAAGAAACCTTCCACCAGGTGCCCTTTCATCTGGCCGCGCACGATCTGGATGACCGACAATGCCACACCGGCCAGCACCACGATGAGTTCGTACTCATCGGGGAAGTCGAAGCTGTACACGACGATCGAAGCCGTGAGGCTCGCCACAATCACGAACAGCGCCCACACGCTGGACAGGTACCCCAACGAAAGACCTTCCAGAATGACCGACGCGGGGCCAAACCGGGTTGAGGCCGAGATCGTCTGGACGCGGCTGCTTTTCGCGCTGGTTGCGTACGACGTCAGTGGGTTGAAGGCCACTGCCAGCGCCACACCAACCGCCACCAGCGTCGCCAGCGAAAGCTGACCGGCGTACAGCCACGCGACGAGGAACGTCGAGATAATCGTGATACCGCTGGAGACTTCGTAACTCTTGTACATCGCCTCTTCGGCATCGTCCACGCGCCACAACGACACGGCATAAGTCCCAACGATCGAGCTAATTACGCCGATGCCGCGCACAAGCAGCGGCAGCACAATCCAATACAACTCACCGTTGATCGCGGTCAGCGCCAGGCCGAGGATCAGGCTCGACACAATCGTGACCTCGTACGATTCGAAGATGTCCGCGGCCATACCCGCGCAGTCGCCCACGTTGTCGCCCACGAGATCGGCAATCACGGCAGCGTTGCGCGGATCGTCCTCTTCCATGCCGGCCTCGACCTTACCCACCAGGTCGGCGCCAACATCGGCAGCCTTGGTATAGATGCCACCACCCACACGCATGAACAGCGCCAGCAGCGTTCCACCGAAACCAAAGCCCAACAACACATCGGGTGAAGCCTTACCGAAGATAATGAAGATGAGCGTGCCGCCCAGCAGCCCCAGGCCGTCGGTCAGCATTCCCGTGATCGTCCCGGAACGGTAGGCGATTTTCAGGGCTTCCTGGTACCCCCCCCGCTCGGCAGCGGCAGCGACACGGACATTCCCCTGAACGGCCATATTCATGCCGAAGAAACCGACCATGGCCGAGAAAGAGGACCCCATGACGAATGCCAGTGCGCGCGCCAACGCGATGACGATCCGCGCCGTATCCTTGTCGTGGTCGAAGAACTCGTTCGCCTCGGGCGTCGGCTCGACCACGAACACGCTCAGGAACATGGCGATGGTCAGCACCGCGATCAGCACGGCGACCGTCTTCAACTGCGTGCGAAGATAGGCATTCGCGCCATCACGAATGTAGCCCCAAATGCGCTGCATCTCCTTCGTGCCCTTGTCGGCGGCCATGATGTAATTGCGCAGCCATAAGGCGTATCCCAAGGCCAGGCCCGCGGTTGCCAGCACGATGAAGACCATTACTTCTTCGTAAGTCTTCACGTTCTCCATTTGAAACATGATGAAAAGTACCCCTCCTAAAATGGGCAGCGCCCAAAACGCGATGCATCAGTGGCTTTCAGAGCTCACAAACTCGAATTTGCGGGTCTGAACAGCGAACAGACAACAGGGCGAATTTTACCGCGATTAGGCACAACGGGGCAAAACATTGTTTTCAAATTGACGTGTTCTCAATGCGATCTATTCGAACAACCGGGCGATCTCGTCGCGCGCGGGCCGGGCCAGCGCGCCACGCCGCACGTCCACCACGCCCGCGCCCTGCCCGGCCACACGCCCCAGGACGTGCACGGCAATCCCCGCCTGTTCGAGTGCCCGCCGGCTCTGCTCCGCATGATCCGCCTGCACGGTCAGCAGCAAAGCCCCGGACGCGATCGCCCCTGCCGGGTCGAGGCCCAGTGTCTCGCAGATCGCCTTGCCTTCCGGCAGCCAGAGGGGATGATCGCCGCTCAAATCGACTTCCAGGCGGCAGCCGCTGGCCTCTGATAGCTCCCACAGCCCGGTTAGCACTCCGCCTTCCGTCGGATCGTGCATGCTGGTCACGCCACCCGCCGCCACGGCCACCTGCGCATCGCGCACCACGCTGATCCCCGGATCGTGCAACAAACCCGCACAGCGATCGATCTCCTCAGCGGAGAAAAACGGCAGGAGCGCCTCGCGCTTTTCGCGCGCCAGGATCGCGGTTGCTTCGAGGGGTGCCCCTTTGGTGAGCATGATCACGTCGCCCGGCTGGGCGCCGCCGGTGCGAATGAGGCGATCCTTCGCCACCTCGCCCAACATGCTGCCCACCACGATCGGGCGATCGATGCCGTAGGTGATCTCGGTATGCCCGCCGACCACAGCGACGTTCAGCGAGCGGCACGCCGCTGCGATCTGCTCGAAGATCGACCGGACCAGTGCCGTCGTCGCGTGCGCTTCCGGCAGCAGCAGGGTCGCCATGAACCACAGCGACGTCGCGCCGGTCGTCGCGATGTCGTTCGCGTTGATGTGCACGGCGTACCATCCGATTTCATCCGTCGCAAATGTGATCGGATCGATCTTCGCCACCAGGTACCGGTCCGGCATGTCGATGACCGCCGCGTCTTCACCCACGCTCGGCCCCAGCACGACGCGCGGCCCGCCCGGCAGCAGCGCCATCAGGTCCGCGAGGGGCTCAGGGGGCAGTTTTCCAACAGGAAGCCGGGTCATGGTTTTCCCTCCAAAAGCAAGGTCCCCGAGCGAGTCGGGGACCTTCCGTTGTGGGCGCCGTGACACCTTATAGACAACCAAGGAGGGGTGTCACAGCGCCGATTTTGGTACTACAATCATTCATCGACACCACCTCCTTCTGTTTGGGATGGCAAGAGAAGGAGCGCTGGTCAGTTGGGTTCCGACCAACTTAGATAGATTATGTCATAGTCAAGCAGGTATGTCAATCATTTTGATCATCCAGCCCTAACCGCTCTGCATGCGTGTACACCCGCATGCTCCCCTGCCGGACGTAGCCCACCACGCACATATTCCACGCCTCCGCCAGCCCCACGCTGATGCTCGTCGGTGCCGTGCGGCTCGCCACAATCGGAATGCCCATCTGCCGCGCCTTCGAGAGCATCTCCGAGCTGATGCGCCCGCTCGTCACCAGCAGCCGGTCGCGCATGTCCACGCCCGCTCGCATCGCCTTGCCGGCCAGCTTGTCAATCGTGTTGTGACGCCCCACATCCTCCGCGCAGAACAACACGGCCTGCTGGCTCGCCAGCACGGACGTATGAACCCCGCGCACGCGCTTGTACAGCGTCGCCGCCTGGTTGAGATCGGCCATCCGGTCCAGGATCACCTGCGGCATGATCGCCATCGACGACTCGATCGGCACCTGCGTTTCCGCCAGGTTCCGAAAGCTGATCCCCCCGCCGCAGCCGGACGTCAGGACCATCCGGCGGGGCGCATTGAAGTCGCGGCGGGTCAGGAACACGTCGATGGTCGTCTCGTTCGCGTTAGGGCGAATCAGGCCGATCTCGTCGATGCTGGCGATCACCCCTTCGTTGAACAGGAACCCGACAACGAGATCCTCCTGGTCGAGCGGGCTGCACATCAGCGTCGCCAGGTCTTGCCCGTTCACGTAGATGCTCACGAACGTTTCAGCGATCACCCCCCCATCGACCCGCTCAGGGCTCCCCGCCTTGATCGTCCAGTAGGCATACGGGATCGCCCCGGACTCGCGGATCGTGTCGTCAGTGCACAGCGTCTGGTCGGCCATCGAGCTTCAGTCGCCGTTCGCGCGGCGTGGCGCTTTTCTCTCGCGCCGGGTCCCTTCGCGGATCTGGTCCCACGACCACCCCTGCTCCAGCCCCCATTCGATCTTGGGTTTCAGGGCGCCGGTCGGGCACACGCCCACACACTGCCCGCAAAAGACGCACGACGATCCCGGCAGCGGCACATCGAAGGCCGTCGAGATCTGCGTGTGGAACCCCCGCTCGCTGAACGTCAGCGCGAACGTGTACTGGGCATCTTCGGCGCACACCTGGACGCAGCGCCAGCATAACACACACTGGCTGTAGTCGCGCACGTAGAAGGGGTTGTCGTCCCGCACTGGCGCCGTCCGCCGCTCCGCGCCGGGGAACCGCTCTCGGTCGGCCTGGTACTCGTCTAGCAGGCTTTGGATTTCCGGCGCTTGGCCGAGGTCGACTGCCGAATGCAGCATTTCGAGGATGGTCCGCCGGCTGCGCTCCACGCGCGCGCTGCGCGTGCTAACCTGGGTTCCGTTTTGACACGTCGCAACGCAGGCCGGTTGTAACAGTCTTCCCTCGTCCACATCGACCACGCACACCCGGCACAACCCGTTGGCGGTAGTCGCCTCGTGGTAGCAAATGACCGGAATATCGATCCCGATCGATTTCGCGGCATCCAGAATCGTCGTGCCCTCCGGCACGGTTACCTCGTGCCCATCGATCATCAACGTTACAGTCGCGTTTTCGTCACCCATAAATTCTTGTCCCCAATCCCTGTCGGCAAAAACCGTTACGCTCGCTAATCCGAATCGAACAACTCAGGCCATTTGTCCATCGCGCTGAGCACCGCCATCGCCGCCGTCTGCCCCAGGCCGCACAGCGACGCCACCGTCATCGTCTGCCCGATGTCCTGCAGCCGCAGGCGGTCGCCGGGCAGCGGCGCATCCGCCCGGTTGAGGATCTCCATCTGGCGCTGCGTGCCCAGTTGGCAGGGATAGCACTTGCCGCAACTCTCGTGCTCGAAGAACGCGCCCAGCCGCCGCAGCACGTCGCGCATATCCACCGTGTCGTTGAACACCATGATCGCGCCCGACCCCAGCGTCGCGCCGATCGATCGCAGGTCCTCGAACGTGATCGGCACGTCGATCTCATTCGGCGTCAGAAACGTCCCCGCCGCCCCGCCGTGCAGCACGGCCCGAAGCGTGCCCCGGACGCCCTTGCATTGCTCGTCCAGCAGCGCCCGCAGCGACATCCCAAACGGGATCTCGTAGACGCCGGGCCGGTTCACGTGCCCGCTGACGGATACGAGCTTGGTGCCGGTGCTGTGCTGACTCCCCCACTGCCGGAACCAGTCCGCCCCGTGCCGGATCACACCGGGCACGACGCACAGCGTTTCGACGTTGTTGACGACCGTCGGCTTGTTGAACAGCCCGTGCGTCGTGGGATACGGGGGCTTGATGCGGGGGAATCCGCGCTTGCCCTCGATCGCCTCGAACAGCGCGGTTTCTTCGCCGCAGATGTACGCCCCTGCCCCGCGCCGGATCTTGATCCGGCAGGTGAACGCGTGGCCCATGACACGCTCGCCCAGGAAACCCGCCGCGGTTGCGTCATCGATCGCCCGCTGCAAGATCGCCGTTGCTTCCGGGTACTCGCCGCGAACGAACAGGTAGCACTGCTCGGCGCCGATCGCGTACGCGCTCAGGGCCATGCCTTCCAGCAGCAAGTGCGGGCGCGTCTCCATCAAAACCCGGTCTTTGAAGGTTCCCGGCTCGCTCTCGTCCGCGTTGCACACCACGTAACGCGGCTGCCCCGGCGCGCCGCGCGTGAATCGCCACTTGCGCCCTGTGGGGAACGCAGCCCCACCGCGCCCAACCAACCCGGACTCTTCCACTGTTTCGATGACGCGCTCCGGTGTCATGTGCTCCAGGGCATGGCGCAGAGCGGCATAATCGCCATATTCGGCGAGCGTCTGGGGGCGGTGGGGCTGCGTTCCCTGCAGGAAAACCTCTTTTACCCCATCGACTGCTGCTGTTCTCGGTTTATGACTATGCGAAGCCAACTCGCCCGGACTGTGGACCGGCGCGACCGAATGCTCCCCGTTTCCCCGCTGGCTGACGAGCGCTGCCGGGGCGTGATCGCACAGCCCCAGGCACGTCGTCTCCCGCACCGTGTACCGGCCATCCGGCGTGGTCTGTCCCGGCGCGATGCCCAACTCGTCGCACGTCGCCCGGATCAGGTCATCAGCCCCGGCAAGGCCGCATGACGGGCTGGTGCACACGTGGATCACCGTCTCGCCCTGCGGCTGTTCGCTGAACAGCGAATAGAAGCCGATCACGCCGTAGATGTCGGCCACCGGCACGCGCAGCGTCGTCGAGATCTGGCGCGCCGCCTCGGGAGAAATGTGCCCAAATGCCGTCTGGACATCCCATAAAGCGGGCAGCAGCACATCCCGCCGCCGGCCTTCGTACTGCCGCAGGACATCGTCCAATGAAACAATTTGTTTTTCCATCAAGGAGCCTTCCTGACCCAGCGTTTGTTCAGGTGACGCCCATCCCGCGATGGACGATTTTCTTGAAGTCAAACTATAATATATATCATTATCTCAAATTTTTACGGAGAAAGCCCAGCATGACAACTCCGCCTCCCCTCGCGCCCGATCGCACCGTGCGCACGACCTGCCCGTACTGCGGCGTGGGATGCCAGATGGATCTGCACATCAAAGACGACACGATTTTTCGCGTCGGCGCCCCCTTCGACACCGCGCCCAATTACGGCAACCTGTGCGTCAAGGGCCGCTTCGGCACCGACTTCACGACCCACCCCCGCCGTCTGAAGACTCCCCTGATCCGCACGGGCGGCCCCGGCGAATTCCGCGAGGCCACCTGGGACGAGGCGCTGTCGTTGGTCAGCGCGCAACTCAGCCGGATCGTGCGCGATCACGACGGTGATGCCATCGCCACTTACGCCTGTGCCAAAGCCACCAACGAAGACAACTACGTGTTTCAGAAGTGGGTTCGGTCGGTGCTGCACACCAACAACATCGACCACTGCGCACGGCTGTGTCACGCGGGCAGCGTCACCGGCCTCCAGCTCGCCATCGGCTCCAGCGCGATGAGCAACAGCATCGCCGAAATGGAACACCTCGACACGTTCATCGTGACAGGCAGTAACACGACCGAAACCCACCCGGTGATCAGCCTCTTCTTGAAAAAAGCTGTCCGGCAAAACGGCGCAAAACTCATCGTCGTCGATCCGCGCCAGATCGAGCTGACCGACTTCGCCACGCTGTGGCTGCGCCAGAATCCCGGCACCGACGTGGCCGTCTATCAGGCGATGGCCCACGTCATCGTGACCGAGGAACTCTACGACGAGACCTTCGTCGGGGCGCGAACCGAGGGTTTCGCCGAATACGCGCAGTCGCTGGCATCGTTCACTCCCGAATGGGCCGAACAGGTCAGCGGCGTTCCCGCCAATGACATCCGCCAGGCCGCCCGCATGTACGCGACGGCCAACAGCGCGGCCATCTACTGGGGCATGGGCATCAGCCAGAGCACGCACGGCACCGACAACGCGCTGGCCCTGGTCAACCTCGCCCTTCTGACGGGGCACATTGGGCGGCCCGGCACCGGGCTGAATCCGCTCCGCGGCCAGAACAACGTGCAGGGCTGTTCGGACAGCGGCGGACTGCCCAACGTCTACACCGCGTACCAGCGCGTCGACGATCCGGCGGTGCGCGCCCGGTTCGAGCAGGCGTGGCACACGCCACTGTCGCCCGACCCGGGCCTGACCGTCACCGAGATGATGGACGCCGCCCTCACCGGCAAGATCCGCGCGATGGTCATCCTCGGTGAGGATCCGCTGATGAGCGAGCCCAACATCGACCACGCCCGCCACGCTCTCGAAGCGCTGGACTTCATGGTGTGCATCGATATCCTGCCCAACCGCACCACCGATTACGCGCACGTCATCCTGCCCGCCGCCAGTTTTGCCGAGAAAGACGGCACCTTCACCAACAGCGACCGGCGCGTCCAGCGGGTGCGCCAAGCGCTGCCGCTGGTCGGGCAGTCCCGCCTGGACTGGGCGATCGTTTGCGACCTTGCCCGCCGGATGGAAGCCGAACTTGGCATCGAACATAGCGCCGGGTTCGACTATCCCGACGCCGAAGCAATCTGGGAGGAAATGCGCCGCGTCACGCCCGATTTCTACGGGATCACGTATGCGCGCCTCGACCGGGAAAGCGGCGTTCACTGGCCCTGCCCCGCGCCCGATCACCCTGGCACGCCGTACCTGTTCGCCGACGATTTTCCACGTGGCAAAGGCAAATTCTGGGCGCTGGAGTACGGCACCGAGAGCGAGCTGCCCGACGACGAATACCCGTATCACCTCACGACGGGGCGCGTGCTGTTTCACTGGCATGGCGGCGCCCTCACCCGGCGCTCGAAGCTCGACGACATCTTCCCCGAGCCCGTGCTCGAAATCCATCCCGACGACGCCCGCACCCTGGACGTCAGCACCGGCGACTGGATCGAGGCCGTTTCGCGCCGGGGCCGAATCGTCTGCCGCGCCCTGGTGACGGGGCGCTCGCCTGCCGGGACGGTCTTCCTCCCGTTCCACTTTGCCGAGGCGGCGGCCAACCTGCTCACCTGGGAAAAGGTCGATCCCAGGGCGAAAATTCCGGATTTCAAGATGACGGCGGTCCGGCTCCGGAAAACCGAAGCGCCCGCCGCGCGCGAAGGCGCGGATACCCCGCTGCTGGAGCGCGGCGCGATCAAAGATCCCACCCAGCACGTTCACTAACCATACGCCGGGGAGCGCGCTCCCCGGATCGCATTTGCACGAATGGTGCCCGGTTGCTAAACTCGATAGGTTACCTTTCTCGCCTGTTTATTGCCGTGAGGATGGTGCGCGATGAGGCAGCGATTGGGCACGTGCATAGCGGTGATCGTCCTCGTGATCGGGTGGACGGTGGGCGGCACCATCCGGCCAGCCGCCGCGCAAGAGCCGGAGGACATCTCAGCCGTGATTACCGCGCCGGCGGACGGTGAGCGTCTGTTCGGCCTGGTGACGATCACCGGCAGCGCGGCCCACCCGACAGCATTCGCTGCCTACACCCTGGAATACAAAGATCTTCGCGAGTTGGATTCTCCCTGGTTTCTCGTACAAGAGCGGGTCACTCAGCAGGTTCAAGATGGCGTATTGGGGGCCTGGAACACGATCATGGTCCCCGACGGGGTCTACCAGTTGCGGCTGCGCGTCTTCCTCGACGGCAATCAAAGCGTGGAATTCACCGTGAGCAACCTGCAGGTTGCCAACAGCGAGCCGACGCCCGTGCCGACGGTGGCTTCCGATCTGGCCGGGGCGAGCGTGGCGACGCCCACACCGGGCCCCTCGCCCACCTCGCCGGTCGAACAGCCGCCCAGCAACAACCCGGCGGGCGCCGAGATCACCGGGCTGGACGCGATCCCCGCCGCCGACAGCGAGCCCCCGTCCGCCAGCAGTGCAGGCTCGACCGGGAGCACGACGCGCATCAACGTGGACCGGGTGCGGAGCGCCTTTTGTTCGGGGGTCTACGTCGCGTTCGTCGCGTTCGGCGCCATGCTGGTCTACGTGATCGTTCGCCGCCGCACGCACGCCTACTCCCACCGCTACCTGTGGCAGTCTCGCGACGACTATCACGACGATTCCTACCAATAAAGACGATGCGTTGGCTAACCAGAAGACGGGCGCAACACAACATGGGCGATCTGTATCTCGTCGCCGGCTTGGGCAACCCGGGCCGCGAATACGAAAACACGCGGCATAACGTCGGCTTCATGTGCGCGGATGCGCTGGCTCAGGCGCACGGGCTGGCGTTCGATCCCAAGAAACGTTCCAAGGCGCGCACTGCCACCGGCCACGTCGCCGGGCAGCGTGTCGTGATCGCCAAGCCGCAAACGTTCATGAACCTGAGCGGCAGCGCCGTCCAGGGACTGGCCGCGTTCTATAAGATTCCGCCCGAGCGCATCCTGGTCATCTACGACGACCTCGACCTGCCCGCGGGCATGCTGCGCATCCGGCCCAAGGGCGGCTCTGGCGGCCACAAGGGTATGACCGACATCATCCGGCGCCTGGGCACGCAGGACTTCCCGCGCATCCGGTTCGGCATAGGCCGCCCACCCGGCAGAATGGACCCCGCGGCGTACGTCCTGCGCCCGTTCGATCGCGACGAACTCCCCCAGGTGCAGGACTCGATCGAGCGCGTGGTCGGCGCGGTCGAAACCTGGCTGCGCGAGGGGATCGACACCGCGATGAACCGCTACAACGGAACCGGCGATGACGCCGCGCCCTCGCCCGACCAGCCCGCCCAACCGGCCACGCCCGACTCGCTGAGCTAACCTACGGATGCCTGTCCCCATGCAACTAACCGGTCTGTTGGAACCGCTGCGCCGCTTGGCAGTCTATCAGGACGTGCTGCGCCGCATCCGCGATCGCCAGCCGCTCCCCGATCAGGCACTGCTGCGCGCCGCCCGGCCATTCCTGGTGGCTGCCCTCGCCCAGGACCTGAACTGCCCGGTGATCGTCCTGTCCGGGCGCGTCGACCGGGCGTACAACCTCACGGAACAACTTCCGGTGTGGGCGCCCGGCCTGCCGGTCCACCGTTTCGCCGAACCGACCGCCATTTTCTACGAGCGCGCCGCGTGGACGAACTCGGTCATCCACAGCCGCCTGAGCACGCTGGCGGCGCTCGCCAAACCCGTTGGCGCGTCTGCCGCCGAGCCGGCGCCGCCGGTCGTCGTGGCCTCGGCCTACGCGCTGATGCAGAAAACACTGCCCGTCCGCGAATTCGTCGCGGGTTCGCGCGTCCTGCGCGTGGGGACCCAGGCCGAGCCGGACAAACTGCTGCGCTCGTGGCTGCAAGCCGGCTACATGCCCACCTCGATCGTCGTCGAGCCGGGGACCTTCAGCCGGCGCGGCGGCATCCTCGACATCTACCCGGTAGCGGCCCCGTGGCCCGTTCGCATCGAGTTCTTCGGCGACGAAATCGAGAGCCTGCGCCGCTTCAACCCAGGCACTCAGCGCTCGTCCGACAGCATCGACCGGCTCGTGATCACGCCCGCGCGTGAAGCCCTGCCCCGCTACGCCCCCGCCGTGGCCGAACGGTTCCACGACTGGTTTGCATCGCAGCCGCCGCCGGATGAAGACGTGATCTCGACGCTGCCGGACGAAGAAGCGCTGGCGTCGGGCATGGCCTTCCCGCTGCTGGAGTTCTACCTGTCGCACCTGTACACCCATCCGGCCAACCTGCTGAGCTATGCCCCTGCCGACAGCCTGATCATCGTCGACGACTGGGGCGCGCTGCGCGACAGCATGGCCGATCTCGAAGAACAGGCGCTCGCCATCCGGCGCGACCGGGCTGCCTCCAACCTGCTGCCGCCTGACAGCCCGCTCCCGTATCTGACCTGGGACGAGTTGCAGGATGAATTGTCCACACGGCAGGTCCTTCACCTGGGCACCAATCCAGACCTGCTTGCCCCGGAACACGACACCATCGGCGACCTGTTTTCGCCCAATCCGCGGTACGGCGGCCAGCTCCGCCTGGTGATGGACGAGCTTCACAAGCTGAGAACGGCCCAGCACCAGACGATTGTCGTCAGCCAGCAGGCCCAGCGCCTCGCCGAGTTGTGGGGCGAGCAGCACGCCTACATCGCGCCCGTCACGCACATCGATCGCCTGCCCGACGAGGCTGCGCTGGCCTTCGTCGAGGGCTCGCTGGCCGAGGGGTGGGCGCTGGAGCAGGATCACCGTCGGATCCACCTGATGACCGAAGCGGAGATCTTCGGCTGGACGCGCCCCGAGCCGCGCCGCCGCCACCAGGCGCGCGTGCTCCCGCCCGAGTCGAGCTTCTCCGATCTGGAAATCGACGACTATGTCGTCCATGTCGAATACGGGATCGGGCGCTTCGGTGGCCTCCAGCGGCGAACGCTCGACAACACCGAGCGCGAATACCTGATCATTCACTACGCCGGCGCCGACACGTTGTACGTGCCGATTCACCAGGCCGACCGGATCTCGCGCTACGTCGGGGCGGACGACTCGCCGCCCCAGCTCAACCGGCTGGGCACGCAGGAGTGGACCCGGACCAAAGAGAACACCCGGCGCGCCGTCGAAGAGGTCGCCCGCGAGCTGCTGGAGCTCTACGCCGCGCGCGAGCACGTGCAGGGCTATGCGTTCGCGCCGGACACGCCCTGGCAGCACGAGTTAGAGGCGTCGTTTCCTTACGTCGAAACCGACGATCAGCTCCAGGCGCTCAACGCCGTCAAGGAAGACATGGAGCGCCCTCGCCCCATGGATCGCCTGATCTGCGGTGATGTGGGATATGGCAAGACCGAGGTCGCTTTGCGGGCGGCCTTCAAAGCCGTGATGGACGGCAAGCAGGTCGCCATGCTCGTCCCGACGACCGTCCTGGCTCAGCAGCACTTCAACACCTTCGCGCGGCGCCTGCATCCCTTCCCGGTCAAGGTCGAGATGCTGTCACGCTTCCGCAGTCCCGCCGAGCAGCGCACGATCCTCTACGAGCTGGCGGAAGGGAAGATCGACATCATCATCGGCACGCACCGCCTGCTTCAGCCGGATGTCCGGGTCAAAAACCTGGGCCTGCTGATCATCGACGAAGAACAGCGCTTCGGCGTCACGCACAAAGAGCAGCTCAAGCAGTTGCGCACCGAAGTCGACGTCCTGACGCTCACCGCCACGCCGATCCCGCGCACGCTCTACATGAGCCTGACCGGCATCCGCGACATCAGCATGATCCAGACGCCGCCCGAAGAACGGCTGCCCATCGTCACTCACGTCGGCATTTCCAACGACCGGCTGATCCGGCAGGCCATTCTGCGCGAGCTGGATCGCGGCGGGCAGGTGTACTTCGTGCACAACCGGGTGCAGACCATCGACACGGTCGCCGCCCGGCTGCGCCGCCTGGTGCCGGAGGCCGAGATCGTCGTCGGTCACGGCCAGATGGACGAACAACGCCTCGAAGCGGTCATGACGGCATTCGCGCGCGGCGATTTCGATGTGCTGGTCTCGACGACCATCATCGAGAGCGGCCTGGACATCCCCAATGCGAACACGCTCATCGTCGATCGCGCCGACTGGTTCGGCCTCGCCCAGCTCTACCAGTTGCGCGGACGCGTGGGGCGCGGCGCGCAGCAAGCCTACGCCTATTTCTTCCACCCGCGCGGCAGCCGCCTGACGCCCGAAGCGCGCGCCCGCCTCGATACGATCGGCGAGCAGACCGACCTGGGCACGGGCATGTCGATCGCCATGCGCGATCTTGAGATTCGCGGCGCCGGCGACCTGCTCGGCACGCGCCAGAGCGGTCACATCGCCGCCGTGGGATTCCACCTCTACACCCAGTTGCTGACTCAGGCCGTCCGGCACCTCAAGGGCGAAGGCGACATGCCGCAGTTCCCGGTCGCCACTGCCACCATGACCATCGACCTGCCCACCCCGGCCTACATTCCCACGACGTTCGTGTCCGAACCGGCGCTGCGCATTCAGCTTTACCGGCGCCTCGCCGAGATCGCCACGCGCGAGGGAATCGAAGACATGCGCGCCGAGCTGACCGATCGATTTGGCGAGCTGCCGCGGGCTGTCAACGGGCTGCTGTTTCAGTTGCACGTCAAGCTCCTGTCACAAGATGCCCACGTGAGCGCCATCGCCAGCGAAAACGGCCAGATCAGCATTCGCCTGCCCTATCTGGCGAGCACGGATCGCCCGGCGCTGCAGCAGCAGCTCGGCCACGATGTGCGCGTCAGCCGCACCGCTGTGTGGATGCCTTACGGCGCTCTCGACGAGCTGGAATGGCAGGGCAACCTGCTGAACGTGTTGGAAAAACTCCAGTTGACCGCCGTACAAGCCACCGCCAACTAAAAAACCCGCCGCCCACACGAGCGCCGGGTTATGACAATTGCAGTGGGATTGTGTGGAGTGGTGTGGGAAAACGAAGACCCTATTCTTTATCCCACATATCCCACGTTTTCCCACATATATCCCACTACTTTTCCCACTCTACCACCACGCCCAGCGCGCCGGGCCCCACGTGCACCCCTAACACAGGTGTGATAAACGACACGTAGGACTCCTCTGGCTGGAACCGGGCCTTTGCCCGTTCGAGCAGGCGCTGCGCTTCGTCTTCGGCATCACCATGAATCGCCGCCACGCGCCGGATCGCACCGCCCCCCGCGCGCTGTGCGGCCACGGTAAGCATTTGTTCGACGGCGCGCTTGCGCGTTCGGACATTCTCCGCCGACGACACGATGCCGTTATCCAGCTCCAGGATCGGCTTGATATGCAGCGCAGACCCCAACAACAGGCGTGCGTTGCCGATTCGCCCGCCTTTGTGGAGATATTCGAGGCTGTCGATCGTGAAGATCAGCCGCTGCCGCACCATGGCCGACCGGATCACCTGCTCGATACTATCCGGATCCGCCCCGGCGTCGCGCGCGTCCGCCCCTGCCGCCACCGGGAAACCCAACGCCCACGACGTTTGCAGCGTGTCGATCAGGCGAACTGGAAAATCCACCTGGGCGGCAGCTTGCACCGCCGAAGCATACGTGCCGCTCAGCTCGCTGGATATGACCGCGCAGATCACCTCGTCGGCCTGTTCCGCGTCACGCGCCTTTTCGAACAGATCGACGAAATCCTGCACGGCAACCTGGGACGTCTTGGGCAGAGTCTTCGACGTCGCCAGCCGCTTGTAAAACGCGTTCGCGGAAAGATCGATCCCGTCGCGGAATGAGTCGTCGTCCCACAAAATATACAGCGGGGCCGTATAAATGCGGCGTTCGGCGGCCATATCCGCCGGGAGATTACAGGTACTGTCAGTCACCAACGCGATACGTTTAGCCACAGCAGGCATCCTCCTCGCCAAATCAGGACTCTGAGCCAGGTCCCACCCAGCCAAGCAAACGGATATCGCCCCTCAGCGAGCTGGTCACATTGCGCGCGCCATACCCGCTGGGTTGGGCAATATACAGGTCCAGGCGTCCGTCATCGACACCGGGCCGCGTCAAAATACCGGCATAGGCCAGCCACCGGCCATCCGGCGAATAACTCGGATCGCACGCCTGGGGCGAAGCCGGCGGTCCGTAGGCGATAGCGAGATCGCTGCGCGCCACAATCAGGCCATACGGGCATTGGTTGTTCCGGCCCGCGAACGCCACCCACTCGCCCCCCGGCGACCACGCCGCCGCAAACCCGAAGCGCGAGAACAGGTGGCGATCGGATGCCGCGATCACGCCGCCGTTGGAGTCCTTCAGAATCAGGCTCGCCGGTTCCGAAACGCGGTGGTACAGCGCGCGCTGCCCATCGGGTGACCAGGCCACGCTCAGGTTGAGGGAATCATCCGGATCGGAAATCTGCCGCACCGTGCCGGACTGGATATTCGCCAGCCAGATCTGCGATTCCGCAGAGAACGGATCGGACAGCCCCGTCGTGAACGTGACTTGCAAGTTGCTGACCCACCGGGGCGCGCCATCCACCCACATATCGGACACCTGCTGCACTTCACCGGTTTCGATATCCAGCACGAACAGGTTGCCACCTGGGAATGCTTTCCCATCAGCCGGCTCGTCACCGGGCAGCACCTGCTCGCGACCGGCGCAGGTACCCTCTTCTCCCGGCGCGTATGTCGGACATTCGCGACGATCCGATACAAACGCCAGCCGGCGTCCGTCCGGCGACCACGCGGGCCACAGGTCATACGCCCCGTGCGACGTCAGGTTCGAGAACCGCGAACCATCAGCCGACACGGTGTAAATGTCCACGGCGTAAGCCGTCGGCAGGGCAATTGCGAACTGCGAGCTGTCCGGCGACCATACGGGACGATGATCGCCAATCCCGCGCGGATCGAGCGACGGCAGGTTGAACACGCGCAGGCTGATCTGCACGCCGAGATTCAGCAGATAGAGGCCACCCTGCTGCGTCCCGCCATCCGTGAAAGTCGGCTCCAGGAAGTAAAGCAGCTTGTTGCCGTCCGGCGCCCAATAGACCCGGTCCTGCACGGTAGCCGGGAGATCGAGAATGGCGATCTTTTCGGCGGTTGCCGGGTCGACCAGGTACAGCGTCTGCTCTTCCGACTCGGGGATCGGCGTCTCGGGGTTGGTGCTGCCGCCGGTGCGCTCGTTGACGCTCAGAATCGCGTACCAGGGCCGATCCAACCCGTCCTGCAGTTCCGGCGGAATGCTGACCGTCGTCCACTGGTCGTTGGAGTAGGCAATCTCCGGATGCGGCGTCGCCGACGGAAGGGGCGTCATGCTCGGCGTCAGTGTGATGGTGGGCGTAGCGGTCGGCGTGGCGGTCCAATCCGGAGTCGGGGACGGCGTGACACTCGGCGTGACCGTCGGGCTGGCTGTCGGCGTGGACGAAGGTGTCAGTGTCGGTTCGGGAGTCGGAGTCGGCGTCGTCGACTCGACGGCAAAATTGCAGGCCGACAGCAGCATAAGCAGGCCGGCTGCAACGATATGCGAGCGAATTCGTTTCACCATGCGCAAAATTCCAACCCGGGTTATCCCGCGAGTACCGGCTCTATGACTGAATACTGCTCACGTTCAGGCTCATCAAGACTGCTTCTTCAGTACGTAATACGATCCGCGCTTTTCGCCCATCTTGATCAAGATTCCACGGCTCACCAGGTCGGCGAAGTCGCGCCGGATCGTCTCCGAATGCACGTCAGGGCACAGTTCCTGCAGGTCCTTGTTGGTGATGCGCGCATTCTTGCGGTTGATCAGAAAATCGAGCGCGTATTCCTGCCGCCGGTTGACCGGCTCGCCCCGGAACACGCCGCCGAACAGGGTCGGTTCCTCGTCGGTGTCGTCCACACCCGGCTTGTTGTACAGGGTCACGCGAAACCCGCCAGCTGTCTCGGCGAACTTGGGCTCCGGCAGGTTGACCTCGCGCATGAGCGCCAGCACACGATCCACACCATACCCCAGCCGCTCGATGAACCCCATATCCGACAGAATCTGGACGATGGCCGAGTTGCGCGAGAAGCGCTCGTCGACAATGTTATCGATCGTGACCGGCCCCGGCAACCCGCCCGGACTGGTGATCTCAAGGCGGTCGCTGAACAGGTACAGGCGAATACCGTCGCCCTGGATGCTGTAGTCACGGTGCGCCACCGCGTTCACGACCAGCTCGCGCACCGCTTTGAGCGGGTATTCCATCAACTCGGTGCGGGCCATGTACTCGCCCAACTGCACGCCCCGGCGCAGGTTGTCGATCAGGAACGTCTCGACGCGCTGGATCTGCTGGGGAAGTGTACCAACAATGTCCTGGCGCGTAAACACGTCACCCATCTCTTGCCCGGCGAACCGTGCGGCGGTGATCTCCGAGCCGCGAATGAACTGCTGCGGGTCTTTGCCAAACAGCAGAATGCCCGCGTTCGTCGGCCTCAGCTCGCCGTTGTATTTCACCAGGCAGCCGCGCTTGAGCAGCACTTGCTCCGGCGAGACGCCCCCCATCCCGCCCAGATTCGCCGCATACGTCTCGACCTGCCCCCAATCGAGATCGTTCCGCGTCGCGTTGCGGGTCGGCTCGGCTTCGAACGTGACATCGCCTCGTTCCAGCAGCAGGCGGCGTAGCTCATCGGGCGGCAGCGGGTGATTGGCGCTGCCTCGCCGCGCCAGGTAGCGCCCCGACAGCGCGTACACGTAGGGCATCCCGCGCGGCACCTGAATGACGATCATCACCGTGCCGCGCACCCGAACGATTTGCGGAAGCGGGATGATCAGCGGCGGCTCGATCGACAGCGCCGCCTCCAACACGCGATCGATGGCGTTGGCCGTATCATCGACGCCGGCGGGCCGGTCGGCGCGGGGCATCACGCCCAGCAGCACCATGCCCCCTCGCGAGTTCGCCATGGCCGCCAGGGTTTCCGCGATGTCACTCACCGGCGCGCGACCGGGCAGCCAGTCGAGCACCTCGCTGCGCCCCGCCTCCAGGTACGCCAGGATATCCTTCTCTCCGATAGTCTGGGCCGCTTCGGGAAACCGGGAAGGTGTGAAGCCTACGTTTGATGATGACATACTGTTCCCCCTGGTCAAGCAGTTTGGGCGTCCGGATTCGACGGCTCGATGGGCGTTGGTGCCTGCCCTGGCAGCAGCGCCTGTTTGAGAACCTCATCCATGTGCGAAACCAATACGACGTTCAAGTCACGCAGCGTCTTTTTCGGGATCTCCTCGAGATCTTTTTCATTACGCTTGGGCAGCATGACATTCTTCACCCCGGCGCGGTGCGCAGTCAACAGCTTCTCCCGAATCCCGCCAACCGGCAGTACCCGCCCGCGCAGCGTGATCTCGCCGGTCATGGCGACGTCTCGGCGCACCTTGCGCTGAGTGAAGGCCGACACCATCGCCGTCGCCAGTGTGATTCCCGCCGATGGCCCCTCCTTCGGGATGGCGCCCTCCGGCAGGTGAACGTGAATGTCCAGCCGCTCGAACTCATCCGGATCGATTTTCAACTGCGCCGCCTGCGAGCGTGCGTAGCTCAGCGCCGTCTGGGCCGACTCCTGCATGATGTCGCCCAGTTGCCCGGTCAGCATCAACATGCCCTTGCCCGGCATGAGCGTGACCTCGATCGCCATGATGTCGCCGCCGCCCTCGGTCCAGGCCAGGCCGGTCGCCACGCCGATCTCGTCGGCCTCTTCGGCCAGCGGCGAGATGAACTCCGGCGGCCCCAGGAATTTGTGCAGGCTGTCGGCGCCGATGCGTTTTTGCACGCGCTTGCCCTCGGCCACCCGCCGCGCGATCTTCCGGCAGACCTTGGCGATCTCGCGCTCCAGGTTGCGCACCCCCGCCTCGTACGTGTACTCGCGGCAGATCATCCGGATCGCGTTGTCCTCGAACCGGATGCCGCGCCCATCCAGGCCGTTTTGCTCCAGCTCGCGGGGGATGAGAAACTGCCGGGCGATGTGCAGCTTCTCTTCCTCGACGTATCCCGGAAACTCGATCACCTCCATGCGATCCAGCAAGGCGGGCGGGATCGGGTCTAGGTAATTCGCCGTCGTGATGAACAGCACTTTCGAGAGATCGTAGTTGACGTCCAGGTAGTGATCGGAGTAGGCGTAGTTTTGCTCCGGGTCCAGCACTTCCAGCAGCGCCGCCGCCGGATCGCCACGGAAGTCCATGCCCAGCTTGTCGATCTCGTCCAGCATGAACACCGGGTTGATGGTCCCGGCCCGGCGCATCGTCTGGATGACGCGACCGGGCAGCGCGCCAACATACGTCCGCCGGTGCCCGCGAATCTCGGCCTCATCGCGCACGCCCCCCAGGCTCACGCGGACGAACTCGCGGCCCAGCGCCTTGGCGATGCTCTTGCCCAGCGACGTTTTTCCCGTGCCCGGCGGCCCGGCAAAGCACAGGATCGGGCTGCGCATCTTGTCCGCGGCGAGCTTGCGCACGGCGATATACTCGATGATCCGGTCCTTCGCTTTGGGCAGCCCGTAATGCGCCTCGTCCAGCACCCGCGCCGCGTGCGCCAGGTCGAGATTGTCCTCCGTCATTTTGCTCCACGGTAGGTCCAGCAGCCAATCGAGATACGTCCGGATCACGCCGACTTCTGGCGCCATCGGCGGGATCATCATCAACCGCCCCAGTTCCTTCAGCGCCTTGTCCCGCACCTCGTCCGGCATATCGCTGCCGGTCAGCCGCTCGCGCAGATCGTTGAGTTCCTGCTGGAAAACATCCATTTCACCCAGCTCGTGTTGGATCACGCGCATCTGCTCCCGCAGCAGGATCTCGCGCTGGCTGCGGTCCACTTCCTGCCGCACCTGGGAATGGATGCTCTCCTCAAGCTCCAGGACCTCAAGCTCGCGCCCCAGCATGCCGCTCACCCGCCGCAGCCGCTCGACGGGATCGACCATCTCCAGGAGTTCCTGCTGTTCGGCCATGTTGAGGTTGAGCGTCGAGGCGATCAGGTCAGCCAGCCACCCCGGCGTCTCGACGTTCAACGCGTAGATGTAGGCTTCTTCCGGCAGTTGCGGGTTGAGATCGACGCACTTGTGAAACAGGGTCAAAGCCGCGCGCATCAACGCCGTGACTTCGCGGCTCTCGTCCGCGTCCTCGTTCACCGGTCGCGCCTTGACGCGAATCGATGGCGCCATCTGGACGAACTCGACGATTTCGACACGCCGACGCCCCTGGGCCAGCACGCTGCTGTCACCGTCCGGCATGTGCATCAGGCGCCCCAACGCCATCTCGGTGCCAAACGTGTAGAAGTCCTCCGGGCTGGGCGCGGTGATGCTGCCGTCGCGCAGCGCCACGCCGATCACCGTTTCCTGGTGGATCTGAGCCTCGCCAATCGCGGCAACGTTTTGCTCGCGCTGGATCATCAAGGATGTCACCATGTTGGGAAACACGACCATATCCGACAGCGCAACCAGCCCGATCTCGATCAGGCCATCAGCGTCCGGCTCGGCTTCGCGGATCGTGTAGAAATCGTTTATCCCGTGTCCAATCATCAAGCGCTGCCTGCCTAACCCTGTTCCGCCGTGCGTGATGGCGCCGCCGGTTGTTGGATCGACGGAAGGATGTGCCCCACCGGCAGACCGCACACCGTCCGCATCTCGCCCACGATGAACAGCGATCCCGTCGTGCAGATCAACCCATCCGGCCCGACCAGCTCCGACGCAAGCGACAGCGCCGCCTCGGCAGCGGGCGCCTTCACAATTGGGCGCTCGTACCCCCTGGCCCGCGCGCGCGCCGCGATCTCCTCGACCGACAGCGCTCGCGGGTGCACCGCCTGTGCCGCCACCAGGTAATCGGCCAACGGCAGCAGGGCGTCGAACATCCCCTCGACATCCTTGTCCGCCGACGCGCCAAAGATGAACGCGATGGGCCGCTGCGGGAACAGGTCCGTCAGCGAAGCGGCCAGGAACCGCGCCGACGCGCCGTTATGCGCGGCGTCCAGCACCAGCAGGGGCGACCGCTGCACCACCTCGAGGCGTCCCGGCCAATCCACCCGGCGGAACCCGTCCCGGATCGCTTCGTCCGGCACATTCAACCCGGCGCGGCGAACCCACTCGAGCGCGGCCAGCGCCACCGTCGCATTCAGCGCCTGGTGCTCGCCTGTCAGCGCCGTGCGATAGGTACCCTGCGGGCCGTCAGCCGGCCCGGCGACGAACGTCTGCCCGTCGCGCGCGCTGTCGCCTGCCGCGTACAACCAGTCGCGCCCCACCAGGGTGAACGGCGCGTGCGCTTCCTCCGCCAGCCCGACCAGCACGTCGAGCGCTTCGGCGGGCTGCGGCGCGCTCACCACCGGCACCCCTGGCTTGATGATGCCACCCTTCTCGCGCGCGATGGACGCCAGCGAATCGCCCAGCAGGTACGTGTGATCGTAGCTCAGGCTGGTGATCACCGAGACGACCGGCGTCACCACGTTCGTCGCGTCGAGCCTGCCCCCCAACCCGACCTCGATCACGGCTGCATCGACCTGCTGCCGGGCGAAGAACAAAAAGGCGAGCGCCGTCGTCACCTCGAACCAGGTGATGTCCGGGATCGTCTCGATTGCCGGGCGCAGGTCGTTGACCAGGGCGATGAAATCCTCCTCACCGATCAACTGGTTGTTAACCCGGAACCGCTCGCGGAAATCCTGGAGGTGCGGCGACGAATACAACCCGATCCGCAGCCCTGCCGCCTGTAATGCCGCCGCGCACATAGCCCCTACCGAGCCTTTGCCCTTCGTCCCCGTGATGTGAATCACCGGGTACTGGCGGTGCGGATCGCCGAGCGCCGACAAGACCCGGCGCGGGCGCTCCAGGGTCATCACCTCAGGCGAATAGCGGACGTGCCGTTCAACCTCCCAGTTCACATAGCTGTACAGATAGTCGATCGCTTCGTCGAAAGTGCGCAGCGGGTCCGTTGTCATGGGTTCTCCGATCGTGTTTGGGTAAAATTATCCCACATATCCCACATACTACCGCTTAAATGACGACCATACAAGGGCTAACTTTCACACGGACCGGCGAACCCCGCCTGTCCAATGATTTTTCGACGCTCGCCTGACACCCCTCCCCCGCCGTGATCTCGGTGGTACAATCAATCAAGCCATGTCATAATCGCCGCGCCGTGCTGGAAGGGATCGCATGAATACGCCGAAATTACTCACTCTGATCGTCGCCGTGATAACTGTGATCGTGGTGGGCGTTGCCGGATACATCATCCTGCGTCCCCCGGTCGCGCTGCTCTCCGGCGCCACCATCGACGCGACCGAGATTTCGCCTAACGCGGACGGAACCGACGATATCACAACGATCCGCTATTCCCTCGCGCGTCCGGCCCGCGTCAGCGTGTATTTCGACGGGCCGGACGGCGAGCGGTTTTACTTCCGGAAGGACCAGCGGCGCAGTTCCGGCGATTATGCGGTGCTGTTCAGTGGCATCGTGGACGGGTACCTCCTGCCGGGCGAGGACATTCCCGGCACCATCGAGCGCCGCCTGATTCCCAACGGGCTCTACCAGTGGACCATCGAAGCCGTTCGTGACGATGAAACCGAACAAGCCACCGGCCAGCTCGCCATCGTCGACGCTGACAGCCAACTGCCGATCATCTCGGTGTTCGAAATTCACCCGCCGGTATTCACGCCCAACCAGGACGGCATCCGCGACCGGGTCAGCATCAACGTCTATCTCGAGAAACCGGCCAACCTGAGCGTCTATCTCGAAGATGCGGAGGGCGAGCGTTATTACGTGCCCGAGCGCCAGGAAGGTCGCGAGCCGGGTGACATGGGCAGCCACGAATTCGACTATGATGCCGGTGTGGACCAGAGCATAGAGCCGCCGCCCGACGGCACGTATGACGTGTATGCTGTCGTGCAGGACGACGAGGGCCAGCGGATCGTCCGCCAGAGCCAGGTCACGCTGCAGGATGGCGGACTGCCCCAGGTCGAGATCGTTCCCCAGGTGGCGGGAGCGGTCGTCTACTTCGGCGACATGCCCTACGACGACAGCTACTACACCAGCATGACCACCGAGGGCGAGGAAATCCCCCGGCCCCAAGGCGTGATATCGGATCGCACCACGCTGACCATGGTCCAGGGCGATCTGCTGGTCTTCAAGCTGACGATCCACAACTACGGCGCGACGCCCATCCGCACGACCGGCCCCTTCCCCGGCACGGTTTACCAGTTCGACCAGCAGGCCAGCAGCCTGGGTGCCTATGAAGAGTCGGGCGCGTGGCGAGTCGGGATCAAATGCGACACGTCGCTGAGTGATTTCCCCTGGCGGTGGGCGCTGGCTCCCCGCGACGAAGTCGAGGAAGTATACGACGAAGAAACGGGCGAAACCTACTACTACCTCCAGCCGGGCCAGCAGGCCGAGGTGTGGGGCGCCATTCGTATGACCGAGCTGATCAACGCGCGCAATCCCCAGGATTGCTGGGCAGGGCTGATTCACGAGGATGTCGGCATCCCGGCCTTCCAGAGCCGGGTCGGCGCGCGAGAGATCAAGCTGGTGCCGCCGCCCGATGTGGACGACTGATCGCCGCTTGCCGCACGCCTGGAAGTGCTGTACCATGGTGGTTGCGTTGACAAAGCGGGAGGTGCACCATTAACCGTCAAGCATCTGTCAAGCCGATCACCATTCTGCTGTTCTTGATCCTGGCGGCGCTTCTCGCGGGATGTGGCGGTCAGGACGACGAGCCCGAGCCGACCTTGCGCCCGACAGCCATCCCGCCGACGCCCACGCCGCGCTCGACGGCACTGCCCGCTGTCCCTGAGGCGCCCGCCCTCGGCGAGCCGGGCCGCCCGATCGAGCTGCAAATCGTCCTGCCGGGCAGCCCAGGCGCAAACGCCATCACCACGAGCAACGAGCTTGAGGCCGAGCTGCTCAGACAGCTTGATCTCACCGTCGAAATCACCTTCGTGGGGGACGAATCGGCAGCCCTGAGCGCGATCTGCAACGGCAGCGTCAACGGCAACGCGTCCGCCGCCTGGATCAGCCCCTTCTCCCTGATCGTTGCGGAGAGCGAATGCGACGCCGTCCCCACCCTGGCGCTCGTCCACGGCACGTCCCCTCGCGCGCGGGCCGGCCTGTCCGCCGACATCATCGCCGCCGCGAGCATCGACAGCCTGGATCAGATCGCCGGGCAGCCGTTCTGCCGGCTCAGCAGCCAGGACCTGACGACCTGGCTTTATCCGAGCCTGGTCCTGAGCGCCCAGGGAATCAACCCGCTGGCCGACCTGGGGCGCATCATCGATCGGACCGATGACCTCGCGCTGCTCCGGGCCGTTTACGGGGGCGACTGCGCCGCCGCGGCCTTGCCGGCAGGCGAGTTCGACGATCTGGTCGATGACCTGGTCGACGCCCTGGACGATGACGCCGTCTCCCGCGACGACATCCTGGATGCCGTCGAAGTTCTCGTTCCCGCCGGGGACACCGCCGCCCCGACGAGTCCGGAGACCTGGGACGGGTTCGCCGAGCACGTCATTCCCTTCGATGTGCTGGTCTTTCCGGCCAGCCACATGATTCCCGCCGATATGCGCGAAGCCCTCACCCAGGCCCTGGAGAGCTTCTTCGGGAGCCGCACGTCGGGCCGCCCCCGGTTGACAGCCTTGTTCGGCGAAGCGTCGCAGGTCCTGCCGGTCGAGCCTGAGGACTACGACGCATTTCGCAGCGCGATCCGCCAGTCCGGTTGGAACATGGCCTTTCTGGAATGAGCGCCGGATCGCGTCGATGACACCCGACCTCGCCATCATTATCGTCTCGTGGAACACGCGGGACCTCACGCTTGACGCCCTGCGCACGCTGTACGCCGACCTGGACGCACACGGCCCCGATGCCGCCGTGTGGGTCGTGGACAATGCGTCCAGCGATGGCACGCCCGACGCGATCCGCGAGCAGTTCCCCCGCGCGCACCTCGTCGCCAGCGACACCAACCTGGGCTTCGCCGGGGGCAACAACCACGCGCTGCGCCTGCTCGGTTTTGGTGATCGAGGGGTCCCGCCGGACGGTCCCAAAGCGGTCTACCTGCTCAACCCGGACACGCGCACCCAGCCCGGCGCGACACGCGCACTGTACGACGCGCTGCTGTCACTGCCGAATGCAGGCGTGGTCGGCGCGCGGCTGAGCCATGCCGACGGCTCGTTCCAGCATAGCGCGTTCGGCTTTCCTGGGCTGGGCCAGCTCATCGTCGACCTGTTCCCGGTGCCAGGGCGGCTGCACGACAGCCGCTTCAACGGGCGTTACCCGCGCCACCTGTACGAGGCGGGCGCGCTGTTCCCCGTCGATCACACGCTGGGCGCGACGATGATGCTCCGCGCCGAGGTCATCGCCCAGACCGGCCTGTTCGACGAGCGGTACTTCATGTACTGCGAAGAGATCGATTGGAGCAAGCGCATTCGTCGCGCCGGCTGGGAGATCTACTGCGTGCCGGCGGCGCACGTCGTGCACCTCGCCGGCCAGAGCACCGGCCAGATTCGCCTGCAGAGCATCGTCAACCTCTGGCGCAGCCGTCTCTTGCTGTTCGAGAAGTACGATCCGCCGCTCAAACGCGCCCTCGCGCGGCAGATCATCCGGTGGGGCATGCGGCGCAAGATCGCCGAAACGCGCCGCGCGTTCGCCGCGGGCGATCTCTCCGCCGCCGAACGCGACGCGCTGATCGACGCCTATCGTACCGTGCAAACCCTGTGAGAGCCGCGCTATGACCGTCACCCTGGCCGCCGTCATCCTGGCAAAAAACGAGGAAGCCCACATCGTCGAGTGCATCTCCAGCGTGCAGTGGGCCGATCGCGTCGTCGTCTTCGACTCGTTCAGCACGGACCGGACGGTGACACTCGCCCAGGACGCCGGGGCAGACGTCATTCAGAACCCGTTCGAGAACTACGCGCAGCAGCGCAACGCCGCGCTCGACGCCGTGGACGCCGACTGGATCCTGTTCGTCGACGCCGACGAGCGCTCCAGCCCGGAACAAGCCGCCGAGATTCGCGATCTGCTGCCTCGCGCCGAACACAACGGCTATTGGATTCCGCGCCACAACTACATCTTCGGCAAGCTCACCCGCCATACAGGCTGGTTTCCGGATTACCAGATGCGGCTGTTGCGGCGCGGCAAAGCCCGATACGATCCGGAACGGCAGGTGCACGAGCTGGTGATCCTGGAGGGCGATCCGGGCTACCTCGCGGTGCCGTTCACGCATTTCAACTATACGAGCTTCCGCCAGTTCAGGGAAAAACAAAACCGCTATGTCCGGTACGATGCCCGGATTTTGCAGGAGCAGGGCATCCGGCCCCGACCGCACAAGTTCCTCACCCAGCCGCTGCGCCAGTTCCTATGGCGGTTCGTTACGCTGCGGGGCTACCGCGACGGCTGGCACGGCCTGCGGCTGAGCCTGCTGATGGCGTGGTACGAGTTTCAGAAATACGTGCACCTGCGCCGGCTTTATCACGACTCCTGATCCGCCCCCTGCCCGGCCCGGCGGCGCGCTGCGACGATGTCCGCCAGCGCGTGCAACCCGCCCGCCACGACGCCATGCCCCCCCAGCAGCACGGGGATGGGCGCCTCAGCCGCCGCCCCGGTGAACGCTCGCACCCAGGGATCGGCGATTGCATCCGCGAGAAACAGGTCCGAGGCGAACCGGTCGGCATCGCCGGGATAGTGCCCGCTGGCCGCCATCAGCACCCGGCTATCGATGATGGCCGCATCGACGATCTGGCCGAGCTCGCGGAAGAAGCCCTCCGGCCCTACCAGGGCCAGCATTCGCCCCACCAGCGAGCGCACCTCGCCGCGATCGATGCGCTCGCTGGCGACCATCCCGCGCTCCTCGGAGAATACGCGTATCCAGCACTGGCTGGCGCTGCTCAGGGTGTGCCATGCCAGGGGCGACACGCGCCCGATGACGGCCAGCCGGCCCCCGTCGCGCGCCGCCACCGCCACGACCGGCTCGACCGGGATGCGATCGAGCAGCGGGTCGGCCAGCGCCTGCGCCAGGTTCGGCGGACAGTCCGCATGTTTCCGGACCAGGGCCAGATCGGCGGGCGTGTCCAGGTCCATCCCGGCGGCGGGACGGACATCCGCCAGCACACGCACGTCGAAAGCGCCGCCCTGCTGGAGCATCCAGGCGAGGCTGTTGTCCCGCGCGGCTTGCCGGATCACCGGCAGCGCATCGCGCGCGTCGCCGATCCCGATCCAGTCGCTGGAATGCAGGTTGTTGGTCAGCACGACCCGCCCGGGAAGGTCCGCGCCACGCTCCCCCGCCGGTTCGAGCAACCCGGCGCGTATCGCGCCAATCGCGCTGCGCGAAAGCAGCGGCGCGCTGCCCGCGCCAAAATACACCACCCGCGCCAGATCGTATGTCGCGATCAACCCGGCCAGCCGCTCGCCAAAGTGGAAAGGAGCCGCGTCCATATCGCGAATGACCCCACCCTGCTCAGGCAGCCAATCGAGATCTGGTCCGGCCACGATGACCGGCCCAAAGCCCGCGCCGGTCAGCACCGCCACCAGATCGAGCACGCTGGCGCGCAGCGCACGCCCCACCACCTGCTCCTGCGGCGTCGCCCCATGCGGCCCGGCCAGTATCACGGCACCAACCGTTCCAACCTGCATTGACTTCGACCTCCCTCGCCCACAAAAAACCGGAGGAGACAACGCTCCTCCGGCCCCCGATCATCGTGATCGGATGCTCACTCAGACGACTTCAGGCTCCAACACACCGTAGTTTCCGTCTTCACGCCGGTACAGTACACCCAGCTTGGCCGACTCCGCATTATAGAATATGAAGAAGCTGTGCCCCAACAACTCCATTTGATCGATCGCCTCTTCTTCGCTCATCGGTATCAGCGACACCTGCTTGCGCCGGACAATCGCCGTCTTCCCTTCTTCCTCTTCCTCGACCTCTTCCAGCGGGGCAGGCTCCACCGCCGCCAGATCGGCATCGACCTCGGCATACCGACCGCCGCCCCGGCGCTTCCGCTTCCCCTTATAGCGTTCGATCTGGCGATACATTTTGTCGAGCGCGACGTCCAGTGCCGCGTAGATGTCCGGCTGGCGCTTGTCCTCCGCGCGCAGAATAACCCCGCGCGTATTGCGCAAGGTGAGTTGGGCAATAGCCTGGTCCGATCCTTGTTTGCGGCGCTCAATGGCGAGGTCCACACGAACTTCCTGAATATTCGGCAAGTAGCGATCCAGCTTGCTCACTTTCTTT
Source organism: Anaerolineae bacterium (assembly GCA_018432315.1). GTDB lineage: Bacteria > Chloroflexota > Anaerolineae > Aggregatilineales > Aggregatilineaceae > LM3-B42. The sequence goes on from JAHDLB010000018.1 coordinate 145,520, forward strand.
TCGACGTGCTCCTGCAAGCGAGGGGAAACGTCGACATTTCGGGTGTGGATCTTCAGTTCCATGGCTTGCTCCTTTTGCCTGTAGAAAAAATCATGCAGGTGAAACGGTCTCGCCAGAATATACAGCGCCCGCCACGGCCGCGCCGAACACCTGCGCGGCCCCGGCAGCGCGTAATGCCTCTGCACAAGCCCCCAGGGTAGCCCCCGTGGTCAACACGTCGTCAATCACTAATACACGTTTGCCGCACACAATTCCCGCATCGGCCACGAACGCCCCCGCCACGTTGTCGCGCCGCTCGTGCATGGTCAGGTTCACCTGGCTTTCGGTAGCGCGAATGCGGCGCAGTGCAGCCGGATCGAATTCCCGCCCCATGCGTTGCGCAAGAAATCGCCCCAACAGCCCAGCCTGATTATACCCGCGCTCGTGCAATCGCGTTGAATGCAGGGGCACAGCCATCACCAGATCGATCGGCCAACCGGCATCTTCCACCATCCCGGCCAGCAGCTCACCCAGCGGCCTGACCATCCGCACCTGCCGTTCGTACTTGAGCGCATGGATCGCCGCCCGAATGCCGCCCTCATATTCGACGCAGGCGCGCAGTTCGTCGAAGCCCGGCGCACTCCGGTCCTCCGCCGGTGTCGTTGCGGACAGGCAGTGAGAACACAAAAAACTCCCCACACGTTCGCAGCCCACGCAGTGCGGCGGAAAAACCAGATCAACCGCCACGGTGGCCGCCTGTCGCGCCAGGAGTTTGAAGCGTTGCAACGGCGACTCATCCTGGGCGGGCCAGGGCTGTTGGTCGTCGCCGATACGAATGTATGACACTGAGCTCAAGCCGATTTCTGGATTGTTGTCAAAAGCTCCCAATCACGCCTGTATCCAACAGAATGATGATCGACGGCCCCAAGAGCACGATCCAGATCGAGGGAAAGATCAGCAGCACCATGGGAATCATCATCTTGACCGGGGCCTGCTGCGCCTTTTCCTGGGCACGCTGGCGCCGCTTCACGCGCATCTGGTCGGACTGAATACGCAGGATCTTGGCGACACTCACACCCAACTGCTCCGCCTGTACCAGCGCTGCCACGAAACTGGTCACGTCGGGCACGTCCATCCGGCGCGACATATCGCGCAGGGCTTCGCTGCGCCGCTTGCCGAGCTGGATCTCTTGCAGCACGCGTCCGAAGGCAATCGCCAGGTCGTTATCCCACTTCTCGTACACTTTGCCCATGGCCTGCTCGAAACCCAGACCCGCCTCGACGCAGATCGTGAGCAAGTCCAGCGCATCGGGCAGCGATTTGACGATGGAATCCTGCCGCCGGCTGATCTGGCTTTTGAGCTGTAGCACCGGGAGAAAATACCCCAGCGCCGCGCCGCCAATCGTCCCCAGCACGCCTTTGACCGCCCCCCAGTCAGTCACGAAGAAGAACAGCATGAACGCCCCGATCCCCATGCCCAACGTCAGCGCGACACGCTGGCCGAAGAACGTCACAGGCTCCATCGTGGCCGACTTACCGGCCAGCTCGATCTGGCGGCGGATGCTCTCGATCTGGTTTTCGGGCGTAAACGTGACGGCAAAGCGCGCCAGCGCTTTGTACATCGGCACGATGACGCGCTCGCGCGTGCTCAGCGAAAGCTCGATCTCTTCGAGCGAGGCCGGCATGTCCCGGTCACCGTACTCCGACAATCGCCGCTGCAGCGGGTCTTCGCCTGTGTCCTCGCGCATGCCGACGAGCACAAGCCCGGCCAGAAGCACAACACCCACAAGGATGAGAGCAACAATGGCTATCACGGTTGGTTCTCCCGTTCTTCCTGCAGTAGCCTAATAATCGATTTTCACGATCTTCTGGATGATCGCTGCGCCGGTCCCGATGAGGCCCAGCCCGCAGCCCAACATCGGCCAGCCGCACATACGGTTTTCGATCATGCCCCCCATATAGCCGGGACTGACGAAATACAGAAACACGGTCAGCAGGATCGGCAGCACCGAGATCACCCAGCCGGTGATGCGCCCCTGAGACGTCAGCACGCGGATCTCGCCATCCAGCTTGACCCGGTCGCGGATGGTGTGCCCGATCGATTCCAGGATTTCGGCCAGGTTACCACCTACCTCGCGCTGGATATTCACCGCCGTATTCACCAGGTCCATGTTATCGTTCGGGAGCCGCGCCAGCAGGTGATCGAGCGCGTCCTCCATCGGGATGCCAAGCTGGACTTCCTGCACCACGCGCTTGAACTCCGTTGCGGTTGGCTCAGGCGATTCCTTGGCGATGGCTTCCATTGATTGGAGCACCGAATACCCGGACCGCAGCGCGTTGACCCACAGCGACAGCGTATCGGGCAGTTGCTCCTGAAAGGCGTTCAAGCGCTGGCTTTGCTTGCGAGCCACGTAAAACCGCGGGATGAATAACCCCGCGATCCCGGCGATGCCGCCGCCAATCGGCGTCCCGAACAAAAAGGTCCCGGCCACGGCAGCACCGATCCCGGCGATGATATGCAGTGAGAAGTACTCGGCGACCGTCAGCTTGAGGTCGGCGCGGGCAAGCTGCACTCGCCACTTTTTCGCGAACTCCCGATCGGCCAGCGCCTTGTCCAGTCGCTGGGTGAGGATGCTGGGTTCCTCCGGCTGAACCTGAAATTCCTCGAACTCGGTCATCAGGCTGCCATATTCGGACGTGTAACGCCCCAGGCGGTCCTCGATTTCTTCCTGGCGTTCGGAGCGAATGCTGATGATCCCCATGATGAGGATGATCACCGCCAATACACCGGCAGCACCTGCAATTATGAGCTCCATGGCCGACTAGCCTCCCCTGCCCGGTTCCTGACTGCCTACTTTCATTGTATCAGCAAAACCCGGCGCGATTTGTTCACAACTCTGCACGAAATCGCGATCAATAGCGCGGAATGCCGATACCAAACACCGACGGCGGCAGGTGAATGCCTGCATCCTCGATCTTGTCGATGAATTTCGGACGCAGCCCGGTCGGGCGAATGCGGCCAATGACCTTGCCCGCCTCCAGCCCGGTCTGCTCGAACTCGAAGATATCCGACATCGTGATGATGTCGCCTTCCATGCCCTGGATTTCGGTGATCTTGACGACCTTTCGCGTGCCGTCCCGCATACGGTCCTGGTGAACGATCATATCCACCGCCGAAGCAATCTGCTCGCGGATGGCGCGGACCGGCAGGTCCATCCCGGCCATCAAGCACATCACTTCCAGGCGCGACAGCGTGTCGCGTGGGCTGTTGGAGTGCGCCGTTGTCAGCGAGCCGTCGTGACCTGTGTTCATTGCCTGGAGCATGTCCAGCGCCTCGCCCGCGCGGCATTCGCCGACGACAATCCGGTCGGGCCGCATACGCAGCGAGTTCACGACGAGGTCCTGAATCGTGATCGACCCGCGGCCCTCGATGTTGGGCGGGCGGCTCTCCAGCGAGACGACGTGCTCCTGCCGGAGCTGAAGCTCAGCCGCGTTTTCGATCGTGACGATGCGCTCATCGTTGGGAATGAAGCTGGACAGCACGTTGAGGAGCGTGGTCTTGCCCGACCCCGTACCGCCCGACACGATGATGTTCAGTCGCGCGATCACGCACGCGCGCAAGAACTCGGCGATCTCCGGCGTCATCGATCCAAACCGGATCAAATCCTCCACGGTGAAGGGGCGCCGCGAGAACTTTCGAATGGTGATCGTCGGCCCGCACAACGCGATCGGACGGATGACCGCATTCACACGCGAGCCGTCCGGCAGGCGGGCGTCGACGGTCGGTGAGCTTTCGTCGATGCGGCGGCCCAGCGGTGCGACGATACGATCCAACACGCGCAGCACATGATCTTCGTCCTCGAAGGTCACATTCGACCGGATCAGGTTACCCGCGCGCTCGACATACACGTTCTTGGGACCGTTGACCATGATCTCGGTCAACGTGTCATCGGCCAGCAGCGGCTCCAACGGACCAAAGCCGAGGATTTCGGCCACAATCGCCTCGAACAATCGCTGGCGCTCGCCGCGCGCCAGCACGATGCTCTCCTCGGCCAGAATCGCCGCAAAGAGCTCCTCGATGGCCGTGCGAACCTCGGGAGAATGCGGGTCCACGTTCGTATCCAGCTCGGCCAGCAGTTTGTTCTGAACCCGCGTCTTCAAGTCCTGGTAATTGTTGGCAGAGGTGGGCGCGCCGGGTGCGCCGGGTGCCTGGGGCACCTGAGTCCGCTTGCGGACCTGCGCCAGTTTCGATTCGTTTCCCGGTTCGTCCCCACCCTGACCACCGCGTTCAATCCGTCGTAACAACGACATAACATGACCTCCTCAATCCCACTTACCCCGCCCCACCGAACAGCGCGCGGATGCCGCTTTTCGATCGTGCATCGGTTGGCTGTTCGGGCTGTATCGCATCATCTTCCGACTCGACCGACCGGCGAATCAACTCCGCCAGGTCTACCATTTCCTGGCCTGGCGAGCGCGACTTCAGCTTCGCCACCAGCGGAACACCCTGGTTGACTGCCGTGAGCACGGCGCGATCGTCAAGCGGAATGGTGGCTTTCACCGGGTGCTTGAGATGGTTCTCAATCGACGCCGTCGGCACCGTCCCCCGCCCGCGATCCTTGTCATTGCTGACGCGGTTCAAAACGAAGATAACCTTCTCGGACAGGCCGGCAGGCTGCGCGAGATGATCGAAGATATCGAGAATCTTCCGCGTGTTCCTGATCGCCGGGATCGTCGGGTTGCAGACCAGCACGATACGCTCAGCCAGCTCGAACAGGTTGAGGGTCATATCGTCAAATTGGGGCGATGTATCGACAATGATGAAATCGTACCCGCCCGCCAGGGTCCTCACCAGCTCTTTGACCGACTCAGGCGAAATATCGTAGGCATCCTCCGGCTGTGGCGGCGCGACGAGCACCTTCAACCCGCTGCCGTGTGTCAGCAGCACGTTGTCGATCATCTCCTGGTCGAGATCGTGAATCGCCTTGGTGAGATCGGCAATCGTCGCCGGCGACTGAAGGTTCAGGAACGCATCGACGTCACCAAACTGCAAATTGCAGTCGATGAGCAGGACACGCGTATCCTGACGCATGAGCGCCGAGGCAACGTTGGTTGCCAGCGTAGTCACCCCGGCGCCGGCCTGCGGGCTGTAAACCACGATGATATGACCCGCCCCCGCGGTGGGGGTCAGACGATGGGCTTTGACCGGCTCGCCCTTGCTCTTGGCAACCGTGCTCATCTGCGCTTCTTGCAGGCGAACCGGCTCGTTCCGCTCGTACACGCGGCGAATGGTTGCGTACAATTCTTCGCTTGAGATCGGCTTGGTCAGAAAATCGCGCGCGCCGGCCAACATGGCCTGCCGCAAGTACGCCGGTTCGCTCTGCACGGACATGATAACGACGGCAGCCGTACGCACCACCGTGCTGATAGCCTTGGTGGCCGTGATGCCGTCCATATCCGGCATGTTGATGTCCATCAAGACCACGTCCGGCCTGACCTGCCCGGCGATCTCAACGGCCTCGCGCCCGGTCCCGGCAGCGCCCACCACTTCGATGTCCGACTCGAATGCCAACAGTTTGCGAAGGTTCTCGCGAGTATCGGCAATATCGTCGACGATAAGGACCTTTATGGTGTTTTTCTGAGAGCCACTACTCATCCATCCGTATCCTTCTAGGGTATCCCCACCTTAGCCCACACTCATCCTGGGTGACGAGGGGAAGGGCGATTCCTTCCCCTCGTTGCTCCCTCTGGATTATTCTTCATCCAGGCTCGACGCCAGGAAGCTGTACAGCGAACCGATATCGAACCGGCGAACGCTGGTGATAGGCGGTTCCAGCGCGAACTCCAGCGCGTTCGGCGGCGCAGCGTTGAAGTTGCGGATCATGTAATCCAGCGTGACCGGGTCCGTGTTCGTCACGGTGCGGTCGCCGGCCTGCCGCAGCGCCAGCGTGATCGGGATCTGCGAGTCGACGGCCCACGTCAGGACCAGCGCGTCCTGCGGCGATACGCCCAGCGTGATGATCAGCGGCGTGTAGGGTGTCGCGCTGGCTGCGGGGGTGGGATTCTCGGTCGTGCCGGTTTCCTCACCGGGCGGCGGCGGCACTGTGGCGATCTCCAACGGAGTCGGCGTCAGCCCGACGATCTGCCCATCCGGCGGGAAATAACCGACGTGGAGCACGAACGCATCCGTCACCGTCCGCTGCGTGACCAGCCGCGGGCGCTGCGACGGCTCGCTCGGCCCCAGCAACACGCCTTCAGGCGACAGCGTGCTCGCCTCCGTCCGGCCCTGGCGCGGCGCGCCAATGCTCAGTTCGCCCGTCTCGAGCCGGGTGATCACCGAGTAGTTGTTCGGCAGGCGGGTCTGGAACTGGGGATCGACATCGACGAACAGGAACGACAGAATGACGTCGACGAAGTCTCCATCCTGAATGCCATACGCAACCTGTCCGATCCCCGACGGGTCGAGCGGAATGGACACCGCCACCGCCTGGTACGGCAGGGCCGACAACAACGCCGCCGCATCCGAGCCAGAGGCCGCGATCTCGAACAGATCGTCGACTACCTGCCGGCGCAGCACCGGCGCTCCGCGCGGGATATCCGTCCGCGCGATCCGCCCCACCACGTCACCGATCTGGTCGGCAGTGAAGAAGTTGCCCGCTTCTGGGAGCGATTGCTCGGGCCATAATTGCGTTCCCACGCCATCGGCTGGGATCTTCAAGCCGCGGCTCAAGTCTTGGATGGCGATCACGATTTCCACCAGGTTCTGCTCGATCAAGCCAGACCCGTCACCGCTCGCCGGTGGCCTGCTGTCCTCGCCGGGAACGGGCGTCCCCTGGGCGGCACCGTCTACGACACCTTCATCAGTCTCCCCGTCGTCGCCGCCAGACAACAAGACAACCGCTGCGACCACAGCCAGCAAGATAATAGCGCCTATCAGGATAAGTACTCGGCCTCGCATGGATCTTCCTCCCAAAAGGGTTGCGTATCGGCTGTCAATTTAACGCTGCCTCAATATTTCAGCGATGCGAATTAAGACTAGTGTAGTCTGATGCGAAAAAACTGCAACAGGCCCCTAGTCCTATCGATTAAGATGCGAGCGAGGGCGATGGCATGACCCCGCCAGACGCCCTCGGCCCCCACCAGTAATCCATATCGAGCCCCCCACGTGTCGAACTTATCCGGCGCATGGCAGCATGATCACGAAACGGCTGGTGTCATCCTCGGCGCTCGTGACCTCGATGCTGCCACCCACCAGTTCGATGCGCTCGCGCAGCGTTCGCAGTCCCAGCAAGTCCTCATGTGTGTCGTCGTAGAGGATTTCGTCGGGATCGAACCCGCGCCCGTCGTTCTCGATCGTTGCCTTGAGCCATTCCGGCCCGACGTCCAACACGATATTCAGCGTCTTGGCGCTGAGCTTGTCGCGCGCGTTCCCCATCACTTCCTGAATCGAGCGGAACATCATCACCTCGATATGAGCCGGGAGCCGCCGCTCGTCGCCCAGGATATTGAGCTGGGTATCGATACCGGTCTTTTCCTCATATGCCTCGACGTACCGCCGGATAGTCGGTACCAGCCCCAGGTCGTCGAGCATCATCGGGCGCAGGTCGAAGATGAAGTCGCGAACCTTTTGGAAGGTTCCGCTCGCCGCCGTCTTGAGGTTGCTGAGTTCTTCACCGGCACGGTCCGGATTCCGGTCGAACAGGCGCTGGCAGATCTCGGCCTGCAAGATGAAATTCGTCAGCGACTGCGCCGGGCCGTCGTGCATCTGGCGGGCCAGCCGCTGGCGCTCGACCTCCTGCGCCTCGACGATGCGTACGATGGCCTGCGTCGAGAGGCTGCTGCCGTCCGGGCTCAGCACGTCGACGGTCCCCGGTGAAGTCGGCGCGGGCAGCCGGTCCGGCGTGATGCCCTGCACCAGGTTCAACAGCCGGCCCAACAACTGCTCGAAGTACTGGAGTTCTTCCTGGTTGCCTTTGAGCTTTTCGAGCTGCCCTTGCATGGTCAGCAGCCGGGTCTTGGCGTCGATCGAATCGTCGTAAGCCGCCTTGATGTCCGAGCGGGGAATCGTGTCGAAGTTGGCCTCTATCCGCCGAAATTGAATGTTCAGCGCCACGTTTTTCTCGCGCAGGCGGTCGACCTCAAGCTGGCTCTGTTCGATAAGCTGCTGGTTTTCGGCAAGACGCGTCTTGATCTTCTCGTATTCGTTACGAAATTCGAGCAGCAGTTCGTCCTTCGGGGTTGTCGCACCTTGCGCCATAGATCACTGTCCCTCGTTAGCTGCAATCACCGACCTGGTCGGACTATTCGCTATCATCATCCTCGTCCGGCACGGCTTTGTTGGTCCGCACCCAACCGCGGCGCAGCGCGTACACTGCCGCTTGAGTCCGGTCGCGCACATCGAGTTTTTTCAAGATGGATGTCATGTGGTTTTTGACAGTCTGGTGACTGATCCCCAGCCCCTGAGCGATTTCTTTGTTGCTCTTCCCCTGGGTTACAAATTGCAGAATTTCCATTTCGCGCGGGCTCAGCGGCACGAAATGCTCGCTGGGGTCCACCATGTACGGCCCGGTCGCCGCCTCGACTCCGGCATCCAGCCAGTGCTTCAGCCCGTCCGCGTCGAAGACCTTGTCGCCCACCACAAAATAGCCGTGCGCCGCTTTGCGCACCACATCGACCAGGATTTCCGGCTCGATGTCTTTCGGGCAGTACGCCGCTCCCCCCGATCGCATGGCGTGAAGCACCTGCTCCATATCGTCGTACGCCGTCAGCAGGACGATGGCCGTTGGCGAGTGATCGGCTTTGAGCCTGCTTGTCACTTGCAGACCGTTGATACCGGGCAGATTGATATCCAGCAGCAACACGTCCGGCTGCAAATCGTAAACGAGCTGAAGCGCCTGTTCCCCGCTCGCGCCTTCAGCAACGATCTGGATATCCTCTTCCGTGGCGAAAATATTGCGCAATCCTTGACGAAAAACGGGATGATCGTCAACGATCAACAACGTAATTTTTCGCAGGGCATACTGCGCCTGGTTTTCATCCATTTGGGAGACTGACACCTCAGTTTTGATTGAACGAACTGCAGACCCACACGATATGTTCCCCTTGTGCGAGTATACCATAGGACAGAATCCAGGAGCAAGCAAGCATAAAATAGAATTAACTAAAAATTCACAAAACGCCGCGCGCGCCGTGTCACCGATCAGCCCCCTACCGGCAGCCTTCCGGCCATCGGAGCGCGTAAATCATCATGTTGCCTCCGCCCGCCGCCGGCGAGTACGGCGCGTTCGTGTCGAACAGCGGCTTGCGGATCGTCGCGCCGAGATCAGGATCGTACACCGTCTCGGTGCCCAGCCGGGGATCGTCCGGCGTGGCGGGCCGCTGGTCCGGCAGAACCATCAGATAGCGGGCATCGCGCTCACACATCAACTGCATCAGCGCTGCGTGATCGCGGATGATCGGCACGACTTCAGGGCTGACGAGTCCGGCCAGGTCCAGGATGGGCCGCGGCGCATAGTATCCAATCGCCCCGATGTCATGCACCGCCAGCAGCTCGTCGGGCGGCAGGTTCTCTCTCACCCAGTGCGCCGTATCCACCATCTCGGTGTTGATGATCCGCACGTCCCGGCCATACGTCTGCGCGCCGATCCCCCAGAACCCCACCATGATCGCGATCGCGGACAGCCCCAGGCTCCGCGCCAGAACGCGCCGGACAAACGCTCGCCGGTTGTTCCGGATCAGGATCAGGGTGCCCCCAACGCCGTATAGCAGCACGTGCGGCAGCACCGGGATCACGTAGCGCCCGTGCTGGTAGGGCGCGGGCAGTCGCAGCGCGTAGGCCGACACGTCGACGATGATCCAGGCCAGCGGGAGAAAATACAGGACGGCGCGCCGGTCCGACTGCGCGCGCGCCGCCAGCTCGCGCAGGGCCACAGCAGCACCCGGCAGCAGCACGAGCTGCCCGCCCGCCACCAGCGGCAGCAGCATGCGCACGTACCGTTCCAGCAGCGGCAGGTCCAGCGCGGGCGCGTTTTCGGCCTGCTTTGCGGATGCCGTGTTCGGCAGCAAACTGCCGTCGATGTGCAGGTTCAGCGCCAGATAGGGCGCCACACCAGCCAGCCAGCCCAGGGCCAGCCCGGCGCCCCACGCCCCATAGGTGCGCCACGCCCGGCGGGGATCGCCGAACGGCCCGGCGAGCAGCGCCATCGCGCCGGCCAACGCGACCAGCCCGGCGCCTTCGGGCCGCGTCAGGGTGAGCGCCGCCCCGACTACGCCCAACAGCAGACCGCGCCCGAACAGCGCCCGCGACCTCTGCGACAGGTCGCCCAATTCGCGCCACGCGATCCACACCACCGCCAGGCTCAACGTGCTGAACAGCATCGTCTCCATGCCGGACGCCGCCGCCCAAACCAGGTGCCAGGCCGCCACCATCGCCAGGCCGGTCCACCCGCCAACCCACGGCAGCGCGGGGAACAACTGCTCTCCCGCCCGCGCCCCGATCCAGCCCGCCGCCGCCAGCGCCGCCGCGCCCAGGGCAAACGTCCACGCGAAAAAGCGAATGTTCAGTACGTACCCGACGGTCAGCAGGACCGAATACAGCGGCGACGTCGACGCGACGCTCGGCTCGCCGGGCACGAATGCCCACTCGCCCCGCTCGGCGAGGTTGCGGGCGTACGTCTGGTGGATCCAGGAATCATCGAGCGGGAAGCCCACCTCGTGGATGATCGCCGACGCGATCACGTAGGCCGCGACGCCGGCCAGCGCCAGCAGGCCGATCAAGGCATCGCGGCGGAGAGGAGTTAGTCGGAACAACCTCATGGGACGCGCTCCGTCAGTTCGATCGCGAATACACGCTGCCCGCCGCTCAACACGCCCAACGGCACCAGGAAGGGGCGCGACTCGGCCCCACGATACAGGGCGTCGAATGGCGCGGTCCGGTTCTGGTCCAGCACGAGATGCGTCACGCCATACCGGGCGGCGATCTCCGGAACCACGTCCGGCCCCGAATCCGGCACGACGACCCCGGCGTGCCCGGTGTGGTAATACAGCGCCGCCGGGTCGTTCACCATCAAGACAGCACCCGGAGGCAGGCCCGCCACAACGTCCTCGTAAAACGCGCCGTTGTCGTTCCACCCATCCAGCCGGGACGCGAACACCCCCACGCTGATCGCCACCGCCAGGACAACCGCCGCCGCGCCGAAAACCATCTGCGCCTGCGTCCTGTTCCAGCGCCGCCGGAGCGCCGCCCAGGCGATCGCCTCGTCCAGCCCGATGATTCCCAGCGCGGCCCAGAAGGGGAGCAGCGCCGACGACGAATGGAACAGCCCGCCCCGGTAGCCGGGATACGCAAAGACAAACGTCATGACGAAATGGAGCGCCACCGCGTACAGCGTCACGCCCAGGGCCACCGGTCGCCGCCGCTCGCGCCACAGGCCGAGCAGCACGAATGGCCCCAGCACGACCCACGTCTCCACCGCGACGAACGTGCCCAGATTGCTGCTCAGCGCCTCAATGCGCGACCGGGCGATATTCGCCAGTCCCCAATCCCAAAACGCCGCCGCGCTCGCGCCGGGCGGGTAGCTCACCAGCTCGTTGTAGCCGCGCAGCCAGATCGTCTGCGTTCCCCCGGTGGGCAGCGGTGTTCCGATCTCCGACACGTTGCGCGCAAACCACGGCAGCATGACCAGCAGATACGCGCCCAGCAGCGCAGCCAGCGCCCCGGCGACCTTCTGGCGGCTCAGGCGTCCTCCCGGCCACACCACGACTACCCCCGCCACACCGAGCAGCAGCACGCCATCCGCCCGCGCCAGGTGAGCCAGCCCTGCCGCCGCACCGCTCAGCGCGTACCAGCGCCAGGAGCCTGTCTCGCGGCCCCGGCCCATCGCGATCAGCGCGCCGGCGCCCACACAGCCGTACAGCGCGAAGGTGTCCGTGGTCGTCCAGAAGGGCGTGAAGAAGCCGCCGAACAACACGAGCAGAGCCGCGATCCACGCCCGGCGGCGCGTCTGCCCGATCGTCGCGCCCAGCCAGAACGCCATCACCACCAGCCCAGCGAAGCAGATCACGGACGGGGCCTGGGCAACGCCAAACGTCGCGCCGCCCACCGCCATCGCTGCCGCCGCCACCAGCGACTCAAGCGGCATCCAGTACGCATGGCTGGGCCCTGGCAGGCTCTCCGGCGCGTTGATGTACGTCCACACGTACGGGTCGGTCAGCCCGTCTCCCTCCACCAGCCGCTGCCCGGCATTGAAGTAGTAGTACGCGTCGGTATATCCCGGCTGCCGGATCGCCGCCGCCAGCAGCCCGCCCCACAGCAGGGCCAGCGCGAACACGACGCCGTAGGTGCGCGGGCTGATCCGTGTCTTCATGATGCCACACTGCCCTCAGTGCCGGTCAGAATCGGCCCGGCGCGCCACCACATTCGCCGCGTGAGCCACAACACGGCCAGCACCAGGAACGGCACCGGTAGATACAGGGTCGGGTGCTCGAACTCGCCCTCGACCGTCAGCAGGAAATGAACCCACGGCACGACGAACAGCGCGCCCAGCAGGGCGGCGATCCACGTCCCGCCGGAGCGATTCCGCGCCGCCAGCCGCTTGCCGTAGAAGATCAGCGGCAGCGCGAACACGACGTAGTGCGGCGTTGCCGTCCGCACCGCCGACAGGTGCGTGATGGTCAGCGTGAGCACGACCGTCCACATCAGGCGTTCCTCGCGCCCCTGCACCAGCACCCCCGCCCACGCCCACAGCATCACGCCATACAGCGCGAGGTTGATCGCCCACTCGGCCACGTCACCCGCCCCCAGGTAGTGCTGCACCACGATCCAGACCGGCGCGCCGAACGCCGTATAGGACGGGTAGCGCCGGATCTGGTCGATCCAGTCGCCGAACCAGGACGGTTCCGCGATGAAAGAGAGCGCCATCAAGCCGCCCCACACCACCACAAAACTGACCACGAACGACCGGCGCCAGCGCAGCCCCCACAGCAGCAGTAACGGCACCAGCAGGAAGCCCATCTGCGGCTTGAGCGTGGACAGGGCCAGCGCGCCCCCCGCCAGCCAGGGACGATCCCTGCTCAGCGCCCACAGCGCGAGCACCTGGATGAAGGCCACCACCAGCCCCGGCTGCCCCAGAATCAAGCCCCGCGCGGAGAAATAGTTGAGCAGCATCCACAGCAGCAGCGCCCCCAGCAGCCACGGGCGCGGTCGCCACCGGAACAGGTCGAGCAGCACGATCAGCGTCCCGATCAGACACGCCTCCAGCACGACCATCCAGATCGCGGATGCCCACGCGTAGCCGACGTACGCCAGCGGCCACAGCAGAAACACCGTGTAGAACGGGTAGGCGAAATAGCCCGGATCTTCGTCCTCAGCCGCCGGGCGGCCATAGATCCGCTCCTGGATGTTGGCGCTGGCCCGTTCGCCATACGGATTCAGCCCTTCGCGCCAATAGGAGCGAACGCCTTCCCAGCGCGACATGAAATCATTCTGTCCGGGATACGGCTCGGTCAGGAACGCGTGCGTTGCGATGACATTCCCCACCGCCAGCGCGATCAGCAGACCCACCGCCACGATGATCGGCAGTTTGGGTCGCGCGCCGCTCGAACTGCCCATAACCAGCGCCCCCTACTCAGGCCGGATGAAAAGCACGATCTGCAAGTCGTTGAAGGCCACCGTGCGCTCCTCGACGAACCGCTCGCGCAGCCAGCTCAGCGAATCGTATTGCGCATTCGCGGGATCGTCCTCGACCAGCCCGGCCATTTCATCCTCGAACTGCTCGAAGGCGACATACCACACGCGATCCGCCCCATTCACCGCGTCCTCGACCGACCGGGCTGCCATCAGCCCCAGCGTCGCCTGCGTGGGCACAGCCAGCGTATCCGAACCCGATCCCGGAATATCACGAACGTACTCCTGTGGGAGGTCGCGGGCGTAATACACCATTGGCAGCGCCGTGATCTTGTTGCCGTGGAGCACGACGTCGCCGCGCTCAATCTGCCCACACAGATAATCTGCCGCCTCGTCGAACGGCGGGTTGGGGAACGTGTCCCAGGTATAATGCGTGACCAGCCCAAAGACGACGATCACGCCCCACCCCGCCGCCAGCAGCCCGCCAATTGGCTTGGGCAGGCTTCCACGTGCGAACAACCACGCCAGCGCGCAGTAGAACATCACCGCCGACGGCAGCAGCGCGCGCGGCAGAAACACGGGCTGGAAGACGTACGACGCAATCCACATCAACACCACCGGCGCGAACGCAAGCCATATCACCCAACCCAGCGGCAAGCGGTCCGGATCGGGCCCCGATGCGCGCAGCACCTGCCCGGCACGGTACAGCACCAGCACACTGAGGATCGCCGCCAGCAGAAAGGTCGGCAGCCACCACGCCGCCGAGAAGTCGAGATTTACCGACACGAACGACCGCAGCGCCAGCCAGATATGGAGCACGTTTGGTTTCTGCACCCAGTACTGGCGCAGCTTGCCGAGCTGGTCCGGCAGGTGCAGCATCCACGGCAGGTAAATCGCCAGCGCCACGCCCGCCACCCACGCCGTCCGGACCAGCTCCCGGCGGCGGCGATACACGACGGGCAGCAGCCCCAGCGCCAGCAGGTAGAACGCAGCCAACTGCTGGGTGTACATGCCGAACCCGGCCAGGACGCCAAAGCCCAGCCAATACCCCGCGCGCCCCCGCTGCCAGGCTCGCCAGTACAACCACGTCGCCAGCGTCAGCAGCAGCGCGAGCAGCGCGTACATGCGCGCCTCTTGCGAATACTGCACGTGAAACGGCGCAACAGCCGTCACGAAAGCCGCTGCCAGCCCGGCGCGATCGTCGGCAAACCAGTCGCGGGCCAGGCCGAACGCGGCGCCGACGGTCGCGACACCCAACAGCGCGCTGAACAGGCGCACCGCGAACGCCCCTTGACCGAACACGCCCATCCACCCATCGAGCGCGATGTAATACAGCAGCGGGTGCACGTCCGCCGCGCCGCCCTCCACCGGGGTCAGCGTGCCATCGACCATGGCATCCCAGCCCTTCTCGGCGAAGAGCACGGCGAAGGCCTCGTCATACCACAGCGTTCGCCCGCCGAGGTTCACCAGCCGCAGCGCCAGCGCCAGCAGCAGTATCAAGCCCAGCGCGCCCCAGGTCCGGCGCATCCCCTCAGGCATGAGCACCCCTCGCCGTCACGCGCCGGTACAGGCCAACCGCCAGCCCGGCCAGCAGCCCTGTCCTAAGCAGGATCGTGAAGGCATACGGCAGGACCAGCGCCCCGCTGATCGCGCCACCCGTGTCGCCTGTGCGCATGAAGAACACCGGGTATTCCACGAAACAAAGCAGGTTCAGCACCAGGCACACCAGCACGCCGTCGCGCGTCGGAAAATTCAGCAGGATCAGCGGCGTCAGCGTGACGATCCACTGCGGGCTCCAGCCGTGCGCCCACAGGAAAAAGAGCACCACGGTGAGCGAGAAGAACGCGACCACCCCCTGCTCGTCCTGGCGCAGTTTTCGCGTGTAGACGTACAGCCCGGCCAGCGCAAATGGAACCGTCCGGATCACTGCCGGGATCACCGGCTCGTTGCCATACGGCTCGAACGCGTTGTCGGCATCGAACCGGGTTTCCGGCCCGGTGAAACTGCCGGTCCGCATGTTGCCATCGACCAGCGCCCACACGCTCTGGTAGGACGCCTTGCTGAACTGCGCGAGCAGCGACGCCCACGCCATTCGCCCACCCCACGCCAGCAGCCCGCCCAGCACAACCAGCACCACCCCCGCGGTGATCAGCGTGTAGCGCACGGCGCGCCGCCGGTCGTAGAAGCGCCACACCGCGGGCAGCACCAGGATCGGCGTGTATTTGGTCAACGTCCCCAGCGCTGCCAGCAGCGCCGACTCCCGGTCGCGCCCTTCCAGCAAAAACGCGAGCGCCGCCAGGATCAGGAAGGCGACCATCGTCTCGAACGTCCACCACGGGAAGATCAGCGGCGCCGCCAGGACGGCGTAAATCCACGGCAGCGCCACGCCAGCCGCCTCCCCGTGCAGGCGACCCCCCAGCCGGCGCAGCAGCAGCAGATTACCGACGTCGAACACCGTCATGATCAGGCCGAGCGCGGTCGCCCAGGCGGTGAAATCCACCTCGCCGCGCAGGCCCATCACCGCGTAGATCCCGCCGAACAGCGTGATCCAGACCGGCGGGAACTCGTGCCAGAAATCGCGGTACGGCAGCTCGCCCGCGTCGATCAGCTCGGCAAACTGGTAGTAGTAGCGCAGGTCGCCGAAGGTGCTGAGGCCGCGCTCGATCGTCGCCGGCACGAATTCACCCGCGTCCAGTTCGTACACGTCGAACGCATACGGCTGGTACACCATCGCCATGACCAGCCGGAAGCCCACGAACAGGTACACCAGCAGGCGCAGATCGGCCACCAGCGACGGCAGCCGCGTGCGATTCGTCTGCTCAGTCATGCGCGTCTTCTTCTCGAATCCGGACGAAGAGGGCCGATCGTTCGTCGTCAAACTGCTGCTCGCGCCACTGCTCGGGTCGATCGCGCAGCGCCGTCGCCAGGAAGCTCTCGGCCTCGATGGCGACGAAATCGATGCGCTGCTCGTCGAGCCGCCGGTCCCACCCATCGCGCACGAACACGACACCGAGATAATCACGCAGGAACGCGTCATCGTACAGATCGGTTCGCCCATCGACGTACACCGGCACGTCCGGCGCCGCGAACATCAAGTAGCCGCCCCAGTTATACGAATTGAACATCAGCCCGTCAGGCGGCGTCTCGTCGAGGTAGGCCGCCAGTTCCACCGGCAGATAGGTTTCCTGGGCCTCGCGCACCGTGGTCGAATTCACCGCCGCGACGACCTTGACCAGCCCGCCCAGCGCAATCACCGCCAGCAGCAGCCAGTTGAGGCGCAGCATCCCCTTCGAGGCGCGCCGCACCGGGCGAATCTGCCAGCCGCGATCGGTGAGCCAGGAATCCACGTGACGCGAGAGCACCGGCGTCGCGGCGATGGCGAACACAGCGATATTGCGCCCCGCCATCAAGCCCATCATCGTCGTGCCGGTCACCAGCGCCAGATCGGTCCAGTCGATCCGCCGGCTGGACAGCCCCGCCGCCGCCAGCACGGCCAGCAGCAGCGCGGCGAACGGCCACGTCTGCGGCTGGTGGAAATCCGGCGATCCCCATTCCTGGATGAAATCCTGCAGCACGCCAATACCCACCGTGCGGAACGGGTAGCCCAGCATTTGGATGCCGTAGGGATTGAGCGCCACCGCGGGCACCGACAGCGCCGTGATCACAACGAGCTTGCGAAGCCGTGCCCACCGGATCACGTGTTCGCCGGTGGGATTCATCAGATTGCCAATCACCTCACCGGCAATCGTCCCCAGCAGGAAGATGAACCCGATCGCGAAGCCGCCATGCATGTTCACCCACACGACGAACATCGGCGGGATGAGCCACAGCCGGTCGATCTGTCTGCGCTTGTACAGGTGAAGGAGGTAGAGCGTCAGCGCGCCCAGGACGAACGACACCATCTGTGGCCGCGGGGACCAGAAAACCGCCGCAGCCGCCGCGCCCAGCACGACGACGAAGGCCCTGACGTATGCGTTGCCCTCGCACATCAGGTAAACGAACACCATGCCCAGCGTCGCCAGCGCTGCCGTGAACAAAGCCAGCCCCACATTGCCGGACGCGCCGGGCGCACGCCCGTCCCCAAACAACTCGTAGACCCCATAGAGCAGCACCTGCGCGCCCCAACTGTGATCGATCCACTCTGCCCCGGCGCGGGTGTGCGAAAATGAGTCGCTGGTGGGAATGCTCGTATTTTCGATGATGTATTCGCCGCTGCGGATGTGCCACCACGTATCGGTATCGGTGGGAACGCGCACCGCCATGGCAAACAGGAGAATGAACAGGATGGTGATGGTCAGGCGCTGGATCGTTAGCTGGCGAAAAAACGTCATCGACGCCCCCTGCTGGCAAGAAGTGACTGGTTACATAGTATAATATTTCGTCTATTTTGTCTTCAGTTTTTATCGATCATCCACCGTGGGACCCGCCGTCACCAGCCGCAGATACGTGATCTCCAGATCGACGTCGTACCCCAGGCGCTCCTCCAGGGCCACCTCGGCGTAGCCAATCTGCTGCGATGACACCCATCGCCCGCTGCGGATAGTGGCCGTGACGGTATTCCCCTGAAGCTGGACCTCCGAGACCTCGCCATCGCCGAACTGCTCCTGCAACACGCGGCTCACGGTGCTGGTATCGCGCTCATTGCGGGTCACTTCGATGAAGGCCCGCGCCAGGGGCACAGCCAGCAGCAGCAACACGGCGATTGACATCACCCACTGGCCCCAGGTCCAGGTGGCGCGCATTGGCCGGAGGCCCAGCCAGGCGAACACGGCAGCCCCCGCCAGGCTGATGCAGACGATGTTGGTCAGGAACAACAGCCCCGCCCCGGAGGCCAGCGTGTAATCGCCGAAGGCAATCGCCAGACCCACCGTGCACAGCGGCGGGACCAGCGCCGCCGCGATGGCAACGCCTGCCAGGGCGGATGGAATGTCTTTACGAGCCATGGCAAAAGCCCCGGCTACGCCCGACGCCAGCGCCACGCCCATATCCAGCAGCGAAGGCTGCCCCCGCACCAGCATCTCAGGTGAGGATACATGCAGCGGGAAAACAAGGCCAATCCCGATCGCAACCACCAGCCCGATTAGCACGCCGATCAGGGTAGTCACGGCAGCGGTACGCATCAGGCGCAGCCCGCCCTGGAGCAGCCCGACGGAAAAGGCCATCAGGGGAGACATGAGCGGGGCAACCAGCATCGCCCCAATGATGACCGCTGCGCTGTTTTGGAGTAAGCCGAACGCGGCCAGCAGCGACGAGACGAACATCAGCACCACGAAGTTGGTTTCTGACCGGCTCATCTCCATCGCGTTTCGCGCGATTTCGGTCCGCTCATTCGGCGTGAGCGTGGGAGAGAAACGCACCACGAGGCGATGGCGAAGGCGCTCGGTGAGCGACAGCCCTTCTTTGGTCGCGCGCTTGACCAGGATCACCGGGCCCGGCGCCTGCCGGAGAATCCGCTGGGTTGCGTCGCCGAAGATCCAGCGGTCGAGCGGACTCTGCTCATCGAATCCCAGCACGATCATGTCGCTCCGGTCCACGCGCGCCAGGATCCCGCTGACGATATCCGTCGCCCGCACGACCTGTCGCTCGACCTTGCGCGTGTCCGACAGCCCTGCCAGCGACGCCTCGATATACGCCAGTCCCATGACGTTGGACATATCCTGTTTGTCCTGCACGTAAACCGCTATGGGCTGGGCGTCGTATTCTTCGGCCAGCACCACGCCGAGACGTGCCGCCACCTTCGCTTTGTCGGACCCGTCCACCGGCATGATAACGTGCTCAATGTCCTCCAGCTTGATCGGAGTCCCCGACGGGTTGCGGAACACGATCAGATCGCAGGGCGACGTCTGGGCCACGGATTCGACAATCGGGCCGAGATCCGCTTTGCCCCGCCCCCGCGCCTGAAACCCTAACACCATCAACTCAATGCCGTGCTCGCGCGCCGTGTCGAGAATGCCGCGCGCCACGCTCGCAGCCATATCGATGACCAGCTCGACCGGCACCCCCGCCTCGGCCTCCTCAGCGACGATCTGCTCGATCGCCTCGATCGTCTCTTCGTCGCTTTCGCTGCCCGCGGGCACGACCAGCAGCGCCACAATATGCCCTTCTTCCGGATCGGCCAGCCGGTCGGCCAGCCGGATCAGGTCGCGCGCTGTGTTCGGATTCGCCACAGGCACCAGCAAGCGCCGCACGTGCAACGCGTTCGAATCGTTCTGCTCACCCATAGGTCACCTGTATGACGCCCCCTGCCCCCGACAATGGTAATCTGGCCGGTCATCGCTGGTACGGTAAAATAAGGCTATCAGGCTCCGATTGTCCCACCGGGACTCAGCAAGGTCAAACTATGTTCAACAAACACTCACTGACAGACTGGTTAGGCCGCCTACTGGGCCTGACGGAAACCGAGTCCAGCACCGAACACACGCGCGCAGTCAACACGCTCAGGGCGACCTACGGCCTGCGGCTGGTCGAGACCGATCCGAAAGGCAACGCGCGCGCGTGGCGCTCGTCTGAATTGAGTCTACTGCACGACACGCTGCGTTTGCTGGGCCCCACCTTTTACAGCCCGTTTGTCGATAATCCTATCCATCTTTGGATTGATCGCAATCCAGGCGGCGGCTCGTATGGCGATCACTGGCTGCGAATCGGCGAGCCGGGCGGCGACGAATCGATCCTGTACCGCATTCTGCTCCACGAAGGCACGCACGCGTCCAACGAGTATCGCGGCTGGCCGTACGAAAACGAATTCTGCACCTGCCCCGGCCTGGACTGGCGCAAGGAGGGCGACACCTGGACCCACCCCCGCCAGCAAGGGCGCCCGCCGGAGCCCGGCGATTGGGAAACGCTGCCGGTCGATGCGCGCGATGTGAGTGTCGCCCCCGGCGAAGATCTTGCGGAGATGGTCCGCTATTTCGTCCACTCCGTCCGTGACGAGCGCGCCTGGCTCTGGCCGCTGGATCAGAGCAAGCCGCCGCTCTACCTGTGGGACACATCGCCCACGCGGTTTGTCTTCGTCCGTGACCACTTTCTGCAGCTTCCCGAGTCGCATCCCTGGTACCGGCGGCTCTCGCCTGAAGTGGAAGCCCGCGCCGCCGCCAACCTTGCCCGCCGGTCGCGGAGCCAGCCATGACCGGCACGCTGACCGAACACGCCCCGGTGGAGGCGCTCTCGCCCTCTTTCGCCGAGCACGGGCTGTCTGCCGACGAAGTCCAGCGGCGGCGCGCGCAGGGTTTGAGCAACGAGACCCCCGTCAAGTCGAGCCGGCCCACCTCCGCCATCCTGCGCGAGAACGTGTTCTCGCTCACCAACGTGATTCTGTTCGGAATCATGATCGTGCTGGTCCTGGTCGGCAAGCCGGGCGACGCGTTCGTCACCGGGGGCGTCGTGCTGTTGAACGTCGCGCTGGGCGTTTTTCAGGAGATTCGCGCCAAGCGCCAGCTCGACCGCATCGCCCTGCTCACCCGCCCGCGCGCCACGGTCATCCGCGACGGCGCGGAGCAGGCCGTCGATCCGTCCGAGATCGTCGCAGGGGACGCCCTGCTGATCCGTCCCGGCGATCAGATCGTGGTCGACGGCGCGCTGCTCACCCAGAAGCGCATCGACGTCGACGAATCGCTGCTCACCGGCGAGTCCGACCACGTGCCCAAGGAAGCCGGCGACGCGCTGCTTTCGGGCAGCTTCTGCGTGTCGGGCAGCGGCGTCTACGTCGCGGAAAAAGTCGGGGCGGCCAGCTTCGCCAACCAGCTCACCGCCGGCGCGCGCGAGTACCGGCGCGTGCTCACCCCGCTCCAGCGCCAGGTGAGCATCCTCGTCCGCCTGCTGGTGATCGTCGCCATCAGCCTCGCCATCCTGCTGATGTTGTCGTTCGCCATCGAGGACAAGCCGTTCGACCAGATCGTCCAGGACACGGCAGTCGTGATCTCGCTCGTCCCGCAGGGGCTGCTGCTCATGATCACGGTCGCCTATGCCCTGGGTGCCGTCCGCATCGCGCAGAAAGGCGCGCTCGTCCAGCAGATCAACGCGGTCGAGTCGCTGAGCAACGTCGATGTGCTCTGCCTGGACAAGACCGGCACCCTGACGACCAACCGCA
This sequence comes from Anaerolineae bacterium, assembly GCA_018432315.1. Classification (GTDB taxonomy): domain Bacteria; phylum Chloroflexota; class Anaerolineae; order Aggregatilineales; family Aggregatilineaceae; genus LM3-B42. The sequence continues at coordinate 167,208 of JAHDLB010000018.1, forward strand.
TCCAGCTTCGCCAGGTCATCCCGATCGACCGCGACGAAGACGAGATCAGGCGGCGCGCCGGTGACTTCGTGGCGAGCACGGGCCCCGTCAACCGGACCGCCGAGGCCATCGCCGCCGCCTGCCCCGGCCAGGCCCATACCGTCACGGTGGAGGTGCCGTTTTCGTCGGAATACAAATGGAGCGGCGCCACCTATGCCGATAACGGGGCGCATCCGTGCAGCATCGTGCTCGGCGCGCCGGAGGCCCTGCTCCCGCACATCGACGAGGGACAGCTTCTCCAGCGCCACATCGACACCTGGACGGACCTGGGCCTGCGCGTGCTGCTGCTCGCCGACCACCCGGAGCCGCTCCAACGCCCGGAAAACGCCGCGCCGCGCCTGCCGGATCATCTCCGCCCGCTGGGCTGGCTCACCTTCACCGACGAGCTGCGCCCCGATGCCAAAGACGTGCTGAGCCAGTTCAGCCGCGCCGGAGTCACGATCAAGCTCATCTCCGGCGACAACCCGCAGACCGTCGCCGCCCTGGCCCAGCTCGCCGGCATCAGCCGGGATGTCAGCGTCGTCTCCGGGCTGGCGCTGGCCGAGATGACCGATGCACAGTTCGTCGAGGCGGTCGAGCATTCGACCGTCTTCGGGCGCATCACGCCCGATCAAAAACAGCGCATCGTCCAGCACCTGCACGCGCACGGTCACTACGTCGCCATGATCGGGGACGGCGTCAACGATGTGCTGTCGCTCAAGCAGGCGCAGATGGGCATCGCCATGGAAAGCGGCAGCCAGGCAACGCGCAGCGTCGCGGACATGGTGCTGCTGGGCGACCGCTTTGACGTGCTGCCCGAAGCGATCAAAGAGGGCCAGCGCATTCTCAACGGCATGCAGGATGTGATGCGGCTGTTCCTCACCCGGACGCTGTACGCCGCGCTGCTGATCGTCATCGCGGGTTTCATCGGCACCGAGTTCCCCTTCACGCCCAAGCACAACGCGATCCTGACCACCCTCCCGGTGGGGCTGCCCGCGTTCGTGCTCACCATCTGGGCCCGATCGGGGCACCCGCAGAAGAATCTGCTCGCCTCCGTGGGCGAGTTCATCCTGCCCGCCGGATTCAGCATCACAGTTGCCACCCTGGTCGTATACCTGCTGTACCAGGACGAAACGCTCCAGCTTCAGCGAACGGTCCTCACGACCACGGCCCTACTGTGCGGCCTGCTGCTGATCGTCTTCGCCGAGCATTCGGTCGAAGCGTGGGAGAGCAAACAGCCGCTTCGCTACAGCCTGCGCCGCATCGGGCTGGCGGCTGCTATGCTGGCGCTGTACGTGGCGATCTTCCCTGTTCGCACCGTGCGCGACTTCTTCGAACTCAACACCATGGCCTGGGCCGACCTGGGTATCGTCGTGCTGGCGGTCTTGGTTTGGGCGGTCATCGTGCGGGCGCTGTGGCGCTACGACGTATTCAAGCGGCTGTTGATCCCACCGGAGAACTGAGGAGGGACGGCATGCGCGAGCCCGCGTATATCACCATCGCCGACGACGGGCACCTGACTCTGTTCTGGGGAGATGGCACCGAGCCGGAACGAATCGCCATCCTGCGCGGCCCGCGACCGCCGGGCGGGCAGGCGCTCATCCGGGTCATCGAGGAGATGACAGCCTGGGCCACCGAAAACGGCTACGAGGTCATCGTGCCCGATCGCGACCTTGCCATCCCGCCCGTCGAGATCGCGATCTCGGACCAGGAGATCCAGACCTATCCCGAAGACGAGGTATACGACCTGCTCGACGACCTCTACGAGGCGGGCGGGTATGACGCAGACGATTTCGACGCGCGGTGAGGTCGGCATGCATCGTTGGCTGTGTATTTTGTTCGGCAGGCGCGTACAATACACTGGAGACGGTTCGGCTCGATAGGATTTTTTGAACACCATGGCTGTAGAGTCCCACACCAAACGGACCGGCTGGGGACGCGTCATCGCGGCGCTGTTTTATCGCGAAGGCACCAACGTCTTCTCCGTGCTCCGCAACCAGGATTTCCGCAATCTCTGGACCGGCCAGATGGTCTCGTTCCTGGGCGACGCCCTGGCCTACAACACCATGACACTCGCCATCATCCGCATGGCGAACGACGCGGATGTCAGCTCCGGCAGGCTGTTGAGCGCCCTGTTCGTCCTCTCCGCCCTGCCGTCGCTGTTTCTGGGGCTGGTGGCGGGCACCATCGTCGACCGCGCCAACCGCAAGCACATCATGATCGGCGCCGACCTGATTCGCAGCGTCCTCGCGCTGGGATTTTTGCTGGTCGGCAACGTCGATCAGGTCTGGATTTTCATCGCCGTGTCGGTGTGTCTCAGCACGGTCAGCACCTTTTTCTACCCGGCACGCACCGCCATGCTGCCGGCGATTCTGGGCAAAGATGAACTGCTCGCCGCCAACGCGCTGGCCCAACTGACGCACACCATGTCCTTTGTGGTGGGCGCCGCCCTGGCCGGTGTGATGGTTGGCATCGCGGGAGCAACCGCCCCGGCCTTCATCGTGGACAGCATCACCTTCCTCATTTCCGCGATATTCATCGCGCGGATCAGCGTGTCCGGCGCGCCACCGCAACGCGCCGCGGTCCCCGCCCCGGTCGTCCGGTCGATCTCGTGGATGGCCGACAGCGCGCGGACGCTGCGGACGATGTGGGGCGAGTTGGTGGTCGGCCTGCGCTATGTCGTGACCGACCAGGTCATGCGGGGCGTGCTGATCAGCTTCCTGGCCCTGATGCTCGGCCTGGGCGCGGCCAACGTCACCTTCGTCCCGCTCCTGATCAACGAGTTGGGGATGCAGGAGGAGGGCCTGGGCCTCATCCGGTTCTCGCAAACGCTCGGGATTGTGCTCGGGAGCGCCCTGGTATCAACTTCGCTGGCTCAGCGCCACAAGGCCCGCGACCTGATCGGGCTGAGCATGTTGGCATTCGGCGTCACGACGATGATCGTATCGGTCGTCACCAGCTACGCGCTGATGGTCGCCGTCCTCTTCGCGGTCGGGTTGGCGCTGTCGCCGCCGCAGATCGTGGCCTCCACCCTGATGCAGCGCCACGTGCCCAGCGCCAAACTGGGGCGCGCCAGTGGCGCGCAGGGCACCATCGTGAACGTCGCCAACATTGCGTCGATGGGCGCCGCCGGCCTGCTGATGGATGAAATCGGCGCGCGCGAGGTCTTCATGGGCTCGGGGTTGTTGATCTTCGGGGCCGGGATCGTCTCGTGGCTGGTGCTGCGCGGCGTGGAAGACGTGCCCGACGATCCGGAGACTGACGAAATCCCCCTGCCCGCTGAAGGGCCGGTGCCGGTCACCAACACGACCGAAGCCCACACCTGAGATCGCCGGCATCCACGCTGCAAAAAGGGCGGAACTCGCCGTTCGAGTCCCGCCCCCATCCTCCCTACTCCGCCCCCCGGTACAGTTCGACAATCGTCGGGACCAGGTAATCGTTGAAGGCGTGGTCCGCGTCGTAGGTCGGACGCCAGCCCCAGTCCGCGCGCGCGGCGCTGTCGTCCAGGCCCAGCGGCCAGCTATCGACGATCCCCTGCCGCGCGTCCGACGGGCGAAACGTGATCTCAGCCTGCGGAAACGCGCGCTGCACCATCGCGGCCAGTTCCTCAGCGGACCGGCTGAAGCTCGTCACGTTGTACACCAGGCGGCTCAACGCCTCGCGTGGGGCCGCCGCCAGGGTCACCAGCGCGTGGATCGCGTCGGGCATCGCCATGAACGGGATCGTGGTGTCTTCGCGCACGAATGAGGCATAAGGCTTCCCCTGCGCCGCAGCGTGGATCATCTCCGGCGCGTAATCGCTGGTGCCGCCGGTGGGCATCGTCACCGCGCTGATCAGCCCAGGAAAGCGCACGCAGCGAAAATCGACGCCAATCGACCGCGTGGCCGAAAGCTGCTGGTAATGCTGCGCATAGTACCGGCCCAGGTGCTCGCAGTACAGCTTGTTACAGCCGTACATGGTGATCGGGTTGAGGTATTGATCCTCCCCAACCATCCCCGCGGCCTGCTTGGTCGCCACGTCCGGCAGGCCAAAGACGGCGATCGAGCTTGCATAGATGAACTTCACCGCCTGCCCGCGCGACTGGCTCTGATCGTGCGCCAGTTTCAGCAGATTGATCGTGCCCTGCACGTTCACCCGGTGGGCCGTTTCGGGGTGGAATTCGGAGCTGGTCGAGAGCAGCGCCGCGAGGTGGTAGATCGTATCGATCTCGTACTCGGTGGTCAGGGTTTCGAGCAGCTTGGTGTCGAGAATGTCGCCGATGATCAGCCGCTCCACCATCGGCCTCAATGCCCGGTCCAGCTTGCGCACGTCCAGCGCCACGATCGACGGGCGCTCCGGCAGCGCGGCCAGCCGTTCGATCAGGCCATGGCCGACTTCGCCGTCCGCCCCGGTAATCAAAATCGTTCTTTTTCGAATCAAGGTTTTTTTCCTTCCGTACAGAAATATCTAAACACCCGTCAAGTACTTATGCGCATTCATTCTACCGGCAGCTGCGAACAGCCAGCAAGTGCCGGAATCGCCCAGAAAACAGCGGAGGGCAAGCCCGAAAGCTCGCCCTCCCTGCCCCAACGCCTATTCTACCACCGGCGCGGGCATCCACGCGTTCAGCGGAACCCCTTCGAGCGCCGGGACTACCGCAATCGTCGCCAGCAGGTTGGCATCCGGAAAAGCTGCCTGGTAAGCGAATGCCCCGTTCTCGAGTTGCATCCCGGCCAGCCAGTCCTGCGGATCGTTCCACTCCGCGAGGTCCGCGCCCGCCGCGACCAGCGCCTGGATCACCAGCGCCGTCGAGTTCGTGTCGCTGTCGGTGCCGAAATCGCTCGGATTCTGGTACGGCCAGCCGCCGTCCTCGTTCTGGATGCCGCCAAGGTAGGCCAGCCCGGCATCGACCGCGTCCGCCTCGCCGGTGGGAACCAGCGCCTGGATGCACAGCGCCGTCGTGTTCGTATCCGGCGCCTCACCCGTCATGAAACCCCAGCCGCCTTCGGCGTCCTGCAAGTCGAGCAGCGCCGCGACGGCCCCATCGGGCAGCGCCGCGCCCGCGTTCTGAAGCCCGATCATGGCGGTGCAGTGTTCGAACGCGCCCATACCAAACAGGCCATCCTCGCTTTGCATCGCGAGCAGATCACCGGTCAGGTCGTGCCCGGCAAATGCTGCCGTATCCTTACCCACCGCCGCCACCGCGCTCAGAACTTTGGCGAGCGCGCCCACGCTGCCGGCTTCACCCCCGGCCACCTGCATCCCCAGAAATGCCAGCGGGTTCATCATCTCGCCCGTGAGATACGCGTTGGGATCCTCGCCCGCGGCCACCGCTGCCAGCACCACGTCCGCCGTCGCCGCGATGTCGCTCTCCGGCGCGAACCCGTTCGAGAAGCCGCCGTCTTCTTTCTGCGCCGACCGCAAGAACGCCAGCGCCTGGGCCGAGGGAGTCGCATCATCCTGGGCCATCGCCGGGAAGACCATCGCCAGCGCCACACACAGCGCCGCCGCCAGAAGCACAAACCGTTTTGCCATGTTGTTCTCCTTGATCAAGATTGCACTGCCAACAAAAAAGCCTTCCTTGCAGATCAAGAAAGGCGCCCGGCTAAGCTATTTTACGTGACATAGCCACCTCCAATCCGCGAGAGATGATCCATCAGGGTCGTTTCAGGCGGGTAATCTGGCTCTGCCACGAGGGCACTACAGTTGCGGGTCAGCACCGGACTTCGACCGGTTTCCCCCTGCTCAGGCCGCAGCTTCCGGGCTTGCGGCCACCTGAAACAGCTATTCAATTGTGTGCGGAGTATACCTCACGCCGCGCCGCTAACCAATTTCCCCCTCCGTCTTGAAGCCGCCCAACGCCACCACGAACGCGATCGCGTGGTCCTGCGTGTGGCTCAGGCTGACCTCCCACGACGTCAGTCCCAGGTCCGCGGCCAGCCGTGCTGCCGCGCCGTGAAGCACGACCAGCGGGCGCCGCCGTTCGTCGGCGCAGATCTCGATGTCCAGCCAGCGCACGTCTCCGATGCCGGTGCCCAACGCCTTGGCGACCGCTTCTTTAGCAGCAAAACGAGCCGCCAGACGCGCCGGCACGTCGTGGCACTGCTCGCGCTCGCTTGCCGTGAAGAAGCGCGCGTAGAACCGCTCGCCGTAATGTTCGGCGCCCTGGCGAATGCGATCCACCTCGATCATATCCACGCCCACCCGCAGCATCAATCACCCCGTTCCCCGACCTGCGCCGGTGCGTCGCCTGCCGGCAGCTCCGGCCCGGCAACGGCCAGCGCATACGCCTTCGGATCGAGATAGCGCTGCGCTGCCGCCAGGATCTCATCGGCGGTCACCGCCTGGATGATCCCCGCGTACTCGCGCAGATAATCCAGGCCCAGCCCGTACCGTTCCATCGTCAGAATCGACGCCGCGACGCCCTCGTTGCTCTCCAACTGGAGCGGCAGGCGACCGATGAAATTGGCCTTGTTGTCCGCCAGTTCCTCATCCGTGACGAGCGTGCCGGTGATGCGCTCAAGCTCAGCGACGATGGCTCCCACCGCCTGATCGACGTTCTCCGGATTCACGCCTGCCACCACGCGCCACGATCCGGGCCCCAGACCACCATCCAACCGGCTGAAGCTGTAGTACGCCAGTCCGCGCTTCTCCCGGACCTCGGCGCCAATCCGCCCGTACATGCCGAACACGCCCAGGATGCTGTTCGCCAGATTGGCCGCCTGCCAGTCGTCCGCCAGCCGCGACGGGCCGGGAAAGCCCAGCACGATGTCCGCCTGGCTCTTGCCGGACATGATCCGCGTCTGGGCGCGCACCGAGTGCGGCGCGGGCACGTCGGGCAGATCGGGTGTGCCCGGCTGGTCCGGGTTGTTCCAATCGCCAAAGCGGTCCTCGACCCATTCGATCACGCTGGCGGTATCGACCGCTCCCACCACGACGAGCAGCATTCCGCGCGGCCCGTAGTGACGCTGGTGAAAGTCCAGCAGGTCATCGCGCGTGATCGCCGTGATAGTCTCGATCTGCCCGTCGGTCTGGCGGCTGTAGGGGTGTTCCGGCGGGTAGACGAGCTGGCGGAATATGTGCCCGGCCACGTAGCGCGTATCCTGCTCGTGGATCTTGATCCCGGTGACGATCTGCCCGCGCAGCCGCTCCACCTGGTCGCCAGGCAGCGCCGGGTTGCGGAGCGCGTCGGCCAGCAGGTCCAGCAGCATCGGCAGGTCCTCCGCCAGGCTCTTGCCGCCAAACCCGGCAGTGTGCCGCCCACCGCTGATCGACAGGCTCGCCCCGTTGCTCTCCAGCATCTCGTGAATGGTGGCGAAATCGCGCGAGCGGGTGCCGCGCAGCAGCGCCGAAGCCAGGAACGACGCCAGCCCGGCTCGCTCTGGGCTTTCGTACAGACTGCCGGCGTTGAGCGATCCGGCCAGCACCGCCGATCGCGCGTTATAGTTCTCGCGCACCAGCACGACGATGCCGTTGGGGAGCACCACCCGCGTGATGTCATCGGCGCCGGGCAAAGCGTCATGGTTGCGCATGGTTCTCCCCTTCACCGTCGGAGATCGGCACGAACCATCCTACCGTGCGCTGTGATGGTCGCAGGTACTGCCGCGCTGCCGCGTGCACGTCTTCCAGGGTCACTGCTTCCAGGTGTTCCAGGTAGTTCTCGTACCACCTATAGCTCGAGAAGTTCTCGGAGAACGCCAGCCAGAACGCCTGGCCGGAGATGCTCTCGGTGCCATAGGCAAACAATGCCCTGGCCTGTTTCCTGGCCTTGTCCAGCTCGGGCTGCGTGACGCCCTCCATCACGATCCGCTCGATCTCCGCGTCCAGCGCCCCCTGGACCTCCTCCAGTGTGCGGCCATCGCGGGCGGTGACCACGATGCTGAACAGGTACGGATCGACTGACGGATACAACCCACCGCCGACCCCGGTCGCCAGCTCGGTCTCGACCAGCGCCTTGTACAGGCGCGACGTGCGGTTGCCCAGGCTGCTGCCGGGTGCGCTGGCCCCGGCGAGCATGCTATCCAGCAGGGTGAGCTTGAACCAGTCCGGATGGGTGGCTTCCGGCGCGCGATAGGCCGCGTACACGTACGACGCGTTGCCCTCACGCTCCACGCGCACCCTGCGCTCGCCCTGCTGCGGCGGCTCGGCGCGCGTCACCGGTGGGACCGGCGATCCGGCGGGGATTCCGCCGTACAGCGCCTCGATCCGGGCCAGCATCTCATTCGTCTCGAAATCGCCCACCGCCACCGCAATCGCGTTATTCGGCACGTAGTACGTGCGGTAGTGCGCGTAGAGCTCGTCGCGCGTCATCGTTTGCAGGTCCGCCATATCGCCGATGATCTGGTGGTGGTACGGGTGCACGCGAAATGCAGCGGCGCGCGTCTCTTCGTACAACCAGAATGTGGGCGAATTCTCCGACCCCTGCCGCTCGGAGATGATCACCGTGCGCTCGGACTCGACCTCGTCCGGATCGAACCGGGCGTTCATCATGCGGTCCGCTTCAGCCTCCAGCGCCAATTGGATGCGCCCGGCGGGCATGGTTTCGTAATACGCGGTGTAGTCGAACGAGGTCTGCGCGTTCCACATCCCGCCCTCGCGGTCGATCGCCTTATCGAGCGCGCCCGCGGGGAACCGGTCCGTTCCCTTGAACATCATATGCTCGACCCAATGCGACATTCCTGTCTGGCCGGTGCGCTCGTTGCGGCTCCCCACGCGATACAACACCCACCAGCTCACGACCGGCGCGGTATGCACTTCTTTCAGCAGCACGACCAGCCCGTTGTCGAGGATGTGCTTCGTCACCGGCCCTGCTCGATCGACCATGTTGCTCTCTTCCTGTTCGCCCTTCCGGTGCTGAAGAGTTTAGCAGGGATGCCCGCCTGTGGCATCCCTGCTCGTTGATTCATCCGTTCCGCGAACGGGTCATATCGGGCTGCGATCGGTCAGTCGCCGCGACCGATCCCGCTGTACGTGAAGCCATGCGCCTTCATCTGTGCGGGATCGTACAAATTGCGCCCATCGACCATCACCGGCACGCGCATCGCGTTCTTGATCCGGTCCATGTCCAGGTTCTTGAACTCGTTCCACGGCGTCAAGACGATCACCGCGTCGGCCCCCTTCACCAGCTCGTACGGATCGGCGGCAGTCTCAAGATACGGCATGGCGCGCTTGGCCCACTCCATCGCCGCGGGATCGTAGCCGCGCACCGTCGCCCCGTGCTCGTCCAGGTAATCGCCGATCGTGATCGACGGTGCCTCGCGCATGTCGTCCGTATCCTGCTTGAAGGCCAGCCCCAGCAGCGCAATCGTCCGGCCTTCCAGGCCATCGAGGTGCTCGTGGAGTTTCAGCAGCACGTGCCGCCGCTGGTAGGCGTTGATGTCCATCACGGCGTGCAGAAGCTGCGGGTGCTTGCCGTGCACCTGGGCCATGTGCGCCAGCGCCTTGACGTCCTTCGGGAAGCACGACCCGCCATAGCCCACGCCGGCTTCGAGGAAATGATGCCCGATGCGCTTGTCGTAGCCCATCCCGCGCGCCACTTCTTTCACATCGGCACCCAGCGCCTCGCAGATGTTTGCGATCTCGTTGATGAAGCTGATGCGCGTCGCCAGGAAGGCATTCGAGGCATACTTGATCATCTCCGCCGTGCGCAGGTCGGTCACCATGATCGGCGCGCGCAGCGGCAGGTGAAGCTGGGCCACACGTTCCGCCGCGGTCGTGTCTTCCGAGCCCAATACGGTCCGGTCCGGGTTCATGAAATCGCGGATGGCCGACCCTTCGCGCAGGAATTCCGGGCAGCTCACCACGGCGAACTCGACCGGCGAGGGCTGTGTTTCGCGCACGATGTCGGCTACCCAGTCCCCGGTACCGACCGGCACGGTGGATTTGTTGATGATGATCAGCGGGTGATCCATCACATTCGCGACTGATTCAGCCGCCATCCGGACGTATTGCAGATCGGCCTCACCGTCCACGCCTTCCGGCGTCCCGACGGCGATGAACACGAACTCCGCGTCCTTGATGGCTTCGTCGTAAGACGTGGTGAACACGAGGCGCCCGGCTCGCACGTTGCGCTCGACCAGCTCGGCCAGGCCCGGCTCGTAGATCGGCATAATGCCTTTCGCGAGGTTCTGGATACGCTCCTCGTTGATGTCCAGGGCAATCACCCGGTTCCCCAGGTCCGAGAAACACGCCCCGGTCACCAACCCGACGTACCCCACCCCAATGACGGTGATGTTCTTCATGTTCCCATTTTCCTCAGATACAGTGGACAATCTACCGCAAAACAACTGCTGTCGAGCAGCTATTTTGTTCGCAAGTCATCAACCACCATCCGCGCCACTTTCCGGCCCATCTCGACGGCATAGTTGGTCCCCCGGTCCCACGGGTACACCTGGCTCATGCTCGCCAGGTACAACCCGGCCAGCGGCGTCCGGAGATCGGGCAGCGCCGCGGACTGGTTCACGAATGGAACGGGCTGGGCATAGCGCACCCGGAACACCCAGCGGGTCCGGATCCAATCGCGCGAAAAAGCGGGGTTGAACGTGCCAAGGACGCTCACAAAGCGGTCGACCAGCTCGTCCTCGGACAGCGAGAAGTATTCGTGATCGGGCGGCACGTAATCGCCGCAGTACACCAGATGATCGCCGCCGTAATGCGCCCGGTCCATGTAGTTGGTATGTTCGACCAGCGCCAGAAACGGGAATTTCGACTGCGATTTGTCGGGATGCTCGGATGGCAGGCTCAGCCAGTAGGTCCCATCAGTCAACAGTTGCTGCTTGAGCGCGAGGATCACGACCACCGCGCCCATGCTTTTCAGCGCGCCAAGCTGCTGGCTGTAGGCTTCCGGCAGGTCGGGGACCAGCCGCTGCATAATCTGCGGGGAAGACGTGCTGATCACGGCGTCGAAGTGCGCCGCGCCCGCGCCGCTATGCACGTCCAGGCCGCCGGTTTCCACCGGGGCGACGCATTCCACAGGCGCGTTCAGGTGAATCTGCGCGCCCTGCTCCCGGACACGATCCGCCAGCAGTTCCAGAAACGCCTGAAACCCGCCTTCGAACGTGCCCAGCCGCGGGGTGCGCTTGTACACGCGCGCCCAGAACCACGCCATATTGACCTTGTCGTAATGGTGGCCGAATTTGCCGATCAGCAGCGAGCGCCACAGCTTTTCGTAGGCTTCATCGCCCATGTATTTCCGCAGCCAGGCATCTGCCGTGACGCGCTCCATCGGCTGCCAGTTTTTGGTCAGCTTCAGGTACAGCCCGGCCAGTCCATAGCGCACCTTGGCCGGCCACGAGATCGGCAGCCGGAGGTTGGCGAGCACGATGTTGGGCCGGTCCATCTGGAAGATCCGGCCATTCAACCACAGCGACGTGATGGGCCGCGGCAGCAGCACCCGGTCGGACGCGCCCAACTCGTCAATCAGGCCCAGCACGGCGTCGTCGTTGGCGAACCAGTGATGGTAGAACTTCTCCAGCGTCCAGTCCCAGCCGCTGTCCTTGAACCCTGCGGCCAGCCCGCCCACCTCGGCGCCCGCCTCGTAAATCACCACCTCGAAACCTGCCCGCGCCAGGTCATATCCCGCAGCCAACCCGGCTGCACCGGCACCGATAATGGCTATGCGCTGCCCCGTCAAACTGTCACCTCACCTTCGAGTGTCACGGCGCTATCCTGTTTCGTCGACTCGGCGACCACCTCGCGCGCGCGGTCGAAATCGCGCCAGCTCAGCCCCTGCCGGTACAGGTACCAGAAGCCCAGTAGGGTGATCGGCAGCCACAGCGCCGCATGCAGCACGAGTGTATACGAGGCTGCCACCGTCTCGCGCACGCCGTACGCCTTGAGCGTTTCGATGCCGGGCGTGTCGAAGGTGCCGACATAGCCCGGCGAGGAGGGCAGCGTGGTCGCCAGATTCACGACTGCCGTCATAGTCATCAGGACGAAGAAGCTGACCTCGAAATCGAAGGCGTGCATCACGAACCAGTATTTGGTCGTCTCGGTCAGCCAGATGAACACGGACGATACCAGCGTCATCACCAGGTCGCGCGGGCGGCGCAAGTTCTCCAGGCCGAGCATGAAATGATCGGCCAGTCCCTTCATCGGCGCGCCGAGCCGCTGCGGCAGCAGGCGGTCGAAGAGCCACGTGTAAAGCTGTCGCATTCGCTCGGGGCGCAGCGCCATCACCAGGAACGTCATGAACGCGCCCCAGAAAAAGATCGTCGACACGATCACAACGTCCCGCAGCCAGTCGGCTTTGAAATCGGCAAAGGGCAGCGCGACGAACACGAAGAGCAGCATCACCAGCCCGTCGAAGATGCGCTCGACGATGATCGTCGCCAGGCTGGCCGGAATGCTGACCTCGTCGTTGCGCTTCAGCACGTACGCGCGGATCACCTCCCCGGCGCGAAACGGGTATACGTTGTTGCCCATGTACCCGATCACGACCACGGGGAAGAGGCGGCGCAGGGGGATTTCTTTCAGCGACCGCAGCAGGTAATGCCAGCGCCACGTCCGCCCCCACACGGCCAGGAAATACACCGCCACGCCTGGCACCAGCCAGCCAATCCGCGCGTTGCGCATGTCGTGCCACACATCCCCCAGGTGGAGTCCCCGCAGCCCGATCGCGAGAAAGATCACGCTCACGGCCACGCCGACGATCAGCGTTCCCCAGCGGCGGAGCGCTCGCATTAGCAGTCTACGCACCAAACAGGAGTCGTCCTTTCTGTGCAGGTTCATCGGCATGCGGCGGCGCATTCTAACGCAAACCCGCCCCCGGCGCATGTCGCACACCCATTTTACACGCGAATCGCGGCAATTCCGCATTTCGATACCGGGAACAACGCGAGAGCGGCGCTTATCTCGTTGCATAAACGCCGCTCCCTTTCGAAGCTATGCAGTTGAGTGGATCTAGGAATCCGTGCTCACCGGTGTGGGGAGCATCCCGGCAAGGATTTTCTCCAAAGCCATCGTATGGCTGCATACGGCACGCGAACGGAAGAAGCTGCAGTCGCAGGTCCAGGTTCCATTCTCATACGTCACTGAATGCGGGCTGTTTTCGCCGTCAAAGGTTACACTAAACGACACAAACCGGATCCGATCGCGTTCCTCCGCATAACGTCTGGCTTTTTCGATCTTGCCGATCATCCCGTGATCCATGTGGAGCCTCCTTACCTTAAGTGGACGACTTAGAGACAAAAAAGCACACTGGGGCTAGCCAGCGTGCTTTGCGGGAGCTGATTCGGTTGTATGGCTAAAGAAGCTCATAACGGGTTTGTCCTTGCCTTTAGGTCAGTATAAGAGATGTGCGAGGCAAAGTCAACACCCCTACAACAGCGCGCGAGGCTGTGCCACCGGCGCCAGATCGCGGACGTGCGTGACGCACAACACCCCCTCCAACGCCAGCGCCAGCCGCCCCGAATTGTCGACGTCGAGCGCGTGCGGCGCGTGCTGCGGCCAGGGCACGTCCTCCGGCAGTTGCAGCGACGGCGCCCGCGCCAGCACGTCCAGCGCCGGTTCCTGCGCCCTCAGTCGGAGCGTCGCATCATACGCGCGCACCATGCCGGACTCGCCGTCCGCCGTGACGAGGATTTCGCCATTCGGCGAGCAGGCCGCCGCGCTGATCCGCGGCAGGTCCGGCAGCCGGTGCCGTACGACGCCGCCCATCGTAACCGCCTGGACCCGGTTTTCTTCGACCACGAGCGCGAAGTCGCCACCATCCGGCACGGCCAGCGTGACCACCGCCTGCGGGTCGATCTCCATTGTGTATGTGCCGACGAACACGCCCTGCTGGTACATGTGCAGCCGGCCATCGTCACCAATGGCGGCCACCGTGCCCAACTCGCGATCGAACCCGACCCCGGACACCGTCGCCAATCCGTCACCGGACAGCACTGTCTGCTGCCCGTCCGCATCCAACACTAACTCGCGGCCCGGCGCGTGGTACAGCCGCAGACGGCCATCGTGCGAGGTATACACGCCGGTCTGCCCGGCCCAGGCGACCGGCAGGTATGCTCCGTTTGGGGCGACCAACTGCTCGAGATAAACGCGCCAGCCTTCGCTGCCCGGACGCGAGTCAGTCGCCGCGGTCAGCCGTCCATAGTATGCGCCGGTAGGCAGAGCGAAGAAGTCGATATCGCGGTCCGACAGCCACACCGCCAACTGCGGCGGGTTATCGCCAACCACCTTCACGATGTAGGGCCAATCGCCGCCCAAATCCAGACGCCAGTGCACGGGAGCCCCTCACCCCTGGTCGATGACCGTCAATGGCGCGCCGTTCTTCAACCACACGTCCAGGCTGATTTGAAACGCCTCCGTATTGGAGCGCTTGAGCTCGCCGTCCAGCAGCACGTCGTAGCGCAGCCTGTCGTACTCATACGATGGCGTGCCGCTTCCCGGCTGCAAGCCCACGATCAGCGCCATCTGCTCCGGCACGGTCAGCTCGATCGCGCCATCCCGCGTGGCGAGTTTGCCCTGCAGCGTATCCCGTTCGGGCAGCGCAATCTGGAGATCGCCCGCCTCGACGGACACGTCGATCTGCTGGACGCGCAGCGGCAGCAGGTCAACGACCGCGTCGCCCTGCGCGCTCTCGACCACAAGCTGCTGAACGATCACGTCCGGCGAAAGCGTGATGGCGAGCGAACCGCGCCCGTAGTCCTCCAGCTTGGGGATCGCGCTCGGGTGCGTCTCGCGGATCGCCAGCGTGCCAACGTCGCCCTCGACGCTCCAATCCATGCTGACGTCGCTCTCGCGGCTGCCCGCGAATTCGGCGGCCAGGGTGCGCTCGCCACCCGGCCCGGCATCGACGCTCACGCCCACCCGATCCACCTCGACGATCACGCGCACCTGCTGCACCTCGTCGGAGAGAAACTCCTCGAACGAAACGACATGGTCGGTGCGCAGCTCGTCAGCCTGGTTGGCGTAAGCCAGCCAGATCACGCCCCCCAGCGCGATCACCAGCAGGGCCAGGGCCAACAGGCTGATCTCGATCGACCGGCCCAAAACCCGCAGCCGCCGGCGGCCAAACAGGACATCCAGCCCAAACAGAAGGAACAGCGCGGGCCACGACCGCAGCAGCAGATCGCCCACCGCTTCGGGAAAAGCGCCGGCAATATGCAGCAGCCACACGCACCCAATCGCAATGATCAGGACCGGCCACATCACACTGCGTCGCGTGACCGTCATGCTGGCCTCCATAACTGCTTGATCAACAGCACCAACCCAAACACGATGATCACCAGCGGCAAAAAGGCGTCGCCCTGTTCGCTGCTCAACACGCCCAGGTTGCGCGCCAGCACGATCATGCCCATGCCGATCACCGCGCCCCCGATCACGATCACCGTCTCAGGACTGGAAAGCGGCGCCCGCCCGCTGCGGCGTGGGTCGGGGAGATCGGCCAGCGTTTGCGGCGGCAGAATGAACCATAACGCGAGGTAGATCAGCAGCCCGGTGCCCGCCGTGAACACCCCCAGCACCACGAAAGCGGCGCGCACCCACCACGGATCGACGCCGATGTAAGCGCCCAGCCCACCGCACACGCCCCCCAGCACGCGGTCGGTCAGGCTCCGGGTCAGCCGTTGATAACGTCTCATGGATCAGAATCCTTGCTGACTTGGCAAGCTACTACGACACTATACCCGCTCCGGTCTGGCGCGCAAGTATTGCCCGGCAGTTGCATTTGTCGGGGCAAGGTGCGAGAATGGAGGCGCACCGTTTTCCCCGCACTCACAGGAACTGCCACACATGGCGAAAATCGACTATCGCGCCATCGCTGATGTTGACTTCGACGCGTTTACGACCGCCTTCAACCGGGCATACAGCGACTACTTTATGCCCATTGTCATGACCGCGCCAGCCTTTCGCGCGCTGATTGAGCGCGACGATCTGGACCTGAGCCAGTCGGTCGCCGCGCTGGATGGCGATTCTATCATCGGCACCGGCCTGTTGGGAATCCGCGACCGCCTGGGATGGATCGGCGGCATGGGCGTGATTCCCGAACGCCGCCGCCAGGGCATAGGCCGCCACATGATGCACTACCTGCTGGCCCGCGCCAGGGACATGGACCTGGCGTATGTGGACCTGGAAGTGCTGGAAGCCAACGAGGGCGCCTACGCCTTGTACCGCGAGTTGGGCTTCAACGATCAGCGCTTTCTGCTCACGTTCGATCGCGTGCCGGCGGAGCTACCCGTCGAGCCTTCGCCCCAGTTCCGGATCGAAGAACGCGCCACCAGCACGGTGCTCGAACATTACACCGCCTTTCACGACATCCCCAACTGCTGGCAGCGCGCGCTCCCGTCGCTGCAAGCGCTGGCGCCGCACGTCGACAGTTGGGCCGCGCTGGACGATGGCCGAATCGTGGGCTACGCGATGGGCTGGGCCAACGAGCACAGCGTGCGCCTCCTCGACTTTGCCACCAGCCCCCAGTCGGATCGCGCCACCGTGGCGCTCGCTTTGCTCGCCCATCTCCACCGGCAGAATCCACACGCGCACGGCAACTCGTACAACATCGCCGAAGACGATCCGGTGCTGCCAGCCTTTACCGAGTTGGGCTACATCCTGTCCTTCCGCCAGATCGAAATGCGGATCGCGATCGGCAACCGCTGACAGGTTTGGCGCGCGAACCTCTCTCGCCGCGCGTTTCGAACACCCCCAACGCCATCCAACCAAAGGGCAGGCGTCGGTTTGAATTCGCGTGATTTGCGCTAAAATTGCCGCGTTTTTATCCGTGCTGGAACATACTGGACCACAAGAGTGAGGACAAGATGCATCGTCTGCTGGCGAACATGCAACACGCTATAGGTACGACGCTCGTCATGATCATGGCCGTTGTGGGCGTGGCCGGTTCGGTGCAAGCCCAGGACGCCGATCCGGTTACGCTGCGAATAACCATGTCCGCTCCCGAAAACCTCGACCCGGTGCAGGTCTCGCGCTTCGATGCTCACGTGCAGGACCTGGTCGAGAACCTGTTCGTTGGGCTGACGCGCTATCACCCGGATACGCGCGACATCGAGCCGGTGCTGGCCGAAAGCTGGACCGTCAGCGACGACGGCCTGCGCTGGACGTTCGAACTGCGCGAAGATGTCCAGTGGGTGCGCTACGACCCTGCCAGCGAGGAACTCATCGCCGTTCGCCCGGTTGTCGCCGGCGATTTCGTCTACGCCATTCAGCGCGCGTGCGATCCGCTGCGCCCCTCGCCGGTCACGCCCAACCTGATGATCGTTCGCGGTTGTCACACCGTCGCCAACGCCTTCCCGGAAGTCATCAACGATCTGTTCATTGCGCGCGAGATCGGCGCCCGCGCAACCGGCCCACACACGCTCGAAATCGATCTCCTGTTCCCGTCGGCGTATCTCCCCTCGCTGCTCGCCACGCCCGAGCTGCGCCCCCTGCCCCGCGAAGCCGCTTCGCTGTCCGACGGGTGGGCGACCCGGCTGTCATCGATCATGACCACCGGCCCCTACGCGATCACCGGCTGGACGGCATCGACCATGCAGTTGGCCCGCAATCCCTACTGGCCCGACGACCTGGCGGGAAACATCGACCGCGTTGAGATCACCTTTGCCGGCGAGGGCACCAGCGCCCAGGCTGCCGTAGCCGCCAACCGCGCCGACATGGCCCGTTTGGCTCCCGAAGACGCCGCAGCGGCTCGCGCCGCCTATCCCGATCTGTATCACGCGACGCAGGGAAGCCTGCTCACCGTGATCGGGTTCTCGTACGATCGGGCGCTGGTCGACGTCACCGAAATCCGGCGCGCGCTCGCCCTTGCCCTGGACAAAACCGCCCTGGTCGACCAACTCCTGCCCGAACAGGCACAGCCCGCCAGCCAGTTCACGCCCTCGTGGGTTGTCGCCGCGCCCGAAGCCGAGACGGCGCCCACCAGCCCCGCCCAGGCGCAGGTCGCGTACGAGGCCGCTGGTTTTCCCGGCTGCGCGGGCGTCCCCGAAACGCTGATCTTGCTGACGCCCCAGGGCGACCCACTGTGGGAAGAACTCGGCCCGGCGATCGTCGAGCAGTGGGCCGCTGTCCTGAACTGCCATCCCGGCCTGTTCGAGATCCGCCCCGTGCCGCGCACCCTGTTGATCGAGCTGAGCCACTCGGCCTACGATCCGGAACGCGTGACGCGCTCGCACATGTGGGTCGCCACGTGGAGCGCCGATTACCTCGACGCGAACGCCTGGATCAACGACGCGCTGCACTGCCGCTATGGCTACATCAAGCCCACGCGCGAGTGTGAGGCGGCAGATGCGCTGCTCGACCAGGCGGGCGTGACCGGCGACCTCGCCCAACGCGCCGACCTGTACGCCCAGGCCGAAGAGCGGTTCTTCGGCGCTCAAGGGAGCTTCCCGGTCATCCCGCTGTTCTTCTCGACGTCGTCCTGGCTCCAGCAGCCGTGGCTGGACGGGGTAAATGCCAACGGCCCGGCCCGCTTCGATCTGTGGACGATCGACGCGGAAGCCCGGGCCGGTTGAGCGCAGATGCAGGCGGGCGCCGCGAGTCCCGCCTGCGCGTTTTCTCAATTGGACCGCTGTGTGAAGTTGATCCGGTACGACGTCAGCGCCGTGACCCGCTCGCCGTCGACCGTGACTTCGCACGGCACAGCCTCGACGCTGCGCGGGTCCCCGGTCAGTCCGGGGACCATCACCGTATAGGTCCGCCCTTCGGTCATGCGGAAATCGGCATACCCGGCCTCACGCTCCGGCTTCAGGCCGGTGAAGAACGAATCGCGCTCGTTGCCGCTCCAGGTGACCGACACTTGGACGCCCGGCACGCCCTGCCCCAGCCGGTCGTATACGCGGATCTCAATCATGCCCTCCGCCGCAGGATTGCAGAACGACTCGAGCCGCGATAGCACGTAACCACCGGCTGGTGGCGTGCGCGTTGGGATGATCTCGCCCGTCTGGGGAATGTCCGTCGGCACGGGTGGGGTCGGCGTCTTGGTGAGCGGCGGCGGCAGGGTCGGCGATGGCGTGGCCGAGGGCACCGGCGCGTTGAGCGTCACCGGCGCGGGAGTCGGGTACTGGCCATCCGCGCACCCGCTGGCGCCTTGTGGCCGGTAGAGCCCCTCCAGGGCGCGGATCACGCGGATGTCGCTGTTGGTGACGACCTGCCCGGTTTTGATCCGGTTGCAGGCAACGTCCGCCACCAGGCTCCACACGTCCTGATCGGGCCGCAGCGCGCGCAGCCGGTCGAACGCCAGCGCCAGGTCCTGGTTGGCCGTGTAGCTGAGCGCCACCGCGATCACGTAGTCTTCGCGGTCCGCGGCGCTCAACTGCCAGGGGGCCGTATTGCGCTCGATGACGGGATCGATCTCCCAGGTATAGACCAGCGCGACGGCGATCCCAAAGGCGACGCCGAGCAGCAGCGCCCACCAGGACAATCCCCTCTCGGCTGGCTGACGATCGTCGGGGTCCATAATCATCACTGAGTCGGGAACGGCACAGACGTGGGCACGGGCGTGGTGCGGTAGACTTCCATGATCGGCGTCAGTCGCCCCACCGCTTCGGCCAGCGCCACCATGGGGCTGATGGCCGGCACGTTGCTCTGGCTGATGTAGCGCTCGGTGAGGTCCTGAATGTAGTCGAACACGTTCGCCTTGCCCAGCGGCTGGAGCCGCGTCAGCGCGCCGTTCACGTCCCGATCGACCTGGTAGCCCTCGGCAACCATCACCGTATACTCTTCCTGGTAGCGAGGCGCGAGCGCCGCGATGGAGCTGTTGGTGTATTCGACCGGAAACTGCTCCCACCCGATGTAAACGCCGATTGCGATCCCGACCAGCACCCCAACCAACAACGATCCGATGTACCGCTTTGTCATTTTCGAGTCCCGTCCGGCTAGACCGTCACAGGTTCCCCTGTTATAATCCGCACGACGTGGATCATACAAGAAAACGCCGCAGAAACAAAGAGACACGCAACGAGGCACAAAAAAAGCCGGCACACGCGCGCCGGCTCCGGAGTCCTCAGGTGGAGTAACGAGTGCCGAAGGTGGGAGTCGAACCCACATGGGTTTTACCCCGCGCGATTTTGAGTCGCGTGCGTCTGCCAATTCCGCCACTTCGGCTGAGTACGGCGTAAGTATAAGCCGTTTCAGGCCATCCGTCAATGATTAACACACCAGGTTGGCCCCACAACTGACACGGGTATGGACGAAAACAAGCTGATTCATGCAGCCCGACACGGCGATATCGACGCCTTCAACCGCCTGGTGTTGGCTTATCAGGACACAGCGTACACCGTCGCCTATCGCATCATCGGCGAGCCTGACGCCGCCGCCGACGCCACGCAGGAAGCGTTCATCTCGGCGTACTACAAGCTCGATCAGTTCCACGGCGAACGGTTCAAAAGCTGGCTGCTGCGCATCGTCACCAACGCGTGTTACGACGAACTTCGCCGCCGCCAGCGGCGCCCCGCCGCGTCGCTGGACGGGCTGGAGAACGTCACCTTCCGGCCCGATCCGGACCTGAACCCGGTCCCCGAATCCCCCGAACAGCACGCCCAGCGCCGCGAGTTGAACCGGGCCATTCAGGACTGCCTCGACGCGCTGCCGGACGATCAGCGCGTGGTCGCCGTCCTGGTCGATGTCGAGGACTACGCCTACCAGGAAATCGTCGCGATCACCGGCCTGCCGCTGGGCACGGTCAAGTCGCGGCTGAGCCGCGCTCGCGCGCGGATGCGGGACTGTCTGCGCGCCGTGAGGGAACTTTTGCCGTCAGAATACCGTCTTATGGATGAATGAGTTTCGTGCTGGTTGATGAATCATGACTGGAAACACCTTGCCCGACCGCGATCTTGAACTGCTCTCCGCCTATATCGACGGAGAACTCGACGATCGCAGCCGGGCCGATTTGGAGCGCCGGCTGGCCGGTGACGCGCCCCTGCGCGATGCCCTCGCCGATCTGCGAGCGACCGTCGCGCTGGTTCGCGAGCTGCCGCGCCTGAAAGCGCCGCGCAGCTTCGCCCTCGATCCGGCGGTCCACAAACGCCGCGCGCCCTGGTGGAAGCGGCTCTTCGCCACAGGCACGGTCCTCCAGCTCTCCGGCGCCCTGGGCGCGGCAGCCTCAGTCGTGTTGATCGTGGCCGCCCTGCTGCTGAACGCGCCGGGCACGGAAGAGGAACGCGCGCTGCCGCCCACGCCGGAGTCGCAGCCGACACAGGTAGGCTTTGCCCCGGAACCGACCGGCCCGCCCGACACGGAGTTACGGCTCCAGGCCACGGCGACGCAGGCCATGCCGACCGCGTCGCCGCCCCCGGTGGCGGACATGGCCCTGGAAGAAGATGACGGCATGGCGGCCTTCGGAGGAGAGGTCGCGGGCGATGCGGCGGGCAGCGCGCCGCCAGCAGCGGAGATGGCCCCCCCACCGGGTACGATCGAAACGTTTGACGCTGCCCCTGCCGAACCGCTGGCAGCGGGCCAATCGCAGCCCGCCAGTGAGGGTGAGGGCGCCGCCCAGGAGACCGCCGCCAACAGCATCCCCAGCGATGCGGAGGAAGCCGCGCCCCTGTTCCAGGCGGAACAGGCCGAACAGCCCGCCCCGGCAGCTACGACCATTATCGCCATGCCTACCGGCACCGCCACGCCTGCCGGACCGTCGCTGAAGGGGACGCTCGCGCCCAGCGCAACAGCCCCGGACGTCGCGCCGGATGAGGCCACAGCACGCGACATCGCGGCTGCCGGCGAAGCGCAGGCTCAGAACGAGGAGTCGGATCACAGGTGGCTGGCCGCCCTGGGAATCGTTCTCCTGCCGGTATCGCTGGCGCTGTTCGTCTTCGGGCGCAAAAAGGCACGGCGCGCATGAAACGCCCCCCCGTCAATTACTGCCAGGTATGTGGCGCGCCGATGATCGACAAACTGGCGTTCGGCCAGGTCCGGCGCGCGTGTTCGGTCTGCGGATTCATCCACTTCGACGATCCGAAGGTCGCCGCCGCAGCCTTCATCGAGCGTGATAATCACGTGCTGCTGGTCCGGCGCGCCATGAATCCGGAACGGGGAAAATGGGCGCTCCCGGCGGGGTATATCGATTACGGAGAAGACCCGCGCGATGCCGTCATGCGCGAGGTCCTGGAAGAGACGGGGCTGACGATCGAAGTTACGCGCCTGCTCGACGTCCAGGGATCGCCGGGCACGTTCGGCGCGTCGATCATCATCGTGTACGGCGGGCGCGTCGTCGGCGGGACTGCGTCTCCCCAGGACGACGTCGACGCGATCCTGTGGTATGCCGCCGGTGATCCCCTGCCCCCGCTCGCCTTTCGAAGCACCCAGAGCCTGCTGGCCGAGTGGATTGCCGGTCAGAACGGCAAGCGCTAGGACCGGATCAATTTCTCCAACCCCGCGCGCCATTCCGGCGTCAAGAACAGCCGCCAGTAGAGCCGCAGCAGCAGCGGCGCGTGTCGTTCGGCGAACACGCCAAGCCTGGCCTGCACGCCCCCTAACACGACCTCGTTTTCACCGCGAATCAGCCCCACGATGGCCCGCTCGGCCACCGCGTCAGGGTGCTCGACACGGTACCCGTAGCGCTCCAGCAGGGTCAGCATCTCCGGGTTGAGCATATCGGTATTGGTGAACCCCGGCAGCACCAGCGTCAGGTGAATCCCGGTGCCGGCGATCTCGCGGCGCAGCGCATCTGTGAACCCGGATACACCGTATTTCGTCGCCACGTATGGCGCGAACAACGGCACAGCGATCCGCCCACCGCCCGATCCGATGTTCATAATATACCCGCTGCTCTGCTGCAGCATGATCGGCAGCACGAGCTGCGTCAGCCGGATGACCGTCCACAGGTTCAATCGCAGCAGGCGCTCGATGCGCTGCGGGTCCAGGTCTTGCAGCGGCCCGGCCTGGGACATCCCGGCATCGTTGACGAGCACGTCGATCCGGCCAAACGTATCCACCGCCTGCCGGACCACCGCCTGCAGCTGCTCGTCGTCGGTGAGGTCTGCCGGAATCACCAGGACATCCGACGTGTATGGCTCGATCTCGCGGCGAACCGCTTCAAGCCGGTCTGCGCGGCGCGCCACCAGGATCACCCTCGCCCCGCGCCGGGCGAACGAATAGGCCAGCGACCGCCCAATGCCGGACGACGCCCCCGTGATCAACACGACTTTCTCTTGGAGCACTAACGCCGAATGTTTGGGTCGCAAATATCGCGCCAGCCAATAGAGCGCTCCCGCGCCCAGGCTTCCCCACGCCAGGCGCCGACCGATTCGCATCGCTCACCCCCCCTCAGGCTTCTGTCACTTTGCGCGCAATCGCCACCTGGTTGACGCCCATCGTGAGCGGCGTGAACGTGGTCCGGGTCACCACCTGTGCCAGGGCCGGCAGCCCCAGCAGGCCAAACTGCACGACCTTGGGGATCATCGGGAAGTACGGCACGTCCCACAACCCATCGCCGAAGTGCTTGAGAATGGCGAACCCGCTCGCCTCGCACCATGCGCGCCATTGTTCGGGCGGCTGGACGTTGATGTGCGTGGGATCCTTGCCGATCGCGTCGGTGCGCGTGTCTTTGAACCGCCGCAGGCTGTAGCCGGGATTCGGCGTCGCGAACAGGAACGTGCCGCCCGGTCGCAGGATGCGATTGACCTGCCGAATGGTCCCGGCGGGATCGGGCAGGTGCTCCACCAGATGCAGCCCCACCACCGCGCTGAACTCGCCATCGCCGAACGGCGACAGGTCATCGGCGCTCATCACGAGCCCGGTCGCGCGCGGGGCATTGTGGGTTAGCTGTTCGATGCTGTACTCAGCGATGTCGATTCCCACGCACGCGAAATCGTCCTGCAGCAGGCCCAGCAAGTGCCCCAGGCCACAGCCAAGCTCGAGCAGTTTCCCCCCACCCGGAGGCGCATAGCGCCGCACCAGCGCCGCGTAGTACCGCCGGGCGAACCAGTACATGCTGAAGCGACCCAGGGGCCGGTCGGCGTAATTGTATCGCTCGAAATACTGCTGTCCGTATTCGTCACGCGGCACTTCGGGCCGCGCCGTCACCTGTTGGTCCATGATCCACCGTTACCCGATCGAACATATCATTTGATCACCTGGGTGATTGTAGAGAGTCCTCACCCAAAAAACAAAACCAGGAGGCACCGCCATATCCCGGCGTCTCCTGGTTATACACAGCTAGCAGCGCGAATCACCCACCAAATGCCAGCGTGATCTCGCGGGCCATGTCCGACAGCAGGTACGGCAAAAAGCCGAACACCAGCGTGCCGATCGCTGAGATGCCAATCGCCCACGCCAGCGGTCGCGGCGTGGCGGCCTCGCCGTCGCCATCTTCGAAGTACATCATCCAGACGATGCGCAGGTAGTAATACGCCGAGAGCACGCTGGTCAGCACGCCGATCACCGCGACCGGGATCAGATCCGCCGCGATCGCGGCCTTGAACACGAACCACTTCCCGACGAAACCGGCGGTCAGCGGGATCCCGGTCAGGCTGAGCATGAAAACGGCCATCGCCGCGGCAAGCAGCGGTTGCGTGCGGGCCAGCCCGCGCATGCTCGACAGGCCGGTGTTCGAGGCGTCGTCGCGCTCGACCGCGATGATCACCGAGAACGCGCCCACGTTGGTGAAGGCGTAGGCCATCAGGTAGATCAGCACCGCCTGGGTGGCCTCGTCGGCCACGCGGGGCACGCCTGCCGCCGCCACGCCGATCAGGATGTAGCCCGCGTGCGCGATGCTCGAATAGGCCAGCAGCCGCTTGAGGTCGCTCTGCACGATCGCGATGAAGTTCCCTACGATCATCGTCGCCGCCGCCAGCAGCCACGTGACATCCATCCAGGCCGCGCTCGTGCCGTTGTCCAGCATGAAATTGGGCATACCGGCCACCAGCACGCGCAGCAGCGCGGCAAACCCGCCGACCTTCGCCGCCACGCTCATATAGGCCACCACCGAGGTCGGCGCGCCCTGGTACACGTCCGGCGTCCACATGTGAAACGGCACCGCCGCCACCTTGAACCCCAGGCCCACCAGCGAGAGTCCCGCGCCCGTCAGCAGCAGGAACTGCGCCGAGGTATCGCCGGCGACCATGCTGTCAACTGCCTGCCAGATTTCGCGCAGGTTGCTGGTCCCTGTGGCGCCGTAGACCAGCGCCAGGCCGTACACCAGGAACGCCGACGAAAACGCGCCGAGCAAGAAATACTTCATGGCGCTTTCTTCGGACTGTTCCTGCGGGCGCCGGAAACCGGTCAGAATGTACAGCGGAATGGACAGCAGTTCGAGCGCAACGAACACCACGACCAGATCCCCCGCCGCGCCCATGAACATCACGCCAGCGGTCGTGAACAGCAGCAGGTAGTAGTACTCGCCGCGCTGCATGTTGGTGCGGTCCAGGTAGTTGTAGGCCACCATCACCCCCAACAGGGACGTCACTAACACGATCACGTTGACCATGTCCGTGAACTGGTCGGCGATGTACATCCCGAAGAAGGCTTCTTCGCCGTCGCCGAACGTGACCACGTCGGTCAGCGACAGCAGCGCGAGCACCAACGACACGCTGAGTCCCCCGGCAGTGAGCCAGGCCGTGATGTGTTTGCGCTCGCGCGGCACAAACAGATCGACGACCAGGAACACACACGCCCCCAACGCGAGGACTACCGCCGGGAGTGCTGCGGCGACGTTGAGATCGCTCAAACTAGGCACTTGGAACATGGTCGGTCACCGCCTTATCGTCCAGCCGCCGCCATCGCAGAAGCGCTCACCTGGTCCACCAGTTCTTTGACAGAGCTATCCATAAAGTTGAAAAAGAAGCTCGCCTGCAGCCCGATCGCGAACACCATGACCAGGATCGGGATCAGCGTCCACAACTCGTAGCGGTTCAGGTCGGGCAGATTCTTGTTCTCGTCTTTGTCCAGCGCGCCCATGAACACCGTGTTGAACATATACAGCATGTAGATCGCCGCCAGGATGATACCCAGCGCCGCGAACGCCGTGAACCACCAGCTCAGCACGTCCGACCCGGCGGAACCGAGCAGGATGGTGAACTCGCCCACGAACCCGTTCAGGCCGGGCAGGCCCATGCTCGACAGCACGATCACCAGGCTGATCCCGCTGTAGATCGGCATCGCCTTCCAGATGCCCCCAAAGGCGCTCATCAGCTTGGTGTGCCGCCGTTCGTACAGCATGCCGACCATCAAGAACAAGCCGCCCGTGCTGATGCCGTGGTTCACACCCTGGAGAATGCCGCCCTGGATGCCCGCCGAGTTCAGCGCGAAGATGCCCAGCATCACGAAGCCGAGGTGGCTGATCGACGAATACGCGACCAGTTTCTTGACATCCTTCTGCCCGTAACTGACCCAAGCGCCGTAGATGATCCCGATGACCGCCAGCACCGCGATATACGGTGCGAACGTCTCGCTCGCCTCGGGGAACATCGGCAGGTTGAAGCGCACGAAGCCATACGTCCCCATCTTGAGCAGCACACCCGCCAGAATGACCGATCCGGCGGTCGGCGCCTGCACATGCGCATCGGGCAGCCACGAGTGCAGCGGCCACATCGGGACCTTGATGGCAAACGCAATCCCGAAGGCCAGGAACAGCCAGCGCCCCGTCGATGCGCTGAGCGACAGCTCGCCGCTGTTGAGCTTCTCGATGATCTCCGGCACGGTGAACGTTCCGGCCTCGTTGCCCAGCCACAGGATCGCCAGCAGCATCAACAGGCTGCCCGCCATTGTGTACAGGAAGAACTTGATCGCCGCGTAGATTCGTTCTTCGGCGCCCCAAATGCCGATCAAGAAATACATCGGCACGAGGGTGACCTCCCAGAACACGTAGAACAGGAAGAGGTCCTGCGCGACGAACACGCCGATCATGGCCCATTCCATCAGCAGCATCAGGACGTAGTACAGTCGCGTCCGCTCGTGGATGGTCTTCATCGACGTCAGGATGGCAAGCGGCATGATGAACGTCGTCAGCAGCACCATCCAGATGCTGATCCCGTCGACCCCCACGTAGTACCGGATCGTGACACTGCCCGTATCGATCCAGTCCCACTGGTGAACCATCTGGAGCCCTGCCACGCTCGTATCGAAGTTCCGCAGCAGCAGCAGAGAGGCGCCAAACGTGATCAACGACACGATCAATGTCAGCCACCGCACGGTGTAGTCGGTCAGATTGCGCACGAACAACAGCGCGAATACCCCGACCAACGGCAACATGAATACCACAGTGACCAGCGAAATGTCTTCCATAGGTTATGGTCCCTCTGTGTTACAGCCCCAGCATTCCACGAATCACCGGGAAGAGGATAATGAACACGACAAGCAGCGTCCCCAACAACACGGTCCACGCATAGGTGCGGACGTAGCCGGTCTGAATGACCCGGATGCGCTGCGCGATGATCTGCATCAACCGGCCCAGCGAATTGAAACCACGATCGATGATGCCTTTGTCGACTGGCTGAGTCAGGAACTCCGTCGCGATGTGGAAATTCTTCTGGATGACGGTCTTGTGCACGTAATCGTGCCAGAACCGCCAATCGAGTTGTTCGGCCAGCCAATACGCCGCCCGCCGGTACGGGAAGATGAGATACTTGAAATACGCATCGTCCCAATACAGTTTGGCCTTCGCCACAGCGAACAGCCCTTCGGTCCGCTCGTCAAGCTCCAGCGGATCCTGCTGGCCCAGCGTCTCCAGCGCGCGGTCGTTGTAGATCGCGCGCGCCACGTAGATCGCCACCAGCGCCAGCACCACCGCGAACGAGGCGAGCAGCACATTGAATGACGCCGCGTGGGCGTAGGTGACGGCGTGTTCCAGCCAGCTCGTGAATTCGTGCTCGCCGAAGATCGCCCCCAGGATCGGGAAGCCGCTCGGCACGTTGATCACGCCGATCACCAGGCTGAAGAACGCCAGGACGATCAGCGGGTACACCATCAGGTTACTGGACTCCTCCGCGTGTTCCGCCGCGGCGTGGCGCGGCTTGCCATAGAACACCAGCGCCATCTGCCGCCACATGTAGAAGGCCGTGAACGCCGCCGCCATGACCAGCAGCACGAACGCCAGATAGCCCTCCAACCGCGCATCGTCGACGCCCGCCTTGAGCGCATCGAGCAGGATTTCGTCCTTCGACCAGAACCCGGCAAACGGAATGATTCCCGCCAGCGCCAGCGTGCCGAAGAGATACGTCCAGTAGGTGCGCGGCATCTTGTGACGCAGCCCGCCCATGTAGCGCATATCCTGGGGATCGAATTCGTCGTCGTGATCGTGCCCGCCATGCGCCACGTGGTGATGGCCGTGCTCCATGCCGTGAATCACCGAACCGGAGCCGAGAAACAGCAGCGCCTTGAAAAACGCGTGCGTCACCAGGTGGAACATCGCTGCCGCGTAGGCGCCCACGCCGACCGCCGCCACCATGAACCCGAGCTGGCTGATCGTGCTGTAGGCCAGCACGCGCTTGATGTCCCACTGCCCCACGGCAATGAAGCCCGCCACGATGGCGGTCGTCGCGCCGATCAGCGCCACGACGAACGACGCCGCATCCGACGCGTGATAGAACACGTTCGAGCGCACCATCATGTACACGCCCGCCGTGACCATCGTCGCCGCGTGAATCAGCGCGCTCACCGGCGTCGGACCCGCCATCGCGTCAGGCAGCCACACGAACAGCGGGATCTGCGCGCTCTTACCGGTCGCGCCCAGCAGGAACAGCAGCGTGATCACGGTAATCGTCGACTCGAAGCTCAGCGAAAACATGCCGAAATTGACGTCGTGCCCGCCCTCTTCCAGCCAGACTTCGGCCTGGTTGAAGACGCCCATCGGGCCTTCGATGTGGGGTTCGGCCTCGTGCGGGATCTCCGGCGCGAACACCGGCTCCTCGGCGGCTTCGGCTGCGTGGTGAGCCGCCATCGGCAGCTCGTCCGGCTTGTAGAAGTCCAGCGTGCCGAAGGTCCAGAAGGTGATCAACACGCCGAGCACCAAGCCGAAGTCGCCCACCCGGTTGACGATGAACGCCTTGCGCGCGGCGTCGCTGTTCTTCCACCCCACGCCGCCGGGCTTGTCGAACCAGAAACCGATCAGCAGGTACGAGCACAGCCCCACGCCTTCCCAGCCGACGAACATCATCAGGAAGTTGTTGCCGGTCACCAGGATCAGCATGAAGACGAGGAATAAATTCATGTACACGAAAAACCGTGGGAAGCGCTCGTCACCATGCATGTAGCCCACGGCGTACAGGTGGATGACCGTCCCCACGAAGGTGACAGCCATCATCATCGTCACGCTGAGCGTATCGACGCGGAACTGCCACGGGATCTCGACGCCGGCTGCCGGAATGGAGATCCAGTCCGAGAACAGCGGGAGATCGACCACGACCGGCTTGTAGCCGGTGTCGACCTGCGCGAGCCACAGCAGCAGCGAGATCAGGAAGGCGATCCCGCTCGCCCCGACCGCGACGATGCCGACACCCCGCTCGCCGAGGTGCTTGCCCGTGAACAGGTTGATCAGCAGCCCCACCAGCGGGACAAAGACAACCAACGGTACGAGATCAAAGAAGTTTTCCATGGGCGCCCCTTTGGGTCCATGCGTTAACCATCACCGGCTCAAACACTGACATCGCGTTTATCCCCTGAACAGATGCAAATCGTCGATGTCGATGCTCTTCTTCGTTCGGAAAATTGCCACGATTAGCGCCAACCCCACCGCCACCTCGGCAGCGGCCACGGTCATGACGAAAAACACCATCACGTGCCCGTCACCATTCCCCCACTGCCGGGCGAAGGCCGCCAGCGCCAGATTCGCAGCGTTCAGCATCAGCTCAACCGACATGAAAATCAGGATCGCGTTACGGCGCAGCAATACGCCCATCGTGCCCATGATGAACAAGATCGCGCTGAGCAAAACGTATAGTTCGATAGAGACTTCGGATGCTTCCATGTTTCCCCCTCAGCCGCGCCCCTAGTCGCCGGTTTCGCCGGGCAGCGACTGCTCCAGCCCTGCCGGAACATTCGCCAGGCGTCGTTCAAACCGGCGGCGCGGAGCCAGCCTCTCGTGTGTGAGGACAATCGCGCCAATCATTGCGACCAGCAGCAGCAGCGACACCAGCTCGAACGGCAGGACGTACCGGCTGAACAGCAGTTGTCCTACATGCGCCGGGCTGCCGAACGGGGGCCGCGCATCGGTTTCGAGATTGACGATGGTGCTGGTGTAGGAGTTATCGTCCTGGCGCTGCTCCGTGAAGATCCACAGCACAGCCGTGCCTGCTTCCAGGTCCTCATCTTCGATGCCCATCAACCGCGTGCGCGAGCTGCCGGCGGGATACACACCGATGTCGTAGGTATCCTCTTCGATCTCGATGACGTCGGACGCCTTCCCATAAGGTACATTCTCGACCAATGCGCGCCTGCTGCCGGAATCGGTATCGTCCACCACGTCGATCGCCGTCCGCCCATGCAGCGCGTTGATGGCGACCACCCGCAGCGCGTCCTTGTCATCGACCTGGCTCAGGTCTTCCGTCACTGCCACCAGCTCGGGTTCCTGCGCGTTGCCGATTGCCGCCAGGGACAGCGTCACGCCCGGCACCAAATTGACCGGGTATTCGGCCAGTGGATCATCCGCCTCAGGATCGGCCCCTGCCGGGAAAATCTGGGCGTCGTAGCGACCGGTAGCCCAGCTTTCGAACGAGCTTGCCTCGCCGAACGCGACATCGCGCGCGACCTGTTCCCCGTCGAGATACACGTCGACCGCCGGCACGCCATCCACCGCATGGACCGCGCGCACCATCGGCTCTTCGAGTTTGGGCCGCGTGAGATCGATCTCGCCCTTGATGATCGCCAGGGTGGACACCGCCAGAAACACCAGGGCCAGTATGATCGCCGCCGGAGTCAGCCAGCGAAACCGCGGCTGCGCTTCAGGCAGCACGCGCTCGGCGCCCAGCAGCATGATCACGAACAGGAAGAGCACCATGATCGCCCCGGCGTATACGGCGATCTGCACCATCGCCACAAACGCGGCATTGAGCATGAGAAAGAAGAACGCGATACAGGCGAAATTCAAGATCAAAAACAGTGCGCTGTAGATGGCGTTCTCGCTGATTAACATCATCGCCGCGGCAATGATCGCCACCGCCCCTATGATGATGAATAGCCACAATTCCATTGAACTGCCGTCCTGTGGTTGCAACCCCAAAAATGACCAGATTGTCGAGCAGTGTAGCGCAAGTCGATCCGGAAGCCAAACACAGTGCCCGGCTTCCGGTTGCGCGCCTTATTTCGGGTTCTCCATATCAGGGATCGACCGTGTGAACTTGCCCGGCTCGGTGACCTGGGGCGTCCCCTGCACGCCCGGCGGAACCGGGTCGATCAACATGTCTTTAGTGTAGATGGCGTCATACCGGTCGTTGAAGCTCAGCCGGTATTCGTGCTCCAGCACAATCGCCTCGGTTGGGCACGCATCTTCGCAATAGCCGCAGAAGATGCAGCGCAGCATGTTGATCTCGTACGTTTTGGCATAACGCTCGCCGGGACTGTACCGTTCTTCGTCGGTGTTCTCAGCGGCTTCGACCCAGATCGCGTCTGCCGGACACGCTGCCGCGCACAGCGAGCAGCCGATACATTTTTCCAGCCCATTCTCATACCGTTTTAGCGCGTGGCGGCCCTTGAAACGCTCGCGCACCGGGCGTTCCTGCTCCGGATACTCGATCGTGACCGGCCCTTCGATGACGTGCTTCAGCGTCGTTGCAAAACCACGTACCATATTCATACGTCACTCACCTGTCACCATTACTATATCTCGTCCGTTTCGGCCTGATCCTGCTTGGCCTCCTGGTCGTCGCCGCGACCGGTCACAGCGCCTGCCACCGCGCCGGGCAGCCCGACCACCTTATCGACGGCGTGCAGAGCCATCGCGCCGACCCCGTCGCCGCCGGACAGGTTGACGACCTGCACGCGCGGCGATTCGGGCGCCACTTCCGGTTTTCGCCCGATCCGGTCGAAGAAGATCAATGCGCCGATGATGAACAGCACCGACGCCAGAATGGACAGCGCGATGTAGACCCCCTGGTTGTCGAGCTCCTGGGCCACGATGACCGACACCGAGCTCCAGACCACGGCCACCAGCGCAAGCGGAAGCATCACCTTCCAGCCCAGCGACATCAGGCGGTCGTAGCGAATGCGGGGCAGCGTGCCGCGCACCCAGATCATCACCATCAGCAGGACGATGACCTTGACCACGTACACCACCGGCCCCAGCAGCGGGTATTGATCCACCAGGACGAAATGATAGCCACCGAAATACATCGCAGCGCCGATCATGCTCACCGCGACCATCCCGATATACTCGGCCATGAAGAACAGCGCGAATTTCATGCCGCTGTACTCGGTGTGATACCCGGCGGTGAGCTCCTGCTCGGCTTCGGGCAGGTCGAACGGCGCGCGGTTCACCTCGGCCAACAGCGCGACGGCCATGATCGCCGCGGCCAGCGGATTCTGGAACACGTACCATCCCAGGATTGGCGGGTCGTTCTGGGCGTCGATGATGTCCCCAATGCTCATCGAACCGGCCAGCATCACCGGGACGACCAGCGCCAGGCCCATGCTGAGCTCGTAGCTGATCATCTGCGCCGACGAGCGCAGCGCGCCCAACATCGCGTACTTGTTGTTGCTCGACCACCCGGCCAGCACGATTCCGTAAATGCCGATGCTGGTGATCGACAGCAGCCACAGCACGCCGACGTTCACATCGACCAGCCCCTGGCTGAGCCGGTACCATTTTCCGTCGAACCACGGGACCGCAATCTTCGGCCCCAAAGGTATCACCGCCACGACAATGATCGCCGGCACCACCTTGATCACGGGCGACAGCCAGAAGATGATTTTGTCGGCTGAAGCGGGGGTCACGTCCTCTTTGAAGATCAGCTTGATGCCGTCCGCCACGGGCTGCAACAAACCGAATGGCCCCGCCCTGTTCGGCCCGACGCGCGCCTGCAGCGATGCGAGGAACCGCCGCTCCAACAGGGTTGTGTAGGCAAAGCCGGTAAGCAGCATGATGAACAGCAGCAAGCTGGTAATTATCGCGTGGATCACCGTGCACGTTCCGCTTCCCGTGCACTCCACGACGACACTGGATTCACCTGGTCCAAACATAAGTCGGCTACTCCTCGATCTTTTGCACGACACCCGCCGCCGGGACGGTGAGTGTCGGAGCATCACTCAGGCGCATGGGCAGCAGCGCGTAGCCCGCCGGCGTCTTGCCGTTCACCCGCGCGCGCACCTCGACCGTCCTCTCGCCGAGCACGACCGCGATCTGTTCGCCGTCGGCGATGCCCAACCCGGCAGCGTCCGCCTCGTTGAGCTCGACGTACGGCGCCGGCACGCGTTGATCCATGACGTCGCTCACCCGGAACCACATCCCCCGGTCGTACAGCACGCGCACCGGGATGAGCTGCAAACCGTCCGCAGCGAAGGAGTCCACGTTCACCGGGCGCACGGTCAGGCGGTGCTGTTCGTGTTCCGCATTGGTCTTCCACTGCACGCCCAGGCCGCCGGTGTTCGTGTAAGCCGTTCCCCCGTAGTACAGATCGTCGCCGCCCACGTCGGGAAACTGCTTCTCGACCCGCGCCAGGTTCGGATATCCCATATCCGCGTAGCGAAAGACCTTCTCGGTGATCTCGCGCATGACCAACCCCGTCGAGATGCGCGGCTGGTCACCGCCCATCTGGCGGCCAATGTGCGCGAAGATCTTCCAGTCCGGCAGCGAGTCGCCTATCGGCCCCTGCGCGGTGTAGAAGCGCTGCACGCGGCGCATCCCGTTGGTGAAGGTGCCGTCGCGCTCGGCGAAGCTCTGGCCGGGCAGGATGATATCGGCCTGCTGAGCCGTCTCGGTCATGAACAGCGACGTCACGACCACACACTCCGCGTTGGCAATAACCTCCGCCGCACGCACATCCTCGCCCGCCGGGTCGGCCTCCGCGATGAACCACATCGGCGGGGGGTCGTCCAGCAGCGCCGCGGTCGTCTCGGCAGAGAAGCCCATGTCCATTGCACCCTGCACGTTCGCCCCCGGCCAGACGGCCACCAGCCCGTTATTCGGGCGCCCAACGTGCGCGGTCAGGATCAACAGGTTTGCCGCCGCCTGCATCAACTCGCCGTGCTGCGCGAGGGTAAGCCCTTCGCCGCCCGCGAAGATCAGCAGATCGTCGGCGTCCAGCAAGAGATCGGCGGCCTCCGGGTGAGGAACCTTCACACCCTTCAGCGAGTCGATCAGGGCGTCCATCCCATCAACGCGCGACTCGACCAGGGAACGCGCGATCTTTTTACGGCTGCGCGCGCGGGCGGCCAATCCGTTCATCACCGCCACCGCGTCGCCATACGCGTAAGGCATGGTGGCCGCAGCGTATTTGTCGAGCTTGGTGCCCCGCGCGTTCGCCACCACCACCTTCACGCCGCGGTCGGCAGCCTGTTTCACCTGGAGCCACCAGATGGGCGCTTCCTCTTCGAAATCCGACGCAATCACCAGGATGGCGCCGCCGGGTCCCATGTCCTGAACCCGCGTCCCCACGCCGGCGCCCGCCTGGGCAATCGCCTCGATGCCGGACATGGTCGCGGGCCAGAGGCCCCGTTGGCGCTGTTCGCCCACCAGGCGGGTGAGCTTGCGCAGCTCCCACAAATCCTCGTTCGACAGCGCGGGCCCGGCCACGAAGCCGGTTCGATCACCGTACTTCTTGAGCCGGGCGGCCACCTCAGCGTAGGCCGTCGCCCAGTCCACCGTCACCAGTTCGTCGCCCTTGCGGATCATCGGGTGCAGAATGCGCTCCGTCGACCGGCTGTGATGGTGTCCGAAGCGCCCCTTGTCGCAGATCCAGATCTCGTTGACCTCTTCGTTCTGGCGCGGCATGATGCGCTTGATGATCTTCTTGCCGCCGGTGTCGCGATCAAGCCGCGTGCTGGCGCTGAGGTTGCAGCCAACCGGGCAGTACGGGCAGATGGTCGGGACCTCATCCAGCTCCCACGGGCGCGCGCCGAACCGGAAATCGGTCGTCGTCAGCGCGCCCACCGGGCAGATATCGGTCGTGTTGCCGCTGAACTTGGTATCGAACGGCGGGTCGCTGATCGTGACGATCTGCAGGCGGCGCCCGCGCTCGTGGAAGGCCAGCACATCGTCGCCCACCAGCTCATCACAGAACCGCACGCAGCGCGCGCACTGGATGCAGCGCTCGCGGTCCAGGTAGATCAGCTCGCCCAGGGGTACATGCTTGTCGAGGTTCAGCTTGTCGGTGAACACGAAGCGCGACTGCCCCGGACCATACGCCATGGTTAGATTCTGCAGCGGACACTCACCGCCCTTGTCGCACACCGGGCAGTCCAGCGGGTGGCTGGTCAGGATGAACTCGAGAATGTCATCGCGCCCGGCGACCACTTTTTCGGTCGTCGTGCGGATCACCATGCCTTCATACGTTTTCTGCGTACACGCCGTCTGCAGTTTCGGGAACCACCGGACCACCGGCTCGCCGTTTTCGTCCAGGTCCGGCTCACCTGTTTCGCGGTTCACAGAAATGCTGCCCAGCTCCACCAGGCACATGCGGCACATGCCGACCGGCTCCATCTTGGGGTGATAACAGAATACGGGAATATCCGTCCCAAGCATTTTCGCCGCATCGACCAGATTGGTGCCGGCGGGAACCTGAAAATCTTGCCCATCGATAGTAATCGTTACGATATCGGCCATAGCGCTCCCCAAGTTTCAGGGCATGATAGAGAAATCAATCCAAAGCACTCCCGCACTGACGCAGCCCTGCATCAGCCCGGTCAACATAAGCCTGAAAGACAAATCCCCAGGCGCTGGTTAACGCTGCCTGCTCGGCCAGCGCACGCGCCGCTTCGAAATCCGCCCTCGCGTCGCCGAATCGCCCCACTGCCAGCCATTCCTCGCCGCGCAGCAGGTAGTTCACCGGCACATCGGGCCACGCCTCGATCGCACGCGTGAAATCCCGGACGTGTGGCGGCAGTCGCAAACGGTCGCCATCCGGCGCAGCAAGCCCGGTCATGCGCCACCCTCGGCGACGGCTTCGGGCACCTCCCCGGTGGTGCCGCGTGTGACCGTGCTCATCGCGTCGGCCATCTCGGGATGCGGCGCGTCCGATCGCTGGATGTAGCGCTCGTATTCCTCCGGGAACTGGGTCACCGTGCTCAGCACCGGGTTCGCCGCAAACTCGCCCAACGCGCACAGCGTCACCGGCGCCATCTGTTTGGGAACAACGTGCAGCATATCCAGATCGTGCTGGGTGCCCTCGCCGCGCAGCAGCCGCTCGTAAATCCGGTCCAGCCAGTACGTCCCTTCACGGCACGGCGTGCACTTCCCGCAGCTCTCGTGTTTGAAGAAGTGCGTCATCTTGGCCGCAGCCCACACCATGTCCGTGTCCTCGTCCATCAGGATGATCGAGGCCGAGCCGAGCGTGCTGCCCAGCGCGGCGACGTCCTCGTAGGTCAGCGGCGTATCGAGCACCTCGTCGGTCGCCACCAGGACGGGACCGCTCGCGCCCGACGGCAGGATGGCCTTCAGCTCTTTGCCGTCGCGAATGCCGCCCGCGTGCTCGAAGATCAGCTCGCGGAAGGTAATGCCCAGCGGCAGCTCGTAATTGCCCGGTTTGGCGACGTGGCCGCTCATGCAGAAGATCTTCGGGCCGGGGCTTTGCGGCGTGCCGATCTTCTTGTATTCGTCGGCCCCATTCACCAGGATCCACGGCACGTTCGCCAGCGTTTCGACGTTGTTCACCACGGTGGGCTGGTAGTACAGGCCGCCGCCAATCTGCGCCGGGAACGGCGGGCGCACGCGGGGCTGCCCGAGCAGCCCTTGCAAGCTGTTGAGCAGCGCGCTTTCCTCGCCGCAGATGTACGCGCCCGCGCCGAGATGCACGTACACGTCGCACGTCCAGCCAGAGCCCAACACATTCTCGCCAACCAGGTTCGCCTGGCGGGCTTCTTCGATGCGCTCTTCCAGCGCGTGCGCCAGGTCCCAGAACTCACCACGGCAGTAGATGTAGACGCCCGCGGCCTGGATCGCGTAGGCGGCGATCATCGCGCCTTCGATGACCTGGTGCGGATTCTTCTCCAGCAGTTGGCGATCCTTGAACGTGCCCGGCTCGCTCTCGTCAGCGTTTACCGTGACGTATTTGATCGGGGCGTCCTGGGGAATGAAGCTCCACTTGCGCCCCGCGGGGAAACCGGCCCCACCCCGCCCGCGCAGATTGGACTCGAGGACGATCTGAATCACTTCTTGCGGTGAATGCTCCTGGACGGCTTTCTTGAGGCCCTCGTAGCCGCCATTGGCGACGTACGTATCAAACTGCCAGATGTCAGGAATATCGAGATCGCGCAGCAGAATGTGTGTCATAGCTTCGAATACCGTTCCTGTGTTAATTATGTGCTCGGCCCGGCTCCGCTCAGGACCACGGACCCGGTCTATACGGCGTCGCTGTCACGCTTAGTCAAATAGTGTATACCTCGAAAATCGCTGTATCCCGCCTGCTCGAAAAGCGCCAGGCTGGCCGCATTGCCATCTTCGATCAGCGCCGCGATGATCTGCATCCCCTGCGCGCGCAGCGTGCGCTCCGCCTCGTCGATCAACCGGCGGGCGATTCCCTTGCGCCGGTGCTCGGGCCGGACGGCCAGCCGGTTGATCCAGCCCTTGCGCCCGTCGTGCGTGGTCAGCACGACGCCGACCAGCTCGCCTCCCTGCTTCACGCCGATCACCGCCTGCAGATCGCCGGCCATCTGCCGGACGAACTGCTCGCGACTGTCGCGTCCGCCCGGCTTGACGGGCAGCCCCGCGGCTTCCCAGATGGCGCGAACAGCCTCGTAGTCATCCGCCGTCAAGTGAACGACGGTCAACGCCTGCGGTTCCACCGTGCCACCCCGCGATCACTCGCCCGGCTCCGGCACCTCTTCGAGAGCCCTGGCGCGCCACTGCTCGATCAGGGCTTTGATCGTCTCCATATCCAGGTTTTCATAGTAATGGAAATTGCACTGGAGCATCGGCGCCCGGTCGCATGCCGCCAGGCACATCACCTGCTCCACGGTGAACAGCCCGTCTCCGGTCGTCCCGCCGTCTTCCACGCCCAGATACTCGCACAGCTCGCGGTAGAACTGATCCGCCCCGCGCAAGGCACACGGCAGGTCCGTGCAGACCTGCAACCAGTATTTGCCCTTCGGTTTCTCGGAAAACATCGTGTAGAAACCGGCAATGGATTGGGCCTGGGTGGGATCCACGTCACACAACGCGGCCACCTCGCGCAGCGCGTCTTCGCTCAGCCAGCCATACTCTTCCTGTGCCAGGTACAACAGGTCCATGATCCCGGACCGCTTGTCCGGGTATTTGGCGAAGATTTCCTCGATCCGGTCTGCGTACTTATCTGCCAGCACGGCCACACTCCATCTCGCGTAGAAAACGGGCGCTAACGATCGCAGTCGCCCAGCACAATGTCGACACTTCCGATGATGCCCACCAGATCAGCAATCAGGTGCCCCTTCGCCATATGCGGCAGCGCGCTCAGGTGCACGAAGCTGGGCGTGCGGAAGCGCACACGCCATGGCCTCGGGCTGCCATCGCTCGCCAGGAAGCACCCCAGCTCGCCGCGCGGGCTTTCGACGCGCACGTAGACCTCGCCTTTGGGCGGGCGGAAGCCTTCCGTCCACAGTTTGAAGTGATGGATCACGGCTTCCATGCTGTGCCCCAACTCGGCGCGGGGCGGCGGCACGTACTTACGATTGTTCGAGCGGAACAGGCCGCCGGGCAGGTTGTCGATGGCCTGCTCGACGATCCGCAGGCTCTGGCGCATCTCCTCGATGCGGATGATGTAGCGATCGTACACGTCGCCGTGCACCCCCAGCGGGACCTCGAAATCGAACTGCTCGTAACCGCTGTAGGGCAGTGCCTTGCGAATGTCCCAGTTGACGCCCGACCCGCGCAGCGTGGGGCCGGTGCATCCCAGCGCGATCGCATCTTCAGCCGAGATAAACCCGATCCCCTGGGTGCGGTCGAGCCAGATCGGGTTGTTCGACAACAGCTTTTCGTAATCGTCCACCTTGGCCGGGAAATAATCGATGAAGTCACGCACCGCCGGCTCGAACTCCTCCGGCACGTCGCGCCACAGGCCGCCAGGACGGAAATACGTGCTCATCATCCGCTGGCCAGACACCATCTCGAAGATATCGAGGATCTTCTCGCGCTCGCGGAAGCAGTACAGAAAGACGCTCATCGCGCCGATATCGAGCGCGTGCGTGCCCAGCCACACCAGATGGCTGTTGATCCGCGTGAGTTCGGCCAGCAGCACGCGAATCACCTGGGCGCGCGGCGGGACGTCCAACTCGATCAGCTTCTCCATGGCAAGGCAGTACGCCAGGTTGTTCCCCAGCGGATTGAGGTAGTCCATGCGATCGGTCATAGTGATGGACTGCTCGTATCGTTTGGCCTCCATGTTCTTCTCGATTCCGGTATGGAGGAAGCCAATATCCGGAATGCAGTTCACGATGTCTTCGCCATCCAGCTCGAGCAGCAAACGCAGCACGCCGTGTGTGCTTGGGTGCTGCGGCCCCATGTTCAAGACCATCGTCTCGCCGCTCAAGGCGCGATCGGATACCAGGCCCCTGAGCTTCTCGACATCCCCCTGCCAGACAGTTTCTTCCTGTACGCTCATCGTCGTCTCGCTTCCGTCATCGAAGTGCTATTCTTTTGCGTACGGCTTGTGCCGGTCGACTTCGTCGAAGTTGAACGAAAACTGCACGGTTTCGTAGCCAAGCGGGTAATCTTTGCGCAGCGGGTGGCCGTCCCAGCCCTCCGGCATGAGAATCCGGCGCAAGTCGGGATGATCGGTGAAGGTTACGCCCAGCAGGTCGTAGATTTCGCGCTCGAACCAGTTCGCGGTGGGCCACACCGGCGTCACGCTGGGCACCACAGG
The DNA here is from genome assembly GCA_018432315.1 of Anaerolineae bacterium. Lineage (GTDB taxonomy): Bacteria > Chloroflexota > Anaerolineae > Aggregatilineales > Aggregatilineaceae > LM3-B42. The sequence goes on from JAHDLB010000018.1 coordinate 207,065, forward strand.
ATCATCACCGGGCAGGTAGACTTTCAGGCGCAGCGACCGATTGTGGGGCAGCGAATACAGGTGATAAGCGACCGCAAACCGGGGCTCCTGCGGATAATAGTCGATGCCGGTGACGTCCGAGAGCAGGTTGTATTCGAGCCCCTCGGTCTGAAGGCAGTATCGGCCAATGTCCGCGATCTTCGCTGCCGACACGACGACGGTGGTGTCGCCGCGGAACGTCGAAACATCCTCGATCGCATCGCCGAAAGCGGCTTGCAGAGCTTCTATGGGGTCAAGTTTCGTCATGCAACACTCTCTCAACTATGGAGTAAATCCGCCAACAACGGACGATACCTACGCCCAATCGGCAATACGTTCCTGCTTGATGCGCTCGTGCAGCGTGATGATGCCGTGAATCAATTGTTCCGGGCGCGGCGGGCAGCCCGCCACGTACACATCCACCGGCACGATTTCGTCCACGCCCTGGACGATCGCGTAGTTGTTGAAGACACCGCCACACGACGCGCAATCGCCCATGCTGAGCACCCACTTGGGCTCTGGCATCTGATCATACAACTGACGCAAGACGGGAGCCATCTTACGCGTTACGCGGCCCGCCACGATCATCAGGTCGCTCTGGCGAGGGCTGGGACGCATCAGCTCCATGCCAAAACGGGACATATCATAGTTCGAAGCCTGCGTGCTCATCATTTCGATCGCGCAGCATGCCAGGCCAAACAGCATGGGCCACATGGCACGCGTGCGTGCCCAGTTCACAGCATCCTCGAGGCGTGTTGTCACGACTCCGAGTTCCCCGAGTTTCGGCGTTACTCCCATTCCAGGCCTCCAACCTTCCACTCGTACACAAAACCAACTGTCAACACGAAGAAGAAGACCCCCATCACAACCAGCCCATAGACGCGCAAATCGCGAAAGATAACTGCCCAGGGTAAGAAGAAAATAACCTCGATATCAAACAGAATAAACAACACGGCCACACGGTAGAATCTCACCGGAATACGGCGGATGGCCTGGCCGAAGGGCTGCATACCGCTCTCGTAGGGAGCGAGCTTACGCGCCGTAGGGCGATAAGGGCCGAAAATGCGCGACATGAACAGGATCAGGGAGCTCATGCCAACGGTGAGAATGAGCAGAGCCGCAATGGGGGCATAATCTGATAGCACGGTAAGCATCTCCGTAACACGAAGTTTGTCAGACGCTAATTGTTCAGATTAGAACAAGCATCCAGAGATTAGCATAAAGCGAAAAAGGTGTCAAACTGGTTACGTTTGATAAAAATCAGGATTAACGCCTTTAAAGATAACACAGGTTATGAGATTTCCAAATTCGAGGTTTGGTGGGTTTGGCCAAGTGCACGAAGGGGAAAAAGCGCGTGGGAAAAGCGAGCAGGGGTAGAAAAAAATGAGGTCGGATGAGTTGGCGACGACCTACGCTCCCAGGGGGCTGCCCCCCCAGTACCATCGGCGCGGGCGGGCTTAACTACCGGGTTCGAGAAGGGACCGGGTGTACCCCCACCGCTACAGTCACCAACCACCGTCCG
>JAHDLB010000062.1 GCA_018432315.1 Anaerolineae bacterium
ACCCAGTCCGGCGAGCGCTGCGGCTGGTGCAGCGTGACGTACACCCGCGCGGCGGCCTTCATCCGCACCTGCTGGCCGAGCAGGGCGCGATCGGCGCTGCCGGTGGCCGGCACCGCCGCGTAGCCCTGGGCCTTCAGGATGCCGTTGACCTCGCCCTCCAGCCCGGCGATGATCTGCTCGGCGTCGGCTTCGGTCATCCGTGCGACCGGACCCACGCCCAGGTCGAGCAGCAGCCCGAACACGTCCGCCCCGGTGGTGTACGCGCCCATCGGTTACTCGCTTTCGCCGTCTTCGACGACGATCACCGCGCCGGTCTCGTCCAGCGCGATCTTCCCAGAGCGAATCAGCGCTGCGGCCTTCTCGTGCTTCAGGCGCGCGTCGCCCAGGTCCACGCCGGCAGCGCCGGCCAGCTCGTCGATGTCCGCCACGGTGTACTTGACCAGCGCAGCCACCAGGTGATCTTCGTCGGTCGGCTCGCCCATCGTCTTGCCGGAGGGCTCAGCAGTCGATTCAGCCGGCTGGCGGCCCTGGCTCGCCAGGAACGCCGCGTTGGCCTGCTCGTGCGCCACGTCCCAGCGGTAGCCGCACTTCTTGCAGGTGAACCGGTCGCCGCTGCGCTGAACCGCCGGTGCGTTGCAGTTGATGCATAGATGTGCCATCTCATCCTCGTTTCCGGTCTATTCCTGCTGGACCTGGTCGAAGCGTCCAGCAGGAACGTCACCCTCTCGCTCAGGCCGGGCTTACGCCTCCGAGCCGTCGCTCCAGTAGGCCGCGCGCCAGCCGCCCGCCGCGTTCGCGTGGCTGCCGCCGAACACGTGCCGCACCTTGTAGCCGATGCTGTCCGTGTCGAAGTCCTCCTCGACCTGCCCGCCGCCCAGCCGCATCGCGTTCGCCATGCGCTTGAACACCTGCGGCTGCTCGTACCCGCGCAGGAAGGCGTACTCCGCCGCGTGGATGCGCCGCGGGTCGGAGAACAGGTACCACGAGGTGTGCCCGTTGACCGGGTCGAGGACCGGGATGTAGGGATCGACCACCAGCACCAGCAGCCCCTCCACGCCCGTCCGCGACGGCTGCGCCACCGGCAGCGCGCCGGTCGTGGCGTCGCCGCCGGACACGATGAGGAACTCCGAGCTGAGGATGCGCGCGCCCGCGATCTGCAGCGTGGTCGGGACCACCAGGCACACCGGCATGTTGTTCAGCGGCTTGTCCTTGTCTCCGGGGAACTTGAGCATGGCGTTGATGGCGTCCTTCAGCGCCGTGATGCTCAGCGG
>JAHDLB010000036.1 GCA_018432315.1 Anaerolineae bacterium
CAGCTTCATCAGGAAACATTGGCCTGGGCTGCCAAACGCAATGAGCAAGAAGCGATGATTCACTGGTGCTTTGATGTGCACCAGGCACGTACCAAGCTCGCACGTCTTTATCCTTAGAATTCGCTGTGGTCAACCACTAGTGGTGTTTATGATGGTTTGAGTATGATCCACCTGATCGATGGATCAGTTTGCTTGACATCATCCGGTTTGTGGACAATAACCGGAAATATTCGGTCAGAGCATAATTCTCTCGGATCGAGTTTTTTGACGGTATGGGAGTTTTCTGGAGCTAGAGGGAGTACTGTGGGAATGAGTGAGACAATGCCAATGTAGAAGAATGTCGAATATGTTGCACCACCGGCTGACGTGTTGAGGAACTTTGCGCATCAGGTGTGCCGAGGTTTGGGCGACGAGTTTGTCGATCCAGAAATCGAAAGAGGTTTCGCGGATTTTCTGATTGTAATTTCACGTGTACTGGCCAACAACCTGAATCGTGACCCAGAATTCATGGCGAATTTGACGTCCGATTCGAGTGACCGTAAACCCAACGAATTGGAATGAACAAATGTAAACGGAGACGATCAACCCGTTTTGTTTTCGACAACCGATCAGTGAGTCACCTGATCGATGGATCACTATTCACCGATTATATTTACTGATTTGGGTACGCAATTGGGCTGAGAAGGGATGCATTCGGGGCAAGCGTTGAAGCTTGAAATTGAAAAACACGGCTTGCTCATCTATATCAAGGGATGAAGCAAGCCGTGCCCCTTTGTGCCCCATAGGGGACTCGAACCCACAGCTTGCTTCGATATTTGGCTGGCCGCGTTTCACATCCTCGAGATGCTCTACGACAGCCCCTTTCCTACCGAACCGCAGAACGATCTTGTCCCCGAAAAAGCGGAACGCAACGCTGAGATTCGCGCCCGCTACACGCAAGGTGAGACCGTCGGCGAGTTAGCTGCCGCTTTTGACATTTCCGAACAACGTATTTCCCAAATCATCCATGGTCGGCGGAATTGAGGGAGGGACAGTCATGCTTGAGAATCTTCGTCCTCTGACGCAAGACCAACGACAGTCCGCATACCGGGCTGCGTGCCAAGTGGCTGTGCGTTCCATTGGACCCAAGCCGACGCGCGACCAGTTCTCGTCCACAACGATTTCCCGCTATCCGGGTTCGGTTACACGGCTGATTTCAGGATTGTGTCTGCTGCCGGCGACGGTGCTGCCGGCTGAAATCGAGCAGGTGGTGTTTTCGCAGGCACTGGCAACACTGGGTACAACTCCACTTCCAGGCAGCTCTTGTATGCCAGCATGGGCATGTGCACATCGGTGGCCTTAGCGGGGAACATCCAGGTAGCTCTACTTGGTTTCGAGTAGAGTGTTTTCCCCTGGCTGGAGGCAGTCATTCCCCACTCGTCGTGTTGAATACAGCTTACGTCCCCAAAGGCCAGATCGTTGAGGCCATCGAACAACGCCATGCGACCAAACATGCTTATCAGCCCGCTTTGGCGGATTGGCAAATCCTGACTGCCGAACTGGAGCAGTTACCCGGCTGGTCACAGTTTTACGCCAACGCGTTACAGGATGCGCTGCGCAAGGCAAATGCCCGTCGCAAAGAAACGCTGGTGGCAATGACGCAGGCGGACGGGCGGTTGGCCATATATCAGGAAATGCAGTTGGATCGCTTGTACGCCGAACCGGATGCACGACCAGAATCTAATGCCGTAGTCATCAGCAATCTTTCAGTTCTCAGATGCAATGGGAATGGTACATCCCAAAAGTGACCGCCGCCGTGAGCGGCGCTGTGTAGTGTGCGGGACCGTGCTGCCGGAATCATCGCCCTTAGGTGGCCGGCGGCGCATGTGCTAATCGAACCGGTGTCGACAGCGAGCCAAACGCGGACGTGAAAAGTAGATTATGATCAGCCCTGAGTAGTCCTCCAGGGCTGATTTTGGGTCAAGGTCAAGATTTTGTCGCTCAAAAGAACGCTCGTTAAAGCGATACGTGTCCAGTTTGGCCACGAAACACTATCGCCCTATGCTTTGTCATAGGCTTGACGGAGCCAGACGATAACCTCAGGATCGAGATCGTTGGGATCATCAAGCCGCACCCGGTGTGTGACCATGGCATTCCATTTGCCCGCTTCCTCCAGACGGCCTTCGGCTGGCTTTCCTTTCAGTTTGATGCCGAGGTCCATTCTATCAGATGTCACCTGCACAATAGCGAATTTCTTGCCGTTGCGCACGAGGCTGATGTAACTCTGCGTGGGCGAGATGGTGATATCGGGACCGAACTGCTGCAAGTCGTCCACCAGTTGATTGTAGACGTTGCGCCAACTCGCTTTGCTGCCGCCAAAATGCCGGTCGATTTGCTCCTCAAGGCTTGACTTCGGGTGGGTGGCTGATTTCCATGCTTGAACAATCGCCATAGCGTGCCCATGCCCCAGATCAAAGTCTGCCTTCAGCCACGCTACAATCTGGCTCGTCTTGGTACCTTCCTGGAGAAGTCCGTTCTCTTCGGCGATGACTCGGAAGTCGTCAGGTGTCTTGCCAGTTTTGGCTTTGATGTTATCCAGATAAGCTTGGAAGGACATGCTTACTCCTCTGAAAAATAGTCCGCCAAAATCGGGGCGAGAACTTCCAGATTTACGTCGTGCGTCTGATCCTCCAATATCCGATGGCGCGCCTCAGGGATGGCTCGCGCCAGCGCCGCTGCCGTGTCATGCATGAACGCATAACCCGCGCTGCCGTTCATGACCAGGGTGGGCACAGTCACTTGGTCCGCCCGATCGGTTGGCGCGGAGCGATCGGCTCCTATCATCGCGGCATCGTAGGCGAGCGTGGGCGCTATGGCTTCGAACAGCGGCCACATTGGCGCGTGGCGCATCCCGTCGATTTGATCGGCAGGGGTGCCTACCAGTGTCATAAAGAGCGCGACTGCATCATCCCGGCGCTCCGCTGCCAGCAATGCCGTTAGCTGCTGAACGTATTCCTTCCATGCATGTCTGGCAGTCGCATCGGAGTTATATGGCGGTTCGTACAGGGCGAGCTTAGTTATCTTGCCTCCGAGTCTGAGCGCTGCTTCGAGCGCCAGGCATGCCCCCGACGAGATGCCGAAAACGGAAGCGACTCCGCCTGTCACATCGATAAGGGCCGCCAGGTCCTCGACCTCGCGCTCCAGCGCATAGGGCTGGGTGTCACCGCTATCTCCGCGACCGCGCCGGTCGTAGTGATAGACGGTAAAGCGCGGCGCGAGCAATTGGGCTAGTTGGGACATCGGGCCAAATGACCGGTAGCACAGGGCACCATCAACCAGGACAACGGCTGGGCCTTGTCCCTGTTTTTCGTATGCAATCTGGGTGCCGTCGATTGAAGTTACTGTTTTCATGGAATCTCCTGATGAAAATCGCTTATGGCACGTTGAGATCGGATTAGGTCGCGAAATTCTCCAGAGCCGGGTTTTAGCTTTGTTGCCGATAGCCTTCGCTGCTATGGATCGCTGCTTGCTTTTACAGGATAGATCATTTCACAGGCACGGTCTTGTACGGAAACGACATTCACGATGTACTGCTCAGAATCTTATGGTGCCTCTCTGCGGCAGAGACTGCCTGTCTGAGCGAAACACTATCAGCTTGCAGTCCGGCGCGAAAACCTGGGAGCGTATCGCGTTACCCCGCCTCAGTCAGGGGCGCGTCGAGGAATGGCGTGAGCAGGGGCAGCAGGAGATTGCCGCGAGATAGTATGGTGAAATGGGTCGTGCTCGGCAGTATGGCAAGCTGTGAGTGAGGTAAGCCGGCGAAATCGCCCGGCACACCACCGCCCAGCAGTCCAAACAACTCCACGGCGGGCGCAGGGTGGATCAGGTCAGAATCGCCCACGACAATCAGCGTCGGCATGGAGAGTGCCGCCACATCGTCGGACCAGTTGTAATCCTGGCGCAGCAGATCGCCGAGCTTGGTGACAAGGATCGGCCAGTTATGCGGATTGGGTGCAACGCTGGCGTAGAACTGGTACATCGGGGTCTCCAGCATTGCCTCAGCCGCCTGCGCGTTCATGGCTGACATGCCTGCCAGATACTCAGGAAAGATGTCCGCCTGCCGGTAGGGGGTTGAGACGAGTATCAGTTTGCGCACTACCTCCGGGTGGCGAATGGCGGTCTGAAGCGCGACCCCACCCCCCAGGGAATAGCCCAGGAGGTCGGCCTGTTCGTATCCAAGATAGTCGATCAAGGCGGCGATGTCATCGGCCATGGATTCGAAGCTCATCGGACGGTCACTATCGGCGGTATGTCCATGCCCCTGTAGTTCGACGGCAATAACCTGCCGGGATTCAGCTAGCGTTGGGATAAGCTGGCTGAAATCCACGATACCGCCCAGACCCCCATGCAGCAAAATCAGCGGTTGCCCCTCGCCGTAAACCTCATAGTACAGCTCGAGCCCGTTGACCGAGGCATAGTTGCCGGCACCCTTCTGAGCACTTACTTGGCCTCTACTCTTGCCAAAGAGATCGCGCGATACGAATCCAAAGCCAAGGATAATGAGCGCACTGACGAAGGCACCGATGATGGTTTGCTTTCTCATGTCTGTTTTCCTTTTGCTGATCTATCGAATACTTGTATCGTAGTTCAACAAAAAGGGCGTTGTCTTGTACAGAAACGACAGGGACTCGGACCGCTCGGTATTGATGAGTTGCGCGGGCGTCAGCCCGACAAAGTGTTTCAGGGAGCGTGTTAGATGCGGTTGATCGTAATAACCGGCCTCGTAGACCGTGTCGAGAATGGAGAGGCCCTGCTTCAAGAGCGTTGTTGCGTGGCGGGCGCGCTCGATTTGCCGCAGTGTGCGAGGTGCCAGCCCGGTCGCGCGCAGGAAGTGACGCTGGATCGTGCGGGGGGTCAGGTGTACCGGCTCGCCCCGTAACACAGTGCCTATCACCGGGTCGTGCGCCAGCAAGCCCTCGTGTGCCAGGCGGTCCACAAATGTGTCGGCGTTCTCAAAATCAGGCGGCTGCCAGACAGACCCATGCAGCCAGAAGGACTGGCTGGTCGTTTCCGGCAGGTTTACGTCGTGACGATCCAGTATCCTGGCCGGAGGCAACAGCGGCATAAACGTGCCGGGCTTGAACAGAATGCCAACATGCTCAGCTCCCGCCGGACTATTAGCGGGTGTCGCCCGGGTCTCTGGTCCGCGGATCGTCACCGTAGTCCTGCCCTGGTACTTCGTCACCACGATCCCGCCGTGAATCTCGGCCATCGAGGAAAACGGACCGGCCCGCTCACTGGAGCTACGCCAGACCAACTCCACAAACGGGGAGTCGGAAAGACGTTCTTCACAGGTTAAATCCAAGTCGGTTGTCTCCAGTTTGTCTTGTGCCGTCGCGCAGGCATCTTCTTCATGCATATAGAGAACAACTTCATCCAGACCAAGGCGGCGACATCCCAGTCTTGAACAACTTGACGTGAAGTAACAAGGTGAACTGCGTTGCTGTTTTATATTATAAGTATATCGGCAATGAAGAAAATAAGGCATAATCCGGAAAGGATATAGCGTTTCTAGACGCGTGAAGTTTCAGGAAAGAGCACAGTCCGCTTTTTTGCTGTCAAGAGCTATCAAACAGGGTAGAGTGGGAGGAGATGATCCTCGGCTAAAATGTGCGTACCCCCAAAAAACTCCATATATCTATGTGAATTGAACCGCGATCAACTCCAGGGGAAAACTGCCGCTGGTGGTACTGGCGGTTCGGCTGAAAGCCACCACCGGTCGCACCATCAAATAGATGGGAATTGTGATTCGGAGAGATGAAGGATTAGATCATGGTAACCTCTAATCTCCCCCAACAACCCACGTCCTTCGTCGGAAGACAAACCGAGATCAATGAGCTCAAAGCATTATTGGATGCGCCGGCTTGTAGACTGCTAACACTGGTCGGGCCCGGTGGGATTGGCAAAACGCGGTTGGCGATTGCCGTGGCAGAGACACAGGTATCACATTTCGCTGATGGAGTCTGGCTTGCCAGTTTGCAGCCAGTGAGGTCTACCAATTTGGCGATACCTACAATTGCCGAGTCTATCCAGCTGCCGATCCAGGGAATGGAAGATCCCTATCAGCAGTTAATCAATAATCTTCGTGATAAAGCTATGCTCCTGGTGCTCGACAACTATGAACAACTTCTTGACCACGAAGGACTTCGCCTGGTGGTTGACATCTTAGAGGCTGCCCCAGCTACCAAACTGCTGCTCACATCCCGCGAAGCGTTAAATCTGCAAGAGGAATGGCGGTACGTGGTTGCGGGACTCTCGGTCCCCGACGCTGACAGCAGGGACGAACCCGACGACTATGACGCAATTCAGCTACTCATTGAACGCGCCCGCAGAGCGCATCCTCAACTCAGCTTGGCTGGTGAGCAAGATTGCATTGTCCAGATCTGCACGCTGGTGGAGGGAATGCCGCTTGCGATAGAAATGGCAGCCTCATGGCTCAGTGTGCTCTCATGCGAAGATCTGGCGACACGAATACAGCACGGACTCCTTGACACTAGGCTACAAAATGTGCCAGCCCGTCATCAAAGTATGATAGCAGTCTTCGACCAATCGTGGCAGTTGCTCGATGAACACAAACGCAGCATATTCAGCAAATTATCGGTTTTCGCAGGTGGGTTCCGAAGTGACGCTGCTACCTATGTTGCAGGGATGACTGCTGAGGCACTGGCGTCATTAGTCGACAAATCATTGTTGACTCTAGAGACCTCAGGGCGTTACAAAATGCATGAGTTGATCCGGCAGTTTGCGGAAGAAAAACTCAATGAAGTTCCAGACCAACGAGGAGATGTTCTTGATCGCCATTGCGACTATTATGCTGAGTTCCTTCATCTGCGCGGTGGTGAGTTTCGCACTCAACAGTCAGATCACGCAGTTTCAGAAATCGAAGAGGAAATTGATAATGTGCGAGTCGCCTGGGCTTGCGCGATCGAACGCCACAGAAGCGAACAGCTACGGTTGATGGCACGCTGCCTGGCGGAATACTACGATTTTCGGAATTGGTACCAGGAGGGAGCATGCGCTCTGGAGCAGGCAGTTACGGTGCTGCGTACTAGTCAACCAATAGGCACACAGGGACTTGCTCTTGGGATCGCACTGGCAGGGCAGGGCAACCTCTTACACAATCTTGGTGAGATGAAACGTGCAGAAGAGTGCCTGCGAGAAGCAATCTCCATACTGCGGCCACTACACGCCGTTGGGGAAATCGCACACGCCCTGGGACATTTGAACAGGTTGCTATCCGCTGTTGGTAAGTTCAAGGAAGCCGCAGAATCATCTGAAGAGTGCATCGCACTTGCTGAGGAAGCTGGAGATGAAGTCACACTGACATATGGTCTGGTTAATTTAATCATCATAAACGGTGTATTAGGGAAATACGACAAGGCAAGGCAGCTCCAGCACGAAGTGCTCGCGCGTTTCCAGGCCATCAATCACCAGTTGGGTGTTGCCATGGCTACCAGCTTGTTAGGGGATATCGAATACGTTCTGGGAGATTACGAACTCGCACAGCAGCACCTTCAAGAAAGCCTGGATAGCTTGACTCATCTCGGAAGTCGATGGCACTTGTCTCTTGTTTATCGTTTTCTGGGGCAAGTCGCACATGCTATGGGCGATTATCGCGAAGCAAAACAGTTCCTTGAGTCGAGTCTGACGATCGCGCATGAGGTTGGCGATCCACGCGTCATCGCGTTTTCAGTCATAACTTTGGGCAACCTTTTCTGCTCACTGGGCGAGTTCAGGCAAGCGCAGCAATATTACCGGCAAGGTCTCTTAATGGCTCAGAAAGGTTCCCATCGCTGGCAAGAGTCCATAAGCCTGTTGGGGCTGGGGCGAGCTGCTTACGGCCTCAAGGACTATGAGCTTTCGAGCCAATACCTGCAAACAAGTCTTGCACTTTGCCGGGAAATCAGTTGGGAATTGGGGGTCGCTCACACGCTAAGCAGTCTCGGACGTGTTGCTACCCGAAAACGGGACCTATCAGAGGCGCGCCAATGTTTCCACGAGGCGTTGCGATGCGGAACCAGAATTGGGGTGCGCCCTGTGCTTCTTGATGTGTTGGTTGCGGGTGCGGAAATGTTTGCTGCAGAACAAGATGGCGCACGTGCGGTAGAACTACTCATGCTCTGCCTTGCTCACTCTGCTAGCCACGCCGATACAAAGGCGGCAGCCGAGGAACTGCTAAGCGGATTGAGGACAGAATTGCCGCATGATATCCTTGCAGTGGCGCAAGAACGCGATCAGGTTGGCGATCTTGAGACAGTCATCAGGCAGATGTTTGCCCTGTTCACTCCTCAGGCAAGCTCTCTTCCAGCTTCATCCCAGATGCTTGTTGTTCCCCTCACGCCACGCGAATACGATGTCTTGGCGCTGATCATCGCTGGCTACACCAATCAGGAAATTGGCAGCCAGCTCCATATCAGTGTGAATACCGTGAAAAAACATGTCAATCACATCTTTGACAAACTAGATGTGAAAAGTCGCACCCAGGCTGTTGGTAAAGCCCGGCAACTGAACCTTCTGGTCTGAGGCGATAAGAAATACACTCAATAATAATCCCTGCTCCGATCAAAATCACCCCTTGGGGTAATGAAACTACACCCCGTGTTTTGCTACGCTGAATTCAATGCTGGTTGATCGAGGAAGTCTGGAACAGTCTGGCCAACCAAGATCAATCAGCAGCCCGCTAACAGAGCAGCGAGGTGCCATGATGACTTAGGTTCCCAAGGAGAGTCTCAGCAACATATAGTGAGTGTTCGAGCCGTTTCAAAAAGCAAGCCGATCTCATCCATCGTTGCCAAGGAGGACAACATGCGTAGGCGAATTTCTGTAGCAACCGTAGTGCTATTGCTTTGCGCAGGGGTGATCACGAATATGCCGGTAATGGCCGACGGCCCCGTAGAAGTGCATAAGGCGTTTGACGAGTCACCAAATCATCTCCCAGAGGGGATCGCGATTGACAATTCAGGCAACATATTCGTCAGCCTTGGACCGCCTTTCTTCGTTGGTGGTGGCTACGGGGCGTTGTATCAAATCAGCCCGGACGGTACCGAAACCCTACTTGTCGAGTACCCGGAAGGGCCCGCTATCGCCGGATTGACGGTTGATTCTGAAGGCGGCGTTTACTTCGCGATGCCAGATCCTGGTCAACCGAATGTTGGAGTCTATCGTGTGACTGATGAGGGTGCGGAACGCATCCCTGGTACAGAAAATATGGCGGTTCCGAATGGGTTGGCGTTTGATGATGAGGGAAATCTCTACGCCACAGATTCAATCTTGGGAAGTATCTGGCGGATGGCACCTGACGGTTCATCGGAAGCAGAGCCCTGGATCTCCCATGAACTGCTAGCCGGGTGTAGCGAAGAGGACGCAGTCGGGGCGAATGGGATTGCGCTATGGGAAAGTGGCTTCTATGTGGCGAATACGGGGAATGGGCTGCTGGTGTATGTGCCCATTCTGGAAGATGGCAGCGCCGGGGAACCTGAAGTAATTGCCGGCGATCCCGAATGCAATTCCGGGGAAGAACTTTACGCCATGGATGGCATCGCCCTGGACGAAGAGGGAAATGTCTATGCCTTGCTGGTGCTTCAGCATAAGTTTGTTGTCATCAATCCTGGTGATGGTACGCACGAACTGCTGCTGGATGAGGAAGACGGTCTCTGGAATGGAGCCAGCCTTGCCTTCGGTACGCTCGAAGCGAATCGCGCAAGTCTCTTTATTACGAACTATGCGGTTCTGCCGCCTGAACCAGAAAACAGCCTTGGACCAGCGGTGCTGAAGTTTGACGTCGGCACGCCCGGCTTGCCAATGCCGTAGAAACATGTGAAGAAGTGCAATGCCCTTGCTCATTCCACGCAAGCGGAGGGATGGAAACAGCTTTTCTCCTTTCCCTCCGCTTGGGGATGGGTTGTTGTTCAAACGTCAACGAGGTTGATGTTCGCGGGTCTTGGGTGTCGCTAGTCAAAGCTCTTACCCAGGCTGGCTGACATACGCATGCGTTCCGAATTCCTATTCGGAATGAGATGAAATACAATCGCCACGCAACCGCACCAGCATCGCCTGCAAAATGGTGCTCCCCGCGAGCAGCAATGCGGTTTTCACCATTATCATTTCAGGTGGAGTCCCCGGTCTTGAGGGGCTTCGAACCCACAGCTTGCTTCGATATCTGGCTGGCCGCGTTCCACATCCTCGCCATGCTCTACGACTGCCCGTTTCCCACCGAACCACAGAACGATCTTGTCCCCGAAAAAGCGGAACGTAACGCCGAAATTCGCGCCCGCTACACGCAAGGTGAGACCGTCGGCGAGTTAGCTGCCGCTTTTGACATTTCTGAGCAGCGTGTCTCCCAAATCATCCATGGTCGGCGGAATTGAGGGAAAGCACCATGACCGACAGAGCAAGTGATTCCTCATCGGTTGAGGAACCAGGGCGAGCGCTCAAGCTGCTGGCTCTTCAATGGACTTGCCTGCATGGGCCATCACGATTTGCTGGTGCGGGATACCGGCCTGGAGCAGGGCGGTTTATCGTTCACGTCACTTTCGACGTGAATACGCTCCTTGACTAACCGGACGAGCAAACTGGCATCAACTGCACGCTTGTTAGGCAGGTAGTCAATAGAAACCGTACGGACTGCGCCATCCTGCTCTCGGTCAGGTAGCTGAAGCCATTGAGAGCTTCGGCTGTGGGGCATCCGGTGACAACCAGACCGTGAGGGTAACCAGCTCAATCCGGCTGGCGGAGGCGGGCAGACGCTTTGGCACACCTCGGAGCTGATTCACAGCCTCCCGTAACCACTCACCCCAACCGCATCAATAGGAACACCGTACTATTGAGCGCGGGCTCAAACCATCCTAGAGTACGACCATATAAGTAAAAGATATTTCACCTATATTAAGAGTCTGCGTTTACAAATTTCACAAATCACCTCCCCACCCACCACACCCTCACGACAGCACTCCTGGGGCTGGTCGTCGATTTGCCGGATCGGTCGGGCGATGTTTGCCGGGTTAACCACGCGGATCGGGCAAGGTTGGCGCTTGTAGATGCGGACCGGTCATGCTGCGCGCAGGGGGCCACATGTCACACTCCGGGTTTCGTGTTCTGAGAACCAGCGTCACCACCTGTCTCATCATCGCCATGCTAGCTACGCCGCTCCGTGGTCTCGTCCCGCAGGCACACGCGCAGGACGGGACACCACCGCCGCCCGTAGCGACCCATCCACCCGAGTCGCCGCCGCCGGCTGCCGCCCCCACGGCGACGGCATCCGTGACGCCCACGGCCACTGAGACCGCGATCCCGACGGACACGCCGACCGGTCTTCCCAGCGCCACCACGATTCCGACGGACACGCCGCTGCCCACCGCCCCGCCGACCGATACCGTCCTGCCGCCAACCGCACCGGCTACGTTGGTGCCGCCGGTGAGCGCGCCAGCGTGGCTGCTGGCCGATGGAGCCGAGGTCGATGCAGGTCTCTGGTCCATGACCGGCGGCTGGACCCGCAGCGAGACGGACGTCGCACATGAAGGACTCTGGCTGTGGGCGACTGGTCCTCAGGGAAGCGTGGACCATGCCCTGCTGCAACTCGTCCAACCGGTCGGGCTGCCAGCCGAGGCCCGGATCACCCTGACCTACTGGCAGCGTACCCCCGTTCAAAGCCCGGACAGCCTGCACGTGCAGGTCGAGACGGGGAATGGGCTGTGGCAGCCGGTCGGGCAGGGCGCGGCGAGCGGGTCTGCTGACTGGACCCTGCGCACAGTCGATTTGAGCGCTTTCGCCGGGCAGAGCGTCCGGCTGCGATTCGCGGTCGCGCCCGATGCAGACCCGGACACTCCGGGCGCCGTGTGGCAGCTCGACGACATCGGCCTGCTGGCCGAACCGGCGCTGTGGATTCCCACCCCTGTGCCGACGACGCCTCCCGCCCTCAATCCCACGATTCCGGCCAGCGAGACCGTCCCGGTGATGCCGCCAGCCCCAACCGTGACCGAAACGCCGGAAACGACGCTCGCTCGCGACTGGCTGACGGTACAGGATACCGACGCCCGCCTGCTGTACGCTGGCGGCGCCTGGCAGCGTTTCCAGGTCGCTGGCGCGGCGGGGGGCACGCTGACGGGAACCGCCGGTGCCGGGGCGACCCTGACCGTGCGCTTCAGTGGGACCGGCATCCGCCTGATCTACGCCAGAGGACCCGAGGGCAGGCCCTTCACGGCCCAGGTCGATGGCGCGGCACAAACCGGCGACAGCCAGGCGGCGCAGTACAGCTACGGACACGCGCTGACCTTCGCCGACCTGCCGGACGGCAACCACGTACTGACGGTGACCAACGGCGACGGCGCGCTGTGGATCGAAGCGATCCAGGTGCAGGGCGCCGTGCTGGACCCGCCGGTTGCGGAGCCCTCAGAGCAGCCTCAGGCCCAGGCCATGATCCCGCCGGAAAACGCCTGGACCACCTATGCCGATAGCGACGCGGCGGTCGGTTATGGCTGCGGCCACTGGCAGCCGTTCCCGGTGCGGGAAGCCGCCGGGGGCAGCCTGACCGGCAGCGCGGATCCGGGCTCGACCATGACGGTGACGTTCGAGGGGACCGGCATCGCCGTGATCTACGCGGCGGGACCCGAAGGGCGGACGTTCAGCGTCGAACTGGACGGGAGCGCGACCCAGGTCGCGGACGGATACGCCGCGCAGTACACCTATGGGCGCCAGGTGCGCTTCGCCGGGCTGCCGGATGGCGAGCACGTGCTGACGGTGACCAACGGCGACGGCGCGCTGTGGATCGAAGCGATCCAGGTGCAGGGGCGGATCAAGGCGACTGCCGGATCACCGCCGCGCTGCCCCCAGCCGACGGCCACGCCGGGCGCGCTGCCCGGTTACACGCCACCTAGCGCGTGCTGGGTGCAGCACTGGAACGGGACAGGCAGCACCGAGTGGTCCATTAGCAATCCCAATCCAGTGCCGCTGAGCACGAATCCGGAGGTCAAGCTGCGGTACGATTGGGCGGCCTACAAAAAGCCCAACGCCTCCGGCAAGCGGCTGCAATCCGCCCAGGGCTGGGACAATCCTAACCCGAATCCGGTCAATACGGTGTACTCCCAGAGCCTGAAACTGAGCTGGTATCTGACCATCGACGGTCAAAACACGGCGATTCTCGGCACCCAGATCGTGAATGCGGACGAGACGGGCAGTTGCACCCCGCCAGAGCCGACCGCCACGCCCATCGCGACGCTCACCGTCACGCCAGAGGTCACCCCCGACCCTGAAGCCTGCCTGCTGATTGGTGTGGACAACACCGGGCAGAGCGCATCCCAGTTCTTCTGGCTGGAGACGGCTACGGGGCTGTCCGCCGGCCTGGGACCGCGCTACGACGGGCTCGACATCGAAGGCGTCGACGTCCATCCGGTGACCGGCGCGCTGTACGCGGTGGGCGGCCATCGCGTACAGGACGAGGGGCCGGTTTACCAATTGGACGCGGCTGGCGCGCTGACACTGCTCGGCACGACCGGCTACCGCGACCAGGTGGCGGCGTCATTCCGCCCCGGCGACGGCAGCTTCTGGATGTTCGTGGCGCACGTGGGGCTGGTCACGGTCGACCTGGACGACGTCAGCCAGACGACGGCGCAGTACGCGACCAGGAAGAAGGTCGAGGCGATTGCCTGGAATGCGGATGGCTCGCTGCTGTACGCGCTGGTCGGGCGGAATCTGTACGCCTACAACCCGGCGACGGGCGATTTCAGCCGGACCTGCAAGAACCTGCTGCCGGGGGATGTCATTCCGGCGCTGGAATGGGGCCCCGATGGGCTGGTGAGCGGCGTGCATCAGGGCACCGAGACGCGGTTTGTGCGGATCGACCCGGCGTTGTGCACGGTGACCGCGCCGCTGTACGGCGCGCCCTACCACCACGTCAAATCGCTGACGTACAACCTGGCGTGCACCGCACCGACACCCACCCCGACGTTCACGCCGACCTTTCCGGACACGCCGACAGCAACGCCAACCGATACCCCGACTCCCACCGACACGCCGACCAATACGCCAACGTTCACGCCCACCTTTACGGACACGCCCACCCCAACCGATACGCCAACAGCGACGCCTACCTTTACACCAACATTTACGCCGACGGCAACGCCAACCGATACTCCAACCAATACGCCGACCTTCACGTCGACGCATACCCCCACCAACACACCGACCCCCACCTTGCCGGCGGGCGTGGTGTGCTACGACTGGCGCTGGGGCGATGCGTTTGGCTGGCTCGACAGCTCGCCGGACCGCGTGACGTGGGACGAAAACGGCATGTACGCGGCCAGCGATCCCGGCGACCCCCTCACTGCCAGCGCTTACTATGCATTGGACGCGGGCGGGCCGTGGTCGCTGGCACTGACCGGCAACGACGCCGGGGCGTTCACCGTCGCTCAGGGCGCAACCGCACCGGCGCCGGGCGAACTGCTGGAACAGACGGTGTCGCCTGACGCAGCGGGGGCATACGTCCTGATCGAGCCGTTCGTGCAGCTTCAGTGGGTGGCTGACGGGCCATTCGAACCGGCAACTACCACGGTGTTCCACACCTTCTGCCTGGGCGAGGTGCCGCCGGGCGCCAACCGTCCGCCGCAGGTGGATGCCGGGCCGGACCTGGAATGGTTCATGACCGGGCCGGATCCTATCGTGGTGACGCTGGACGGGACCGCAACCGATGATGGGTTGCCGGATGGCACACTGGCCCTGCTGTGGGAACTCACCGATGGGCCGGATTCGCTGGTATGGGATGATGCGACACTCGAGGACCCGACCGTGACGCTGACCGAGCCGGGCGTCTACCTGCTGCGTCTCACCGCGGATGACCGCGAGCTGAGCGCCGGCGACACGCTGCAGATCACGGTGCATCCTGCGCCAGACCTGACGGTGACGGCGGTGGATGCCAGCGAACTGACGGTGGGTGGTTACACGCGCGAAATTACCGGTGACGTGAGCGCGGACATCACCAACCTGGGGCCGGGACCAGTCGTGGAGCCGTACACGCTCACCTTCTTTGATGATGTGGATGGGGATGGTCTATATACTGAAGGCATAGACTCCGCGCTGGCCAGCGTGGAAGCAGATCCGCTAGGGGTTGGGGACAGCCTCACCCTCACAGTGGCCGTGAGCGGGGTGGTCGCCGAAAGTAGCACGCAGATTTACGCTCATATCGACAGCGCGGACGTGATCTACGAGTCCGACGAAACGAACAATGTCAACAGTGACGCCTGGCCGGAGCCGATCCCCGTTGCCTACCGCACCTACACGCTCGACGCCGACTTCGACGAGGGGGCGTACCAGCACGTGGATCACGCGGAGCAGCCGGACGAGCTGCGCTTGCAGGGCCACCCGGACCGCTTCGAGTACATCTGGGTAGCTGTGTCCGGCAAGGGCACGGTCGCCAAGATCGACATCAACAACGGGGACGTCCTGGGCGAATACTGGACGTCGCCCAGCGGCCAGCCGAAAGACCCATCGCGCACGACAGTCGACAACTACGGCAGCGTGTGGGTCGCCAACCGTGCCGGGAACAGCGTGACCAAGATCGGCCTGCTGGAAAACGGCGAGTGCGAGGACCGCAACGGCGACGGCGTGATCCAGACCTCGACCGGCCTCAACGACCTGCTGCTGTGGCCGAACGCGGGCGGGGCCGACACCAACGGCGGCGTCTCCACGGCGGAGGACGAGTGCATCCTGCACTACGTGCGCGTGTCGGCCAACGGCACGCGCCACGTCTCGGTGGACCAGGACAACAACGTCTGGGTCAGCGGGCGCACCGGTGACAGTGACAGCACGCGTCCCTTCGACCTGATCGACGGCGAAACCGGGCAGATCATCCGCCAGGAACCCTCGGTTGGGTACGGCGGCTACGGCGGCCTGATCGACAGCAACGGCGTGATCTGGTCGGCGCGGCGCCTGATGCGCTGGGACACGTCGCTGCCGCTGACCGCTGGCAACTGGCAGGGCTACAGCCATGACAGCTACGGCCTGTGCATCGATAGCCAGGGCAACGTCTGGAATACGTCGTACACGGGGAACCAGATTCGCAAGTTCGCACCGGACGGCACCCTGCTGGCGACCTACGCGCACGGCCACAACAACGCGCGCGGCTGCGTGGTCGATTACAACGACCACGTGTGGATCGCGCAGTCCGACGGCGATTCGGTCGCGCACCTGCTGCCGGATGGCACGCTGGTGGGGCGCATCAGCGTCGGCGACATGCCCACCGGGACGGCGGTGGACGTCAACGGCAAGATCTGGGTGACCAACCACAACAGCCGGACGGTGATGCGGATCGATCCCGACGCCGGGCCGGTGGGCGGCGGCGGCGTGCCGGTCGGCGCGGTCGACCTGACGACGGCCAACCTGGGAGGCACCCTGTACAACTACAGCGACATGACCGGCAGCACGCTGACCAAACTGCCGGACGAGGGGCACTGGGAAGTCGTCTTCGACAGCGGGATTGAGGGGGCGTCTTGGGGCGTGCTGGGCTGGACCGAGAACCGCTGCAACGATGGCCTGCTCGAAGTCTTCGCGGCCAGCAGCACCAATGGCGCGAGCTTCAGCGCGCTGGCGGGCGTCGAGAACGGCGGCGAGATCGCCGTGCCCGCTGGGCGCTACCTGCGCATCACGGCCAACTTCCGGCGCGCCACGACGGGCGAGACGCCGGTGCTGTACGACCTGACGGTGGGCACGGCGGGCTACGTGCTCCCGGACCTGCCTCCCGCCCCACCCATGACCTGCATCGACACCCTGCCGGACCTGACGGTTTCCAACCTCCAGCAAACGGTGAACGGCGGTGACCTGTCGCTGGCGGCGCGCGTGAACAACCTGGGCGGAATCGCTGCCGCGCCGGGGGCGGTCGTCACCGTCTATTCGGGCGATCCGGCGCAGCCGGGCACGGTGGTGCTCGGCACGGCGGCCACGACCGGGGAGATCCTGCCCGGCGCGTACGAAACCGTCAGCCTGACGCTGCCGCTGGGCACGACGGCGCGCCCGGCCTGGCTGGTCGTGGACGAGGCGAACGCGATTGCGGAGCTCAACGAGCGCAACAACACCTACGTCTCGACGATCTACCTGTCCCCCGATTTGATGGTCAACGGCGTGGACCGGTCCGGCATGGTGTTCGACATCGACACGCTGGCAACGCATGGAGAGATCCGGGTCGATGTTGGCAACGTCGGCACGGCGGAAGCCTTTGGCGGCTACACCGTGCGGCTGTTCGAGGACCGCGACGGCAGCGGGACATATGACGAGACGGTCGACCTGCTGCTGGGCGGCGCGCTGCAATCCGTGCTGCTGCCGGGCGAAACGACCAGCGTGACCTTCCCGCTGGCCGAGGGCACGCTGCTCAGCTTCCGCGACAGCATTCTGACGGTGATCGTTGACAGCGACCACCTGCAAGTCGAATTGGACGAGACCAACAACACCTGGACGACGGCCGACCCGCTTCAACCCGACCTGACCGCGTCGTACATGCGCGAGGTGGAGTTTGAGGACCGCACCGATCTGGCTGTACGCATTGGCAATGGCGGCCAGGTAACGGTGCCTGCCGGAGCCGAGGTCGCCTTCTACGATGGCGATCCCCACGATGGCGGCACGCTGCTCGACACCGTGTTGACGACCATCGACCTGACGCCGGGCGCGTATGAGGACGTGCTGCTCAGCCTGCCGCTGGGCACGACCGCGCTGCCGGTCTGGGTGTGGGTCGATCCGGCGGATGTCTACGCCGAACCGGACGAAGCCAACAACCTGTACGAAACCCGCGCCTGGGTGACACCAGTGCCGAATGAAGCGCCGGAAGTTGATGCAGGACAGGATCGTGTGCTGCCGCTGCCGGATGGAAGCATCACGCTCAATGCCACCACCACCGACGACGGCTGGCCGGTGGGCGAACTACACGTTCAGTGGCGGGTCGTGTCCGGGCCGGGCGAGGTGACGTTTGACGATGCGACGTCGCTCACGCCACAGGTCACGGTCAGCGAAGCGGGCGAGTACGTGCTCGAACTGACCGCCGACGACCGGGAGTACCGGGCCAGCGACACCATGATCCTGACCGCGATGACCGCGCCGTTGTGTGACCCGGCTGCGATCCAGGGATTCATCGCTGCGCCGCTCAACGAAGCGCACGTGCTAGGCCAAGTCCCAATTACACTCGCCGAAGAAGCCGACCTGACGCATGTTCGGGTGGACCTCTGGCCGGAGTTTGTACCGAACGCCTTCCGCGCATTGGCCGAGAACGTGACCGGCGCGGGCGGCGCGACCATCGTCACGCTGGACACCACGCTGCTGGCCAACGACTCCTATGTGCTCTGTGCGGTCGGCTTTGATACCGTTGCCGAGGATTGGCAGTCGGCGGCGGTGATGGTCACCGTCGAGGGCGAGAACAAGCCGGGCCGGGTGCGTTTCAGCGTCACCGACCTGGTCGTGCCGGTGACGGGCCTGCCCATCACCATTGGCCGCACCTACGACAGCCTGGAACGCGACTATCGGGGCGACTTCGGCTACGGCTGGAAGCTCGACATCGCCAACCCGCGCGTTGAAGTGGACGCGGCCAACAACGTCACGCTGACCATGCCGGACGGCAGCCGCAAGACGTTCTACTTCACGCCGCACACGCCGAGCTGGGTCTTCGGCTTCCTCTCGCTGCCGCAGTACACGCCCGAGCCCGGCGTCTACGGCAGCCTGGAGTCCAACGGCTGCGACCTGCTGACGGTGTCCGGCGGACAGACGTTCTGCTTCCCCGGCCCGCTGTACGCCGAGACGGTCACCGAATTCACCTACACCGACCCGTATGGCCGCGCGTTCGTGATGAGCGCGGACGGTGTGTTGAAGTCGATCCGAGATCTGAACGACAACACGCTGACGTTTTCGCCGGATGGTATCACCAGCAGCAGCGGGCTATCCGTGCCGTTCGTGCGCGACAGCCAGGGGCGCATCGTGCGCATCACCGACCCGATGGGCCACATTTACCGCTACGAGTACGACGCGGCGGGCGACCTGGTGGCGGTGCATCTGCCCGACACGCCCGCGCCCGTGCAGTACGACTACTACGACACGCCCGCCCTGGCGCACTTCTTCCGCAGCGGCACCGACCCGCGCGGCAATCCCGTCGCCACGACCACCTACTACCCCGACGGGCGGCTGGAGACGGTCACCGATGCGCTGGGCAGCGTGACCGCGTATGCCTACGACCTGGACGCGCATACCACGACCATCACCAACCCGGACGGCGGCGTCGAGGTGTCCGCCTTCGACGCGGCGGGCAACCTGCTCAGCCAGACGAACCCGCTCGGCCATACGACGACCTACACCTACGACGCGAACAACAACCTGTTATCCGAAACCAATGCGCTGGGCGAGACGACCACCTATTCCTATAACGGTGATGGTCACCGTACATCTGTGACCGACGCACTTGGAAATCGCGTGATCTCGGCAACTTATAACCAGTACGGAGGTCCAGTTGAGTTAATCGATGGTTTAGGTCGCATCAGCACTATCGAATATGATCCGGTGACATTTAAGCCGGTTAGTGCAAGTGACAGTCTGGGACCGCTAGGAAGCTTTGCGTGGAACGTACAAGGCGATCCATTGACGTTGACCGATAGTAACGGAGCGACAACAACCTACATATACGACAGCTACGGCAACATCACCAGTCGAACCGACCCGCTAGGGAGAACGACATCCTTCACCTACGATTTGCTGGGCCATATGCTGACCGAAATCGATCCGCTGGGCAATACAACAACCTATACCTATGATGCTTTGGGACAGATGCTGTCGGCAACTGATGCTCTCGGTCATGTCACACACTATGAATATGATGCAAACGGTAACCGGACGGCTGTGATCGATGCCTCAGGGCAACGGACAACTTACGAGTATAATGCGGCGAATTGCCAGACACGGGTTGTCTACCCCGACGGATCTTCCGAAGCGCAAACTTGCGATTTCCGGAAAAATCTCATCACCCAGACCGATCCCAATGGCTATACAAGGGCATACAACTTTGACCTGGCTGGTCAATTACAGAGCGTCACCCTGCCAGATAGCGGCGTAACCTCTTATGCCTACGATAGCGCGGGACGTTTAACTGCGGTTACGAACGCATTGGGACATACACGTTCAGTGGCCTATGATGCCGCCGGGCGTCCTGTTCAGACCACAGATGAGGCTGGTAATCTAACCCTCTATCAGTATAACGTGATTGGTCAGTTTACTGGCTTCACTGACGCGCTGGGTCGTACAACGAGTCAGGATTTTGATGCGCGAGGCCGGGTGAATCGCATCGAGTTCGCGGATGGCAGTACCATTTTGCGTGAACTCGATGGTGTTGGGCAGGTAACGGCTAATACTGACCGAACTGGTCGCACTGAACACTATGCTTATGATTTGGCCGGGCAAGTGGTCTCGATCACTGCGCCAGATAGCGGTGTAACACAATATGCGTACGACAATGCAGGGCGACTCGCCAGTGAAACCGATCCACTGGGTAGTACAACAACCTATACCTATGACGATGCTGGCCGCTTGCTGACAATCACTGATGCCTTGCTCAACACCACTCACTTTGAATATGATGCGCTCGGCCACCAAATTGCCGAGATCGATGAAAATGGAAATCGCACAGAGTATGGTTATGACGAACTTGGTCAGTTGTTGACCGTTACCTATCCCAATAGCACCTCTATTGCATATGCCTATGATCCAGCCGGGCGCATACATACCATAACTGATCAGGCAGGACGGGTAACTTCCCATGAATACGATTCGGTGGGGCGATTGCTCGAAGTTACGCGTGCGTTCGGTCTTCCGGAAGAAAGCACCATAACCTACGCCTATGATCTATTGGGTCGTCGCACGAGCCAGACGGACCCGCGCGGCAATACCACTACATACCAGTACAACACGGTCGGCCAACTGATCAACAGGACCAACGCATTGGGACAGGTGACATTCTATGATTACAACGCAGTTGGACACGTAATTCAGACAACTGATCCCAATGGGCACTCAACTCAGTTCACCTACAACGATCTGAATCAACCGATTGGGATCGTGTTTGCAGATGGTTCGACTGAATCCCGCTCATACGATGCCTCAGGACGGCTGTTAAGTCGAACCGACCCATTGGGTTTGACAACCAGTTTTGATTACGATGTCGCCGGTCAGTTGCTGAGCGTAACTAATCCGATGGGCGAGGCAACCACTTACGCGTATGACCTTGCCGGACAGCTCCTGTCCATCACAGACGCGAACAGCCACCAAACACAATTTGAATATGATGGGCTTGGCCGACAGACGCGTAAGATATGGCCGGACGAGTCTGCCGAGGTATTCGCTTATGACCCCGCCAATAACCTGATTCAACACACGTCGCCTGATGGTAATACCAATATGTTTGGTTACGACAGCTTGAATCGCTGGACAAGTGGTATTTACTTTGACGGAAACAATGTAAATGTCACCTACACAGCCACCGGTCAGCGCGCTGCCGTTACTGACAGCCGTGGAATAACCACCTACGCCTACGATGCGCTCGACAGGCCCACGCAGGTAACGTTACCCAATGGTCAAACGGTTTCCTATTCTTATGATGCGGCTGGAAATCGTCTATCACTGACCACGGCTGAAGGATCTACCAGCTATAGTTACGATGCGCTCAATCGTCTGGCAACCCTCACCGATCCGGTGGGTGGTGTAGCTAGCTATGACTATGATCCGGCGGGGATGTTGGCGCAGATCACGTTGCCGAACGGCCTGACGACTGACTACAGCTATGATTCGCTCAACCGGCTGACTGGTATCCTGCAACGCAACAGCACGTCACAGACGCTGGCGGACTACGCTTATTCCTACGATGCGACAGGGCGACGCACTGCGGCAGCCGAAACTATCAATGGCACGACCACTACGTTTGACTGGGGATATGACGGCGCCAGTCGCTTACTCTCTGAAACTCGCCACGGTGGTTTGGGAACACTATTCCTGGATACAGCGTACACTTACGATGCGGTCGGTAATCGGTTATCTGAAACCGTCAATGGACAAACGGCAACCTACACCTACAATTCGCTTGACCAGTTGACAAGCCTGGCGCTTCCCGATGGCTCTACGGTGGGCTACGCCTACGACCTGCGCGGCAATTTGATCTCGGTCACGGATGGAGCAGACGTAACACAATACAACTATGATGCGCATGACAGGTTAATCGGCGTAACGCTGCCGGATGCTACGGCGATTGCTTATGCCTACGATTTCGATGGGCGGCGTGTGCAGCAGACGGTTAACGGCGACATCACCAACTACCTGTGGGATGAATTCTCACGCTTCGGCGATGTTCTGCTAGAAACCGACAACAGCGGCGCAATTCTCGCCAGCTACACCGTGGGTAATACCATGCCAGTATCACAGCGGCGTGGAGGTAGTACCAGCTACTATTTATCGGATGTGCTGGGTAGCACTCGCTTGTTGACCGATGCCGCAGGTACCATTACCGACACCTATACCTACATGGCATTTGGTGAATTGCTCGACCACACCGGTACAACGATTAACCCCTACCTGTACACCGGGCAACAACTCGACGAATTGACCGGTCTCTACAACCTGCGTGCCCGCAACTACGATCCCTCCTTGGGGCGTTTCCTCACGCGCGATACGGCAGCCATCAACTTCAATAACCCTCTTGAACTGAATCGTTACGTCTACGTTGCTAACAACCCTCTCAGTTACATCGATCCGACGGGTAATTCAGCTCTGGGCGAGTATCTGCGGGGTAGTGTGTTTGGCGGTGCGATAGTTGGTGCGATTGTTTCGTTTACCAGTACCTTGCTGTTTCACCGCATGGCCGCTTGCGGTATGTGTGGGCCGCGGATGCAAGACTGGGCCGAAGAAGTCGACCTGGGTGTGTTGTTACTGGGGTCCGCAGCCACTGGCGCGATCCTTGGTGGTACACTGGCCGGTCTGCCTGCGCTGTCGGGCCCCCTGAGCACCACCCTGGGATTGCTGGGCTACGGCACTGCTGCTTATGACATCGCCACCAGCGGATTGAACGTCTGCAACGGGTTGGCGCTGGTCATGTCGGGCGCGAGTATAATGGGGGGCGGGCAGAGTACCAGTCACACGTTCTCTAACCCAAGCCCGTCGTTGACCCTGGTGCCCGGTGGGCAGTTGGCCTGGTCGGCTGAAACCGTGACGGTGGTTGTGCCGACGGGGGCGATTGCTACAGAGGCCACACTCAGCGGCGTGATGATGTTCGCCTCGCAAGGGGATCCGCCTGACGATGAACCTGGCGAATGGGTAGAGAAAAATGAGTCAATGTCGGATCGCGCGAGAGATTATCAGGAGCAAATAGTCGGGGGACATCGAGGGGAAGTCTACCGTGTAAATGGTGTCGATTTCGATGGCTATGACGGCAGTTCTCTGTTAGATGCCAAAGGGCCGGGTTATGCCAACTTCGTGGAAAAAGGCAAGTTCAAGACCTGGTTCCAGGGAACACGGGATTTGGTCGACAGAGCTAGGAGCCAGATGAGAGCAGCAACCTCATCTGGAACACCTGTTCGCTGGCATGTCGCGGAATCAGAAGTCGTCACTGCTATCCGAAGGCTATTCAATGACGAGAATATTCGAGGGATTACGGTGGTTCACACGCCACCACGATGAGGGGAGATGCGTGATGACCGAAACCTACTACGCCGGAGCCTATTGGGGACAACGGCAAGAAACGATTGAAGCCTGTACGGACCGTGCTCACCGTTTTCTGTCTTGTCTGGCGGAATGCCATCCCACCTTTCGAGAATGGCGTGTGAATTGGCGTCCGGTTTCAAAGGGACAGAAGCTGTCTATGCCATTCGACCGAGAGACCTTGACGCAGCTCTTACTGAAAGGCCGCTCTCGCTACGATTCGGATAATCAGGTGATTGAGGACCTTGGGTTTGCATTAGGTGTGTGGACTCCTGTCGCTCAGGGGAGCGGCATCGCATTGAGTCTGCATTGCGGTTGTTATTCGCCAGTTGTTGGGAATAACTGTGTGTTGGACCTTAATTCACCCATTGAGACATATACTACCTCAGCGCTCCTCGCGGTAGTTGAATGCCTGGTTGTGACTTGGGACCCGGAAGAGGCTTTCATCATATCGAGAGAATACCGGGACCGAATTCTAGATCAGTATGGTGAGGATGCAGCGCTGGTAGGTTGGATTACCTATATCAGAGCAGAATCAGATAGGTTACGAGCATTGCTGCCATCGTCAGTGCAGATACACTCGCTGGATGAAGGCGAAAATGCTTGTTTAGTTGTGATCACCGATGAGACATTCACGGTAGAAGATCAGTCGCTCGTCGCCCGCGCTGATTTGGTGAGGTCTATCTTGATCGAACAAGAACTGATCTGAGCCACTGTCAAAAATGCTTGATTACGATGATCCGAAGATATATGACTTGCTGGTAAAGGTATGCTCACGCTATCAGGTTGATCCATCCGTTCCGCTTGAGAGTGAGGTGTTTTTTCGGGAGCTATTGTCACAGTATGATGATCCGCCGGAACACCTGCAAACGTGGCTTGAAAAACAACTCAGTGACTTATTTATCGCTATTGGTGCTCGTCCGCGTTGGATACAGGGAGCTAACTGGCCTTTTGCCAGTGGCAAACCAATGGTCTTTGTCGGTCAGATAGATATTCGAGCGAATGCCGGGCCAATCGCGCCTCAATACTTTCATGATGATACAAGCTTCTACCTTTTTATCCAGAGAGAAGGGAAAGGGACGGTTAAGGTAATAACCCAGCAATTCTGAACTCGGCTTTGCACATTCAAGCCGCACATTAGGTCTTCAATCAGCGAGACCACATTTGCAGGGAGGCATCTTGATGCTACGACTTCTCACCTAACCACGGTTCAGACTCATCAGAACCGCCCTGTGAAAGCGGATCTTATTACCTATGATCCACCACCTCCAAGATTTCGATTCCCGTGAAATATCATAGCCAAATCTATCGCATACACCGGCAAGTAGAGGAGATAATAAATCATGGGTGTGGTTTTCGATTTAATCATGGCAGATGACACAGAAGTAGAAAAAATAGTGACATTTGCTCCCTTTCCAATCTCGGATGTCATTTCGACCAAAATATTAGATCCGGTAACTCTGGCAAAATTACAGGCTATCACTATGCGGAAAACTTTTGAAGAGATCATCGCACATTATGAGGTGCCAATTTTCGAAGGAGACGATGGTCCATGGATCTATAACGTGCTAAACGAGTTTATTTCGAACCTTATTCAATTAGATGATACCGAACTTAAGAGGATAGCTCACGATTGGACGAGTACAGAGGAAATCCAAATACGGCATTTGGATGGGGCTTTCGTAGAGGAGCTTGTTAAAGATATATACATGTTGGCTGTACGAACCAATTTTTTAAAAAAGAAAATATTTTTTAAGATGCTCCTTATAAGGACAATTGACACCTTGATTGCTAGAAAGCGTTGGTGAAAGTGAGTGCCAGCAAAGACGCGAGCACTTTCACTGCAAAACCGGAATTGGTACGAGCATGAAGCCGTTGCAGGCCCATTTTCTCGAGTTGGCTGTTAACCGTCTCAATCCGCG
>JAHDLB010000048.1 GCA_018432315.1 Anaerolineae bacterium
CGCCAACCCGGACAACGAATACGGCTGGGAGAAGCTCTACGCCGAGCGGATGGCGCAGGCGTACGAGCGCAACCGGGGGATGGTGGTGCGCATCGCGCGCTTCCAGAACTGCTACGGGCCGGAGGGCACCTGGACCGGCGGGCGCGAGAAAGCCCCGGCGGCGATCTGCCGCAAGGTGGCCGAAGCCGAGGACGGCGGCACGATCGAGGTGTGGGGCGACGGGTCGGCGATCCGGTCGTACACCTACGTCGATGACATGGTGGACGGGATCTACCTGCTGATGCACTCGGACCTGAAGGGCGCGGTGAACATCGGCAGCCCGCAGTACGTGAGCGTCAACGAGCTGGTCGAGACGGTGGCGGCGGTGGCGGGCAAGCGCATCCACATCAAGCACGTCGAGGGGCCGGTGGGCGTGCAGTCGCGCAACTTCAGCAACGCGCGCATCTACTCGATCGGCTGGCAGTCGCGCTTCGACCTGCGCGCCGGCATCGAGCGCACCCACCCCTGGATCGAGGAACAAGTCAAAGTAGCGCAAAGAGATCTCGAGTAAAAACATGCGTATTCTAGTACTGGCTTTTGCCTATCCCCCGGACGGCGGTCCCGGTGCTCCCCTGTACAAAATGCTGTGTGAAAACCTTGTGAAGTTAGGGCATGATGTCACGATAATCACGCCGTTTCCTCATTATCCTAGCGGACGAGTATTAGCAGAATATCGTCGGGGCTGGATCCAGCGCAGTAAGGAAACAGGTGTGAACGTCATTCGCGTACGAGTCCCTTCACTCAACCGAGCGCGATTACCGTACCGGATGCTCCAGTTCCTTGCATACCAATTTGGTGCAGTCTGGGCAGGAGTACGTCAGTCTTATGACGTGCTTTTTATTGGTGGTCACGCCCTGAACCAGACATTGACAGTGGCGTTCCTGTCAAAGCTACGGCGCAAACCTCTGGTATTTTCAATCTATGATGTGTATCCACAGGTTGGAGTGGAGCTCGGCATTTTTCGGAATCCGGTGGTCGTCAGGGCTGTTGGCGCACTTCAGCGTTGGATATTGAACAGTGCTGATTATGTGCGTGTGATATCTGAAGCCTTCGTTCCCAGCCTGATAGAATTCGGAATTCCTGAAAAGAAAATTAAGCTGGTCTATCTCTGGGTTGATACCGAAGAGATATACCCTTTGCCACGACAGAATTCATTCTCAGCCGAGCATGGCCTGGATGAAAAGTTTGTAGTCCTGTACGCAGGCAATATTGGTTTGTCCCAGGGACTGGAAAACGTCTTGAAAGTGGCCCAAAGGCTATCAAGCCACAAACATATTCGTTTTGTGTTTGTAGGAGAAGGCGCTGGTCGTGAGCGTCTCGTGGCACAAGCCGAAACCATGAAGCTTCAAAACGTGATGTTCATTCCGTTTCAACCACGCGCACGGGTGTCAGAAGTCCTAGCAACTGCAAATGTTTCGCTGATCAGTCTTCAACCGGGCATGGGAGGAGAGTCGTTGCCCTCAAAGGCGTTTTCGATTCTCGCTAGCGGTCGACCAATCTTAGCAGCTATCGACACAAATAGCCCGATTTGTGGTCTCGTCGAAAGATCACAAGCGGGGATCTGTGTGCCCTCTGGAGACGAAAATCGATTGGTCGAAGCTATTCTGAGTCTGGAGGCTACACCTGAACGATTGAACACGATGGGGCAATCTGGTCGCGCTTACGCGGAGTTGTACCATTCACCGTTACAAGGTGCGCGCAACATCGAACGCTTGTTACTGGAAGCAATCTCTTCGCGCACCGAATCTTGATTGTTTTGGGCATATTCTTAACCGTATCGTGTCTCAACTGCACATAAATTGACCGATTGATTTTTGTTTGATCGTGCAGGCTCTTCATGAGTTAGACCGTCGCTGCATGCACAGGCAATGTTGCGCACAAGGCTAACAAGGCAGGATTGACGCACGGGAATAACTAATACGGCATGTAGACAGGTATCCAACTTTGTTCTGAAAGGCGAAAATGTCTCTCCTAACTCCGCGGGAAATGCTGAGGCGTGTTTATCTAGAAGTTGTCAAACGGCGGTCCAGTGTTCGTGTAGTTCCTGCACGAGAAACTACATTAGACTTTCCGCCTGTGTTTATCATTGGTGTTTATCGCTCCGGAACGACACTGCTACGCTATATCATTGACAGTCATAGCCGTCTGTGTTGCCCACCCGAAAGCAATTTCATTCACCTGTTAGAGCCCATAATCCAAAACAATAGCAGCAAAGATGGTTTAGCGGCCATGGGTTTTGACAGAGAACATGTGCTGAAACGATTACGCCATTTCAGTGCGTATTTTTTTGTCAATTACGCGCTCTCACGGGATAAGGTACGGTGGGTAGATAAATCCACAAGTTATGTGGATATAGTGTATTTTTTGGAACAACTGTTTCCCGAAGCGCAGTTTTTGATGATCTACCGGCACGGCCTCGATCAAGCACATTCATACTCAAATGGGGGGAAGGTCGTTCACAACACGTTTGAGCACCAGGTCCAACCAAGCGAAGACCCACGCCTTGGGGCAGTCCGCTACTGGAAACAGCAAGTTGAGAAAATGCTGGACTTTGAAGAACGGCACCCAGATAAATGCTTCCGTATCATCTACGAAAAACTCTGCGAATCACCTGAAGTAACTCTGAGACCTATGTTCGGATTCTTGAACGAACCCTGGGAGTCTGACGTTATGGAGTTTCAGAAATTCGATCATGACAAAGGCCCCGAACACGGACGCACGGTCACCACAAAGGGTTTCTCGGCACGAAAAGGTTATTTCAACGAGTGGCCCAAACCTTTGGTTGAGCAATGTTTTCAGATCGCCACGCCCGTGTTGCGCAGATTAGGCTATGAAGATAAGGAGCCATGAATCCAGACATCTTTGCCGAGTGGTTTCGCCGCCAGGGGTATAATGTCATTCGGACCGAAAGGAGTTATTGGACCAACTCCGGACCGCGAGTTTACCAGGCGTTTCCCTACCATTGGCAAATCAAGCCAACCGAACGTGAAATAACAGCCTTCCTCCGCCAAAATAACGCAATCGGCCTTCGCTATTCGACGCCCATCACTGCTCCAATAGGGATGCTCAGCTATCATGTCATTTTCAGTAGCAAGACTTACGAATTGCAGGACTTGCCCAAGAAAGCCCGGTATGACGTGCGTAAGGGATGTGAATACGCTTCTTATGTGCAGATCCCACTAAAGCGCCTCGCCATTGAGGGCTGGGCCATTCGTCATGATACGCTACTCCGGCAGGGTCGTGAAGGTGCGGAGACACAAAACTGGTGGGAAACGCTGTGTTACAGCGCCGAAGATTTACCAGGATTTGAAGCCTGGGGTGCAATCTATGAAAACCAGCTTGTTGCTGGATTGCTTGCTTTCAGTTGTGATGACTGCTTTTACATTCTCTACCAGCAAAGCTTGGCCGATCATCTTCAGTATGGGATTAACAATGCGCTGGCATATGTGGTCACGCGCGATGCGATCGAGCGTCCAAGCATCAACCAAGTCTTTTACGGCCTACATTCATTAGATGCCCCAGAAGGTGTCGATAAGTTCAAATTTCGGATGAATTATGTCGCTGAACCTGTGCGACAGCGTGTTGTGTTCCATCCCTGGTTGAAACCAGTTTTCGGCCAAACAACGCATAATGTTGTCAGCAAGCTGGCGAGTTGGTCAGGTAGTCCCGCGTTGGCCAAAATGGAAGGCGTGATCCGTTTCTATCATCAAGGAAAACTCCCTCTAGAAAAACAATCTCGCCCGCAAGCACTTGAAAACTTGCGAATTGAGTTGCCACATCATATTGACAGTACATGACTCCGGAACGTTCCGGGCAGAATCCATGTGCCCGATCGGCATTGATGCACAGCGAACCGGAAAGGAAACGCCTATTCTCACAATGTCCAATCACGCTGGAGGGCCCTCCAGCGCAACAAGTAGTCTCAACAAGACATCTACCGATTAGCTGAGCTTGCCGCGCATTCATCTACCCTAATCAGCCACTGATCTTGCACGAACCGCAATCCCGTTGTAGAGTCGTCTCGTTCACAGTCAAGCCCGTTTTTAACACTTAGGTCATGGGGGCATCTAATGACATCTGTTAAGCTTATTGATACTGTCGCCCACCGTACAGAATTCTTGCCGTTTTCGCCCCCTGCCATCTCTGAGCAAGAAATCGACGCAGTTGTTGAGACCTTGCGCTCCTGCTGGATCACGACCGGCCCCAAGACGAGATATTTCGAGCGCAAATTCTCGTGGTACGTGAACGCGCCGGGCGCCCTGGCCGTCAATTCCTGCACCGGCGCGTTGCATATTGCAGTGGCGTCACTGGGCCTGGGGCCGGGCGATGAGGTCATCACCACCCCCATGACCTTCGCCTCTTCCGTGAACGTGATTGTGCACGAAGGCGCGACGCCGGTCCTGGTGGACGTGGAGCCGGACACGCTCAACATCGATCCGGCGCGCGTCGCCGAGGCGATTACGCCGCGCACCCGCGCGCTCCTGCCCGTCCACTATACCGGTCATCCCGCTGACATGAAGCCGCTGCTGGAGCTGGCCCGCCAGCACGATCTGCGCATTATCGAAGATGCCGCCCACGCCCTGCCGGCATATTACGAGGGCCGGATGGTCGGCACCATCGGCGATCTGACGGCGTTCAGCTTCTACGCGACCAAGAACCTGACGACCGCCGAGGGAGGGATGCTGACGGGGGCTGAGGATCTCATCGAACAGGCGCGTGTTTGGAGCCTGCACGGCATGAACCGGGATGCCTGGAAACGCTACGACTCAAACGGCTCGTGGTATTACGAGATTGTCGCGCCCGGCTTCAAATACAACATGACCGATATCCAGGCGGCCATTGGGCTTGTGCAGCTCAAGCGGCTGGAAGAGATGCAGACCCGGCGTTATGCGGTCGTGCGGCAGTATAACGACGCCTTCGGTGACATGGACGCGCTGCAAACACCGACCGAGCGGGCCAATGTGCGGTCGGCGTGGCATCTCTACGTGCTGCGGCTCAACCTCGACAAGCTCACCATCGACCGCAACCGCTTCATCGAAGAGATGAAGGCGCACAACATCGGCACCAGCGTGCACTTCATCCCGATTCATCTCCACCCGTACTACCGCGATACATTCGGCTGGAAACCTGAAGACTTTCCGATCGCCTTCCGCGAGTTTCACCGGCTGATCTCGCTTCCCCTGCACCCCGGCCTGACGGATGAGGACGTGGCAGACGTGGTAGCTGCCGTCAAGGATATTGTCGAGCGCTATCGATGCTGAAACGTGGTTTTGACCTGCTCGCCAGCGGGATCGGACTGATCGTGCTGTCCCCCTTTCTGGCGCTGGTGGCTATCGTCGTGCGCCTGGATTCGCCGGGGCCAGTCCTCTACCGGGCGAAGCGCATCGGGCGGCATGGCGAGGAATTCTACCTGTACAAGTTCCGCACCATGGTCGCCAACGCCGACCGGAAGGGGCCCGGTATCACAGTGGCGAATGATCGCCGGGTCACGCGGGTGGGTCGTATCCTGAGACGGACCAAGTTCGACGAATTCCCGCAGTTGTTCAACGTACTACGGGGCGACATGAGCCTGGTCGGCCCGCGGCCCGAAGATCCGCGCTATGTGGCCTACTACACGCCGGAACAGCGCGAAGTGTTCACCGTCCGGCCCGGCATCACGAGCCTGGCGTCGGTCCAGTTCCGGAATGAAGAAGAAACCCTCGTCGGTCCCGATTGGGAGCGCAAGTACATCGAGCTGCTGATGCCCGCCAAGCTGGCAATCGACCTGGAATACGCCCGGAAGGCGTGTCTGTATCAAGACATCATCCTGATTATCAAAACCATCCTGTGGCTGATCGGCAGTAATCTGGCCCTGGTCAAGCGGAGGATCACGCTGGCTTTGCCTGTTCGCTTGCGCTCGACGGACGACTCCACCGCCTGAGTCCCGCATTTCCTACGCCGGAGATTTCCACCAACCCGCTTCCGATGGCCCAGCTTTGGGGCCTGTTTGTTCTTCCGGAACGTTCCCTCAGGCCATCCCCTCATTCGCGATCTGGCTGGCCTCCACGTACCGGTCCACCGTTGTCATACTCGCCCAGCCGCCGGCCTGCTTGAGCTGAAACGGGTTGACCCTGCCCGCCCAGTACGTCGCCCAGTAGTGCCGGCAGTCATGCGCGCTCAATCCCGCGATGTCTACCGCCTCGCCCAGTACCTTCACCCGCTGCGTGATCGCCCGCTCCGACATGCCCGCATCGGTCAGTGCCCCTCCCTTCCGACTCGCGCACAGAAGCGGGGCATCCGGCTGCTCCGGAATATTCCGAGCGTTGAAATAGGCGTGAGCTGCGCGCAGCGTGTCGGCTGTGAGCTTGTGCGTTTGCAGCAGGTCCACCTTTGGGCGGTAGAGCACCATCATTCCCGTCTTCAAGTCCAGGTCGCTCACTTTCAGCGCCGCCACTTCCCCCACTCGCAGTCCGTGATCCAGCAGCAGGCACATCAACAGGGCGTCTCGCCGTCCCTGGGGCGTGTCCGGCTGGGCCTTGAGCGCCTTTGCCTGCTCATCCGTGACGCGCACCGCCGCCGCTTTCTTCGCTCCCCGGCGCGTCTGGTCACGGCGCTCGTCGATCCGGCGCCCCTCCTTGCTGCTGTAGCCGCTTACCGTGCGGATCAGGGCGTGTTCCTGGTCCGAGATGACGCCTGCCTTCGCTGCCAGCTTGGCGTAGGTCTTGACCGTCGAGAGCCGGGCGTTGATGCTGTTCACCGCGTCACCCTGCTGCGTCATCCAGTTGCGGAAGGCTTCCACAATGCCCCAGGTGATGCCCTCCCAGGCACCAGGGTCGTGCAGTAAGTCGCCGGCAGCCAGACCCGCCTGAGCCAGGAACTCAGCAAAGCGTGCCAGGTCCGTCTGGTGTCGGCGCAGGGTGTTGTCGGATTTGCGAGACCGGTAATCCTCGAACACGTGTTGAGCCGCCGTCCGGTTGGCGGCCTGACCTGCCTCGATGATAGGGCTGGCGGGCTTGTCCAGGTGCTGGTTGATCACAATGAGTTTGTCGCGTTTTTGAGGCCCCATGGGGCGTGTCCTTTGCGCGAATAGATGCCAATATTGTCTAAATATCAGAATCTATTTTAGCGTAATTTGAGGCGAAAATGAATGCCCACCAGCGCCGTCAGTGCGGGCGCGCTCACTTTGGGTGAACGTGCACGTTGGCCCCATTCCGGAATATTCCCGGCGGAACTCGAATTTCATTGGCACTGGGTGCGCGCGGTATGTGCAGAGCGTCAGCCGACCGGTCGCCACTCAGTTCGCGAAGTGGACGGTTGAAGAATATCGGATATAATCTGGGCTGTAGTGGAAAAGGTTGTTCGCAGAACAGGCCAGAGAGTCCCAGCGCAACTGAACCAAGACGCTGGGCTTTTTTGTCCTTACGCAACTCCATTCCCACAACACCAAACCTAATGAGCGGGAAAGGAGTTCCCCCAATGTCTGAAGAACGTGAATTCGGTACCGTCAAGTGGTTCAACTCCCAGAAGGGGTTCGGCTTCATCGAGCGTCAGGGTGGCGACGATGTCTTTGTCCACCACAGCGAGATCCAGGCCGAAGGCTATCGCGAGCTGAACGAAGGTGAGCGCGTGTCCTTCGTGGTCACGCAGGGTCAGAAAGGTCCGCAGGCGAGCCAGGTGAGGCGGGAAACCAGCTAAAGCTCCCCTGGTAGAGCAAGTTACGCGCCCTGCAGCACTATGCTCCAGGGCGCTTTTGTTTCATCTGGAAAATGGGAAGGTTCATCGTATGCAACGTCAATATCGCCGCCAGGTCTGGTTCAACCAACGTCGTCGCCGGCGCAGTCGCCTTCGGGCCAGGCAGCAGTTTTTGCCGGTTGCCATCCCGCCGAGCCCGGGTCTGCCGGACAGGGACAGCTCACTTTGACGAGGCGCGCTGCCACGACGGCTATTTCAGCGCTACCACCGCCGTGACAGGCAGGTGGTTGGAGGTGCCGGAGTCCTATTCCACCCACGCATCAAGCGTGACAAAATGGCTGCTGTGCCAGACGTAAATCCAAATCACTCACGGGTTATGTTTTGCACAATCTGTCCCCCCCTCGTCCAAGGCAAGCCCACCTCCGCCGCAATCTGGCGGTAGCTCTAGCCCGCCTGCCCGGAATATTCCCTGCAGCGTGGCTTCACAAATGGGGTGCTTGACCGTTTTCTGATCAGACATCACGTTCTGCCGTCCAGACGTGGTAGAATCACTGCAAACAAAGAGAAGGAGGAGCGAGGTGAAAAAGTCTGACGCGCCCATCTACCAGCTCAAAATCACACTGATAGACAGCAAACCCCCCATCTGGCGACGTGTGTTGGTGCTGTCCGATATTCCTCTCAGCAAACTGCACCGGATCATTCAGGCCGCGATGGGCTGGTGGGATTCCCATCTGCACCAGTTCATAGTAGGTCGCGTCTATTATGGCGTACCCGATCCCGACGACTGGCACGAAGTGAAGGATGAACGGCGCGCCAGGTTGAACCAGATAGCGCCCACCGAGAAATCCCGGTTCACCTACGAATATGACTTCGGAGACGACTGGCTCCATGCCGTCCAGGTCGAGAAAATCCTGCCTCCTGATCCAGCCCAAAAACTTCCTGTTTGCATCAAGGGCAGGCGGGCCTGTCCACCGGAAGATGTGGGGGGAGTGTGGGGATATGCCAACTTCTTGGAAGCCGTCAGTGATCCGAACCATCCCGAGCATGAGCTATACAAGGAATGGATCGGCGACGAGTTCGATCCAGAAGCGTGCGATCTGGACGATATCAATGCGCGCTTGCGAGCCATCCGGTGAGGCGAGCGTACTACTGGAGACGTGATCATGCCTAAGGCCAAATCTTCTGGTCTGGGGATCGACGACGTGATCGGCGATAAGCGACAAGCCGTCCTTGAGCTGGCAGAAAAACACGGTGCGAGGAACATACGCGTATTCGGATCAGTGGCGCGCGGTGAAGCCGGGCCGGATAGTGATATTGATCTGCTGGTGGAATGGGATATGGGACGGATATCGGCTTGGGGGGGCGCGCGGCTGGATATCGAACTGCGACGCCTATTAGGTCGTCATGTGGACATCACGACTGAGAACGGACTCCACTGGTATATTCGCGAGCGGGTCCTTCAAGAGGCGGTGTCGTTGTGAACGATGTTCGCCTGTACTTGATCCACATCGCCGAAAATATCGCTGACATCGCTGAATTCACGCAAGCGGGGCGCGATGCATTTATCGCATCGAAGCAGACCCAAGCGGCTGTTAAATATACGTTGCAGACACTGGCCGAATCAACCCAGCGCCTGCCGGATGATCTTAAGGCAAGTCATCCCGAAATCGACTGGATAGCCATTGCGGGATTGCGAAACCGGCTCGTACATGATTATCTGGGGATTGATCTGGAAATCCTGTGGGATATCGTCACGACCGATCTGGAGCCTCTGCACAAAGCCGTTGAAGACATGCTCAAAACCTACGAATAGATAAGATAGCCCTACCGATACGAAATATCCTTTCAATCTGTTGTGCGGGTATTATGGCACGGGGGCACGCTGGCCTTTTCATCGTGATGGTGGTGGATGATGGTCTTGGGCTATCACAGAAACTGCCTCACATGTTTCCAACGCGCTCCAAAATCTGCCCGACCCGCGTCCAGTGCAGCCGTGATCCGCCAGTAGCTCCAGCCCGCCTGCCCGGAATATTTCCTGCAACTTGGCCCTGTCACATCGTGTGCTCTTACCCTGGGCGAGCAGCAGGCAGTCCTGTGACAGCATATTCTACGCCATGTGGATTGCCCACATGCTTTGACGCATCCAGAATTTCAATTCCGACAACATTTCCCTTTGCATCATAGTCAATAATCACACCCGGCTTATCTTCGTCACTCTCCTCCACGGGGGAGTCGCTCAACAAAATGCGGAGCACGTCCACGCTGGCATCATAGGTTACCTTCATGCGTTATCACTCCAATACTTGTCGATCTTACTCTAGCCCGCAGTTCCCGGAACGTTCCCTGCAACTTGGGCTTGTCACGGGGAACTCCATGGTATAAAGGTCACACGATCTCGAAAGTCTTCAGGGTTGCCAGCACCGATTGTGATTTCGAGATCGTGGACGGCAAGTCCTATGGCTAGCGTGTTGGGAACAAGAATAACGCCGGGCATTGGCAATCCCTGTTCTATGTGTCTGTAGGCATCGTTGACGAGTGTTTGAACATCATGGGTGAGGATAATACGTTCTTCCTGCGCTGCCCATTCCAAAACAGCGGGATCAGGCGCACTGTAGAAATCAGTATCCTGTATCCGGACTACATCCAAATCCTCAAACCGCTGGCATAAACGCTCCAGAATGCGACCATTGAAGTTTTCATCGGCGGCGAAACGCATCAATTCGCATCCTGTTTCCCCTGCCGTGCATCTAAACGTGCCTGCAAATCTGCGCGCGTGACCTTCGGCGGATATCTTTCCTCAACTTCCTGCCGGATACGCTCCGCCTCATCGTTTCGTCGTTTCAGGTATGCATCCACCTCAGCGCGGTGGGCCAAATAGTACGCAATTACGGCGTAAATGTCCGATAACGGGACGGTTGGAAAACCCCTATGCAGGTCTTCGGGCGATTCGCCTTGCAAATAGAAGTTGACAATTGAGTCGAGCGTGACACGCGTATTGGCAACGAGTATTGTGCCATGCTCGTCCGTTCGCAGGGGAATGGTCATTGTAGGTTCGTTGGCGTCCATTCGGCAGCCTTTTGCTATATATTCCGATCGATCTGTTTTGCAGCCATTATAGCACGGGCGCACGCCCATTTTCTTAACAACAACTGTGGTGAGATAGTGACGTTAATCTGAGATCACAATTTCCCAAACGTCCGCACAATCTGCCCCACCCTCGTCCAGTGCAAACCCACCTCCGCCGCGATCTGGCGATAGCTCCAGCCCCGCGCGCGTAGAGCGAGTATAATCTCCTTCAACTTGGCCTTGTCGGGATTGCGATCGCTGGCGGCTGTTGTCGCCGGCACGGGAAGATCGAACCCATGTGTACGCCCAGCAGACGGGTGGTTGTCCCTCTCAATCGCGTCGCGTATTGTTGGCAAAAATACTCTGTTGTACCTGACAATAATAGACACAATTCTTTTGGACGGCGCAGGAACCAGTTTCAAAGCAGGTTTGCGCTGGGAGTAGTGCAGATTATGTTAGCAGAGTTGGTGTACTCACAGAGGATGGTTATGCTTCCCAATCTTCGATTTTGAGTTCAATGATACGTCCGAATTCGCCCACATTGTGCGTCACTAAGATGAGGTCGTTAGCAAGTGCAACCGCTGCAATCAACATGTCATATTGGTCGATGGGTGTTCCTTTGCGTTCCAGGTCTGCGCGCAACGGGCCATATGCGATAGCCGCCATATCATCGAAGGGTAATGTGATCAGTGTTGTGAGAAACTCGATTTGTTTCTCGCGTGAGCGCTGTGGTGTCTGACTTTTGGCAGAACCGTAAAACATTTCTGCTTTAGTGATCGTGCTAACTGCCACATCTCTGCGCGGGGTACTGGATAATCTGGCGCGCAATTTTGGTGAACGACCGTTGATATAACGAATGCAAGCGTTCGTATCCAGCAAATACTTCATTCGATGTCATCTCGCACATCGAGCGGGAAATCTGCTGGACGCTCAATGGGATCATCTGCCAGAGCGCCGTATGTACGGTCGAAGAACCCGATTGGCCATCCCAATTTATCGACTTCCGGTTCCTCAACCGGGTGCATCACGATCAGGACTTCCAGTTTACGATTTGCCATTCCGGTCGGCAGTTCCAATTTTAGCAGACCGTCGTCTGTCACTTGTGCTTCAAGTTTGATGGTTTCCATTGTCTCATTCCTGTTCATCATCTTCCTACCTAGATTTTACCGCACAAAGCTAAACATCAGGAATGATTCATTTGTTGTCAATTTCCCGCACAATCTGCCCCACGCGCGTCCAGTGCAGCCCCACCTCCGCCGCGATCTGGCGGTAGCTCCAGCCCTGCGCGCGTAGAGCGAGAATAGTCTCCTTCAATTTCGCCTTGTCGGGATTGCGATCGCTGGCGGCTGTGGTCGCTGGCACGGGAAGATCGAACCCATGTGTACGCCCAATAGACGGGTGGTTGACCCTCTGAATGTGTCACGTATAAGTGACAGAAATACCCTGTTTCACGTGACAATAATAGGCGCAATTTGCCAGGATAGCGCAGGGACCAGTCTCAAAACAGGTTGGCACTGGGAGTAGCGCAGATTTCTGTCAACAGGCGCGCTCCGCCATTCCGATATTATTAGTCGGCACTCTATGATGTGAGGGCACCTAGCAGTGAACATCTGCGAGAGAGCATCTCAACTGACCGCTGTCGAAGGCTAACGCAATCATGCTTATGAGTAAAATTGCACCATTGGACATTGGAGTCAACCCTGATGCTGATATGGGCTCGACCGTGCTATAATGGCGGAAACGGAAATTGAGTTGACGCGAGGCACAACATGACTTTACTTGATAATCTCACCAAACGCCTGCGAACCATCGCTGAGCGTGAGGGACGTTCCCCTGAAGTGATCTTGCAGGAATTGCTCGATGCGTATGAGCAGAGCGCGTCTGGCGAAGCTCCTAAAGACCTCATTGACAACTTCATTGGGGCTTTTGACGATAATGTAACCGATCTGTCGACCACCGTCCGTGAGGCGCTACACCAGAAATTCGCCGATCATGACAACAGCGCTACTTGATACCAGCTTTCTGCTAGCTGCCGCTTTCGAACGCGACCAGAATCTGAAATAGTCGAGACTTGATCCGACACTACCCTTTGTCTGTCCAACCCCGCCTCCGAAAATGAGTTGTTAGATGTACGGCTGAACAGCTAGTGAATCCACCAGGGTTTGCATATGTCTGAGATTGTGAGTATACAACGGCACCTGCAACCGGTACGCCACGGATGCAATCAAACAGTCATTCATTCCAATGCCATGACTGAGCCGATAGCGTTCAAGTTGCTGCATGGCCCAGTCCATATCCGCCTGTGTGGGATATTCCATGTCAAACTCATTTAGAATGGCTTTGCATTTGGCTTGTCCGGCTTTGCCAGACGCCCCCTCAATGATTTCCATCCAGGTAATCGGTGTGCTCGCCAATCTCTGGGACAATGTCCCGAACCAAGCCAGCGCTGCCGGGTTTGAGCGAAACAGGTGCACAATTACCGTAGTATCAACGAGACCGACCGTCATTCACCCGCTCCCCAGTCCAATCCGCGTCGTGCTGCCTGATCCTTGCGCACACGCTGGACCCACTCGACCGGATCATCAGTATCGACATCTGTCCAGTTGGTGAAATCTAGTTCTTCAACCAATTGCACCAAGCGCTTTCCCCAATGTTCTTCAGATCGAGGTTCCTCAGAGGGTGCTGCCAGGTTGATATCCTGACCCACTGAAGCTACAACGCGCTCAACCAACCGCAATCGATCACCTAGCGGGAGGCGCAGCGCCAGGGCCAAAGCTTCCTCCATTTGCGATGTCCTATTCACAGCCATCACCTCATACATATCCACGCGGTTGTTCCTACTTCTATTGTAACTCACCAAGTGTATCACCGTGAAGAAGACACATCATTCGAGTTTGGTTTTCCGCACAATCTGCCCCACCCGCGTCCAATGCAGTCCCACCTCCGCCGCGATCTGGCGATAGCTCCAGCCCTGCGCGCGTAGAGCGAGTATAATCTCCTTCAACTTCGCTTTGTCGGGATTGCGATCACTCGCTGCGGTTGTCGCCGGCACGGGAAGATCAAACCCATGTGTACGCCCAGTAGACGGGTGGTTGTCCCTCAGGGCTTGTTTTATGCTCCAATTCCATTGACGTCGTGACCCGCTACGACGCCGACTCGCGTGATCTCCTCCAATCGGACCAGCGTGGAACAGGTCATTTGGCTCACAGGAATATTCGAGGGATGTGATACGATATTGTATACTGGCATTGGGTCTGACGAGTAGGGGCAGAAGGTAGCCGGAGGGATGTCTCATGTTTTTGGCAGAGGGTATTCTGGACAATCAAATCACCATAAGCGTCACTGTTGAACAGATTATTGCCTGGATCATCGTCGGGTTGATCGCCGGCCTGGCGGCCAACATCGTTGTGCGTGGCCGCGTGAGCCTGGGAGGGCTGCTGCTCGTGGGGTTCATCGGCGCCGTCGTTGGCGGTTTCATCTTCTTCGATCTGTTGAACATCGAGCCGACCGGCGATCTGGCCGGGGGTATTCTCATTCGCTGGATCGACATTATCGTCTCGACCATCGGGGCGATCATTGTGATGGCGATTATCAGTGTGCTCTACTGGCGTCGTGTCTGAGTCGACTCTTCACGAGCGAGCCTTGAACAGAACAAACGGCGTGAGCTCATGTCACGCGCGAATACATATCTCCGGCCATCCCCTCGTTGGCGATCGGGCTGGTTTCCACTTACCGATCCACCGTTGTCATGCTCGCCCACCCGCCGGACTTGACCGGGCTCTCCTTTGCGCGGATAGATGCCCATCTGATCAAAACACCAGACGCAACGGGCAAGGCTCAGCCGCCCGGCTTTTGCTGCCCTCAGGCTTAATTTGGAGGGGGACAGAAGATCGCGTATAATCTGGGCTGTAGTGGAAAAGGTTGTTCGCAGAACAGGCCAGAGAGTCCCAGCGCAACTGAACCAAGACGCTGGGTTTTTTTGTCCTTACGCAACTCCATTCCCACAACACCAAACCTAATGAGCGGGAAAGGAGTTCCCCAAATGTCTGAAGAACGTGAATTCGGCACCGTCAAGTGGTTCAACTCCCAGAAGGGGTTCGGCTTCATCGAGCGCCAGGGTGGCCCCGATGTCTTTGTCCATCACAGCGAGATCCAGTCCGAGGGCTATCGCGAGCTGAACGAAGGTGAGCGCGTGTCCTTCGTGGTCACGCAGGGTCAGAAAGGTCCGCAGGCGAGCCAGGTGCGACGCGAAGACAGCTAAGGCTCCCGATAGAATGTAAGTCATGCGCCCTGCAGCACGCCGCTGCGGGGCGCTTTTTGTTGCGCGCAGGCAGGCGCCGGCGACCTCGTCAGCCCCGGACTGTCCGGCCCAGTTCCTCGCTCCGGGACGGTGTCGCAATCATCGCCCGGTCTCCTGAATCGATGTTATTATTAGGGGGCTGTGCGCGTGTTCTGTTCCGCGGATGAGTCGCCATTCTCGTGAAAAACCCGGTTATGAAAAAAACCATCACCCATTCGCCCACCTGGAACACCCTCCCGCTGCTGCTCGTGTATGCCTTCACCCGCCTGCACAACGTGCTGGCGCTTCCCTTGTTCGTCGACGAGGCAGTGTATATTCGCCGGTCGCAGCTCGTGCGCGAGGGGCAGGTGCTGCTGCCTGCCGGTCACAGCCGGATTCTCCATGCCTGGCTGACCGCCATCCTTGGCCCCGATCCGCCGGGTGGCGCGTGGCTGGGACGCGTCGCGATCGTGCTCCTGGGGCTGGCGGGAGCGGCGGCGGTGTATGCCTTGGCGCGCACCTTCGTGTCACATCGAGCGGGGCTGATTGCCCTGGCGCTCTGGATCGCGTCCCCCTACGCGTTGTTCTATGAGCGGATGTCGCTGGGGGATCCGGCCCTGGCTGCGCTGGCGGTGGTGAGCGTCTGGCTGGCGTGGCAGATGGCTCGCGCGGCACAATGGCGATGGGCGGTCGCCCTGGGAGTCGCGCTGGTCGCGGTGCTGCTGGCTAAGGCGTCCGGGACGGCGTGGCTGCCCTTGCCGGTGGTCGCGCTGATCCTCGTCAGTAAGGCGCCCTGGCGCAGGCGGTTGCTGTTGGGAGCGCTCAGCTACGGCACGTTCGCGGCTCTCTGGGGACTGTTCATGGTGGTGCTTCGCTGGCGCGGGTACGACTATTTCGCCACCGCCGAGCGTTTCGTGGGCGGGGCGGACCAGAACATCATCGAGCGCGTCTGGCACAACCTGGGCGAGGTGTGGGGCTTCGATGTGACCTATCTCGGGCTGCCGGTGATCGTCATGGCGATAGCCGGCGCGCTGATCGGGCTATGGCAGCGCCCGCGCCCGGCCCTGTTCGGCATCGCAGCCCTGGGGATGGGCGGGGGCGGCGCCATCGTATTCGGCAATATCCTGAACTCGCGCTATGCGCTCAACCACGTCGTTTGGGTCGTTTTGCTGTGTGCCGTCGGGATCGGCCTGTTGATCGAACGGTACCCGCGCTGGCGATTCGTGCCCTACGCGGCCATGACGTTGTGGTTCGCTATCTTTTTTGCCCCCTTCGCCTATAATGCCTGGTATCATCCCGCCGACCTGCCGCTGAATGACAACGATCTGGCCGAATACATCCGGCGGGAATCGTCGGGGTTTGGCGTCACCGAGGCGGGCCAGATGCTGAGCGCGGCGGACGAGACGCTCCCCGTGTTGGGGCTGGTCGCCAACTGCCAGGCGCTGCGCATCGCGGCCCATCCCGTCGAGGTAGCGT
This sequence comes from Anaerolineae bacterium, assembly GCA_018432315.1. GTDB lineage: Bacteria > Chloroflexota > Anaerolineae > Aggregatilineales > Aggregatilineaceae > LM3-B42. Next base: position 16,532 of record JAHDLB010000048.1, read on the forward strand.
GCCCGGCGTTTGATTGGTTTGGCGCCAACGAACAGCTTTTCGACCGGGCCGAGCAAACGGCTGCGCAAGGACCATTGTACGTGGTGGGCGAGAATCTGGTCTACCTGGACCTGTCGGGGCTTCCCCAGCCGAATACACTTGTCGCTGCGATAGAGCGGCCCGACAGCGAACACACCGTGTACCTGTACCGCGTCGAGCAGGGCGCGCAGCGCCGCTAGACCGGTTTCGAGACCGGTCGTTTGAGGCGCGCCGTTTGGCGTCAAGAGAGATTGCAAAACCTGCCTCGCCCTGCCGGGCAAGCGATTGGAAGACGGAGGCCCAGATGCAGTTAGTTCGTGAAACGTGCCGGGATACGGTGGACCTGACGCTGATCCTGCCGGTGTACAATGAGCGCGAGAGCATCCCGCTGCTCTATGAAAAACTGCGCGCCATGCTCGATTCCCTGGAACTGACCTGGGAGATCATCTTCATCGACGATGGCAGTACCGATGGCTCGACCGAGGCGCTGTGCGCGCTGCAAGAGCAGGATCCGGGCGTCGTCGTCGCCATCCAGCGCCGCAACTTTGGCAAGAGCGCCGCGCTGGCCGCGGGCTTTTTGCTGGCGTGTGGCAATGCGATCGTCACGCTCGATGCCGACTTGCAGGACGATCCCCAGGAGATCCCGCGCCTGCTCGCCCGGCTGGACGAAGGCTTCGACGTGGTCATCGGCTGGAAGCAGAGCCGCCAGGACCCGTTGACGAAGCGGATCCCGTCGAAGATCGCCAACGGCGTGACGGCGCTGGTCACGGGCATCCGCATCCACGACATGAACAGCGGCCTGAAGGCGTACCGCGCTGCCTGCGCCAAACAGCTCACCCTGTACGGCGATATGCACCGCTACATCCCCGTTCTGGCCCACCACAACGGCTACCGTGTGACCGAGATTCCGGTCACGCATCACAAGCGCCAGTTCGGCAAATCCAAGTACGGGCCGGGTCGCATGCTGCGCGGCGGCTCCGATTTTATGACCGTGCTGTTCCTGATCAACTTTCGCTATCGCCCCTTGCACCTGTTTGGTATCACCGGCATCGTGTTGCTGCTGGCCGGCTTCGTGGTGAACGCCTATCTGGCGATCGAATGGTTTCAGGGAATGCGCCCGTTGAGCCAGCGCCCGCTGCTGCTGCTGGGAATCCTGCTCATGCTGATGGGCATCCAACTGCTGACGATGGGCCTGATCGGGGAACTGCTGGTGTTTTACGGCCAGCGCTCGGAAGACCCTCTGCACGGCATGGCTGAAGTTCACCGCGCGCCCGCCCGCGAACCGGCGCCGCTTTCATCGTCCCGCGAGGAATCACCATGACGCACGCGCCTTTCTTCATCGTGGGCTGCGGGCGGTCGGGCACGACGCTCCTGCGCACGATGCTCAACCAGCATTCCCAGGTCGCGATCCCGTTGGAATCGCTGTTCATCGCGGACTATCTCCGCGCCGCGCCGGACACGCCAGCGGCGACCTTCCGGCAGTTGATCCTGAAAGAATACGAGCTCGGCGAATGGGGGATCCCGTTCGCCCCGGCGGATTTCGAGGGGTGCGTCACGGCGAAGGAGTTCATCGACCGGGCGCACGACATCTACGCGCGCCATTTCGGCAAAACGATCTGGGGGCAGAAGACTCCCCGGTTCGTTCGCTATGGGCGCCTGCTGAAACACCACTATCCCGAAGCCCGGTTCATCAACGTCATTCGCGATCCGCGCGCCGTCGTGAGCTCGCTCATCCGGTCGAACGTCCATCACAGCAACGTGTATTTTGCCGCGCGCCGGTGGCTGCGCGACGTGCAGGCAGGCCTCGCGCTCCAGGAGGACTATCCCGGCGACGCGATCAGCATCCAGTACGAAACGCTGGTCAAATCGCCGGAAGACACGCTGCGCCAGGTCTGCGCCTTCCTGAAGATCGACTTCGAGCCGGGGCTGTTGACGTATCACAAAAAAGGGACCGCCGAGTACGGGGAATATTACGCGCAGATTCACGCCAAGCTGAACGAAGCGCCCGATCCAACCCGGATCGAGGCGTGGCGCAAGCACCTGCTCCCCCGGCAGGTCGCGCTGATCGAATCGGTATGCGGCGAAACCATGCGCTCGCTCGGCTATGCGGCGGAGTATGGCGAGCGCCCGGCCAACAAAGGGTACATCCTGTACCTGAAGGGCCAGCGCGTGTGGGGGCTGGGGTCACAGATTCTCCACAACTTCATCACGCGCCGGGGCTATCTCACGAGTTTTCTGCGGCGCAAAATCCGGCTGTCGCTGCTGGTGGACACGCTGAGGAACGTCAATTATTGACGGCGCGGCGTGCTGCGCACCCGGCGCTGTTTTCTCCTCCACGCGGGGGCATTGCTCTGGGGACTCGTTCCGTGATATAGTGACTTTAGTCGAAGGGGAGGGGACTCGCCGTGCCTGGAACGAGGCGAGTTCGACTGTCCCCACCGCACAAGGTCGCCGCCGCTGCCCCATGCATCATGCCGCGCCCACCGGGCAGCCCCAGCCATCCCACACACGCGGGCAGACCTGGCACATTCACATCGAATCGTCCCGATACCGGCGCGCAATCGCGAGCGCGCCCCTCCACTGCCGTGATCGACTGCTCAGTCATCGAGCCAGAGTTCACCTACGCGAGGCCGGGAAACCCCATGAAAAGATGCATCCTCTTGTGCGTTCTGATGGTGGCTGCGCTGGCCCCGCGCCCGGCACAGGCGCAGGTGGACTGCGCTGCGCATATCAACGCCGTGATCGAGGGCTTAGCCGGCGTCTGCGCCAATCTCAGCGCGGGGCAGGTCTGCTTCGCTCACGAGCGCGTGGCTGTGACGGTGGAAGGCGTACCGGCGCTGGTATCCTTTTCCCGGCCCGACGATCGGGCCGCTTTCGCCAGCCTGCGCAACATGCAGACGAGTCCCTTCGATGCCTTCACGGGCGCGTGGGGCGTGGCGGTGATCCGGCCCTCCGCCGCGCCGCCGGTGCTGCTCCTGACGGGGGACGTGCAGCTCGCCAACCGCGCGACTGCGGCGGGCGCTCTCGACCTCGTCGTGCTGACCGGCGCGGCGGCGGAATTGCAGTGCCCCGAGGCGGCTCCCGGCTTCTCGCTCTACGTGCCGCCGGGCGACCGCCTGGAGCTGGCGCTCAACGAGGCGGGGATGATCCTGGACGGCGCGCTCGTGACCGTCCGCCAGCAGACGCCGAACAGCATGACGCTGGCCGTGTTTCAGGGCCAGGTCTCGATAGCCGGGGGGCCGGTGGCGGGCGCCGGGCAAACCCTGGTCGCCGTGACGGACAATGCCGGGAGCGTCGCGTTCTGGTCCGCGCCGCGCCTGCACAACGACCAGGAATCAGGGCAGGCGCAAATCGTCGCCGGGGCGCTGAACGTGCTGCTGGGCGCCGCTATGCCGGTGAACGGGTGCGCCGCCTCTACCGTTCACGTCGTGCAGCCAGGCGAGTGGATCTACAGCATCGCCCGGCGCTACAACGTCTCGCCGCAGGCCATCCTCGACGCCAACGCGCTTCAGGACCCTAACCTGCTCTACGCCGGGCAGCAGTTGATCATCCCCTGCGCCGGGGGCCAGCCCGCCGTGGGGCCGATTGTGCCGGTCCAGCAGGCGGCTCAGCGTGAGGTGGTCGTCTGCGAGGGCAGCCCGCGGCACCGCGTGGCGCGCGGCGAAACGCTGTACGGCATATCCCGGCGGTACGGGGTGCCGGTGGATGACATCGTGGCGGCCAACCGGCTGGTCAGTCCGAGCCTGATCTACGAAGGGCAGGAGCTGATCATCCCCTGCGGCGTGGACAGTGGCGCCGCCGCCCCGGCGGACACCGGCCAGCCCGAAGGCGCGCCCGCGCAGCCGCCCAACGAGGGCGAAGGCCCGCCCGCCGATTTCTGCCAGCAGGATCTCAGCGGCGTGCCGCCCGATCTCAAAGAGTTCGTCGATACGCTCTGCAATCCGTAGACCGTGAGCAGCATGGGAAACCATGCGAGGGGGTCGATATGCGCTTCCGTAGTGTCACGCTCGTGCTCATCCTGTGCTTCTGCGGGCAGGCGAGGGCGTTCGCGCAAGGCAATCCCGCCTCCCCCTACCGCGACGCGATCCGCCGGCTGGTCGACGAGGTGTACAACCAGGGGCAGATCGGCGCGGTTGACGAGCTTTTCGCCGCCACCTTTACGCGCTATCCCGCCGCGACCGATCGCGACGGGTTCAAGCGAAACATCCTGGCGCTGCGGGCCGCTATGCCGGACCTGGAGGCGCGGCCCCTGCTGCTGATCGTCGAGGAGAACAGCGCCGCGCTGCACCTGTCCATCCGCGGCACGTTCGTCGCCGATATGGTCTTTCCGGACAGCGTGCCGATCCCCGCCACCAACCAGCCCCTCGCGCTGATCGTGAGCAGCGTGTTCGTGTTCAACGAGCAGGGGCAGATCAGCATCGAGTGGAACGCTTTCGACAACCTGAGCTTCCTGGCTGCGATTGGCCTGTTGGAGCCTGTCGCGTTCTGGAGCGCGCCGGACGAGGCGTTCACCCCGGCAGCCTCGCCTGCCACGGCCCAGGCGGGCGCGCTGATCGCGAGCTACTACCAGGCGCTGAACGCCGGCGATTTCGACTTCATCCAGGGAAGGCTGTCGCCGGACTTCGTAGGCTATAACCCGTTCGGAGACTTCGACCGCGAGGGCTACGTTCAGGACTGGCGGTCGCTGCGCGATGCCCTGTCCGGCTTCACCATCGCGGTTCAGATGACGGTCGCCGAGGGCGATTGGATCGCCGCCGCCTATTCCCTGCAAGGGACGTTCGATCGCGTCTTCGTTCTGCCCGACGAGACGGCGGTCCCGCCCACCGGCGGCAGGATTGAGCTGACGATCGTCACGGTTCACCGGCTCGACGAACAGGGGCGTTTGCGCCAGATACGCGAGCTTTACGACGGGTACAGCCTGCTCGCCCAGATCAAGCTGGTGCCGGACCAGCCGCCAGTCAACCCGCAGTGAGCGAGCCGGTGAGGAGGAAAGAGGCGGGAGCGAGTCGCGTCACGGAATGAGCAGGGTTTGCCCGGCGTAGATCAGGTTGACGTCCGCGATGCGGTTGATCGCCGCCAGCCGGGCCAGTGGGACCCCGTAGCGGAGCGCGATGCGAAACAGGTTTTCGCCCGGCCTGACGACGTGCACCCGTGCGCCGCCCGTTCCCCCGGTGCGAGTGGACTGCGCCGCCGCCCAGGCCCACCCCGGCCCCTCGACGGTCGCCCACGCCAGGACGCTGCCATCCGGTGACACGTAGGCCAGCGCGCTGGCGCGCCCGCCCGGCTGCGCTCCGGCGGCGGCCCAGGCCTGGCTGTCCAGCAGGGGCGGCGGCGGGCTCTCGATCGGTCCGCAGCTTTGCGCGGGGATGATGTACTTGGTCCCGTCCGGGTCCTCGTTGCGGTGGATCTGAAGCTCGTTGTGGTACAGCGCCCACAGGCTGACGTCGTCTTCCATGATGATGAGCTGGTGCTGGCGAGTCGCGATCGCGACGGCGAGCGGTGCGGCGATCTGGTCGGGGGCGACCGCGTGCCAGGGCTGCCCGTAATACAGGAACTGGATGCGGCCATCCGGGTGGCACTCGTGACTGAAGATGGCCCGCGCCTGCGCCGTCGCCGGCCCCATCCAGAAGGCAGGCGCCAGCATCGCCCATACAGCGACGACGCTGAGCGCCGCCATATAAACCCTTTGCCGGGCGGAAATGGGAACCAACACCTACTCTAACCTTTCAAGTGCGGGCGTTTTTCTTACGCTCGTGTGTGGAGTTGACGTGAGGCGTCACGGTGTTGCTGTAGCAAGACCAAAGGCCCCCCCGCCCGGAAACGAAATCACCTGAACCCACGCGGTCGATCCAAAGGGTGTGCCGATTGCCTGTGCCGCCGCCGCCGCATTGCCGTTGGTGATCACCTGCGCCCAGCTAGTCGTTGTCGGCGTAATAGCCCATCCCAACGCCGTACCGGTCCCAATGGAGCCCGACGCCGAATACGAAATCACGCCAACGGTTTGAGCATATCCGAACGCAGCCCCGAAACCAGCCGTGGTTGCCGACGCCCCAACTTGCGCCTCAGCGGGTTGGGATAAAGGCGCTGCCATCACGAGCAGCACAGCAAGGACCAGCAGTACACTCACAAGGCGGGACATGTCAATTCTCCTATATACACCTCCCTTATTATCATCTTAACTGAGTTTTCGATCACAATCAACTGGCTGGTGACAGTTGTGCCAGTTTGTCTGCTGTTTTGTTCAATAAACAAGATTTTCTTGCTGTTAATTCGCCCGGTTTCTGGTCTGTAAAAACGCCTTCTTAGCGCGAACGCCTCGCGCCGAAGGCGACCCCCCGCGCCAAAAGTCTTTGCACCACGGCGGAACCCGCGCTATGCTTGTGGCCCTGGGCAGCGCCGGCGTAAGAGCGTGCTGGCGCATGGCGCGCTGGCCGGTCATCATTGATCTGTCGCCAGCAAGCGCGCGAAATTGTATTGCGAACCGAAAAAGAGGAAACAGGTTATGAAAACAGCACTTGTCTGTGGTGCGGGTGGCTTCATCGGCGGGCACCTGGTCAAGAAACTGAAGCGCGAAGGCTACTGGGTGCGCGGCGTGGACATCAAAGAGCACGAGTTTGCGCCCACCCAGGCCGACGAATTCCTGCGGCTCGACCTGCGCGAAGAGGCGAACTGCCAGGCCGCGCTGGCGCTCAACGATGGCACGTTCGACGAAGTCTACCAGCTCGCGGCGGACATGGGCGGGATGGGCTTCATCCACTCCGCCGAGTGCGAGATCATGCACAACAGCGCCCTGATCAACATCCACATGGTGCACAACGCCTCACAGATGGGCGTGTCGCGCTACTTCTTCTCCTCCTCGGTGTGCGTCTACCGCGACATGCAGCCCGGCGAGCCGGAGATGACCGAAGCCGAAGCCATCCCCGCCA
>JAHDLB010000009.1 GCA_018432315.1 Anaerolineae bacterium
CAAGTTACACGTCGAAAGAGCTCATGGAGATGGAGCATCAGTACGGGGCGCACAACTACCACCCTCTCGAAGTCGTCATCTCCAGGGCGGAAGGGATCTGGGTCGAAGACCCCGAGGGGAAGCGCTACATGGACATGCTGTCGGCCTATTCCGCAGTGAATCAGGGGCACCGCCACCCCAGGATCATCCGGGCGCTGAAGGACCAGGCCGACACGCTGACCCTCACCTCTCGGGCCTTCTTCAACGACCGCTGGCCCCTCTTCGCGAAAAAGCTCTCCGAGGTCACGGGCAAGGAGATGATCCTGCCCATGAACACCGGAGCCGAGGCCGTCGAGACGGCCATCAAGACGATGCGCAAGTGGGGCTACCTCGTGAAGGGCGTCGAGCAGGAGAAGGCCGAGATCATCGTCTTCGAGGAGAACTTCCACGGCCGCACGACCACCATCATCTCCTTCTCCGTCGACCCCGACGCCAAGGACAACTACGGACCCTACACCCCCGGCTTCGTCGTCGTCCCCTTCGACGACCTCGCTGCCGTGGAAAGAGCCGTCAACAGGAACACCGTCGGCATCCTCGTCGAACCCATCCAGGGGGAGGCCGGCGTCCGCGTTCCCCGCGACGGCTTCCTGAAAGGGCTTGAGACGATCGCCCGCAAGAACGGCCTCCTTCTCGCCATGGACGAGGTCCAGACCGGCTTCTGCCGCACCGGCAAGACCTTCGCCTTCCAACACGAAGGGATCGACCCGGACATCATCATCATGGGGAAGGCTCTCGGCGGCGGCGTTCTGCCCGTATCGGCCGTTGCGGCGAATAAGGAGATTCTCGGCGTCTTCAGGCCGGGAACCCACGGCTCCACCTTCGGAGGCAACCCCCTGGCCTGCGCCGTGGCCTCGGCGGCCATCGACGTTCTCATGGAGGAGAAGCTCGCCGACCGGGCCGCCGAGCTGGGCGCCTACTTCATGGACGGCCTGCGGGCCCTCAAGTCGCCCAAGATCAGGGAGGTCCGCGGCAGGGGACTTCTCATCGGCGTCGTCCTTCACGAGTCGGCCGGCAAGGCCCGCACCTACACGACGGCCCTGAAGGACAGGGGACTCCTCTGCAAGGAGACCCACAGCTGGATCATCCGCTTCGCCCCTCCCCTGGTCATCTCCAAAGCGGAGATCGACGAGGCCCTCA
>JAHDLB010000043.1 GCA_018432315.1 Anaerolineae bacterium
TGATGCTTCAATAGAAAGGGCGTCGCATGGGGCACTCTCTCAGGCTGGCTCGATCTCGTACATGAATCGCTCGGTATGCCGCCCGATCCGTTTTTGCAGGTTCTCGACTGCTTCGACGAGGTACACGAGCGGGCGATATTTTTCGTACAGAATCCGTTTGGCATCGGCGGCCTGGGCGGGATCGTCCAGGCGGCGCGCACGTCCGGGCACGGCGGGGCCGCGCGGCTTGCCGGTCATGGTGCACGGTCCGATCTCGACGCGGGGATTGTGCGCGATGCGCTTCACCTTCCAGGTGTTGGGGTGGGTCGTGAAATAGACCCGGTCCCCGTGCTGCACGAACCAGACCGGCACTGCCACCGGCGTGCCGTCCCTGCGGAAGGTGGTCAGTCGCATGTACGAATGACCGTCGAGGTTCGAGAACGGGTGCGTGTCCATCGCTGATTCGTCCGATCCGGCTCTGGCTCGATTACTCCACGACGCTGATGACCACGCCCTGCTGATCGACGCCCAGCGACCACGTCCGCGCCTCGACGCCAGCCGAGCGGAACGCGCCGTGCATGGCGCTTTCGATGCTCTGGTGGTTGAAGGTGGCGAACGCCATCAGGGCCGGGCCTGCCCCGCACAGCGTCACCGCGACCGCGCCGGCTTCGGCGGCGGCGGCGACGACGGCATCGTAGCCGGGGATGAAGGTGCGCCGGTACGGCTCGTGCAGGCGGTCGGTCACGGCGTGGCGCAGCAGACGATAATCCCCGCCCCGCAGGGCTTCGATCAACAGCGCGGTGTGGCCCGCGTTGTGGACCGCGTCGCGCAGCGGCACCTGGCGCGGCAGGGCGTCGCGCAGGCGCGGCTGGTAGTCCGGCAGCAGCGGCAGCGCCACCACCACGCGCAGCGGCGTGACCTCCACCGACCGGTAGAGCAGCGTGTCCGGCCCTTCGGCGCACACGCCCAGCCCGCCGCGCATGGCGGTCACGACGGCGGCAGGCTCGCCGGACAGCTCGGCGGCGAGGTCGATCAGGTCCTCGCGCTGGAAGGGGCCGCCGAGCAGGTTATTGGCGCCCACCAGCCCGCCCACGATGAGCGCGGTTCGCGCGCCCAGGCCCGCGTCGAGCGGGATGTCGTTGGCGCACCGGACGTGCAGCCCGGCGGGCGCCTGTTCTAGCGCCTGAAACAGCCGGATCGCCGCCGCCATCACCGGGTTGTGGACGTTCTCCGGCAGGACGCCGCTCCCCTCGCCGCGCACCTCCACCCGCAGGTGGTCGTCGTTGGTCAGGCTCATCTCGACCACGTTGCGCAGATTCAGCGCCAGCCCGAGGATATCCAGGCCGGGGCCGATATTGGTGCTGACGGCGGGAACGGACACGTTTACTTTGTGCATAAGGTAGGCCGCCCAATACGGAGCGCCGGGACGGGCCGGCACAGGCGCATGGGCATTATAGTAGCGGCCTGCTCGCCGGAAGGCAAGCGGCGCCAGACGGTCACAGCCGGGCCAGGATCGTGTCTTCGGTGCCGTAATCGGGCTGGGGCGGGTCGGCGTGGGCGGGCGGGTTGGCGCGCTCCCATTCGACCGTCTCGCGGAGCGCGTCGTCCAGCGGCACCGGCTGCACGTAGCCCAGCTCATCGCGGATGCGGCTGCTGTCGGCGACCAGGTCCTGGTCGAAACCGGCCTGCGCGCGCATGTCTTCCGGAAGCTGGTAGTCGGGCGCGACGACGATCTTACCCTCCCACCCGGCGGCCTGCCCAATGCGCTCGATCCACTCGGCGAGGGTGAGCGCGGGCATCTCGCCCACGTTGTAGACGCGGCCCGCCGCCCGGTCGTCGGTGATGGCGAGCGCGATGGCGGCGGCAGCGTTTGCGACGTAGTCGCGCGTCCAGCGCCAGCGGGCCATCTGGTCGCTGACGACGATAGCCGGGCGCCCGTCGTCCATCCGGCGCAGGTACTGGTAGACGCGGTGCTGGTAGTCGTGCGGCCCGTAGATCATCGGCAGGCGGAGCACCGTGCCGGGCAGCGACGGATCGCCCATGATCACGCGCTCGACGAGAATCTTGTCGTAGTCGTCGAGCAGGCGGGTAGAGTCGTCGGGCGGGCGCAGCGTGTCGCCGCGATAGGGGTACAGGCGCTCGCGCAGCGGGCTGTCTTCGGTGAGCGGCGTCGGATCGGGCGCACCCGGCTCGGTGCCGTTCACGCGTCCATAGGCGCGGTAGACGTCCTGGCTGCTGATGGCAACGACGCGGTAGGTCATCCCCTTGAACGTCCCGACGACCATCTGCGCGTCGCGCTCGGTGATCGGGATCATGTCCACCACCACGTCCGGCTCGAACTGGCGAAACGTCTCGGCGTGATCGGCCAGGTGGCCGCGCCGGTCGCCCAGAATGTGCTGGACGCCGGGCGGGAGATCGATCTGCGCCGGGTGGCGGTGAAACAGGGCGACGTGGTGGCCCATGTCCACCAGCCGCCGGACCACGGGCGGGCCGATGAAGCGTGTGCCACCGATCATCAATATGCGCACAGCACGCGTTCCTTTCTCTGCGGCAGCGACTGCCGCGCGCTGTCCTATCGATCGTGCAGACTGCGCCCATCTCCCACGCGAGGCGGTCGCCGGGCGCTGCGGCGATTTCACACAATGCGAACAGGTTCAGTGGGTTCCACAAGTCTAGACCGGTCGACGGTTTCCGGCAAAAGACCGGTCACGCCCGCCCGAACAGGCTGACCGGCGGCGCCATGTACGCCGTCGTCCCGATCGTCCGGTAGCCCAGGCGCTCGTAAAGCGGCTGGCCGCTGGGGGACGCCAGCAGGATCGAGGTGGTGATCCCCCCGGCGGCCAGGTCGTCGAGGATGGCCTGCACGAGCGTCGCGGCGAAGCGCTGGCGGCGAAACACGCGGCGCGTGCCCACGTTCCACAGCGCGGCGACGTCGCCGCAGCGGGTGACGGTGGCGCACGAGGCAGGCGTGCCGTTCGCGTAGATCAGGTAGTGGGCCACGCCGGGGTCGTCCAGGTGTTCCGGGCGCGTGATGCGCCGGTTGACGGCGTCGCTGGTGCCGAATGCCTCGGCCATGATCGGGCGCATGTGGTGCAGGTGCTCCGGCGTCGTGGCGCGGATCGCGGCGGTGTCGTCCCGGACGCGCAGACGGTGCGGCGGGCGGTCGAGCGCCATCAGCGGCGAGCTCCAGCGCAGGGTGTAGCCGCGCTCGCCCAACAGAACCGCCGCGTCCGGCATGTACGTGTCGGTATAGATCACGCTCCACGCGGCGCGGAAGGCGGCGAAAAAGCGCGTCGCCTCGTCCAGCACCGCGGGCGTCAGCGCGCCGGGCGCGCCCGGCCAGACGTGATTCGCGCCGGTCAGGTGGCCGTCCCCGCTGTAGCTCAGCGTGCAGCCCCCGGCGGATCGCGTCACGGCGCCGGGCCAGTCGCGGAACATGGCGGCGTAGAACGCGTCGATGCACGCCTGGGCCGCTTCGAGAATGCGCTGCGACGAGGGTGAGAGCGTAATCATGGCGTCACTCACTTTCGCCCCGGCGAGCCCTTGCCCGGCGAACGCCGTCACGCTTCGTGGAACGTGCGCAGCGTCTCCAGGTAGTATTCCGGCAGGCCGATGTCATAGCGGCGGCCATCCACGATCACCCCCAGGAAGCCGTCCTCTTTGCGCTGGCGGTCCAGCGCGGACGTGAGCTGGAATTCGCCGCGCTCGCGGACGTTGTTGCGAATGTGCTCGTCCAGATAGGCGAACAACTGCGGCTTGATGATGTACTGCCCGAAGACCGTCAGGTATTCGTCATCCGGCAGGCCGGGCACGCGCAGGTGCTCGCGGGCGTAATCCACGGTGGGCTTTTCGGCGAACTCGGTGATGTTGAGCAGGTCGCTTCGCTCGGACCAGAAGCCGGTCGCCGTGCCGAAGTTGGCGAGCTGGTCTTCGGGCGTGCGGCGCAGGCCCAACACGCTGACGCTGTGCTGGTTGAACGCGTCGAGTAACTGCTGGGCGCACGAGCGCTCGCCGTCAGAGCGGTACAGGTGATCGCCGAGCATGAGCAAAAACGGCTCGTCGCCGATCATCTCGTGGGCGGCAAAGACGGCGTGGCCCAGGCCCTCCTGCGTGCGCTGAATGCTGAACTTCACCCGCTGGCCGATGTCGAGCAGGCGGCGGGCGTAGTCCTGGAAATGGCGCGGCAGCTTGTTGTAGTTTTCGATGGATACCTGGACGTTGAAGAACGCCTCGAAATCGGGCAGGTCGTCTTCCTGCACGATGATGATCACCTCGTCCAGCCCGGCGTTGAGCGCCTCCTCGACGATCAGCAGGATGGCCGGTTTGGCGATGCCGTCGCGATCCACGATCGGGAACAGTTCTTTCTTGGTCGCTTTGGAGGCGGGGAACAGCCGCGTGCCGAATCCCGCCGCCGGGATGAGGGCCTTGCGCACCTTCGGGCCGCTGGTGAGCGTCAGCTTGAGGCAGGGCATCTGCAGGTCGCGCTCGATGATCTCGATGACCGCCTGCTGGTCGGCCTCGCTGCGGGCGATGAACTGCGCGGTGCCGTCGCCCTGCGAGCCGACGCCTTTGCCGCCCCAGATGTGGGGCTTGAGCGGCTCGTAGCTCAGGACGCGGTGCAGCACGGGCGCGGTGAGTTCCTCGGGGCAGGCCGGGATGGCATAGCGGTCGAAGAACTCCTGCGCCTCGACCATCAGCGCGCCGATGCGCTCGGCGTCGGACGCGCGCAGCGCCTCCATGGCCTGGTGGACGATGCGCTTGTTGATCGGCCCCAGCAGTTCCTGCACGCCGCGCTCGGTGTCGTTGTCGGCGAAGGGGAACGACCGGTTGAGCCGGGCGAGGATCTCCATGGTGTCTTTGTGCGCCTGCAGGTCCACGATCACGAAATACAGGCTGCTGTCGACGCGCAGCTCGGTCGTGTCGAGCCGCTCGCCGTCGAACGTCATCAGGACGGGCCGGCTGCCGAAGGCACAGCCCTGGTCCATGCGCCCGCAGCGCGACGGCGTCGTGATCTCGCCCTGGTAGGCGATCTCCATTTCGCCGCGCGTGGTCAGCTTCAGGTCGTAGACGCGGTTGAACGCCCGCGCCGTGAGCACGCTGATTGCCGCGCTGGACGACAGGCCCTTCTTGGTCGGCAGATCGGTCTGGTAGTTGTCGATGACCAGCCCGCGCACATGGTAATGGGTGAGCACCTGGTAGGCCACCCCGGCCATGTAGCTCCAAAAGCCGCCGCGCTCGGCCTCGGCCAGCAGGGCCTGGGGCTCCATCGGGATTTCGACCGGGCCGTGCCGCGTGCCATCGTAGGTGGTCGAGGTGAGCACCAGCGAGGTCGGGTGCGGCTCCACCTCGGCATGGATTCCCTGGTTGGTGCCGGTGATCAGCGCGTGGCCCCGCTCGATGTCCGCGTTGATGCGCCGGTAGCCCCCGGCCCAGTCCGAATGCTCGCCAAACAGGCATATGCGCCCTGGAACAAAGATCTTCAACGCCGCGCTCCTTTGGAGTGTATGGGATAGACTATCAAAACACTGATTGTACTGGTCTTGCGTCCCGGCGGCTAATCCGGGGCGGGCAGCAGCCCCTCGTCGGGCGGGCCGGATGCGCGGGGCGATGGCGGTGATGGCGGCGGCGCGGACGCGCGCCTGGCGTCGGGGTCGCGCACGACCTGCGGCGGCGCGTCCGGCTCCAGCGCGACCTGGTGCCCGGTCGGGAAGGCGATCGCCGTCCCATCGCCGCTGCGCTCGATCACGACGCCGTGCTGCGTCCAGCGCATCGACTCGCCGTCGAACGCGAACGGGCCGGTGATGGCGACCGCGCCCGAATCGAGCGCGTGAGCGCCGAACAGGCGCCCGAACCAGCCCAGCGAGACGACGCCGGTGATCACGTCGGCATCACCCAGGCCCTCGCCGCTGTCGGCATTGTACAGGGCGCGGAAGGCGTGATCGCGGCGCAGGCTGGCGATCTGGGCGGCGAGGACGCGCTCGAACAACTCGACCGCCTCGCGGGTGTAGCCCCGGTCGAGCAGCGCCCACGCGATGCGGGCGTTCCACTGGGGCCACATGCCGCCGCAGCCGTTCTGGTGCGCCGGATCGTAGACCGGGCTGGTGGCCGGGCAGCCGGACACGCCATACGCGCGCCAGTATTGGTCCGGGTCGGTGAGCATGGCGACCAGCCGCTCGACCTGTTCAGCGGCCAGCGTGCCGGTCCACAGCGGCATGAACAGCGATTGGTCGTGGGCGGACAGGTCGACGGTGCGCACCTCGACCGAGTACACGCGGCTGAGGCCGTCGAATTTGAGATACGTGATCTCGCGCCAGACGGTGCGCGTGGTGGCCGCGCCGCTGCCCCGGTACCACGTGAACGCCTCGCCGGGGATCGACTCGTTGGCCGGTTTGCCCGCCGCGTCGATGCCCTCGACCGTGCAGCCGAGGCGCGGTTTGTGGCTCAGCCCGCCGATGGCGCGCAGGATCAGGCGGCTGGGCGCGGGGAGCACCGTCCGGTCGCGCAGCGGCTGGTCGCCCTTGCCCTCGTAGACCAGCTCGCCGCGCGGCGCGGCGTGGCTGTCGCGATCGCGGTAATGAAACGCGCCGGACTCGGCGTCCCACATCTGCTCGAGGTGGCCTTGCAGCGTTTCCAGGCGCGGCTCGATAGCCTGGACGATGCCGGGGCGGTCGACCAGTTCCGCGATGCGCAGCAGGGTGTGCCCCTCGCGGATCAGGTAGGCGGCCAGGTCGGGCGCTTCGACCGTCGTCACGTCGAGGCTCTGCGCCCAGCGGTCGTTCTGGCCGAGCGTCGGGCTGCCCGCGAACGCGCCCTGGCCGAGCTGGCTCCATTCCGGCAGGCCGTCGCCGTCGCGATCGACGTCCGGCTGGAACCAGCGCTGGAAGAAGCTCACCAGCGGGTCCAGGCAGCGCGCCAGGAAGTCGCGGTCCTGGGTGACGTGGTAGACGGTATAGGCCAGCGACGCCAGCAGCGGCGGCGCCAGCACGTGGGCGCGCTGCCCGTCCAGGCCGGGGCAGGCGTCGATCCACCCGTCGTCGCGCTGCACGGCCAGGAAGTTGAGCACGATCCCCTTCGCCAGTTCCGGCGCGCTGCGGGCCACTTCGGGCGCGATCAGCAGGGCGTCGGGCATGGTCTGGCCGCCCCACGGCGCGTTGAACCCGCCCGCGTGCGCGCCCCCGGCGGCGAATCCCTGGTTGATCTTGCGCGAGGCGACGAACGAGGCATGCGGCAGGCTGCCGGTGGGCCCCAGGAAGCTGCGCAGGATCAACTGCTGGCTCCAGGCCAGGGCCGCGTCCCATTCCGGGCGCCCGGTCTCGATCTGGGCGCAGGACTTGGCGCGCGCTTCGATGGCGGTAATGTGCGCGTCCCAATCCGGTTCGGCGAGCCACTTGTAGGCGAGGCCGAGGCTCGCGTCACGTTCCGGCAGGCCGCCCAGCGCCCAGCGGACGGTGGCCCGCTCGCCCGGCGCCAGCGTGAGCGCGCGCGCCAGCCGCGAGTTCGACCCGGTGCCCGTCGCGCCCTCGACCATCAGCACAGGCTGGAGGTTGGGCAGGCGGGCGATCTGCAGCGCGGCCTGCTCGTTCTCCAGCGCGAGGAAGAACATCTGGAGCGTTTTGGTCTCGCGAGCCGCCCCGGCGCTCATCCCCGCCTGGAACGCCCGCGGCTGGTCGCCGGTGTTGTGGCAGGTCAGGCGCCCGCCGACGACCTGCGACTCGATGGCCCAGAACTCGATCGTCACGGGCAGATCGTACGTGACCGCCGCCTCCAGCCGCAGGTAGTCCGGCGCGAACGCGGTGAGCACCGGCGGCTGGTGATAGCCCTGGGCCAGATAGACCTCGCGCGAGTCAATCGTCCAGATCGGCACGAGGCGGACCAGCCCCACGCGCCCGCCATAGCGCGTTTCCAGGCTGATGGCGGGCTCCTCCGGTTTGCCCAGCCGGAGCTGCCACGTCTGGTCGTCGGCGACGTTCGTCCGCCCGGCGCGGGCGTCCGCCGAGATTCGGGGGGCCATCGGATCGGTTGCAGTCAGGCGCCATTCACGCATACTACCCTCGCTGATACGCTACTGGGCGGGCGTCATGCGCCAGGTCCCACCCTGGCAGTCCCCGCGAATCCGGTCTTCGTAGAACGAGATGCTTTCGTTGTACAGGGTGGTCAGACGGTGCTCGCCGGGGCCGGGATAGTACTGCCCGTCCTCGACGTAGCCGCCGGGGATGTAAACGTAACTGCTGGTCAGCTCGAATTCCGGCGTGGTGGCCCATCCCAGGCCGTCCCGGATGTCGTCATGATTGCGCCACAGCTTGCCAAAGCCGCGCCGGGGCTGGTAGAGCGCCATCTCGCCGTTTTCGGGCGGGTAGAGATTCGGGTCGATCTCCATCTCGCCTTCCTCGAACGTGTCGTTATAGCAGAACCAGTCGCCGCTGTTCGGATCGTCGGGGCTGGCCTGCATCACCCAGATCTCGCGCGTGGGCCGGATCCAGAACATGCGCCCGCGCTGGTAGACCTGCTCGGCGATCTGCACCTGGGCGATGGTGTTGGTCGGGAACGCTTCGGGCGCCGGGGTCGCGGTGGAGGCCGGAGCGGACGTGGGCGCGGGCGGGTTCGTGCTGGTGGGCTGCGCCGTCGGCATGGGCGAGGTGGTCGGCGGCGGCGCGATGGTCACGTCCGACGTGGGGCGCGGCGCGTCCGTCGTTTCCGGCTCCGGCGTGGGCGAGATGACGACGTAAATCTGGGTGGGCGGTGGGTTGTCGCTGCACGCGGCCAGGGCCAGCGCCACGAGAATCAGGAAAATGACACGTTTATGCATCGAATGCTCCACAAGTGCGCGTCGAACCCCTTCCCGCCCAAACTGAGCGCCATTGTAACAGAGGCTGGGTGGCCTGCAAAGCTACGCCGGCTCTTCGATGACGGTGGCCTGGTACGTTTCGACTTGCAGTTGGGGATCGCGCCAGGCATCGGGCGAGCGCCCCATCTTTTCGGAGAGCAGGCTGAGGAACAGGCGCGGATCGGGGTAGCTCTCCCACACCTGGGGGAGGAACGTGGCGCGGCGGTCGTCGAGCATCAGCGTGACGCCGTCGATGCCGGGGTGCAGCTTGTGCAGCAGATCGTCCGGATTGTCGAACTGGAGCGGTTGGGGCGGGCTCAGCACGCTGATCTCGACGTGCAGGCCGGGGACTTCGGGCGCCGTCACCGGCATGAAGCGCGGGTCGTTGAGCGCGGTCTGCTGCGTCATCTCGACCACCTCGAGCACCAGCGGGCGCCGCGCGACGAGCGTGCCCGTGCAGCCGCGCAGCGCGCCATCGGACCGGCGGCGCAGGGTGACGAAACAGGCGCGCGGCTCCAGCAGGGCCGGCGGGAGCGCGTCCTGGTCGAGCGGCGGCGGGGGGTGGCCCCGCGTGACGGCCCGCAGCGTGTCGCGGGCGAGCGCGAGCAGGATGTGTTCTTCTTCCGGCGTATAGACGCGATCCATCGGCATTCCTCGCGTGGGTTCGAGTTGGGGTGGCTCACCACTGAATCCAAGTATAACCGAGATCACGCGCCGGGCGGAACGGCGTCACGCGCTGTCGAGCACGCGCAGAATGCCGGGCGTGATGCCGGTGAGGTCGTGGAGCCCGTCGGCGAAGCGGTGTCGCGCCGCACCGATCACCACGGTGGGCACGTCGTTCTCGGTATGGTGGCGCGTGCTCAGGTCTTCCATGTTGCCGTGATCGCTGGTGACGATCACCAAGCCGCGCGCGTCGTCCCAGGCGTCGAGCAGCCCGGCCATGACGCCGTCGAACAATTCGAGGAGGGCCACGCCGCGCTCGAACGGCCCGCGATGGCCCACGACGTCGGTGATCCAGTGCGAAAACAGCGTGAAACGGCGTTGCTGGGCCAACCGCGCCAGCAGCGCGCCCGCCTCGGCCCGCTCGTAGAGCGGCGTGTCGGCATAGCCCAGTTCCTCGCGCCACCCCTCGCCGGTCCAATCGACGCTGAGGCCCGCCCCGGCATAGACGTCGTTTTCGTCGAACAGGCGCAGGCCCGCTGACAGCACGGCGTGCTGCATGGACGAGGGCAGGCGCTTGCCCCGGTTGATGGCCTCGAAGAAGCGCGGCGGGTAGGCGTCGACGGCGGCGGCATCGTGTCCCATCGCCACCAGCCGCTTGAACAGGTTGTCCTGGTCGAGGATGGCGCGCACGGCGGGATTGGGCCGCGGCCCGTAGTGCTCGCCGATCTCACGCGGGACGTTGCGCCCGGTCAGGATGGCCGCCTGCCCGGTGGCGCTTTGCGGGCGTCCGGGCACGGCCAGGCGCGGATCGGTGGGGATGAACAGCGCGCGCCCCGTGTCCAGGCGCGGCGTGGTGCGCAGCCAGCGGCGCCCGCCCGCGAGCGCGTCGAGGGTGGGCGTGTGGGCGGCGGCGAATGGGTTCGTAGCCGGATCGTCGTCACCCAGCCCGATCCCGTCGAGGAAGATCAGCAGAATGTGAGTCATGAGGCATCATCCACGCGCCGCAGCGTGTACCACCCGCTGGGCACCGGCGTCGTGACTTCTTCGCCCAGCGTGACGTCGATCACGTCGAAGGCCGGGCCGAGCAGCGCTTCCAGTCCCGCCCGGTCGATCCCGACCTGGCGCGTACCGTTGCGGCTGGGGCGCGGCATGAAGGCGTACAGCAGGTAGGTCGCGCCGGGCCGCGTCAGGCGGATCAGGTGCGCCGCGTACGTTCGGCGCTGCGCAGTGGTCAGGCCGTGCAGGCAGCCCACGTCGATCGCCAGGTCGAACGGCGGCTCGCCGGCCAGGAAGCCCGGCTGCGTTACGTCCGCCACGCGAAACGAAACCGATTGCGCGGATGAGCGGCGCGCTTTCCATCGCGCCCGCCAGATCGCGTTCGGCACGAAATCGACGCCGACGGCGGTCCAGCCCCGCCCGGCGAGATAGAGCGTGGTGGTGCCGGTCCCACAGCCGATGTCCAGCGCGCGACCGGGCGCCGCACCAGCCGCGGCATGCGCTTCGGCCCAGGCGGTGATCTCCGGCGGGACGATCCCGGAATCCCACGGGACATCGCCGCGCAGGTAGCGCCAGATGAACCGTAAGCGGCGGCGGGTGACGCTCATCGTCAGTCGCCTTCGCGCTCGCGGAGGTATTCGACGACGAACGGGTTGTTCTGCCGTTCGAAACCGATGGTGGTCGTCTCCATGTGGCCGGGCGCGACGGTCGTCGCGTCGCCCAGGGGCAGCAGCCGGGTGACGATCGAGTCCATCAGCGTGTCGTAGTCGGCGCCGGGCAGATCATACCGCCCGATGCTGCCGCGAAACAGGACGTCGCCGCTGAACACGAGCCCTTCGCCGCGCAGCACGTAACTCACGTGGCCCGGCGAATGCCCCGGCGTGAACAGGACGTCGAGGGCCATCGCGCCGACGGTGATCGTGTCGCCTTCGCTCACGAAGCCGTCCGGCTCGGCGGCGGGCGGCACGTCGAGCCCCGTCCACAGGCGGACGCTGTCGGGCATGGCGCGCAGCAGCGGCAGGTCGCGCTCGTGGAGCCGGAAGGGCGCCCCGGTCAGTTCTTTGAGGCGGGCGCTCGCCATGACGTGATCGAAGTGGGCGTGCGTGGCGAGGATCTCGCGGATGGTCCAGCCCGCCTCCTGGGCGGCCCGGAGGATTGTGTCGGCGCTGTCCACCGGGTCGATCACGACGGCGTCGGCGCTGGCGGTGTCGCCAATGATGTAACAATTGGTCTGGATGGGTCCCAGGACGAGCTGCTTAACCTGAATCGTCATATTGGCTGCCTTATGGATAGATGGCCGGGTGACTCTGTTCTCAATACTAGCCTGATGAATGCGCGCCGCCAAGAAGGTAGGGCGATGTGAGGGAGAAATTGACAGATTTTGATCTCGCTTTAATGGGTTTTGCCCGCTGTCGATTTAGAATGTAAGTATCCCTTAATGGGAGCCCAAGGAATTAAGGAAAAATTCACAATCAAGCCGGATCCTTGGGGAGATTCACAGTATGATTGATCTAAGTAGAACAGGATTCATCCTGCAATCATCCAGCACCAGGAGGGCACGACGATGAAACCGAGAGAATCGCGGTGGATCAAATGGCAGCGGGGCCAGGCTCTGATGGAATACTGGCCGACCATTCCCGCCTCAATCATCATCATGTTGATGGCGAGCGGGATTGCGACCTGGTTCAATAAGTCCATCCTGCAAACGGTGGACTACCTGAACCCGACCGATCTGCGTTGTGAAGAGCCGGTCGACGAGGAGGAAGGGCCGGATACGGCGTACCTGGACTGCCACACCATCGAACTGGTCACGAACACCTACGACGAAGTCAACGACCAGACGACGGTGGGCTACAAGGTGACCAACGGCTGCGATCCGGACATCAGCCATTGGGTCCTGGGCATCCCGCCCGGACTGGCCGGCAAGATCGTCGCAGCCAGCGAAAAGTATGAATATGGCACCGATCCCAAGACCGGTGTGACCGGCCTGAAATTCGACACCGAATATGGGACCGGCAAGCCGCCCAAGAAGTCCGAGAGCCTGAACGGCCTGATGCTCGCCAGCCGCAGCCTGACGGCGTCGGCGAGCGACTCGCGGGTCGTCCTGCTGACGCTCGCCGGGCACTACGACTGGTCGCTCACCCAGGTCACCATCAAAGCCGGCCAGGAAGTGTATCACAGCACGATCACGGCGCCGGTTTCGATCCGCCAGGGTACCAACGAAGAGTGCGGGCTCGAGTAGACTGTCCACTCACCTATCCGGGGCCGGGCGCATCTGCCCGGCCCGGCGACTATGCGGGGAAGTCTTGACAGGTAACGATAACCGGGCGGGCGGTGGGCTCGCCCCTTCGAGGGACATCACATGAGCACGCGAAAACCCATTCTGGACCCCGAACGGCTTGACAGCCCGTTCACCGAACCTGAGTCGAAAGACATCCGCGAAGAGCTAGGGCTGGCTCGCGGCAAAAAACGGCGCAAATCACTGTTCGATCCCGAGGCGGGCGGCATTCGCGGCGGGATCGGCATGGTGCTGGCCGGGCTGGCGATCAACTTCGAGTGGTTGACGACTCGCGTCGACCGGATCAACACCCGCTTCGAGCAGCTTCCCGCCCGCCGGCGGGGGATCATCCTCATCGTGCTGTCGATGGTCATTCTCGCGCCGGTGGGATACGTGTTTTCCCGGCAGGTGGACGAGACCATCCTCGCCGAGCCGGTGCCGGTGCTCGAGCAGGCGCTCACCGCGCCGTTCGAAATCGACAAGCGCCCGCTGCCGGTGTACAGCCTCGGCGCGGAATCGGCGCGACCGGAGCGATTCGGCGCGCACACGCTGCTGTCGTCCGCCGTGTCGGAGCGGGCGCCGTCGAGCTGGGTCAATCACTGCCTGCTGGGCATTCCGCTGACCGAGGCCGGCGACCAGCAGCAGGAAGCCTGCGACCGCCGCTACGGGGCGACCAGCACCGCTTTTGGACGGTATGTCTACAACAATATGCGCGTGGATATCGCTGTGGCGCAGTTCGTCGATGAGGGGGCGGCCAGGGGGACTCTGACCGATTTGCTGCGCTTTGCCCGCAGGACGGGGCAGGTGGGCAACTTCGCCATCGAGGGGGCAGGCGCGATCGATTACTTCTACAGTTCAGTCAACCGCATGGTGTCGTTCACGTGGTCGCGCGGGCCGTGGGTATTCTCGGTTTCGGGCCGCCTGTTCACCGACGTCGAGCGCGCCGTCACGCAGTTCGTGTATTAGTCGCTCTCCGCGATTCTCCGGCTGCTGCCCTGGGCGGCGCCCAATCGGGCCTGTCCAGGGCAGTTTTGATTCACTCCGCTTCGCCCGGCCAAGCGCGCCCCGATGTGCCGTGCCTTAGGGCAGGGCCGCGCTGCGCCGCAGCACCATCCCCGGCAGGGCGCGGATCTCGCGCAGGCCGGCCACGATCCCCGCGACGGTGAAGGCCACCGCGCCGACGCCCGCCAGCGCCAGCACGCGCAGCGCGGTGCGGATCGTCCCGGCGTCGTGCCAGCCCAGCGCGCCCATCACGGCATCCGCCGCCAAAACCGCCGCCGCCATCACCGCCGTCGCCGCGACCGTCCGCAGCGCCGTCACGCCCAGCGCCCGCTCGTCGATGCCGTACCAGCGCCGCCGCAGGATGACCAGCAGCAGGATCAGCTCGATCAGGAACGTCGCGGAGTAGCCGAGCGCCAGCCCGCCGACCCCGGTCACCCCGGCCAGCAGGTCGTTCAACTTCACGCTGGCGGCGGCCAGGGCCTGCTGCGCGGCGGAATAGTCCCCGCTGGCGTACTGCTCGCCCCAGGCAGTCAGCGCTGCCCGCACGGTGTCGTCGAACTGGTACACGTAGGCCATATACAGCCCGCCGACGATCACCACGTTGGCGACGGCAGCGATGATCGAGATCCAGAGCGGGGTGAGCGTGTCTTTGTCGGCGTAAAAGCTGCGCGCGATGACCTCGTGAATGCTCTGGAAGATGAGGCCGAGCGCGAAGAACCGCAGCGCGCCATAGACCAGGACGCTGTCTTCGGCGTCGAACGCGCCGCGCTCCAGCAGGCTGATCATGGGCTTGCCGATCAGGATCAGCCCGGCGGCGGCGGGGATCGTCGCGATCAGGATGAAGCGCACCGCGCCGGACATGGCATGGCGTTTGCTGTCGCCCGCGCCCAGCTCGCTGAAGGCGGCCAGCGTGGGGAAGATGACGAACCCCATCGCGCTGCCGATCAGCGTTTCGGGGATGTTCATCAGCCGGTAGCCCCAGTCGAAGGCGCTGACCGCGCCGCTGCCCATGCGCGAGGCGACGTTGTTGAAGACCAGCGTGTTGAACGTGAGGACGCCCAGGCCCGCCACGCGCGGGATCATCAGGACGATCACCCGCCGGAGGGCCGGGTCGCGCCAGCCGAGGCGCGGCGCCCAGCGCATCCGGTAATGGACCAGGCCGGGAATCTGGATGCCGAGATGCATCAGCGAGCCGAGGACCGCGCCCCAGGCGATCCCGTAGACACCGAAGGGGCCGATCAGGAAGGCCGCGCCGAACAGGATGCCCACGTCGAACAGGATCGGCGCCAGGGCGGGCAGCAGGAAATGGTTGTGGCTGTGCAGAATGCCCTGGAAGATGCCGCTGACGCTGAACACCAGCGTGCTGATCAACAGGATGCGCATCAGGCGCGCCGTCTGGTCGACCTTGTCCGCGTCGAAGCCGGGCGCGACGATCGTCTCCACCAGCCACGGCGCGAGGACGAAGCCGAGGACGCTCAGCAGCAGGGTGACGGTGAAGACGGTGTTGATCACGCTGCTCGCCAGCCGCCAAGCGTAATCGCGATCGCCGCGGGCCAGAAAGCCGCTGAAGACGGGGATGAACGCGTAGCTCAGCGCGCCGCCGCCGATCAGCAGCACGATCTGCTCCGGGATGCGGTTGGCGGTCACGAAGGCGTCCCACTCGTCACCGACGCCAAACACGCTGGCGATGATGAATGTCTGAACGAGGCTAATCGCCTTGGCGGTGGCGAACGCGACCATCAGGATGATCGTGTTGCGGGCCATGCTCTGCGTGCTGGCTGTCGAAGGGGCATACTGTGCATCGGATGTCATGGGCTGCCGTCCGTGTCCGCTCGGTTGGTGACAACAAGCCGCCGGGCGGATCGCGACCCGGCGTGATGGATGTGCGTGTTTCGGTCGGGGTTCCGGCTAGCGGCTGGCGCTGGCGAACTGGAACGTCCCGTTTTCGACCTGGGCTTTGGCCTCCTGGGCGGGGAAGAAGTTCTTGTTGTAGCGCAGCGCCTCGTCGAACTTGCTCAGCGCCTGGGACCGCTCGCCCTGGGCGGCCAGCACCATGCCCTGCCAGTAGTACGTCTCCTCGACGTACTTGGTCGTGCCGAGCGTGGCGTTGGTGTAGGCCATCACGTCGTTGAAGCGCCCGGTCTTGAAATACGCTTCGTAAGGGCCGAACTGGTACCACAACATGCGGAACGGCAGCCCCAGGTCCAGCGCCTGGTCGAACGCGATGGCGGCGTTGTCGTAATCGCCCAGGCCGACGTAGGACGTGCCCATGTTGAACCAGGCCCACTTGTCGGCGCTGTTCTTGGCCGCCTCGGTGCGGGACGTCTCGAGCGCCACGCGATAGCTGTATTCCGGATCGACGTAATCGCCAAGCACTTCGCGCAGTTCCAGCTCGCGAGACGGCTCGTAAACCACGATGAACACGCGGTTGAAGTGACGCCAATTTTCATCGAAGATGCTGTACGGGTGCGGCTTGCCCTGGCCCTGGCCGCTGCCCAGATAGCTGTCGTACAGCAGGAAATGCTGCTGGTTGTCGTCGTAGCCGATCAACAGCGTGTAATGGCCCATCCAACCTTCTTCGGCGGGCTGGATGCTTTCCTCGACGACGACCGGGAACCGCGCCGAGATCAGCCGCTTGAGCAGGGTGGTGTTGCCCCCGTAGCGATACAGCGCCTTGACGCCGCTGTTCTCGTTGACGAAGCGCACCATCTGCCAGGGACTCACGTTCTTGTCTTCGCTGTGCGGCTTCATCCAGGCCGCGGCGGTGTACTGGTTGTCCGACCAGCCAAAATGGCTGAGCGCCATCGTCATGGTCGTCGGGCCGCAGTTGTTCCAGCCCTGCTGCTCGTAGCGAAAGCCCTCGAGTTTGAACGACGCCGGCAGCGGGACGGACGTCGGCGCCATGTTCGGCGTCCAGGTGGGCGCCATCTCGACGATCGCCTCCGTGGGCGGCACATAGGTCGGCAGCATGGTCGGTTCGGGCGTGCTGGCCGCGCCGACCGGAATGCCGCCGTCCCCGGTGGGCGTGATCGTCGGGCTGTCGGTGGCGATGTCGTCGGCGGCCAGCGGCGCGTTCGGGTCGGGCGTTTCGGGCAGCGGCGTTTCTTCCTGGGTGAGCAGAAGCTGCTGCGCGTCCAGGTTGTCGTCTGCGCCGCCCAGCGTTGGAAGCACCTCGAATGGCACGGTGGGCCGCAGCGCGTCCAGGGGCGGGAACATGTCGATCAGCCGCTGCTGGTAGCGCGGCTCCAGGTTGCGGAAGAACGGTGGGAACGCGATGATCCCGATCACCAGCGCGACGATGCCAAACGCCAGCGCGCCGCCGCCCAGGGCCAGCAGGGCTTTGCCCCACGGCGGAATCCCGCCCCGGCGCCGGGCCTGCACGCGACGCCGGGCGCGCCCGCGGCGCGCATCATTCAGCGGCAGATCCAGCGAACCTGGAACGCCCAGGTGATCGTAATCGTTGGGAACCTGTGAGGGGACGCGCCGCGATTCGGACGTTGCATGCTTGCCTGTATTGTGTGGTGCCATGTCATATCTTCCAACTACGTCTCGTTGCTCGCTTTAGGATTACGTCGAATGTGCACTCGCACGGTACAATAACCGGCAGGCACTATAGCGCATGTGGTATAAGTTTGCCAGGGTTTTTCATCAAACCAGAGTATGACACAGGCCGCGCAAAATCGCATCCTGTCCACCCACCGCTTTCCGGACGCGTAACCTGCGCAGAGATCGGGTCGATTGGCGAAAAACCTTTGACTTTTACGGGTGCACCCCGTACAATCTCTTAATTCTTAATCAAGCTGAATGCGTCAAACACGGGCGGCGGCGCCGGGCGCTGCTGTTGTCGTTTGGACTGTGCGAAATTCACCGTTTGGAGGCTCCAACTCAATGAAGGAATATACAACTGAACTCTTGAGGAATATTGCCCTGGTCGGACACCAGGGCGCCGGCAAGACAAGCCTGGCCGAAAGCCTGCTGTTCAACACCGGCGCCATCACCCGCATGGGCAAGGTCGAGGAAGGCAACACCGCCGCCGACTTCGACGAGGATGAGCGCTCGCGTACGCTGTCGATCTATTCCTCGCTGCTTCCCATCGAATTCAACGACCACAAGATCAACATCATCGACGCGCCGGGCTTCGTGGATTTTCAGGGCGAGGCCAAGAACGCGGTGCGCGTGGCGGATGCGGCGGTCGTGGTGGTGGACGCCGTGGCCGGGCCGGAAGTGGGGACCGAGCTGGCGTTTGATTACGCTCGCGAATTCAACCTGCCCGTGATGGCCGTCATCAACAAGATGGATCGCGAGAACGCCAATTTCAGCCAGGCGCTCGGCGCCATGCGCGAGCGGTTCCCCGACTACCGGTTTGTCCCGGTCATGCTGCCGATTGGGGCGCAGGCCGATTTTTCGGGCGTGGTCAACGTGCTGACCCAGAAGGCGTACATGGGCGCGGGCAAAGACGCCAGCGACCTGCCGGGCGACATGGCCGACGACCTGGAGATGGCCCGCCTGGAGCTGATCGAAGCCGCCGCTGAATCCGATGACGCGCTGATGGAGAAATACTTCGAGACGGAGACGCTGGCGGACGACGAGATCAAAGAGGGGATGCGCGCGGCGGCCAAGAACCCGGACCAGAACGTGGTGCCCGTCTTCGTGACGAGCGCAACGCACAGCATCGGCATCGTGCCGCTGCTCGAGGCGCTGATCGTCTACGTGGCGCCGCCCGACGCCCGGCGGGTGGCCGTCGAGGCGGAGCGCGGCGGTGAGGTCGAGTACCTCGACGGCCCGCTGAGCGACAGCGGCCCTGTGGTGGCATACGTCTTCCACAGCCACACCGACAAGTACGGCACGCTGACCTATTTCCGCCTGTTCAACGGGATGCTCAAGCCGAACGACACGCTCATCAACCTGGACGGCGATCACGAGGAGCGGCTCGGCGGCTTGATGACCATGCGCGGCGAAACCCAGATCCCGCTGGAGGTGCTGCACGCCGGGGATATCGGTGTTGTGGCGAAACTGCGCGACACGCACACAGGTCACACGCTGGCGGCCAAGGGGTTCAAGAAGTTCGTCACCCGGCCCAGGTTCTCGATGCCGATCTACGCCGTGGCGCTGCACCCGCGCACCCAGAGCGACAGCGCCAAGATGGGCGAGGTGCTCACCGGGCTGACCAACGCCGATCCGACGCTGAACTGGTACCAGGACGGCGCGCTCAAGCAGACGATCCTCGAAGGCATGGGCGGCACCCATATCGACATCGCCATCAGCCGCGCCGAACGGATGGGCGTGGGGCTGGACACCAGTGTGCCGAAGGTGCCCTACCAGGAAACCGTCACCAAGTCGGCGACTGCGGTGTACCGCCACAAGAAGCAGACCGGCGGCGCGGGCCAGTTCGCCGAAGTGCATCTGCGCGTCGAGCCGCTGCCCTCGCCCACCGGGGACGAGGAGGAAGTGCCCGAATTCGAGTTCGGCAACGAGGTGTTCGGCGGCGCGATCAGCGGGGCGTTCATCGGCTCGACCGAGAAGGGCGTGCGCCAGGTGCTGGACGGCGGCGTGATCGCCGGCTACCCGGTGAAGTTCGTCAAGGCGACCGTGTTCGACGGCAAGATGCACCCGGTCGACTCGAAGGACATCGCCTTCCAGATCGCCGGGCGCGGCGCGTTCCGCGAGGCCTTCGAGGGCGCGGGGCCGGTCCTGCTGGAGCCGATCATGCGTATCGAGATCACCGTGCCCGAGGACGCGATGGGCGACATCATGGGCGACATGAACACCCGCCGCGGGCGCGTGCTGGGCATGGAAACCGAGGCCGGGCGCAGCGTCGTCACCGCGGAAGTGCCGCTGGCCGAAATTCAGCGCTACAGCAACGATTTGCGCTCGATGACCGGCGGGCGCGGCGTATATACCATGGAGTTCCTGCGCTACGAGCGGGTCCCGGCCCACATCCAGGCCGAGATCATCGCCAAGGCGGAGAAGGCCAAAGAGGAAGAAGACTAGCGCGGGCGCAAGCCTCAGCACAGCGTGGACGGGATCGCCCAGCCGGGCGGTCCCGTTTTTGGTTGGGTGGGGGGCGTCACTCGATGCGGCGCGTCTTGCCGCCCTGCGCGATCTCGTAGGTGCGCCCGCGGCAGACGAAGGTCCGCTCGATCAGGGCGCGCGCCCACAGCGCGGGCGAGATGAACGTGTCGAGCATGAAAAGCTGGGCGTAGGCCGTCCAGGTGAAGGCGCGCCCGAACCGCAGCCGGTCGAGCTGGTGGGCGACGATCATGCGCAGCGCGACGAAGCCCCACCACGTCCGGCGGCCCCACCAGCGGCCCTCGCGCTCCGTGATCAGGCCGAGCATGAAGCCGACCGTGAGCGGGTTGGTGAACGGCCACGCGATGAACTCCGGCAGGGCAGCGGCGCGGCTGACGATCAGCCGGCGGAGCAGGGTGGCGGTCGCCTCGTTGAACGACTGGGGCGGCGGCACGATCGGCGCGGGGACGGGGATCGTCGCGATCTGGTAGCCGTTTTCGCGCACCAGGCTGCCCAGGGCGACGTCTTCCGCGGCCCGATCCAGCAGGTACAGCAGGCCGCCCGCCTGCTCGATGACGGATCGGCGGACCAGCATGAAGCCCGCCGTCATCGACCTGACGCGACCGCTCAGCGCCGCGAAGGGCAGCCCGGCGGTGCGCGCGTGGTTGACGTGCAGCGCGGTGATCATCTCGCCGCCGGTGGGCACCGGCGAACTGCTGCGACGCTCCGGCTCCAGGTACAGTGGCGGCGCGAACGCCGCGCCGATGGACGGGTCCTCCAGCACGGCCAGGGCGGCATTCCACAACTCGGCTTTCATGTGCAGGTTCGGGTCCACGAACGCGATCAGGTCGCCGCGCGCGGCCTGGTAACCCGCGTCGAAGTCGTGCATGGGGCTGGCGTGCGCGCCGGCTGGCCCGCTGGTCACGATCCGCGCGGTGGCCGGGTAGTGCCCGGCGATGGCTGCCGCCGCGGGATAGGCGGGCGCAGCTTCGTCCTCGACCACCAGCAGCAGCTCGTAGTCGTCGCTGGGGCCGCTGATCGCCATGACGTGCAGCAGGGCCAGCGTGTCGAGCGTCTTCTCGTGGAGCGGCACCACGACGCTGATCGATGGCGCGGCCTCTGCCGGGGGCGGCGGCGGCTGGCGCCAGAAGCGGCGGTTCGCTAGGTAGACGAGGAGCTGGTACAGCGAGGACAGCACCAGCAAATTGACCAGCAGTGTTTCGATCGTGTAGCGGAGCGGTTTCGGCAGCATCATCGGCGGCGCTCAGCGTAGAATGGCGAACGCGATCAAGGCCACGACCGCCGCCAGCATGGCGGCGACGGCCAGCCACATCCACAGCCACGCGCGCCGGTCCGGCTCGGCGGTCACGTCGGCGAGCAGCGGGGAGATGGCCGGTTCGGGCGACGATTGGGACGCCGGGGCGGGCGGTTGGGGCGCGAGATCGCGCAGGAGCCGGTCGGGAATGGGCGGCGGCGACGAATAGCTGTGCGGCGGCTTGTCGAAGACCGGGTCCGGGCCGATCGGCGGCGCGTTCTCAGCCAGCGGCTGGGTGCCCAACAGCTCGCGCAGGGCATGTCTGACCGCCTCGCTCATGGCGCTGGCGGACCGGTAGCGGATGCCGGGCAGCTTGGCGAGCGCCTTGCGCAGCACTTCGGTGATGTCCAGCGGCAGGTCGGGCCGGTGTTTGAGCGGGTTGGGAACCGGCTCGCTGATGTGCTGGTGGATGATCGCCAGGGGCGTGGGGCCGTCGAAGGGCAGGGTACCGGTCAGCATTTCGAACAGCACGACGCCCAGCGAATAGATGTCGGAGGCGGGGGTCAGTTCCTCGCCGCGGCATTGTTCGGGCGACGCATAGGCGGCGGTGCCCAGGAATCCACCGGCGGCTGTCAGGTGTTCGTCAGCGTTCATCAGGCGGGCGATGCCAAAATCGGCGAGCAAGGCGCTCCCCCGGTCGTCGAACAGGATGTTGCCCGGCTTGATGTCGCGGTGGATGATGCCCCGCGCATGAGCGTGATCGAGCGCCCCGGCGACCTCGGCCAGGATGCACACCACGTCGGCGACGGGCAGCGGGCCGCTCTCCAGCCGCTTTTCGAGCGTGTCGCCGTCCGCGTATTGCATCACGAGGTAGGGCATGCCGGCTTCTTCACCGAAATCGATGAGCGGCAAAATGTGCGGGTGCTGCAGGTGGGCGGCGGTCTCCGCCTCGCGCAGGAACCGGTGCCGCAGGGTGTCGTTGGCGGCCAGGTGCAGGGGCAGGATCTTGAGGGCGACCTGGTAGTTGTCCGGCAGCCGCCGCGCGCGGTAGACGCTCGCCATGCCGCCCGCGCCGAGATGCTCGATTACGAAATAGCTGCCGAAGGTCGTGCCGATCAAGGTGTTGTTCATCGGGTTTCACTTGTGCGGGCTTGTGTTTGCCACCTACAGCCAGTGTATCACAGCCGGCTAAAAGGATATGTCAAAGCCGTGCAAGGGTTTTGTAACAACCCCATGCCCCCGGCAGCGTTTCCCGGCGTGGGCTAGCGCGGCGGCAGGTGCTCGCTCAGCCAGCGCGTGGTCGTCTCGAAGACGTCGCGCCGCCAGTCCGGATGGCGGAAGGCGTGATCGGCACCCAGGACGAGATGCAGCGTCCCACGTTCGCCCAGCGCCTGCCGGAGTGTCTCGGCCTCGCGGACCGACACGACCTCGTCGCTGGTCGCCTGGATAACCAGGCCCGGACCGGCATAACCGGCCAGCGCGCCGGCGACGTCGGTTTCGTGGAAGGACGTGACGAACTGCTCGCCGACCTGCAAGCCGCCGACGATGCCCGAATGGATGCCGCGCTGAGGGATGTCGTTGAAGTGCTCGCGGGGGAGGCCGGCGGCGTTCCAGAACACCGCTGCGCGGACGCGCGCATCGCGCCCGGCCAGCAGCGCGGCAACCGCCCCGCCCAGGCTCAGGCCCAGGAGGGCGATCCGGCTGGCGTCGATGCCGGGCTGCGCCTCCAGCCAGCCGAGCATGGCGGCGGCATCGTCGACTTGGGTGTGGATGGTGAAGTCCGCGAAGGTCCCGTCGCTGTCGCCGGAGCCGTAGAAACTCACGCGCAGGGCCGCATAACCGGCGGCGGCGAGGTGCCGCCCCATCTGCACGTAGAGCCGGTGATCTTCGACGTGGTGGCCCGTGAAGCCGTGCAGCAGGACGACGACCGGCGCGGGGCCCGCGCCGTCGGGCAGGTGCAGCACGCCGCGCAGCGTGCCCAGCGGGCCGGGGATCTCGACCGAACGGCAGGTCCCGCTCATGACTGCTCGTCAGCCTGGTCGCCGCCGGTGCCGGTGATCTTGTCACGCAGCGAGAGCAGGTTTTTCATCAGGCGCTGGCGCGCGTTGGGCTGCTTGACGTACTCCAACCCGACTTCGTACGTGGCCGCGGCCTGCATGATCTTGCCGCTGCGAAGCTGGAGGTCGGCAATCGCCATCACCGTCTGGCCGTAATTCTCTTCGTCGCCCAGGTCCATGAACATGGCCGAGGCTTCGCGGTAGTTAGTGATGGCTTGCTCGGTGTTGCCCATCTTGGCGTACACGCGGGCCATGTTGCCCAATGCCTGGGCGGTGCGGGTGGTGTCGTCGATCTGGACGAAGAGCGCGCGCGCCATGTTCATCTGTTCGAGCGCGTTCTCGTGCTGGCCGAGCATGTGCAGCGCCAGCCCCAGGTTGACCTGCATCTCGGCGACCATGTCCGCCGCGCCGTCCTCTTCGTACTGGTCGATGGCCTGGCGGAACGTGTCGGCTGCCTGCTCGTAATCCTGCTGCATGAACTGCTCGATGCCCCGATCCTTGAGCGTGTCTGCCGTTGACATGTGTTCACTCCTTCGAACGACGAAAGCCGGGTTCGCCCTTATTGTCTGTGCTTCGGGGCAGATGCGCAACCAGGCGCGCAATTCACGCGCGGGGCTGTGCCCGGTGGCGTTGTTCTGCCGGGATCGATGTCGTCACCGGGCGCCGCGCGCCAATCCACCGGTCGAGGGGCAGGTAGATGAGCAGGAACGCGGCGAGCGAGAGCAGCGCCCCGGCCAGCGCATCGATGATGTAATGGTGGCCCAGGTACACCGTCGCGAAAACCACGCCCAGCGGCAGCAGCACGACCGGCAGCGCCTTGCGGCCCCAAACGGCGATCGCTACCAGCGCGATATAGGTGGGATAGGCGGCGTGCAGCGACGGCATGGCGGCTACCGGGTTGGCCCCCTTGGCGACGGTGTCCGCCGAGACAGCGAAGTGATCGAGGACGATCGGGTCATCGGGCAGGTAGCCGTACATGGTGGCCCACCACGGCGGGGCGGCGGGGAACAGGACATAGACCGCGAAGGCGACGTACGACAGCACCACCAGCCCGACCGCGTAGCTCCAATAGAGGCGCCGGGCGCGCTGCCAGAGGAACACGGCCAGCACCAGCGGCGAGAGGAAGTGCGACAGGTACAGCGTGTTGGTGATCAGGTCGAGGGCGGGCGTGTACCAGCGATCCCACAACTGCTCCTGGACGACCACGCCGGGCAGTGTGCCGCCGAACAGCGACCGTTCCCAGGCGATCAGGTTCTCGACGTTGATCTCCGTCCGCGAGAAATCGTCGGCGAAATTGCGCGCCTGTTTGTAGGCCACCAGCAGCATCAGGAACGGCGCGAATTCGATCAGAAACGCGCGCCCGTTGGCCGTCCAGAAGAAGGCGAAGATGAACGCCGCCGCGATCCGCTCGGTGGACGGGAACGTGCCGTTGAGCGACATGGCGATCATGATCACGGGGACCAGCCCCAACTGGAGCAGGAAGGTTCGATTCTTGAAATCGACGATGGGCGTGTCCGTTGTCACAGCAGCCTCACTTCATCCGGTGCGAATGCCTGCGTCTCGGCCCGTTATGGTAGTCCGTTGGGGCCGTTTGTCAAGTCCGGCCCTGTTCGGTCCGCTCATTCGACGGCCAGATAGCCCGCGATGGCGTAATCGTCGCCGCCCGCCGGCAGGATGGCACCGTCCCAGTAGGTGTACAGTTTCACGCCCACCGCGTACTCGCCGGGCGGCAGGCCCTCCGGCAGGGTCAGGCTGTGCCCGTCGAACACGAGCGTGCCGGGCGCCCACCCGCTGGTGGGAGCCGCCCCGTTGGCGGGGTAGCTGTCGTGCTGGGCCCGCAGCGCGCCCGACGGATCGAGCAGGAACACCGACACGCTGTAGTCGACGCCGGGCGGCGCGCTGGCGCTCCACCACAGCCGGACCGGGACCGTGTCACCGGGCCGGGCGCGGGCGGGCAGGTCGAGCTTGTGCAGCGCGATCAGGTCGCCATAGGTGGCGATCGCCTCGTCCCGGATCGCGGCGCGGTCGTAGCGGAACGCGAAAATCGGCGAGTCGTGGTGCGCGTAGGCGAGACGGCCCGTGCGGACGAAACCCTCGGCTTCGATCAGGTCCAGCGTGTCGTTGTTGGCCGTCTCACTGCCCCAATAGGCGACCCACAGGCCGGGCGTCCGGTCGAGGATGGCCTTGACGGCGGGCATGTACAACTCTTTGTACCGCTTGCGGTAGTCGTACAGCGAGACGACGACCGGCTCCGGCTCCTCGGCGGGCAGCAGCGCGACGATCTCGTCTTCCGACAGGTCGGGGATGGCCTGGATCAGGTGGTACCACAGCGCGGCGTGGGCGCCGCCGACCTCGACCAGCACCGGCTCCTCGTCCACGTGGCGGGCGGCGATGTCCGTCGCCATCTGCCGCCAGGGCGGCTTGACGTAAAACGAGCTGGTGACCAGCAGCCCGTTCACGACCACCAGCGCGATCACCCACGTGCGGCCAAATTTCTCGAACGCGGTCATGCCGTGCCCCACCAGCAGCGCGATAGCTGGCATGATCACCGAGATGTTGCGATCGGTGAGCAGCGGGTAGCGGTTGTGCAGCGCCGCGGTGATGATGATCGGCAGGCCGAACCACAGCACCGCCAGCAGCGCGCCGGACAGCCGCCGGTCGCGAGCGGTGTCGCGCATGGGGCCGGGCGGGCGGGCGGCCAGCGGGGCCAGCCAGCCGGTCAGCAGCAGCAGCCCGTACAGCGCCAGCGGGTCGCCGAGCGATTCCGAGGCCAGGTATTCGAGCGTGGCGCGGTTGAACGGCATCCCGTGAATCGTCAGGACGGCGCCATCGACCGGCGTGTTGATGAACTGGTGGATGGCGACGAACACCCACGGCAAGAAGGCCAGCGCGACCAGCGCGTTGACCGCGAAGAAGTGCTTCAGCCGCCCGCGATCGCGCAGCGTGAGCAGGCCGTGGGCGAGGATCGCCAGGTTGACCATGTAGCAGTAGTAATGCAGGTGGAGGCCGGTCACGCTCAGCAGCACGAAGCCAAACGCGCTGCCGCCCTGCGGACGGCGCAGCCAGCGCACGTAGAAATAGGCGATCGCGATCATGACGAAGAAGACCATCGGGTAGTCGCGGACTTCCTGTGTCAGCACGACGTGCTTGTCCATCAGCGTGAAGGCCAGCGCCGCGAACACGCCCGCCGCCGGGCTGAACATGGCGCGGCCCAGCCGGTAGAGCAGGGCGATGCTGGCGACGGAGAACAGCACGGTGAGATAGCGCAGCGCGAACACCGTCCACCCGGCGACCACGTCCCAGGCGCGCAGCAGCGCGGAGAACACCGGCCCGTGGTGGTCGATGACCATCGTCATCGTCAGGTCGCGCAGGGAATCGCCGCGGGCCAGCCAGATCGACCAGCCCTCGTCGCCCCACAGGCCCTGGGCGTTCAGGTCGTGGATGCGCAGGGCCGCCGCCAACAGCAGGATGGCGATCATGGCCGGTAGTGTCCAGGTGGGGTGTGTGCGTGTGGTCATGGCGCGAATTGTACCGCGCTGCATGGGCGGGAGACAATACCGGAGGAGAATCAAAAGCGCCCTGCACACGGATGCACAGGGCGCGAATGACCAGAACCGGGAGAGGTTAGCCGCCCAGACGGACGACGTTGCTGGCCTGCGGACCCTTGGGGCCCTGGGTGATTTCGAACTCGACGCGCTCGCCCTCGTTCAGCTCACGATAACCATCCGACTGGATGGCGGTGTGGTGCACGAAGACGTCGGGGCCGTTCTCAGGCTGAATGAAGCCGAAGCCCTTCTGCGAGTTGAACCATTTGACAGTGCCGTTTACACGTTCGGACATTTTGGGGATACTCCTTCCCACATAGAATTGAGATACGTGTTGTTGTGTGAGGAGGAGCTGCTTTTCCAAAACAACACACCCGGGCATATGGTATCGCGCCGGGTGTGATTTCGTCCGGTACTGCGAACAACCTTCTCCACTACGCCACCGATTCTACGCCGTAAACGATCCGGCGTCAAGAGCCAGTTTTCCGCTTTCGGGGAGTCGATCAGAGCGTGATGTTGAGAATCGCCTCGGCGATCCCGCGCAGCTCGCCGCTGGACATCTTCGACAGGCGCATCGCCAGCTCGATGTACGACTGGTTGACCGGCGACGCCACGAAATGGCGCACGTCTTCCGGCAGCTCCGCGAAGTTCTTGAGGTCCTCCTGCAGGTTCAAGAACCGGCTGATCCGGTTGCCGTCCTCCAGGAAATAGCCCAGGTTGACCTGGCACACCTGCGCCAGCGTGACCAGGACCGGCACCGGGATCGGCTGGCGGCCAAGCTCGAAGGACTGGACCTGGCTGGCCGTGAGCCCGGCGGTCTCGGCGAGTTGCTCCGGCGTCATGTTCTGCCGCTCGCGCGCGGCGCGCAGCAGGCCGCCCAGCAGTCTGCCGCGCAGCGCCGTATATTCGGCGGCGTCGATCTCCCCCTGTTTGGCGCGGCGCTGGAGGGTCTGGGTGCCCCAGAAATGGCTGATCGGCAGGTTGAGCGCGTAGGCGAGCAGTTCAAGCTGGGGCAGGCTGGGCATCGCCTGGCCGAGTTCCCACTGCTGGAGCTGTGCGGTCGCGACGCCGACCCGGTCGGCACAATCCGCCTGGCTCATATCCGCCGCTTCGCGCGCGTCGCGGATCAGCACGCCGAGGATGCGCGCGCGCAGCAGGTACAGCTCGTCGAAGTTGCGGGGGCTGTCGCCGGTCTGTCCGGCGCTGTCGGTGTGCTGGCGCAGCCGACCGGCAATATCGCTGAAACTCATCTCATCCTCCCCAGATCGTTGGGCGAGCGGCAGTCTGGTGTCATTATACGAGGTGTGTCGCGGGGGCGCAAAGCTGTGGTACACTGGGCGCGTTTTCGCGACGAGAGGCGGGGCCGCGGGCCGGCTCCGGCACAGGCATAATGGGGAACGCATGATTCCGGCCAAAGGCACGGACCGGGCGCGACAGTTCTGGACCTGGGTAGGGCTTCCGGCGGCGGTTTACCTGGCGGCGGCGCTGTGGCTGACGTGGCCGCTGGCGCGGCAGATCGCCACGCACGCCGCGGGCGCGGGCTACGGCGACAGCTACGAGGTGATCCGCCACGTCTGGTGGGCGCGCGAGGCCCTGCTCGACGGGCAGAATCCCTTCGACCAGCCGTTGTTGGCCTACCCGGACGGGTTCACGAGTTGGGTGCAGTGGTCCCACCCGCTGCAATATCTGCCCCCGGCGCTGCTGGCGCTGGTCCTCAGCCCGCTGGCAGCGTTCAACCTCACCCTGTTGATCGTTCTCGTCCTGAACGGGATGGCGGCGTACTGGCTCGGCATGGCGCTCACCGGGCGGCGCACGGCGCCGTCGCTGGTGGGCGGGCTGGTATTCCTGGCCTATCCGGCCATGCAGGGCCACCTCAGCGTGGGGCACCTGGGCATCCTGACGCTGTACCCGCTGCCGCTGTTCGCCTTGTGCGCGTGGCGGGTGGTGATGGAGCGCGCCGGGTGGCGAACCGCGCTGTGGGGCGGCGTCTGGTTCGCGTTGGCGGCGCTGGCCTACGTGTCGCAAATCACCTACGTGCTGTTCCCGCTTCTGCTGTTTGGCGCGGCGTATTTCCTGGTGTGGGACCGTCCCCGCCTGCTGGACCGGGACGCACCGCTGCGCCGCCGGGCCTGGGTGAAACTCGCGGGTATGGTGGCCGTTGGCGGGGCGCTGCTGGTCCCGTTCTACGCGGCGCTGCTGACCGCCGCCGGGCAGGACGAACTGGGCGACGTCGCGGAGACGGGGCGCGTGACGTTCAGCACGGACCTCCTGGGCTTCGCCAGCCCGTCGCCGTTCGGCCCGCTGGCGGACGTGGCGCCGGATTATGCCTGGGACGTGCTCGGCACCAACGCCGCCGAAGGCTCGGCCTACCTGGGCATCGTGGCCGCCGGGCTGGCCGGGCTGGCCCTGTGGCGGCGTCCGGCGGCGCGAGTGTGGCTGGTGATCGCGCTGGGCGCGATGCTGTTCTCGCTGGGGCCGCTGCTCAAGTGGCGCGACGACCCGGTGACGGTTCGCATCGAGTCGTTCGATTCTTATGTTACACTTCCCTGGGCGCTGTTCCAGACGCTGCCGGTCGTCGACGCGACGCGCACGCCGGGGAGGTTCAACCTGGCGACCGGGCTGGCGATGAGCGCCCTGGCGAGCCTGGGCGCGGGCGTCCTGTTCGAGCGGCTCCGGCGGCGCGAGGTGCGGGCCGGGCTGGCCGCGCTGCTGGGCGTGGTGATCCTGGTCGAATACCGGTTGTTCGCGCCGTTCCCCACCGACGAGGCGCGCCAGCCGGACGTTTTCCGCGAGCTGGCCGCGAACGACGAGGTGCGCGCCGTGCTGAACGTGCCGGTCGACAACCTGCTGGTGGGCAAGTTCGGCCTCTACCAGCAGACGCTGCACCACAAGCCGCTGATCGCCGGGCACGCGCTGCGCCGGACGCCGCAGGATCCCGCCGTGCTGGGCCTGCTCGACGCGGCGGCGCTCGGCGGCGAGGGCGTGTCGCCCGATGCGGTTCCGTTGTTGTTCGCGACGGCGGGCGCGGACCGCGTGATCGTGCACAAGTCCTTCGTGGCCGATCCGGGCGCGGTGGTCGGGCGGCTGGGCGCGATCCTCGGCGGGCCGGAGTACGAGGACGACCGGCTGGCTGTTTTCGCCGTCCCGCGCGCGGGCGATGCTCCACCCCCTGACGCGCCGGTCGTCGTGGCGGACGCCGGGGATTGGTCGCTGACCGCGGGGGAGGGCTCCCCGGCGCTGATGGGCGAGGCGGGGCGCTGGTCCGTCTACGCGGCGGCGGAGGTGCGGGGCGACCTGGTCTTCCGCGGCTGGGCGTACGGCAGCCCGCGCCGCGTCGCCGCCTGGGTGGACGATCACCTGGTGGCCGGCTGGGCGGTCGGCGAGGGGACGCTGCGCCTGCCGATCGCGCTGGCGCCCGGCTTCCACACGGTCCGCTTCGAGGCGCTGGACGGCTGCACCCCGTATCCGTTCGAGCCAGCGTGCTGGGACCGGCCCCCGTTCGCCGCCGGTGCCTGCCAGCCCGTCGATCCGCCAGCCTGCACCAGCGTGGCGCTGGGGCGGCCCACCTGGGAGCCTGCGGGGCGCCTGCCGCAGGCGCTGCCGGTCGAATTGGACGAGGGGCTGCGGCTGAGCGCGTATGATGTGCACATTGACCCGGACGCGCGGGCGGTCGACGTGCGCCTGTTCTGGGAGGCGAGCGGCCCCTTGGCGCGGGATTACGCGCTGTTCGTCCACGTGGCGAACCCGGCCACCGGGGAGCCGCTCGCCCAGGCGGACGGGTTCCCCGTCGTAGCGACGAGCCAGTGGGACGCCGATACGCGCTGGCAGTCCGCGGTGCACGTCGCGCTGCCGGACGATCTGCCCGGCGGGACCTACGCGATCAACGTGGGCTGGTTCGACCCCGGCACGGGCCTGCGCCTGGACGTCTCCGGCGAGCGCCCGTGGGCCCAGGCGGGCGCGGTGTTCCTCGAAAACGTCGCGATCGAGTGAGGCGTTGAGGCTTGAGTTTTGCGGGAGGCCACCGGGAGCGGGCGCGCTGGGAATAACCGCCCGCCGGGACACTTCACGACGATCAAACAGGGGCGCATCACGCGCCCCTGTCGATTCGGCGGCTAGCCTTTCAGCAGCAGCCGGGGAATTTCGCGCAGCTTCGGCGTGTTGCCGGTCAGCAGCGTGTTGACGCGGAACAGCCGCCCCGCGATCCACACGGCGAAGACCACGCCCACGGACACGAGCGCCGCGCTCGCGGCTACCTGGAGCAGGGGCACGTCGGTCACGGCCACGCGCATGATCATCGAGAGCGGCGCGGTGATGGGGATCAGGCTGAGGACGACCGCGAGCGTGCTGTTTGGCTCCTCGGCGAAGATGGTCAGGAAGAAGAAGGGCAGCATCGCCGGGAGCGTCACGAACGTGACGAAGTTCTGGCTCTCGCGCGAGTTGTTGACGAGCGCGCCGATGGCGGCCATCAGGCTGCCGAACAGCAGGAAGCCCAGCAGGAAGAACACGCCCATGATCGCGATGCGCTCCGGCACGATCTCAATCTCGCCCAGCGAGTCGACGATCTCATTGGCCCGCGACACCAGGAAGATGAACGTGCCCACGATGGCGACCACCTGGATCAGCGCGATCGTACCCATCGCCAGGACCTTTCCGGCCAGCAGGGGCACGGGCCGCACCGACGACAGGATGATCTCGATGATGCGCGATTCCTTCTCCTGGACGACGCTCTGCATGAGGTAGCCGCCGCCCCAGAACAGCGCCAGCATCATCGACAGACCGAAGCCGTACACCAGGATGAAGCTCTGGTCCTCGTTATCCTGCGCGGCTTCGCCGGTGTCGTCGATGCGGTGCTGGACGATGTTGGCCGGGTCCCGCAGCCGCAGATACAACGCCTCGTAGGAATCCGGCTCGACGGTGACCAGCAGGCTGCGCACCAGGTAGTCCCTGAACACGCCATCATTCGACGCGGTTTCGAGGCTGAAACTCTCGGAATACACCGACAGATTGCCCGTGTCGGGATAGTCTTCCTCCACGACGTACAGCGTTTCGACTGCGCCATCTTTGAGGGCCCGCTCACCCGCCTCGAAGCTGTCGAAATAGCGGATGCTGCTGCGCATGCAGTACGGCGAGCTGATGCGCTTGATGAGTTCGCGCCGGATGTCCGGTGAGCCATCGCTGGCGACCAGCGCGGTCGTTTCTTCCGGCGTGGGCTGGCATTCCGCGGGCGGGTAGGTGGTTGGCGCCGGGAAGAGTTTCTCGGCAGTCCGGTCTACGTAGCCGATCACCGCCGGCGTCTCGTTGACCTCGGTGAAGGGCTGGGCCGGCTCGTCCTGGCCCTCGCGCGAGTTCTGATACGCCCGGTAGCCGAAGAAGAGGACGATGGCGAGCAGCGGGATGCCGAACGTGACCAACAGGTAGCTTTTGCTGCGCAGCTTCTGCCGAACCTCGTATTTGAACACGGTCCACACGTTGTTCATCGTCGCAGCCATCCTTTCCGGGTCTTTGTGCGCCGTTGGGGAACTTCGTCGGTGGCGGTCGTGAGGGTCACGCGGCCTTCACGCAGCGCCCGCCACAACGCGCGCGGCGTGAGGGGCTTGCCGTACATCAGCATCCCCAGCCGGAAGACTTTCGCCGCCAGCCACATCACCAGCAGGACGGATCCGATCTGGATGCCCAGGCTCAGCAGAATCTGCCAGGTGGGCAGCGTGGTGATGCCCATGCGCAGGATCAGCCCGGTGGCCGCTGTGAATGGGAAGAACGTGAAGAAGATGGGCACCACACCGTTCGGGTTTTCGAAGAAGGTGACCAGCAGCATCAACGGCGTGACGGTGACGAACGTGAATATCCCGGCGAACTGGCGGCTCTCGGTTTCGGCGGTGACCGACGCGCCGATGCCCAGCATGATCGCCGCGTAGAGCGTGAAGTTGATCAGGAACAGGACCGCGATCAGGGCGAGATCGCCGGCGCGGAAGGTGACACCGCTGATGAACTCGCGGGCGTCGTCGTTGACCTGCATGATGATCAGCCCCGCCGCCAACCACAGCGCGACCTGGGTGAGCGACAGCGCGCCCAGTCCCAACAGCTTGCCCCACAACAGCTCCAGCGGGCGCAGGCTGGTCGCCAGGATCTCCATCAGGCGATTCTCTTTCTCCTCGACCACGCCATTCATCAGGAACTGGGCGGTGGTGTTGGTCGCCATCACGTAAACGAGCACGAAGACGAACGGCAGGATGAACCGCCCGACGAGCGCCGTCTCGCTCAGTTCGTCGTTGCTGTCGAGGTCGCGGATCGTGATCTCCGGGTCCTCGCGGATCCGGTCGTGGGGCACGGGCAGGTCAGCCGGCGCCAGGGCCGCGATCTGGGTCCGCATGAAGTCGTCGATCTCGCCATACAGCGCCTGGGGTACCTTTCGGCGCGTGTACAGATCGATCTGGCCGCTGAGCACGTACTGGTCGGTGACGACGAAATAGGCGTCGATCGTCCCGTCGATGACCTGCTGCGTGGCGGCTTCTTCCAGCGCGTCGAAATAGGCGGCGCGCGCCTCATCGCTCGCGTCACTGGCGGGCGGCGCGAGGTCCGGGGCGGTCACCGGCTGGTAGGTGATTTCCGAGTCGTCGATCTCGTCCTGCACGATGACGTCCGCCCGGTCGATGTAGCCGACGGTCTGGAACTTGCTCAAGTCCGTTTCGCGGCTGGACGTGGACTGGAACATGAGGAACATCACGCCGATCATGAGCGCCGGCAGACCGATCGCGGTGAACAGGAAGCTGGGCCGCTTGAAGTTGAACCGAAACTCGCGCCACAGCACGAGCCGAATTTTGTGCCAGGACATCGTCAGCGCCCTCCATTGACGTTGTTGCCGCCGGCCACCTCAATGAAGATCTGGTTGAGGCTGGGGACGGCCAGCTCGAAGCGGCGGAGGTGGTAATCCTGGCCGATGGCGGCAGCCTGCATGATCTGGTCGGGCGTCACGCCTTCGGCCAGACGCAGCAGGGCCTCGCGCCCGTTGTCGTGCACTTCGACCGCGCTCACGCCGTCTAGCCTGGACCAGTCCCCCTCGCCTTCGACGATGACCGCGTTTTGAGCGAACCGCTCGCGCACTTCCTGCACGCTGCCGTACAACACGCGGCGCCCGTGGCTGATCATCACCAGGCGATCGGCCATCTCCTCGATCTGGTGCATCTGGTGCGTGGACATGACGATCGTCATGCCCTCGCGATTCATCTCGTACAACAGGTCTTTGACGACCTGCGTGTTCACCGGGTCCAGGCCGGCGAACGGCTCGTCGATGATGACCAGTTCGGGGCGGTGCAGGATGGTGGCGATGATCTGGACCTTCTGCTGCATGCCTTTCGACAGCTCGCTGACCTTGCTCTTGATGAAGTCGCCGAGATCGACGTGGTGCAGCAGCTCGGTTGCGCGGCGCTCGGCTTCGTGCTGCGACATGCCTTTGAGCTGGCCGAGATATGTCAGGACTTCGATGACGGGCACGTTGCGGTACAGCCCGCGTTCCTCCGGCAGATAGCCGATGCGTTCTTTGGCGGCTTCGGTGATCGGCCCGCCGAGCACGTGGACCGTACCGGTGTCCGGCTTGAGGATGTCGAGGATCATCCGGATCGTGGTGGTTTTTCCGGCACCGTTGGGGCCCAACATGGCGAAGATCTCACCGGCGCGCACGTCGAAGCTGAAGTCGTCGACGGCGGTGAAATTGCCATAGCGCTTGGTGACGTGCTGGACCGAAATTGCATGGTCGTGAGATGAGGGTGTCATGGGTATTGGCTCCTTATGACCTTCCCAGAGGAAAATACGGTGATGTATACAGGCGCTCGGAAAAGGGATAATCTGATCAGTTCTACGCGGAATGTGGTGAGATCGGTGTTGATTATAACAAAACGTCAGCGCCCGATAAAGGGTGTCAGGTAAGTTTCAGCGCGCCGTCAGCCAATCCTGGCCGGGCGCTGGCGGGGCGTTTGTGTTTTCACCCGGCCTGTCGCTACAATGAAGGATGGGGCTGCCTGGACCACTCGACACGGGCACAGTGATGAGGAAAAGAGGGGAGCGATGAGTGCATTAGGAGCGTTTACATTTGTCCTGCACAGTCATTTGCCTTATGCTCGGCTGGCGGGGCGGTGGCCGCACGGCGAGGAGTGGATTCACGAGGCGGCCAGCGAGACTTACATCCCGCTCTTGAACGCGTTATACGACCTGCGCGACGAAGGCGTCCGGTACAAGATCACGATCGGGCTCACG
Source organism: Anaerolineae bacterium (assembly GCA_018432315.1). Lineage (GTDB taxonomy): Bacteria > Chloroflexota > Anaerolineae > Aggregatilineales > Aggregatilineaceae > LM3-B42. The sequence continues at coordinate 34,859 of JAHDLB010000043.1, forward strand.
CCCGTGCTGGCCGAGCAGTTGGCCGATCCGGACGTGCTCGATCACCTCGACGAGTACCTGGAAGACAAGATAGCCCGCGCCAAGCAGGACGTGCTGCGCTTTCGCGGCGAAGAAGAGTCCAGGGGCGTCCCACGCGAGGAAGCCGAGGAAGGCGAACTGCCGCCGGTGGATCGCGCGGCAGTGAGCGCCGCCCTGGCAGAGTCCGGGCCGGCGGATCGGATCGCGCCGCCGGAAGAAAAACCCTGGTGGGCCGGCCACCAGCACCTCGAATACCTGGCCGGGTTCTACCAGCGCTATTACGAGCACATCAAGGATTCGTTCGACCGGCGCTACAACCGCGACCTGTTGGGCGCGTTCAAGCAGCTCCAGGACGAGGGCTACATCGAGATCACGACCAGCGCGGCCACACACGGCTACCTGCCGCTGCTGGGGACGGACAGCGCCATTCGCGGGCAGCTTCGCGCGGGGGTCGAGAGCTATCGCCGGTTCTTCAAGCGCGCACCGCGCGGCATCTGGCTCCCGGAGTGCGCCTATCGCCCGGCCTATTACGACGAGCGAGGCGCGATCCGGCCCGGCATCGAGCATTTCGTGGCGCAGCAGGGGCTGAAGCTGTTCTTCAGCGAGACGCACCTGATCACCGGCGGGGCGCCGGTCGGCGTGGCAGCGGGCGAGGCGCTCGGTCCGTACGGCGAGATCAAGCGGCGCTACCTGATCCCGATGTCGGCGGCCCCCACGCCTCGCGAGCCGATGACGACCTTCCGCCCGTATTACGTTAGCGACACCACGCACGGCCCGCAGGCGGACCAACACAGCGGCGTGGCGGTCATCGGGCGCAACAACGAAACCGGCCAGCGCGTCTGGTCGGCGGACTGGGGCTATCCGGGCGATTTCGACTACCGCGAATTTCACCGTAAGGACGGCGTGAGCGGCCTGCAATACTGGCGCGTGACCGGCGCGAAGGTGGACCTGGGCAGCAAGGATTTCTACCATCCGGACTGGGCCGAGCACAAGGTGCGGATGCACGCCCAGGACTTCGCCGGGCTGGTCGAGCGCATCCTGCGGGCGCAGCACGATCACGGGCTGGGCTACGGGATCATCGCGTCGAACTACGACACCGAGCTGTTCGGTCACTGGTGGTTCGAGGGCGTGGACTGGCTCAAGCAGGTGCTGCGGCTGCTGGCCGAGAATCCGAACGTGGAACTCACCACCGCCAGCGAGTTCGTCGAGCAGCACCCGCCCCAGCAGGTGATCCACCTGCCGGAGGGCAGTTGGGGCGCGGGCGGCACGCACTTCACCTGGGACAACAACGACACCCATTGGATGTGGGCGCCGATCCACGAGGCGGAGGAGCGGATGCAGCGGCTGGCGGACACGTACCGGGATCGCTATGACGACGCGAACCTGCGCGGCGTGCTCAACCAGGCGGCGCGCGAGCTGGTGCTGCTCGAAAGCTCGGACTGGCCGTTCCTGGTCACGACCGGGCAGGCGCGGCAGTACGCCATCCAGCGGTTCAGCCAGCACCTGGAGCGCTTCCTGTCGCTGGCCGACAGCGTGGAGAGCGGCGCGCCCGATGGTGGGCTGGCGGCCAGCCTGTGGGAGCGCGATCGGCTGTTCCCGAACATCGATTTTCGCTGGTGGTGCAGCGCCTAGCATCCAGGCACGACCGCCGGGTGGCAGGTTCACCGGTGCTTCACCGCACTCTGAAGGAGATCGGACATCATGCGCGTGCTGTTCATTGCATCGGAGATGGCGCCCTTTGCCAAGGCGGGCGGGCTGGGCGACGTCGTGGGGAGCCTGCCGCGCGCGCTGCGGGCGCACGGCATCGACGCGCGCGTGTTGATGCCGCTTTATGGGCCGGTCAAGGACAGGTTCCACCGCCAGATCGAGTACGCGTTTTCGTTCCCGTTTCACCGGCAGCCGGGCACCGCCGACGTGCACATCCACACCACCGAGCAGGACGGCGTCCCGGTGTACTTCCTGGAAAGCTGGCCGTTTTTCAGCGGCGGGAATTACCTGTACACCGACCTGAACTGGGACCGCGAGCGGTTCATCTTCTTCAGCCAGGCCGCGCTGGGCGTTGCCTGGGAGCTGGGCCAGGGGCGCCACAATGGCGAAGCGTGGTTTCCGGACGTGCTGCACGCCCACGATTGGCACACCGGGCTGGTCCCCTTCCTGCTGCACGAGGCCCGTTTCTCGCCGGGGTGGGAGGACGTCGCCAGCGTGCTCACCATCCACAACATGGCCTACCAGGGCTGGGAGGCAGGCGGCTGGCTGTGGATGGCGGGCGTGCCGGGGCGCCACCATCCCGACCTGGTGTACCAGGACAAGACCGACAACCTGCTGGGGATCGGGATCGCGTACGCGCACAAGCTCAACACCGTGAGCCACCGCCACGCCATCGAGCTGCACTATCCCCGGTTTGGCGAGGGGCTGGAGGGGCTGATCTGGGCGCGCGACGCCGACTTTACCGGCATCCTCAACGGCCTGGATATGGACCACATCAACCCCGCCGCCGATCCGCACATCCCGTATCGCTATGACGTGTCGAACTTCCGGACCGAGCGCGTAAAGAACAAGCTGGCGCTGCAATCGGAGCTGTACCTGGAGCAGAACCCGGACACCCCGCTGATCGGCATCGTCAGCCGGTTGGTGGCGCAGAAAGGGATGGACTTCGCCGCGCCGGGGTTGCGCCGCCTGCTGGCCGAGACGGATGCCCAACTGGTCGTGGTGGGCACCGGCGAGCCGGAGATCGAGCAGCAGATGCGCACGCTCGAATGGGACTTTGGCTGGAAGGCGCGCATCGTGATCGATTACCGGGCCGACCTCGCCCAGCGGATCTACGCCGGGGCCGACGTGCTGCTGGTGCCGAGCCGGTACGAGCCGTGCGGCCTCACGCAGATGATCGCGATGCGCTACGGCGCGCTGCCGGTCGTCCGCGAGACGGGTGGCCTGGCCGACACGGTGACCAGTTTCGATAACGCCGACGGCGAACAGGGGACCGGGTTCGTGTTCCTGTTCGAAGACCCCGACGCCGTCCGGCTGACGCTGCGCTGGGCGATCGACACGTACCGCCACCGGCGCGCCGCCTTCGAGCGAATGCAGGAGCGGGCGATGCGCCTGGATCTGGGCTGGGAGCGCGCGGTGAAGCAGTATCTCGCGCTGTATGAGGGCGCCCTGGTCAACGCCGGACGCCCCGAGGCGGCGCTGGCGACGATGGGGCGCGGGCGTCCGCATTAAAGGTAGCTGATGTTATGGATGAAAAAGGCAAACAAAAACCGGCGTATTACACGGTCGATTTCGTCACGGCGCTGTCGAAAACGGAGTGCGTCGAGCGGCTGGAGCGGCAGGTGATCCTGGCGTCGAACAGCGTGGGGACGTGGCTCGCCCCCATGACGCAGCGCACCACCGTGCAGGACAGCGGGCAATTCCTGGTCGAGCGCGGCTTTCCGGGGGCGCTCCACCCGATCCGGCTGGAGGGGCGTCTCGAAGACCATGCCGAGGGCGGCACCTGGGTCAATGGGGCGATCACGCACGACACGTACAACCAGGTCCTGGTCGAGGGCCTGATCCTGTTCGTGCTGTTCTTCGTGATGTCGGCGCTGTTATATCTGCGCCTCAAGACGCGCGGCCTGGTGATCACGCTACCGATGCTGCTGGCGGTGCTGGTGCTGTTTTCCATCCGCTGGCGGGCGCTGCGCGCCCAGACGCACGATCTCACGCGCTGGCTGCGCCGCCGCCTGTACGTGACCGCCGGGCAGGTCCGCTAGGCGCTGCGGGGCGATCTGCTGGCGGCCCAGCCATGCTATACTACAGGTGGGCACGCGGCGCATGTCATCCGGCGTTGTCGATGTGATGTCGATGGTAAATACTGGGTTCTTTTCCGCCAATGAGGAGATGCTATGCGAACGAGAGCGGTTATTCTGGCCGGCGGTGAGGGAAGCCGGTTGGGCGTGTTGACCTCGAAGCGCGCCAAGCCAGCGGTGCCCTTTGCCGGAAAATATCGAATCATCGATTTTGCCCTGAGCAACTGCGTCAATTCAGGCATTTTCGACGTGCTGGTGCTGACCCAGTACCGGCCCCACAGCCTGAACGAGCACATTGCGCTGGGCCGCCCGTGGGACCTGGACCGCAGTTTTACCGGTGGGGTCAAACTGCTGCAGCCCTTTCAGGGGCGTCAAGACACCGATTGGTACGCCGGCACCGCCGACGCAGTAACCCAGAATATCAACTTCATCCGGCGCGGACATCCGAACAACATTTTGATCCTGTCCGGCGATCACATTTACGAGATGGAATACGACATGCTCGTGGAATACCACGAGGATCAGGACGCCGACGCGACCGTGTGCGTGATTCGCGTCCCGCTGGACGAAGCCTCTCGCTATGGCATCATGGCCGTGGACGACCGCCATCACATCGTGGATTTTGTCGAGAAACCGGCCAAGCCGCCCGGAGATCTCGCGAACATGGGTGTCTACGTCTTCAAGCTGGACGTGCTCGAAGAGATGCTGCGTGAAGACGCCGCCCGGACCGATTCGCGCCACGACTTCGGCTACAACATCATCCCGCGCATGATGGAGCGGGGCATGAAGGTCATGGCGTACCCGTTCGGCGGGTACTGGATCGACGTGGGGACCATCGACGCGTATTGGGAAGCCCACATGGATCTGCTGGCCTCGCCGCCCTCGCTCGATCTCAATGACCGGTCGTGGATCATCCACACCCGCAGCGAGGAGCGCCCGCCGGTCCGGATCGACAAAGGGGCCATCGTCGAGGACAGCATGATCACGGATGGCAGCATCGTCTGCGCGGGCGCGCGCGTGGTGCGCAGCGTATTGTCGCCCGGCGTGTACGTGGGGCCGAACGCGCTGGTCTATGAGAGCGTGGTCCTGACCGACAGCTACATCGAAAAAGACGCGTCCATCGAGCGCGCTATCATCGACAAGGGCGTCGTCGTGGGCCAGGGCGCGCGCGTCGGCGAGCGGACGGATGTGGGCGATCTCGGCATCGCGTGCGTGGGCAAGAACACGACCGTGCCGCCGGGGTTCGTCGTCAAGCGCGACGCCGTGCTGGGGACCGATCTGCGGGCCGAAGAAATCGCGGACAAGTATCCCGAGGGCGTGGTGCCGTCCGGCGCGCGGTACGGGTACAAAGTCAAGTGACGCGCGCCATGTCCGACCAAAAGCATACGCCGGGGCGGCCAACCGCTCCGGCGTTTTCGTTAGCTGCCGGGGTCGGTAGGCCCGGCCTGGCGGAGCGTCAGCGCGGCGTGGTTGCGCTCGCAGTCGCCCGCCTCGAAGACGACGGCCACCGGGGGCGAGACGGGCTGCTCGCCATCGACGAGCTGCACCCAGACGTGGCGGCTGGTCGTGCCGTCGAGAGTGAAGGCCCAGGTGCCGGGCTGTTCGGCATCGTCGCCGGCGGTCTCGACGAGGATGGGCGCGAGCGCGCTGCCCCAGATCATGACGCTGAGGCCGGGGTAGGGCTGCCCGTCACGATCCAGCACCTGGCCGGACACCGTCTGGCTCGCGCACGTTTCGCCCGCGCTCAGGGTCAGCGAGCCGGGCACCAGCGCGAACGGCAGCGCAAACGGCCCGCTGAGCGCCGAGCCGGTCAGGTCTGCCACGGCGGTCTGGGTGGCCGCGCTGTCGTTCCAGACGGCGGTGAGCGTCGAGGAGAATTCTCGCTCCTGGCGTTCGTCGCGCGCGTTGGCGATGACCAGGATCACGATCACGGCAGTGAGCGTAATCAGAAACAGCAGGACCGCGACTTTCAAGCCTATCTTGTACGGGCGGCTCGTGTAGATGTCGTCACTCACACGCCGATCCTCACCGCTTCTTGCAGGCCGGTTGGGGCCAGCGCGGCCTCAAGCTCGCGCCACACGCGCAGAACCTCGGCCACGCTCCACGCCTGGGCGATGGCACCGCGCGGCGTGTGGGGCGGATCGCCGTCGAAGATCTCGCTGATGGTGCCCAGCCCGTGGCTCTTGAGATGGTCGGCCAATGGCTTGAGGTAGCTGTAAGCGACGTCGGCGTCGCGGTAGACCTTGTAGTGGGCGCTGACGAACGGGCCGAGCAGCCACGACCAGACCGTGCCCTGGTGGTAACAGCTATCGCGCTGGAGCCGGTCGCCGCCGTAGTGCCCGACGTAATCCGTCTCGTCCGGCGCCAGGCTGCGCAGTCCGTACGAGGTCACCAGCTCGCGGGCACAGATGTCGACCACGGCGCGCGCTTTCCGCTCGTCGAGCAGGTTAATCGGCAGCGACACCGCGAAAATCTGGTTGGGGCGCAGCGTGGGATCGTCGCCCTCGGGACCGTCGATCACGTCGTACAGGTAACCGCCGCTGTACCAAAAGCGCGCGCTGAAGCTGGCATGGGCGCGCTCGGCCATCTGCCCGAAGCGCTCCGCCGCGGCGCGGTCGCCATAGTGGTCGGCCAGATCGGCCACGATCCGCAGCGCGTGGGCCCACAGCGCGTTGATCTCGACCGGCTTGCCCACGCGGGGCGTCACGACCCAGTCGTCGATCTTGGCGTCCATCCAGGTGAGCTGGAGTCCCGCCTCGCCCGCGTACAGCAGGCCGTCGGACGTGTCGCAGCCGATGTTGAAGCGCGTCCCCTTGACGTGCCATTCCAGAATGTCGATCAACACCGGGTACAACTCGCGCACTGCCGGGTGATCCGGTCCGGCCTGCTGGGCCAGGGCGCGAACCGCCTGGAAATACCACAGCGTGGCGTCGGCAGTGTTATATTCCGGCGCCCGGCCCTCGTCCGGAAAGCGGTTGGGCAGCATCCCCCGGTCGACGTACCGGGCAAACGTGCGGAGCACCGCTGCCGCTTCGTCCTGGCGGCCAACGGCCAGCGTCAGGCCGGGGAGGGCGATCATCGTGTCGCGGCCCCAGTCGCTGAACCACGGATAGCCCGCCAGCACGCTGGTGCCGGACGCGCGGCCAATCTCGCGCGTGACGATGAACTGGTCGGCGGCGAGGCCGAGCTGGCGGATCCACGGTGGAGCGTCGTCCAGGCTGGCCTGTCGGAGCAAGGCGTCCTGCCGGTCGCGCTCGGCCTGCAAGGCCGTCTGCCAATCGGCTGGCGGATCGTCCTCGATGGTGAAGGCGAGCGCCAGCGTGTCCTGCAAGGCCAGCTCGGCGCTGATGGTCGCCGCCGAGAACAGGTCTTCCTGGTTGTCCATGCCGCGTTTTTTCTCCTGCGCCAGGTGGAACGACCACCACCATTCCGGCGCGGGAGTCATGTTGCCCAGGCTGGTGAGGATGTGCACCGAGCGCGGCGGCACGGTGGCGCGCTCGTTGTCGGCGCGGACGGTGAGCATCTGTCCGGACGGCCACGGGCTGTCAGCGGCCAGCCGGACATCGACGGGATAGCCGCCTTTCGTCACGCTGTGATGATCGCGGTAGGCGCACAGCGGCTTGATCACCAGCCGCACGTTCGACGCGCCGCGCGTGTAGGTGTAGGTGATATACGTGGTGTTCTTGCCGTGCGCCATCCAGATGCGCTGGACGATCTGCACGTCGCCCAGCGTCCACACGAAGGTGGGGATCGTCCCGTCCAGGTGGAAGCTCTCCAGGTGGCGATAGCCGTCCGGCAGGACCACGCCCGCCGCCCACTCGTGCGTCACCAGCGGCGAGCGCCGCCCATTGATGTCGATCCAGGCGTCGAGCCCGGCGACCATCAGCGTGCGCTGGGTGGGGGGCTGGAGCGAGGCGGTCAGCAGGCTGTGGTAGCGCCGCGTGCGCGCGCCGGAGATCGAGCCCATCGCGTAGCCGCCGAGGCCGTTCGTCACCAGCCATTCGCGGCTCATCACGGCGTCCAGGTGACCGGTCAGTTCGCGTCCAAAATGAATCATATTATTTCGCTGCTGCTCCATTCGTAAAATCCGCCCGTACGGAGCTGTGACGGGCGGAGATAAGAACGACCTGGGGCACGGGAATGATCTTCCCGGCGACGTGCGGATCACAGCGCCGGGACGTGCCAGGCGAAAACCAGAGACAGCAGCCTAACCGGGGTAGGTGCTGATGACCGAATTGTCACCACTGAAAGGATTGGGGACGTATTTGTCGGCGTCCCAATCGTTGTGCCACTGGTTGCCGTTCACCAGGTAGCGGAACTGGTATTCGCGGTTGGGCTCCAGGTCGAGCGTGATCTTGAAGGTCCCGTTCTTGAGCTGGTTCATCGGCGTGGCTTTTTCGTCCCAATCATTAAAATCGCCGACGAGGTAGGCCGTATCGGCGTCGGCGGCAATGGCATCTGGCAGGATGAAGTCGACTTTGACGGCACCCTTTTTCAGGAAGCGCTTTTTGAACATTGGCACATTCTCCTTGTGCAAGCGGGCTTGCTTGTCCGTATTCTACCATGTTTTAGGGCTGCGACCAGGGTTGTTTCTCCCTGGTCTTACAGGCTCTCAGTCTGGGTTTTTCTAGCTAGGTTTTACTAGGTGTTGGAGTTTTCGCCAACAAGCCGGGATCGTCACGCGGGTTTTTGGGCGACCAGCACCGGCGGCGCGGGAGACTCGCGGCCTGCCAGCCGGTCGCGCAAGGTGAGCAGCATCCCGCGCCAGCCCCCCCGCCGTGGCGCGCCGAGCAGCTCCAGCCCGGCGTCGGCCAGCAGCGTCTGGACGGTTTCGGCGTCGCTGTCGGGCAAGGGGAGCGCGTTCATCACCGCCACCCAGCCGCCGGGGCGCAGAGCATCCAGCGCGCGCTCGAAGGCGGCCCGCTGCTCGTTGTCGTCCGCCGAGTTCGCCAGCCCTTCCTGAAACAGGACGAGATCGAACGCGGAAGGGGCCAGCGGCGGCTGGCGCACGTCGGCCTGGACGCGGAAGTAGCGCGCGATAGGATACACCCCCAGGCCGTAACGCGGCCCGGCATGGGCGCCGAGCGCGACGGTCGTGAACCCGGCCACGTCCAGCGCGTAGGCCAGCCAGCCCATGCCCGCGCCAATGACGGCGGCTTCGCCCATCGGCCCGACGGGGAGCTTGCCTTCGCGGCGGCGAATGGCTTCCAGAAAGCGCCACAACAGGGCGGTCGCCCCGGCGTAGTAGGGCCAGTGATTTTCGGGGTAACCGTCCAGGCCGGTCTGCGGCAGGCTCTTGAAGGCCGCCTCGTCGGGGATGCTCCAGCCCTGGGCCGCGCCGCGCTGCTCGTGCGCGTCGGAGAGGGCGTCCAGCTCGCCCCGCCGGTCGGGCGGGACGAGGCGCAGAATGCCGTCTTCGACCGGGTAATGGTGCGCCGGGCTGGCGGCGCATTCGACCGCGTCCCCGGCGGCGTGCAGCGGCGCGCCGTCGAGCGGGCACGCCAGCAGCGACAGGTACTGGGGACCGCGGCCCTTGAAGGTCGTGTCGATTGTCGTGGCGGGCCGGTGGTTGGAAGTCATGAAGGTGCGTCTGATCCCTGCTCGACTGGCGGTGGCGAGTCGGCCCGGCGGAGGACCATCAAGAAGTGGTCGCCCCAGGCGCGCAGTCCGGGCCAGCCGCGCATGCGGCGGTCCCATGCTTCCCAGCGCGCTAGCGAGCCCGGCTGCTGGTCGAGAATGTCGTGCATGTGCACCGGCGGCAGCCACAGCGGAAACGCCTGTACCGACTCGACCGCGAAGTACGGTGCGAAGATCTTAGCAAATTCGCGCGGGCTGTAAAAACGGGCCAGGGCCGTCACGCCGCCCGCCCCGGCGCGCGTCTCGTGCCAGCCGGGTTGCCGGGCGAGAGTCCGGCGCGGCTGGCCGTGCACCAGGTTCCAGAGCCGCTCGAAGGCGCAGCGGCGGCTCATGACGGTGGCGACGAATGGCGCGCCCGGTTCCAGCAGGGCGTGGAGGCCCCTGGCCGCCCCGGCGAGGTTCGGCTCGGTGTTGAGCGTGCCCTGGCTGGCATACGCGCCATGGAACGGCCCGCGCTCGTCCAGCGCGTCGAGCTGGCCCGCCGCCAGCTTGCGGAAGCTGATCCCACGGCGAATCCCGTACACGACGGCTTTCGTCTGCGCCTGGCGCACCATGCCGGGGCTGACGTCGATGCCGAGCACGCTGTACCCCGCCTGGGCGAACATCAGGGCTTCCTGGCCGGTGCCGCTGCCGATGTCGAGCAGGGCGCGCCCGGCTGGCACCAGCCCGCTGACGATATCCTGGTGCCGCTGCCGCAGCCAGCCCATCAGCGTGCTGCCGCGCCCGTTGGCGTCGGGCGGGCCGTACGTCGCGTCGTACAACTGGGCCGCGCCGTCGAATCGCTGCGCCAGCGTCGCGTAATACTCAGTCAGATCGATTCCGTCGAGTTGGCCCATCTTCCCCCATCCCTCGTGGTTCGTGGCCTTCAAGCGGGCTGCCAGGGCCGAGCGCCGGGCGGCGAACCACCCACCACGCGGCGATGATCCCGATCGCGATCACCGGGCCGGCGCCCATCGCGCACAGCGCCCGGAGCGTGCCCGACCAGCCGAGCAGGCCCATCAAGCCAAAGACGCCGGCTGTTGCCAGGACGAAAACACCCAGCCATTGCAGGCCCAGCAGCGCGCCACGACGCCACACCGGCCAGCCCAGCGGATTGTTCGGATCGTTCATGCGTCTGCCGCCGCCTCAGTCGTCCGCGCCGTTGTCGTTGGCTGCGCCGGGTTCCAGCGGCCACACCCAGATATCACCGAACGCGCAGTCGGTGACTTCGTCCTCGTAGTTGAGCAGCGCCACGCCCACCCGTCCCCGGCCAGGGAGCACCTGCTCCTGAGTCGCCAGCGCGCCGTTGATGTACAGCGAAACGCGGTCGCCCTGGGCGATCACGATCAGCCGGTTGAGCCCGTCGCCGATCATGCTGCTGTGATCGTATACGTTGGTGCTCAGTTCGGCGTCGCGCGCCTGGACGATGCCGAAGCCGCCGCCCGTGTCGATGTACGCCAGGTCGAGATTGCGCTCGTCCTGCCAGCGGTAAACGAGGCCGCAGCCGGCGCTCGCCCCGGTCGTCACGGTCGTGATGTTGGTCCCGAAAATGAAATCGTCGTAGAGCGCCTGCTCCGAGCCGATGAGCTCGAAAATGGAGTTGGGATCGTCGTCGTTCACCGTTCGTTCCAGCAGAAACAGGTCGCGCGCGTTGGCGGGCTGCACCTGGCCCGAATCGGCCAGCTCGGCGGTGATCAACGCCGGGTCATGGGAGTCCCAGGTAGTCAGCGCGAGCGGCAGCCCGTGGTAGGTTGTGCCCAGCCGTGCCGTGACGATCACGTCGTCGAACAGCACGGTGGCCGGGTCGGGCTGGTCTTCGCGCGTGCCGACCAGCAGGCCGTAAGTGCCGGGCCCCGGCAGCCGGTCGTCGGAAACCGTGCCGAGCAAAACCCCGTTGGCGAAAAATGACAGGTCATTGCCGCGCGCCAGCACGCCGAGCGTCCACGGCGACGCGCTGAGGGCTTCGTTGGAGGCCCAGGTGCGCAGCACGTATTCGCCCGACGCATCGCGAACGGCGACCGTCCAGCGGCCCTCGGTGTTGACCTTGAACGTGACCATGCCCAGCACGCCGCCGGTGGTCTGCGCGCGCGTGACGATCCCGAACTCGGCGTAGGACATCTGGCCGAACAGGCTCGCGGTGGCCTGCACGTACAGGTCGTCGAGCGCCTCGGCATCGGTCGGGATGGCGGTGATCGTCGTGCCGGCGGGCAGCACGCGCATTCGCAGCCGGTTCTGCGCCAGCGCTACCGACTCGTTTTCGGGCGTCACCCAGGGCGATTCGGGCGCGTCGAACCCGTCGCGCAGGACGACGTCGGCAAAGCCCGGCGTCAGCGCGAGCCGGTACGTCCCCGACGTGGAGGCGTCGTAGCGCGACACGCGGACGGTGTAAACGCCGTCCCGCGGCAAGGCGAACGCTTCCAGCCCGGCATCCGTCACCAGCGAGTCCAGGTCGTCGTTTTCGGCCACCTGGCTGCCGTCCGGGCCGATCAGGGTGAGGACGGGGTCCAGGTCGTCGAGCGTGGCGGCGATCAGGGACACCACCTGCCCGGCGGATCCCTCGAAGACCCACTCGTCTACAGGGTTGGAAGCAGTGAGCGTGCTTTGAACCGGGTCGAAAAAGCTGAGAGGACGGGCGTCCCCGTCCTGGGCAGAGGCGAGCGGCGCGACCGGTGCCAGCACCAGCGCGGCGCAGATCGCCAACCATGTCAATTTGGGCACAACTGTCCAGTCCTGTCAGTTCGCCGTCGCGGTGTTGGGACTGGTGATCACCAGATTGTCGTAGTTCAACACCAGCGAGTCGGCCTGGCTGTTCGACGTACACGCCAACAGGCCGATAGTTCCCGCCGGGCTGCTGAAGGCAGGATCGTGAACTTCGCCGACCAGTTGACCATTGAAGTATGCCCTGAAGGTGTTGCCCTGCGCAAATACGCCAATGTGGGGCGTGGTGTCGGTCGGGTCGATGGCGGGGGATACGGTCCAATCCTGGATCGAGGTCCACAGGCCCATGTTGTAATGCATCAGCGTCCAGTCGCCGTCGCTGCTGAACATCAGCGCGTAGAACGCGTCGCCGGTGGCGTTGGCGCGCAGGATGAAGCCGTACTGCGCATAGCTGGGCGAGCCTTCGATCTGGATCTCGGCCTCGACGTACACGTCGGACCAGGACACGTTGTCGGACGGGAGGATGTAGCTGAACGTGCCGGTTGCCATCACCTGCATGTTCAGCGCGCCGTTGGACACGTCCGCGATGGAATCGATGTCCAGCATCGGTTCCCAATTCAACGACAAGGTCTGGTCGAACGACTGGAAATCGTCCCACTTGTCGAGCACGCTGTAGCCGGGCAGCAGCAGCAGGCGAAACTCGCCGGCGGTGTTGCCGGAGCGCTCGATGGTGAGGGTGTAGGTTCCGTCCACCCCGGTCATGGCGTCGATCACCCGGCTGTTGAGGCCCGGTTCCGGGGGAACGCCCGTCGCGACAGGCTGGCCCGCCGGGCCGGTGAGCGTCATCTCAGGCGCCAGATCGCCGAACCGGGTCCAGGCGACGAGCGAGAAGATGTAGCCGGGCTCGACCTCGAAGACGTAGGTCATTTCCGGGACAGAGGCATCCAGCGTGCCGGTCATGGGCTGCATGGGGAACAACTGGCCGGGCGCCGTCTGGTTACCCGACGTTGCTTCGACATGGGCGGGCGCAATTACGACAAAACCCCAAATTGCACACAGCGACACCAGTAAAACCAGCCGCCCGCGTGGTCCGAACGTCATACAAATCCTCCAGAAACCTTATGCCCCGGTGGGCGCTGTCCCCTCGTTTGTGGCCGATCTTAGCCGGTGAGGGGGCTCGCTTCAATACTACCTTTATCCTATCTTACGCTAATTCGGAGGCGATGTATGCCCACAAATATCAAAGACTCATGAAAAATCGCGCCAAGGGTCGCAAACGGTGAGGGGCTGACCTGCACGGTCGCCCCTCGACCCAAAATGGCTATTCAAAATACCGCGACTTGGGAAAAGATCAAAATTCCCACAGCCAGATGTTGTCGAGCTGGCAGTAGGTCCGCTGCGTGCTGCCGAAATCGTCCTCGGCCACGTAGACCTCCAGGGCGACGGTTCCGCTGTACACGTCGAACGTGCCGGAGGCGGACAGCTCGCCATTGACGTACAGTTGCAGCACATCCTCGACTGCGACGACCGTCAGGCGGTTGACCGCGCCCCGGCCCGCCAGCACGGCAGGGGCGAACTCGAACGCGCTGGACGCGTGCAGATCGCCCGAGTTGATCTGCCCGAGAAAGGCCGCGCCGTCCTCGGTGACCATTGCGATCGAGACCGAGGTGCTGCCGTTGTTGCGGAAGTGCATCCCGCAGCCGGACTCAGGGCCGGTGATGTCGAGGTGGGCGTCGAACGTGAGCACGAAGTTGCGGAAGCGGCGCCCCTGGCCGAGCGGGTAGAAGTTGAACCCGCTGGACGAGGTATCCCCAAAGCTGGTGGGCACGGTCAGGGTGACCGATCCGCCCGCCGGGACGATGCCCTTTTGCTGCAGCTCGCCCACGATGTCGGACGGGCGGCTGCTGGCCCAGTTGGCGAGCGATGCGCTCGGCGTGGGCGAGGTTGTGGGGAGCACGGGTACAGCGGTGGGCGGCGGCGGGCTGGTGGGTTTGGGCGTGGCCTGGCCCGCCATGCCGAACGGGAGTCCGGAGGTGGTGGGCGTGGCGTCCGCCCCCGACGCGCCGGACAGCATCCCCGCCAGGCCGCTCAACACGCCGCTGGCCTGCGGCGCATCATCGAGCAGCGGCGTCGTGATCACGACGTTGTCGTGATAGACGGTGAGCGTGTCGGTCTGTCCGTCGCGCGTGGCGGCCACCACCGCGATCGATCCCGCCGTGCCGCGCGCATCGGGATCGGTAACTTCGCCCACAAACTGGTCGTTGAAGTAGGCGCGAAACGTGTTGTCGCGCACCATTACGCCCACGCGCGGGTTTTTGTCGTCGCCATCGACGACCGGCGTCTGGGTCCATTCCTGAATCGCCGTCCACTCGCCACCGGCGAAGTAATAGACAGACCAATCGCTGTCGCTGCTGAACGTGATGGCGTAGAACGCTTCCGGGTCCTGGCCCAGGTGCACCAGCACCCCGTACTCGTAATAGCTCGGCGAGCCTTCCACCCGGACATCGCTCTCGATGTACAGGTTGTCGTAGGATAGGTCGTCGTCGGGCTGGAAGTAGCTGAGCATGTTCGGGGCGAAGACGGTCAACTGGGCGGCCCCGCCCACGACGTCCCACGAGTTCGCATCCGAGGACGAGGGCGTCCAGGTCATCGACAGATCGTCGCCGGAGCTTTCGAAGTCGTCGTATTTTTGCAGGATGGCAAACCCCGGCAGCAGCAGCAAGCTGTATTCCCCGCTGACCGTCCCTGCCCGCGTCACGGTGGCGGTGTAGGTCCCGGCAGCCGGGGCGAGAACCGCGTCGATCACGTGGAAGGTCGGGTCTTCGCTCCACGGCTGGCTGGTGGCGAGCGTCTGTCCCGCCGGGCCGGTCACCGTCAGGCTGAGGCCCAGTGTCCCGGTCACGTCGCGCCCGGTGATCGAAAACGGAAACCCTTCGTTGAGTTGGAAAGTGTAGCTGGCCGACGGCGTCGCCGCGTCCAACGTCCCCTCGACCAGCTCCAGCAGGTTGAGGGACGTGCCGGTTTGCGCCGGCGGCGCGGCGGCGGCGAAGTGGGGCCACCCGGCCAGGGCGAACATCGCGATGAGGATTCCTGCGGCCAGTTGCGCAGTTCGGTGTTTCACGGTTCCCTCCCTTTTGTCTATCCGTGTGCGGTACGGGTGCGATCAGGCCCAGCCGGGTACGTGGCGTTGAAGGGTGGACAGCAGGGCGCGGAAATCGTCCTGGCTGATCTCGCCCCCGTCGTTCCAGCGGGCGTCTTCGAGCTTGAGCAAGCGCCGCTGTTCGGCCACCGTGCTCAGGTCCGGATTCGACTGGGTTTCGTTGCGCGGGCGCAGCCGGATAAACCGGTCGTACCCGATCGCGGCCTCGGCGTCGCCGGGTGACATGAACGTGTAGAGAATGACTTCGGTATCGTCTTGCAGCAGGTGGACGGCCAGGCAGTACCATCCCTTGGGGATGCGCGTCCGGCGGCGGACGGTGAAGCGCCACGCCTTGACGTTGACCGTCTGCCCCCAGTCGATCCGGCTCACGACCGGCGGGTTGCTGCGGCCATCGGTCACGGTCAGCGCGTCGTCGCTCAGCGTGGCGCCGCGACGGCTGGGCATCAACCGCTTGAGCAGCGCCTCCGCGCCGAAGCCGGCGGCCAGCACGACGACGACGTCCAGCGGCAGGATGATGCACAGCGGGTCGACGCTGTCGATCACGCTGTCGAGCAGCGCCTTGCCTCCGAAATGGGTGAGCAGCGCCGCTCCGATCGCGATGATGGGAACCAGGAAACGGATGGAAAAATGCTCGGCGTCGATGGTGATCTGGCGCTCGCCGCCGGTTGAGCTAAACTTCGCGGTCATGGGGTATCCTACGAGTGCTCTGATCTGGGAAAGTCTGTTCTAGCATACCACGTTTTTAGCGCTGCACATGCATTTCGCACCGGCGCGCTGTTGCGAAACCGGATGGGCGGAGTATAGTCGTAGCGCAGTTCGTCTTTCGAGCTGGCAACTCGCAGCTTTTGGCGGAGAGAAGATCATGCCCAACGCACCGCTCACCATTGGAATTGAAGAAGAATACCAGCTCGTCGATCCCGAAACGCGCGAGCTTACGTCGTACGTGCAGCAGATGATGAACCGCGGGCGCATGGTGTTGGGCGACCAGCTCAAACAGGAATTCATGCAGTCCCAAATCGAAGTGGGGAGCCACATCTGCCGCAACGTCACCGAGGCGCGCCAGGAGATCATCCGGCTGCGGCGGACGGTGAGTGAGGTTGCCCAGGAGAACGGCGCCCAGATCGTCGCGGCCTCGACGCACCCGTTTTCGCGCTGGATGGAGCAGCAGATCAGCGAGGGCGCGCGCTACGACGACCTGGCCTCGGAGATGAAAGACGCCGCGCGCCGCCTGTTGATCTTCGGGCTGCACATTCACCTGGGGTTCGGCAAGACGCCCGAGGCGATGGAGCTGGTCGTCGATATTCTCAACCAGTTTCGCTACTTCCTGCCGCACATCCTGGCGCTGACCACGTCTTCGCCGTTCTGGCATGGGCGCGACACGGGCCTGAAGAGCTATCGCAGCCTGGTGTTCGAAAACATGCCCCGCTCCGGCATTCCGCCCCATTTCAGCAGTTACGCCGAATACGACCGCTACGTGACCCTGATGGGCAAGGTAGGCTCGCTGAGAGGCGGCCCCACCACGCGAAAGCCGACCGATGCCGGCACCCTGAGCGGCGATCCGACAAAAATCTGGTGGGATGCGCGCCCGCACCCGAACCTGGGCACGCTCGAAATCCGCATCTGCGACATGTGCACGCGCATCGACGAGGCGGTCGCGGTGGCGGCGCTCGTTCAGGCGATTGCCGCCAAGCTGATCAAGCTGCGCAACCAGAACCTGTCGTGGCGGATCTATCGCGGCGTGTACCTGCAAGAGAACAAGTGGCGGGCCGTGCGCTATGGCGTGGACGGCAAGCTGATCGATTTCGGGATCGAGCAGGAAGTGCCGATGCGCTTCCTGGTGAACGAACTGCTGGAGATCGTCGATGACGTGGTCGACGATCTCGGCTCGCGCGAGGCGATCGGCGGGATCGCGAAGATCGTCGAGGACGGCACCAGCGCCGACCGCCAGCTTCGCGTCTACCGGCGGGCACTGGGGCAGGGGGCCACCGAGCGCGAGGCGCTGTTCGCCGTGGTCGATCACCTGATGGCCGAGACGGCGGAAGGGTGGTCGGCCTGAGTGCGCGGTACGAGCCGCGCGCGCGTGGTCGCCGGGTGGTTCGACGAGGCGGCGGCGCGGGCCGAGCGCGACGTCGTCCCCGTGTTGGCGCCGCTGGTTGCCGATTTCGTCCGCTACGCGCAGCCTGGGCCGGCGGACGTCGTGCTGGACGTGGGAACCGGCACCGGGCCGGTCGCCCGCCTGATCGCGCCACACGTGCGGCAGGTCGTCGGGCTGGACGTCTCGGCGCGCTCGCTGGCGATTGCCCGGCACAGCCTCGCGCCGGGCCGGGGCGCGGTCGTCCAGGCGGCAATCGAGGATGCGCCGTTCCGGCGCGGGACGTTCTCGTTGGTCCTGGCGTCGTTCGGGCTGAACGCGACCGAGCCGGGCCGGGCGCTGCGGGCTATCTGGCGCTGCCTGGCGCCGGGGGGCAGGCTGGCGATCCAGGAGTGGGGGCCAGCGGATGCGGCCAGCCACGCGCTCGACGAACTGCTGGCGGCTCACGCCGTCGCCGAGCCGGATGGTGCGCTGGCGGCGCTGCGCGCGTCGCCGGACGAGCTGGGACCCCTCTGGCGCGACTATCTCCAGGACCCCGACGATGTCCGTGACTGGCTGGAAGATGCCGGGTTCGCCGTGCTGGACGCGGTCGAAGTCGCCCCGGTGACCCTCCGGCTGGAGACGCCGGACGTGTTTTTGCGCTACCTGCTGGCCCCGGCGTTCCGGCATCGCGAGGTCACGGCGATGCCGCCCGGCGCGCGGTCGGCCTTTCTGGAGGCGGCCCGCGCCCGGCTGGCGGCGGATGCCGGACCCGGCGGCGCGCTGACGTGGCAGCCGGTCGTGCTGCGCGCGCGGGCGCAGCTCAAGGGATGATCAGTCGGTGTAAATGGCGACCAGCCCGGACAGCACGCCCAGACCTAGCGTGATCATCAGGCTGACCCCGAAAATGGACGTCAGCCGGTCGGACGGGTAGTACAGGAGATACACGCCGATCGCGGTGAACGCGATCAGCGAGGCGAACGCGGCCCAGTACACGGGCACTTCTTTGGATGGGGGGCGGGAAAACTCAGTGGTCATTGGTTTCAGGGTTGGGTGGCAAACCGGATCAGGCCGAATCCCTGCCAGGGAGTCGACGGGGGATAGTATATCGTTTCTGCGGCGGGCGGCGAGTCCCCGCTGATGACGAACAGCCCGATCACGGCGTCGCCGGGGAGCAGTTCCGCCTGGTCGAGATCGGACCGGGATGGCACGACCAATACCTCCAGCCGCCGCCCCGCGTATTGCAGGCTGACCTGGTCGGCCAACAGGCTCACGCGGTCCGGCGGCCCCAGGGCGGCCAGCACGTCGCCAGCGCTCATCAGCGCGGGGTTGGCGTCCTGCCGCCAGTCGCGCGTCAGGTGGTAGCTGTGCGTCGCCCAGTAGAGCAGCACCGGCAGGGGCCGCTCCGCACTATTCGTCCACGTGAAGGCGATCAGCGGATCGTACCCGCCCGGCTGGAGCCCTTCGACGACGGTTACGCTGGCCGGCGCGACGCGGCGCGATTCGCGCAGCCCGGCGAGCACGTCATCGGGCGACAGGGACGCGAAGCACAGCCCGTTCCAGCAGCCGCTTTCGTCGGGGAACGGGAAGCCCGCCCCGTTGTGGCCCTGCTGGCCGAGCCAGCGCGCCCCCGCCGCGCCCGCGATCAGGACCGCGAAGAGGGCGGCGAGCAGCCACCCGAACAGCTTCACCGTCTCATTCCCGGCCCGGCAGCGAGGCATGCCGGGCGGCCAGCCGCAGCAGGCCATTGGTGATCAGCCCCAGCGCGAGGACGATCACCAGCACCAGCCCGCCGACCAGCACCCCGTACTCGACGTCGGCCCACATCTCGAACTGCGTGCGCAGGTCCATCAGGCGCAGGCCGTGGTCCCCGGCCAGCGCGAGGATCACGTGATCGCGCCACGAGCCCGCGTCGGACGTGTACCACGATGCCCGGCCATTCACGTCGATCGCCAGCAGCGCCAGCCCAAAGGCGAACCATTGACCGATCACCACGGCCAGCCGCAGCAGGCTCGCGATCTGGCGGCGGCGAATGACCGTCGCCAGGCTGAGCCCCAGCGCGGCGTTGAAGCCGATCAGGGCCAGCGGCAGGACGAGCGAGGCGGTCATCCCGGCGGCGAGCAGGGCCAGCCCGGCTTCGAGCGGCACGTCCGGCGTGATCCCGACCAGGTACAGGTCCAGGTGGCGGCCCTGGTAGGCGGTCAGGTCGACCAGCATCCGCCCGGCGAAGAACAGGCGTGGCACGATGATGATCGCCAGCAGCCAGCGCAGTTGGTAGAACATGGCCGCCCAGCGCGCCCAGATCGCCAGCTCGCCGCCGTGGCTGGTGATCTTGAGTGTTTCCCAGGTGCCGCGCGCCTGCTCGATCGCCAGGGCGTTCGCCGGGCCCAAGATGGCGAGGAGCATGGCGAAGAACTGGACGAGCGCCAGCGGGAAATACAGGACGGCGAACAACGGCGAGCCGTGAAAACTACTCAGGCCCAGGGGCGTGTCCTGCTGGGCCATGCGGTAGCTGAACAGCAGCACGGCGATGAGCACCCCGGCGCCGATCACGTTGATCGCCAGCCGGATGAGCGGCGGGTGGCGGCGTTCTTCGCGCTGGAGCATGTAGCGCAGCATCGGGTTGCCGGGCCGCGCCCAGGGTGGGACCTGCGCCAACAGGTAATCGTGCGCTCGCATGTGGCTCCCCAGGTCCGGTCAGCGCCCGGTGTCCAGCGCCGCCCGGATGTCCTCTTCGAGATGATTCAGGGCCGCGCGCCAGTCGTCCGGCTTCACCTTCACCAGCCGCCCCGGATAGATGTAGTATAAGAAAGTCTGCGGATATTGCCCGATCCTGGCTTCGACCGCCGCCGCGTAGACGCCGACCTGCAGCGCGTAGCGCGGGGCGTCCTGTTCGACACGCGGCCAATTGAGGGGCGGCGTCTTGTAGTCCAGCACGTGCCACTGGCCGCGCCGGTCGCGGTACAGCACGTCGATCGTCCCGTGGATGGCGCGCACCCCGGTATGGTAGACGAACGTCACCTCGCGGTGGACTTCCTCCGCCCGCTCGATCTCGTGGCGGATGGAGCTGGCCTCGAACCGGCCCAGCAGGTCCAGCGCGCGGCGGATCGCCTCGTCGACCAGGGGCGAATCGGTCAGCCCGGCGCTCCAGGCGTAGGTTTGCAGCCAGCGGCGCAGGTCGTCGGGGGCCGTCTGGGCGGGCAGCAGCCAGCTTTGCAGCGCCCGGTGGACCATGTCGCCGATGATCTGGCCGATGCGCTGCGCTCCGGTCGGGTGGGCGGGCAGGGGGCGGATTGGCTCGGGCATGTCGTAGAGCACGGAGTGGCGGAACGCGGCCCAGCCATCATCGACCGGCTCGTAATGGCGCGCGCTGCCCAGGCGAGCGATCTGGGTGACCGTGAGGGCGCGGGCCGGGGCGGTGGGGTCGAGGGGGATCGCGTCCATCAGTGGGGGCAGCGCTGCCGGCGTGTCGGGGAACGGGCGCCCCGCTCGCACGTTGGGATCATCCCAGAGCGTACCGCGATCGGGCGGGCGCGGCGACAGGACGTGATCGGGCGGCGGCTGGGCCGGGACGTGGAGCACGCACGCGCCCCAGTCGAAGGCCAGCTTTTCCGGATCGGGATTCGGCTCGCAGCCGTCAATGTCGAGCGCGGCCAGCCACTGGTCGAGCCACGTGCTGTCCCCGCGCGTCTTCTTCGACTGCGCGCCGCTGACGATCAGCGCGTCCTGGGCGCGGGTAGCGCCCACGTAGAGCAGGCGGCGGTGCTCGGCAGCTTCGCGCCGGTCGGCCAGCGCGGCGGCCCGGTGCCAGGCGAAGGGCGGCGTTTTGTCGTCAGGATCGTCGAGCGGGACCTTGCAGGCCGGGCCGCATTCGGGATCGACCAGCAGCGTGCCGTGGCGCGCCTTGTGCTCCCAGGCGGCGTCCGCCAGCACGACGACCGGGAATTCCAGCCCCTTGCTCTTGTGGACCGTCATCAGTTTGACGGCGCCTTCGGCCTCGACCGCCGCTTCGCCCTCGCGGACCTCGCGCGTGGTCAGCTCCTGCGCATAGGCGTTGAACGCGCTCAGCGAGATGCGCCCCGATGCGCGCGCCAGCGTGAACAGCTTTTCCACGTTGCCGCGCCGCCGGGCGCCGTCGCTCAACCCGGTGAGCGTCGCGGCGTACCCGGTGAGGCTCAGCGCGCGGGCTAGCAGGTCCGCGATGGGCGCGCGCCCGGCCATGTCGCGCAGCTCGTCCAGCGTGGCGCGGGCGAACTGGCGCGCCTCGGCATCGCGTGCGGGGAACAGCGGCAGGTCGTCGTCGAACAGGGCATCCCACAGCAGGGGCCGCGATCCGTCCGGCTGGCGAGCCGCCCGCAGCGCGTAGAGCGCGTCGTCGCTCAGGCCGAACAGCGGCGAGCGCAGCGCCACGGCCAGCGAGAGATTGTCCGCCGGGTCGTGCAGCGCCCGCAGCAGGTGCAGCAGGTCCCAGACTTCCTGGCGGTCGAAATAGCCTTTCCCGGCCACGGTGACATAGGGCAGTCCCGCCGCCTTGAACACGTCCTCGTACAGCGGCGCGCGGGTCATGGCGCGGAACAGGATCGCGACGTCGCCGTACCCCACCGGGCGGTACGCGCCGCGCCCGCCCTCGCGAGCGTGATCGGGGACGAAGGCGAGGTCCGGCAGCGCGGCGTGATCCAGCCCGGCATCCCACACGAGCGCGCCGCTTTGCACCAGGGCGTGAATCTGCCCGGCGATCTCCCACGCTTCCCAGCGCCGCCGCTCGTCGAGCAGCGGGCCATCCTCCAGTTGGGGGATGACGATCACGCGCAGCGGGGCATCGTGCAGCGCCACCGCGCCCGGCTGGGCGGGGCGGTGCGCGGCCATCTCGCGGTCGAGCGCGATCTCGTAGCGCAAGGCCGGGCCGTCACCGGGCTGGAGCACGCGCCCGAAGATGGCGTTGCAGGCGGCTACCAGCCGGCTGTGCGTCCGGAATGAGGT
The DNA here is from genome assembly GCA_018432315.1 of Anaerolineae bacterium. Classification (GTDB taxonomy): domain Bacteria; phylum Chloroflexota; class Anaerolineae; order Aggregatilineales; family Aggregatilineaceae; genus LM3-B42. The sequence goes on from JAHDLB010000043.1 coordinate 57,147, forward strand.
GGACAGCGGCAGGTCCTGGCCGCCGCTGGCGGTGAAGTCGGCCCGCACGCGCCCAAAGACGCTGACGTCCGCGCCGCGAAAGGCGTAGATGCTCTGCTTGGGATCGCCCACCACGAACAGCCGCCCCTCCGCACCCGCCCGGCCCACCCCCGCGAGGCGGTAGACGATCTCGCGCTGGGCGTCGTTCGTGTCCTGGAATTCGTCGACCAGGATGTGCCGGATCTCCTCGCCGTAGAACGCCGCCACGCCGGGCGCCCCTTCGAGCAGCCGCCGCGCCCGGCTCTCCAGGTCGTCGAAATCGAGCGCGGCGCGGGCGTCTTTGGCGCTCTGGTACGTCTCCGCTGCCAGCGCGATCGCGGCCCGCCACAGCCCCAGCAGGCGCGCGGCCTGCTCGTCGCGCTTGCAGATCGCCGGCGGGTAGGCTTCCAGCCACGCCTTGAGCGTCTCGCGGACCGTCTTCAGGGCGGCTTTCGCCCAGTCGACGGCGTCTTTGCTGCCCCAGTTCTTCGCCGAGCCAACGTTCAGTTTGATGGCGGCGATCGTTTCCTGGCCGGTGGCGAAGAACGCATCGGGCTCGCAGGTCAGCAGGACGTCGCGCCGGGTGTGGACGACCCGCCAGACGTCGGACAGCTTGTCGTCCGGCGGGAGCGCGCCGGGCGGCACGGCGTCCAGCGCGGCCCGCCAGTCCGGGTCCCCGCGCAGCGCGTCCAGCCGGGCGCGGACGTCCGTTTGCCAGTCGTTCCGCCACCTGTCCAGCAGCGTTTCCGGCGGGGTGCCCAGCGCTTCCAGCGCGGGCCGGGCCGTGCTGCTGGGCGCGTACTCGCGCAGCACGGCGCGCACCTCGCGCACGTCATAGCGCGCCAGCAGCGCCGCCGCGGGGTGATCGTCCCGGCTCAGCCGGGCGAGCGCCAGCTCGATCGCGTCGTCGAGCACGATCGCGGCCTCGTTCTCGTCCAGCACCTCGAACCCCGGATCGATCCCGGCCTCGGCGGGGTGGGCGCGCAGCACCTGGGCGCACAGCGTGTGAATGGTGCTGATGCGCGCCGTGGTGAGCTCGGCCTGCCGTTCCAGCCAGTGATCCAGCGCGGCGGAGTCGCCCCTGGCGGCGGCCTCGGCGAGGCGCGCCTCGATGCGCATCCGCACCCGGTCGCGCATTTCGCGCGCGGCCTTCTCGGTGAACGTGATCGCGACGATGGACGACAGCGGCCGGTCCCGGTGCGCGTCGAGCAGGGCGAGGTAGCGCTCGACCAGGACGTGCGTCTTGCCACTGCCCGCGCCCGCCGTCACGATCAGGTTGCGGTCGTGGATGGAGATGGCGGCGGCCTGTTCGTCGGTGAATCGCATAGTGTCGGACTCCGTGCTCGTTACAGGGGAAGGTCGGCGATCAGCAGGCCGGCGGTCAGCGTGATGGCAGCGATGATCGCGAACGCGGCCAACTGGTTGCGCCGGGTCCACTCGATGCGCTTGCGCCCGTACCGGTCCACGCTGGGCGAAAACAACAGCAGGCCGCAGCCGAGCAGCGTCCAGACCGCGCCCACGTAGAAATCGCCGAACAGCAGCGTGACGTTGCCCAGCACGAAAAACGCGCCGCCCATGATCTGCTCGGTGGTCCACCCGTTCATGCCACCTCCTCGCCGGGCTGCGGCCCGTCACCGGCACCGGGTTTCTGGCGGTACGCGCGCGACACGCGGCACAGCGGGCCGAACTCGCAGTAGCTGACGCACTTGCCGCCGTCGAGTTTGCGCGGCTGGACCGGGAAGCGCCCCTCCCGCGCGGCCAGGACGTGGGCGTGCAGGTGCGCCTGCGCCTGCGCGATCTCGCCGTCCTGGGCGGCGACTTCGCCGCTGGAGTCGCGGTTGGTGATGTGCCAGAACACGCCCCCGGCCACGCTCAGGCCGCCGTCGATCTGCGCCACGACGTCCTGGGCGGCCAGCAGGTAGATCAGCATCTGGAAGTCGATCCCGGCGGCCATGTCCGACGCGGAGCGCCGGGCCGAACCGGTCTTGTAGTCGATCACGATGGCGTGCTGGCCCACCACGTCGATCCGGTCGATCTTGCCGCGGGCGCGCAGCGTCCCCGCCGGGCCGTCGATGCGCAGCGGCGGCTGGCCGCCGAAGCCGAACGCCGCTTCGTGAACCAGCGCGCGGCGCGATCCGGCAGCGCCCAGTTTGGCGATCGCGCTCCTGCCGCCGGGCTTGAAGGGGCCGGTCCCTTCGAAGTCCTGCCGGACCAGCCACGTCAGGCGGCGCAGCATGTTCTCCTGCTCGTGCTGCCACACCGGGCCGGGCCGGAACGCGAACGTCTCCGGCGCGCTGGCGAAGACCTCGGCGGCCTCCTCGCCCAGGATCGCCAGGGCGCGGTCGGCGTTGTCCGGCGCGAAGTCCAGCCCTTCGGCGGCCAGCCGGCGGTAGGTGCGCTCCAGGATGGCGTGGTAGACCGAGCCGAGCTGGCGCACGTCGAGCCCTTCCTCCGGCTCGACCAGTTCCTCGAGGCCCAGCAGCCGCCCGGCGAAAAACCGGAACGGGCACAGGCCGTAGTCGTTGAACTGGCTGGCGCTCCAGACGCGCTCGGGGCCCAGCCGCCGCGCGACGTGCTCGATCAGATCCGGCTCACCGAGCACGCCGGTGAAGGGGTCGAACCCGGCGGCGCGGTCCTCGCGGCGCGCCTCGATCGCCTGCCCGCGCAGCACGGCTCGCCAGCGATCGGTTGCCAGCAGGGCATTGTAGGCCGCCGCGGCGCTGGCGAGGTCGCCGGGGTGCTCGCCGCTGAAAATGGCCGCGGTGGCGACGGCGGCTTCGTCCAGGGTGGCGGCCTGGTGGAGGAGGGGCGCGCCGCCGACCGGCACGCGCTCGATTGCGCTGGCGGAAACGTCCACGATGGCGCGGACGGCGGCCCAGAATGGCGAGGGCGGGCAGGGGTTGCCCTTGTCGTCGATGGTGAACCGGCTGAGCGTCAGCGTGCGGCGGGCGAGGCCGATTGCCTGGTAGAACAGGCTGGCGTCGTCGGCGCGCTCACCCGCGGTCTGGACGGGCAGGCCGCCCGCGGCCAGCGCCAGCCGCTCGCGGTCGCTGTAGAACACGTCCTGCGCATCCGGCGCGGGGAAGATGCCCTCCGCCAGCCCGAGCAGGAATACGTGATCGTGGGGCAGGCCGCGCGCTTCCAGGATGTCCGTCGCCAGCACGCGGCCCAACCGGCTCCGCCCGCCGGGCGGCACCACGGTCGCCTGATCGACGGCCAGCGCCAGCTCGGCGCGGAAATCGGCCCACGCCAGCGGCTCAAGCTCGCCCGCTCCGGCCAGCAGGTCGTACGCGCCGCGCAGCCCGGACAGAATGCGCATGAATTCGCCCAGCGCCGTGACGTCGCGGGCGGCCCGTTCGGGGCCGGTCGTGGCGCGGATCCGCTCCAGCAGGTGCACGTGAGCGGGCGGCGCGGGGTCCGTCTCGACGCCGTGGGCGGCGTCCTCGGTGGCGGCTTGCGGGTCCGGCCCGATGAGCTGTTCGATCCAGGCGGTCAGTTCGGTGATCGTGCCGCGCGCCGGGGGCGTGACGCGATCCATGAAGCGCGCGAGCGCGTCCGCCAGCGCCGCCGCGTCCGGCGCGTTGTCCTCGTCGGGGCGCTCGCCGTCTTCGTCGGGCGGCGCGTGGCCGGCGGTGCGCAGGGTGTCGAGCCACGTGTCGCGCCCGCGCACGATCTGGCGCTCCATGCTGACCCGGCTCAATTGCGCGACCTGGTCGCGGGTCAGGTGGGGCGGGACGAAATAGGGGCTGTGCAGCGCGTCGAGCAGGTCGCGGCGGCGAAAGTCTCGCTCGTGCAGGTCGATCAGGTCGAGCAGCGCGGCCACTGCCGGATTCTCGCGGAGCGGCACGTCCTCGCGGACGACGAGCGGCACGTCGTAGGCCCTCGCCGTTTCGCGCAGGGCGCCGCTGTACAGGTCCAGGCGGCGGGTGACGATCGCGATCGATTCCGGCGGCGCGCCGTCGAGCAGCAGGCGCTTGACGCGTCGCAGCACCGCGCTCACCTCGCGGCCCACGTCCGGCGCTTCGATCAGGCGCAGGTCTTCCGCGCCGTCGTCGAGCGCGTGGACCGGGGCCGCGCTGTCGAAGACGTGCCCGACGAGGTGATCGAGGGCCGGGACGCGCGCGGTCGCGTCACATGGGTCGAGCGCCTGCTCGCGCCACAGGTCCCCGCCGGCAGCCAGCACGCGGCGCCGGGCCTGCTCGAAGCGCCGGAAGCGGCGCCCCTGGTGCGCGTTCGCGGCGCGCGTCAGGGTGAGGATGGTCTGCTTGGCGTGACGGGCCAGGGCGGTCAACAGCCGGGCGTGGATGTGGTTGAACTGGTCGAATCCGTCGATCACCAGCAGGTCCAGCGCCAGCGGGAGCCGCTCGGCGGCGTCCAGGTATTCGAGAGCCAGCCAGCCTGCGCCGTGCCGGTCGACGAGGTGTTTCTCGCGCAGGATGTCCTGGTAGCCGCGGTAAATCCGCGCCAGGTCGCGATCTTTCGGGCCGCGCGTTTCGGCCAGCGCGGCGAAGTTTTCGGGGAAGATCAGGGCCTGTTTCAGCTCGTGGATCAGGCCGGCGATCTGCCCGACGAAACCGGGCAGGCTGGCGACCTGCCCGAAAAGCTCCAGCTCGCCGCGGCGCTGTAAGCCACTGGCGACGTGGTGTAGAATGCGGTAGCGCGCCGTGCCCTCGATCTGGCGCTGGGGGTTGCCGGCCAGCTCCAACAGCCGGGCGTACAGGTGGTGAAAGTTGTAGAATTCCACGCCGAACTGGACGCCATCGTCGCTGTGGGCGACGAGGCGCTCGCGAAAGGCGTGGATCTGCTCGTTGGTCGCCAGCACCACCCAGATCGTGTTGAATGCCGAGCCCATCCGGCGCGCGTCGACGATGGCGTCCAGCGCGGCCCGGGTCTTGCCGCAGCCCACCGGCCCGGTGATAATCGCGGCGTCGGGCGGGAGATCGAGATCGAAGATGTCGTCGGCGAAGTTCATGCTACGCTCCTTCACCGGCGAGTGTAGTGGGTCTGGCGGCAAAGGGCAAACGCGGCGCGTCCTGACCAGTCTGCACGCTCGGCGCGTACAACAGGATGGCGCGCGCTCCGGATTCGTTGACAAACCGTCATTTCGTGTTCAAACTTATGTTCGCATATCCTCACCGTCTCTGCGGAGTCTAATCGGGAGATAACAACATCATGATCGAGGGCAAACTGGTCGATCTCGTCCCATTCGAGGACGATTTCGCGATCCACATGGAAACGTGGATGAACGAGGAAGCGTGGTTTCGGGCGCGGCTCTGGGAGCGGCGTGAGCCACACACCGAGGACGACGTCAAGAAATTCATCGAGAAGATGGAGAAGAGTGAGCGCGGCGCGCTGATTGGCTTCCAGAGCAAAGACGGCGACCCGATCGGCGGCGTGATCTTCGACCACGAGTGGCAGCGGGTGCGCAAGGCCGACGCGATGTTCTTCGCGGGGGATACCCGCTACGAGGGCACCGACGAGCATCTCGACGGGCTGCTGATGCTGCTGCGCTACTGCTTCGAGACGCGCAACCTGCACCGCCTGGACGCGTCCGCGCTGGCCTTCGACGAGGTGAGGATCGACCTGCTGCGCCGCGCCGGGTTCGTCCACGAGGGCACGCTGCGCCAGCACATCCGCTACGATGGCGATTACGTCGACGTCGAGATGTTCGGCATTCTGGCCGAGGATTGGCCGGGCTACGAGCAGAAAGTGGCCGCGCTGGACCTGCAGCCGAGCGGCATCGAGCCGAAGCCCAAGCCCGAAAAGAAGGACGATAAAGAAACAGAAGCGGGCGAGGCCAAATCGTGATCCGGCGGACGAGGCAGGGGATCAACCCATGACCACTCTACACGGCCTGCTGGTCGACCTGGAACCGTTCGTGCCGGCGTTCCACCAGGAGAAGATGCATGCCTATTGGAACAACGAGTCGCGCCTGTGGGCGACGATGGGCGACTGCGAGCCGACCACGCGCGCCCAGATCGCGCGCATCCACGAGGAGCGCAGCGGCGCCCGCGAGCGGGGCTACACCGGCGTCCACTTCATGATGCGCGCCAGGGACGGCAATATCATCGGCTCGATCGGCCTCAACTGGGTGGACTACTGGAACCGCACGGCATGGCTGGGCGCGTGGATTGGCGAGAAGGACTACTGGGGCGGCGGGCACGGCACCGACGCGCTGCTGCTGACCGTCGATTACGCGTTTCGCTGGCTGGATATGCGCCGCCTGTGCCTGGGGACGATGGACATCAACGAGCGCGCCCAGCGCAACGTGGAGAAGGCCGGCTTCCGGTTCGAGACGCGCGAGCGCAAGGCGGCCCTGGTCAACGGGCGCTGGATCGATGCCCTGAACTACGGCCTGCTACGCGACGACTGGCCGGGCCGCGAGGCCCTGGTCGACCAGTTGGGGCTGCGCGAGAAGGCCGAGCGACGTTACGGAAAGGGTGATTGAGATGCTAGAGGGGTTGCTGGTCGATCTGGTACCCTATGGGAAGGCATTCACCGACCTGGAGCATAAGTGGCGGAACAACGACTCGTCGTTCTTCGGCAGCGGCGGCGACCGGTATTTCGCGACCAGGGCGATGGTCCGGCGGCATATGGAGCGCTGGGCCGAGGAACGCGAGCGCGGCGCCGACGATGACGTGGCGTTCGGGATCCGGACCAAGGACGGCGAGCCGATCGGCTTCATCGGCATCAACTGGATGGTACCGTACCACCGGCTGGCGATGCTGGGCGCCAAGATCGGCGAGCCGGAATACTGGGGCGGCGGTTATGGCACCGACGCGCTGCTGCTGTTGCTCGAATACGCCTTCGACTGGCTGGACATCCACAAGGCGTGGCTGATGACGACGACCATGAACCGGCGCGTGATGCGCCAGATGGAAAAAGTCGGCTTCACGCTCGAAGCACAGCAGCGCCGGGCCGCGCTGGCCGACGGCGTGTGGTACGACTGGCTGGCCTACGGCCTGCTGCGCGAGGAATGGCCGGGCCGCGCCGCCGTGATCGAGCGTATCGGCCTGCGGGCGCGAGAGGAAGTGTGAGCGATGCTGCTTGAGGGGCTGTTGGTCGATCTCGTGCCGTATGGGGACGCGTTCAAAAAGCTGGAGCATCGCTGGAACAACAGCGAGGCCGTGTTCTGGGCCAGTGTGGGCGACCGGCGCGTGGTGTCCAGAGCCAGCATCGAGCGCTGGCAGCAGGAAAGCGCTGAGCGCGCGGAGCAAGGCCCGCGCCACAGCGTGTGGTTCGGCATTCGCACCAAAGACGGCACGCCGATCGGCGACATGGCGCTCAACTGGGTGCTGCCGCATCACCGGCTGGGGATGCTCGGCGCGATGATCGGCGAGCCGGACTACTGGGGCGGCGGCTATGGCACCGACGCGCTGCTGCTGATCGTGGACTACGCGTTCGACTGGCTCGATTTCCACAAGCTGTGGTTGGGGACGATGGCGTCCAATGTGCGCGCGCAGCGCAACGTCGAAAAAGCCGGGTTCAAGCTCGAAGCGCGCCGCCGCCAGGAAATGTACGCCGATGGCGAGTGGGTCGATCACCTGCTGTACGGCCTGCTGCGCGAGGAGTGGCCGGGCCGCGAGGCGATGGTCGCCCGGCTGGGCCTGAAAACCCGGAAGGAAGGGTGAGCGATGCTGGAGGGGCTGCTGGTCGATCTGGTGCCTTACGGCAAGCGCTTCATGGAGAACGCGCATCGCTGGGCCAACAACGATTCGGGCTTCTGGGCCGGCATGGGCCGGCGCGAATTCGTGACGCAGGCCCAGATAGAGGCCGAGTACCGCGAATGGCGCGAGTCGAACAGGCCGGAGACGGGCGTTGCGTTCGGCGTGCAAACCAAGGACGGCAAGCCGCTGGGGTACTTCGGGATCAACTTCCTGTCGTATCACAGCCGGGTGGCGAACCTGGGCGCGAACATCGGCGAGCCGGACTACTGGGGCGGTGGCTATGGCACCGACGCGCTGCTGCTGCTCCTCGATTACGCGTTCGACACGCTCGACATGCGCCGCGTGTGGCTGATCACGATGACGCTCAACGAGCGCGTGCTGCGCCAGATGGAGAAGATCGGCTTTCTGTTGGAGGCGCGCCAGCGCAAGGCCACCATCGCGGACGGCGTGCCGTATGACGTGGTGGTGTACGGCCTGCTGCGTGAGGAGTGGCCGGGCCGCGTGGCGATGATCGACAGGCTGGGGCTGCGCGCGCGGTAGGTGGACGCGGGCGCTCGAAACGAACGATGGCAGGGCCGGCGATTAGACCGGCTCTTTTTGCGCCCTCGTCAATTTGCTCCGGGCGAGGGGCGACAGTAAGCTAGAGTCAAATCTATTCTTCGTTGAGCGAGGCAGGCCGATGAAAACCAGATGGTTGGTGGTCGTGGTGATGGCCCTGATGGTGGTGGCAGCCCCGGCGAGCGCGCAGGAACCGCTGCCGAGCATCGTGACGTTCGAGGCCGACCTGGCGTCGGTCGCGGTGCAGGATGCCGAGTCCGGCACGATGACGGCGACGATGTCCTGGCACACGGTCGGCGTCACGGCGGATTACCGCCTGCGCCTGCATACCTACCGGCTGAACGCCTGGGAGCTGGTGTTCGACGAGAACAGCGTCCCGTTGGAGCCGGTCGGCGCGCGCGAGGTGACGATCCGCCACCCGCTGAATTTCGGGCCGCCGACGTTCCTGCTGTCGATCGTGGATGCCCAGTCGCGCATCGTCGACCAGCGCACGCTGTCGATCCCGTATGAACTCGACGAGGAGCGCGTCCCGGCGATCCAGACCTTCACGGCCAACACGCTGGCCGTCGAGGCCAACGCGCTCTCGCAAGGGATGGCGCGGGTCACGGTCGCCTGGACCGTCGCCGACCGCCTGCCCGCGTCGAATCTCGTCTTCGAGCAGGTCTTCGCCGACGAGTCGGTCGTCTCGATAGAGCTGCCGCGCGCCAACCGCTGGATTCCGTCGTTGGGCGAGGGGCCGGTTGCCCCGGTGGGCCGCGCCGGCGCGACCGCGGTCATGCTGCGCCTCAGCGTGGTGGATGTGGTGACCGGCGAGGTATACGACGAGGCGGAGCTTTCGCTGGGCGTGACCGGCGTGGTGACCGAGTCGTTCGTCCAGGCGCCGCCGACCACGACCCCGCCGGGCGGCGAGGTGATCGCCTTCACGGCCCAGCCGGACCTGGTGAACCCCGGCGCGGCGGTGACGCTGAGCTGGGAGATCGAGGGGACGGGCGGCGTGATCATCGAGCAGAGCGTGCCGAACATGACGCTGGTCGAAACGGTGGTGACGGCGCAGTCGCCGAAAGGCTCAGCCACAGTCTACCTGCCGGACTACGCGGCCTACAGCGTCGATTACACGCTGTACACGGCCAATCGCGGATCGAGCGCGACCGCCGTCGTCGAGATCAACTGCCCGTACACGTTCTTCTTCGGCCAGGCCGACGGGTGCCCGTCCGGTGAAGCGCGCGAGGTCGAGGCGGCTTACGAGGAGTTCGAGGGCGGGATCATGGTGTGGCGCGGCGACACGCGCGAGATTTACGTGTTCTACGATGACGGCACCGCGTCGTACTTCCTCGAAGCGAATTACGCCGGGATGCCGGAGCGCCCGGCGGACGCCATGCCGCCCCTGGACCGCTACGCGCCGGTGAGCGGGTTTGGACGCGTCTGGTCGAACGCGCCGGGTGTGCGCGACAGGCTGGGCTGGGCGCTGATGACGGAGCAGGGCTACACCATGACAATCCAGCCGGTGGCCGTCACGCGGACGCCGCCGCCGGAGTTCTCGTTCTTTCTGCGGCTGCCGGACGGCAGCGTTGTGGGCAGCGGGTTTGGCGTCTGGCGCACGATCTCGTAGCGCGCTCAGGCGGGCGGATTCGCGATCATGACGTGATCGAGCGCCTTCTCGATGTGGTCCAGTGTAGGCGGTTTCAACAGGTACGCGTTTGCCCCGGCGGCAAACGCGTCGCGCTTCATGGTGGGCGACTCTTCGGCGGTGATGATGACGACCGGCACCTGGGCGGTCAGCGGATCGCGGCGCAGGAAGCGGAGCACCTCCAGGCCGTTCACGCCGGGCATGTTGATGTCCATGAGGATGACGTCGGGGATGACCTGATTGAGATGCTGCAGGGCGCTGCGCGGTCCCAGGGCGACCGCGACGGTATGGCCCAGCACCCGGACCTGAGCCGCCAGGCTTTCGGCGGTCCGGCGATCATCTTCGACGATTAGCACGTTGTATAGCATTCCGCGTCCTTTTGTGGCGTGGGGTAGTTCAGCCTGGCACCATTGTAGCATAGGGTCGGCGCTGTGAATGGGCGCACAAGGGCCGAACGCCCCGATTTTATGGAAAATTCACGAAACCCAAACCGGGCGCGCGGGATGTGCGCCTGCCGGCACGATTAGGCTATAATCCCGCTGGCGTCTTGCCCGCCATCGATCGCGCTGAGTCCTGTTCAGGAGCACTCATGACCACACCCATTTTTCTGGCGCTGGTGCTGCACAATCACCAGCCCGTCGGCCAGTTCGATTTCGTGAACGAGCACGCGGTTGACGTGTCGTATAACCCGTTCGTCGACCTGCTGGAACGCCATCCCGGCATCAAGTGCGGGATTCATTTCACCGGCAGCCTGCTGGATTACCTGATCGCGCACCAGGGGGCGCTGCTCGAACGCCTGCGGGCGCTGGTCGAGCGCGGCCAGTTGGAGGTGATGTCCGGCGGGTATTACGAGCCAATCCTCACCACGCTGCCAGACGCCGACAAGATCGGCCAGATTCACAAGCTGAGCCGGGCGGTCGAGGACGTGTTCGGGCGGCGCCCGCGCGGGATGTGGCTGGCCGAGCGCGTGTGGGAGCCGCACCTGGTCCGCCCGATCGCCGAGGCCGGTATCGATTACGTGATCATCGACGACACGCACTTCGAAGCGGTCGGCTACAACAAAGAGCGCGAGCTGTTCGGCTATTTCGTGAGCGAGGAACAGGGCTACACTGTGCGCGTGTTCCCGACGCTCAGCTACCTGCGCTACGCGATCCCGTGGGACACGGTGCCGAACGTCATCGGCTGGCTGCGCCGCCAAGCCGATCAGCCGCTGCCCGGCCAGCAGCCCAAGATCGCGTTCATGGGCGACGACGGCGAGAAGTTCGGCGTGTGGCCCGGCACCTACGATCACTGCTGGGGCGACGGCAACTACATGGCCGAGCTGTTCGCCGCGCTGGAACGGGAAAGCGGCTGGGTCCGCACCATCTGCCCGGCGGACTACATCGACCGGTACCCGGCGCTGGGGCGCGTCTACCTGCCGACGGCGAGCTACTTCGAGATGGGGCAGTGGTCGCTGCCCGCCGAGCGCTTCCGCGAGCTGCGCGACGTCAAGCGCGAGCTGGAAGACCAGGGCCGCGAGGACGTGCTGCGCTACCTGCGCGGCAGCGTGTGGCGCAATTTCATGATCAAGTACGACGAAGTGAACCACATGCACAAGCGGATGCTGATGGTCGCGGGCAAGGTCCACGCCATGCCCGATGGCGCGCGCAAAGACCGGGCGCTCGACCTGCTGTGGCGGGCGCAGGCCAACGACGCCTATTGGCACGGGCTGTTCGGCGGGGTGTACCTGTTCAACTTCCGCGTGGCGAACTACGCCAACCTGATCGAAGCCGAAGCGCTGGCCGAGGGCGAGAGCGCGCCGCTTGAGGTGCGCGCGGTCGATTTCAACAAGGACAGCACCGAGGAGATCGTGCTGACCGGCCCGGTCTACAACGCGATCTGGAAGCCGAACCTGGGCGGGATGATGCTGGAGCTCGACTCGCGCCCGCAGCGGTATAACCTGCTCAACGTCATGACGCGGCGCGAAGAGGGGTATCACGACGAGATCCGCGCGGCGGCGGCCAACGGTACGCTCGTCACGCCCGACACGGAGCAGAACGGCGCCAACTTCGACACGCGCGACGCAGTGCGCGCCAAGGAAGCCGGGATCGAGGCCGCGCTGATCGTCGACTGGCACCGGCGCGGCGCGTTCCTCGATCACTTCTTCCGCGAGGACGTGGACGTGCACGCCGTGTATCGCGCGTTTTACGGCGAGCAGGGCGATTTCGTGAATCTGCCGTATGCCGCGCAGGTCACCAGCGACGGCGCGACCGCCGAAGTCGTGCTGAGCCGCGACGGTCACGTATGGGTGGGCAGCCATCACCGGCCCATGCGCGTCACCAAGACGTTCCTCTTCACGCGCGGCGGCGAGGACTTCCAGTGCACCTACACCGTGCGCAACCTGTCCGATGCGCCGGTCGATGTGCGGTTCGGCGTCGAGCTGGCGGCGGGCTTCGACGGGGGGCAGGTGCCAGAATACGCGGGGCTGACGGTCAACGGCGGCGCGGAATGGCTGCCGCTGGCCGAGATTCAGGCGTTGTCCGACGTGCGGCAGCACCGGATGATCACCCGGCTGCGCGAGATGGCGCTGACGACCGAGCTGGACCAGCCGTGCGCGCTGTGGCTGTTCCCGCTGGAAACGGTGACCAACAGCGAGGCCGGTTACGAGCGCGGCTACCAGGGCACGGTGGCGATTCACGTGTGGCCGCTGCACCTCGCGCCCGGCGCGGAGTGGCAAAGTACCATCAGGCAGCGGTTGACTGCGTATAACGAATAGACGGATTCCACGGACGTGTTGGGGACCGCTCACGTGTTCTGAGGAGAAGAAGACGAAGCAGGGCTTTCACGGCCTGTACATGAGCTTGTCCTGCCACAGCGCGCTCGTGGGTCCGTCGCTGTCCGCGCTGCACCGGCTCAGACCAGACTACAGAGGAGATTCTATGCACTACCGGAAGTTTGTCGTATTGATCGCGTGGAGCGCGATCGCGCTGGCGCTGGGGGCGTGCTCGTCGGACAGCGGCAGCGAGAACGGGGTAGTTCACGTCGAGGATCCGGGGACGCCCGCGCCGCAGACGACCGCGCGCCCGTCGGCCACGCCGGGGCCATCGCCCACGCCGACCGTCACCTCGACGCCGTACAGCATCCCGACCAACGCGCCCGATTTCGACGGGAGCACAGTCATCGCCCGCGTGGGGCGCCAGGAGATCACGCTGGAGCAGTTCCAGAAGCAGGTGCGCTTCGAGCGCTGGTATCGCCTGTACCAACTCGAAAAGGTCGTCGAGCGGGAAGGCGTCGAGCAGGTGCTCGACCTGCGCAAGCCGGAGAACGCGTCGCTGATCTCGCTGTTCGGGACGCTGGCCGACAGCAACAGCTTCGGCATCCAGGTGGAGCGCATCATGATCATCGACGCGATCGCGCTGGACGAGGCGCGGCGGCGCGGCCTGGAGGTGAATCCGGCCCAGTTCGAATCGCGCCTGGGACAGTACCTGAGCATGACCGTCGGCGCGGATGGCAAGCTGCCGCCGGAGTTCGATGCCGCGTACGATGAATTCTTGCGCCAGATGAAAATTTACACCGGGATGACCGAAGAGGAATTTCGCCGGATCGTGCGCGCCCGCACGCTGTATTCGCAGTTGGAGTTCCTGATGGGCCAGCAGCCGGAGGCGGTCGCCGCGCAGGAAGCGCGCATCGGCAAAAACGTGCGCGACATCATCGTGAGCAGCGAGGAGCAGGCGCAGGACGTGATCGCGCGGCTGGAGGCCGGCGAGGCGATGCGCGACATCGCGACCTCGCTGGGGTTCACCGCCGACTCAGAAGATTCGGAGCGCCTGCTGCGCTGGAGCGACACGAGCGCGCCCGCGGCGGTGAAAGAGGCGGTCTTCAACGCGGCGCCGGACACCGTCGTCGGGCCGATCCCCACCGAGCAGGGATGGTACGTGGCCGTGGTCGGGGACGAGGTCTTCGACGTGCCCCTGCCCAGCGAGCTCGAGGAGATGCGCAAGCAGTATTACCTGGACTGGGTCGAGTCGCGGATGGATGATCCCGAGTACGTGGTCGAATATGATAACTGGTTCGATCACATCCCCCAGGAGCCGCTGCCGCGCGACGTGTCGCCGCTGTTCCACGACGAGAACATCATCCTGCCGGAGACGGGCTCGGACCCGTTTGGCGTGGAGGACGTGCCCGAAGCGACGCCCCCAACCCCGGCGAGCTAGCCGGGAGGCGGTGGTCGCCCGCCGCTTCCGGTGATAAACTCGGTGCAGACGACGGGACGAGTGGAGGATTGCAGCGGTGAGTGTGCAAAAAGTGTGGCTGGGCGGGACGCTGGCCGTGGCGCTGGTGAGCCTGATGGTGGTGGGGCTGGCATTCCCGGCGCTGGCCGCGCCTGGGCGACAGGATGACGACCTGAACCTGCCGACGCCCACGCCGGCGCCGGTCGAACAGACGCCGTACACGCTGACGGTCGTCGGCGGGGAGGCGCAAACCCTGACGTTCGATCACGGGGCGCAGGATGGGTTCGTCCTGGGCGAAACGACGGTGACGTCGGCGTATCCGCGCGGCATGGTTTTCACGATCAACCCCACGTCAGAAACGGGCGACATTCAGGACGTGATCCTGTTCATCCGGTTCGTGCATGGATCGGGCACGCGCGTGGTGGCGAGTTGGGATGAGTCGGTGGGCGCGTGGGTGTCCCGCCCGTGGCAGACGGGCGAAGGCCAGCCCGCCTGGACGCATTTCGAGTTCACGTGGCGCGTGCGCGATACGTCCGGCGCGTCGGTCGACACCGAGCCGATCGCGCTCGACTATGCGGACCCTGCGCGCGAATGGTTCCGCATGGAGAGCGACCTGGTCGTGCTGTACTGGTTCGGGTTCGGCGAGGACGATCCTGACGCCGTCGCGCAGCGCATGGCCGACTCGATGGCGGCCACCCAGGAGCGGCGCGTGCAGGGTTTTGGCCGCCCGCTGAGTTACAAGCCGGTCGCCGTGGTGTATCCCAGCCGCGACGGGCTGGCCGAGATCTACGGCAGCGGCGTGGCGAACAACCGGGTAGCGGGCTTCACCAGCAGCGACCTGGGCATGAGCGTGCAGGTCCTGCGCGGGACCGAGCTGGTGCCGGGCAACGAAGACTGCATCTACGCGCTGCAGCCCGACGAATGGACGATGGAGCGGCGCATCGAGACGATCTACTCCACCACCACGCACGAGGTCGTACACCTGTACCAGTACGACATTCTCGGCGGGCCGCTGGGACCGCTGTGGTGGACGGAAGGCCAGCCCGAATGGCACAGCATCGCGCCGGGGCTGTACGACCGCCGGCTGCGCCACCTGGGCACCCTGCAGGACATCCCCAGCCTGACGACCGACATCGGCTCGAACCTGACCCAGGCCGACGGCTGCTACGCGCTGGCGTATGACGTGGGTCCGTCGTTCATCAACTTCCTGGTCACGCATTACGGCGGGATCGACACGCACCGCCAGATCGCGGAACTGATGCGCACCGGCCCGACGGTCTACGAGGCGGTCGAGCAGGTGACGGGCAAGCCGTTCCTGGAGGTGGAGAACGAGTGGCGCGTGTACCTGGGGCTGGCGCCGCTGTCGCTGGCGGACGTGGACCCGGCCCAGGCGCTGGAACCGTTCGAGGATAACCTGATCGCGGTGGGCGACACGATCACGCTGCCCGCCATGCCGATGATGTCCCCGCTGGCCGAAAAGCCGGGGCCGAAGGCGCTGGCGAGCGCGCAGTGCTTCGCCAACACGGCGGTGACGGTTCTCAACATGGGGATGCTGGAAGACGTGCCGTACTACGAGATCGACTGCATGGGCATGACCGGCTGGGTCACGCGGGACCAGTTGGTCGGCCCGCAGAACTGATCGCGGCTGATACGACGCGAGGATGGGCCCGGCGTATGCCGGGCCTTGTTTTTATTCCGGCCACAGGCTGAGCAGGTAATCGCCGGTGGTGATGCCGCCCTGCGACGACTGCACCAACAGGCGGTACGGGCCGCTTTCCGGCAGGGTGAGGACGATCTCGGCGGTCAGGTCGCCGGCGGAGCGATCGTCGGCGCGGGCGATCTCGTCGCCGGACGGCGCGTAGAGCGTGATCAGCGGGTCGAGCGCGCTCTCGGCGCGCGGCTCCACCGTGATGCGCCACGTGGCCCCGGCGGTGCCATCGAAGCGGTAGCCGTGCGCTTCGCCCGTTCGAGTCAGCGCGTCCTTGATCAGCGCGGGGACGGTGTGGGCATGCGGCTGAACCTGGGCCGGCCACGTGACCGGCGGGGCGTCGAGCGCGGGGGAAGTGGCGGCGGGCGCGTCGCTGTCCGCGCTGCCGTCGCCGGCCAGGATGTCGCGCAGGATGAGCAGGGCGGCGATCGCCGCGCCGAGGATGGCGACCAGCGCCACGACGCGAGCCGCGCGCGCCAGCCGGGCGCGTATCGTCTGCCAGCGACCCGGCGCGGGCGGTTCCGGCTCGGCATCGTCCAGCTCGACGAGCACGTCCTCGGCGTGCTGGCGGGCGCGCCGGGCGACGTCCTCGTACACCTCGTAAGCGCCGTCCTCGTCTTCGTCTATGGGATCGTCATACAGGTAATCGTCGGTCCCCATCCGCGCGCCGTCCCGCGTCAGCCGTCGATGATGGCGTCGACCGTGCCGCGAATGGCCTGGGGCGCAATTCGCTCGTCGGTCAGGTAGTCGCGGCGCATGATCTGGTAGAGCGTCGGGATCTCGCAGATGGGCACCACCGGGCCAGAGGCGGCCAACTGGACGTTCGGCGACGTGAAGACGACGATCGCGTAGACCGGCACGCGTTCCAGCCCGTGTTTCGCCAGGAACTTGCGCAGCGCGTAGACGTCCTTGACGCATTCGCGCGTGGGGTTGGTCTTGGCGGGGCTCATCTTGCCGTTGCGCGTCTTGACGATCCACTCCGAGCGCTCGTTGATCCACTGGCCCGGGTAGTCCACGATGCGGAAGACGAGCGCGCCGGGCGGCCCGACCAGCACGGCGTCGATGTAGCCGACGCGGCGCTTGCTCACGTTGCGCAGATAGGTGTAGCGGTTGTCGAGAAACTGGCCGAGCGCTTCACCGACGGCGTAGGCCAGCGGGTTGTCTTTTTGCAGCGTCAGCGCGCGGACGATCAGGCCGATGCCGCCGATCAGCGCGAGGATGCCGATGAGGATCAGCAGCGCGCGCACAATCGCGAACGAGCCGGTTTCCCACAGTGGGAAGTAGAAGAACAGTACCGCCAGCGTGAGGGCGATGGCGCCCCCCAGAAAGGCGAGGCCGCCGAAGAACAGGTAGAACCGTCCGCGACGGGCGATACTGTGGGAAGGGTTGATGTTCTGCATTCGCCACTCTACTCAGTCTGCTAATCCGCGATGATTCTTGGGCTGCCTGGGTGTGGGCTGCGGCCTGGCGCGCTGCCGGATCGAGGGGCTTGGCTGCGCGCCGGACGACCGGCGAGAGGAGGGCGCGGGCCGCGCTGCCGGCGTCTTGCGCGCGGATCGGGCGATGGAGCGTTCCGGCTGCGAAGTGCGCCGGGCGATGGCGTCGGCCATGGTGACGCGCAGCTCGGCCATGCTGGGCAGCGGTTTGTACATCAGCAGATCGGCCTGGGCCTGTTCCATGACGGCGGCTTCGTCGTCCGGCGACAGGCGATAGGCGGTGATGAGCACGATCCCGATGTCACCCAGGACCGGGCTGCGCCGCAGCCGGGCGCTGACCTCCGGCCCGCTGATCTCCGGCAGGCGGATGTCGAGGATGGCTAGCTCGGGCAGTTCGCCGCGGACGCGCCCCTGATCCACGCTGTCGATCCAGGCCACGGCTTCGGCCCCGTCGACGAAGGCCACGCCGTCGATGCCCCAGATCTCGAACATTGCCAGCAGGACGTCGTAAATATCGGGCTCGTCTTCAACAACCATCCAGGTAGGCACCGGGTTTTCTCCCCCACGGGTGATTATTCGGTAATTATTCAGAGAATCCCCACCCTGACCAGTGTACAATAACACTATAGGCGCGTGACCGTGAAACCGCAAATCTTGATTCGATGGCCGGTGACGCCGGCGCGACCGTGCGGCGAATCGAGGACCGGCTATAATAAAGAAACGTGCCTGATCCGAACACAGTTACGACACAATCTTAATGGAGGGTATGCGTGAAACCCTGGCTGGTGGTCGAAGACGAAGAGGATATCCGCAATATCGTCAAAGTGATGTTCGAGGCGTGGGGACACCGACCGCTCGAATTCCGCGACGGCAACCAGGCGTTTGGCTGGCTGGACAGCGTGGAGGCCGGAACGTACAGCGGTGACCTGCCCGAGCTGGCTCTGATGGACATCCGCATGCCTGGGCCGCGCGGACACGAGATCGCCCAGCGCATCCGGAGCGTCGAGCCGATGCAGCATATCCCCATCGTGTTGATGACGGCGTTCAGCCTGTCCGAAGGGGAACGGAAGGCGATGTACAGCGACTACGGGGTGGATCACATCATCAGCAAGCCGCTGCCCGACTTTTTCGAGCTGAAGCAGCTTCTGGATGATATCTCGGCGCGAAAGCGCACCTAGCCCGGTTCTGGTATAATCAGCCGTCGTATCACAACGCCCGCTCCAATCAGAGATCGCGAGGTCTGGCGTATGCCGTCTCCTCAAAACTCCGCTTCCGCCGACCGGGCCGGTTCGGTGATGAATATGCTCGATTCGGTCGACGAGCTGGGCTCCACGACCGAGCGGCTGTTCGACCGGCTGTATCGCGGACTGCGACGCAAGCGGCGCGGTCGGGACGAGCAAACCCGGCTCCAGGTCGAGCAGCTCCAACTGCTGGCCGAATCCCAATCGACCGACATCGCCCGGCTGACCGGTGTGCTGGCCGTGATCAACGAAGGTGTGATCATGCAGGACACCGAGGGCCGGATCGTGCTCATGAACCAGGCCGCGCGCGACCTGCTGGGATCGGTGCGCCTGTTCTGGGACAGCGACCTGGGCAAGATGTTCGCCGCGGCGCGCCACCAGACCGCGCTCGACGGCGAGATCACGCTGGGGCAGGCGCAGCGCGTCGAGGTCAACGACCGGGTGATCGGGGCGCAGTTGGCGATCGTGGCCGACGAAGACGGCACGCGGCTGGGCACGGTGCTCATGCTGCGCGATGTCACGCGCGACGCGCTGTCCGACCGCCTGAAGGACCAGTTCATCACGCAGATGAGCCACGAGCTGCGCACCCCGCTGGCGGCGATCAAGGGGATGAGCGACGTGCTGCTGGCGCTGCCCGAAGATCGCCCCCCGAATCGCAAGTTCCTGGAAGCGATCAGCCGCAATGTGGCCGTGCTGGACCGGATGATCATCGAGCTGCTGGATATCTCGGAGATCGGCGCGGGCAGCTTCGCCGTACGCCAGCAGGACGTGGCGCTCGAACGGCTGATCGTCAACGTTCTGAAGGGCTTCAACACGCGCATTCAGAAGGTCGGGCTCAACGTGGCGGTGATGGTCACCAACCGCGAGAAGCTCACCTTGTTGGGCGACGACCGGCGGCTGCAGTGGGCGATCGGCCACCTGATCGACAACAGCATCAAGTACACCGAGCCGGGCGGCGAGATCGTCGTGCGGCTGGGCCGCGTGCGCGGCGACAACATCCTGATCGAGGTCAGCGATACCGGCGTGGGAATTCGCCCGCGCGACCTGCCGCACATCTTCGAGCGGTTTTATCGCGGCGAGGCGCGCACCACGAGCGGCAAGATCATCGATCCGCGCGGGCTGGGGCAGGGGCTGTTCGTGGCGCGGGCCGTGGCCGAAGCTCACGGCGGCTACCTGAGTGTGGCGAGCGCCGTGAACGAGGGCAGCACATTTACCCTGGCGCTGCCCCTGGAAGGCGCCAAACCGGCGGCCCCGCTGCCGGAGATGCCCGCCGCGCCCGATCTCGACGAGCCGCCGGTCGATCACCAGGCGGCGACGGTGCCCAGCCAGACCGTGCGCAACGGCGAATGGCCGGACGATGAGGCGGCGGAAGGCGACGAATAGCGCCCCGCATCGCCGGGCTTGAGCGGTTCCCGGCAAAACACTTTTCCAGCGAGTCGAGACGGAGAGGGCGCACCTCTCCGTTTTTGCGTCACCAGGGCCGGGCTTCCAGCGCGATCACTTCCAGGCCCGGTTCCTCCAGGTAAACCCCCGCCAGGACGAGCGCGTAATTGGTCCCGGCTTCGAGCCGGATTCCCTGGATCGAGGCGACGGGGCCGCTGTCCCGCACGAAGTTGAACGTGTACACGCCCGCGTCGACGGTGGCATTGGCGCTCGCCAGCCCGAACTGGAGATCGGGCACGACGCGCGAGCCGTCGGTGGGGTTGATGACAGCGACCGATCCCGTGTCGATCGCGGTATTGATGAACCGGACGCGCGCGCGACCTTCAGGCAGCAGCTCCAGGCTGTCCGGCGCGACGCCGAACTGGATGGCGTCCGGCGGCCCGTACAGGTAGATCGTGCGCGGGAAGGTGGCACCGGTCAGCTCGATCGACAGGGTGGCGAGCGGCTCAGTCGTGGCGGGGTCGCTCCCGGCAGGGTACGCGGCCAGCGCGACCATGCCCGGCTCGATCAACTCGTAGCCGGTCACGGTTTTATACGCCAGCCCGGTGGCGACCGGCTCGCCATCGACGGTGATGTCCACGGCAGGGCCTTGCAGGTGCAGGTGTGCCCAGCGGACCGAAGCATGCTGCGGCACGTTGTTGGCGACGAGGGGGATGGCGTTGAGCCACGGATCGTCCGGGTCCTCGTCGAGGACGAACAGCGTGGTGACCGTCCCCGCCTGGAGCACGATTCCGCTGTGGTCCATCAGCACGGCGCCGGTGGCCGCGTTGGTGAGGCGCAGGTTGTAGCTGCCCGCCGGGACGACGCGGCTGCCTTGCTCGAAGGCAGCGATCCGGTCGAACAGGACATCGCCCTCGACGCGCGCGACCTGGAACGCGGGGCTGCCGGCGGCCACGTTCACGACGTGCAGCCGGGCCGAGGCGGGCGGCAGCGGGCCGAGATCGCTCGTGTAGGCGGCGATTTCGAGGTCGTCCGCCGTGCCCTGGGCCACGAAGATCACGCTCTCATCCGGGCCAATGTCGGCGGTAGTGGCGGCGAGTGGGGGGCCGCTCTCCGGCCCGGCATCCAGCCGGTAGACCTCGACCAGGTGCGCGCCCTGGCCGGTGGCGAAGTAGTTGGTGATGCTGCTGAAGGGAACCTGCGGGTAGATCGGCGCGGGCTCGCGGTTGACGTACACGCGCAGCGCGTCCGTGCCGCGGGCCATGTTGGCAAAGCGAAACTGCGTGTCGGGGTCCGGTTCCTGCGTGGCGCTCTCGACCACGGTCAGGCCGACCTCGTCCGGCGTCTCGGTCTCCACGACGAAGACGGTGACCGCCGATCCGGCGGCGATCGGGCGCGCCGTGTCGGCTGCCAGGAGCGCGTCGTCCGGCGCGGTGACGGTGAGATCCGCCGTCCCGGCCAGCACCTGGACCGGCTCGCTCACCGCCCCGTATTCGAGGCCATCGACCAGCGCGGCGCTCCCCCACTCGGCGGTGATGGGCGGCACGTGCGGCGCGGCGTGGACCACGGTCACGCGGGCGGCGTTGCGCGCCGGGGCGGAGACGTCGTCCGGGATCGCCAGCGCTTCGAGCGCGGCCCGCCTGTTGATCGCGGCGATCGTCAGGTGCTGGCCCGCGTCGAGAGTCGCGGTGATGGCGGCCTCATCGGACTCGCCGCCTTCCGTTCGAAAGCTGAAGGTATGCTCGCCTGCCGGCACGTCGAAATAACCCGCCACACCGCGCACCCCGGCGGTTACCAGCGCGCCATCGGCGTAGGCGTCCAGGCCGGGCGCGCCGGCTGAGGCGTGCACGAACCGGACGCGCGCGCCGTCCGACTGGCGGGGCGGATCGGCGGCGCTGGCGGGCGCTGGCGGGGCCATGCCCGCGACCAGGACAATCACCAGGCCAACCAGACTCAGCTTGCGAAAGAACCTCATCATCACCGCTCCTCGGGCTACCGGGTTGTTCGGGCGCGTCGCCTGGTTTCATGATACGGCGTACGCGGCAGTTTCGCCATAGTCTGGTGGGGCTACCGGCGCATTTCGATGCTCGTCGCGGGCGGCGCAGGTGGCCCGGTAATAATTGGCAAAATATGCGCTGCCTGCTATCCTAAGCATGTTTCCTAGGATGTGTTCGAACGAGCCCATACGCTCGTTCTCATGCACTGCAGGAGAGACTCCGTAATGATCAAACCAGTCGCAACGGTCGACGTGACGCCGGACCTGCCGCCCAGCCTCGAACGGCTGCGCGAGCTGGCGTACAACCTGCGCTGGTCGTGGGACCACGAGACGATCGCCCTGTTTCGTCGCCTGGACCGCGACCTGTGGGAGCAGACGCATAGCAACCCGGTTCTCATGCTAGGCACTATCAGCCAGGACGTGTTACTGGCTGCCGCAGAAGACGAAGCTTACCTCGCCCATCTCGACCGGGTGTGTTCGCAGTTCGACGCGTACATGAACCCGCAAGCGAGGACGTGGTATCACCGCCATTTTGGCGAGTTCGACAAGCCTTTCATCGCCTATTTTTCGATGGAGTACGGCCTGACCGAGGCTCTGCGCAACTACTCGGGCGGCCTGGGCGTGCTGTCCGGCGATCACATGAAAAGCGCGTCGGACCTGGGGCTGCCGTTGGTGGGGATCGGCCTGCTGTATGAAGAGGGCTATTTCCACCAGTACCTGAACGCGGACGGTTACCAGCAGCAGTCATACCCGATCAACGATTTTTCGAACCTGCCGGTGGAGCAGGTCTACCGCGACGACGGCTCGCCGCTGATCGTCGAGGTGCCGATCGCCAGCTTCAAGGCGAAGGTCTACGTCTGGAAGGTCCAGGTGGGGCGCGTGCCGCTGTACCTGCTGGACAGCAACCATCCGGAGAACGCCCCGGAGATCCGCGACCTGACGGACCGGCTCTATGGCGGCGACAAGCGGACCCGCATCCGCCAGGAGATCCTGCTGGGCATCGGTGGGATCCAACTGCTCGAACAGCTCGACATGCGGCCCACCGTCTGCCACATGAACGAAGGCCACAGCGCCTTTCTGGCGTTGGAGCGCATCCGGATTCTGATGAAGGAGAACCCCGACCTGTCGTTCTGGGAAGCGGCGGACATCTGCGCGTCGGGCAGCGTGTACACCATCCATACGCCGGTGCCCGCCGGCCTGGAACGGTTCGGCTACGACCTGGTCGACGAGCACTTCCCATACATGTGGGCGGCGCTCGGCCTCACGCGCGAGCAGTTCCACGACCTGGGGCGCGAGAACATGGGCGGCTTCGATCTGTTCAGCCTGCCGGTGATGGCGCTCAAGCTCTCGACCTCAGCCAACGGGGTGAGCGAGCTGCACGGCAAGGTGAGCCGGCACATGTGGCAGTGGATGTTCCCCGACGTGCCGGAACACGAGATTCCGATCGAGGGGATCACCAACGGCATTCACATCCAGAGCTGGATTAGCTCGGAGATGGCGGGCCTGTTCGATCGCTATCTCGACCCGGCGTGGCGCGACGAGCCGGACACGCGGGGAATCTGGGCGGACGTGGACCGGATTCCCGACGCGGAGTTGTGGCGCAGCCACGAGCGCCGCCGCGAGCGGTTGGTGTCGTACGCGCGGCGGCGTCTGCGCGAGCAACTGGACGCGCGGGGCGCCACCCAGACCGACATCGAGGCCGCCCGCGAAGTGCTGAACCCGGACGCGCTGACGATCGGGTTTGCGCGGCGCTTCGCCACTTACAAGCGCGCGACGCTGCTGTTCCGCGACAAGGAGCGGCTGGCGAAGATTCTCAACGATCCCGATCGCCCGGTGCAGCTCATCTTCGCGGGCAAGGCGCACCCGCACGATCACCTGGGCAAAGAGTTGATCAAGGATATCGTCAAGACTGCCGAGCTGCCCGAATTCCGCCACGCGATCGTCTTCCTGGAGAATTACGACATCAGCACCGCGCGGTACATGGTGCAGGGGGTGGACATCTGGCTCAACACGCCGCGCCGCCCCAACGAAGCCAGCGGCACCAGCGGCATGAAGGTGATCTACAACGGCGGCCTGAACGCGAGCATTCTCGATGGCTGGTGGGCCGAAGGGTACGCCCCGACGGTTGGCTGGGCGATTGGCAACGGCGAAGAATACGACCAGCAGGAATGGGACCTGCAAGACTACATCGAGGCCCAGGCGCTGTACAACCTGCTGGAAAAGGACATTGTGCCCATGTTCTACACCCGCGCCCGTGACGGCCTGCCGCGCGAATGGATCCGCCGGGTGAAGAACAGCATCCGCGAGCTGGCTCCGTTCTTCAACACGTACCGCATGGTGCGCGAATACACCGAGGACGCGTACATGCCGTGCCACCAGCGGTTTCTGACGCTCACGCAGCCCGATCTGTCGCGCGGGAAAGCCTATGCCCAGTGGGAACGCAACATCCGGAAGCACTGGGGCGAGATTGCGATCGATCGGGTGACCGTGGAGCCGGAGCAGCTCAAGGTGAACGAGGATATCGACGTGCGAGCGTGGGTGCGGCTGGGCTCGCTCAAGCCGGAGGATGTGCTCGTGCAGCTCTACTACGGCTCGCTGGACAGCCGCCAAAACATCGTCGACGGCAGCACGATCGATATGCTGCACTGCTGCCCGGACGACAAGGCCGGGGAAGGCAACGTGCACGAGTTCTACGCGACGCTCAAATACGATACGACCGGCAAGCGCGGCTTCACGATCCGCGTGCTGCCCAACCACGACGACATCGCCAATCCGATCTTCACCGGACTGATCACCTGGTCCGGGAGTTAGGGTGCGCGACTCCGTATGACCTTCACGCGCCGGACGGTACGCCCACGTCCGGCGCGTTTTTTGTGCGGGCCGTCGATTTGCGGTCTGCCGGGCATTCCCGCTAATATTTTGATGACAAACTATTTTTCCGAGACTTGGAGGTTTTGCGATGACCCCACCGGCAGACGATCGCCCACCGCAAGCGATCCGGATGTACGGCGCGAACTGGTGCCCGGACTGCCGCCGCGCCAAGACGTTTTTCGGCGAGCAGCGCATCCACTACGACTACATCGACATCGAGCAGTTCCCCGAAGCCGTGGCCGAAGTCGAGCGCATCAACGACGGGATGCGCAGTATCCCGACCATCGTCTTTCCGGACGGATCGGTGCTGGTCGAGCCGAGCGACACCGAGCTGGCGGCCAAGATGGGGCTGCACCTGGAAGCCAGCCGCGATTTCTACGACGTGATTATCGTCGGCAGCGGCCCGGCGGGGCTGACGGCGGGCATCTACACCGCGCGCGAGGGGCTTTCAACGCTGCTGCTCGAAAAGAGCGGCATCGGCGGGCAGGTGGGCCTGACGCGCCACATGGAGAACTTCCCCGGCTTCGACAGCGGGATCAGCGGGGCCGACCTGGCCGACCGCCTGCGCCGCCAGGCCGAGCGGTTCGGCGTGGAGATCGTCCAGGCGCAGAACGTCGTCGATCTGGACGAGGACGGCGCGTACCGGCTGGTGCGCACCAGCGACGGGGGCGAATACTGCGGCGGGGCCGTCCTGCTGGCGACGGGCAGCAACTACCGGCGGCTGCGGGTGCCCGGCGAATCCCGGCTGATCGGCATCAACATTCACTTCTGCGCGACGTGTGACGCGCCGTTTTACCAGGACCGGTCGGTGTACGTGATCGGCGGCGGCAACAGCGGCTTTCAGGAAGCGCTGCACATCTGCCAGTTCGCCCGCGAGGTGACGATCCTGGAATACGAGCCGCAGCCCCGCGCCAGCCTGATCTTGCAGCAAAAGGTCGCGGACTGCCCGACGATTCACGTGCGGACCAACCAGGACGTGCGCGAGTTCCTGGTGGACGACACCCGCCACCTGTCCGGCGTGCGCATCGTGGACCGGAAGACGGGCGAAGAGCGGATCGACCGCCCGGACGGGGTGTTCATCCTGATCGGGATGGACCCGAACAGCGGCAACTTCAAGCACCGCATCGAAACCGACGGGCACGGGTTCATCGTGACCAATGACGCGCTCGAAACGAGCATGCGCGGCGTGTTCGCCGCGGGGGATGTGCGGGCGCGCAGCACCAAGCAGGCCGCCGCTGCTGCCGGCGAGGGCGCCACCGCCGCGTTGATGATCCGGCAGTATCTCGAAAGAGTAGTCGCAGTGTGATGCACACCGCGACTACAGGGTGATCAGGTCCCCGGTCAGGTGGGGGGTGTAGTTGATGCCGCGCACTTCCCACAGGCCGTCCTGCCAGGTCAGGTAATGCATGGCGGTGTTCGCCAT
The DNA here is from genome assembly GCA_018432315.1 of Anaerolineae bacterium. Lineage (GTDB taxonomy): Bacteria > Chloroflexota > Anaerolineae > Aggregatilineales > Aggregatilineaceae > LM3-B42. The sequence continues at coordinate 83,286 of JAHDLB010000043.1, forward strand.
CCAGATGTTGAGATGGTGGCAGCCCAGGATCATGCGGACCATCGTGCTGGCCGTACCGCCGTGGCAGATCACCACCAGCGTCCGCAGCGACGAGGGGTTTTCGAGCAGCCGGTTGAGCACGCGGCGCGTCTGTTCGGCGAACCGCTGGTAGTAGTTGTCGTGCGGCAGAATGTAGTAGTGCGGGCCGTTCTCCGACGGGTGAACCAGGCGCGGCAGTTCCATGAGCAGGTCGCGGTCTGTTTCGCGGAGATCGTCGTCGACGCGCACCGGCGCGCTGACGTACCGGCTCAGGATCGAGGTGGTTTCGCGCGCGCGGCGCAGCGGGCTGCACACGATCGAGGTGATCCCCGGCTCGTTGCGCTCCAACCACTGGCCCAGCAGTTCGACCTGGCGCTTGCCCAGGTCGTTCAGGTACAGGTTGTCGCCGCTTTCTTCGAGGCGGCGCTCGGCCTGTCCGTGTCGCACCAAAATCAAACGCATAATGTCCTCACATCAGTGACACGAAAAACGGAGATCGGCGCAAGCCCGACGCGCACGCTTTAAGACTGACACCGATCGGCTCGACTTGTCAAATGCCACATAGCACTGTGTGCGCTGCGTAGTATACCCCCATCCGTTCGCTGCGACACGCCCCAGGGGCGCGCGTGGATCACGCGTAAACCTGGGGGTTGGCGCAGTGGGGAAGCCGGTCGCCGTTCAGCCCGGCGATCAGGTTCTCGGCGGCCATGACGGCCATGCGCGTGCGCGTTGCTACACTCGAGCTGGCGATGTGCGGCACGACCAGGCAGTTGTCGAGCGACAGCAGCGGATCGTCGGGCGCGATCGGCTCCGGGTCGGTGACGTCGAGCGCGGCGTAGGCGATCTGGCCGGACACGAGCGCGTCGTAGAGCGCCGCCTGATCGACGACCGGGCCGCGCGCCGTGTTGACCAGGATGGCGGTGGGCTTCATGCGTGCCAGCGCCCGCCGGTCGATCAGCCGCTCGGTGTCCGCGGTCAGCGGGACGTGCAGGCTCACGAAATCGGATTCGGCCAGCAGGTCGTCCAGCGCGACGCGCACCGCGCCCACGTCACGCGCGGCGTCCGGCTCGGACGGGTCCGTGTACAAAATCCGCATGTCGAAGCCGCGCGCGCGGCGGGCCATCGCCTGGCCGATGCGCCCCATGCCCACGATGCCCAGCGTCGCGCCGTGCACGTCCTGGCCCATGAACAGCGTTGGCCCCCAGGTCTTCCAGCGGCCCGCGCGGGCGAAACGCTCCGCTTCGCTGATGCGCCGGGCGGCGGCCATCAACAGCGCGAAGGCGAAATCGGCGGTCGTGCCGGTGAGCACGCCGGGTGTGTGCCCGACCGGGATGCCGCGCCCGGTGGCGGCGGGGATGTCGATGTTGTCGAAGCCGACGGCCATCTGGCTGATCACGCGCAGCTTGGGCGCGGCGTCGATCACGCCCGCGTCGACCGGATCGGTCAGCAGGCACAGCAGGCCATCCGCCCCGGCGATCTCGCGCAGCAGGGCGTCGCGTGGGGGCGGCAGCTCGTCTTCCCAGACGGTGACGGCGCACTGCTCGCGCAGCATGTCCAGGCCCTTTTCGGGGATGAGGCGGGTGACGAATACGGTGGGTTTGCTCATGATCTGCCTCGGCGCTCGGCTATAGCGGCCATCCGGCCACGGGATGCAGGTTCATTGTGCCCCAGGCGGCGGGTTACGGCAACTGTGCTACAATCGAACTGTGAATAGGCCGCCCTCACAACCCAGTCTGATGAACGCGTTTACGCGGTGGATGAGCCTGTTGTTCGCGGTGTGCCTGCTAGGGGTGAGCGGCACGCGCGCCCTCGCGCGGCGCGATCCCCCGGCGGACGTTGCGCGCCTGCTGCCCGATGCGGGCTGTCCGGCGCCGTGTTGGGCCGGGCTGCGACCGGGGCAGCTCTCCGACGAAACGCTGCAGGCGTGGCTGGCGGCGCTGCCGGCGGGGTGGCATGCCGGGCCGGCCAACCCCACCATGACGTTCCCCGGCGTGATCGAGTACTGGGAGATCGTGCCCCCGGCGGGCGCGCCCTTCGTGCTGGGCACAGTTCGCGTGCACGAGCCGGGCGCCGACGCGCTCCATCTGCTGCCCGCCGATCTCACGCTGGGGGAGGCAGTCGCCGCGCTGGGCGCGCCGGACTACGTCCTGTTCGGCCTGGGACCTGATCGCCCGGCAGGGCCGACGCTGCAATACCAGGCGGTGTTTCGCGGGGGGTACCTGGCCGTTACCGGGCTGATCCCGGCGGGCGCGTCACACCTGGGGGTGAGCGCGCCGGTCGAGGCGCTGGTCTACCGGGCGGTGCCGGCGCAACGCTCGGTTCTGGCGCACGACTGGCGCGGGTTCGGCCCGATGGCGCGGTATTATCCCCAGGGAGCGGTGCCCTAGTGTTCTGGCGACTCGTGGCGAGCCTGTTCGTCGTCTGTACCCTGTTGGTGATCGGCGCGCGGGGCGTGGGCCGGTCGAGCACGCCGCCGCCCACCTTCCTGGAGACGGGCGCCTGCGACCAGCCGTGCTGGCAGGGTCTGAAGCCCGGCGTGGATACGGTCGATCATTTCCTGTACATGGCCCAGTCGAGCGGACCGTATGCCGGGCGCACCACGGACGCGGGCGACTCCATCGTGACGATGTTCGAGCTGTCGGTGTACGGCCTGCTGACTCTGGCCGACATCGTGCGCGATTTCGGCCCGCCGGAGCGCGTGAGCTGCCTGGGCCTGGACCACTCGACGTTGTTCCCCGGCGCGCAGATTGTGACCTCCGCCGAAGTGTACTATGGCGATGGGCTGGTCGTGGTGAGCCTGGTCCGGCCCGACCAGACGCCGCGTCTGTCGCCGGATATGCGGGTGCGGGCGATCCGGTACTACGCGCCCGGCGAGCGTGCCTACGAGATCGGGACGACGACCGGCTGGCACGGGATGGGCTCCAGCGCCGTGTATGACGTGTGCCAGCCGTTCCCGGTATCCCCTTGATGACGGTATGAGAGTAAGGAGAGTGAAGGAACATGAAACGCATCGCAGTGTTGACCAGCGGCGGGGACGCTCCCGGCATGAATGCCGCGATTCGCGCGGTGGTTCGCACCGGCATCGAACACGGGTGGGAAGTCTACGGCGTCGAACACGGCTACTCCGGCCTGGTGGACGGCGATTTTCGCGAGATGGGGCCGCGCAGCGTGGGCGGGATCATCCAGCAGGGCGGCACGATCCTGGGCAGCGCGCGCTGCCCGGAGTTCAAGACCGAGGACGGGCGCCGCAAAGCGCTCCGCGAGTTGAACCGGCACGAGATCGAGGCGCTGGTCGTGATCGGCGGCAACGGGTCGCAGACGGGCGCGTCCGAGCTGCACAAGATGGGCTTCCCGGTGGTCGGCGTGGCCTCGACGATCGACAATGACCTGTACGGCTCGCAGATCACGATTGGCGTCGACACCGCGCTGAACATCGCGCTGGAGGCCATCGACCGGCTGAAGGTGACCGCATCGTCGCACGGGCGGGCCTTTCTGGTGGAGGTGATGGGGCGCAACTGCGGCTATCTGGCGCTGATGGCGGGTATTGCCGGCGGCGCGGAGGCGGTCTGCATCCCGGAGTTCGAAACCAGCCCGGAACTGCTCGCCGACCAGATTCAGCTCGCCTACGAGCGCGGCAAGGCCCACGCGATCGTGGTGGTGGCCGAAGGCGCGAAGTACAACGCCGAAGAACTGGCGCACTATTTCGAGGAGAACAACGAGCGCCTGGGCTTCGCGCTGCGCGTCACGACGCTGGGCCACGTTCAGCGCGGCGGGATGCCCGGCGCCTTCGACCGCCTGCTGGGCACGCGGCTTGCCGCGATGGCGACCGAGCAGATCGCCAAAGGCAATTTCGGCGTGCTGGCGGGCCAGCTCAAGGGCGAGATCACGACCACGCCGTATGAGGAAGTGGTCGCCAACAAGAAAGAACTCGATCCCCAGCTCTTCGACCTGGCGCAAAGCCTGGCGCGGTAGTGCCGCCTGGGGCCGGACTCACCGGCTTGCCCCACGCTGCCCGGTGATTGGCCTGCGCGCGGTTGAGACAAACGCCGGAGCGGACTACAATCGGGTTCAGCTCCGGCAGTCGTGCGCTGCCCGTGTGTCGCGCATATCGCGCGGACGCGCAGCGGGCCGGGCCGAAAGGGGCGGCATGTCTTCCCGGAAGCTGAACGACAACCTGAGCCTGTATTTCCAGGCCGTGTACGCCCTCCAGTTGGCGGCGGTCGTGGGGATGTTCGCCGGTATATTCCTGATCTGGTGGGAGGGGCTCGACCGCCTCACGGCGCTGGACCTGCTCGGCCAGACGACGGGCACGATCGCCCAGCGCAGCCCGCAGATCCTGGGCCAGCCGCTGCTGGTGCTGTGGTTGGTGTGGCCGTCGATCGTCGTGTCCGGCTTGCGGAGCTTCACCGGGCTGCTGGTGGCGCCGGTCAGCTTCCGGTGGCTGGCGGTCGCCGCCTGGGTGGCGGCGCTGGGAGCTATCGTCCACTTCTACATCAGCTTCGGCGGGGATGCCGGCGCGTCGCCGCTGCACGAGGGCGAGATCCGGCCAGGGTTCTGGCTGACGGCCCTCGCGACGATCGCCTTGGGCGGGCTGCTGGCCGTCGAGAGCCGGCTCAAACCGCGCGCGGCGATCCCCGGCGTGGACGATCGCAGGCAGCCGGTGACCGACGCCGAGAGCCTGTGGCGTGGCGATTATCTGCCCTGCCCGTATTGCGGCACGCTGAACAGGCGGCGGGCCAAGACGCGTTGCGGCTGCGGGATTCTCCTGTTCGACTTCGAGGACGGAGACCGGCAGCGTAAGCCGTAAAGGAGTTTGTGTTTTGGATATCGATGTCCTGCTTGGCGCAGGAGGGATCTTTTTGCTGCGCGTGGTCGGGAACATGCTGACCACCGTGCGCATGGTGATGATCGTTCGCGGGCAAAAGCTCCCGTCGTTCCTGCTGGCAAACGCCGAAGCGCTGATTTTCGCCCTCGCGCTGGCGAGCGTCGTGACGAATCTCGGCAACATCTGGAACCTGACCGCCTACTGCCTGGGCTACGCGATCGGCGGCTACCTCGGCCTGGAGCTGGAAGGGCGCTTCATCCAGCGCTTCGTCTCGGTGCACATCATCTCGCCCCGGCTGTCGCACGACATCGCGGTGGCGATCCGCGGGGCCGGGTTTGGCGCGACCGAAGGCTGGGGCCAGGGCGCCGAGGGCTGGGTCGGATCGGTGACCGTGGTGGTGGGCCACCAGGAAGTCAAGAACGTGTTGAAGATCGTCCAGTCGGTCGACCCGCAGGCGTTCGTCACGATGGAAGAACTGCGCAAGATCTCGCGCGGCTATTTCCGGTTCGCCCGGCCAGAACGCTGAGGCCGCGCATGGGCGACCTGCTCGCGGCGGTGCGCGAGGCCGTCCGGGAGGGCGACCTGATCCGGCCCGGCACGGTGACCGTCGTCGCGGTGTCGGGCGGGGTCGATTCGCTGGCCCTGCTGCACGCGTTGTGGCGTCTGCGCGACGAGCTCGATACGCGCCTGCACGTTGCCACGCTCGATCACGGGCTGCGCGGCGAGGCTGGCGCGGGGGATGCGGCCTTCGTCCGCGCGACGGCCCAGGCGCTGGGCCTTCCCGTGACGGTGGGCCGGGCGGACGTGCGGGCGCTGGCCGGGCGGTTGGGGCTGGGCATCGAGGAGGCGGCGCGGCGCGCGCGGTATACGTTTCTGCAGGCGGTTGCCCGGGGGGCCGGCGCGCCCCAGGTGGCCGTCGGCCACAACCGCGACGACCAGGCCGAGACGGTGCTGATGCACGTGATCCGGGGCAGCGGCCTCGGTGGCCTGCGCGGGATGCTGCCGCGCGCCGGGTTCCCGCCGTGGTGCGAGGTCTGCGCCGCCGCGCTGGTGGCCGATCCGCCCCTGACCGAGTCGCCGCCCGGCGAGGCGCCCGCGCTGGTACGGCCCTTGCTGGGTGTGTCGCGGGCGGTCATCGCGGCTTACGTCGAGGCGGCGGGGCTGTCCCCGCGCCAGGACGCGACCAACGCGGACACGGCGTACACCCGCAACCGGCTGCGGCTGGACGTGATCCCCGCGCTGGCGGCGATCAATCCCGGCGTGCGCGAGGCGCTGGCGCGGCTGGCGGACGTGCTGCGCGAAGAGGCGGCCTTTCTGGATGGCGCTTACCGCGAAGCGCTGGGGCGCGTGACCCGCCGCCGGGCGGAAGGGATCGTCGTGCTGGACCGGGGCGCGTGGGCGGCGCTGTCCGTTGCGGAGCGGCGGGGCACGATCCGGATGGCGATCCGCGAGCTGGCGCCGGGCCTGGGCGACGTGGGCTACGTGCACGTCGTCGAGGCGGCGCGGCTGGCCGACCAGGGCGCCACCGGGAGCATGATCTCGCTGCCGGGCGGGCTGGCGCTGCGCGTGGGGTACGATACGCTCATACTTGCGCGGGCCGGGGCGGACGATCCCGGCATCGACGCGCCAACGCTGCCCGCCGGGGAACCCGGCCCGGCCTTCATCGCCGGGGAGGCGATCGCGTGGCGGGCGGGGGATTGGCTGTTCGAGGCGCGGTCCCTGGCGCCGGGCGCGGATTTGACCGCGTATCACGCCGATCCGCTGGCGGCGGCGCTGGCCGTGCCCGAAGGTGCGCGGCTGGTCCTGCGGGCACGCCGCCCCGGCGACCGGTTTCGCCCGCGCGGGCTGGAGGGGCATGCTCAAAAGCTGTCGGACACGCTGATCAACATGCGCGTGCCGGCCCCCCGGCGCGACCGGCTCCCGCTCTTGATCGTGGACGATGAAATCGGGTGGTTCGTCGCGCCGGCGGGGCAGGGTGTGCGGGGGCGGGTAGCGGAATCGTTCGCCCCGGAGCGGGTCGCAAACGGGGTTTTGATTGGCGTCCGGTGGAGAAAAATTAACCGCGATCAATAATTTGTTTGTGGTTTCACTATCGCATCGATTAACGGAGACTTGCGCTGCGTAGAACGTTCAGATATAATTAAGACAAGATGAACGTTCGGCGCTTTACGATTCAATAGGGGCGAAGCTGATCATGACGAATGGAGAAGATGCTTATATTTTGGTGGTCGACGACGAGGGTGCGATCCGGTACTCCATCAGCAAGACACTGCAGCGCGTCGGCTATCAAGTCCACACTGCCGCTTCGGGGGAAGAAGCGCTCGAAATGATGCAGCGCCAGAACTACGACGTGGTTCTGACCGACATCCGCATGCCCGGCCTGACCGGGGTCGAGCTGTTGGCCCGCATCAAAGAGCAGGCGCCCGATGCCGTGGTCATTCTGCTGACCGGGTACGCGAGCCTCGAAACGGCTATCGAGAGCCTGCGCCTGGGCGCGCACGATTACCTGGTCAAGCCCAGCAGCAGCCAGGACATCCGGCAGAGCGTAGCGCAAGGGTTGGAGCGCGCGCATAACATGCGCCACCGCCGCGTGCTGCTGCGCGCCATCCGCGAGAACGTCGAGGAATTGACGGGCAACGCCATGCAGGAGTCCTTCGTCGATCCCTCGGCCAAACAGCCGGCATCCGGGACCCCGGTCGTCACCCCCGTGACGACCATGACCATTGGCCCGCTGACGATCTATCCGGGCCGGTACCAGATCTCGGTTGGCGACCAGCCGATCGACCTCACGCCGACGGAGTTCGACCTGCTGCTGTATCTGGCGGCGCATCGCGGGCGGGTCGTGCCATGTTCGGAACTGGTGCGCGAGGTCCGGGGCTACTCGCTGGAGGAACACGAGGCGCGCGAGGTCATCCGTCCGCATGTGAGCAATCTGCGCCGCAAGCTGAAAGCATCGGGCCAGAATCCCAACATCATCGTCAACGTGCGCGGGATTGGATACCGGCTGGCCGAAACGTCCTAACGAGGGCAGGCATTCCTGAAAAAGGGCCTCGCGCCGACCGTGCGCTGAGGCTTTTTCCATTTTTGTGTTTTGTGTGGTGGAGTGGGCCGTGTCTCGTTACAATTGGGGCGGCGCACGCGCTGCGGTTGGTATTCCCCAGGAAAAGGCTCAATGGGCAATCTGAATCCGAATCTGCTGACCAAAGACTCACAGGCCGTATTGGATGACGCGTCGGACATCGTCAACGCCTACGGCAAGCACATGATGACGCCCGAGGCGGCGCTGTTGGCGCTGATCCGCAGCCGGGACACGGCGGCGGCGCGCGTGCTGAAGTATTTCTCCGAGAAGCGCGGCGCCGACCTGGATCGCCTGGAGCGGCAGGTGAAGCTGGCGGTGCAAAGCCGGCGCGACGTGAACGGCGATTTGCAATACGTCACGTCCGGCAAGGCGGCGATGGACCTCAGCCGCACGATGGTGATCGCGCTGGACGAGGCGCTGAGCGTCGCCCAGGCGCTCAACGAGACGGCGATCGAGACCGATCACCTGCTGGGCGTGATGACCGAGCGGGCGGTCGGCACGGCGGGGATTCTGACCCAGTTCGGCATCACCAAGAGCGCCATCCGCGATCAGCTCACCTCGTCGGGGACCAGCGCCAGCGTGATCCGGCGCACGAACACCGAGATCAGCGCCGACATGGTGGCCGCTGCCCAGGCAGGATCGCTGCAGGCTGTGTACTTTCGCGAGGGCCTGCTGCGCGAGCTGATCCAGATGCTGGGCCAGACCGTCAACCGCCACGTGCTGCTGCTCGGCCCGGACGGCGTGGGCAAGCGAACGCTGGCTTACAGCCTGGCGCTGCTCATCGCCGAGGGCAAGGGGCCGGTCGGGATGCGCAACCTGGTGCAGATCGACGAGCGGGCGCTGCTCGACCAGCAGGACAAGGCGCTCGACAATGGGCTGGCGCGCGCCAGGGGCGGCATCCTGTTCGTGCCGCACATTCACCGCTTTTTCGGCGGCGCACTCAAGGCCGAGTTCCCCAAAGCCGCGCCGCTGCTCCAGAAGGCGTTCCTGTCCAGCGACCCGGTGATCATCGGCTCGACGACACAGGCGTTGTGGGACGAGCGGCTGCGCGGGATCAGCGCGGTGGCGGAGCACGTCCAGTTGCTGCACGTCCCGGCGGCCAGCGTGGACGAGACGATCGAGATCCTCAACGTGCTGGCGCCCCATCTGGCGGCGGATTACGGGATCGAAGTGGCCGACGAGGCGCTGCGCGTGGCGGCCAACCTCGCCCGGCGCTACATGAGCGGGAGGCCGCTGCCGCTGAGCGCCGAGCACCTGCTGCACCGCGCGGCCTCGCTGGTCAGCCTCAACGAGCAGACGCACCTGGCCTTCCGGCAGGAAGTGGCCGACTCCGTGCTCGACGAGGAAGACGTCACGCTGGCGGCGGCGCAGATGACCGGCATCCCGGTGAGCAAGCTCGGCCAGGACGAGCGGACGAAATACGCCAGCATGGTCGAGCACCTCCACGAGCGGATCATCGGGCAGGACGAGGCGGTGATCGCGCTGAGCCGGGCGGTCAAGACGGCGCGCGTGGGCCTCAAAGACCCGCGCCGCCCGATCGGGTCGTTCCTGTTCCTGGGGCCGACCGGCGTCGGCAAGACGGAGCTGGCGAAGGCGCTGGCCGAGTTCATGTTCGGCAGCGAAGACGCCATGCTCCAGATCGACATGTCGGAGTACATGGATGAGAACACAGTCAGCCGGTTGATCGGCGCGCCGCCCGGTTACGTGGGCTACGAGGGCGGCGGCCAGTTGACCGACCGCGTGCGCGAGCAGCCGTACATCGTCGTCGTGTTCGACGAGGTGGAGAAGGCGCACCGCCGCGTGCTGGACATTTTGCTCCAGGTGATGGAAGAGGGCCGCCTGACGGACGCGCAGGGCAACGTCGCCAACTTCAGCGAGGCCGTAATCATCATGACGAGTAACGTCGGCGCGTACGCATTGGAGACGACCGTCATCGACGATGAGACGCGCGACACGGTGATGGAGGAGGTGCGCTCGGAGTTCCGCCCGGAGTTCCTCAACCGCATCGACGAGATCGTGATCTTCCACCCGCTCGACGACGAGCACCTCGCCTTGATCCTCGACCTGCTGCTCGAGACGGAGCACCGGCTGGCCGCCGAGCGCGGGCTGGCGCTGGAATTCACCAGGAAGGCCAAGACCTGGATGCTGGCCCAGAACGATCACCCGGAGTGGGGCGCGCGACCGCTGAAACGCATCATCCAGCGGAGCGTGCGCGACCAGTTGGCGGATTACCTGCTCAAGGACCCGCCGCAGCCGGGCACCACGGTGAAGATCGACGCGAACAAAAGCGGCCTGACGTTCAAGATGGCGAAGGGGTGACGCCGCCCCCATTCACTCGCTGTGCTGTGATCGTGATATGATCGAGATAAGCCCCCTGGGACGCGCGCTGCGCGTCGTCGCCCTTCGTTGTTACCGTGGTTTCTCGAGTCAACATGGGGTGATGCCGTATGTCTCCACAATCGAATCCACAGCCAGACCGTCAGTATAACGCCGCGGAACGGGCTCAGCAGGCCGTTGGGCTGCAACTGCCCCAGATGAAGCTCCCGCGCTGGCGGCGCGTCCGGGCCGGCAATCCCCGGCTGGCGCGCCAATATAACCGCTGGGCGGTTTCGCTCTGGCGGGCGCCGCGCCCGATCCTGGGCCACCTGGTCACCCACCGGCGCCGGTTCACGACGGGGCACAAACACAAACAGCCCTATCGCGGCTAACAGCAGGCTGGCGGGGCATCCTGGGGCGGGTGCCCCGTTTTCGTTTTGGGGCCAGCGAGAAATGCTATAATCAAAGCGGACTCAATGCGCGGAGGAGGATCGCACGATGCACAAGCTGAGAGCGCTCATTTTCGGCGTTGTGTCGGCTGGTGTGGGGCTGTTGAGCATCTGGCCGTCGTTCCCGATGATTCCCCGGCGCCGCCTGGCGCTGGCCCAGCTCGTCGCCACGGAGAATCCCGGCCTGGCGATGATCACCGGCGGGCTGGGGCTGGTCGAAGGGCTGCGCGCCCGGTCGTGGCGCGCGGCGGGCTTGAGCGCGCTCGGGCTGGGGCTGGGCATTCGCCCGCTGATCCGGCGCAAGGCTGTCAACGAGGCGATGGCCGGGGCCATGCGCGACGGCCTGGGAACCGGCTGGCAGGGCGGCATCCCGCCGGAGTTCTTCCGCCGCTTCGGGCAGTCGCACCGGACCGATATGTGGGGGCCGCTGCGCTACTTGCTCAAGGCGCGGGTCGATGTAACCCGTGACGTGCTTTTCGCCGCGCCAGACGGGCACCCGCTGCGCCTGGACATCTACGAGCCGCGTGACGCGGAAGGGCTGCGCCCCGCGATTGTGGTGGTGCACGGCGGGGCGTGGTTCCACGGCGACAAGAGCGATTACGCCTTCGGCCTGCACGATCGATGGCTGGCCGGGCAGGGCTACGCTGTCTTCGACGTGCAGTACCGCCTGACCGGGCGCTGGCCCGCGCCGCTGGCGGACGTGAAGTGTGCCGTGCGGTGGGTCCGCGCGAACGCGGCCCGCTACCAGGTCGATCCGGACCGGATCGCGCTGATCGGGCGCTCGGCGGGCGGGCACCTCGCGCTGATGGCCGCGTACACCGCCAACGATCCCGAGTATCCGCCGAGCTGTTTCGATGAGGATGACCCGCCCATCGATGAGAGTGTGCAGGCGGTGATCGCCAGCTACGCGCCCGCCGACCTGCGCCTGTGGCAGGCCGAGCGCGGCGGGGCCATCGATCACCTGCTGGGCGGGCTGCCGCACGAGGTGCCGGACGCTTACCGCGCCGCGTCGCCGGTGACCCACGTCAGGCCTGGGCTGCCGCCCACGCTGGTGATCCACGGGCAGCGTGATCGCACGGTGCCCCCCGCGCATTCGGAACTGCTGGTCAACACGCTGCGCGCGGCGGGCGTGACGACCGTCGCGCTGCGAATCCCGTGGGGGCGGCACGGCGTCGATGGCCTGCTGGTCGGGCTGACCGGCCCGATGATCCAGTACGACGTCGACCGGTTCCTGGCCTGGATCTTCTACCGGCAGGAGGCGCGTGATTGATGGGCCGGGCAGGGCGCGCGCGCGGCGGCGAGGACGAGTCCGGCGCGGAACTGGCCGTACTTGACCCGAAGGCGTTGTTGGCCGAGAGCGGCTACACGCCCGGCTGAATGGACTTGTGAGGAGAAGTGAGATGAGGCGACCCGCAGTATTCATCGTGACCATGGCCCTTGTGCTCGTGCTGGCCGGGCTGAGCGTGCTCAACCGCGCCGCCGCGCCCGCCAGCGCCAGCGAACAGCCCGGCGCATCGCTCGACCGCCCGGCCCAGGACTCGACGGAGTGGGTGCTGGACGAGATGTCGTTCGAGAGCAACTACCCGGACGGGTTCACGTTCCGCATCACCCCGCGCAGCACCGGCGGCGAGATCGTCCGGGCGCGGTTGGTGTGGTACGGCCCAGCCCAGCGCGCCAACCAGACGCGGCGCGTCAACGTGGAGGAGGGCGAGATCGATCCGGAGACGGGCGTGATTACGGCCCGCTGGGAACCGTCCGCCACGCAGATGGTGCCGCCGTGGGTGCAGATCCGCTATCACTGGGAACTGCGCGACGAGTCCGGCAGCGTCTACGAAACGGAACCCGCCCTGGCCGAATACGAAGACAACACCCGCGACTGGACGCGCGCCGAGTCCGAGGATGCGATCGTGTTCAGCGCGGACCTGTCGGGCGACGTCGAGGAACTGGTGCTCGACGCGATGGCGGAGCGCCACGACACGTACCTGGCAGTATGGGGCGCGTCGCTGCCGTACCGCCCGCGCGTGATTCTGTTCGGCGATTACGACGCGTGGCTTGAATGGCGCACGGCGGACACCAACACCAGCGAGACGTCGGTCGTGGTGGGCCAGACGTACGACCAGTGGGGCGCCATCGTCCAGGTGTTGTTCGGGCGCGATCTCGACGAAGCCTACCGGGACCTGGCCTATGGGACCGTCGTCCATGAGGTGGAGCACCTCTACCAGAACGAGTTTCACTCTGGCCGCCGGCTGTACGACGTGCCGGGCTGGTTCTACGAGGGCGACGCGACCTTCTTCGAGCTGCGGCAGTCGTACGATTACGAGCAGCGCGTGCGGGGCATGGCCGCGGCGGATGATCTGCCGCCGCTGCTGGTCGGCGTGGTCGGCGGGCCGCGCATCGACGGCGAGAGGCCGCGCGACGGTTACGATATCGGCTACACCTTCTTCGTGTGGATGCAGACGCTGCGCGGCGACCTGTCCGTGCACCGCGACGTGATGGCCGCCCTGGCGCAGAACGTGCCGTTCATCGAGGCGCTGGAAGCGGCGACCGGCATGACCAAAGACGAGATCGAGCGCGAGTGGCGGCTGTGGTTGGGCGCGTCCGAGGCTGCGCCGACCCTGATCCCGACGTGGACGCCGCCGCCGTTCCTGGAACCGCCCACGCCGATGCAGTTCGGCCAGTCGAACTAGCCGGACGCGGGCGCGCGCATAGTCGCGAAGGTGCCGGGTGCGGTATAATGCCGGGGAAGACACGCGGATTGAGGAGACATGGGTGCGCGCGATCATCGCTGAGCTGACGGTCGAGGATGTGGATGCCGCGGTGTACTGGTACCGCGAGCTTGGCTTCGCGGTGGAGCTTGAAGGGCTGCAGGACGACGATGGCTTGCAGTGGGTGAGCCTGGTCCACGACGACCGGACGATCTGGCTGCTGCGCGCGGACATGGCGCCGTTCGATGGGGATCACGCGCCACGCACCTCGCTGTACCTCGAGGTGCCGGACGTCGATGGGCTGTACCATCGCGTGATCGAGCGCGGGCTTCAGGTCGAGACGGCGCCGCGCAACCAGTGGTACGGCCTGCGCGAGTTCAGCCTGCGCGACCCGGATGGATTCCGGTGGGTCATCAACCAGCCGCTATCCCCAGAAGAAACACCCCCGCCTCCTGCTCGCCCGGTGTGAGGTCCTGGCACCGGACAGCCGGGGGCGGTTTGGCAGTTTGACTTGCAGACGCTTGCAGCACAAGGAGGCATTGATGGCGCAAGTTCCGACGGCAATTTTCCGAAAATATGACATCCGGGGCGTCGTAGTCGGCGAGGACGCTCAGCTTACCCCGGCCGTCGCGCGGCTGGTTGGGCGCGCCTATGGCACGTACGTCCAGCGGGAGCTGGGCCTGGAGCAGGTGTTCGTCGGCGGTGACAACCGCGAGACCACCCCCGCGCTCAAGGACGCAGTGATCGCGGGCGTGCTGGCGACCGGGATGACCGTGACCGACATCGGCCCGGTGATGACGCCCACCGTGTATTTCGCGTCCGCCTCGCACGAGAAGGCCGGCGGAATCATGATCACCGGCAGCCATCTCACCACGCAGTACAACGGGATCAAGATGGCCTATGGCCGGCTGGCGCTGGCCGACGACCAGATCGTGGCGCTGCTCGACCTGATCCAGCGCGACGACTTCGTGACGGGCACCGGCACGCTGCGCAAGGACGACGACATGATTCGCCGTCACATGGACGTGATCAAGGGTAAAGTAGCGCTGGGCGAACGCAAGATCAAGGTCGTGGTCGATGCCGGCAATGGCTTGAGCGGCAGCTACGTCCCGCCGGTGATCGAGTCGCTGGGCGTGGACGTGATCTGCCTGTTCTGCGAGCCGGACGGCACGTTCCCGAACCATCTGCCCAACCCGGAAGACCCCGAGCTGACCAAAGACCTGGAGGCGGCGGTCATCCAGCACGGCGCCGACTTCGGCATCGGCTTCGACGGCGACGCCGACCGCTGTGGGCTGATCGACGAGCACGGGCACCACGTCGCGGCGGACCGGCTGCTGGCGCTGCTGGCCCGCGACCTGCTGGACCGGATGCCGGGCGCATCGGTCGTCTTCGACGTCAAATCGAGCCAGGTGCTGCCGGACATCATCCGCGAGCGCGGCGGGCACCCGGTCATGTGGAAGGCCGGGCACAGCCTGATGAAACAGAAGATGGCCGAGATCGGCGCGCCGATTGGCGGCGAGGTGAGCGGCCACCTGTTCATCGGCGAGGATTATTACGGGTTCGACGATGCGCCGCTGGTGGCGCTCAAGGTGCTGGAACTGTACAGCAAGACGAGCAAATCGCTCTCGCAGTTGCTCGACGAGATGCCCAAGCTGTTGGCGACGCCCGAAATCATCATGTCCGCGCCGGACGACGTGAAATTCAAGATCATCGACGCCGTGCGCGACCGCCTGCAGGACCAGTACGAGGTGATCACGGTGGACGGCGCGCGCGCCATCTTCGAGCACGGGTGGGGGCTGGTGCGCGCCAGCAACACGCAGCCGGCGATCACGATGCGCTTCGAAGCCCACACGCGCGAGCAACTGGTCACGTACATGAAGCGGTTCGACGATCTGCTCGACGATTATCCGCAGGTCGAGCGCGATCCGCTCTTGAAACAGATCGACGCTTTCGCCAGCTAGAGGCTGTTATGCACTTTAGAGCACATGAGCCATCAACCGAACGAACTGATTTGCCATCAAAATAGCAAAGGCCAAGAAATGCAAGCCTTTCAAGGTGTCGGGCAAACGCTCATAGTCGCGCGCGAGACGACGAAAA
>JAHDLB010000033.1 GCA_018432315.1 Anaerolineae bacterium
AGAGGAGCGTTTTTTTTTTTTTTATTCACCTGGGCCCACCAGCGCGAATTTATCGACACGCGGATCTCCGGTCGTGGCCTGTTCGTCCTCCTACATGGAGACTTCGTCGGCTTCTGTGTCGATTTCCCCGTCGCTCCGGAGCATCGCGTACAGGTGCTGGATCGTGGTAAGGCATACCTTGCTCACGTCGTCGAGCTGGTTGGATGTCAGTCGCTGGACGTTGTGAATCTCGGTTGAGGGGTGTCCCCACGGGTTTGGCTTCGACAGCGCCGGTATTGCGGTCTGGTGCCCGGCGGAACGAGCAACCGTTTTCCCCCCACATCCCCCTGATGCTATATTACGAACTCGCCCGCATCCCGTGGAGTCGAGAGAAACAGTCCCATGCCGACCCTCACCCCCCAGCAGTTCAGTGACAAATGGGAGCGCGCCGACCTCAAGGAGCGCGACGCGTGGCTCAACCCGCCGGGCCTGCCGGAGCCGGCGCTCAAGCAGCGCACGCTGACCAACCTCTACAACGCGCTGCAGGTCTTCCGCGGCGAGGACAGCGTTCTCGACGGCGGCGCCGAGCTGCCGGGGTTCTCGGTGGCGGTGCGGGAGATCTTCCAGGCATAGACAAACGGCACTGCCTGTAACAAGCGCAGATTACCGGGGGATTCCATCGGAACTCCAGCACAGATCGTTTCCCGGCGGCTGGCGCGGCGGGCCGGCCAAACTGCGGTCGTGCGGACCGACCAGACGTGAAACCGCCCCGGACAACCTCTCCGGGGCGGCGTGTTAGTCGGTACTCGAAAGGTCGCTACTGCGCCGCGTTTGGTGGCATGACCTCGCCGGTGACGTCCTCGGTGGGACGGGTTTCGACCGGCGGCTCGATGACCTGTTCCGGCGCTTCAGTCGGCGCCACGGTTGGCAGCGGCGTCGCGGTCGGGAGCGGTGTGCTCGTCGGCTCGACGGTGGGCGCGGGCGTGTCCGTGGGCGGTTCAGTTGGCAGCGGCGTGCCGGTGGGAATCGGAGTCTCCGTCGGCACAGGCGTATCAGTGGGGGGCGGAGTCCCGGTGGGTGCGTCGATGTCCGGCTCAGCCGTGGGCGTCGCAGTCACTGGCGCGAGCGTGGGCGTGAGAACCGGCTCAGGGGCGATCACCTCGTCGACCGTGAAGGCGTCGATGGCTATCGTGCCCGCCTGCGGATACACGCGCAGGACGTGCTCGCCGTCCGCGACCTCGACCGCTGCTCGCGTCCCGAAGACGCTGTCCGGCGTCGCGCTGTCCACGACCGCCAGCGGGGCGCCATCGACCTCGATGACGAAGCTG
>JAHDLB010000008.1 GCA_018432315.1 Anaerolineae bacterium
CGTCGGCGCCCCGAACTTCTTGTCGATCGCCACGTTGCGCCCCTTCGGCCCCAGCGTCGTCATCACCGCCTTCGCCAGCGTGTCGATGCCCGCCTTCAGCCCGCTGCGCGCGTCCTGGTCGAATACAAGTTGCTTAGGCATGAGTGATCTGCTCCTCTTTAGGTGTGTTCGATATGTATTGTGCAGCGATATGCCACATAAAACGCGTTACACAAGTTACTTTGGCGCCAAAGCAATTGGCGTCCATCACTTTTATACCAGGTTCCCGACCGATTGAACGTAAGAAACGCATATAAAGCGTATCAGAAATCGTTAAGATTTAGCACTATAGCCACCCGAGTGCCAGCCAAGATTAGCAAAAGAACCGCGCGAGTGCCAGTTTTGATCCGGCGGCGCGATCGGCGCCTCGCGGGGCAGGTGGGCACCAGTAGGGTAAGCGTAGTTCTCCCGGCCCGTACCAGTCCTGAAGAATGTCGCACTAAGTGCGTATGTTATATCAGACTAAAGTCCGATGATCCGCGATCAGCTTTCTGTCAAGCTGAGTCTGACGACCTCACATAAGGGGGAAGGAATCACACATGCACCGCAAGATCTGGATCACCTCTGTGCTGGCCCTGGCGCTGATGGCGACTGCCATTCTGGCGCCTGTCGCCTCCACGCCCCGTTTCGCCGAAGCCCGGCAGAACGGTAACCCGCTCGTCTTCCTCAAGGACGGCGACCTGTGGTCGTGGACGCCCGGCGCGAGCAATTTCACCCAACTCTCGACCTGGGGCTATAACCAGCGCCCGGTCCTCTCTCCGAACGGCGCGCAGATCGCTTACAATTCGTGGGCGACGATCACCGTCGAGGCCATCGGCGCCGGGCAGCCGGCCATGGGCCTGATTCCCAGCAACATCTGGGTGATGGACCCGCGCACCGGCGACGCTTTCCGCGCTGCCGACCAACCCCCCGGGGCGGTCTTCAACGCCAACGAGGCGAACAACGTCGTCATGCGCGGCACGCCCGCCTGGTCGCCGGACGGCACCCGGCTCGCCTGGTCCGAGCTGCTCGCGCCCGAATACCGCTACCAGCTCGTCGTATTCGATGTCAACGCGCGCACCACGGCTGTCGTCGAGCCGAACCTGCCCTCGCCGTTCGCGGATGGCGGGTTCATCCCGATGCACGAGGTCAAGTGGGGCGGCGCCGGCATCGCCGTGATCAACGTCGCGGTCAACTCGACCTCGTCCGATTTCGAAGAAACGCTGCTGCTCTACAACCCGACGGGCGGCTTGCGCCGGGAAACGGTGATCGGCAGCTCGGCGACCGAGTTCCTGTTCGTCAAAGAGTGGATGACCTACAACGGCCAGGAATACTTCGGCCTGGTTTACCCGTCCGGCAAGCGCTTCCTGCTGGACCCGGCGACCGGCGATCAGCAGGAAATGCCTGCCCTGCCGGAGCTGTACAGCACCACCACGCCGAACAACAGCGCGACCGTGTTCGTCGAGCCGTTCGCCGACGACAACGACAACCTGAGCGCGATCTGGTCCGCGGTGTATCCGAACCGGCAGGACCAGGAGCAGCTCAACTTCAGCGCGAACCCGGACAACATCACGATCTCGCCTGACGGCCAGACCTTGGCCTACGTCAGCGACATGATCAACATCTGGCAGAACGGCCAGAAGTCGACCATCCCCAACACCAGCGACAGCCTGCACCCGTGGAACGTGAGCGTCGTCTGGGGGCCGACCGCGTGGCGCGTGCGCACCGATTGGCCGTCCGATGGTGGAACGGGCGGCGGGCCGGTGGCGTGCTTCCTGCCGCCGCGCCTGGCGGCGGGCACTGCCGGGCAGGTGACGCCCGGCCTGCCGAACATCCTGCGCAGCCAGCCGCGCCGGGGCAGCGACAGCCTGATCCTGGGCCAGATTCCCGGCGGCGGCGTGTTCAACGTGCTCAACGGGCCGATCTGCGACTCCGAGGGGCGCTATTGGTGGCAGGTCAACTACCAGGGCACCGTCGGCTGGACGCCTGAGGGCGAGGCCGGCATCTACTGGCTGCAGCCGTACGTGTCCAACCCGCCGCCCGTGACGTGCAACCTGTCGCCGCGCCTGACGGTCGGCGGGACGGCCTACGTGACGCCGGGCCTGCCCAACCTGCTGCGCAGCCAGCCGCGCCGCGGCAGCGACAGCGTGATCCTGGGGCGCATTCCCGGCAACGGGTTCTTCACCGTGATCAGCGGCCCGCAGTGCGGCCCCGAGGGGCGCTACTGGTGGCAGGTCCAGTACGGCAGCCTGATCGGCTGGACCGCCGAGGGCGAAGGCTCGACCTACTGGCTGGTGCCGTTCGGCTGCTTCAACAGCCCGGTTCCGCGGCTGGCGCCCGGCATGGTGGCCCGCGTGACCCCCGGCGATCCCAACCGGCTGCGCAGCGCGCCCGGCTCGAACAATTCCGTCGTGGGACAGGTTCCCGGCGGCGGGGTGTTCACCGTGTTGAGCGGCCCGCAGTGCGGCCCCGAGGGCTGGACGTGGTGGCGCGTGCAGTACGGCTCGACCATCGGCTGGACGGCGGAAGGCCAGGGCAGCACCTACTGGCTGGAACCCTACGGCTACACCCCGCCGCCGCCGCCCCCGCCGGTCACCTGTGGACCCGCGCCGCGCTTGCAGGTGGGCGTTGCCGGGCGCGTGACCCCCGGCCAGCCGAACATCCTGCGCAGCCAGCCGCGCCGCGGCAGCGACAGCGCGATCATCGGCGAGATCCCCGGCACCGGCGTGTTCTCCGTCCTGGCCGGTCCGCAGTGCGGCCCCGAGGGGCACTACTGGTGGCAGGTCAACTACCAGGGGCTGGTCGGCTGGACGCCCGAAGGCCAGGGCTCGATCTACTGGCTGGAACCGTATCCCGGCGACGGCCCGCCGCCGTCGCCTGTGGCGTGCACGCTCCAGCCGCGCCTGACGGTGGGCGCCGCGGGCTACGTGCTGCCCGGCCCGTCGAACGTGCTGCGCAGCCAGCCCTACCGCGACGGCAACAGCCAGGTGATCGGCCAGATTCCGGGCAGCGCGTTCTTCCGCGTGCTCTCCGGGCCCCAGTGTGACAACGAGGGGATCAACTGGTGGCAGGTCAACTATCAGGGCGTCGTCGGCTGGACCGGCGAGAGCCAGGGGAGCAGCTACTGGGTGGCGCCGTTCGTGTGCGTCAACAGCGGCCCGACGCGGTTGGTGCCCGGCATCACCGCCCGCGTGACGCCCGGCGAGCCGAACGTCCTGCGCAGCCAGCCCGGCACGGGCAGCGGCAGCGCGATCATCGGCGAGATCCCCGGCGGCGGCCAGTTCGTGGTGCTCAGCGGGCCGCAGTGCGGCAGCGATAACCGCATCTGGTGGCAGGTCCAGTACGGCAGCCTGATCGGCTGGACTGCCGAGGGCGAGCGCGGCGAATACTGGCTGGAGCCGATCGGCTAGCCGAGCCCGGCGCGCCAATCACCCGCATCTGATACACAGACTCCCCGGCGGCAACTCCGTCGCCGGGGAGTTTTTTGTGATCGATGGCCTCTTCAACCGCCGCGATTTCTGCGCTAAGATTAGGCATAGAGTTGTGCCTTTTGCAGCGCGCCATCAAAGGTTAGTGCGACCATGTTTGATCCCAGCGAACACCCCCACCGGCGCTATAACCCGCTCACCGGCGAGTGGATTCTCGTGTCGCCGCACCGCGCCAGGCGGCCCTGGCAGGGCCAGGTCGAGGATACGCCGCCCGAAACCCGCCCGCAGTACGACCCGGCCTGCTACCTGTGTCCCGGCAACGAGCGCGCCGGGGGCAACCGCAACCCCGACTACACGCGCACGTTCGTCTTCGACAACGACTTTCCCGCGCTGCTGCCGGACACGCCCACCGACGAGCCGGACGATCACCCGCTGTTTCGCGTCCAGGGCGAGCGCGGGATCTGCCGGGTGATCTGCTTCAGCCCGCGCCACGACCTGACGCTGGCCCAGATGGAAACGGGCGACATCCGGCGCGTGGTCGATACCTGGGCCGAGCAAACCAGCGACCTGGGTGAGCGCGATTTCATCGGCTACGTGCAGATCTTCGAGAACAAGGGCGCGATGATGGGCTGTTCCAACCCGCACCCGCACGGGCAGATCTGGTCCACGGGGCGGATGCCGCGCGAGATCGAGAAGGAGATCGCCAGCCAGCGCGACTATTACGCGGCGCACGGCACGACGCTGCTGGCCGACTACCTGGCCGAAGAACAGCGCCGCGCCGAGCGGATCGTCTACGCCAACGAGCATTGGACCGTCCTGGTGCCGTTCTGGGCGATCTGGCCGTTCGAGACGCTGCTGGTCAGCAACCGCCCGGCGCGGGACATCCCCGAGCTGGACACTGCCGAGCGCGACGCGCTGGCCGACGCGCTGCATCACCTGACGGTCCGCTACGACAACCTGTTCCGCACCTCGTTCCCGTACAGCATGGGCTTTCACCAGCAGCCGGTCGTCGGCAGCCATTACCCGTACTGGCACCTGCACGCGCACTTCTACCCGCCGCTGCTGCGCTCGGCCACGGTCAAGAAGTTCATGGTGGGCTACGAGATGCTGGGCACGCCCCAGCGCGACATCACCGCCGAGCAGGCCGCCGCCCGCCTGCGCGAGCAGAGCGCCGTGCATTACCTGAACAGCCGCTGACCGGGTGCGAGGGCGGCGGAAGTGCAGTATAGTTGGCACCTGTAGGCTGATTTTCCTCGAACTGAATAGAGGCTTTGCATGACCGTACGTGACACCGTTCTGGATAGATTTCGCGAGCAATTCGACGAGGCCCCGGCCCTGGTGGCGCGCGCGCCGGGCCGCGTCAACCTGATCGGCGAGCACACCGACTACAACGACGGGTTCGTGCTGCCCGCCGCCATCGAGCGCGCCGTCCACGTGGCGGCCCGCCCGCGCGCCGACTCGACCGTGACCCTGGTGTCGGTCGATTTCCACAGCGACACGCAGTTTTCGATCGACGACCTGGACGATCCCGACCTGCCCGCCTGGAGCAAGTACCCGCGCGGGGCGCTGTGGTGGCTCCAGAACCGGGGGCACAGCCTGCCCGGCTTCGACGCGGTGATCGGCGGCGACATCCCGATCGGCGCGGGGCTGTCGTCGTCGGCGGCGGTCGAAGTGGTCATGATCGAGCTGGGGCTGGCGCTGACCGGCGCGGAGATGTCCCAGCAGGACAAGGCGCTGGCCGGGGTCGAGGTCGAGCACCAGTTCATCGGGATGCCGTGCGGCGTGATGGACCAGATGGCCTCGGCGATGGGCGTGGCGCAACACGCGCTGTTGATCGACTGCCGCAGCCTGGACGTCCGGCAGGTGAAGATGCCCGCCGGGGCCAGCATCGTGATCATGGACACGGCCAAGCGGCGCGGGCTGGTCGATTCGGCGTATGCGCGCCGCCGCGAGGAGTGCGAAGCCGCCGCCGAGATCCTCGGCGTGGAGGCGCTGCGCGATGCCACCCGCGATGGGCTGGAGGCGGCCCGCGACCGGCTGTCGAGCGTGCTGTACCGCCGCGCGCGGCACATTATCACCGAAAACCTGCGCGTGCAGGCGGCGGCGCTGGCCCTGGGCAGCACGCACGGCGGCGGCCTGAAAACGGCGGGCCAGGCGCTGCGCGACAGCCACGCCAGCCTGCGCGACGATTACGAGGTGAGCTGCTACGAGCTGGACGTGATGGTGGACATCGCCAACGCCCAGGCGGGCTGTTACGGCGCGCGCATGACCGGGGCCGGCTTTGGCGGGTGCGCGGTGGCGCTCGTCGACGAGGGGGCCGTCGAGGCGTTCGTGGCCGCGGTGGGACCGGTCTACGCCGAAAAGACGGGGCTGGAGCCGCACCTGTACGTCACCCAGGCCGCCGCGGGCAGCGGCGTCGAGCGGGTGTAGATCGGGCAGATCGTTATACCGGGTGTGATCCGGGCGGGGCAGCACCCGCCCGTGCGTGGGTGGTGGATTCTGGATGGAAAGAAGGGCGTTCTGAGCGCACTAGAGACCGGGCTCGATCTTGACATGGGCATCTTTTTCGACGATTGGCAGGCGTGCCTGCGCTCCCACTATATCTACGTGATCCGCGCCGGCGACGCGGTGACCGAGCCGACGCTGCGCCACGTGCTGCTGCACAGCGGCCTGGACGAGGGCGAGCTGGAGGCATTGCGCGCCCAGGCTGAGGCGCTCGGCCCGCTGGACCCCGACGCGCCCGCCGAAGCGGTCCACGCGCCGGAGCAGGACGCCGCGCCCGCTGGTGATCCTGTCGGGGATAACCTCGCCGGGGACGTAGACGAGATCGCCGTGCCGGAAGCCGCGCTCGACGAGGCGGGCGCGCCGCCGGACGGTGAAGACGGCGAGCCGGACGGCGCGGGCTTCGACGGCGACGACGAGGGCGACGTCCCCGGCGACGACCTCTACGAGGACGACGCCTACGAGGACGACGAGCCGCCGGTGGCGCCCAACCAGCTTTCGCTGTTCTAACTGGCTCTTCCACTCGCTCGCGGAGCGTGATATAATGCCCCCCACGATGGACGATGTCACCTGGATGCGCCACGCGCTCGACGAGGCGCGCCGCGCGACCGAGCATGGCGACGTGCCGGTTGGCGCGGTCGCCGTTCTGGACGGCGCGATCATCGCGCGGGCGCACAACCGGCGCGAGATCGATGGCGACCCCACCGCCCACGCGGAGCTGCTCGCCATCCGGGAGGCTTCGCGGGTGATCGGCCATTGGCGGCTCGAAGGCGTCACGTTATACTGTACGCTTGAGCCGTGCGCGATGTGCGCGGGCGCGATGATCCTGGCCCGGCTGCCGCGTCTGGTGGTGGGCGCGCCCGATCCAAAAGCCGGCGCGGGGGGCAGCGTGATGGACCTGCTGGCGCATCCCGCGCTCAATCACCGGGTCGAGGTGACGCGCGGCGTGCTGGCGGACGAAGCCGCGGACCTGCTGGTGCGCTTTTTCACCCGGCTGCGCGCCGAGGGCCAGAAATAACAACCGCATACAACCGTTTCGGAGGGGTGCCAGAGTGGTTGATTGGGGCGGTCTCGAAAACCGTTGTAGCGTTTCACGCTACCGTGGGTTCGAATCCCACCCCCTCCGCCAGATTTTATGAAACTCCCGTCCTCATCCACGCTTTCGCTCTCGTTTCTACCGGGCCAGACATTCGCGCTGGCCTTGTGCATTCTGGCCCTGATCGCCGGGGCGAGCGAGGCCGCCGCGCGGCTGTGGCTCGACGGTTCGAGCGTGCCGGTCGCCGTCGGCAGCGCGAATACCACCTTCGACCAGAAAATCGGGCTGCTCGACGACCTGGCGGCGCGCGAGGGCGGCGTCGACTGCATCCTGCTGGGCAGCTCGGTCGTGCTCAACAGCCTCGACCCGGCGCTGATCGCCGGGGCGTATACCGCGCGGGCCGGCCAGCCGCTGACGTGCTTCAACTTCGGCATCCCCGCGCTCACCGCCAGGACCGGCGGGCCTATCGCCGAGCTGCTCGTCGAGCGCTACCGGCCCCGGCTGCTGGTCTATGGGCTGACGCTGCGGGCGGTGGCCGAGGGCGCGTCGGATTCGGGGCGCATCTACGCCGACATCACCGGGACGCCCTGGGTGCGCTACGAGCGCGGCGCGTTCTCGGTCACCGGCTGGCTGACGGAACACTCGTCGGCGTTCCGGCATTACCTCGCCTATCGCAACTGGATGAAGCACGAGTTCGCCAACCGCCTCAGCGAGCACAAGCGCGCCCCGCGCAGCGGCTACACGCCGTTCGTTTCCACGCGCCCGCTCGACCCGGCGACGATCAGCACGCCGCCCTATTTCGATCCCTTCGCCTTCTCGCCCCAGGAACTGGCCGGGCTGGACCGGGTGCTGGCGCTGCACGGTCAGACGCAGGTCGTGCTGGTCGACATGCCGCTGCCGCAGTTCTTCCGCGAGCAGTTCGACGGCGGCGCGGGGGCGTATGCGGCGTACATCGACGAGCTGGGCGCGCGGGCCGCGGCGGCGGGTGTGCCGTTGTGGCAGACCAACCCGCTCGACATGATCCCCGGTGACGGTTGGGCACAGGACGGGCAGCACGTCAACGCGACGGGCGCGCGCATCCTCAGCCGCTGGCTGGGCGAGCGGCTTGCGCATGGGGAGGGGTGATCTGCCGTGACGCTGCGACGACTCTGGCGCGACTATCGACCCCGCACGCTGAAGCTCACGCCCCCGGCAGGCTACACGCTCGTCCTGGCGGCGGCCTTCGTGGCGATCTACGTTCTCCTCATCGAGGCCGTGCTGCGCGTGCCCGCCGTCCAGTCGAGGCTTCCCGCGCCGAGCGTGCGAAACCAGCACGTCGACTTCGAGATCAAGCTCCAGCGCCTGCGCGAGATGGGGAGCGTAGACTGCGTATTTCTCGGCACCTCGATCGTGGATCGCGGCCTGAGCCCGGCGGATTTCGAGCAGGCGTACCAGGCCGCTGCCGGGCAGCCGATCACCTGCTTCAACTTCGGCGTAGACGGCGCGGGCGAGTATACGGGCGTGCTGCTGGCGCAGTATGTCACGCGCGTGGTACAGCCGCGCCTGCTCGTGTTCGGCGTGTCGCCCCGGTTGGGCAATGACGGGGATGGAGGCTCGCTGGCCGCGCTGCCCTGGCTCAAATACCAGCAGGGCCAGTTCTCGCTGCACGGTTGGCTGGCCGAGCATTCCAGGCTCTACGGTTACAGCCGCCCGCTGGTCAATGCCTTTTTCAATACCCTCAGCGGGGACAGGCGAGCGTATCTCGACCGGATGATCCTGGCGAACGGGTTCTATCCCACCGACGAACGCATCACATTTCCCATTCCGTCCGGCGATCGGGGCCGCCTGGAGCGCTCGAACTACGCGATTAGCGAGGCGTGGCTGAGCCGGCTGGACGAAATGCTGGCCTTTCACCGCCCCCCGCAAACGCGCGTCGTCATCGTCGAAATGCCGGTCCATCCCGTGGCGCTGGAGGGCCGCGCCGACCGGCAGAGCGACTACGCGGATTCGATGGCGGCGATCGGGGCGCGCACCGAGGCGAAGGGCGTCCCGTTTTTCACGACCAACCACCTGGAGGCGTTGGTCGCCGATGAGAACTGGGCGGACTTCAACCACCTGAACGCGACGGGCGCGCGGGTGATCAGCCGCTGGCTGGGCGAGCGAGTCGGTGAGGCGGTCGAGGAGGGGGCATTCGGGGCCCTCGCAGATTAGGACGAAATCACCATGACAATCACTTCATTCTCATTCGCCGGGTACGTGCTGCTCGTCCTGGCGCTGTATTACGCGCTGCCGCGCCGCCCGCAGAATATCCTGCTGCTGGTCGCGTCGTATACCTTCTACCTGACGTGGTCGTGGTGGTACGCGCTCGTGCTGGCGATCCTCACGCTGGCGAATTTCGCGCTGGCCGGGCGCATCCGCGCCGGGGGAACGCCCCGGCGGGCCGCGCTGTGGGCCGGGGTGGGGATCAACCTGGCGGCGCTGGCCGTGTTCAAGTACGAGGATTTCTTCGTGCCGGACCTGCTTGCCCGGCTCGACACCTGGGGCGTGGAGAGCGGCGCGGGCGGCCTGTCCGTCCTGCTGCCGGTCGGCATGTCGTTCTACATCGTCGCCGTGATCTCGTACCTGATCGACGTGTACCGCAAGCAGGTCGCGCCCGCCACCGATCTGGTCGACTTCGCGCTGTACATGGCGTATTTTCCCAAGCTGCTGTCCGGCCCCATCGAGCGCGCGCGGGACTTTCTGCCCCGGCTGGCCGCGCCCCGCGTGGTGGACAACGACCAACTGGCGCGCAGCTTCACGCTCATCGTGCTGGGGGCGGTGCGCAAGCTGGTGCTGGCCGACACGCTCACGCTTATGCTGCCGCGCGGCGTGTTTGCCAATCCCGACCAGTTCGGCGCGCCCCAGTTGATCGGCTACCTGCTGATCTATGCCCTGGCGCTGTACAACGATTTCGCCGGGTACACCAACATCGTGCGCGGCGTCAGCGGCCTGTTCGGGATCGAGCTGGCAGCCAACTTCGCCACGCCGTATTTCTCGCGCAACCTGACCGAGTTCTGGAACCGCTGGCATATCACCCTGTCGCACTGGCTGCGCGACTACATCTACTTCCCGACCAGCCGCGCCCTGCTGCGCCGCAATCCCAGCCGGACCAACGTGCCCAACCTGCTGCTGCCGCCGATGCTGACCATGCTCGCCAGCGGGCTGTGGCACGGCCCCGGCTGGAGCATGCTGCTGTGGGGCGCGCTGCACGGCGTCTACCTCGTCGGCGAGCGCCTGCTGGCCCTGTGGCGACCGGCAGGCCCGCCCCAACACCAACCGCGCTGGCGCCAGACGCTCGCTATGCTATTCGTGGTGACGCTGGTCGTGCTCGCCTGGGTGCCGTTCCGCACGCCGGACGTGCCGCGCGCCCTCGAATACTGGCAGGGGATGCTCGATTTCTCGGACCTGCGCCGCCCGACGGTGCGAGTTTTTGTTGTCATTCTGCCCGCATTGTGGTTAGACTGGGTGCAGTACCGGCGCGGTGACGAGCTGGTGTTTCTGCGATGGCCGCGGCTGGCCCAGGCGGCGCTGCTGGCGCTGGCGATCCTGGCGTTGTTCCTGACGAGCCAGGTCGACACCGGCGCGCCGTTCGTTTACCAGGGATTCTAACCCGTTCGAGGCGGTGTACACCATGGACCGAACCGAAGTCAAAGACAAAATCCGCACCTTCGTGCTCAACGAGCTGATCCGCAATCCCGGCTATGGCCTGGGGGACGACGAGCCGATGATCACCGGCGGCCTGATCGATTCCTTCTCGCTGGCCTATTTTGGTGTGTACGTCGAGGAGACGTTCGACATCTACATCCCCGACACCGATCTGACGGTCGCCAACCTGGATACGCTCAACCAGATGGTCGACCGCGTGATGCAGGACGCGTCCTGAAACGGGGCGCGCGTTCCGGTGTATGGCACCGGTAAAGGGCGGCGTATGTGGCGGCGCGTGATAGTGGTTGCGGGAGCGGGGCTGCTCGCGGCGGTGGCGGCGAGCGCGTGCGGATCCGGCGCGCCCGCGTCTGTCGAGGCGCCGCGCGGCCTGGAGCCGACCATCGCGGCGCAAGCGGCCTCGACCGAAACGCTCATTTCGTCGCGTAGCGCGGACGGCGCTTTACCCGACCAGGCCGCGCAGGCCACGCCCACCCCACAGCCGACGCGCGATCCGCTCCGCATCCAGCTCTGGTGGCCCGACGAGTTATATCCCAAAGCCGATACCGACGCCGAGCGGGTGCTGCTCGACCAGTTCGACGGCTTCCGGCAGACCTACGCGACGTATAACTTCGAGGTGCGGCGCAAGCGCGCCAGCGGCCTGGGCGGCATCCTGCCCACGCTGCGGACGGCGCTCCCGGTCGCGCCGCGCGCCGTTCCCGACCTGACGCTGATGCGCCGCTCGGACATGCTCGCCGCGGCCACCGAGGGGCTGATCGTGCCGCTCGAAGACTGGCTGCCCACCGACATCCTCAACGGGCTGGTACCGGGCACGCGCGCGCTCGGCGAGATCGACGGCGTGCTGTACGGGCTGCCCTACGTGCTCAATATCTATCATGTGGTTTACCGTTCGTCGGTGTTCGACGAGCCGCTGCTGAGCTTCGACGACGTGCTCGACCAGGCGCCGGAATACCTGTTCCCGGCGGGTGCCGGGACGGGCACGCTCGTCAGTTGGACGGTCCTGCTGCAATACCTGGCGGCGGGCGGCGCGCTGGTGGATGCCGGCGGCAATCCGGCCCTGGATCGAAATGCGCTGCTGGCGGTGCTGGACTATTACGAGCGAGCCGTCGCGCTGGGCATCTTCGATCCCGCGTTGCTGGATTACACGCAGTTCGACGTGTATTGGGACGCCTTCGAGGCCGGTGAAGCGAACATGGTGATGGTCGACACGGCGACCTACTTCAAGCGCCGCGAGGACGTGCCGAACGTCGGGCTGGCGCCGGTGCCGACGCACGACGGGGATTCGCTGACCGCGCTGGATGGCTGGATGTGGGTGCTGACCACGCAGGACCCGGACCACCAGCGGCAGGCGCGCGCGTTCCTGTCGTGGATGATGCGCATCAACCAGCACAGCACGTTAACCGAGGCGCTGGGGATGCTGCCGTCGCAGTTGGGCGCCCTGCGCCTGTGGGACGACAGCGAATACGCCGCCTTCGCCCAGGACCTGCTCGCCACCGCGCGGATCATCCCGGCGGCCCAGCGCAACAACGCCGCCGCCGTGGCGCTCGAAAGCGCCCTGAGCGACGTGCTGAACGGGACGCCCGCCCTGCAGGCCGCCGAGGACGCGCTGGCAAGCCTCGATTGACCCCCGTGCCCGCGTGGTGGCGCGGTGCCTTCCCCCCGGTTCAGTCTTTCTCCGCCCGGCGACGGGCGCTCAGGGCAGCAGCTTCTCGATCTCGTTCAACAGGTCCGGCAGGCGGAGCGGCTTGGTCAGGTAGATGTTGGCACCGGCCTGCATCGCGCGCTCGATGGCCTCGGATTCGGTGCGCGCCGAGATGACCACGACCGGCAGCGTGGCAAACGCGGGAGTGGACCGCAGGCGGCGGCACACTTCGAAGCCGTCGATGTCGGGCAGCATCAGGTCGAGCAGCAGCACGTCGGGATGTACCTGCCGGGCCGTGTCCAGGCCGGCCTGGCCGCTGTACACGCCGTGCACTTCGAATCCCTTCATCGTGAGAAACGTCGTCAGCAGGTCCACCATGGTGGGTTCATCATCGACGATCAGGACGGTTTTGCCAGTCATGGTTCCTCTCTCTGCTTGCTACCGGGGCGCCAGCGCCCGCTCGTAGAAGCGATACTGTCGATAGCGTTCTCCCCCCAACGCGAGGACCAGGCGGTCCATCGGCTCGTTGGTTTCCAGCACCCAGCCCGCGTCCGCCGAGCGCCAGATCGTTTCGTCGTACAGCTCCTGAAAAATCTCGAACAGCCGGGCGAACAGGGCGGCCTCGACCCCGATGCCCCGGTACCCTTCATTCACGCCCAGCAGCGCGATGCGAATCCGCGCGATTTTGGGCCGGATCTTCCAGTGCCACAGCGCCTGGGCCAGGCTGACGATCTCCGGCTTGCCGGGCCGCGGATAGACGCGGTGCAGCACCTGGTTGAGGTCCGGGAACGCGAGCAAAAACGCCACCGGCTTATCCTCGACGGACGCGAACAGGGTCAGGCGCGGCTCCAGGAAGCGGC
The DNA here is from genome assembly GCA_018432315.1 of Anaerolineae bacterium. GTDB lineage: Bacteria > Chloroflexota > Anaerolineae > Aggregatilineales > Aggregatilineaceae > LM3-B42. The sequence goes on from JAHDLB010000008.1 coordinate 13,168, forward strand.
CCAGGTCTTTCACCAACTCGTCCAACTCCTCGTCGGAGAGCGGGACGAATCCCCAGTTGTCGTCCCACGCCTCGTTGTAGATCGCCCGCAGCGTCTCCAGCTCCGCCTTGACGCGCCTGCCGTCGAGCGTGCGCACGGAGATCTTGCGGCGGGCGTTGTTCCGGCGCGCCACGCGCAGCGCCTGTTCGAGCGACTTGGACGCGTGAAACTTCTCCAGCGTGAAGTGATAACTGTACAGGTCCATCACTTTGTCGAAGCCGGGCGCGTTGTCGAGCAGGCGCGGGTAGTACGCGTAATTGTACGGGGTCAGCACGGCGGGCACGGCGTCGTAGCCGTTGAGCAGAACGCCGCATTCGTCATTCGTCGAGAAGCTGGCCGGGCCGCGGATCGCGTCGTAGCCCATCCCGCGGACGTGCGCCGCTGCCGTGTCGAGCAGCGCGTTGGCGACGTCCTGGTCGTCGATGGACTCGAACAGGCCGAAGAAGCCGATGTGCTCGTGGTGGAACTCGTTGTGGCGGTGGTTGACGAACGCCGCCACCGTCCCCACGGGCTGGTCGCCGCGCCACGCCATGAAATACTCGCCTTCCAGGTGTTTCCAGGTGGGGTTTTTGCGCTTGTCGAGCTTGTGCCGGACCATCGACACCAACTGCGGCACCCAGTACGGGCTGCCCCGGTAATGGGTCCACGGAAAGCGCAGGAACGTTTCGTAATCCGCCTTCGACGCCACCTTGCGCACAGAAACCGGCGCGACCATCGTCTCCCCTTTCCCCTCGTTCCCTCAGACCAGCGACCGCTGGTAAAAGCGGTAGCGTTTGTACAGCTCGCCGTTGAAGGCGTCGCACAGGCGGATCATCGGCTCGTTGGTTTCGAGCACCCACCCGCCATCGGCATATTCCCAGTTGCCCATCGCGATCGCCGCTTTGAAGACCTCGACGAACATCGCGGACTCGACGCCGATGTTGCGGTAGCCCTCCTCGACGCCCATCAGCATCACGCGAAACCGCGTGAGCTTGGGGCGCACTTTCCAGTGCCACAACACTTGCAGCAGGCTGACGATCTCCGGCTTGCCGGGCCGCGGATAGGCGCGGTGCAGCACCTGGTTCATGTCCGGGATGCCGAGCAGGAAGGCGACCGGCCTGCCATCGACCTCCGCGAAGAAGGCCAGCCGCGGCTCGAAGAACCGGCCCAGGCCCGCCACCATCTCGTCGAGTTCTTCGTCCGAGAACGGGACGAACCCCCAGTTTTTCTCCCAGGCTTTGTTGTAGATCTGCTTCAGCTTCCAGAATTCCTCTTTCAGGTTCTTCAGGTCCAGCGTCTTGACGACGATCCCCCGGCGCTTGTTGTTCAGCTCGGTGACGCGCAGCAGCTTGGCGAATTTCTTCTCGGCGCGGTTGACGCCCTCCAGCGTGAACTTGTAGCTGTAGAGATCCATGACCTTGTCGTAGCCGGGCGCGTTCTCGATCAGCCGCTGGTAGTACGGGTAGTTATACGGCATCAGCACGCGCGGTGGATCATCGAAGCCGTCGATCAACAGCGCGCATTCGTCGTTGGTCGAAAACGTGGCCGGTCCGCGGATCGCGTCGCAGCCCCGCCCGCGGACGTGTTCGGCGGCAGTTTCGAGCAGGGCGGTGGCGACGTCCTGATCGTCGATCGTGTCGAACAGGCCGAAGAAGCCGATATTTTCGCTGTAATACTCGTTGTGGCGGTGGTTGACGAAGGCGGCGATGGTGCCGACCGGGCGGTCACCTTGCCAGGCGACGAAGTACTCGCCGTCCATGTGGTGCCACGAGGGATTCTTCTGCTGGTCGAGGTGCTCGCGCTTCATCGACAGCAGGGTGGGCACCCAGTACGGGTTGCCCCGGTAGAGCGTCCACGGAAAATTCACGAGAGCATCGCGCTCACGTTTGGTTTCGACCTTGCGAACGACGAGAGCCATACAGTAGTTATCTCCCACCCGCGACGATGATGACAGGTTCCGACAATCTTACTGCGCATAGAACGGACGGCAAAAAACGGCCTTTGGTTGCTTTGTCCAAACTTTCTCAAAAACGGCGGTTTTCTCTTGACAGTCCCCGGCGCGTCTGGTATGCTTTTGGGCACCTTCCTGAGTAGCTCAACGGCAGAGCATCCGGCTGTTAACCGGAGGGTTGTAGGTTCGAATCCTACCTCAGGAGCCACCCGCCAAGCCCCTACCCGCGCCGGTAGGGGCTTGTTGTTTTTCCGCACACCTCGCCCGGCGGGCGCTAGATCGTGAACTCGCCGTCCTTGTAGAACAGCTCGCCATCGACGATGATCTCGCCGCCCTGGCGCATGTCGCAGATCATGTCCCAGTGGACCGAGGACGCGTTCACGCTGCCGGTTTCGGCGTAGCCCTGCCCGACGGCCATGTGCACCGTCCCGCCGATCTTCTCGTCGAACAGGATCGTCCCGGTGAACTGCTGGATGTCGCGGTTGGTGCCGATGGCGAACTCGCCCAGCCGCCGCGCGCCCGGATCGCGGTCCAGCGTGGCGTTGAGGAACGCCTCGTTGGTGTCCGCTTTGGCCTCCACGACCAGCCCATCCTTGAACGTCAGTCTGGCGCCCTTGACCTCGTTGCCGTCATAGAACGCGGGATAGCTGAAGCGCACCCAGCCGTTGGCGCTGTCCTCGACCGGCCCGGTGAAAATCTCGCCGTCCGGGAAGTTCTCCTTGCCGCCCGCGTTCCAGAACAGGCGCCCCTCGATCGACATTTCCAGGTCGATGTGCTCGCCCTTCACCTGGAGCCGCTTCTTGCCCTTCAGCCAGTCGATCAGCCGCTGGTGGGAGTCGTAGACGGCTTTCCACGCGCCGACGGGGTCGTCGAGGTCGACCTTGCACGCGCCGTACAGGAAATCCTCGTACTGGCGCAGCGACATCCCCGCGCCCTGGGCATAGGCGAAGGTGGGGAACTGGGTGGTGCAGCGGCGCAGCGTCTTGTCGGCCTGGCGCTTCATCTGGATCGTGATCAGCGCGGCGTGCGCGGCGGCCCGCGCCGACTGGCGGTCCAGCGGGTAGGCCGAGCGGTTGCGCATGTTCTCGTCCGCCTCGATGCGGATCACGACGTCCGCCTCGCGGTACATCAGCTCCAGCATGGGGTTGACCGCCGCGAGCTGCTCCAGGCTCGCCGTCGAGCCGAGCGCGATCGGGTCTTCCTGGCTCATGTGGATGTAGACGAAGGGCAGCCCGCCCGCGCGCAGCGCCTCGTCGTACAGCGCCTGGGCCAGCGGCTCGCCCGCCGGGGATTTGCTGCGGATCAAAACGCGGTCGCCCGGCTTGACCTCGGTCGAATAGTTGATCAAGACCTGCGCCATTTTCTGAATGCGGTTATCCATCAGGGTTTTTTGCGTCCTTCCTGTGCGAAAAAAATAGCCGAACAGCCGGGCGGGATTGTACCACGATCTCCCGGCGGCAGGGTCACAGGCGCAGCCCGGTGCGCGCCTCGACGAACTGCAACAGCCCTTCCCACGCCGGGCCGATCTCGTCCAGCGCGGCCTCCATTTGTTCCTGGGGCAGCCGGGCCAGCCGCTCGCCGAGCGCCACCAGCAGGCGCAGCGCTCCGAAGACCTCCCAGAAGACGCGATCCATCAGCGGCCCGGCGGCGTCCTGGTAGGCGTCGATGAACTGATCGCTGAAGGCCACGCCGTATACGCTCAGCGCCGCGCTGGTATAGCCCACGTCGAAGCGGGGATCGGCCAGGCTAGCCTGTTCCCAGCCCAACACCGCGCTGACCTCCGTGCGGTTCGCGACGATCTTGCTCAGCGTGTAGTCGCCGTGAATGACCACCTGCGGCAGGTTCACGATCTGCGCGACCTGGGGCACCAGCCAGCCCAGAATTTCGGTCAGCTCGCCCGATTTCAGCCGCCGGACGCGCCGGGCCACGTCGTTGAACGCCAGCCGGAAGGGCCACACCGGCAGGTCGGGCGGGCGCTTCCAGGCGATCCGGTGCAGGGCGGCGAGCGTCTGCGCGAAGCCCGGCCCCACGCGGTAAAAGAACGCGCCGGGTTGGCCCTCGTCGCCGCGCCCCTCGACGTATTCCATCAGCAGGACGACGTAGCGTGTGTGATGGCTCCAGCCGAAGTAATAAACCTCCGGGACCGGGAACCGCTGCTCGCGCAGGGCCTGCATGGCGGTGAACGCGCGCCACGCGCGCGCCTGTTGGCTGGGCCGGTAGCGGTGCAGGATCACGCGCGGCGGCAGTCCCTCGCCGTCGAGCGCCAGCGCCAGGCTGCGCGCGCCCTGGCCCTCGGCCACGGGGATCGGGGTCGTGGGCGCTGCCCGGCCAAAGGCCATCTGCAGCAGGCAGGCCGTATCGGAATGCGCTGGATCGTGTCCGGTCATGCTGTCGTTTCGAGCGCCGAGTCGACCAGGTGCAGCATGGCGTCGAGACCCTTCACCGGCTCCGGCGCTTCACCGAGAAATTCCAGGCCGCTGCGCACCGTTTCGAGCAGGCCGCGCGGCGCGTTCTGGTCGATCAGCATCTGGAGCTGGCTCAGCGCCGCCTCCACGTCGCCCGTCGCCAGCAGCGCCTGGGCGTAATCGGCCCGCGTCCACTGGTCGCGCGGGTCGTCGTCGAGCTGGAGCACGGCGGCATCGATCACCTGCCGGAAAAAGTGCGCCGCGCGGTCCTGGTTGCCCTGGTGGTGGTAGAGCGTCGCCAGGTTGATGATCGGGTACGACTTGTTGGGCGTGACACGGTGGGCCTGTTCGTAGGCGTCGATCGCGGCGTTGTGGCGCCCCTGGCGGCGGTACAGCCCGCCCAGCGTGCCGTAATAGGACTCACCGTCGGCGTCGGTCAGGCGCGGGTCTTTGTGCAGCGCCTCGATCAGCTTGCGCTCGGCGGCGGCCCACAGGCGGTCGCGCTCGTCGTGCTGGCCGGGCGTGTCGAGCGTGTCGCCCTTGCGGCGCAGCGCCAGCCCCAGCGCGGCAATCGCCGGGGTGAAGCCCGCCTCCTGCTCCAGCGCCTGCTCGAGCAGCTCGATGGCCCGGTCGTATTCGCGCCGCGAGGTGTACAGGTAGCCGAGCAGGTAGTTGGCCGCGTGGTTGTCGGGATCGAGCGCGCGGGCGCTGTGCAGCATTTCGAGGGCGGTGTCGATGTTGCGGGCGCGGACCTGCTGCTCGGCCAGGACCAGCAGCGACAGCACGCGAAACGACTCGCGGCCCTGTTCCTTCACGGCCTGGATCTCGCGCCGGGTGTCGGCCACCATCCCTTCCAGCCGCTGGGTGAAGGCCGCCTCCATCTCGTCGAGGCGCTGCTCGCGCTCGGCCAGCCGGCGCTCGGTTTCCTCGGCGAACTTCGTCGTGGCGTCGGCCTGCCGCTGGATGGTGCTGCGCACCAGCAGCCCCCCGGCGGCCACCGCGATCGCGACCAGGACCGACACGCCTTCGAGGAAGCTCAGGATGCCGTCGGCGAAATTCACCGCGTCGTTGGCGCGCTCCAGGATCGCCTCGGCATCGGTGACGGCGACTTCCTGGCCGGGGTCGAGCGTCACGCGCCGCTCGCTACGCAGCGCCACGAACAACGCCAGCGCGGCCAGCGCCACCGCGCCCACGAGGAGAAAGAACTCTGCGTGCTGCCGGAAACGGCTCCGACCGCCGGAAGATGAAGACACGGCTGCGCTCCTGGTCTGATGGCCCGTTGACTTAAGGATACGCCAGAAGCGCGGATCTGCAAACCGAACTGAAACTTTTGAGGGCTGCGCGGCGGCTGGCGCGCTCAGTCCGCGCCCAGGCCGGACACGTCCCAGAACGTGACCGTGCCGTCGAGGTCGGCGCTCGCCAGGGTGGCGCCGTCGGGCGACCAGGCCAGCGCGAAGAAGGTCACCCCCTCCCGCCGGAACTCTGTCGCTGCGCGCCCGGTTTCGGCGTCCCACACGATCACGGCGCCGTCGCGGCCCGCCGTGGCGAGGAACGGCCCCTCCGCCGGCCAGACGACCGCGCTCACGCTGTCCTCGTGATCACCCAGGCTTGCCAGTTCGTCGCCGGTGGCCGGGTCCCACAGGCGGACCGACGTGTCCCAACTGGCGGTGGCGATCTGCGCGCCGTCCGGCGACCACGCCACCGAGGTCACGCCGTCGCCGTGGCCCTCCAGCACGGCGAGCGCTTCGCCGCCCCTGGCATCCCACACGCGGGCGGTCTGGTCGGCGCTGCCGGTGGCGATCTGCGTCCCGTCCGGCGACCACGCCACCGCCGTCACGCTCTTTTCGTGACCTTCCAGCACGGCGAGCGTCTGGCCGCCTCCCGCGTCCCACACGCGGGCGGTGTGATCGGCGCTGCCGCTGGCGATCTGCGTCCCGTCCGGCGACCACGCCACCGCGAAGACCCAATCGGTGTGGCCGGTCAGGGTGGCGGTGGCCTGCCCGGTGGCCGCGTCCCAGATGCGTAGCGTCTCGTCGAGGCTGGCGCTGGCGATCTGCGCGCCGTCCGGCGACCAGGCCAGCCCGCGCACGGGTTTGCTGTGGCCGCGCAGCACGCGGATCTCGGTCAAATCGGCGTCGTAGAGCCGGATGTCGTTGCCATCGGATACTGCCAGCATGTCGCCGCCGTAGGCCAGGGCGCGGACGTCCTCCAGGTGAAGGGTGGGCGGCGCGTCCTGGGCCAGCGCTGCCGGGTGCGCGAGGGGCGCGGCGAACGCGAGCCAGGCTGTGATCAGGATCGCAAGCGTGTGCTTTGTCATGGTCATCCCGCCTAAGAGAAAACGAGTCGCGACACGGACAATGATAGCCAACATCCGGGCTGTGGCAAAGCGCCGCGGCCCGTCACGCCTGCAACTCGCCCGCTGGCAGTCCGTATAGGAGAATAAGGCCTGCTGGTACGCAGGCGCACCCGTTAGGAGCTACTGGAATGAAACGCATTGTGTTTGTCGTGTTGATCGCCCTGTTTGCCCTGCCGCTGAGCGCGGCCACCGCGCAAGACGGCGGCGAAGTGCCGCCGCTCACCTACGCGGACGTGGCCGGCCAGTTCAGCGCCCTCGAAGAAGAGGCCAGCGCCGCTAGCCAGGAAGTCATCGATCTGTTCCTGGCTGGCGAGCTCGATGCACTCTACGCGCGGCTGAACGAGGAGGCGCGCGCCGAGATCACGCTCGACATGATCGAGCAGGCGCATGCCTTCCTGACCGCCGGCGCGCCGGTCGGTGAACGGCTCGATGGCCGCGCGCTGATGGTGACGCGCGAGCTAACCATAACTCGTGGAATCTACGCCTGGGGGGAGATTCAGGTCACCTTCACAGTTGCGTTCGATTCGTCCGGAGAAATAGCCGGGCTGGATTTCCAGCCGGTTCAGCCCTTGCCCGACGATCCTGCCGTGGGTATCGAGGTCCCGGTGAACTTCCGGCTGCCGTTCGATGGCCTGTGGTTCGTGGGGTGGAGTGGTCCGGATCCGCTGCACAATTACCACGTCATCGCGCCGCCGCAGCGCCACGCCTACGACTTTTTGATCTGGCGGGATGGCAGCACGTTTTCCGGCGATGGCAAGTCGAACGAGGATTATTACGCCTACGGCCAGCCGGTTCTCGCCCCGGCGAACGGCACCGTCGTGCGCGCCGTCGATGACCTGCCGGACGTGAAGCCGCAGGTCGAGACGGATGCCGAACATCCGGCGGGCAACCACGTCGTGATCCAGGTGGCGCGTGACGTCTACCTGTTCATCGCGCACCTGCAGCCGGGCAGCTTGCTCGTCGCGGAGGGCGATACCGTGGTCGCCAGGCAGGAAATTGGCCGGGTGGGCAATTCCGGCAATACGACGGAGCCGCACATTCACATTCACCTGCAAAACCTGCCCGACATGTTCGCGGTGGACGAGGACGGGGCGATCACCGGCTTCACCGACGCGATCGGCCTGCCGCTGGCCTTCTCGGACATCGAGGTGAACGGCAATCCGTTCGCGCGAGGCGTGCCGCTGGGCGGGCAGTTCGTCCAGCCGCGGGCCGAAGCGCCGTGCTGCTCGGGGTTCTAACCCGCCCGCGGGCGTGAGATCACTCGTCGCGGCGAGCGCGGCGCCGCCGGCGCACGTCGAACGGGTCCGGGGCGCGCTCCGGGTCGGCGATCAGGCGCGGCATGGTGGGGGCGTCTGCCTCCGGCGGCGGGCTGGCCGGGCGGTGCTCGGCGGTTTCGCGCGCGGAGCCGGTCCAGGTGGGCTGGCCGCCGCCGGGCTGGACCACGACGATCGGCGGGGTGGTGTGGTCCGGCCCCGGCGCGCCGCCGCGCTGCATGACGTAGAACAGTTGGAACGCCTGCTCGTAGGGCAGGTTCAGCTCGCGCGCCAGCTCCTTGATCGCCAGCAGCGTCTGCGAGCCTTCGCGGGCGCGAGCCCACTGCGCCTGAACCGCCTGCTTGACCTGCTGCGGCGCGCGGACGTGCACCGTCACCGGGCGGTCCGAGGCCGGGAACAGGCCCAACGCCGACCGCGCCGCGAGCTGGCCGACGATCACGCCTTCCAGCGAGGCGATGTCGCCCAGCGCGTGCTGCCCGGCGACCGGGTCGAGCAGGCTCAGGTGCTTGCGCACGATGTCGCGCACGTCGCGCGCCAGCATGGCGGCGAACTGCTCCGGGCTGCGCATCTGGCGCAGCGTGGCGAAATAGCCGGCGTCGGCGCGCGCCGGGTTGTAGGTCATCACCACCGACACCTCGATATCGACCGGCAGCGCGTCGGAGTCCAGCACGTCATCGACCAGCTCGGTGACGGCCACCGTGTTGAAGTCCACGTACGGGCGGGCGCGGGTATTCCGCCGCCAGGGCACGATCAACCGGCCCGGCTCCAGGTACTCGATCGTGTAGCCGTCGTAGTCCTCGATCACCCAATAGCGATTCTCCGGCACGGTGACGATCCAGCGGCAGGTGAGCGGCGCGGCCAGGTAGCGCAGGAAGACCAGCGCCCCCAGCCCGATCAGCGCCAGCCCGGCCCCCAGCACGACCGTCCCACCGGCACCGGCCACCGCCAGAACGATCGCGGCCACGAGGCCCAGCGCGGCCAGCGCCCCGCCATAGAGCGCGCCCTGCCGGATCTTGAACTGCCACCAGGCCATGCTGTCCACCCCGGCGCGCGCGCGCAGGCTGGCCGGGCCGCGCGCGATCCCGGCGGGCGACCCGCCGTACAGCGGCGGCGGCAGCGGCGCGGTGTAGCCCTGGCGCGGGACGGCGTGATCGTACCAGTCACCCTGGGCGCCGGGCGGCGGGGTGGGATGCTGGGGATGGGGCGAGCGTTGGTTGGTCATGCGCGTTTGTCCTGCATTTGGCGTGCCCCTATTGTACTCGATTGGGACGCGGCGGGGCGCAGGCGTAAAGGATTTCGCACAAACGAGGGCCGGGCCGGGACACTACGCCCGGCGCGGGCTTCCGCGTTATAATGGCGTCAGGACCGGATCAGGCGGACAGGAGAGACAGGCCATGCGGCGATTGCTGGCATTTTTCGGCGGGGTGCTCGGCGGGGGCGCGATCGGGACGGTGACCGCGCTGTTGTTCACGCCGGCGTCGGGCGACAGCATGCGGCGCGGGCTGCGCCGGCGCTACCAGGGCGCGCTGGCGGCGGGCCAGGCCGCCGCCGACCAAAAACGCCAGGAACTTGAGGCGCAACTGGTCGCCATGACCGGGCCGCACGCGCCCGACTCCCCAATGCTGAACCGCGACCGGCCCCCGGCGCGCTAATCCTCCGCCGGCTGGACGGTCAGCTTGTAGCGCGCCTCGGCGGACGTGAAGGGCGCCATCGCACCGACGACCAGGGTGACCGATCCGCCGTCCGGCACGGTGACCCGCGCCCGCCCGGTGTTCAGCGCGTCGAGCGCCACCCGCTCGACGGTCGTCCGGCCCGCCGGGCCGTGGGTGACGACGGCGACGGTCCAGTGCTGGGGCACCGTGCCGGTGATGCGCAGGAAGCCGTCCGGCGCCCACACCGATTGATCGCTCTCGGCGTCGTCGCGGTAGCCCAATTCGGCGATCCCGACGTCGTCCAGCACCACGCCATCGAAGCTGGCCGTGCCGTCGGTCAGGTACTCGAAACGGATCAGCACCGGCCCGCCCGCGTAATCGCTCAGGTCGATCCGCTCCTCGACCCAGCCCTCCGACTCGCCCGCGTAGTACAGGCCCGGCGCGTTCGAGCCGTCCCGCTGCGCCCGGTCGCCGCCCACGATGCTCCAACTCGCGCCCCCGTCGCCCGAGACGAGCACGTGCAGCCAGTCGTATTCGTCCTCGATAGCCCACCACCCGTTGAAGACCAGCGTCGCCGCGTCCAGCCCGGCGAGATCGAACGCCCCGGTGAGGCGCGCCGCGCCATTGATGGCGTTGTACGACCACCACATCCCGCTGCCGGAGTGCGGCGTCATGCTCACTGGCGACGCCTGGTCGGCGCCGTCGAAGCTGACGTCGTAGACGCCGGGCCGGTCCAGGCGGCTGTACACCGCGCCGTACTGGTTGACGGACTCGAAGCGCGGGTAGGCCGCCGCCAGGTCGAGCGGGCGCGGGCGGATGCGGATCGGCAGGTCGAGCGTCTGGTAGTAGAAGCGCCCGTCGCCCACGTACGGATCGTCCAGGTAGTTCGCCAGAATCCAGTCGGCGAAGACCTCGTCGACCGAGGCCGCCGCGCCGGTTTCGACCAGCGCGTGCTGGATGCCCGCCAGCCCATCGTGAGGGTGTGACGCCATGTGGCGGATGAAATCCAGGCCGAAGCGCTCGTACAGGTACACGGTCCACAGGTAGGCCGCGCCGTAGTAGCGCCCCATGTCGTAGCCGGTGAGCGTCCAGCCGTTGAGGTGGTGATCCGGGTTGCGCAGGAAGTCGCGCATGTTCTCGCCGCTGATGTAGCGGGGATGGAACCCGGCCAGGTGCTCGGCGAGCTGGGACAGGCCCTCGTTGAGCCAGCGCTCCTCGTTGCCGTCCACGTGATGCTGGATCAGGTGCTGGTGCTCGTGCGTCAGCGTCGCCAGGTACGGCTGCGAGTTGACCGGCGCGAGGTCCAGGTTGACGTACAGGATTTCGCGCTGGTTGCTGTCCGGGCAGAGGAACCGGGGGCACTGGTCCACCGGGTTGAACGCGCCCACGACGCTGGCGTTGATCGTCGCCTGGTGCAGAATGTGCAGGCGGCTGTCGCCATCGATGCCGGGGATCCACTCGTCGCCATAGATGGCGTTGTTCATCGGCCAGATGTGATCCTCGAAATAGCGCGCGGCAGCGTCCAGGCTCGCCTCGTCCACGCTCACGCCGTCCTCGAACCAGAAATAGGCGTGCTCGGTGCGGCTGTGCAGGACGAACGTCGCCAGCGCGCCCTCCGACGGGCTGAGGCCCCTGAACTGCTCGGTATCGCCCACGGCGTACTCGCGCGTGGGGAAGGGGCCGTAGACCTCGGCGTAGGTGCTGCGGCCCACGTCGATCAGCCAGTCGGCCTCCGAGCGAAAGCGCGGCACGCTCGGCGCGTCGTCCCAGGCCAGCACGTCGGCGCGCTTGCCGTCCTGGGCGCGGGCAGGGGGCGCGATCTGCGCGGCCAGCGCCAGCGCGAGCAGCAGCGCGACGGCGATCCGGGCGGTGCGGCGGGTGGCGGGGGAAGACATGGCGTGTGCGCCTTTCACTCGGCGGTCTGGAGAGGGCGAGGGCGGGCGAACCGGCCCGCCCCCACGCGCGCGGGATGGCTTATGGCAGCGGTTCCACGCTGAAGCTGTAGACGGCGGGCTCGGTCGTGACCGGCGCCAGGCCGGAGACGACGATCGTCGCGTCGCCGTAGTCGCCGCCCACGGTGAACTCCCAGTCGCCCTCCGGCGCGTCGTCCGGCCCCAGCCAGCGGATCACCGGCGCGTCCGCCTGCGCCGGCTGGACGATCTGCACCACGAACTGCTGCGGCAGGACGTTGTCCATCCGCACCCAGCCCGCGCTCGTCCAGCCGGCGTCGCCGGTTTCCGCGTCGTCGCTGAAGCCGATCTCCGGGACGCTGATGTCGTCGATCAACAGGCCGGGCTGCGTCACGGCGTCGTCGGTGATGTACTCGAAACGGACCTGAACGGTCTGGCCGGCGTAGGGCGACAGGTCGACCGTCTCCTGGATCCAGCCGCCACTCTCGCCCGTGTAGCCCGGCCCGTAGGCGTTGCTGTGCGGGTTGTCGTTGGTGGTGTGGGCCGTTTCCAGCGGGGTCCAGGTGGCGCCGTCGTCGGTCGAAACCATGACGTAAGCGTAATCCCACCCGCGCTCGATGTGGTACCACGTCCAATAGCTGAGCGTCGCCGCCCCGACCCCGGTCAGGTCGAAGGCGCGCGTCAGATGGCTGTCGCTCTCGTCGCCCCGGTTGGACCACCACATGTGCGTTCCGCTGTGCGCCTCCGCCGGGACGATGGACACCGTCGCGCTGCCGTCGAAGGTGAAGCGCAGGTGCTCCGGCTCGGTGCCGCCCACCACGCGCAGGTAGTGCGCGCCCCACTGCGGCGCGCCGAGCGTCTCGGTCCCCGCGCCGGGCGTCACCTGGCGGGTGATGCGCGCCGCGTTCAGCGCGTCCAGCTCGGAGAACGTGTACGTGTAGCGGCCATCGCCCACCGCCGGATCGTGCAGCAGGTTCGTGGCGACCCAGTCCGCGAACAGGTCCACCGCGGTCACCGGCTCGCCGGTGGCGGGATCGGTCGCGCCGATGGCGGCCAGCGCGTTATCGACGCTCTCCATGCCGTTTGTCGGATCGCTGACCAGCGTGGTGGTCGCCGCCTCGCCATAGCGCTCGTAGAAATAGGCCGCGAACAGGAACGCCGCGCCGTAGTGCAGGCCGCGGTTGTCTTCTTCCGGCCACGTGTTGAGCTGGATGTCCGGCGAATTGAGGAACGGCGCGGCGAAGTTGCTGGCCCCATAGCCCGTGATCAGCGCCGACAGCTCCGACAGGCCCTCGTTCAGCCAGGTGTCCTCGTTCTTGTCGACGTTCCAGTGCACCATGTGCTGGAACTCGTGGGCGAGCACGCCTTCGTAATAGGGCGTGCCGATGGCCCAGTCCATCGCGTCCAGGTTGACGAAGAACATCTCGCGCTCGTTGGAGTTGGGTACGGCGGCGGACGGGTACTGGCTGCTGCTGCCGTAGTACGCCGCCACCCACGATCCCAGGTTGCGCGCGTGCAGGATGTACAGGTGCGGGTCGCCGTCGATGCCGGGCAGGGCTTCCGTCCCGAAGACCTCGTGCACTTTGGGCCGGATCAGGTTCTCGAACGCGTCCGCCGAGCGCCGGACCGCGTCCGGGTCCACCTGCTCGCCGACCTCGACGAACATGTACACGTGGTCGGTCTTGTAGACCAGCTCGGCGTCCACCTCGAACTCGTAATCGGCGTCCAGGTTGTCCGCCCAGAAGGTCACCACGTCGCCAATCGGGCGCTCCGGCGGTGGGCTGGCCGGAGGGTCGGGGATCTCGGTCACGCCCAGCAGGCGCCTCGCCAGGTCGATCCGGTCGCGCGGGGGGATGATCGTGTTGCGCAGCAGGTCGAGCGTCGCGCTGCCGGGCGCGCCTTCGCTGGCGGGCACGCCGCCATCCTGGGCGACACCGTCCGCCGGCGGCAGCGCCGGGCTGGCGGCGATTGGCCCCGGCGCGGCCAGCGCCAGCGCCACGACGCTCATCACGACCAGCGACAGCACGGCGCGAAATGGGAAACGAGATGGAGTTGACATGCGGTTATCCTTACCTGTTCGATCCAGCCAATCAAGCCCGTGTGTCGTAAGATTATACGGGATTTCGCCCCCGACCTGCCCAACGGCCCGGCCTATGGGCTATAATCCGTGATGACGTATGACACAGGGACGAATTGTGATGCCGCACCTTATCGACGAAGCCGAAGCCCTGCTGCACGCGCGCGGGTTCAAGGTCACCCCGCAGCGCACGCTGATCCTCCAGGTGATGGCCGGGCAGACCAGCTACCTGGACGCCGACGAGATTTTCGCGCTGGCCCACACCCAGGACGCCAGCATCAGCCTCGCCACCGTCTACCGGACGCTCAACCTGTTCGCGGAGTTGGGGCTGATCGATCACCGCTACGTGGAGCCGGAGCACCGCCGCGAGGTGTTCCGCATGTCCGAAGGGCCAGAGCAGCACTACCTGACGTGCGTGCGCTGCGGCAAGCGCACGGTGATCCACGCCGACCTGCTCAACCAGATGGCGAACGAGCTGGTGCGGCGCAAAGGCGTCAGCGTGATCAGCGCCTGCGCGTGTTTCACGGGCTACTGCGCCGAGTGCACCGCCGCGCTCAAGCGCCAGAAGCGGGGCTAATCCCCCGCCTGCCGGAAGGCGATCCAATCGTAGGCCAGCGCCAGCGGGCGCGGATCGCTCGACAGCCCCTCATCCGCCGCTGAGATCACGCCATCCGCCGTCAGCGAGAACACCAGGTCGCCGCCCGACCGCTCGACCAGCGCGGCGGGGATCGTGACGGTGTACTCGTGCCAGCCGCCGGGCGCGGCGGTGAACTGCCCCAGGCGCTCGGCGTTGGCGACGACCGTCACCGTGCGCGGCTCGGCGAACGCGGTGGCGCGCACCGTCAGCGTGTAGCTGGGCCCGGCGGGCAGGCTGGCGTGCACCAGCGCTTCGACGCCGCCCCCCGCCCAGCGCGCCGGGGTACCGCCGACGTCCTCCGGCCAGTACCAGCCGTGGCCGGTGAAGCCCTCGTCGCCGGGCAGCCCCAGGTCGATCGTGTATTCGCCCGGCCCGGTTTCCGGCGGGATGCGCGGCGGGCAGCCTTTGGGATGGCTCGTCGTGCGGTAGAGCACGGCGTCCTTCTCGACCTCGATGAAACACAGCGACGGGTGCCCGTTGAACAGTGCCAGCGTTTCGAGCGTGCGCTCGCGGTCCATCCAGTCCTGGTGCACCACCACGTAGCCGACCGGCCAATCGCGGATGATCTCGCCCAGCTCGCCGATGACGCGGTCGGCGACCAGCGGGCGCACCCCGGCCAGCCAGCCCATCAGCGGCGACTGCTCGTAATAAAGGTGCTGCGTCAGCGGGATGCGCGACAGCAGGCCGCTGACCATGCGCTTCTCGTGAACCGGACCGTAAGCCATCGCTTCCGGGTGCGATCCGATCAGCCGCCAGCCGGTGTACGGGCCGGACGGCACCTCCAGCACGACGTAATCGTAATCGTCGTAATGCTCGCCGCGCATCATGGTGTAGAAGGCGTATTCGGTCGGTGGCTCGGTGGCGGGATAGGGCTTGAAGATGCCCAGGTCCACCGCGAACGCCAGCACGACGACTCCGGCCAGCAGGGAACGAACCGACCGCGCGCGCAGCCGCCGGACCCACGGATCGAACGACCACGCCAGGAAGACGATCAGCGCGGTCGTGGCCGGGGGCAGGAAGCGGATCGGCGTGCGCATCTGGCCGTGAAACGCCTCGTGCACCAGCCGGAAGGGCAGCGGGACGCGCGTCCCGAAGGCGTCCAGGTCCGGCCCCAGGGTGAGCGCCAGCGGCAGGATCGCCGCGCCCAGCCAGAACCAGCGCAGCCGGTTCGCGCCGCGCACGACCAGCGCGAGGATCGTCAGCGCGATCAGCAGCACGCCCAGCGTTTCGTCGCGCTCGAAGCCGAGCCGCTGCGCGCTGCCCAGGTCCGGCGCGTAGAGCGCGCGCAGCGGCAGCGAATAGTAGCGCAGCGTCAGCAGGCGGGCCGGTTCCAGGTCGCTGGTGTCGAAGTCGAGCGTGGGGCGCAGCGGCCCGAAGATCCACGACAGCGCGAACGTGACCGCCAGCGCCAGCGCGCCCAGCGCCGCCAGCCGGACCCGCGCCCGGCGATCCGGCATCTGGGCCAGCGTCAGCAGGGCGAACGGGGCCAGCAGCAGCCCGGCCCAGAAGACGATCAGCGTGTCGGTCAGCCACATGCCCCACAGCCCCAGCCCGGCCAGCGCGGCCCACAGCGGCGAGCGCGTGGCGGCGACCCGCTCCCACAGAATCAGCGCGACGGGCAGCCAGAACACGGTGATCAGGTTGAGGTGGCCGCTGGCCGCGTGGTCCAGCATGTAGGGCGACCATCCCAGCGCGATCCCGCCTATCAGCGCGACGGCGCGGCTGGTGCCCTGGCGGCGCAGCAGGATATACATCAGCCAGCCGGTCAGCACCAGGCAGAGCCAGATGATCAGGTTGGCGGTTGGCAGGTGGCCGATCAGCGGTTCCAGTGCGGCGTACACCGGCAGCCAGGACGCGGTCAGCGAGTGGTACGACAGGTTGTGCTCGAACGGGGCGAGCACCATGTCGGTATAGAACGGGTCCTGCCCAGTGGCGACGGCGTGGCGCACCCACCATAGATTCCAGTGGAAATGGTAGTAGTCCCATTCGCCGTTGTACATGGCCGGGACGCGCGACCCCAGGTGGCTGACCAGCGCGTAGAGCGTGATCGTGCTCAGCAGCGCGAAGAAGACCACCACCAGGATCGCGCCCCGGATGGTCGTCCGGTTGGGGCGGTATTGCCAGGACAGCATACGTTCCTCGCCTGTGCGGTGACGTGTCAAACGGGGGCATTATACCCCGTTGCCCGGCGGTGACCAGTCGCCGCGTGCCGGGCCGGGCACCAGCGTGGTTTTCCCGCGCCGATCGGGTACACTCCTGCGCACGAGCACCACGAGACGCGAAAGGACCGCTATGCCTCCCTCCGACATGCCGCACATCCCCGTTCTGCGCGACGCTGTGCTGGACGCGCTTCGCCCCGGCCACCTGCCCGCCGGGCGGTTCGTGGACGGCACGGTCGGCGCAGGCGGCCACGCTGCGGCGATCCTGGAATCCGCGCCGGATGCGCGCCTGCTCGGCCTGGACCGCGACCCGGCGGCGCTGGCCCTGGCGCGGGACCGCCTCGCCCCGTTCGGCGAGCGCGCCGCGCTGGTTCACGCCAGCTACGAGCAGGTGGCGGCGCACGTCGCGGCGTGGCTGGGGGAAGGCGCGGGCGTGGACGGGATTCTGCTCGACCTGGGGATCTCGTCGATGCAGGTGGACGACCCGGCGCGCGGGTTCGCCTTCGCGCACGAGGGGCCGCTGGACATGCGCTTCGACCCGACCGCGCCCGGCCCGACCGCCGCCGAGATCGTCAACACGTGGCCCGCGGACGATCTGGCCGACATCCTGTTCCGCTATGGGGAGGAGCGCAACAGCCGCCGCATCGCGCGGGCGATTGTGGCGGCGCGCCCGCTGGCGACGACGCGCCAACTTGCCGAGGTGATCGCCGCGGCCCAGCGCGGCCCCCACGAGAAGATCCACCCGGCGACGCGCGCGTTTCAGGCGCTGCGCATCGCGGTCAACGACGAGTTGGGGGCGGTGGAGCGCGTCCTGCCGGTCGCGATCGATCTGCTGCGGCCCGGCGGGCGGCTGGCCGTGATCAGCTTCCACAGCCTGGAAGACCGCATCGTCAAGCAGACCTTCCGGCTCGAAGCGACGGACTGCATCTGCCCGCCGCGCCAGCCGGTGTGCACGTGCGGCCACGTGGCGCGGGTCACGCTCGTGACGCGCAAGCCGGTCACCGCCGGCGCGGACGAGATCGCGCGCAACCCGCGCAGCCGCAGCGCCAGGCTGCGCGTCGTCGAGCGCCTGGGCGAGGCGGCGGGGTGACGCGGCTCACGTCTTCGGAATGCGCGGGAAGAAGGCGCTGGTGCGGGCGATGTAGTCCGCGTATTTGGGCTTCTGCTTCATCGAGCGCTCCAGCATGGCGACGCCGGAGACGTTGATCAGCAGGTAGGTCATCAGCGCCGGGCCGAAGATCGTCAGCGCGCCCCAGCCGGTGCTCAGCGCGATCAGGTAATACGCCCACCACTGGGCCGCGTCGCCGAAGTAGTTCGGGTGCCGGGTGTAGCTCCACACGCCGCTGTCGAGCACCTGCCCGGCGTTGTCCGGGTTCGCCTTGAA
Source organism: Anaerolineae bacterium (assembly GCA_018432315.1). Classification (GTDB taxonomy): domain Bacteria; phylum Chloroflexota; class Anaerolineae; order Aggregatilineales; family Aggregatilineaceae; genus LM3-B42. Next base: position 30,991 of record JAHDLB010000008.1, read on the forward strand.
GCGCTTCAGGTGCCAGTCGCCCACCGCCTCGAAGAAAAAGCCGATGGTCCACAGCATGGCGCCCAGGATATCCAGCGGGGTGAGCGCGTCCGGCGCGTCGAAATAGTGCGCGGCCAGCAGCGTGGCCGAGATCAGCCACATGATGGCACCTTGCAGCAGGAACACCTGGAAGTAGCTGATCCACCAGTAGTTTTTGCCGTACTGCCGCCGCCAGTTCTGGTAGCGCGGGTCTTCGTCGTGACCCCAGTTGCGCGCCAGGATGTAGCCCGACAGCCGCAGTCCCCACATGCCAACCAGCGCCAGGATCAGCAGTTTGCGCCCGGTGTAACCGTCCTCGGCCAGGATGAAATAGACGACGGAGAGCACCACGAACCCCAGGCCCCAGAAAATATCCACGATGCTGGCGTCGCGCTTGATCACGCTGGCGATCCAGATCAGCGTCATGTAGATCAGCACGGCCAGCCCACCGGCTGCCCACACCTCAAAGAAGGACATGGATAATCTTTCTACCTTTCCCTCAAAATTCGAGATAGTTGATCTACCAATGGCGGCAAATTCGCGGTCACGGTATCCCACACCAGATCGAGGTTGATGTCGAAATACGCATGAATGAGCCGGTTTCTCATTCCGACGATGTCAGCCCAGGGGATCTCCGGATACGTGGATCGGGTGTTTTCACCGATTCGTGAAGCTGCTTCACCCACAATCTCAATATCCTTGATGATCGCCAACGCCAACATCCGATTAGCTTCAAGTCTTCGCGGCTCACACCTTGTGTGAAACGAATTGCTTCTTGGGCCGCTTCCAACATGTGCTCCAGGCGGATAGTATCCTTATCCGACGTGTTCATATTGCACCTCGGCTTCCTCGAGCACCTGTTGGCGGAAATGGCGGCTCAAATCCTTGGGCGTTCGCAAATCTACGCGCCGCCCCATAATTTCGGACAGTTCGCGCTCCATACGCGCGATGTCGAACAGCCCGACCACAGCATCTGGCTCGAATTCGACCAGCATATCGATGTCGCTGTCGGGTCGAAAATCATCGCGCAGGACGGAACCAAACAGCGAAAGTTTGCGGATCCGGTTGCGCTGGCCGAAATCGACGACAGCCCGGCGTGGAACAGGAATGCGTGCGGTCATTTCCTCTCACTTTCCCCCAACTCGTGCCGCGTAGGGGCCCGGAATGGGGCCGCGCGGCTCCGGCAGATCGCGGCTGGTGGACGCGGCGAACCGGGCCGCCATGTCGAGCTTCGCGTCGAGCGGCGCGTCGCCGTCCACCGCCATGAACCGCTCGCGCACGATGAACGTCACCAGGTGCCCGCCCTCGCGCTCGACCACCGCCGTATCGACGTTGCCGGTTGTCCAGATCTGCACGCCGGGCTGAAACTCCAGCTCATTGACCGCCAGCCACTCGCCGATGGTGGCGTAGATCGTCCGCGACTCGGTGATCCGGATCACCTGGCCCTGGGCGTTGTGGTACAGCATCTGGGCGACTGTGCCGCCCGACGGCGCGTGCAGCGCGACGAACGCCGCCCCCTGGGTGTCTGCGTCCAGGCCATAGACGCTGTCCAGCTCGAACCCGGCGGGCGCGCCGCGCGGCGTCACCGGCCTGAACGGCAGATCGACCTGCCGGATCTCGTCGCGGATGTTGTACTCGGTCTGGTAAAACGGGTCGCGCAAGGGCATCTTCGCGGGGTCAGTCACGGCCTCGACGCGGGGCGCGGCGTAGTTCGGCGCGGCGAGGTTGTACGCGATCCCGCTCGGCTCGGCGGTCGCCTCGGCCACGGCGTAGGTGTAGCGCGCGGTGGCGCAGCCGGCCTCGTTGGGCGGGCGCGTCAGGTTGAGCACCACCAGGTAGACGCTGTCGTACCCGTCGAAGTCGAGCGTCACGGCGCGCCCCGGCGGGAAGACGTCCGCCTCCGCGCCGCGCAGCCCGACCACGATCCCCTCCACGCCGGGATCGTCGCTGCTCAGCGTGACGGTATGCCGCCCCGCGCCGGGCGCCAGCCCGATGTAGTCCATCGCGTAGCGCTGCACCCCGTCCGCGGGCGACCACTCGCCCGGCCCATCGACCGACTCCTGCAGGCGCGCGGTGGGGAAGTCTGCCCCGCCCACAAAGCGGCGCAGCAGCACGTTCAGCGCAAAACGGCGCACCTCGTTGTCGAACGTGGTGCCGTAGGCGGCCAGCGTCTCGTCGAACGGCTCGTAGCCTGCGCCGTCGGCCATCGCCAGCCAGATGTCGCGCACGATGCCGGGACCGTGCTGCTCGGCCAGCGTCTGGTTGAAGACCCACATCCCGTACCAGTGCAGCCCGGATTCCACGCGGTTCACGCCGCCATAGCGCAGCATGCACGTGTCCGGCGACTTGAACACCGCCTCCGCCGATTCCAGGTTGTCGCGCAAGTCGGGGAAGACCTGGGTTTCCATCCAGTTGGCGGTCGCTTCGTACCACCAGCTCATGGGGTGCATGCCGTTGATCGCGATCTGGATGGCGTGGTTGAACTCGTGCGCGGCGATGATGCGCAGCCAGTCTTCGGGCGGCCACACGCGCAGCCCGGCGGGTGGGCTGGGATCGATGAAGTCGTTCTCCAGCACCATGTAGCCATAGGCGGCCTGCTGCTCGGTGCGCGCCGTGTTGGGATTGTCGCCCACGAAGCCGCCATCCGGCGAGACGTAGCCCGCCAGGTTTTTGCTGAACAGCTCCATGAGGTACACGTCGAAGCGATCGTCACCGCCTTCGCCGCGATCGGGCAGCGGCGCGGGCCAGCCCATGCGGTCCACCTGGGCGGTCCAGGCGGTTTCCATCACGCGGCCCACCTCTTCCACCCAGTCAGGCGTCCCGCTGCTGGAGCGGTCGGCAGGCGGCACCGCGTCGATGCCGTGCAGCGTGTAGTGAATCACGAAATGGGGCGTGCCGTGCGTGAACGCCTCGCCCGAAAGCGCGGGGCGGGGCTGTGCCGCGCCGGGCCGCGCCTCTGCGAGCGGGGCGGCGACCAGCGCCAGCGCGAGGATCGCGCCGGTCAGGATGCTCATGCGCCGGATGTGCCGTGCAGCCATCATGCTCAAGCCAACTCACCTCACCAACGGACGTCGTTTGCTGTGCTTCGATCATACACGAGGACCGATCGGGACGACAGGCGGCGCGCTCAACCGAGCGCGCGCAGCCGGTCCACCAGCCGGGCCAGCGCGTCCTGGTAGGGCGTGTCGACGAAGGTGATGTGCTGGATGCGGCGCAGTCGGTACGGCACGCGGCAGGCATCGACCAGGACCGGGACGATTGGCTTGCCCTCGTCCAGGTAGTAATGCACCTCGTCGGCGACGTGCGGCGACTCGACGCTGCTCGACGAGAGCACGACGATCATCGCGCTGCACGCTTCAAGGGCGGTTTCGATGGCCGCGGACCAGATCGTCCCGACCTCGATCTTGCGCTGGTCCAGCCAGACGTCGATTCCCTGGGTGGTGAGGTCGTCGGCCAGCCGGAAGACGAACGCCTGATCCTGGCGCGAATAGCTGACGAAGACCTGCGTGGGGCCGGCGGTGGTCCCCCGGTCGGACAGGTGGGGGATCAGCTTGTTCTCCTGGTTCAGCAGCTTGTCGATGACGTGGGCGTTGATCTCGGCGAAGGTTTCCGGGTGGGCCTTGATGTGCTCCTCGAACAGGTCGCGATCGATTTCGAGCACCATCACCGACCCCTGCACGACGATATCGGCCTGCCGCGGGCGGTCCATCAGTAGGGCGATCTCACCGAACAACTGGCCCCGGCCCAGCGTGTCCAGCACGTGCCGGGCGCCGTCGATCAGCTTGCTGACCTCGACCTGTCCGTTCACGATCACGTACAGGGTGTCGCCCGACTCGCCTTCGCGGACCAGGATTGTTTTGTCCGGGTACTCGGTCAGGCGGGCCTGTTCGTACAGGGCGGTGATGCTCTCGCTGCTGAGACGGGGAAAGACGGCCCGGAGCACGTCGATTGCTGAAGATGGCATCGCTACTCCCGCCAGGCCTGCTGGCGCCCATCCCGCCACCAAATGGCGACTCGACCGCAGTCCACGGCGGAAAAACCGAGATGATCCAACAGCCGCCGGGCCGGGTTGCGCGTGGTCACCCCGGCGGTCAGCGTGATGATTCCCTGGGCGCGGCACGCCTGAAGCCCGCGGACCATCAACGCGCGGCCCAACCCCTGCCGGCGGTGGCGCGGGTGGACGGCCAGGTCCACCAACCGGCCCGCCTCGTTTTCGACGGCGGAGATCACCACGTGGCCGACCGGCTCGCCGTCCCGATTCACGGCGACGAGCGTGGTCGCCGCGCTCCAATCGTCCAGCAGGTCGCCGGCGCGCAGCCGGTGCAGGGTGCGCGCGACGTGGACGTGGGGCACGACGACCGCTTCGAGATCGCCCTCGTGCGCGGCGGCGGCCACCTGCTCCAGCGCGGAGCCGTAGGCGTCGTCCCACGGCGTGATCCGGTAGCCGTCCGGGGGCGCGACCACGGGCAGCGGCACGGGGCCCAGGCGGCGCTGCATGCGGCAGCGCTCGAAGAACAGCGCGCCGTGCTCGAGGAAGGCGCTCCACACGCCCGGCGACTCGTCGCGGGCGCGCGCCTCGATTACCTCCAGGGTGGGCACCTGGGACAGCGTGTGAAACACGTGATGCCCCAGCACGGCGCCCGTATCGCGTGATACGGCGGGCTCGGCGTACAACATGACGACCTGCACCCGCGTCCGGCCCGCGTCCTGCCACTTCCAGGCGGACAGGCCGCGCAGGGCCTGGCGCTCGTCGTACAAGCCCACCGCCGCCAGCCTGCCGAGCGCCAGCGCGTCACGGACCTGGGCAATGCTGCGGTCCACGTTCCGCCCCGAATGCACGGCTCGCACCCGTAGTAAGGTTTCCCCTTCGGCGTCGAGCCGGTAGAGGGGCTTGACTGTAGGCAATACCCGCATCCCTTCCGTAGGTCTGGTCAGTCGGTCGCCCGTGCGACTTCTTCCCAGAGATCGGCTGCCGGGTCCCCCGCGTGGGCGGCCAGATAGCCGCGCACGTATCCCCGGTCCAGCCCGCGCTGCAGCGCGTCGTCCTGCACGGCGAGCTGAGTCCGGATGCTGTCCTGGAGCAGCAGCCGCTGCGTCTCGAGGAGCTTACGCCGCTCGCGCCCGATCTGCCAGTTCTGCCACAGGGCCGCCAGCGTGGCGGTCGTTTCGGCGGCGGTCTGGATTAACTCGAGGGCGCGCTGGGCCTGGGCCAGCCGGGCCGCGGTCGCGCTCCGGGCGGGGATTCGCGCGGCGCGCGGCGGGTGAATGGCGGGGACCGGCACCGGGTCCGCCGGGACGCCGCGCAGCGCCGCGTACTGCCGCCACGCGGCAGCCTGCCCGCCGATCAGGTCCAGGTCGCGCAGCGGGTCCTGCGAATCCAGCAGGGTGAACAGGCGCGGCAGCACGCTCTGCCGCACCATCAGCGCGCCTTCACGCGGGTCGCTGGCGTAGGCCGCGTCGACAACCGGGCGATCCAGCGGGACGAAGCTGTAGCGCAGCACGGCGATCCGCACCCAGAGCAGCGCGTCGGGCGGCTGTTCGACCTGGTGCAGCGTATACAACCGGACGTAGTGAACGAAGGACAGGTTGTTCATGCCAAAGCCCTCTGCAACTCCTGCCCCGATTCTAGCACGCTTCGGGCTGTCCATGAACTATTATGAACAAAACGCCTACACGCGCCAGCCGTGCCCGCGGCACGCTTCATAGGAGGGGACTGACGCAGGCGCGTTTCAAGAGGGTTCGGGTAGGTGGACGTTTTGGAGCACGCTCAGCACGTACTGAAACGTCTCCATTTGCTCCTGCGTGATCGACTCTTCGATCAGGCGCGAGAGCCGGTTGGCGACGTGCTCCACCTGGGGGCGCAGGGCGCGCCCGCGCTCGGTCAGGAAGACCCGCACGCTGCGCCGGTCGTGGGTATCCACCTGGCGGTGCAGCAGGTCTTTTTCCTCCATGCGGTCGAGCAGGGCGGTCATCGACGACGGGTGGCGGCAGACCTCGTGCGCCAACTGCGAGGCGCTGGTGCCGTCCTCGTCGTACAACGCGCGCAGGGCGTACCATTCCAGCAGGCTGAGCCCCAGCGGCGCGATCAACCGCTCGTACACCTGCTCGAGCTGGCGGTAGGCTTGCTCGAGGTTCGTTGCCATGCAACCGTCAAAACGTAGGGAAGGAGTCTCGTTCATGCCGTGTATTGTACTCCACATAACGCTTTGGTGACAAACTAATCCGGCGCGCGGTTTCCCGCCGTCCTGCTGACGCCGCCGCCCCCCGGCTCGAACCGGCGGTATACTCGAAAGCGACACCCTGAATGGGACGCGGAGAGCGCTATGGCCGTTTATGACGTGGTCGACCTCACCAAGATTTACCCCCGGCAGACGACGCCCGCCAACGACCGGCTCACGCTCAGCGTGGCCGAGGGCGAGATCTTCGGGCTGTTGGGCGACAACGGCGCGGGCAAGACGACGCTGATCCGGCAGATGGCGAACCTGCTGGCGCCGACCAGCGGGACGATCCGGCTGTTCGGCCAGCCGCTGGGCGCGGCGCCGCTGTACGTGCCGGGCCACATCGGGTACATGCCGCAGGACGGGCTGGCCCTCAACAACCTGACGGTGGGCGAGACGCTCTACTTCACGGCGCACCTGCGCGGCCTGGATCGCCGCGACGCTCGCGCCGAGCGCGATCGCCTGCTCGACCGGCTGGACCTGGGCACCGCGCGCGACAGGCTGATCGTCCGGCTCAGCGGGGGCCAGCGCCGCCTGGCGATGCTGGCGACGACCATCGCCGCCTCGCCGCCCGTGCTGCTGCTCGACGAGCCGACCAACGACCTCGATCCCCTCCACCGGCGGCTGGTGTGGGACCTGGTGCGCGAGATCAACCGCGAGCAGGGCCTGACGATCATCCTGGTGACGCACAACGTCATCGAGGCGGAGCGCGTGATCCAGCGCGTGGGCATCATGCGCGGCGGCAGGCTGATCGCGGTGGGACGCCCCGGCGCGCTCAAGGCCGGGCTCAACCGGCAGCTCCGGCTGGAGATCGTGTTCGCGCCGGGCAGCCCGCCCGCGCTGCCGCCCGGCCCCGCCCCGCGCGAGGTGGTGCCGGGTCGCTGGCAGTTTCTCATCGAGCGCGAGGCCGCGCCCGCCTACCTCGCCGCGCTCAACGGAAACGAGTCCGTCGAGGATTTCAGCCTGAGCACCGCCACGCTCGAGGACCTGTTCCTGGCGCTCGCGGAGCAGCCCGTATGAACGCCCGCCGCCGCACGCAGTCGTTCCCGGTCCAACTGTGGGACCTGACGCTGATCCAGCTCGCCAACTGGCGGTGGTCGTGGCGCGGGATGCTGCTCACCAGCGTGATCGCGCCGCTGCTCAGCACGGCGGCCCTGGGCACCTTCGCCGCGCGGGACGATCCCGACACGCTGGCCTACATCCTGACCGGCAACGTGGTATTCGCGCTGCTGTTCGGCACGTTCGACAAGGTGGCGACGCATTTCGCCTACATGCGGCTGGTGGGGCGGCTGGACTTCTTCGCCACGCTGCCCGTCTACCGCGCGGCGCTCATCCTGGCGACGGTGACGGCGTTTCTCGTGCTCGCGCTGCCCGCCGTCGCGGTGACGCTGCTGGCCGGGCAGGCCATGCTGGGCCTGACGCTGGCGCCCAGTCCGTGGCTGCTCGTTGCCGTCCCGCTGATCGGCGTGTCGCTGTGCGGGCTGGGCGCGCTGGTGGGCATCCTGGTGCGCTCGCCGGAGGAGGTGGGCAGCCTCAGCTCGCTGATCACGTTCGTGCTGCTGGGCTTCGGCCCGGTGATCATCCCGCCGGACCGCCTGCCAGACATCATCGAGACGCTGAGCGTGCTCTCCCCGGCCACCTACGCGGCCTCGGCCCTGCGCCAGACGGTGCTCGACATGCCGGACCGCATCCCGCTGGCGGTGGATTTTCTCGCCCTGGCCGGGTTCCTGGCCGGATCGCTGTGGGTGGTGGGCCGCCGGATGGACTGGCGCTCAACGTGACCGGACGCGCTGGGGCGCGGCCAGCGCCCGCTTGAGGAAGCGCGCCACCACGTGCAGCGGCACGGCAAAGCCGACGTCCGGCCCGGCGATCATCGTATTGATGCCGATCAGCCGCCCGGCCACGTCCACCAGCGGGCCGCCGGAGTGGCCGGGGCGCATGTGCAGGTCGAGCGCGATCCACTCGTGGTGGGCGCGGGGGATCTCCGGCAGACCGGCGCCCATGCCGATCACCACGCCGCCGGTCACCGCGCCGGCCACGCCCCACGGGTGCCCGACCGCCATCACCCACTGGCCGGGCCGCACCCGCCGCGAGTCGCCCAGCTCGACGGTCGGCAGATCGCTGGCCGTGACCACCAGCGCGGCGAGATCGCGGTCGGGATCGGACGCGAGGATCGTCGCCGGGAGCGTCCGGCCATCCGGCAGGGCGACGCGCAGCGCCCCGCGCCCGGCGATGACGTGCGCGTTGGTGACGATCAGGCCGTCCGCGTGCCAGATCGTGCCCGCGCCGAAGCCCTGGCCGCCGTTGCGAATCTGCACCAGGGCGCTCTGCGCCCGGTCCACGACCGGCGGCAGTTCGGCGTTGAGTTGTTCCCAGACTGTGGGCATCGTCGCCTCCTGGATCGTGGTGGGGCGAGCGGGATCAGGCCCGCTCGCCGATGGTTACCGTCACGTCCTGCACCTGGCCGCCGCGCACGACGCGCACCGGGACCGCCTTCCCGGCCCGGTCGCCGCCCAGCAGCGCCAGCAGGTCGTCCATGTGGTGCACGGGGTGGCCGTCCAGCGCGACGATCGTGTCGCCCAGCATCAACCCGCCGGCGTCCGCCGGGCTGCCCGGCTCGACCGACGCGATCAGCAGGCCGGTTTCCTGCCCGATCTGCCCGGCCAGCGCCTCCGGCAGGCGGACCGGTTGGGCGCCCACGCCGAGATAGCCGCGCCGGATGTGCCCGTGCGCCAGCAGCGCGTCGGCCACGGCGCGCACCGTCGCCGCCGGGACGGTCACGCTGATGCCGCGCAGCAGCGCCGACGTATTCAGGCCGAGCACCTGCCCGGACGCGTCGACCAGCGGCCCGCCCGAAAAGCCGGGATACATCACGACGTCGGTCTGCAGATAGCGGTCGATCTGCCCCCCGGCGGGCGTGCGCCAGCTCTCGCCCAGCGCGCTGACGATTCCCAGCGTCGCCTGGACGCTCCGCCCCGGGCGGCCCAGGGCCAGCACCAACTGCCCCACGCCCGGCCCGTCGCCGGAGGCCCAGGCCGCGGGAGTCAGGCCGCCGCCGTCGGCGCGCAGCACGGCCAGGTCGGTGCTCGGATCGCGCCCGACCAGCGCCGCCGGGCGCGTGCTGCCGTCCGGCAGGCCGACCGTGATTCGCTCATCGCGCGAGAGGACGTGGTGCGCCGTGACGATCAGGCCGTCCGCCGACCAGACGACGCCGGTCGCCGGGACACGCCGCCGGCCTTCGACCCGCACGACTGCCGGTCCGGCAGCCTCGACGGTCGCGGCCATGTCTTGTGAGAGGGTTTGTAGTACAGAGGTCATTTGAACTCGCTCCTTGCTGTGTAAGGTTGTGTGGTCGTCTATTGGCGATCATACGGCAGGCGGCGCGGCGCGACATCGCCTCTTTGGCGAGAGCATGCCCGGCAAAACGGGCGGGGACCCGCCCAAACGGTCAGGTAAAAATCAGCCCTGGCGGGGGCGTCCGTGTTACAATGGATGGATATGCACGCGAGAGGAGCGATCGCTATGCGCCTGTTGACTGTCCTGGTCCTGATCGCCGGGCTGCTGATGAGCACCCCGCGCGCCGCCCGCGCCCAGTCCTGGGAGGACACGCGGACGTTCCCGCTGCCTGACGAGGATACGCCTTTGTGGCTCGATCTCGAGGTCGACGTCGCCGCCGTGACCGTCACCGGCGTCGAGGACATCGACGCGATCGAGGTGGCGCTGGCGGTCGAGGGCTGGTCCGAAGACGAGATCGATTTCGTGACCGACTATGCCGAAGGGCGCCTGATCGTGCAGGTGAAGGTGATCGCCGAAGAGCGCAACGCGTTCGGCGGCGGACGCTCGATCGCGCTCGCGGTGCGCGTCCCGGCGGCGCTGGAACTGTCCGCGAGTGTGAACGTGGGCGAAGTAACGGTGACCGGGATCACTGTGGTCAACAGCCTGGACATCCGCACCGACGTCGCGGCGATCGCCGTGCAGGCGGCGCTGGGTGAGGGCGATCACACGCTGGAATCGAACGTGGGCGCGGTCCGCTTCGAGGGCTCGCTGGCAACGGGCGCGCTGGTGATGCTCGCCAGTGTGGGCGACGTGGCCTTCACCGGCGCGATCGGGCCGGACGGTTATCTCGACGTGGGGGCCGAGGTCGGCGCGGTGACGCTCGTGGTAGAGCCCGGCAGCGCGTTCCGGCTCGATGCGCAGGCTAGCCTGGGGCAGATCGCCGGTGACCTGCCGCTCCGCGATCGCATTGAGGAAAACGGCCTGCTCGACCAGATGGTGCAGGGCGTCTACGGCGACGTCGACCAGCCGCAGGCGACGGTCCGGATTCACGCTGACGTGGGCGACATCACACTCGAAGAAGCGACAGCGGGCCGGTAGCGGTCCGCCATTCCGAACAGGCGGGGAGCGGGGCTTGCTCCCCGCGCCTGACAGCCTCCACGCCCGCACCAGATTCCCCCCTCCGCATCCCAACGCGTTACACTCTGGATGAGGATTGATAGCGTTATTGGTAACCGAATCAGGTTTGGCAACCGATGAACTGGCAAGATCAGATCGAACGCGACCGGCAGTTTTTGCACGAACAACTCAGCCATCTGGAGCACAAGCTCACGCGCCTGGAGAACGCCCGCGCCGCCTGCCAGAACTGCCTGGAGGCGGAGGGCCTGGATCGCCTGCTGCACACCGCGCGCCTGGAAGAGACGATCCTGACGGGCCTGGTGATGTCCCAGTCCGGCGAGAACGCCTCACCGCTGGGCGGGCTGATTGTGACCGAAGCCGAGCGTTACAAGGCCGTGGCGCGCCGGCAGGCCGCCAACTGGCGGCGCGGCCAGCCGACTCCGTCCGCGTACTGGGACGCCGAAGCCTGCCAGGGCATCCTGACGGACCTGCTGCGGCGGCTCCACGCGTGGCGGGCCGGGCGGCCCTATTACGCCGAAACAGGGGGCGGCATCCACGCCGGGCCGAACGGGTCCGCTAAAGCCGCGTCCAAACCGGCCTACGGCGGCAACAGCGATATCCATCCCTGGTACGTCTCGCAGCCGGACGTCTCGCGCGAGGAAGCGCCCATCCAGCACGCAGGTCACGAGAACGGCAGCGCGCTGGACGCCTTCCGCGCCCGGCTGTACACCGCGCTGCACAACGCCCAGTTCCCCGACGAGCACGTCGAGCTCGTGGTGCAGCCCGACGGGCTGGTCATCGCGACCGGCTTCGCTCACGACGACGAGCAGGCCGAACTGGCGGTCGAGGTCATGACCGAATTCCCCGGCGTGTGGCGCGTGCTGGCCGATGTCAAGGTCGTCGACGAGGCGCACTGCCCGGCGTGCCGCGCCCTGGCGGAGAGCCGCTCGCACGTCAAGCGTGGGCGCTGGCGTGGGGCTGGGCGCGATAGCGAGGCCGAGTGAGATCGCCCGCGCCGACAATCCCGCCGGTCGACCGGGTGGGGGTTTTTCGCTTTTGCAGTGCCGTGCTAGAATGTGGGGCGAACTGTCAAAGACGAGGACCTGCACATGGCTGAAGGTGGCGGATTTTGCGAGATTCATGGGCCATTCGACCCGCCCCATACCGAGTGCCCCTACTGCGCCATCGACGACAAACAGCGCCGCGCCTACGGGCCGCCGCCAACGCGCGAACAGGCCGGTCGCCCGGCTGCGCCGCCGGATGAGGACTTCGTACGCGAGACGGTCGAGCCGGACGCCGCGCCGGAGCCGGACTCCGACCCCAGCCTGACCGAGCTGGTGCCGCGCGTGCCCGCCGAGCCGGAGCCGCCCGCCGAGCCGGAAGAGGCGGGGCCGCCCGCGCCGGTGGGCTGGTTGGTGATCAAAGAGCCGCTCACGCGCCGGGGCGAGATCATCCGCATCGAGCCGAGCCAGAGCATCGGGCGCGAAGCCGATATCCGGTGGGACGATCCGCGCCTGTCGCGCCAGCACGCCCGGGTGACGCTCGAGCCGCCCGAAGACGATCCGGACGCGCCCCCGGTGTTCTTCCTGTGGCCCTACGCGCCGACCAATCCCGTATACATCAACGGGCGCCAGATTCGCGGGGCGACGCCGCTCCAGGAGAACGACGAGATCCGCCTGGGCGACACGCTGTTCGTCTTCAAACTGTTAATGGACTGAGGAATCACATGGGCCAATCGCCATCGATTTCGCTCGAAGTCACCGTGGCTATGGCGACCGACATCGGTCAGCGGCGCAAGCAGAACCAGGACGCTATCGGCCACCTGACGCCGACCGATCCGGATACGCTGGAGCGGCTGGGGCAGATCTTCGTGCTGGCGGATGGCGTGGGGGGACTGAAAGGCGGTGACCTCGCCAGCCAGTACGCGGTCAGCACGATCATCGGTAGCTATTACGAGCAGGAAGAGGGCGATCCTGCCGAGCGCCTGGCGCGCGCCATCGCCGAGGCGAACAACGTGATCTACGCCGAGGGCCACGGGCAGGACGAACCGGAAGTGATGGCGACGACGGTCGTGGTGGCCGTGATTCGCGGGCGCGAGCTGGTCATCGGCAGCGTGGGCGACAGCCCGGCCTACCTGATGCGCGACGCCGAGGCCCGCCAGTTGACGCTGGATCACAACCTGGAGATGGCGCAGCGCGAGGCCGGAACCCCGCTCGGCGAGGGCGACCCGACCGGGCGCAAACTGGTCCGCGCGCTGGGCAACCAGCCATCGGTGAAGGTCGATATCATTTCCGGGCCGGTGCGCGGCGGGGACCACGTGGTGCTGTGCAGCGATGGCCTGACGCGGTACGTCTCGCCGGAGGAGATCGAGCAGACGGTCGCCGTCACCGATCCCGACAGCGCCGTCGATACGCTCATCGCGCTGGCGAACGAGCGCGGGGGCGCGGACAACATCTCGGTGATCGTGCTGCGCCTGACCGACGAGGAGTACACCGAGCACGGCGCTCCGCCGCCATTGGCCGAGCAGTCCGATTGGGAGCGCCGCGTGAATGCGGAGTTGTCGCGCCTGGACGAGCCGGTCGAGACGCCGAGCCGGCCCCACCCGCCGTCGCGGGCTCGCCAGCGGCGCGCGCAGGCCGCCGCCCGCCGGACAGCGCCGGTTTCGAGCGAGCAGATCGATCGGCTGTGGCAGTTGGCGCGCGAGAATCCCATCGTCAGCGGCGCGGGGTTGTTCGTGCTGCTGATCGTCTTCATCGCGATCATGCTGCTGGTGCTCACCTCCGGGGGCGACAGGCAGACGGACGAGCCGCGGGCGACGCAGGCGCCCCAGGTGGCCGATACCAACCTCACGGCCACGGCGCGCGTGTTCACGGCGGCGACCGTGCAGGCCCAGGCGCTCCAGACCAGCGAGGCCAACCAGGTCGCCACCGAAACCCAGGCCGCGATCCTGGCGCTGACGCCGCCGACGCCCATGCCCACCAGCGGCCCGCAGATGGCCGAGGGGATGTGGTTCCGCGTGCTCGATGGTGATCCGATCCCGGCGTATGACGAGCCGCGCCTGGACGCCGACGAAGCGAGCGCGCTGGAGCCGGGCGCGAATTATCGTATTTCGGGCGCGGAGCCTGAGACGGACAACGGCCCGTGGTATTGGGTGATCGACAACACCGGCGTCGAGGATCGCTGGGTGAACGGGCCGAGCCTGCACGCGCGCATCGTGGCGATCGATGAGGCGGGCAACCCGCTGCCGGACGACCAGCAGCCGCTGGACGTCCCGCCGCCGGGCGCGGGGCCGCTGCCGGTCCCGACCGTGACTCCGACGCTGCCGGGCACGCAGGGCACGCCCATCACGCAGCCCGCGCCCGGCGAAACGCCCGAAACGCCGTCGCCAACGGCCACGATCGGCTATGGCGTCGAGACGTGGGGCGTGGGGACGATCGTCGCGCTCAAGGGCCCGCTGACTCTGCGCGAGTCGCAGAGCGTCGACGCGCCGCCGGCGGGCGATGCCGCCGAGGGCGAGGTCGGGACGGTGGTCGAGGGGCCGGTCCCGGCGGGCGGTCACTGGTGGTGGCGGGTCGAGTTCGAGGATGGCCGCGCCGGGTGGATCGCCCAGGTACTGCTGGGCGCGCCGTAAGCGCGCGGAGTCCGGGGAAAGAAAAACGGCTGCCTGAAGGCGCCGTTTTTTGTTCCGGAGATAAAGACGATCTCGGAAAAGATTTAATTCGTTGATGCCCCCGCGTCGCGCGTTATTCGCCAACCAGCCAGGCTGTCAGCCGCTGCCACAGGCCGCGCTTTTGCGGCTCGCGGATGTCGGTGTTGCCCATCTCGTCGATGGTGATGACCAACACCTGCCGCTTGCTGATCGCCGTCCGGAGGTCCAGGCTCTTTTTGTTGCGCGGGACCAGGTACGCGATCATCCAGTTGTTGCGCTCGTTGGAGCGGATGCTCGCCAGTTTCCACACGTCGTCGAAAAGCTGGATCGTGTCGATCAGCAGTTGGGTGCGCTCCTGCTTCGACAGCTCGCTGGTGCGCGCCCGCTGTTCCGCCACGCGATCGATCGGCGGCTCGCCAGGGTCTTCGACGGCGTACGAGTCGCGCGCCTGCGCCGGCTGCCGGAAGTCCTCGTCGGGGCCGGTGTCCGGCGGATCGTCGAACCGGTGCGTGCCGCTGCCGGTGCCGTGCGTGCTGGCGGTCCACTCTTGGCCCGGATACCCGGCAGGCGGATCGCCCGGCGCGGACGGGTGGTGAGGGCGGCGCGATCGCGGCGGGACTGGCGCCCCCCTGCCGTTGACCTGCCGCGGTGGTGATAACCGGCTTGGCGCTCGATGAGCATCCCTTGTCATGACGAGACTCCTTTTCCCCCCGATTTCGAAATAGGTGTTGCTCGATTTTTTGGCCCCGCATACCCACTTAATGATAACTACCGGTTCGCTTTTAACGTAGCAGATTCGATTATATTGGTCAATACATAGCGTCTTACGGTCGAATTAAAACGAAAAACGCGCTAGAAATTATCGGTCGTGGCTCAGTGGGTGTGAAAATTGACCGAAGGCTGGCCCGCACATGGCAGGAAATGATCGCGGTGGCGCGGCGCAGATCGCGCGTTGGAATGACGTCCCCCCAAAAGTGCCGCTCGAATAATCCGTTCTCGTTTCAAATCCTAACAGTTTTCAAACAAATTTTAATCTGACATCATTTTAATGGAAAACAAACCTCAGGGCAAGCCATTCAGCGAATCTCCGTCCAGCGCCAGCGGACGCGCCCCGTTGGCGATCAACTGGCGGTTGCCGGGTGCCGGGCTGTCCACCGCGAACACGATCCGCCCCTGCTGCCCGGCGAAGCGAGCGGCGTGCAGGCTGCCGCTCTGCGCCCCGGCCTCGACTACGATCACGGCGTGGCACAGCCCGCTGATCAGGCGGTTGCGGGCGACGAGCGCCGGGCTGTTGGGCGCGGCCTCGGGGTGGGTTTCGCAGAACAGCGCGCCGCTGTCCGCGATTCGGGCGGCCAGCCGGGCGTTGTGCGCGGGATAGATCGCGCCCAGGCCGCTGCCCAGCACGGCTAAGGTGCGCCCCCCGGCATCCAGCGCGCCGCGATGCGCCGCCGTGTCGATGCCCGACGCCAGCCCGCTGACGACCGTCCAGCCGCGAGCGGCCAGCTCCCCGGCCAGCCGGGACGCCAGCTCGCGCGCGGGGGCGGATGGCCGCCGCGTCCCGACCACGGCTATCGCCCGGTCGTCCTGGGGAAGGGTCGCGCCGCGCCGGAACAGGACCGGCGGCGGGTCGTCCAGCGCCTTGAGCGCCGCCGGGTAGTCCGCGCCGGTGTGCAGCAGGATCGCGATCCCGCTCGCCTGCCAGCGCGCGATGTCGGCGCGGGTGCGCGCCAGGTCCACCGCCCGGATCGCCGCCGCCGTTTTCGGGCCGACGCGCGGCACGGCCATCAGCGCGTCCGGCGGCGCGTCCAGAATTGCCGCCAGCGAGCCGAACGCGTCGAGCAGGCGGTCCAGCGTGCGCACGCCCAGGCCGGGGATCAGGCTCAGCGCCACCCACGGCGCGAGGTCGCCGGGCGGGGGGCCGGTCATGATCGGATCCGGTCCCAGTCTTCCCGCAGCCGCATGAACTGCCACGCGCTCAGGCACGACAGCACCATCGTGATCCCGAACAGGGCCTCGAAGCCAATCGTCTTGGCGATCACGCCGCTCAGCGCGCCCACAATGCTGACCACGCCGATCCACGTGTTGAGCGTGCCCATGTACAGCGCGCGCTCGGTTTCGGGCGTCACGTTCAGGCCCAGCGCCATCAGGTTCGAGAAGATCAGCCCCTTCTGGATGGCGATCAGGCTGTAGACCGGCACGAGGTAATATTCCGCCGCGCTGCCGTGCACGCCGACCAGCGGCGCGATCAGCAGCAGCGCCCAGCCCAGCCCCTGCGCGATCAGCCCGACCGCGACCGGCAGCCGGTTACCCACCCGCACGCTGAGCCGACCCGCGCCAATGCTGAAGATGGGCCGCAGAATCGAGCTGACCAGCAGATATGTCCCGGCCAGCTCCAGCCGCACGCCGAGCACCTGGTTGGCGTAGACGATCACCAGCCCGTTCGCCATGCTCGACAGCTCGAAGAAGGTCCGCCCCTGGACGTAGTGGCGGTAGTTGCTGTCGCTGCGCCAGATGCTGCGCACGACCTCGGTGGACAGCTTCGGGTGGTGGACGTCCGCATCGGCGTCCGGTTCCTGCACCAGCGAGAACGAGAAGAACCCGAACATCTGCGTGAACCCGGCAAAGGCGAACAGCAGCCCGTAATTGATCGGGAAGTCGAAGCGCGCGCCGGGGCCGGTGAAGAACACGACCACCTGGGCGCCGAACACGGCCAGCACGCCGCCCAGCGCGCCCCGCCAGCCGAAGATCAGCCCGCGCTGGCGCGGGGGGATGATCTTGCCGATTACCTCGGTGAAGGGCAGCCCGGCGACGCCCGCCGCCGCCCCGCCGATGATCGTGAAGGCGAGCAGCGTGCCGAGCAGGATCGTCGCATCGTTCACCAGCAGCACGACGACGGTCAGCACGATCCAGCCCACCATGCGCAGCAGCGCGGCGTAGTTGTACATCGGCAGGGCGCGGCGCGTGCGCTGGAGCCAGCCGACGGTCCAGATCTGCGGCAGCGACCACGTCGCCGCCTGCAGGGGGCCGATCAGGCCCAGGATCAGCGGGTTCGACGTCAGGTGGGCGGCGAACGCGGTCATGACGAGGTCCGGGCTGGCGACGGAATTGGTGGTGCCGATCATGATCGCGCCGTTGAGGATGCTCAGGCGGGTATTGCGGCGCGTGGCCTGGGTCAGGAGTCGGATACTCAATGCTAAACCTGCGGTTTTCCCTGGGGTTCGAGCCAATCGTGACTGGCACAAGGGTAGCGCCATGCTCGCACAAAGGCAAGGGATCTTGTGTTTTTGACCGGACGGCGCGACAATGGCAGGGACCGCACATCAGGACATCACGGTGAACGATCATGACCGAGCACGCTCAGCGTATCCGGGTGAGTTGTGCCAGCCTGTGCCGCATCGAGCACCAGGGCCGGTACCTGCTGCTGTTGAACAGCAACCGCCGGGGCAAGGGGATCTACATCCTGTCGCCGATTGGCGGGGCGCTGGCCTATTACAACCCGGCGCGGCTGGCCGATTTCGACGCCATCCCCGAAGACCCGACCGGCAGCGATCTGCGGCTGTCGCTGCCGCTGGACCGGCTCGACGCGTTCCGGCAGTGGTTCGCCAGCGGCCAGGAGCGCGAGCGCTCGCCGTTCCGCGAGCTGCACGAGGAGCTGGTCACCGAGTCCGGCCTGCTGCCCGCCCTCACGCCGGACGACGTCGACTGGTGGCACCTGTGGACCGTCGAGGAGGAGTCGCTCACCCAGCGCCAGGGCCAGACCGGCCTGCTGACTCACTACTTCCTGGAGATTTTCGGGGTCAAGTTCAAGACGGCGGCGGCGCTGGGTCCGCTGCTGGCCGCGCCGCCGGACACGGGCGTCGCCTGGGTCACCGCGCAGCAGATCGAGGCGCGCGGCACGCTGGCGATCGACGTCGATGGCGCGCTGCGCGAGGCGCGGATCAACGGGACGCTGCTGCTCGCCCCGCCGGAGCCGCCCGGTTTTCCTCTCGCCTAATACCACACGTCCCACGGGCTGTTGGGGTCGAACGCGCCGTAGATCACGGTCAGGCGCACCAGTTCGCTCCACACCACGAACGACGCCTGATCGCCGCTGAGTCGCCAGCGCAAGCGGCGCGGGATGCGCGCCCACGCATACGCGATCTGGCGCCGTTCCTGGCGGCTGGTGGTGCGCAGCAGGTGGACGTACCAGCGCGGCAGCGATTCGCGCAAGCTGGTCGTCTGCCACACGATGAAGCTCGCCGCGTACAGGACCAGGGCGAGCACGGTGAGGATGTCCGAGGGGAAGATGCGCCGCGCCACCGGGTTAGACTCGGCCAGGGCGCTGAGTACCACGCCCGCGCTGAGCGAGAACGTCGCGCTCGCCAGCAGCAGGCGGAGGGCCAGCGACGGGCGGTGCTCCTCGCCGTAGCGCTGGAGATGCCACATCAGCGGATCGCGGTACAGCCCGCTCGCCACCGCGGCGTAGTAGACGGTGAACGCGCCGGAAACCAGGGTGACGAGCCAGAACATGCACGGGGCCATAGCAGGTCAGGGCCGGAAACAGGCCATCGTCCCGCCGGCGACGAGGGCCGGCGCGCTGACGGCGATCCAGGAATAGGTCCGGTTTAGCATCGGCAGGTCACACCATCCGCAAAACGGGCACAAGCTCTACCTGCATTGTACTCCGCTTGTCAGTCGAACGTCACGCCCGTGAAATCGAGCGGCACCACCTGGAACCACGTGTTGCCCGGTTTCAGCGCCAACGGCTCGGTCGCGTCCTCGTCGGCCCAGAAGGTGAGCATGTCGTCTTCTTCCCAGCGCATCCAGTAGCCATCCACCCGCTGCCCGTCGCGGATGAGCGTCGCCGGGCCCAGCGTCCAGATCTGGATCTCGATCGAAAAGCTCATGCTGCCGCGCCACTCGCTCTCGACGATGCTCAGGTCCGGCTGGTGGTGGGCGTAGATCAGCACCACGTTGGCGGCGGTGACCTGCTGGCCGGTGTTGGCGTCGGTGTGCGGCTCGCCGTCCACGCTGCGCGCATAGCGCCCGGCGGTGGGGTCGTAATCCCAGCCCACGCGGTCCGGCCCGTAGTCGACGACGACGCGCTCCGCCGGGGCGCCGTTGGCCGGGGGCGCCGGGTCGAAGCGCATGGCGTCCAGGCCGGCGGGCGGCTCGCCCAGCCCGTCCGCCTCGGCGCGCTGCCACACCGCCGCCGGGATGGTGAACAGGTTGTGCGGCACGTCGATCTCCGGGTCCCGGACGTAGAGCGGCGGGCCGACGGTGACGCCTTCGTAGGCTTGCGGGGCGATGGGCAGTGCCGCGATACGCTGGCGGATCGGCTCGCTGGCGCCGGAATAGGCGAACAGCGCCCCGTACATGGCCGGGATCTCCAGGTCGATCAGGCGCGCGCTGCGCACCGACCCGGCGCGCGGCGGGGTGTGCGTCCAGAACAGCGCGGTGAAGCGCGTCAGGCTGCCCTCGGTGAGGTGCTCGAACACCAGGTCGGCCTGGGCGATCCCCGCCTGGGGCCGGACGATGTCCGGCGCGTTGGAGATCTTCACGGCCAGCGGGCGTCGCGCCAGCGCGGCGGGATCGTCGACCGGCAGCCCGGTCAGCGGGTTGACCGGCCCCGGCCCGCCCGGCGTGACCGGCAGCGCCGCGACTCCGGCGGGCGGGGTGGGCGTCTCACTGACGACGATCACCTCGCGCGAGAAGGTCGAACAGCTCGCCGCGATCAGGGCGATGCTCAGCAGCGCGGCCAGCCCGGCCAGGGCCCACGCGGGGCGGCGGTGCATGGGGCGGTGGTGATTCCTCGATGACAATCTGCGCTCTCCATCCGGCGGCGGGCATTCCGCTCGACTTGCGTTACCCTGCCGAATCTAGCATATAATAACGATAGTATCGACGGTTTCGTGCATGGTTTGCGCTTCTGCACATGGGTGGATCCACGTGGGGTGGTGGAGATTCGTGCAGCCGGGCAGGCCCCCTTCGCCCGGTTGACTCGCGTTTTACGGCGGTGTATAATGCCAGCATTGTGTAAGGATTGTCAGTAACGCTAGACGATACCCGCCGTATTAATCTTTCTCTCAGGGTAGGACGTGGTTCAATGGCGCTCAAAGGAAATCTGGCCGATTTCAGCACTACCCAGATTCTCAACCTGATCAGCCTGGCGCGCAAAACGGGCACGCTGCGCGTGTACGCGCCGGTTGAGACGAATGAGATGATCACGGATGGCGCGGGTAACAAGCGGAAGAAGGTCGTGCCGGGCAAGGAACGGGCCAGCGCCGCTTTCCGCGAGGGCCGGTTGATCCTGGCCTCGATGGGCGAGCAGGACGGCCACCTCGCCAACGTGCTGCACAAAGCCGGCAAGCTCAACGCCGAGCAGGCGCGCGTCATTCGCGAGCGCGGCGCGAAGTATTCGGACAAGGCTCTGGCGCTGATGTTGATCAACGCCAACTACGTGACCCAGGCCGACGTCGTGCGCAGCATCCAGCAGCACACGCTGGATATCGTGTTCGACCTGATGATGTGGTCCAAAGAGCCGTTCGTGTTCGAGGAAAACGTGCTGCCGTCGCCGGAACGCATCACGGTCCCGATCGATCTGAAGAACGTGATCATCGAAGGCACGCGGCGGGCCCAGGAGGTCAGGCCGCTCGAAGAAGAACTGCCCAACCTGGATATGGCGCTCAAGTTCCCCGACACGCCGGGCGATAAGTTCCGCGGTATTCACCTGAGCGTCGAGGAGTGGCGCGTGGTGTCCTTCATCAACCCGAAGAACTCCATTCGCCAGGTCGCCAAAGCGTGCAACATGACCGACACCGAGATTCGCCGGGTTGTATACGGGCTGTTGCAGGCCGGGTTGGTCGAGCTGGTGCGCCCGCCGGGGATGCAGCCGCCGCCGGCCAAGGCAGCCGCCGGCGCCCGCCGTTCGACGCTGCAGGCGCCCGCTGTCAAGCGCAGCGTGGTTGAGCGCTTGATCGCCAAGATCAAGGAAACCTAGAACCATAGTATGATTTGTCCCAGGCTCTTAGTCACGGAAGAGTGAGATCGACCATGCCCATGCAAACCGTCAAAATGGTCATCACTGGCCCCTTCAGCGCGGGCAAGACCGAATTTATCCGATCGATAAGCGAAATCGACGTGGTTACCACCGACGAGGGAATCTCGCCCGAGTCGGCGGAGTACGGCACCAAAGAGCAGACGACGGTGGCGATGGACTTTGGCCGCATCACCGTCGACGACGACCTGGTGCTCTACCTGTTCGGGACGCCCGGCCAGCGGCGCTTCGATTTCATGTGGGAGATCCTGGCCGAGGGGATGTTGGGCTTCGTGGTCATGGTGGACAGCGCCAAGCCCGAAACATTCCGCGAGGCCAAGAGCATCCTCGAGACGTTCCGGGCCTACGCGCCGACGCCGTACGTCGTGGCCGCCAACAAACAGGATCATCCGGAAGCCTGGGTGCCGGACGATCTGCGCATCGCGCTGCGAATTGACGAGCACATCAAGCTGCTGCCGTGCGTGGCGACCGAAAAAGAGAGCGTCAAGAATGTGCTGCTGGAGCTGTTGTATTCCATCCTGGAAGAAATGGATTCCTAGACAGCGCACCAGCCTGACCCGGCGGTAACGCTGCCGGACCCTGGCGGGCGCCACCCGTGGCCGGGGCGTCGCGCTGCACGCTTGCAGTCTGGAGGATATACCAGACGTGCCATCACTTGTTACGGACCCAGGCATCATCCATTACGAAACCTACGGACGCGGGCGACCTGTGCTGCTGCTGCACGGGTGGCTCGGGTCGTGGGCGCTGTGGCGCGACACGATCGAGGTGCTGGGACGCGAGTTTCGAACCTACGCCCTCGATTTTTTTGGCTTCGGCGAGTCCGGCGTCGTCCTGGACGACAACCGCCGGGGGCGCCGCGACGCGTTCACCGTCCCGACCTACGTCGAGATGGTCTATCAGTTCATGGATCGCCTGGGCATCAAGAAGGCGCCCCTCATCGGCCACTCGATGGGGGGGACCGTCTCGCTGAGCACAGCCATTCGCTACCCCGAAAAGGTCGTCAAGGTGTGCGTGATCGGCTCGCCGATCGACGGCAGCTCGCTCAACCTGCTGCTCAAGCTGTCCGGCAACC
Organism: Anaerolineae bacterium; assembly: GCA_018432315.1. Classification (GTDB taxonomy): domain Bacteria; phylum Chloroflexota; class Anaerolineae; order Aggregatilineales; family Aggregatilineaceae; genus LM3-B42. The sequence goes on from JAHDLB010000008.1 coordinate 53,376, forward strand.
CGACGCTGGCCTCGGTCTTCTGGCTCTTTGGCGGCAAGGGCCTGCTCCTGTTTTTGCGCGGCTACAGCTACTTCATGGCGAAGGATGGCCGCGCGATGTCGCGCATGATCGCGCAGGACGTGTCGAAGATCAGCATGGAGTCGTTCTTCCAGAGCATCGGCACGCTGCGCAAAACCGACTTGCGCCCCGACCTGAACCGAGTCACAGTATCGACACTGGGGATGTACGGCCAGCGCGATATCATCGTGCGCCCCAGCGAAAACCGGGTTCTCAAGGCCGGCGTGCCGCACGCGCAGATCGAGTGGTTTCCCGATGCCGGGCATTTCATCATGATGGATTCGCCGGACCGGTTCATCACCACGCTGCGCACGTGGCTGCATAGCAAGTGAGCGGGGGGCCGCCATGCGCAAATTCGTCATAGAAGATCACCACCTGATCACCCCGTTCAACGAGCCGGCCTGCGACCTGAGCATTCTCAACAAACCGCTGAAAATCCACCAGGCCGACGTGCTCGACGAGGCGCTGGGGCCAACCCCCGCCGAGCTGGCGCTGGAGTCGGTCCACGATCTGCCGAGCTTCGCCCCCGAGGGCGGGGAGATCGTGGTCTACCGCGACAACCTGTATTTCGACAGCGAGTTTTTCGGCGAGTTCTTCGACCAGGCGCGGGCCAGCCGCCTGCCCAGCCGCGCCGTGCTGCCCGCCGATGATGCGGCCTGGATGAAATACAGCATCCCGCTGTCGCGCCTGAAGCCGGTCAAAGACGTCAACGGGCGCCCGCTGTATTACCCGCTCGACCTGTGGTATTTCCCCGATGGCTACGTCGCCGAGCGCCATTGGCGCGATATCCCGATCTACAGCGACTACAAAGAGAAGGGCTACTACAACGTCCCGGACTCGATGAGCAACCTGCGCCCCGGCGGCATGGACGGCGAAGCGGGCCGCGACCTGGACCTGACGCACCTGCTCACCGAGCGCTCGTGCCTGTCCATCGATAGCTGGGTCCACGTGTATTTCGCCAACATCATCCTGGGCGTGTTCTCGCGCGGGAGCCGCTTCGAGGAATACCTGGCCCGGCACAACCTTTTCGCGCTGACCGTGCTGTTCCGCGCCATCCTGGAGCAGAAGCAGGTGATCTCGTGCTCCAAGCTGGTGCAGGTGGGCGAGGGCACGATCATCGACCCGTCGGCGGTGATCCTGGGGCCGACCACCATCGGGCGCGGGTGTTACATCGGCCCCGGCGTGGTGATCGACAACTCGGTGATCGGCGATAACGTGAACATCGCGCAGGGCTGCCAGCTCATGCTGAGCGTGGTCGGCAACAACTGCTTCCTGCCGTTTCGCGCGTCGCTGTTCATGTCCACGCTGATGGAGTACACCATCGTCGCGCAGAACACCTGCCTGCAAATGTGCGTGGTGGGGCGCAACAGCTTCGTCGGCGCGGGAACTACCTTCACCGATTTCAACCTGCTGCCGGCCCCGCTGCGCGCGATGAACGCTTACGGCGAGCTGGAGGACACCGGCCAGCCCGTGCTGGGCGGCTGTGTGGGGCACAACACGCGGCTGGGATCGGGGCTGGTGATCATGCCGGGCCGCGTGATCGAGTCCGACGTGGTGCTGTTTGCCTCACCGGAGCGCCGCGTGATCAGCCGCAACATCACGTACGAAGAGAGCGACCATCACAAGGTGCGCGCGTCGATTGCCCGGCTGCACAAGCGGCGCTACCCGCGCAGCGTCGAGTCCGAAGACGCGCTGTTCGAGCCGTGGGAGTGAGGATCACCGGCGAACGCAGCCAGCAGCGTATCTTTCATCATCCACTTATGTCTCATTCGCTCCGCTACCTGTTCGTTGTTTTGCTGATTGCCGCGCTGTTCCGTACCTGGCTGATTCAAAACCACGGCGTGTCATTTGACTCGGATGAAGCTGTTGTCGGGTTGATGGCCCGGCACATCAACCAGGGCAAACCGATCCCCACGTTTTTCTACGGACAGGATTACATGGGCAGCCTGGATGCGCTCCTCGTGGCGGTGGGGTTCCGGGTATGTGGCGAATCGATTCAAACGAGCCGCCTGGTGCAGATGGCCCTGTACCTGCTCTCACTCATCACGGCGTGGGGGCTGGCCTATACCATTACACGGAGTCGTCGTGTTGCAGGCATGACTCTGCTGCTGCTGGCGATCCCGACGGCGCTGGGCACGGTTTACACGGCAATCGCGCTCGGTGGATACAACGAAATTGTGCTGTTTGGGAACGTGATCCTGCTGCTTGGCTGGCAGGTGACGGTCGAGGAGCGGCGCGAGGACTGGCGTTGGGCGCTGTTGGGATTGGTGGCCGGCCTCGGGTGGTGGACCAATGGCGCCATTGTCACGCCATGTCTCGCTGTGGGCGTGCTCGGGCTGCGCCACTTTTCGCCGAATCATTGGCGCAGATATGGGCTGGCGGCTGCCGGGTTTCTGATCGGGAGCAGCCCCTGGTGGGTGTATAATCTGCAGCACAATGGGGCCGCGCTCTCCTTTCTGCTGGGCGGATTCGGGGGAACATCTGACGATCAACTCGTGTCACCCGGCGAGTCGATGATCGGGTTGTTCGTGCTCGGATTCTCGGCTCTCTACGGACTGCGCTTTCCCTGGGACGTGCAGTTTCATGCGACGGTTGGGATGATGTTGGGGGTGCTGGTATATCTGGCGCTCGTGGTGGACGGGATCGCGGAACTCTGGGCGCGTCAGCGAGCGGCTCTGCAGCGACCTGCGGTGACACTGGCTGTCATCGGGCGCAGGAACCTGCCGGGAATCAATGCTCATTACTGGACATGGTTGGTATTTGGCGCCTTCATTAGCGTGTTTGCGTTCTCCTCGTTTTCCGACGCCACCGGTCGCTATTTGATGCCCCTATGGGTACCGGCGACGATGGGCGTGGCGCTTGGATTGGAGCGGCTGCGGCGGGGCGGTTGGCTGATTGCGGCGGCAGCGCTCGGCATTCTGCTGGTGATGCACGCGAGCAGTGTGATTCGCGCAACACAGCTCGAAACCGGCCTCACGCCGCAACTGGTCGAGCGCTTGCGCACACCAGCCGGCGATGATGATGCCCTGCTCGCGTTTCTCGAAGAAGAGGGTTATACGCGCGGTTACGCGAGCTATTGGACCTCGTTTCGAGTGATGTTCCGTGCCCGTGAGCGGGTGATTCTTGACACGGCGCTGCCCTACGATGAACGCGGCATCGGCGGCAATGACAACCGCTATCAACCGTATGTCGCCGAGGTGAAGCGCGCCGAGCGAGTCGTCTGGATCACGCAGAATTTCCCCGAGTTGGACCGGCTGATTGCCGCGCAGCTCGACGAGGCGGGGATCAGCTACCGGATAGTGGATATCGGTCGCTACCGCGTGTATTATGATCTTTCGGAGCGCGTCTCCCCAGCAGATATTGATTTGACCATCCCGCCGAGCACCAGCGTATACTAAGAGAATCGTGTTTGGGATAGTCCATCGTCCGCTTTAGCATCATTGAATTCAGGGAACCCGTTTTGAACGACACTTTCGCCTTCATCATTCACCCGATCGATCCCAAGGCCGACGTCGCGCGCAAATACCCGCTGCTCGGCAAAATCCTGACCGAGGGTCAGATCAACTTTTTCTCGCGGTTCTTCCCGCCCGTGTACATCTCCGAGATCACTGGCGTGCGGTCGCAGGCGACCGGAAACGAGCTGACGGGCTGGTTCATCGCGTGCCCGTTCACGCCCAAGACCATGCTCAAGCTGCCCGTCGAGGCGGTGTACCGCAAGATCGTCGCGTGCGGGGGCCTGGCCGACAAGCTCGGCGCGCGGATGCTGGGCCTGGGCGCCTATACGTCCGTCGTGGGCGATGGCGGCGTCACGATCGCCGAGCGGTTGGCGATGCCGGTCACGACGGGCGACGCCTACACGGTGTATATCGCCGTGGCGGCGGTCCGCGAGGCCGCGCGCCGGATGGGGATCAGCATGGCGGGCGCGTCCGCTGCTGTCGTCGGGGCGACCGGCGCCATCGGCAGCGTGTGCGCCCAGGTGCTGGCCCGTGAAGTGCCGGACCTGATCCTGATCGGGCGGCGCGAGGACCGGCTGGCCTCTGTCGGCGAGCAGTGCGCCGGCCACATGGCGCGCGTCACGACCAGCACCGACGTCGCCAGCATCTACCGCGCCGACCTGATCCTGACCGTGACGAGCGAACCCGCCGCCATCATCCAGCCGGAGCACCTGAAGCCGGGCGCCGTGGTGTGCGACGTGGCCCGCCCGCGCGACGTGTCGCACCGGGTCGCCGAAGTGCGCGACGACGTGCTGGTGATCGAGGGCGGCATGGTCGAGGTGCCCGGCCCGGTCGATTTCGGGTTCAACTTCGGGTTCCCGCCCGGCAAAGCCTACGCCTGCATGGCCGAGACGATGGCCCTGGCGCTCGAAGGGCGCTACGAGGATTACAGCGTTGGCAAGCAGATCGCGCTCGAACAGGTGGAGGAGATCGGCGCCCTGGCGACGCGGCACGGCTTCCGCCTGAGCGGCTTCCGCAGCTTCGAGCGGGCCGTCACCGACGAGCAGATCGACGCCATCCGCCAGCGGGCCGCCGAGGTGCGGCGCGGGCGGCGCGGCGTGGCGACCACCATCCCGGCGATCCATCCGCGCGGGTGAGCGCGCGCCGGGCGGGAAAGCATTTCCACGAATTTTTCACATTTCTCCGCGTCGCCCTGGCTGGTGCCAGACCCGTTTCGCATGTATAGTTAATGTAGGCCAAGCATAGGCTTAAGGTTATAAAAAACAAGCCGATGCGCCTGACGGATTTTATCCTGGTATCATAAACGTATGATCGCACCCTACAGCACGGGAAGGTGGATGCATGGGTAAAGGCAGAATCCTGGTCGTCGAGGATGACTTCGACATCTCCAACATGTTACGAATCTACTTCACCGGCCAGGGCTACGATGTGCAGGTCGCGCCGCGTGGCGGCGACGCGCTCACGCTGACGCGCAAGCAACTGCCGCAGTTGATCGTGTTGGACATCATGCTGCCCGATATGAACGGGTACGAGGTGTGTCGCGAGCTGCGCTCGACCACCCGCACCAGCCACATTCCGGTGATCTTTCTCACCCAGAAGGACGAGCGCAGCGACAAAATCGCCGGGTTGGAGCTGGGCGCTGACGATTACATCACCAAGCCGTTCGACATCGAAGAGTTGAAGCTGCGCGTCAAGAACCAGATCGATCGCGCCGAGCGCGACAACTACACCGATCCAAACAGCGGCCTGCCCAGCAGCTCGCTCATCGAGGAAAAACTGCGCGAGCTGATGCGCGAGGACCGGGTCTGGACGTATGTCGACCTCAAGCTGGTGCAGTACGACGCCTTCAAAGAGGTGTACGGCTTCGTGGCCGGCAACGAGGTGCTGCGCTTCATGGCGCTGATCACCGGCGAAGTGCTCGACGAGCACGGCACGCCGGACGATTTCGTAGGGCATGCCGGCAGCGACAACTTCGTCATCATCACCTATTCCGACCGGCCCAAGGCGGTGGTCGAAAAGCTGGCGGGGCAGTTTGCCGAAGACGTGAAACAACATTATTCGTTTATCGACCGCGAGCGCGGTTTCATGATGAAGGATCAGGAGAAAGTGCCGCTGATGACCCTGGCGGTTGGCTCGATCTCGAACGCGACGCGCCAGTTCGCCGACATTCGCGAGATCACCGAACTGGCCGCCGAGAACCGGCGCCGGGGCGGGGCCGACGCCGAGCCGCCGGTCGATACCGAGTGGTGATCCGCCGGGGATGATTCGGCAGCGAGCAATCGGCGATGGTTGAAGTTTATCTGATCGTTACGGGCATCATCTTTTTCGCCTGGCTGTACGCCCTGGTGCGCCAGACACAGGGCTATGCCGCGGATCAGCCTGCTTCGCTGCGCCCGGTTGTGCCGGTCAACCTGTTCGAGAGCGACGACGCGGTCGTCGTGGCCGAGGGGCGCGGGCGCATCGTCTACGCCAACGACTCCGCCCGCCAGTGGTTCGGCATCGACGGCGGCGCGCCCAACCTCGCCCTGATGTCCCGCCAGATCTACCCGCGCGACACGCTGCACGATCTCGTGGCCGGGGCGGGACACGCCACGTTCCGCCTGGGCCAGCGCCAGATCGAGGCCGTCTCGCACCCGATCCCCGGCCCGGCAGGCCAGCGGATCGTCGTCGTCATGCGCGAGATGACGTCGCGCGCGCTGCCCGCCTATTCCGAGTACGATCCCCTGCGCGCCCTGGCGATCGTGTCCGAGCTCAGCCACACGGTCGGCATCACGCTCGACCTCGACACGGTGCTCAACGCCGTGCTGCACAGCCTGGAGCCCGCCATCGCGTATGACGGCGCGGAGATCGCGCTGTGGGACGCGGCCACGGGCACCCTGCGCTCGGCAGCGCGCAGCGCGGTTCGCGCGCCCACCGGCGCCCTGATCCCGCCCGGCAACCGGCCCGACACCGTCTCCCGGCCCGGTGAGGGCTACAGCGGCTGGATCGCGATGTACCGCCAGCCGCTGCTGATCGAAGACGTGACCGAGCGCACCGACGTCCAGCCTGCCAGCCTGCAAGCCCGGTTCGCCAGCTATGCCGGCGTCCCCCTGATCGCGGGCGACCAGTTCGTCGGCACTCTGGAACTGGTCCACCACCAGCCCGGCGCGTTCACCCAGCGCGACATCGCCCTGCTGCAATCGATCGCGCCCCAGGCGGGCGCGGCGATCCAGGTCGCCCAGCGCTACCAGGAACAAACCGCCCGCGTCACCGAGCTGGGCGGGCTCCAGCAGATCGCCGACGCCATGAGCCAGCTTGGCGAGCCGGAAGAGATTTACGGCCAGCTCACCCAGCGCATCGCCGCGTTGATGGACGTCGAGTTGTGCGGCGTGCTGCTCTACGACGAGGACGAGCAGATCTTCCGCAGCCAGCCGCCGTTTTACGGTGTGCCGGATTCGCTGGTCGCGCATTACCGGCTGGCGCTGGAGCCTGACTCCGAGCTGGCGAACATCTGGCGGCACCAGGCGTGGTGGTTCACCAACGACCCGGACTCGGAGATCATCCGGGCGCTGGGCTTCGACGACCTGCGCTCGGCGGTCGCGCTCAACACGGTCGGGCTGGTCCCGATGATCGCCGGGGCGCGGCGCGTCGGCCTGCTGCTGGTGGCCAACAAGCACGGGCAGGCCGGGCTGACCGAGGGCGATATGCGAGCGCTGATGTCGTTCGCGTCGCAGGCGGCGGTCGTGACCGAGAACGCGCGGTTGGTCACCGACCAGCAGCGCCGCGCGCGCGAGTTGGGCGGCTTGCAGCAGATCGCGCAGGCCATCGGCGTGATGCGCAGCCCCGCCGAGTTGACCAGCCAGATCACGGCACGCATCGCCGCGCTGATGCAGGTGGACCTGTGCGGCGTGCTGCTCTACGATCCCCAGGACCGGCTGCTGGTCAGCCAGATGCCGTTCTTTGGCATGGACGACCAGGAGAGCGTCAATTTCTACCAGATTCCGTCCCCGCCCGGCGGCCCGGTGGCGCAGTTGTGGCAGGAGCGCGATACCTGGTTCAGCAACGATCTGCGGCGCGATCCGCGCGTCGCCGATACGGACCTGGCCCACCTGGCGGCAGCGGTCGGCATCCGGCAGATGACCATGGCGACGCTGGTCGTCGGCGGCAACCGGCTGGGCGTGATCCAGGTCGCCAACAAGGCCGACGGCTCGGACTTCACCGAAGACGACGCGCGCCTGCTGTCCATTTTCGCCGGGCAGGCCGCCATCCTGATCGACAACGCGCGCCTGTACCGCGAGATGCAGCGCCGCACGCACGAGGCCGAAGGGCTGCGCGCCGTCACCGAGATCGCCTCGCAGCTCGCCCCGCTGGAAGACACGCTGGAGCAGGTGTTGATCGCCGTCGCCAACCTGCTCGAGTCCGACGTGGTGGTGATGGGGCTGGTCGACGAGAAATCGGGCGACCTGGTGATCGCGCCGGACACCGTCTGGGGCGCGGCGCTCGACGAGCCGCTGCGCATGGATGCCTACGGGCCGGGCTTCGAGGACAGCGTCCTGATCTCGCGCCGCCCGTTCATGAGCAACGCGCTGGCCGGTGACGAGCGCGTGCTGCCCGCCTATCGCGGGCTGGCGGAGCAGTTCGGGATGCGCAACGCGATCCAGGTGCCGATGGTCGTGCAGGATCGCTGCATCGGCGAGCTCGGCGTCGCCAACAAGGTGCGCGGCGAGGACTACACCGCGTCCGACGTGGACCTGCTGGCGTCGATCGGCACGCAGGTCGCGGCGATGCTCGACCGGATGCAGCTCTACCAGGCCACCGACCAGGACCTGCGCGCCCGGCTCCAGGAACTCGACGCGCTGAGCCGCGTGAGCCACGCCCTCAGCCAGACGATCGAGCTGGAGCACATCCTGGACGTGATCCGCCAGGAAGCCCTGCGCTCGACGGGCGCGGCGGCGGCGAGCATCGTGCTGCTCACCGAGCCGGAAGACTGGCCGCTGCCCGACCAGCCGCTGATCGATCGCCGCTATGGTGAGGAAGACACCCTGCCCGATCTGGCGCCGGTCGAGCTGGCGGCGGTGCTGCGCGGCGAGGTGCTGCGCGTGGATGACTATTTCGACGCCGAGTACGAGGCCGCGCCGCCCAAAGCGCGCTCGGCCCTGGTCGTCCCGGTCATGCAGGGCGAGCAGCCCGCCGGCCTGATCCACCTCTACAGCCAGCGCCCGGACGTCTTCAGCCAGCAGGTCGTCGATTTCACCCTGGCGCTCACCGATCAGGCAAGCATCGCCATCAGCAACGCCCGCCGCTTCCACGAGCAGCTTGAGGTCAACCGGCAGCTTCGCGTCCGCGCCGAGCGCATGGGCCGCGTGTTCGAGTTGGGCGAGATGTTCCGCCAGGGCGCCAGCCTCGCCGAGACGCTCGAAGAGGTCGCGCACAGCATTCAGGAAACGGTCGGCTTCAACGTCGTGCTGATCAGCCAGGTGGACGAGCGCGAAGGCGTCCTGCGCCGCATCGCGCAGGCAGGGCTGCCGCTGGCCGTGTTCGAGGAAATGCGCCAGATCGCGCCGCCGCTCGAACAGGCGCGCGGGCTGATGCAGGACATTTACCGGATCGGCAACAGCTATTTTCTGCCCGCCGAGGGCAGCGAGGCGCTGCTGGCCGGGGTGCCCATCGTCCAGATCCTGCAGGAGCGCATGGGCGCCGGGCCGCGCGCCTGGGATCCGCAGGACCTGCTGCTGGTGCCGATCTACGGCGCGCGCGGGCGCATGCTGGGCATGATCAGCGTGGACGAGCCGCGCTCGGGCCGCCGCCCGGACGTGGACACGGTCGAGGCGCTGGAGATCTTCGCCAATCAGGCCGCGTTCAGCATCGAAAACTACCGGCTCATCACCCGCATCCAGCAGGAAGCCGAGGCCACCCGCCGCGAGCGCGACCGCCTGGCGCAGCTTCACCTCGTCGCCAGCGAGATCCAGCAGGCGCAGGACGTGCCCTCGCGCTTGCAGGTCGTGGCCGATGGCATCCGGCAGGCGGGCTGGGGCCGCGTGCTGATCACGCTGCGCGACGAGCACCTGGAGCCGACGGCGTTGATTCACGCGGGGTACGCGCCGGACGAAGCCGCTGACCTGTCGAAAAGCGTGGAGTCCGGCGAGGTGTGGCGCGCGTGGATCAACGATCTGGCATTCCACGAGCTGAAGCTCGGCGCGGGCTACTACCTGCGCTATGACCGGCCCTGGGTGCGGGAGCATGCCCTGCAGGGCGAGGACGTCGCGCCGGTGGCGGACGACGCGTGGCACCCCCGCGACGTGATCTACCTGCCGCTGATCGGCTACGACCAGAAGCGCATCATCGGCATCATCGCCATGCGCGACCCCGCCGACGGGCGCGCCCCGACCGAGGCGTCGCTCCAGCCGTTCGAGTTGTTCGCGTCCCAGGCGGCGGCGGCCATCGAGACGGCGCGCCTCTACGACGAAACCGTGCGCGCCGCCGAGCAGGAACAGCGCCTGAACGAAATCATGGAAGTGGTTTCGGGCGCGACCAGCCCCGAAGCCGTGATCCAGGCCATCGGGCGCGGCCTGCAGCAGATGGCGCCCTTCACGCGGATGAGCGTCGCGCTGTTCGACGAGGAGACGGGCCGCTTCGACGTGCTGCGCGCCGAGTTCGCGCCGGACGATTCGATCGCGGTGACGGCGGACGAGCCGCTGGACGTGGACGGCACGGCGACCGGCGCCGCCTATCGCGACATCGAGGCGCGCATCTACCAGCTCAAGCGCGAAGCCCGGATCCGCGAGGCGCGGCCCGACCTGCAGACGTGGTACGCCGACGGCGAGCGCACTACCCTGGTCGTGCCGATGGTCGCCGGCGGCCAGGTGATCGGGGCGCTGCGCCTGGGCACCGAGGCGGAGAACGCGCCCGGCTTCCGCGAAAACCTGGAGATGGTCCAGCGCCTGGCGAACCTGTCGGCGGTCGCGCTCGAAAATGCGCGGCTGTTCGAGGAGGTCGAGCAGCGCGCCGTCGAGTTGAACGCCCAGGCCCAGCGGCTGGCGCTGATCAACCGCATCGCGACCCGGCTGGCCCAGGCGATCACGCCCGGCGAGATCTACCAGATCGCGCTGTCCGAGATGCAGACCGTCTTCGGCGCGCAGTACGGCGGGCTGGTGATCTACGAGGATGACGAGACCGGCTTGCTGGCGCTGGATACGCACCCGACCGCGCCGCAGTCCGGCGAGGTGCGCCTGACGCTGGTGGACAATCCTTCGACCGACATGGTGCGCCGCACGCGCCGCCCGGTCGTGTCCGAGGACGTGCAGACCGACCCGGCCTTTGTGCGGGATCGCCCCTTGCTGGCCGAGCGCGGGACGCGGGCGCTGTTGATCGTGCCGCTGATCGTCGCCCGCGAGGTCGTCGGCTCGATCGGCATCGACTTCACCGCGCCGCGCACCTTCACCGAGACCGAGATCGAGCTGGCCGAAACCATCGCCAGCCAGGTGTCGGTCGCGCTCGAAAAGGCCAACCTGCTGGCCGAAACCGCCGAGCGCGCCAGCGAGCTGAACGCCCAGGCCCAGCGCCTGACGATCCTCAACCGCATGTCGGCGCGGTTGGCCCAATCGCTCGACCCGCACGAGATTTACGAAATGATCCTGACCGACCTCCAGCGGGCGCTCGGCTTCCAGTCGGCGGGCCTGATGCTGTTGGAGGAGGGCGGCGTGTCGCGGCTGGTGATGAGCACCCATCCCCAGGACGCGGACGCCCCGGCGGACATCACGCTCCCGCTGGACGAGAACCCGATCGCCCGGCTCATTCTCGACACGCAGCAGCCGCTCGTCTCGCCGGACGTGACGCGCGACCCGCGCTTCGAGAGCATGTGGGACGTGCTCGAACAGCGCAACACGCGCGCCATGATGATCGTCCCGGTGATCATGGGCAGCCAGGTGATCGGCACCGTCGGGCTGGATTCGACCGTCCCGCGCGAATTCGACGACGCCGAGATCGAGCTGGCGCTGACCGCCGCCAACCAGGCCGCAGTCGCCATCGAAAAGGCGCGGCTGTTCACCGAAACGCAGGATCGCGCCGTCGAGCTGGACGCGCAGGCGCAGCGCATGGCGCTGATCAACCGCGTCTCGACGCGGCTGGCCGAAACGCTCGACCCCGAGGAGATATACGCCATCGTGCTCACCGAGCTGGCCGAGATCCTCAACGTGCAGTTGGGCGGGCTGGTGCTGTTCGAGAGCGAGAAGGAAGGGCGGTTGGTGCTCAGCTACCCGCTCGACCAGCCGACGCCCGATCTCACGCTCAACCTGGAAGGCAACCTGTCCATCGAGCGCGTGCGCGAGACGCAGCGCCCGCTGGTGTCCGACGACGTGCTGAACGATCCGCTGTTCGAGCAGGCGTGGGACGTGCTGCGCCAGCGCGGCACGCGGTCCCTGATGACGGTGCCGCTGGTGGTGGGCGGCCAGGTGATCGGTACCATCGGCCTCGATGCGACGGAGCCGCGCAGCTTCACCGACACCGAGATCGAGCTGGCAATGACGACCGCCAACCAGGCGTCGGTCGCCATCGAAAAGGCGCGGCTGTTCACCGAAACGCAGCAGCGCGCCGTCGAGCTGGACGCGCAGGCCAAGCGGATGGCGCTCATCAACCGCATCTCGACGCGGCTGGCCGAGACGCTCGACGCCCAGCAGATTTACGAGATCGTGCTGCACGAGCTGCAGGCCGCGCTGCGCGTCGATTTCAGCGGGTTGGTGCTGTTCGAGGACGAGCACACCGGGCGGCTGGTGCTGGGCACGCACCCCGACGATTCACTCAACGAGAACCTGACCATCCCGCTGGAGGACAACCCGTCGATCGCGCGCGTGCGCGAGACGCACCAGCCGCTGGTGTCGGATGATGCCCTGCGCGATCCGCTGTTCGAGCCGGCGTGGGACGTGCTGCGCCAACGCGGCACGCGCGCGCTGATGATCGTGCCGCTGCTCGTCGGCGAGAACGTGGTCGGCACCATCGGCCTGGATTCGAAGCGGCGCCGCAAATTCTCCGAAGCGGAGATCGAGCTGGCCGAAACCATCGCCGGGCAGGCGTCGCTGGCGATCGAGAAGGCGCGGCTCTACGCCGAAACGCTGAACCTCACGATCTTCAACCAGGCGGTTGTCGAATCGATCCAGCAGGGCATCGTCGTGCTCGACCGTGACCTGGTCGTGCGCCGCGTCAACAGCACGATGGCCGAGTGGTACGGCTGGTCGACCCAGGCCGTCGGCCAGCACCTGTTCGAGTACCGGCCCGACTACCAGGAGTTCCTGCGCCAGCCGGTCGCGGTGGCGCTGGGCATGGGCGTGCCCCAGGCGTGCGACGAGGTCGAGCGCGTCGATGCGTCCGGGCGCCCGTCGATCCGCAACTATTACGTCTACCCGATGCTCGAAGGCCACACCGTGACGGGCATCGTGCTTCTGGTCGAAGACGTGACCGAGCGCGCCATGCTTCAGGACGACCTGAACACGCGCGCGATCCAGATGGCGACGCTGTCCGAAGTTTCCAGCCAGATCACCTCGACGCTCGATCCCGACCAGGCGATCAACCTGATCCTCGACGCGCTGGGCCGCGTGCTGCCGTACGACGGCGTGTCGCTGTGGCTGCGCGTGCCGGACCGCGACGAGCTGCACATCGTGGCCGCGCGCGGCTACGACGAGCCGGACTCGCCCACCGCCGACGAGCTGATCGGTCTGCGCGTGGAGATTCCTTACAGCCCGTTGTTCCGCGAGATGTCCGACAAGGCCCAGGTGATCAACGTCGGCGACGTGAGCGCCGGCGATCCGCGCTTCCCATACGGCTCGGAGTCGGCCTACAAGAACTGGCTCGGCGCGCCGCTGATCAGCAAGGGCAACGTGGTCGGCGTGCTGACCCTCGAGAAGCGGCAGCCGAATTTCTACACGGACCTGCACCAGCAGCTCACCCTGACGTTCGCCAACCAGGCGGCGGTCGCGCTCGACAACGCGCAGTTGTTCGAGGAAACGCGCGCCCGCGCTGTCGCGCTCGACGAGCAGGCCCAACGGCTGGCGCTGCTCAACCGCGTGTCGCTGGCGCTGGCCCAGTCGCTGGACCTGGAGAACATCCTCGAGATCGCGCTGCGCGAGACGGCTATCACGCTCGACGTGGCGGAAGGCTCGGCCATTTACATCGACAACGAAAACGTGTTGGGCCGCGTCATCGTCGAGTACCCGCGCGGCGACCTGCCGCCCGACACGGTTTTCGACCTGACGCGCAACGAGGCCATTCTGCGCGTGCGCGAAAACTGGATCCCGCTGGTGATCGAAGACGTGGACAACGACCCGCTGCGCGACGATCTGCGGTCGCTGATGCGCCGCGACGACGTGAAAAGCACGCTGCTGGTCCCGCTGGTCATGGGCGGCAAGGTGATCGGCGTGCTGCGGCTGGACGCGGTCGGCGAGCCGCGCGTCTTCAGCATGGAGCAGATCGAACTGGCGCAGACCATCGCCAGCCAGGCCGCCATCGCCGTGCAGAACGCCGCGCTGTTCGAGCAGAGCACGATCCGCGCCAACGAACTCGAAACCCTGTTCGAGTCCGCCCAGGCGACCGCCGTCACGCTCGATCTCAACGAGGTGGTGCGGCGCGTCACCCAGCAGATGCTGTCCGCGCTGCGCGGCGACGCCAGCACGGTGTTCCTGTGGGACGACATCGACAACGCGCTGATCGTTCACGGCGACATCAGCGCCCGGCCCGAAGGCGTGCCCGTGGACCAGGTGGGCGATACGATCAGCCTGGGCGAGTACCCGCTGCGCGAGCGCGCTTTGCGCGACCGCGAGCTGATCATCGTGCGTGCCGAGGACGAGGACCTCCCGCCGGGCGAGGCGGCGTTGATGGAGCGCCACGCGGCGGCGAGCCGCATGGTGATCCCGCTGGTGGTCAACGAGGTGTCGATCGGGCTGGTCGAGGTCGAAACGCTGGACGAGAACCGCTACTTCCGCGCCGACGACGTCCGCATGGCGCGCACGATGGCGAGCCAGGCGGCGATCTCGATCGAGAACGCGCGCCTCCAAACCGAGACGCGGCGCACGGTCGAAGAGCTGTACATCATCAACGACATGTCCACCGCGCTCTCGTCGGCCAACAGCCTGGAACAACTGCTCTCGGTGGTGGACGCGCAGCTCCCCAGCGTGACCGATGCCCAGGTGATTTACGTCGCCCTGCACGACAGCGCGAACGATTCGATGAGCTTCCCGCTGGCGCAGTCGGTGCCCGACGATCGCCCGCTGGAGCTGGCGCCGCGCCCGCTGGGCAAAGACGAATTTTCGACGATTATCCGGCGCCAGGCGCCGCTGCTGCTGGCCGGCGACAGCCTGGAGGATGTGCGGCGCAGCCTGGACATCGAGACGATCATGCCGGAGGCGCGCTGCTTCCTGGGTGTGCCGCTGTTCGCCGGCGACGAGGTGATCGGCGTGCTGGCCGTGCGCGACGACGCCGATCCGCGCGCGTTCGGCCACAACGACCGGCGCATTCTGTCCACGGTGGGCGCGCAGTTGGGCGTCGCCATCCAGAGCACGCGCCTCTTCGAGCAGACGCTGGAGCTGGCCGAGGTGCTCGACCAGCGCGTGCGCGAGCGCACCGCCGAGCTGGAAGAGGAGCGCCACCACATCAGCACGCTGTACCAGATCACGACCGAGCTGGCGACCAGCCTGGACATGGAGCGCCTGCTCAGCCGCGCGCTGGAAATGGTTGCCGAGTCGGTTGGCGCGACGCAGGGGGCCATCCTGGCGGTCGATGCCGTCTCGGACCTGCTGCACTTCCGCGCGCGGCTCGGCTGGCCCGACCAGCCTGCCGGCGACGGCCAGGAACTGGCGCCCCTGCGCATCGACGAGGGGCTGGCCGGGTGGGCGATCCAGAACCGGCAGGCGGTCATCATCGACAACGTCCAGAAGGACCCGCGCTGGCTGCGGCTCGACGCTGCCGACGACATCCCGCGCGCTGCGCTGGTCGCCCTGATCGAGTCCAGCGAGGACATTCTCGGCGTGCTCATGCTCTACAGCGACCAGGAAGGCGCCTTCCGCGTGGACCACATGCGGCTGGTGTCGGCGGCGGCCAACCAGGTGGCGAACGCGATGAACAACGCCGAGCTGTACAGCCTGATCCGCGATCAGGCCGAGCGCCTGGGCGCGCTGCTGCGCCAGGAACAGGTCGAGGCCACCAAGAGCGGCGCGATCCTCGACTCGGTGGCGGACGGCGTGATGGTGGCCGACGCCGACGGGCAGGTGATCGTGTTCAACAGCACGGCGGAGCGCATCCTGGGCCTGCCCGCCAGGCGCGTGCTCAACCAGCCGACGTCCGCCGTCGCCGGGCTGTACGGCGCCGGGGCGACGCGCTGGGCCGATACCGTCGAGCGCTGGATGACCGATCCGACCGCCTATCGGCCCGGCGATTTCCTCGAGGAGCGGATCACGCTCGAAGACGACCGCGTGATCAGCGTGCGCCTCTCGCCGGTGCACATGGGCGACCAGTTCCTGGGCACGGTGTCGATCTTCCGCGACATCACGCGCGAGGTCGAGGTCGACCGGCTCAAGAGCGAGTTCGTCGCGACGGTGTCGCACGAGCTGCGCACGCCCATGACGTCGATCAAAGGCTACGCGGACCTGCTGCTGCTCGGCGCGGCGGGCGACATCAGCGACCAGCAGCAGCACTTCCTGGAGACGATCAAGCAGAACGCCGACCGGCTGAGCATCCTGGTCAACGACCTGCTCGACATTTCGCGCATCGACCAGGGGCGCATGGAGCTGCGCTTCACGCTCGTCGACATCAAGAGTGTGTTGGAGATGGTAGCCGAGCACGTTCAGGGCCGCTCCGAAGACGAGAAACGCCCCATGAACGTCGTGGTGGAACGGCCGGGCGACGAGAGCCGGGCCGTGTGGGGCGACTACGACAAGGTGGCGCGGATCGTCACCAACCTGGCGGACAACGCGTTCAGCTACACGCCGGACGGCGGCACGATCACGCTCGGCGCGTCGTTCGATGCCGAGTCCGGTCACGCGATCGTCACCGTGACCGACACCGGGATCGGCATCCCGGCGGACGTCGCCGACCGGGTCTTCGACCGGTTCGTGCGCGGCGACGAAAGCCAGGAACTGGTGATGGACACGCCGGGAACCGGCCTGGGCCTGTCCATCGTGCGCGAGCTGGTCGAGATGCACAATGGCCGGATCTGGTTCGATAGCGAGGTGGGCGTGGGGACGACCTTCTACGTGGTGCTGCCGGCGCGCGCGGTGGAAGCCGCCGGCGATGAAAAAACCGCGGTCACGGACTCACGCGAGTAACGGTAAAAGACGAGGCATGGCAAAAATACTCATTGCAGAAGACGAACGCGACATCCGCGACCTGATCGAATTCACCCTCACGTACGCGGGGCATGACGTGGTCAAGACGTCCAACGGGGCCGAGGCGGTCGAAATGGCGCCCCAGGTGCGGCCCGACCTGATCCTGCTGGACGTGCGCATGCCGCGCATGACCGGTTACGAAGCCTGTCGCGCGCTCAAGGCGCTGGACGGGCTGCGGGACACGCCGATCGTGTTTCTGTCGGCCAAAGGGCAGCAAACCGAGATGGAGTCCGGGCTGGACGCCGGGGCGTACGAATACATCCTGAAGCCGTTTGCGCCCGACCACCTGACGCGTAAGATCGCTGAAATCCTGACCAAGTTCGGGGTCGAGTGACCGGGTACTCTGATGAGCGCCATAACGATCGACAACGAACTGGTTCATTACGAGGTGTTGGGGCGCGGGCGCCCCGTCATCTTGCTGCACGGCTGGCTTGGCTCGTGGCGGTACTGGGTACCGGCCATGCGCCAGCTCAGCGCCAAATATCGCGTCTACGCGCTCGACCTGTGGGGCTTTGGCGACTCTGGCAAGGATGCGCAGCGCTTCGGGCTGGCCTCGCAGGTGCTGCTGCTCAGCCAGTTCATGGACAAAATGGGCATCACCAAGGCGGCGCTGGTCGGGCACGACCTGGGCGCGGCGGTGGCGGCGCATTACGCCGTGCGCCACGCGGACCGCGTGCCGCGTCTGCTGGCGGTATGCCCGCCGCTGTTCAAGGTCCAGGCCGGGATCATCGACGTGCTGCCCAAGGACGAGCCATCCCCCGCGGCAGCGCCCGGCCCGGCGACGGTCGCCACCGAGGCGGAGACGATCCCCAAGCCGACCGACGAGATGCGCGCGCGGATCGAGGCCGCGCTGGAACAGCGGGCCAGGGAGATCGGCGAGGCGGCGCTGCGCGCGCGGGCCCTGCGTGACGGGGCCCAGCCACCGGCCCCGCGTCCCAAGACGGAGCCGCCGGCGGCGCGCCTGCCCGACGTGCCCGACCTGCTGAAGGACAACCCCCTCCCGGACCAGCCCCAGGGCGCGAACCCCATCCGGGAGCACCTGGGCGAGCTGGACCGGGCCGCGCTGCTCGACAAGCATGTCGATGCCGGGCCGGACCTGGACAAGCTCAAGGCCGAGGTGGCGAAAGCCGATCCCCGCGTGCTGGCGGTGAACCTCGCCTCGCTGGCGGGCGTCGATACGGTGGGCGCGCTGAAGGCGCTGGCGATGCCGCTCGTCATGCTGCACGGCGCCAACGACACGCTGCTTCCCGCGCCGGGCAGCGACATCCTGGCCGCCCTGCAGGACAACCACCGGCCATTCCACGCGATCAGCATGGCGGACATTCGCCACTTCCCCATGCTGGAGAACGTCGCCGGGTTCAACCGGCTGCTGCTCGATTTTCTTGAAGTGCCCGACGTGACCAAACTGGAGATCAAAAAGCAGTGGGAGCGCCGCGTGCGTTGAGTATTGGCGGCGCGCGCGATTCCTGATATAGTCTGAGCAGAACAACCGGATAGCCAGTCGCCAGGGGAGCTTGGGTTAGCCAGGCTGAGAGGCGCACCCACCATACGGTGCCGACCCTTCTAAACCTGAACCGGATAATACCGGCGTAGGGAGTGGCGGTGACGAACGCGATACCACTCCCTGCACATCGAGGGAGTGGTTTTTCATGTCCGAACGACAACCCACCGCGCCCCGGCGCGTGCTGATCTTCGCCGCCGGCGATCTCAATGACGGGCCAGCCGTGCGGGCGGCGCTGGAACACGCGCCCCAGGCCGCGATCATCGCGGCGGACGGCGGCGCCCGGCTGGCCGAGCGCTGCGGCTTGCGGCCCGATCTGATCGTCGGCGACCTGGATTCGCTGTCCGGCGAGGAAGCGGATCGCTTCGCCGCCCAGGGCGCGACGATCGAGCGCGTGACCCCTCACAAGGACGAGACCGATCTCGAGCTGGCCCTGCTGGCCGCGGCTGCGCGCGGCGCGACGTGGATTCGCGCGATCGGCGCGACGGGCGACCGGCTCGACCAGACGCTGGCGGCGGTGCACATGCTGCTCATGCCCCAGCTCGACGGGTGCGACGCGCGGCTGGTGGCCGGGCGGCAGACGCTGTGGGTGGTGGGGCCGGGCGAGCACGCGCTCGACGGCGCGCCGGGCGACACCCTCTCGCTGATCCCGCTGGCGGGCGATGCGCGGGGCGTCCGCACCGAGGCGCTCGAATACCCGCTGCGGGGCGAAACGCTGGTCATGGGCGCGGCGCGCGGCGTGAGCAACGTCATGGCGGCGAGCCGGGCAGGGGTGGCGCTGGAGTCCGGCCTGCTGGTCGTGGTGCACACGGTGGGGAGGGCCTGATGGCGGTCGGCGAGCGGGCGGATCGGGCGGCTTCCGGCGCGGGGACGGTTTCGGCGCGGTCGTGGGCGGCGCGGCTGGGGCAGGACGTCGCGCGGATCGTGGTGCTGAGCGCGGTGGCCGGGCTGATGCTGGCGTTCTTCGCGTCGGGTGTGTACCAGTTGGTCGCGGAGGCGCGCGCCGTCGAAAACCTGACGTTCGAGGACATCCTGCCGTCGCCCGGCGAGATCCTCGACGCGTGGCGCGCCCACGAAACCCTGCTGCTGGACCGCCACATCCCCGAAACGCTGTGGGAGACGCTGGCCGGGCTGTCGATGGCGGTGGTGCTGGGCGTGACGATCGCGGCGCTGATGGACTTCTCGCCGCTGCTGCGCTGGGTGCTCTACCCGGTGCTGGTCGTCTCGCAGACGATCCCGATCTTTGCCATCGCGATCCTGCTCATCCTGGTGTTCGGCTTCGGCAGCGGGCCCAAGATCACGGTCGTGGTGTTGTTCTGCTTCTTCCCGATCGCGCTCAACACGTTCGGCGGGCTGCAATCCGCCGACCCGGAGCTGGTGTCGCTGCTGCGCGCGATGGGCGCCAGCTCGCGCCAGGCGTGGCTGAAGGTCCGGCTCCCGGCGGCGATGCCGTCCTTTTTCGGCGGGCTGCGCATCGCGGCGACGTACAGCGTGGTCGGCGCCATCTTCGGGGAGTACATCACCGCCCAGCACGGGCTGGGGGTGTTCCTCAAACGAAGTTACAGCAGTTTCCGGCTGGATCAAGCCTATCTGGCGATCATCCTGACGGCGGCGCTCTCGCTGCTGCTGGTGCTGCTGGTCAATCTGGTGGAGCGGCTCGCGCTGCGCTGGTACTACACGTCGCGGCGGAGCGACTGGCGCGGGCCGGGCATCTACTGACAATCATCTGAAACCTGTGAAGGCCGTATTTCTGGAAGTTGTAAAGGAGCGTTTGCGATGCGACTCAAACCTCTATTCACCCTGTTGATCGCGGTGTGGCTGGCGGCGGCGAGCGTGCCCGCGCTGGCCCAGGACGGCGGCGAGGCCGATCCGCTGGGCGGCGCGACCGAGTTCGCCCAGGCCGATGAGCGGGCCAGCGTGACGCTGATCCTCGACTGGACGCCGAACACGAACCACACCGGCTTTTACGTCGCCCAGGCGCTGGGCTACTACGACGAGGCGAACCTCGACGTGTCGATCCAGGAGCCGACCGATCTGCTGGTCGAGACGGTCGTCGTCACCGGCGCGGCCCAGTTCGGCGTCGGCTACCAGGAGTTCGCCACCTACGCGCTGGCCGACGGGCAGCCGATCGTGTCGCTGGCGGCGATCATCCAGCACAACACGTCCGGCTTCGTGACGCTGGCCGAGGACGATCCGCTGGCGCGCCCGGCGGACATGGGCGGGCTGCGCTATGGCGGGTTCGGCCAGCCGGACCTGGAAAACGCCGTTCTCAACACGCTGCTGGTGTGTGACGGCGCCGAGCCGGGGACGATCGAGTATATCGACGTGGGCTACGCCGATCCGATCCCGCTCATGCAGCGCGACCGCTTCGATCTGGCGTGGATGTACTACGGCTGGACCGGCGTCGATGCCGAGCTGCGCGGCGTGGACCTGGACGCGATCATGCTGGTGGATCATCTCGACTGCGTGCCGGACTACTACACGCCGATCCTGATCACCAGCCAGGACATGATCGAGACGCAGCCGGACGTAGTCGCGGCGTTCACCCAGGCGACGGCGCGCGGCTTCGCCTACGCCATCCAGAACCCGGCAGAAGCCGCCGACATTCTGATCGAAGCCGTGCCGGAGATCGATCCGGACCTGGTGCGCGCCAGCGCCGAATGGCTCGCGCCGCAGTACCAGGCCGACGCGCCTCGC
The DNA here is from genome assembly GCA_018432315.1 of Anaerolineae bacterium. Lineage (GTDB taxonomy): Bacteria > Chloroflexota > Anaerolineae > Aggregatilineales > Aggregatilineaceae > LM3-B42. The sequence continues at coordinate 74,432 of JAHDLB010000008.1, forward strand.
TGGGGCCAGCAGTCGGTCGAGGTGTGGCAGGGCTTCAGCGATTTCCTGGTCGAGAATGGCATCCTGGCCGAGGGGATCGACGCCGAGGCCGCTTTCACCAACGACTTTCTGCCCGGCACGATCGAGGAGTAGGGCGCCCGCGATGGCCGAAACCCCCTGCCTCGACGTGCGCGGCGTGAGCAAGACTTTCCGCGATGGCGGCCAGACCGTCACCGCGCTGGAGAACGTGAGCCTGGCCGCCCGGCCCGGTGAGTTCATCACGATCATCGGGCCGAGCGGCAGCGGCAAGAGCACGCTGTTCAACCTGATCACCGGCCTGGCCGAGCCGGACACGGGCGAGATCGTGTTCGACTGCGGCCCGGTGCGCAAGCGGGCCGGGCGGGTGGGCTACATGCCCCAGCGCGACCTGCTGCTGCCCTGGCGGACCGTGCTCGACAACGTGATCCTGGGGCCGGAGCTGGACGGTCGCCCGCGCCGCGAGGCGCGCCGCCGCGCCCGCGAGATGATGCCGCTGTTTGGGCTGGCGGGCTTCGAGGACGCGTTCCCGGACACGCTCTCCGGCGGGATGCGCCAGCGGGCGGCCCTGCTGCGCACCTTCCTGACCGACCGCGACGTGCTGCTGCTCGACGAGCCGTTTGGCGCGCTCGACGCGCTGACCCGCCGCGAGCTTCAGCGCTGGCTGCTGGACGTGTGGCAGCGCTTCCAGAAGACGATCCTGTTCATCACGCACGACGTCGAGGAGGCGGTCTTCCTGGCCGACCGGGTGCTGGTTTTCAGCGCGCGGCCCGGTCGCATCGTCAAGGAGCTGCACGTCACGCTGCCGCGCCCGCGCCAATCGATCTCGCTGCTGTCAACCGAACTGCGCGAGATGGAAGCCGAGCTGCTCGACACGCTGCGGGCGGCCAACGGCGACCCGGCGCTGCCCGACGCGCGCTAGCGGGCGTGGTTTTTATACCCTTCTAACGCGGGCGCTTATCTCGTTCTAACTTTCATGCGATATGCTGGGGATGAGTTCGATGACAACTCGCTCAGCCAAGACGAATCAGGCCGCTCTGCGCGGCGAGAGGAAGCTTTTCGCATGACGACTCCGGCTGCTGATACCGGCCACACCGCGCCGGCAGACACGGCGTTGGACAAACGGATCGCGGAGCTGGTCGACACGGTGCGGATCAACCAGCAGCGCATTGCCCGCCTGGAAGCCCGCATCGAGGCCGTCAAGACCGAACTCCGCGCGCTGCTGGATCAGCGCGGCGAGAACTGGTCGGACGACGAAGGCTACGCGCGGTTGGTGAGTGAGGGCGTGCGCTATTACTACGACAAGCAGGCCCTGGATCACCTGATCCTCACCGACCCGCTGCGGTACGGCTGGCTCAAAGACTATCGCAAGGAATCGATCGTGCAGGGCGGCGTTCAGGTCAGGTGACGTCCGCGCGGCCCCAGCACCGAACAGGGAGCGAGCATTCCGGCACCCGGAATCGCTCGCTCTTTTTCGTTCCGCCTGCCGGTTGCCTTAAACGCGGGATGTAGCATATAGTTGTGTGTACTGGCTTCGACAGATTTCGGCGTGAGGATGCTATGTCTTTACCGGACGAACTCCAAAAGCTGCCCATGCGCGCGCATGCGGTCATTCGTTTTCTGGCAAGCCACAACGGGCCGGCGGCGGTCGAGGTTATCCGGGCCGGGACCGGCCTGGGCGAGCGTGGAGCCGGGAAGGCCATCCGCCAGTTGGTGACGGGCGGCTATATCCAGATGCCGGAGGAGGGGCAGTACGCCCTCACCGACCGGGGTCGCTGGGCCGCCGGTGAACTGGTCGCCGTCCAGGAGATCGAGGCTGCCCGCGCCGCCGAGGAAGCCGCCCAGCGGCAGCAGGCCGCGCCGCGTGCCGCGCGGCGGGTGGTCGCCGTGCTGGCCCAGGAACTGGTGATCGACCATCCCGCGCGGGTGATGGTGGGCGTCGACGCGCCCGCCGTCGATCAGGCGCCGCTGTCCGCAGCGGGGCACCTGGTCCTGCGGCTGAGCGCGCCGGGCTGCGAGGTCGATCCGCCGGAATGCACGCTCGACGTGCCGCACGACGGCGCCGCCGGGCCGGTGGCCTTCCGCGTGACGCCCCACCAGTCCGGCAGTGTGCGGCTCAAGCTGGATGCGCGCCAGGTGATCGAATCTCACGATCCATGGCGGGCGGGCGGGTTGTATTTCGATTTGAACGTGGCCGAGTTCCCGACGCCGCAGAGCGCCGAGATTCAGGCCCTGGGGGGGACGATCGAGCTTTACACCGGTGGGCGTATCGGATAACCGTTCGTCGCTCTGCGCTGCACTGAGCTGACCCTGAGGAGACGACGCACATATGAAGAAAGCCAGCGCCGTCCCAGCCGCGAGCTGGGGGCGGCCTATCTTGCTGGGTGGCGGTTTGGGCCTGGGGATTGCGCTGTTGGATGCGCTCGCCCGCACGATTGTGCTTCACGACGCCGCCCTCGGCAGGCCCTTCCTCTATCACCTGATCATCGATATCATCTTGTTCGGCGGGCTGGGCGCGATCGTGTTCCGCGTGTGGGGGTATCGCCGCCAGACCGAAGACCAGCTTCGCAAGCTGTCGCGCGCCGTCGAGCAGAGCGCCAGCACGATCGTCATCACCGACCTGGACGGCAACATCGAGTATGCGAACCCCCGGTTCACCATGGTGACCGGGTATACGTTGGACGAAGTGCGCGGGCAAAACCCGCGCATTTTGAAATCGGGCGAGATGCCGCCGCAGGAATACGAGCACCTCTGGGAGACGATCACCGCCGGCGGCGAGTGGCGCGGCGAGTTCCACAACGTGCGCAAGAACGGCGAGCTGTTCTGGGAGCTGGCGTCGATCTCGCCCATCAAAAACGCCGACGGCGTGATCACGCATTTCCTGGCGGTCAAGGAGGACATCACCGCCCGCAAGCTGGCCGAAACCGCCGAGCGCGAGCAGCGCGCTCTGGCCGAAGCGCTGCGCGACATCGCCACCGCGATCGGCACGACGCTCGACCTCGACGTGATCCTCGATCTCCTGCTGACCAACCTGGGGAGCCTCGTGCCGCACGATGGCGCCGACGTGATGTACATCCGCGACGGCGTGGCGAGCGTGGTGCGCGTGTGCGAGCATTTCTCGCCCGACGACGCGGCGGCGCTGCTCGCGCTGCGGCTGCCCGTCGCCGAGACGCCGCACCTGCACAAGATGGCCGAGACGGGCGAGCCGCTGCTGGTCGGCGACATGGCGAGCGACCCGTACTGGGCGGCGTTTCCGTTCGCGCGGACGCTCCGCTCGTACATCGGCGTGCCGTTTTGGTCCAGCGGCGCGGCGAGCGGGTTTGTGAATCTCTACGCGGCAGCGCCCGATTTCTACACCGCCGATCACCTGGAACGCCTGCGGGCGTTCGCCGACCAGGCCGCCGTCGCCATCCAGAACGCGCAGATGTACGACGCCATGCGCGATTTCGCCGCCCAGCTCAGCGATCGCGTGGCCGAGCGCACCGCGGAGCTGGAACAGAAGCAGGCCCAGCTCCAGGCCATCCTCGATTCGATGGCCGAGGGCGTGGCCTACGTGCAGGACGGGCACATCCGCTATACCAACCCGGCGCTGGTGTCGATGTTGGGGGCCGCGCCCGGCGACCTGGACCTGCCCACCGAGCAGATCTTCGCCCGCTACATCCATTCCGTGGACAGCTTCTCCGACGTGGTCCGGCAGGCCAACGCGCTGTTTCAGCAGGGGCGCATCTGGCGCGGCCAGGTGCAGGTTCGCCGCCCGGACGGCGACCGGATCGACGCCGCGATGACGGTGACGCCGGTGTACGGCCCGGACGGGCAGCGCATCGGCAGCGTGGCGATGCTGCGCGACGTCAGCCAGGAGAAGGCGCTGCAAGCCCAGAAAGACCGGTTCCTCGCCAACGCGGCGCACGAGCTGCGCACGCCGATCTCCAACATCAAGACCCGGTTGTACCTGATCCGCCGCCAGCCCGAACACGCCACCGGGCACCTCGACGTGCTGGACACCGTGGCCGAAAACATGATCGGGCTGGTCGAGGACCTGCTCGACGTGGTGCGCTTCGGGCGCCGGACGATCCGCCTGCACCGCAAGCCGCTCGTGCTGCAGGACCTGATCCGCGACGTGCTCGCCGTCCACCGTCCCGAAGTCGAGCGCTGGCAGATCCGGCTGGCCGTCGAGATGCCGGGCGAGCCGCTGACCATCGACGGCGACTGGCGGCGGCTGACGCAGGTGGTGACCAGGCTGATCCTCAACGCCATCCACTATTCCGCCGAGGGGGGACAGGTGAGCGTGCGCCTGGCCGCCGAGGCCGGGCACGCCGCGATCCACGTGCAGGATTCCGGGCCGGGTATCGCGCCGGACCAGCTCCCGTACATTTTCCAGCCGTTTTTCCGGGCCACAGAAGGCGGCAGCGAGGGGTTGGGCCTGGGGCTGGCGATCGCGCAGCAGATTGTCGAGCTGCACGGGGGCACGCTGGCCGCGGAGAGCGAGATCGGGCGGGGCAGTGTGTTCACCGTCCGGCTGGCGCTGGCCGAGGACGGGGTGCGGGAAGGGCAGCCGCGCGCATGACGGCGATCACCGTGATCAAGAACGACCACGTCGGGCGCGAAACATGGCGCTACCAGGGGCGCGTGCTGGAGCGCGGCGCGACGTGGGTGAAGCTCGAAGCGTTTTTCAACCGCCCCGACGTCGCCGCCGGGTACCACACTTTTCGCCGGGGCGATCGTTTCGTCGAGTGGTTTTTCAGCGACCGCTGGTACAACATCTTCCAGATGCACGACGCCGGCGACGATCACCTGAAGGGCTGGTACTGCAACGTCACCCGCCCGGCGCGCCTGGGCGAGCGCGAGATCGTGGCCGACGACCTGGCGCTGGACCTGTTCATCGCGCCGGGGGGGGCGATTACCGTGCTGGACGAAGACGAGTTCGCCGCGCTGCCGCTGGACGAGGCGACCCGCCGCGCCGCGCGCGAGGCGGTCGAGACGCTGCGGGGCATGGTGGCCGGGCGCCGCCCGCCGTTCGACGCGATCCCCTGACGGCGCTCAGCCCCAGAGGTTGAACCCATCCCACGTGCCGGTGAGGGCATAGCGCACCGCGTCGATCAGGCCGATGACCGCGAAGGCGAACGCCAGCCCCGCCAGCGCCGGGGCGGCCAGGTCACGCCAGCGTTCGGCGGCATTTTCGCGCCGGGCCAGCGTCACGAACAGCACGCCCCCCACCAGCACGAACATCACCACCACGCCCGCCGCGCTGACCAGCCCGAAGAACAGCAGCAGCGCCGGGACGCGCACCATCACCCCGGCGGCGATCAGCCCCAGGATGGCAAGCAGCGCGGCCAGCTCGCGCAGGCTGCGAATCGTCGCGCCGCGCCCTGGCATCCGCCAGACGGTGGCGTTGAACACCGGCAGGGCCAGCGCGATCATCGCCAGCCCAAACGCCAGCCCGGTGACCAGCCGCAGGCTGTTGCGCGGCTCGTAGGGCGGCGAATAGAACTCGAACAGGGTCAGGTAGCTGTTGAGGCCGTCGATGGCGTAGGTGGCGCCCAGCGGCACCAGCACGGCCAGGACGCGCACCGGCGGCAGGCGCCCCGCGCGCAGGCGACCACTCCCGGCGAAGACCGCCAGCCCGGCCATCACGCCCAAATAGATCCCCGTGCAGCGCGCGCACAGCGGCAGCGGGCGGTCGTGGACGTGGAACGAGCGCGCCTCGATGCGGTGGCAGATGGCATAGCCGACCGCGTCCGCCTTGCCGAGCACGCCGGACGGCGTCCCGGCCAGCCAGAGCAGGGCGATCAGCCCGGCTACGAGCAGCAGCGAGCGGGTGGTGGCGCGTGAATAGGGGGGCATGGCGTCCGTTCGGCGGCCTGCGCGATTTGCAGGCGGTAGGCTAAGTGGGGTTATAATGCCACAAAGTGCGGGGCGTGCCAACCGCGCCTCGGCGGGCCTGGGAGTGACGAGAGGGGGACGGGTTTTGACGCAAGTGTTGGTGACCGGCGGCGCGGGATTTGTGGGAAGCGCGCTCGTTCGCCGGCTGTTCGAGAGGGGCTACAGCGTCCGCGTGATCGACGACCTCAGCGCGGGCGATCCGGCGCGGCTGCCGCCCGAGGTGAGCTTCACGCGTGGCGACGTCAAGGACCTGCCGCGCCTGTGGACGCTGCTGCAAGGCGTCGACTGCGTGTATCACCTGGCCGCGCGGGTCAGCGTGCCGGAGAGCGTGCGCTTCCCGCGCGAGTACAACACCGCCAACGTGGACGGTACGGTCAGCGTGCTGGAGGCGGCGCGCGATGTGGGCGTGCGCCGGGTGGTGCTCGTCTCGTCGGGCGCGATCTACGGCGCCCAGCAGCACCAGCCGGTTCACGAGAGCCTGCCGCCCGCCCCGGACTCGCCCTACGCGGTCAGCAAGCTGGCGGCGGAGCAGTACCTGCACACCATCGGGCGGCTGTGCGATTTCGAGACGGTGAGCGTGCGCGTGTTCAACGCCTATGGCCCCGGCCAGCAGCTTCCCGCGGTGCACCCGCCGGTGATCCCGCAGGTGTTGCGCCAGGTGCTCGGCGGCGGGTCGGTCGTGGTGCACGGCAGCGGCGTCCAGACGCGTGATTTCGTCTACGTCGATGACGTCGTCGACGCGCTGATCGCGGCAGGGACGGCGCCGCACGTCAACCGGCGCGTGATCAACGTCGGCAGCGGGGTCGAGACGAGCGTCAACGACCTCGTCGCGCTGATCGGCGCGGTCACCGGGCACGAGCCGCACCTGCTGCACACGACCCAACAGAGCGCGGGGGTGTCGCGCCTGTGCGCCGATCTGACGCTGGCCGGGGAGCTGTTGGGATTCCGCCCGCGCGTGTTCCTCGAAGAGGGCCTGCGCCGCATCGTCGAGCAGGACGAGCGCTTCGCCATCACCCCGGCTCCGTAGGGCGCTATTTGGCGAAATTGCCCAGGCGGGCCGGCCCATGGAGGCCTATATTCCACGCTGGACGCGTAAAATCGAATAACGGTTTACCACAAGGAGGGCACTATGATCACCCGTCGTATGCTTGGTCCTGTTGTGCTGCTGGTGGCCCTGCTTCTGCCGGCTGCCGTAGCCGTGGCCCAGGGGCCGGTCGACGTCGTCGCCACGATCACTGCCGAGGACGTCATGCAGCACGTCCGGGCGCTCTCGGTGGCGATTGGCGCGCGCCCGATGGGGGGCGAGGCCGAATCCCGCGCCGCGGAGTACATCGCCGCCGCGTTCCGCGATTGGGGCTACGCCGTCGAGGTCCAGTCCTTCGAGGTCGCGCCGCCCGGCGACGAGGAGGCATCCGCCGAGCCGGTGACCTCGCGCAACGTGATCGCGGTCAAACCCGGCGGCGAGGGGATGGTCGTCGTCGGCGCGCACGTGGACTCGGTGACTGCCGGGACCGGCGCCGGGGATAACGCGTCTGGTGTGGCGGCGATGCTGGCCGCGGCGGAGGTCTTGCAGGACGTCGAGCCGGTCCACACGCTGGTATTCGTCGCCTTCGGGGCGGAGGAAGGCGGCTCGCCTTCCGGCGCGAGCGTGTATGTTGACAGCCTGGGCGACGAGATCGCCAACGTAGTCGCCATGATCAACGTCGACTCGGTGGGCGTCGGCACGGGGCTCAACGTGTACGCCGGGGCCAAGATCACCTGGCCGGAAGCGGAAGACGCCGCGCCGGAGATCGAGGGCGGGCCGGTCTGGGTGCGCGATCTGGCGCTGGAACTGGCCGCCGGGCTGGGCCTGCCGTTCGGCACGAGTCCCGACGACACGTGGGGCGGCTTCACCGGCGACTGGAGCGATCATTATGCGTTCGTGCTCCAGGATGTGCCGGTGGCCTATTTCGAGGCGTGGCAGTGGGAAGACGCCGCCGATCCGTGGTGGGGCCAGGAAACCGCCGAGGGCGACGTGATGCACACTGCGGGCGATGTGTACGAGAACGTCGTGCCCCAGAAGGTGGAGAACGCCGCCGAACTGCTGGCCGCGCTGACGCTCGCGCTGGTCACCGGCGACGGCGTGCCGGAGTAGCGCGGGCCGGGGCGTCAGCGGGCCGCGCGTTCGCTGGGCGCCATGTCGCGCAGGGCCAGCTCGGCCACCACGGGGTAATGGTCCGAGGGGCCGCTGTCGTCGCCCACGTAGGCATCGCGCGCGACGAATTCGTCGCTGTGCCACACGTAATCGATCCGGATGGCGGGCGGGATCAGGCCGGTCGTCGCCGAGAAGGTGAAGCCCATCCCCCAGCCGGCTTCGCGGAAGGCGTCGTTGAACCGCCGGGCCATCCGGCGATAATCGTCGCTGCGGTCGGTCATGTTGCAGTCGCACAGGACGAGCACCGGGTTGCTCTCGGCGGCCATGCGGGGCAGCAGCTCGTCGAAGGCCGACGAGCGCCGCGCGGTCGAGTAGTGGTGCGGCGGCATGAACGTCGGGTTGTCCGGGTGGATGACGTAGACCGTCACCGCCACGCCCTCGACGTTCACCGTGGCGCGCAGGTGGCGCATCCGGTGCTCGGTGACGATCGCCTCGTGGTCGAGGATCGGGTAGCGGCTGAGCAGGCCCACGCCCGACAGCGGCGGCGGCTTGGCGCCGTCGTAGGGCTCTTTGGCGTAGAGCGCCCGGTACGGGTAGCGCCGGGCCAGCCGTTCCTCCAGCGCCGGGACGTGCTCGCTGCTCAACTCCTCGATGCCCAGCAGGTCGGCGTCCAGTTTGGCGACCGCGCCGGCGACGGCGTCCGGGTCCGAATGGGCGTGCACGTTGAACGTGGCGACGGTCAGCGCCGGGCCGGACGTCGCGGGGATCGACTGGGGCCAGAACAGCGCGCCGTACAGGATCACGAACATGACGATGCCCGGCAGTTGCAGCGCGATCAGCGGTTTGCGGAAGCGCGAGAACAGCGCGACCAGCGCCAGGATGAACCCACCCCACGCCAGCCACGGGAAGAAGTTCCCGAAGAACCCGACCAGGCTCACGTCCTCGCCAACGACCGCCTCGGCCACCAGGTAGGCGATCACGCCCAGCCCGTAGAGCGCGATGGCAAGCTGCGCGACGAACCCGATCAGGCGCAGCGGCCACCGCAGGGGCCAGGGCATGCGCCGGGGGGCCGGTTGGGCGAGGGCAGGCGCCTGGTCGATGTGCTCGCTGTCGAGCATAGTGCTACTCCTGTGTGAGACGCGACACATCAGGGATTTTAGCAGGTGTGGGGCGGCGGCGGGAATTTTGGGCGTTTCCCCCACCGCGCGATCACCTGCTATACTCGGCGGGATGGTATCCGGCGCACCCACGAGGACACGCCAACATGGATCTCCGCGAGCAATTGGCCGCGTTCTGGGCGGGCGAGCGGCCCGACCAGATCCCCTACACAATTTACCAGAGCAAGCTGCCGCCGGTCGATCACCCGGTCGTGCAGCAGATGTTCGCCGGCGGGCTGGGCGTCACGTGTTTCGTCCCCACCTGGGAGGTCAGCTACGACGCCTCGATCGAGGTGCGCGACGACGCGATCCGCCAGGACGGCAGGCCGCTCCACCGCCAGACGTGGCGCACGCCTCTCGGCGAGATCGTCGCCACCTGGGCCGAGGATTGGCACCAGAAGTACTTCCTCGAAACCGCCGAGGACTACCGCGTGATGACGTACATCGTCGAGCACACGACGCTCGCGCCCGCCTACGAGTCGTTTCTGGAGCAGGACGCGGCGCTGCCGCCCTACGCCGTCGCCGTGCCGCGCATGGGGCGCACCCCGCTGCAAACCATCCTGGTCGATTACGCCGGGCTGGGCAACTTCGCGCTGCACCTGTACGAGTACGAAGACGAGGTGCGCGCGCTGTACGAGGCGCTGCTGGTCCAGTTCCGCCGCCACGTCGAGATCGTGGCCGGGGGGCCGGGGCGCTACGTCAACGTGCTGGAGAACTTCACCGCCGAGACGCTCGGCCCGCGCCGCTACCGCGAATTTCTGCTGCCCGTCTACGAGGAATGCTTCCCGGTGCTCCAGGCGGCGGGGAAGGTCGTCGGCTGCCACTACGACGGGCAGCTCGCCGTCGTCAAGGACCTGGTCGCCGGGGCGCCGATCGACCTGATCGAGTCGCTGACGCCGCCGCCGGAGGGCGACCTGACGCTGGCCGAGGCGCGGGCCGCGTGGCCGGACAAGCTGTTCTGGGCGCACATCAACCTGGGCTGCTACGACCTGCCCGCCGGGGAACTGCGGCGGCTGGTCCTGGAGCGGATCGAGGAGGGCGCGCCGGATGGCCGCCGCCTCGCCTTCGAGGTGTCCGAGCAGCTTCCCGCCCGCTGGCTGGAGTCGATGCCGGTGGTGCTGGACGCGCTGGCCGAGGCGCGCGCGTGCTTCGCGTGAGGGGCCGGGAGGGGCGATGACCGAGCCGCACGCTTCGGCGCGGGCCCTGTCGGGCCGCCAGATCGCGCAGGCCGCCGGGATCGTGATGCTGGCCTACATTGCCAGCGGCGTGCTGGGCATCGTCCGCCAGTCCGCGATCAACGCGGCGTTCGGCGCGGGCGTCGAGCTGGACGCGTTCATGGCCGCGCAGCGCGTCCCGGAGACGCTGTTCGTGCTGGTGGCGGGCGGGGCGCTCGGCTCGGCGTTCATCCCGGTGTTCACGCGCTTCCTGGCGCTGGGCGACGACGACGGGGCCGAGCGGCTCGCGGGCGGCGTGATCACGCTGCTCGTTCTCGCGGCGACGCTGCTGGCCGGGCTGGCGTTCGCCCTGGCCGGGCCGATCGCGCGCCGCCTGCTGGTGCCGGATGCCGCGCCGGATACCCAGGCGCTGACGGTCGAGCTGATGCGGATCATGCTGCTGACCGTGATCGTCTTCGGGATCAGCGGCCTGTTCATGGGCATTCTGAACGCCCACCAGCATTTCCTGGCGCCCGCGCTGGCGCCCAGCATGTACAACCTGGGGCTGATCTTCGGGGCGCTGGTGCTGGCGCGCGGTGGGAACGTGCACGGGCTGGCGTGGGGCGCGGTGTTGGGCGCGGGGCTGCACCTGGGCGTGCAGATACCGGCCCTGCTGCGCGTCAGGTTCCGCTACCGGCCCCTGTTCGGCCTGAATGTGCCCGGCGTGAGCGAGGTCCTGCTGTTGATGGGGCCGCGCGTGCTGGGACTGGGCGTGGTGCAGGTCAACTTCTGGGTGAACACGGCGCTGGCGTCGGGCATGGTCGAGGGCAGCGTCACGGCGCTGGGCGTGGCCTTCACGCTGATGTTCACCGTGATCGGCATCCTGGGCCAAAGCGTGGGGACGGCGGTCTTTCCCACGCTCTCCACGTTGGGCGCCCTCAAGGATTCCGACGATTTTCGCCGCACGCTGGCCCGCGCGCTGAGCAGCGTGTTGTTCCTGTCGATCCCGGCGGGGATCGGGATGGCCGTCGTCAGCCGCCCGGTGATCGCGCTGCTGTTCGAGCGCGGCGAGTGGTCCAGCGGCGACACCGCCGGGACAGCCTGGGCGCTGGCGCTGTTCAGCGTGGGGCTGGCGGGGCATACCGTGCTGGAGATCCTGGTGCGCGCTTTCTTCGCGCTGCACGATACGTGGACGCCGGTCAAGGTCGGCACGGCGACGATGCTGCTCAACATCGCGCTGAGCCTCGCCCTGATCTACGCCATGGGCTACCCGGACACGACCGAGTTCGAGCGCGGGCCGTTCGGCGGGCTGGCGCTGGCGATGTCCATCGCCACCGCGCTGGAGAGCACGGCGCTGTGGATCATCCTGCGGCGGCGGGTCGGCGGCCTGGACGAGCGGCGCGTGCTCGGCAGCGCGGCGCGCACGCTGGTCGCCTCGGCGCTGATGGCGCTGGCGGCGGGCGGCTTCCTGCGCCTGCTGCCCGATCTGCCGGTTCTGTTCCAGGCGGGTGGGGCGATGGCCCTGGGCGCGGCGGTGTTCTGGGGCGCGGCGCTGCTGCTAGACGTGGAAGAGGCCGAGATGGTGCCGCGGCTGGTGCTGCGGCGGCTGAGGCGGTAAGCTCGAACCCGGACGAGTAAGCGATATGAGGAGAAACCGACGATGACGAAACCCGAAATCGCCATCATGATCGAGGGCCAGATGGGACTCAACTGGCCGCGCTGGAAGCGCATCGTCCGCGCCGTGGAGGACCTCGGCTTCGTGGGGCTGTACCGCTCCGATCATTTCGTCAATCCCGATCCGCCCGACCAGGATTCGCTCGAACTGTGGATGTCGCTGGCGTGGCTGGCCGATCACACCGAGCGGATCGCGTTCGGGCCGCTGGTGACGCCCGTCTCGTTCCGCCACCCGGCGATGACGGCCCGCATGGCGTCGGCGGTCGATGACCTGTCGGGCGGGCGGCTGACGCTGGGCGTGGGCGCGGGCTGGCAGGAGCGCGAGCACCATAACTACAGCTACGACCTGCTGAAAGGCTCCGGCGAGCGCTTCGACCGGTTCGAAGAGGCGCTACACGTGCTGACGAGGCTGCTCCGGTCCGGCGAGCCGGTCACGTTCGAGGGCGAGTATTACCGGTTTTACGACGCGGTGCTGCTGCCACGCCCGGCGCGCCCCGGCGGCCCGCCGATCCTGATCGGGGGCAACGGCCCGGAGCGCACGCTGCCGATGGTCGCGCGGTTCGCGGACGAGTGGAACGCCGTGTTCGTCACCGCGCCGCGTTTCGCCGAGCTGAACGCGCTGCTCGACGACCTGCTGCGCGCCGAGGAGCGCCCCCCGGACTCGGTGCGGCGCTCGTTGATGACGGGCCTCGTGTTTGGCCGGACGGACGGCGACCTGCGCCAGAAGCTGAGCGACGCGGGCGCGGTGCGCGACGATCTGACCGGGCGCGGCATGGTGGTCGGCACGCCGTCCGAAGTGGTGGATCAGGTCGAACGGCTGGGCGAGGCGGGCGTGCAGCGCGTAATGCTGCAATGGCTGGCCCTGGACGATCTCGATGGGCTGGAGGCGTTCGCCCACGCCGTGCTGTGATCCCCCTCAAATTTGGGGGGATGGCGGGCGATCCGCCGCTGCTACCATCTGCGTACCGTACCGGGAAGCACCACGAGGAGCGAGCTGGATCGATGAAATGTCCCGTATGCAAAGACACGGACCTGGTGATCGCGGATCGCCAGGGCGTAGAGATCGACTACTGCCCGCAGTGCCGCGGCGTGTGGCTGGATCGCGGTGAGCTGGACAAGATCATCGAGCGGTCCGAGGCCATCGAGCAGGCGTCGCGCGCGCCGGATCGCCGCCGGGCCGATGCCCGCTACGACGACCGCGACGATGACGACGATTACTACGACGACGACCGGAGCAATCCGCGGCGCAGGCCGCAAAAGCGCAAAAAACGCGAGTCGTTTCTCGAGGAATTGTTCGACTTCGACCTGTTCTAACGCGGCGTGCGCCTCACCACCGCTTCCACCAGGGCCGGTCATCCGGCCCGCCGCGTTTGGCCTTGAAATCGCCGGGGGCCGGGCCGATCTGCGCGCCGCCCGGTTCCACGAATTTGAGCTGCTGGCCGCTCAGCTTGACGCCCAGGAACAGCGCCCCGGTGAGCGCCGTTTCGGCGGAAAACTCGGCGTTGGCGACCAACGCGCCGGTCAGGTCCGCCCCGGTGAGGTTGGCCCCTACCAACCGCGCCCCGGATAGATTCGCCCTGTACAACACCGCGCCGGCCAGGTCCGCGCCGTTGAGCCGCGCGCCCGATAGGTCCGCCTCGCTGAGATCCGCCCCGGCCAGGGCCGCGCGGGCCAGATTGGCGCCAGGCAGCCGCGCGCCGGTCAGGATCGCGCCGGTGAGCTGGGCGTCGCGCAGGTCGGCGTGGCTCAGATCGGAGTCGTGCAGGTCGGCGTTGAGCAGGTCGGCCTGGGTGAGAATCGCGCCGCTCAGGTCCAGCCCGTACAGGCTGAGGTTGGGCATCAGCGCCTGGTGGAGGTTGGCGCGGGCCAGGATGGCGGCTTTCAGCCGCGCGCCGGTCAGGTTGGCGAGGGTCAGGTCGGCGCCGGTGAGGTCGGCGCGTTCGAGCACGGCCTCGCGCAGCTCCGAGCCGGAGAGATCGGCCCCGGCGACGGCGCAGCCCGCCAGGTTGGCCTTGATCAGCCGCGCGCCGGCCATCGCGGCCCCGGTGAGCGTGGCGCGGGCCAGGGTGGCCTCGTGCAGCTCGACGCGCCGCAGGTCCGCCCCGGTGAGATCGGCCCCGGTCAGGTCGGCCCCCACCAGGATCGCCTCGGACTGGCTGGTGTGCCCGTCACGATAGCGCCCCAGCGTGGCCCGGACGAGGCTCGCCCCGCGCAGGTTCGCGCCGGTGAGGTCCGCCCCGCTGAGCGTCGCCCCGGTCAGCGCCGCGCCGTGCAGGTCGGCCCCCACCAGGACGGCGTCGCGCAGGTCCGCCGCGGACAGGTCCAGCGCCGACAGGTCCAGTCCCGACAGGTTGGCCCCGGACAGATTGCGATCGCCCGCCAGGCGCGCCGTGACGGCGGCCCGCGTCAGTTGGATTCCGGCCATGTTGGCGCTCTCCGGCGTGTCAGTCCAGGGGTTCGACGGTCCCGTCGGCGGCGAGCTGCTGCACGCGCAGCTCCGCCGAGTCGAGCATGGCGCCGCACAGGTGCGCCAGCTTCTGCCCGCGCTCGTACAGGTCGACGGATTCTTCCAGCGGCAGGTCGCCGGATTCCAGCCGGTTGACGATGTCTTCCAGCTCGGCGAACGCCTGCTCGAACGTCAGTTGGTCGGTGTTCTTGTCTTCGGTGCTCATGCTTCCCTCCGCTAGTGGCCGGGCCGCTAATCTTCCCCGGCGCTCTCCGGCGCGGACATGCCCTCCACGGCGCCGGGCAGGGCCGGATCGCTGCCCTGCGTGACGCTGCCGAACAGGTTCGTGCAGTCGATCGCGCCCGCCTCGAAGCCGCTGATGAGCGAATCCAGATCGGGCCGGACCTCGCGCACAAGCGCGAAGTCTTCCCCGGCGCCGTCCTGGTTTTGCATCTTCAGCCGCACATCCCCGCGCAGCAAATGCGTGAACCACGTGTATTTCCAACTGATCCGCCGGCTCACGTCGATCGCGGTCGAATAGGCGGCCTCGGCGCCGCGGTTGTTGCCCAGGTTGCAGTACGCCATCCCCTGCAAAACGAACAGGTCCGGCACCGGGCCCATGCGCTCGTGGCCCTCTTTGGCGGCCTCGATGGCCTGCTCGTAGCGGCCCATGCTGACGTTCACGAAGACGGTGACCAGCGGCCCGAAATCGTCGTGGCCGCCCACCGTCGTCCCCACGATGCGGCTGTACAGGTTCGGGTCCGGGAAGTCTTCCAGGATGACCTTGATGTACTGCGCGGCAGTTTCGAAGCGCCCCTCGTTGATGGCGATCAGCGCCGCGTAGACGTACGGGAAATTGGCGTTCGGCTCCAGCGCGATGGCCGCTTCGAGATCCTCGCGGGCGGCATCGTGCCGGCCCGACACGTAATAGAGCGCCCCGCGCGCGCTGTGCGCGTACCAGTCGTCCGGGCGGAGCGTCAGAATGCGGGCGTCGTAGGCCAGCACGTCCTCGGTGCGCTCGGTGCTGTTGGCGAGCAGGTACAGCGGCACGACCCAGTTGAACGGCCCCAGGCGGGCGGCAGTCTCAGCGGCGCGGGCGGCTTCGTCGGTGCGCGCCTCGTGGAGCAGCGCCACGCCCTGCAGCCCGTAGAGCAGCGGGTTGGACGCGTCTTTCGCCAGCGCCCCGTCGATGGCTTCGAAGGCCGCCGGCATGTCCTTGTTGAACGCCGCGAAATAGCGGTGCACGTAGGCTGCCACGTTGTCGCCGACGATCTGCGCGTCCTGCACGTTGACCTCGTCCATCATCGCCAGCGTGCGCATGTATTCGTACACGTTGCCGTCGCCGGCGTGCAGCGTCGCCAGCACGCCCAATACCATCGTGGCGACCGATTCGCGCCGTTCGTCGGCCATCCGCACGCGCACGTTCGCCGCCTGTTCGAGTGCCTGCCGCTCGACCGGCATCTGCGGGAAGGCCGTCGTCTCGCCGATTTGCACCGCCAGCTCGATCGTGTTGGGCGTGAAGTTGCCCCAGATGATCACGGTGGCGTCGTTGGCCGCCGCCGCTTCCTGCGCTTCGGCCTGGGACGTGATGATCCGCGGGTAGCGCCGCACGCGCACGTTCGAAAACGGCACGCCGACTTCCAGCGTCTGGATCAGCTCGTCGGCCACGAAGCGGCCTGCCTCGCGCTCGACCGGGCCCAGCGGCTCCAACTGGGCCACCAGCACCATGTACTCGTCCGGCCCGACCGGCTCCACCGCCGGGATCACGTCTTCCGGCACCGAGCGATTCGCCTCCAGGCCCGGCGTATCGTCGTCCATGGTGGCGAGCCACGTCACGGCGATCGCCGCCAGGGCCAGCACGATCACCGATACCATGATCGTCAGCCACAGCCACTTCCCGGACCGGACCGGCACCAGCTCGCCGGACGGCGTGACGTAGACGCCATCGGGCCGGATATACCCGCTCGGCGTGATCATGTGCCCGGCAGGGGTGGGCGCCGGGGCGCCGGTGGGCGGCCTGGTGGGGTGGGTATCCGATGGCGTGGGATAGACGCTGAAGCCGTGCGTGTGGCCGGGATCGTGATGCGCCATCCCCGGAACGCCGATGTCGTGATCGGACGGCGTGGCGAAACGCGACCGGCCCGGCGTGCCGATCTCCTCACCGAACACGAGCCGGCGCAGCGGGGTGTCCATCCCGCGAATGATCGCCTCCAGTTCGGCGCCGATCAGGCGTATACTGCTGATGCGGTGGTCGCGTTCCTTGACCAACATGCCGTCGATCAGGTCCACCAGGGCGGGCGGCAGGCCGGGCCGCAGGCGGTTGATGTCCGGCGCGGACTTGGTCAGGATGGCGGTCAGCATGGCGGCGGTGCCCGTTTCCTGGAACGGCAGGCGCCCGGTCAGGGCCTCGTACAACAGCACGCCGAACGACCAAATGTCGGTCCGCTCGTCCAGATCCAGGCCGTTGCAGGCTTCGGGGCTCAGGTAGGCGTAGGTGCCGATCACCGAGCCGGTTTGCGTCAGGCGGGTGCGGTTGCCCAGGTGCGCGACGCCAAAATCGGTCAGGCGCGGGGTGCCGTCTTCGGCCAGCAGGACGTTGTCGGGCTTGATGTCGCGGTGGATGATGTTCATGCGGTGGGCGCGCGTCAGGGCGTCGGCCAGGTCCAGCGCGACGTTGAGCACCACCTCGACCGGCAGCCGCCCCTGCTCGTCGATCAGCTCGCGCAGCGATCCCCCGCTGATGTACTCCATCACGAGATAATGCGTGTTGTCGTGCTCGATCGTCGCCATCACGTTGACGATGTTCGGGTGATCGAGCTGGCGCAGCGCCTCGCCCTCGCGCTTGAAACGGTCGACCAGGTCGGGGTTCTCCTCGACGATGTGGCGGTGCAGCTCCTTGATCGCCACGATCTCGCCGGTGTACAGGTCCACGCCGCGATAGACGTGCCCCATGCCGCCCCGGCCAATCAGATTGCCCACCTGGTAGCGCCCGGCGATGACCGCCTGTTCTTCGCTCATGTCTCAGTCCCGTGGCTCGCTTCCGATGGCGCGCTCGCGGACGATGGCCGCCAGGTGTCCATCGTGCAGGGCGATGTCGATCCGGGTGCCCTCGGCGGCGTCGTGCGCGCTGGTGACGCGGTGCCCGTCCCCGGTGCGGGTGACGATCGCGTAGCCGCGCGCCAGCAGGGCGCGGGGGTTGGCCGCTTCCAGGGCGCGGATGCGGGCATCCAGCCGGTCGCGCCGCCGCGCCAGCCCGTGGCGCAGGTGGGTGTCGATCCGGTTGGCGATCTCGTCGATGCGCTGCCGCGCCGTTTGAATCTGGACCAGCGGCGAGAGCCGTTCGAGCAGGCGGCGGTTGGCGTCGAGCGCCTGCCGCTGCCCGGCCAACCGGTCGCCCATCGCCGCCAGCAAGCGATCCGCGCGGGCGGCCAGCTCGAACTTCAGCGCGGCGCCGTCCGGCGTCACCAGCTCGGCGGCAGCGGAAGGCGTGGGCGCGCGCTGGTCGGCGGCGAAATCCACCAGCGTGAAGTCGATCTCGTGGCCGACGCCGGTCACGATCGGGATCTCCGACGCGACCACGGCGCGCACGACGGCCTCGTCGTTGAAGCACCACAGGTCTTCGAGGCTGCCGCCGCCGCGCGCCAGCAGGATCACGTCGACCTGGCCGTAGGCGTTCAGGCGCTGGAGGGCCTCGACGATCTGCGGCGGGGCGTCCTTGCCCTGGACGGGCGTCGGGCTGAGCACGATCTCCACCATCGGGAAGCGGCGCCGCAGCACGTTCTGGATGTCCTGAAAGGCGGCGGTCGTGGGTGACGTCACGATCCCGATGCGGCGCGGGAAGGCCGGGATCGGGCGCTTCAATTCCGGCGCGAACAGGCCTTCGGCTTCCAGGCGGGCCTTGAGCAGCTCGAACTGGCGGTTCAGCTCGCCGACGCCCGCCGGCTGGATGGCGTCGCAGTACAACTGGTACTGGCCGCGCGCCTCGTAGACCGTCACGTGCCCGTGGGCCAGCACCGCGTCGCCGTGCTGCGGCTCGAATGGCAGAAAGGCCGCCTGGCTGCGCCACATGACGCACGCCAGCTCGCTCTTGTCGTCCTTGAGCGTGAAGTACAGGTGTCCGGACGCGGCCCGCTTGAAGTTGCTGATCTCGCCCTCGATCCACACGTCTTGCAGACGCGGGTCAAGCTCGAACAGGTCGCGGATAGTGGCGGTAAGCTCGTAAACGGTGTAGGTGTCGGTCATCAGACTATTCTATGGGCTGGCGTGTGTCATTCGATTGTACATCACCCGGCGCCGGGCTGCTATGCGGCGGCGAGCCGGATTTGTGTTAAAATGCAGGCAGATCGTTTTGGACTGTGCAATTCGCCAATCTCGGAGTGAATCCCGATGGATGAGACAGCTCGCGAAAAACTGGCCCAACGCCTGAGCGCGCTGAGCCTGAAGGATGCGCGCAAGGAAATCTACCGGATGGACCCGGACTCGGAGCTGAAGTTCTTCCGGAACTCCATCTGGGACGAATACCATACCCTGTTCCTGATGCCCAACCAGGGCCTGAGCGTGACGCTGGTCGAAAAGCGCGACAAAGACACCCTGAGCAAAGCCGACCCGGCCAGTGCCACCAAGAACCGCAAGAAGCAAGCGATCGACTACAATTACGTCGAGGCGCGCGTGGCGCCGCTGGCGCGGCCCGCCCTCAAGCGCCCCCTGCGGATGCGCGCCGGCGAGCCATAACCGCCCGGAAGCGAAAAGCGTGGGGCGACCGCGTGCCGTCGCCCCATCGAAGCCGCTAGGCTTTCAGTTCGTCCTCGGTGACCGTCAGCCCCAGCACGTGGTAGCCGCCGTCGATGTACAGCGTTTCGCCGGTGACCAGCTTGCCCCAATCGCTCGCCAGGAACACCGCCGCGTTGCCGACGTCGTCCTGCGTGATCTGCGACCGCAGCGGGGCGATCCGGTCCGCATAGTTGAGCATCAGCCGGAAGCCGGGCACGCCCGCCGCCGCCAGCGTCTTGATCGGCCCCGGGCTGAGCGCGTTGACGCGGATGCCCTGCGGCCCCAGGTCCACCGCCAGGTAACGCACGATGTTCTCCAGCGCCGACTTGGCGATCGCCATCACGTTGTAGCGCGGCATGACCTTCTCCGCGGCGTAGTAGGTCAGCGCCATGATGCTGCCGCCATCCGGCATCAACTCGGCGGCGTGTTTCGCCATCGGGATCAGGCTGTAGGCGGAGATGTCGAGCGCCAGCTTGAACCCCTCGCGGCTCACGTCGCGGAAGCGCCCGCCCAGGTCGTCGCCCGGCGCAAACGCCACGGCGTGGACCAGGATATCGACCGTGCCGAAGCGATCCTTGGCTTTGGCGAAGACCGCTTCGATCTCCTCGTCCGACGTCACGTCGCACTTTTCGACGAAGGTGATGTTGGCCTCTTCGGCCAGCGGGAACACCCGTTTTTCGAGCACCTCGCCCGCGTAGCTCAGGCCGACCGTCGCCCCTTCGCGCAGCAGCGCCTCGGTGATGCCCCAGGCGATCGAGCGCTTGTTGGCGACGCCGAAGACCAGCGCCTTTTTTCCGTCTAGAAGTCCCATGTTTGGTTGCCTCCTGATGAAGTGTGCTTGTTGTAACACGCCGGGCGCGCTTCCGTCACGCCGGGCGGTGCGCTCACGCGCCGCGATGGGGCTGCGACGAGACGAGCACCGGCGTCCCGACCTCGGCCCAATAAAAGAACCACTTGGCCTCCTGCGTGGGCAGGTTGACGCAGCCATGACTCATCGGCTGGCCGAAGTTGTCGTGCCAGTACGTGCCGTGCAGCCCGTAGCCCTGGTGAAAGTACATCACGTAGGGCACGCCGGGCAGATAATACCCCGGCCCGCTCATGGTCTGCGAGGGCAGTTTCTGGTAGATGCGAAATTCGCCCTCGACGGTCGGCGTGGCGGGCAGGCCGGTGGACACCGTCACGCTGCGCACCAGCCGGTTGTCTTCGTAGGCGTAGACCTTCTGCTCGTCCAGCCGGACGACGATCTGCTTGCGCACGCCCATATCGCCCAGGCTTTCCGGGTCGGGATGCTGGTAGCCGCCGGGACGGTGCCCGGTGCGCGTCACCGGCACGGTCAGCACCTGCCCGACGCGCAGCCGGTTGGGATCGCCCAGGCGGTTGATCTCGGCCAGCACGTCCCAGCTCACGCCGTAGACCGAGCTGATCGCCAGCAGGTTTTCGCCGCGCTGGACCGTGTGCGGGTGGCCCTGGGCGGCGAGCAGCGCCGGCGAGAGCGCGCCCTCGTTGGACGGGGTGGGCGTGCTGGTGGGCGGCGGGACGGTGACGGTCGGCGTGGGACTGGGAGTCAGCGTCGGCGCGAGCGTGGGCTCCGGCGGCAGCCCGGCGGGATCGACGGTGCACAGCCGCGCGCCGCCGTTGAACGCTCCCCGCTCCGTCAGGCGGACGACCTCGCCGGTGGTCACGTCGACCAGCGCGATCTGCACGTCGCCTTCCGGCCCGACGGACGCCAGCAGGTGGTTGTCGTCGCCCCACGCCCACGCGATCGCCGCGCCCGGCCCGGCCAGCAGCGGGACCGGCTCCGGCTGCTCGAAGTCCAGCAGCATGATGTCGGCGGTCTGTGGATCGTTCAGGTCGTCCCAGGTGGAATAGGCGACGCGCTCGCCCAGCGAATCGAAGACCGGCCACACCTGGTTCCCGGCGGCGAAATCGGGCGGCAGCACGGGGAACTCGCCGGCCACTTCCTCGTTCAGGATGGTGATGAACAGGTCCCATGGCCCGTCCTGGTCGCTGGCGAACAGCAACTGGCGGCCATCCGGTCCCCACGACGGGGACGTATCGCGCCCCAGCTCAGTGGTGATCTGGCGCTGGTTGCTCCCGTCGGCGTTCATCAGCCAGATCGTCGGGATACCCTGGTTGCGCGTCGAGACGAACGCGATGGTGCTGCCGTCCGGGCTGTAGACCGGCGCGAAGTTCATCCCCTCGGAGTTGGTGAGCTGGACCGGCGCCGACCCGTCCAGCCGGAGCTGCATGATCTGGAAGCGCCCGCTCTCGTCGGACGCATACACGACCGTCCGGCCATCCGGCGCGCAGGACGGCTCACGCTCGTTCGCCAGCCCGCTCGTGACGGCGCGCTCGACGCCGTTGAGCGTCATCAGGTAGATGTCGTCCGACCCGTTGCGGTCCGAATAGTACACGACCTGGAACGGCTCGCCGGGCTGGGGCGGCGGCTCGGTGGCCTGGGGCGTGGGCGTGATGGTGGGCGCTTCCGCCGTCTGGAGGGCGGCGGCGGTCTGGGTGACCGGCCACGCCCCGGCGATGGCGGTCGTCGTCAGCGCGATGTCGGTCGCCCGCACATCCGGCGCGGGAGTATCGGTCGGCGGGATGTCCGTCGCGGTGGGTATGGCCGTGTCGATCGCCGCGACGGTGACCGGCAGCGGCGCGTCCGTCGCCGCGAGGGTGGGCGTTGCGGTCGGCGTTGGCGGCGCGGGCGTGGGGCTGGCCTCGGCGGGCGGCGCGGCCACGCTGGTCGCCAGCGCGTCGAGATCGGCCAGGGTGGGCGGCGGGCTGTCGTCCGCCTCACCGCCGCAGGCGGCCAGCGCCAGCGCGAGGATCGCGGCCAGCAGCGCGGGTCGGAGTGGGTTGGGGATGCAGATCGCTTTGTGGGTCACGCCACGCCTCCTGTGCGAAGGTCGCACCGATAATGACGCCCCATAGTGTAGTGTGGCCCGCGTAGTTTGACCAGCCGGGCGGGAGCGGCCTTCCGGCGGCCCCAAAACGCCAAACGCGCTTGCCGCCGGCGGGCGTTTGAGTCTATAATCAAATCTAGATTTGATTACTTTTTGGGCGAGGCGCGCTTATGGCCCGCAAACCTGCCGAGCAAACCGTCCACCCGGACGCGATCATCCAGGCCGCGGCGGCGGTCTTCCACCGCCAGGGCTACCACGGCGCGACGATGGCCGACATCGCCGCCGAGGTCCACCTGACCGCGGGCAGCCTTTACCACCACTTCCCCAGCAAGCAGGACATCCTGATCGCCGTGCTCGACGCCGGGCTGGACCAGATCACGCGCGACGTGCGCGCCGTCGCCGCCGGGCGCGCGGACCCCGCCGCGAAGGTCCGGCAGATCGTGCGCGCTCACATTCGCAGCGTGATCGACAACGCCAGCATCGCCGCCGCCGTGATCTTCGAGAGCCGCGCGCTGCTCGACGATCCCGGCGTGCGCGACCGGGTGGCGGCGCGGCGCGACCAGTTGGAGGCGCTGTATCGCGGCGTGATCGAGGCGGGCGTCGCGGCGGGCGATTTCGCGCCGGTGGACGTGGGCATTTTCGTTAAGACGTTGTTCGGCGCGCTCAACTGGGTCAGCGTGTGGTACCGCGAGGGCGGGCGGCTGACCGGGGAGCAGATCGCCGACGAGATCGCCGGGACGTTTTTGAGAGCGTTACGACCAGACAGTGAAGGGCGAGGAGGCACACCATTATGATCAGTTTCACGCCGACCGAAGAACAGCAGATGCTGATCGACGCCGTGCGCCGCTACAGCGCGAATGAGGTCCGCCCGGTGGCGCACGACTCCGACGAGAACTGCGGTTTTCCCGACAAGGTGATCCGGACCGGCTGGGCGCTGGGCATCCTGCCGGGCAACATCCCCGAGGCGCTGGGCGGCTTTGGCGACGCGCACAGCGCCGTCACCGGGGCGCTGGCCTACGAGGAACTGGCCTATGGCGACCTGTCGCTGGCGCTGCACCTGATGGCTCCGGCCCTGGTCGCCGTCCCGTTGATGCTGGACGGCACGCCCGACCAGCGCGCCGAATTCATGGACCTGTTCCTGGACGAAACTCCGCCGCCGGTCACTGCCGCGCTGATCGAGCCGCGCATCAACTTCGATCCGGCCCGGCCCCAGACGACCGCCGCCGCCGAGAACGGGCACTTCCGGCTGAACGGGCGCAAGGTTTATGTGCCGCTGGCCGAGGGCGCCGAGTGGATCCTGGTCTACGCGTGGAATGCCGGCGCCGAGCGGGTGGATGCCTTCTTCGTGCGCGGCGACGCGCCGGGGCTGGCGGTCGGCCCGCGCGAGCGGCTGATGGGCGTCCGGGCGCTGCCGACCTATCCCGTGACGCTGGAAGATGTGCAGGTCGAGGCGGCTTACCGGCTGGGCGGCGAGGCGGGCGCGGACTTCGCCCGGCTGATGGCGCACAGCCGCGTGGCGCTGGCGGCGCTGGCGGTGGGCGTGATGCGCGGCGCGCTCGATTACGCGATCGACTACGCCAAGCAGCGGGAGCAGTTCGGCGCGCCCATCGCGACCCGGCAGGCGATCGCGTTCATGCTGGCCGAATGCGCGATCGAGGTCGACGCGGCCCGCCTGATGGCCTGGGAAGCCGCCTGGAAGCTGGACCAGGGCCAGGACGCGACGCGCGAATCCGTCCTGGCGAAGACCTACGCGGACCAGGCCGCCGTGATGGTGGCCGACAGCGCCGTACAGACGTTGGGCGGGTATGGCTACATCCGCGAGTATCCGGTCGAGCGCTGGCTGCGCAACGCGCGCGGCTTCGCCGCTTTCGATGGCCTGGCGATGGTATAGGGAGGACGCGATCATGCCGATCAGCTTCGAGATCCCCGAGCGGATCCAACAGAACCTGCAAATGACCGAGGCGCTGGCGACGGGCATCATGCGCCCCGAAGCGCGCGCCCTGGACGAGAACGAGCACCAGCGCCCGGAGACGTTCATCAAGATGACGTGGCCGGTCAACCGCGAGCAGCAAAAGCGGGCGCTCGACCGGCTGGCGAAGGGCGCGGCGGGCGAGGCGCCCCGGCGCGAAGGGCCGGGCATCCGCATGCTGGACATGATCTACACCTTCGAGATGCTCAGTTGGGGCGATGTCGGGCAGATGCTGTGCATGCCGACCGCGCTGCTGGCCGGGGCGGCGATCGAGGCCGTCGGCACGCCGGAACAGCAGGAGCGCTTCCTGCGCCGGTACGCCGAGGGCGACGCGCCGGTGTGGGGCGCGATGGCGATGACCGAGCCCGGCGCCGGGTCCGACACCTCCGCCATCCAGACGACCGCCGTGCTCGACGAGGCGACGAACGAGTGGGTGCTCAACGGCGAGAAGATCTTCTGCACCAACGGCAAGCTCGCCCTGGACGAATCGAACGGGCTGGTCGTCGTGTGGGCCACGGTGGACCGGTCCGCCGGGCGGGCGGGCATGAAGCCGTTCGTGGTCGAGGCGGGCACGCCGGGCGTCACGGTGGAGAAGGTCGAGATCAAGCACGGCATCCGTGCCAGCGACACGGCCAGCATCGTGTTCAGGGATGCGCGCATTCCCTACGACAACATTCTCGGCTCGCCGGAGGTGCGCCAGCGCGACACGACCGAGGGCTTCAAAGGCGCCATGGCGACCTTCGACGCCAGCCGCCCGCTGATCGCCGCCAGCGCGATCGGCGTGGGTCGCGCGGCGCTGGAGTTCGTCAAGGAGAAGCTGGCCGCAGAGGGCATCACCATCCCGTATGGTGAGCCGGTCCACGCGCGGACCGCCGTCCAGCGCGACGTGCTGGAGATGGAGGCACAGCTCAAAGCGGCGTGGCTGCTCACGCTGCGCGCCGCCAGCCTGGTCGATCACGGGCAGACCAACAACCTCGAAGCGTCGATGGCGAAGACCAAGGCGGGCAAGGTCGTCACGTGGGTGACGCAAAAAGCGGTCGAGATCTTGGGGCCGCTGGGCTACAGCCGCGAGTGGCTGGTCGAAAAGTGGATGCGCGACGCCAAGATCAACGACATCTACGAGGGCACCGGCCAGATCAACACGCTGATCGTCGCCCGGCGTATTCTGGGCTATTCGAGCCGCGAGCTGCGCTAGCCGCGGTAGGGGTGCGGGCCGTACTGGTCGATCACCAGGCCGGAGAGCGACGCCGCGTCCAGGGCCTCGATCTGCTGCACGCGCTGGAACAGCTCCATGAAGCCGTGCGGCTTGACCAGGAACACGTTGCAGCCGTTCTCGAACGCCTGCGCCATGATCGCGCGCTCGTCGAGCATGGTCGCCATGACCATCACGGCCTGCGGAAAGCGCGCGCGCAGTTGTTTGAGCAGCGTCACGCCGTCCACGTCCGGCAGCTTGTTGTCGATCACGATCAGCCGGATGCCCTGAAGCTCGCCCGCGATGGTCAGCGCCTCGGCGCCGGTGGAGGCACCGCGCACGCGCAGCCGCGCCTGCTCCAGCAGGCGGACGAGGAAATCGCGGTTGGCCGGTTCATCATCGATGACGAGGGCAGCGGGGGGCAGGGCCGAACCGGCTTCACCTTCCGAAGCCGGGACGCGATCCGTCATGCCGGGTTTTCCTCGTGGGCCGGGGCGCGCCCGTTCCCAGCCGGTGGTTTTTCCGGCGCAGTGGCGCTCGCCGCGCCGGGCGAATCCGGCGGGGCCGCTTCGCGCGGCGGCGGTGGCGGTGAATCGGTGGCGGGGGCCGGGGCGTCCTGCGGCGTGGCCGGTTCCTGCGGGGGCGCCGCCTGGGCCGGCGCGTCCCCGTCGTGGCGGGCGGACAGCTCGGCGTCGTATTCGTCGAGCAGCGCCAGCAGGTCCACGATATTCAGCGGTTTGGGCAGGTACTGGTCGCACCCGGCTTCGAGGAACCGCTCGCGGTCGCCCATCATGGCGTAGGCGGTGACGGCCACCACCGGGCGCGCATCGCCGCGCGAGCGCATTTCCTTGATCACGTCCATCCCGCTGATCGCCCCGGCCAGCTCGATGTCGAGCAGGATCAGGTCGATGGCCGGGTCCTCGGCCAGCAGCGCCAGCGCGCCCTCGCCGTCTTCGCGGAACAGGACGGTGTGCTGTTTGGCGCGGATGACGCGCTCGACCAGCGCCTGGTTGATCTCGTTGTCTTCGACATAAAGAATTCGCATCAGGTTTATGTCCTACCGGTAATCTCTCAGCCAGCCGTCTCGACGATCATCTGGTCCGTGGCGGTGTCGTCCTCGTCCGGGACGACCAGCGGCAGCGCGAAGCAGAACAGGCTGCCCTTGCCCAGCACGCTCTCGAACCACATCCGGCCATTCATCAGACGCAGCAACTGCTGCGAGATCGGCAGCCCCAGCCCGGCGCCCTGGCGGCCTTTCTTGCGACCTGCCGTGCCCTGGCGAAATTCCTCGAAGATCGAGACCTTGTCGCTGTCGGGGATCCCGATGCCCGTGTCTTCCACGCCGAAGATCACCTCGTCGCCTTCCACCGTGATGATCAGCTTGATGTAGCCGGAGTCGGTGAACTTGGCCGCGTTCGAGTACAGGTTGAGCAGCACCTGCCGGACGCGCAGCGGGTCGCCCAGGACCATCGGCAGCGGGTCCGGCACGTCGCGCAGCAGCTTGATCTGCGCGCCCTTGTCGCCCACCAGCCCGACCGCCGTCGAGAGCACGCCCTTGACGATCGGGTTGAGGTCCACCGGCTGGATTTCCAGGTCCAGCTTACCGGCGTCCACTTTCGACAGGTCGAGGATGTCGTTGATGATCGTGAGCAGGTGCTTGCCGCTGGTGAGAATCTGGTTCATGTCCTGGCGATACTGCGCCGGCAGGTCGACGCCATCGTACATGGCGGGGAAGTCGAGCATGGTCTGGCTGAAGCCGATGATCGCGTTGAGCGGCGTGCGCAGCTCGTGGCTCATGTTTGCCAGGAACTGGCCGCGGAAGTTCTTGGCCTCTTCCTCGGCGCTGCGCGCGGCTTCGAGCTCGGCGTTGGCGTCTTGAAGCTGTTGGGTGAGGGCGGACTGGCGCAGGAAACTTTTCTGGAGCGCTTCGCGGCTGTCGAACAGCGCGTAACTGGTGCGGCGCTCGCGGCGATAGTTATCGAGCGCCCACTCGGCGATGGCGTACAGTTCGCCGCTCACCTGGGCGGAGAGCGCCGCCGCGATTGTCGTCAGCACCATGGCGAAGAAGGTCGTCCGCGAAAAGACGATCCCGTCGCTGAACAGATTCGGGAAGCCGAAGGCCGCCAGGTAGATCAGGCCCAGCATGACGAACAACGTGCGCACCGACACCAGCAGCCCGACGATGAGAATCACCAGCAGGAACAGATACGGCGCGTAGTGGGTGCCGAATTCGCTCTCGACCGAAGTCACCAGGCCGATGGCGAGGATCATGCCGAGCGCGTAGGCCCACACTGCCGGCTCGAACCTGTCCCGGCGCAGAAAGTGAGCCGTGATCAGGCTGCTTCCGGCCAGGATGCTGCTCGGCAATATGATCTGCAGGGGGGACATATCCTCCGCACCGCTGACGACGATCAGCGACCAGGCGATGACGAAGGCCACGAACAGCGTGATCTTCCAGAGCAGGTCCAGCCGGTCGGCGCGCACCTCTTCGGCGAAGTTCACTTCGGAGGGCACGGCAATGGAATCGAGCGCGGGATCGTCCTGGTCTGCGGCGGAGAACTGGGGTAAATAACTTTCGTCTGCGTGTGACATAATATCCTCGGCCTTACGCGGAATGATCCGTCAATCCGGCGGGCGTGCAGCGTGGGGGGCAGTTGCAGGATGTGATGGGGAGTCGAACCGGCGCTTCCCCCCTTTGAGACGCTGTCGTTATCAGTATACACTAAAATTAACTTCGTTAAGGCAATCTGGATCGAAATTCATTTTACTTTCATAAATCACTGATATCATCCCCGTCCGATGCCGGCGCGCCACAAGCCACGCCCGGCACCAATTTTGTATCATATAATAGTGAGTGGCATTCACAAGGGGAACAGGCGGTGAGCATGGCAGCAAACGGCGAGCAGGCAACCACGTTTATCAGCTATTCGCGGCAGAACTCGGCCTTCGTCCGGCGGTTGTACAACGACCTGATGGCGGCGGGCGTCCGCCCGTGGCTGGACCGCTACGACATTCCGCCCGGCGCGATCTGGGACGATGCCATCCAGCGCGGGTTGAACGCGTGCAGCCACGTGCTGATCGTGCTGTCGAAACCGGCCATCGAGTCGCGCAACGTGCACGCCGAATGGAACTATGCCGACTCGCTGGGCAAGACATTGATCCCGTTGATCGTCGAAAAGCTCGAGCCGCGCGCGATCCCGTTCCGGCTGCACGGGCCGAACTGGGTGGACTTCACCGCGCAGGACTATCCCGCGGCGCTGGAGGGCCTGCTGACCGTGCTGCCGGTCACGGCGGCGCCCAACCCGGACGCCGCGCCCGAACCCGCCGCGCCGGTCGAGGCCCTGCCGGAAGGCGAGCCGAACCCGGTGGCCGCTGCCGCCGCCTGGAAACACGGCAACGCCGAATTTCACGACGGCAACATGGACGCGGCCATGCAAGCCTACACCCGCGCGATCCACCTGGCGCCGGACCGGCCCGAAGCGTACATTCACCGGGGCATGGTGCTGTACTCGCTGCGGCGCTACCAGGACGCGCTGACCGATTTCACGCGGGCCGAGCAGCGCGACCCGGCGATTGCCCTGCTGTACAACAACCGGGGCGTTACGCACCTGGCGCTCAAGCAGGTGGTGCAGGCGCTGGCCGATTTCGACGAGGCGACCATGCTCAACCCGGAGTACGCCAATGCCTACTACAACCGGGCGGCGGCCTATATGGACCTGGGGCGGTACCGGCTGGCGAGCTTCCATTACTCGCGGGCCATCGCCATCAACCGGCGCGTGCCGCTGTTCTACAACAGCCGGGGATTGAGCTACACGGCACAGCACCTGTACGATCGGGCGCTGGCCGATTATAATCGGGCGCTGGAGCTCGACGAGAACTACGCCGGCGCCTACGGCAACCGCGCCAACCTGCACGCCAACACCGGGCGCATGGCCGAGGCGCTGGCCGATTACGACCGGGTTATTGCGCTCGATCCCGAGCACGCCCTGGCCTACGCGGGGCGCAGCGAGGTGCGGCTGTGCGAGGGGGAATACGCGCTGGCCGCGCGCGATGCCTCGACGATCATCGGGCTCCGTCCCGAGTTTCACGGGGGATACGCGCTGCGCGCGCTGGCTGATTTCCGGCGCGGCAAGCGGGGCGACGCGCTCAAGGACTATGCGCGGGCCATCGAGCGGGACCCGGCCTGGCGCACGGTGGACGGCGCTGCAACTTACCTGACCGTATGTCCGTATAAGGCCCTGGAGACTGCTCGCGAGATTCTGGCTGCGATGGAGTAGGGTAGCCCTTGAACGACCATCTGCTCGACAAACCGATCGTTCGCACCATCTTCACCAACCGGCTGCTGCTGCTGGCGGTTCTGTTCGCGATCCAGTTGCAGTTTTTCACGATCAACCTGGCGAACAGCGTGCTGCGCGAGCCGACCGACGGCTGGGAACTCAAGATCGCGTTCATCGACGATCACCTGGAGCCCCAGGGCATCTGGCTGATCCCGTACACGTTTGGATTTTTCGCGGCGGTGTTGGTGCCGGTGTGGGCGGCCTACGTCATGCCGAACAGGCTGTTTCGCCAGTTCGTGCTGGGCATGGCCGTCGCGGCGCTGTTCGGCTACGTGATCTACATCCTCTTCCCGACTTACGTCGTCAAGCCGGAGCCGCACGAAGTGTCGGGCGAGCACGCGCTGGCCGAGATGCTCCGTTCCAGCTACGAGGCCGACAGCGCGGCCAGCACGCACAACGCCGCGCCAAGCCAGCACGTCTTCTACGCGCTGCTGAACATGTGCTTCATGATCCGCTTCCGGCCCCGCCCGCGCGTGTTCTGGGCGTGGGTGACGCTGGCAGCCCTGATCAGCGCCTCGACCCTGCTCACCCAGCGCCACAACTCGCCCGACGTGATCACCGGGTGGCTGGTGGCGGTCGGCGCGTATTACGCGGGCGTGCGGCTGGGCGCCCGGATCACGGCGCGGCTGGGTGACGAGGCCGGCCCGATCGTGATGCCCCCGGCGCGCATCGGGGCGCGGCTGCGCCGCCGCGTGGCGAAGATGCAGACCGATTCGGTGTAGCCGCGGGCCGGTGTTTGGTCGCTCTGACTATAGGCTCAAGCCGCATCCGGCGTTATCATCGTCGCCTGTTCGCGCGTGGACAGGCGGCGTTCGTTTGCCGGGCTGCCGTCCACCTCAGGCCCTAGACCGTGTTGCGAGGAAACCATCATGACTGCCTTCGATACGCCCCGTTTTGCCGTGCCGGATCAAACGCTGGTTCCCGTCGATGCGTATCCCGGCGCGATGTACGAGATTCCGCCGTCGCGCATGTTCCTGATCAAGCACTCGCTGAAGAAATACCGCGACAAGATGGGCCCCGGCGCGACAATCTTCGACGCGTCGCAGGGCGACGGGGGCGCATCGCTGCCCGGCGTCCCGGCGGACCTGCTCGACCGCGCGCACGAGATGGTGAGGGCGCACGGCACCGGCTACGACTTTCCCTACGGCTGCAACGAGTTCCGCGCCTCGGTGATCGAGCAGTACTGGCAGCTCGACCCGGCGCTGGGGTGGGGGCCCGCCAACGTGATCGCCACCGTGGGCGGGCGCGACGCGCTCGAAAAAGCGTATACCGCCATGATCGCGCTGGGAACGGGGCGCATTGGCGACGCGGTGATCGTCTCGCGCGTGCCGTGGATCAGCTACAACTGGGGCCCGTATGCCGTCGGGGCGAACGTGCTGCTGGCCCCGGGTGACGAGGCGTTCGCCTGGCGCTACACCGAGGACGGCATCGCCGAGTCGGTCGCCTTCTGCAAGCGCAACGGCGGGCGGCAGATCGCCGGGATCGTGATCACCTCGCCGGACAACCCGACCGGCCACACGCTCTCGCTGGAGCGCCAGATCGCGCTCGGCCATGCGGCGCTGGAGCAGGGCATCCCGTTCGTGCTCTACGACTGGATCTACCACTACATCACCGAGGGCGAGCCGGCCAGCGCCAACGCGCTGCTGGGCGCGTTCTCGCCGGACGAGCGCGAGCGGATCATCATCCTCGACGGGCTGACCAAGTCGCTCGGCGCGTCGAACGTGCGCGGCGGCCACCTGCTGGCGAGCAAGCAGGTGATCGACTTCATCAGCGGGCGCGCCTCGCACGGCGTGATCCCGTCCTTCCACGCCCAGGCGGTGGCGATGGCGGCTTACGAGCGCGGCTTCCGCGAGGCGGCGGCGCCGATCATCGAGCCGACGAACGCCAGCCGCAAGCTCGTGCGGCAGTTCCTGACCGACTGCGGCTACCGCTTCATTATGGGCGACGGCGGCTATTACGCCTTCGTGAACGTGGGCGACCGAATGGACGCCGCCGGGATGGACGACAGCTTCGCCCTGGGCGAGTATCTGGCGGCGGAGCACGGCGTGGCGGTGGTGCCCGGTGCGGCGTTTTCTGCCGAGGGCAACCGCTGGATCCGGTTTTCGTACGCGCTGCCGCCCGACGTGACGCAGGGCGCGCTGAGGCGCTTCCACGCGGGGCTGAGCGCGCTCAAGCAGGCGTGAGCATCCGGACCCCCTGGGCGCACCAGGGGGTTTTTCTTAGCGCCGATTACCGTTCAGCCGCGCCAGCAGCGCCAGGCGCGGCTTTTTGGGTCAGATAGTGCCGCGCCTTATCCAGTCCATCTGTGCGCAGAAACTTCCGCGGGCCCCGGTAATAGACGCGCAGCTCCTCTATCGCCGGTTCGAGCAGGTGGCGCTCGCCTCCACATTCCTGAATCGTCGTGTGGATGCGGATACCATAGGTATCGTTCATCTCGTGTACAAAGGTGTGGAAAGATGTGTATTGGTCCTCTTGTCCTTCCGGTACGGCATAGGTTTTTCGATAGGCCGCTACGTCCGAGAGGGTGAATCCCATCTCTCGCAATTCCTTACGTAGACGCCGAGTTGTTTGGCCTTCTATCTGACCAGTCCGATCAATCGGGTGCTGTTTCATCCCCTCTTTACCTCCAGGAGTTCGCAGATCAGCGGCAAGGCGCGGAGTTTGACGCCGCTCGCCGGAACCGTTCACTCCGGTTCGCCCTCCGGCAGCAGGTGCTGAAGCCCGGTGACGATGACCTGCGCGGCGGCCTCGACGCTCAGCTTGCCGGTGTTGAGGACGATGTGATACAGCGCCGGATTCTCCCAGTCGATGTCGTAGAAGCGGCCCAGGTATTCGGCGGTCGCGCGGTCCTTGCGCATGATGAACCGCCGCGCCTCGTCCTCTTCGACGCGCGCCTCCTCCATGATGCGCTGGGTCCGGACGTCGGTCGGGGCTTCGATGCGCACGTGCAGCACGTCGGGCGCTTCGCGCAGGACGGCCTGGGCGCCCCGGCCCACGATCACGACCTTGCCGGCGATGTGCGCGGCGTGAATCGTGCTGCGAATCAGGCTGACGCAGTATACCTCGTCCAGTTCCTTGATGGTGAGCGGACTAGGTTCTTCCGGCTCGGTGGGGGCCGGCTGGAAGGGATAGTGGCGGCGTGGCCGGTGGACGATCACGTCGCCCGTCGCGGTCATCGCTTCCTCGTGCTCGATCGGAATGCGGGCAACGGTGCGCGGCCCGGGGCGCAGCAGGCGTTCGATGAAGTTCTGGACAGTGTAATGATCTTCCGAATAATCGACCAGCTCGCGCTCGGACAGGCCGACTTCTTCCGCGACCTGGGTCATCAGGCGTTTGTCGAAATACTGGTAGTCGAGGATCTCGCAGACCCGCGCGGCGATCGCGTCGCCGCCGCTGCCGATCTGCCGGGAAATGGTGATAGCTGCCATCGTACACCTCCGGAAAGTTACGGGCGGTCGAGAGGTGCGGATCAGCTTCGGCGCGCATCCGGGCACAGCCGGCGCCCCTGCGACATTCCCCTGCACGATCCGGGTGCGGGCGAACATGCCCGGCGCGGCCCCGCTATCAGGCGTGGATTGTTCTGAATACCAGTATACAGGATGCGCGCGCGGCTTGTCGATAGAGGGGGCCGGGCGCGTTTTGTTTTCGCCCGATGCTATGCTAGAATGGAGGGCGGTGACGCGCGCTCAGCGGTCCACATCGGCTGACCTGTAGGCCGCTGATAGACTTGCTCACGACTGCCAATAATTTGTTAAAGCGGACCGTCCACCGTATGCTGGAGGGTATATCGGTTATGAGTTTGAACGAGTGGATCTTTATTGGCCTCTTTTTTGCATTGAGCTGGATTCTGCCAGCCACGCCCATCGTTCTGGGCAAGATCCTCGCCCCCCGCCGGCCCAACCCGGTCAAACATCAGGTCTACGAATGCGGCGTCGAAACGTTCGGCGACACGCGCGTCCAGTTCCGCGCCCAGTATTACATCTTCGCGCTGGTGTTCGTGCTGTTCGATGTCGAGCTGGTGTTCCTGTTCCCCTGGGCGCTGGCCTACAACCAGTTGGGGCTGTTCGCGCTCTTCGAGATGACGGTCTTCATCTTCTTGTTGGTCGTCGCCCTGGTCTATACCTGGCGCAAAGGCGCGTTGACATGGGCATAACCCGACAGGTCGGTAGCGTGTCGATCCGCCGCCGGCCTTTTTGCTTGTCGTTGCGAATCTCGCCGGAGATGACAGAATGACAGAGTTGTTGCAGGATATTGGTTTGTCGCACGGCCTCGCCGTCTTCATCGCCAAAGCAGTGGGCGTGATGGTGGTGGGGGCGTTCGGCTTGCTCTGGACGCTGCTCGGCATCTGGATCGAGCGCAAGGCGGCGGGCCGCTTTCAGGATCGGTTGGGGCCGAACCGCGTCGGGCCGTTTGGCCTGATCCAGTCCATCGCCGACACGGTCAAGATTTTACTGAAGGAAGACCTGATGCCCCAGGGCGCCGACCGCTGGGTGTTCAACCTGGCGCCGATCGTGTCCGTGGTATCGGTGATGCTGATCTGGGCGGTCGTGCCGTTCAGCGGAAGCTGGATCGGATCGGACCTGAATATCGGCGTGCTATACCTGGTGGCGGTGGGCGCGTTCGGCACGGTGGCCGTGCTGATGGCCGGCTGGAGCAGCAACAACAAGTACGCCCTGCTCAGCGCGTTCCGGTCGGTGGCCCAGCTCGTCAGCTATGAGGTGCCGATGGTGCTGGCGCTGCTGGTGCCGGTGCTGCTCTCCGGCTCGATGAGCACGCAGACGATCGTCGAGCAGCAGCACATCATGTACCTGCTGGCCGTGCCGCTGACGGTGCTGATCTTCCTGACGAGCGGCCAGGCCGAAACCGGGCGCGGGCCGTTCGACCTGCTCGAAGCGGAATCGGAGATTGTGTCCGGCTTTCACATCGAGTACTCGGGCATGAAGTTCGGCATGTTCTACGTGGCCGAGTTCCTGCACGCGTTCACGATCGGCGTGCTGACGGCGATCCTGTTCATGGGCGGCTGGCGCGGCCCGTTCGCCGAGGATGTGCCGCTGTTGGGGTTCATCTACCTGATGATCAAGAGCATGGTGGCCTACATGGTGCTGATCTGGGTGCGCATGACCCTGCCGCGCCTGCGCATCGACCAGTTGCTCGATTTCAACTGGAAGTTCCTGGTCCCGCTCAGCCTGGTCAACCTGCTGGTGGTCGCGTTTGTGTGGAAGATCCTGCCCGACACCGACCAGATTAACAGCTTCGGCGATGCGCTGGTGCCCACGCTGGTGCTGCTGGTGGTGAACATCGCCCTGATCGCGGGCGTGGGTGCCATCCTGCGCGAGCGCGGGCGGCGCGAGCGGCAGCGGGTCGAGGCGCGGTTGACCGCAGCCGAATCTGCGGCGGCGGGTGATTAGGAGGGCGGCGTGGATATTACGGTTGAATCGATTGTCTTTTTGATCTTCGGAGTTCTGACCCTGGGCAGCGCGCTGCTGGTGGTCACCACGCGCAACCTGTTTCACGGCGCGCTGTACCTGATGGCGAGCCTGTTCGGGGTGGCCGGGCTGTTCGTGCTGCTGGCCGCGCCGTTCCTGGCCGGGGTGCAGGTCGTGGTGTACATCGGCGCGATCGCGATCCTGATCATCTTCGCGATCATGCTCACGCCCCAGGTAACGGCCATGCGCAGCGTGCGCACGGCCCAATGGCCGGTGGCGGTCGCCGTGGCGGTGATCTTCTTCGCGCTGCTGGTGTCGGTCGTCACGCCGCTGATGGACGAGCTGGGCGTGGACGACTTCGCGGCGGACTTCACCCAGGAGAACCCGCCCGACGTGCCCGCCGACAGCCTGGTCCGGCTGGGCGAGCAGTTGGTCGATCCGCAGCAGTTCATGCTGCCGTTCGAGGTGGCGTCGGTGCTGCTGATGGCGGCGCTGATTGGGGCCGTGCTGCTGGTGTGGCCCGAAGGCACACGATCGACACCGCCGGGCGAGGCGGGCGACGATTAGCGTTTGGCGTGCATTGGGCAGGGGCCGCCCGGCGGCGGGCGCTCTTGCGGGAGGCGTGGAGACGAATGGTACCGTTATGGATGTACTTGATGGTGGCTGCCGGGCTGTTTAGCATCGGGCTGTACGGCGTGCTCGCACGGCGCAACGCCATCGCCATTTTGATGAGCATCGAACTGATGTTAAACGCGGTCAACATCAACCTGGTCGCGTTCTGGCGCTACCAGGCGCCGCTCGCGCTCAACGGGCAGGCGTTTGCCGCGTTCGTGTTTGTGGTGGCGGCAGCCGAGGCGGCGGTCGGCCTGGCGCTGATCATCACCATCTATCGCCGGCGCCAGTCGGTGATCGCCGAAGACGTGGACTTACTCAAGTGGTGATCGGCCACAACGACAGAGGAAATCGCGTATGGATATAAATTGGTTTCACGCCGACTATCTCCCCTGGCTGATCCTGTTGTTCCCGCTGGTGAGCTTCCTGGTCATCGTGCTGTTCACCTCGAAGAACACGGTCCTCAGCCAGGTGGTGGGCCTGGGCGGGATTGGCGTGTCGTGGGCGCTCAGCATGGTGCTGTTCGTCAAGACGGTGTGGGCCGCGGACCCCGCGCTGGGCGAGCGCGTGTACGGCAGCTCGCTCGACTGGATGAGCCTGGGCGCGTATACCTTCCGCATGGGCGTGCTGGTCGACCCGCTGACGGCGTACATGCTGCTGATGGTCCCGCTGGCCTGCCTGATGATCTTCATCTACTCGGTGGGGTACATGCGCGGCGACGCGCACAATTCGCGCTTCTTCGCCTACATCTCGCTGTTTTCGGGCGCGATGCTCGTCCTCGTCCTGGCCGACAACCTGCTGCTGCTGTTCATCGGCTGGGAGCTGATGGGCTTCTGCTCGTACTCGCTGATTGGCTTCTGGGCGCACAAGAAGACCGCCATGGAAGCCGGCGTCAAAGCCTTCATGACGACCCGCGTGGCCGACATGCTGATGCTGGTCGGGATCGGGTACCTGTTCCTGGAGGCGCGCACGCTCAACTTCCGCGACATCCTCTACAACGAAGAGATGCTGCACCACCTGGCGAGCACCGACGCGATCCTGTTCGGCGGCAGCGTGGCCGGGCTGGTGGGCGTGCTGCTGGTCATCGGCACCATCGGCAAGAGCGCGCAGTTTCCGCTGCACACCTGGCTGCCCGATGCGATGGAAGGCCCGACCCCCGTCAGCGCGATGATCCACGCGGCGGCGATGGTGTCGGCGGGCGTGTACATGGTCGTGCGCATGTTCCCGCTGCTGTCGGCGGGCGCGGACTTCCACCATTTCGATTACAGCACGCCGATGGTCTTCATGGGCCTGATCGGCGCGATCACGGCGCTGGGCGCGGCGGTGCTGGCCCTGGGTCAGAACGACATCAAGCGCATCCTGGCCTATTCGACGATCAGCCAGTTGGGGTACATGGTGGCGGCGCTCGGCATCGGCGCGTGGGTGGCGGCGGTCTTCCACCTGATCAACCACGCGTTCTTCAAAGCGCTGTTGTTCATGGCGTCCGGCTCGGTGATCCACGCGATGGAGCACGGCGAGCATCACGCCGCCGAGCACGGCCACGGCCACGCGGAGCACGAAGAACCCGACGGGCTGGTGATGGATTACGTCGCGCCGCCCAACGACATCCAGCGCATGGGCGGGCTGCTGCACCGGCTGCCCGTCACGGCGATCACGATGGCGATCGGCGGGCTGTCGCTGGCCGGATTCCCGCTGCTGACCGCCGGGTTCTGGTCGAAAGATGAGATCATCGCCGAGGCGTGGCACGGCATGACGAACGATCCGTTCCCGCTGTTCGTGCTGCTGGCGCTGGTGGTAGCGGCCTTCCTGACGGCCTTCTACACCGCGCGCATGTGGCTGCTGACCTTCTGGGGCCAGCCGCGCACCCCGGCGGCGGAATACGCCAGCCTGGGCACCTTCCGCAAGCAGTGGGTGGTGTGGTGGAACAAGCGCGGCTGGAACAAAGACGTCAAGCTGATGCAAGAGCCGACCACTGCCCGCGACCGGCTGAGCTTCGCGCAGATGGAAACGCCGCTGATCATCCTGGCCTTTTTCGCCATTTTTGCCGGGTTCATCGGCACGCCGGTCTATCACGCGCTGCACGACTTCCTGGCGCCGACCCTGCTCGAAGAACCGCTCAAGATCGACTTCAACGTCCTGCCGATGCTGCTCAGCATGGCGCTGGCGCTCGGCGGGCTGGCGCTGGGCTGGTGGGTGTATGCGGTGAAACCGCTGCGCCAGGACGAGGTCGATCCGACCGAAAAGGCGCTGGGGCCGGGCGTGTGGGAGATGCTGCAAAACCGGCTCTACATCGACATCCTCTACCGGCGCTACCTGCTGCGCCCGGTGGAGTGGTTCTCGGTCAACATCGTGATCCAGGCCATCGACAAGGAGACGATCGACGGAGTGCTCGAAACCATCGCCGAGGCATTCACCTGGCTGGGCGAAGCCTTCAAGCGCTTCAACACGGTCGTGATCGACGGCGTGGGCGACGGCCTTCCGCGCGCGGTGGGCGACTTTGGGGCGTGGTTCCGACAGGTGCAATCCGGTCGTATCCAACAGTATCTGCTGTACGTCACACTGGCGCTGCTGGCGCTGGGCACGCTGTTCCTGGTCCAGGTGAGATAACGCGAGGCGCACCTCCATGTACGATTTGTTACCCATAGACTTCTTGACGCTGCTGACCTTCCTGCCCTTGTTGGGCGCGGTGATCGTCTTCGTCATCCCGCGCGGGCGCGAAAACTGGGCACGCTGGACGGCGCTGGGGTTCAGCCTGGTGGTGCTGGTGATGACCATCGCCGTGTTCTACAACGTCCAGTCCGACCCGCCAGGGCCGGGCCAATGGGCGTTCGAGGAGCAGGCCGAATGGTTCCCGCAGCTCAACGCGTCGTGGCACATCGGCGTCGATGGCCTGAGCGCCACCATGATCCTGCTGACCGGCATCCTGGTCCCGCTGGCGATCCTGATCTCGTTCGAGACGAAGGAGCGTGTGCAGGCCAACATGGCGCTGTTCCTGTTCCTGCAGACCGGGATGCTCGGCGTATTCGTGGCGCTGGACATGATGGTCTTCTTCGTCTTCTGGGAGATCGGGCTGGTGCCGATGTACTTCCTGATCTACCTGTGGGGCGGCGAGAACCGGCGTTATGCGGCCAACAAGTTCTTCCTGTACACCATGGCCGGGTCGCTGGGGCTGCTGCTCGCCACGCAGTTGATCGGCCTGTCGGTCGAGAGCTTCGACATCCCGGTGATGATGCAGGCGTGGCCCAATTTCACCGGCTCGTCCGGCGAGATCCTGGGCGTGGACGCCTCGATCATCAAATATTACGCGCTGCTCGGCTTCACCATCGCGTTCCTGATCAAGATTCCCGCGTGGCCGTTCCACACGTGGCTGCCCGACGCGCACACCGAAGCGCCGACCGGCGGCTCGATGCTGCTGGCGGGTGTGCTGCTCAAGCTGGGCGCCTACGGGTTCCTGCGGCTGGCGATCCCGCTGTTCCCCACCGAGTGGATCATTCGCCGCGAGCTGTTCAGCCTGCAATACAACCTGGTGGACGTGCTGGGCTTCCTGGCCGTGCTGGGGATCGTGCTCGGCGCGCTGGCGGCCTGGGGCCAGAACGATTTCAAGCGGCTGGTCGCCTATTCGTCGGTGAACCACATGGGCTTCGTGGTGTTGGGGCTGGCCGTCGCGGCGCTGATGTACGGCACCGTCTGGGCCGAGCAGAACAACAAGTGGGGCCTGATGGGCGACGTGGCCGGCGTCGAGCGCGCCGAGGCGACCAAGACGAAGGTCGACGAGGTCTACCCGGTCGAGCTGCGCGAGTCCGACCGGGACGACGCGCGGATCGCGCTCAACGGCGCGGTGCTGCAAATGTTCAACCACGGGCTGAGCAGCGCGGGCATGTTCCTGCTGGCCGGGGCGCTCTATCACAAGGCCCACACGCGCGACCTGCGGCGGTTCGGCGGCCTGTGGGACATCGTGCCGGTGTTCGGCGCGCTGCTGATCTTCGTCAGCATGGCGTCGCTGGGCCTGCCGGGCCTCAACGGCTTCGTGGGCGAATTTCTGATCGTCTCGGGATCGTTCAAAGCGTACCCGGTGTACGTGTTCCTGAGCCTGTTCGGCCTGCTGGTGACCGGCATTTACATCCTCAAGGGGATTCAAAAATTATTACACGGCCCCTACAACGAAGAATGGGCCGAATATGACCGGACCGAGCACCGGCTGGAGATCGAACGGCGCGAAGTGATCGCGCTGGCGCCGTTGGTGGTGTTGATGCTGATCACGGGCCTGTATCCGAACTGGGTGCTGGACGTGATCAACAGCGGCGTGGTGCGGTTCCTGGGTGGCTGAGCAGAACATTCACGGAGGCCTTTTGTATGGTAATGACGTTTAGCGGTGTCCTGACGGGCATCCTCCTCATCCCGCTGATCAGCGCGATCATCATCCTTCTGCTGCCCAAGGAGAAGAAGGAAGAGGCGCGCATCATCGCGGCGATGGCGACGGGGATGGTCCTGCTGCTGGCCCTCGGCGTGTTCTTCGGCTACAGCGTTGACGACGCCAACGCTGCCAACGACAACGGCCAGGCGTACTTCGCATATGAGGATCACGTCCAGTGGATCGAGTCGATTGGCGTGAGCTGGCACCTGGGCGTGGACGGCATCAGCGCGCCGATGGTCCTGCTGACGGCGCTGGCCGGGTTCACCGGGGTGCTGATCTCGTGGGGCATCGAAGATCGCACCCGCGAGTTCATGGCCTTCTTCCTGCTGTTGGTGGGCGGCGTGTTGGGCGTGTTCATGGCGGTCGACCTGTTTGTGCTGTTCTTCTTCTACGAGCTGGCGATCTTCCCGATGTACTTCCTGATCGTCATCTGGGGCTGGGTGAAGACGCGCGAATACGCGGCCATGAAGCTGACGCTCTACATCCTGGTCGGGTCCGTGGTGGCGCTGATCGGCATGCTGGCGCTGTATTTCAAGGCCGGGCAGGCGACGGGCGTGTACAGCTTCGATTTCGTGGACCTGCAAGCGGCGGCCAAAGCGGGCGTGTTCGACGAGCCGTTCTCGCCGGCGTGGTCCGCGGCGACCACCGCGCGGCTGTGGTTCCCGGCCATCTTCATCGGGTTTGGCGTGCTGGCCGGTGTGTGGCCCTTCCATAACTGGAGCCCGGACGGTCACGTTGCCGCACCGACCGCCGTCTCGATGATTCACGCGGGCGTGCTGATGAAGCTCGGCGCGTTCGCCGCGCTGCGGGTTGGCGTGCAGCTTCTGCCGGAGGGCGCCAAGGCGCACCTGCCCTGGATCATCTTCCTGACCCTGATCAACGTGGTTTACGGCGCGCTGATCGCCATGCGCCAGCGCGATTTCAAATACGTCATCGGTTTCAGCTCGGTCAGCCACATGGGGCTGGTGAGCATGGGCTTCGCCACGATGAACGTCACCGGCATGACCGGCGCGGGCCTGCAAATGTTCAGCCACGGCGTCATGACGGCGCTCTTCTTCGCCTGCGTCGGCATGGTGTACGACCGCGCCCACACGCGCGACATCCCCAGCCTGGGCGGCTTCGTGCAAAAACTGCCCTGGGTGGCGGTGGCCTTCATCATCGGCGGGTTCGTGAGCATGGGCATGCCGGGGCTGAGCGGGTTCGTGGCCGAGTTCCCGATCTTCGTCGGGCTGTGGGATGGCCCGAACTTCGCGCCGGACGCGGGCTGGCTGACCGGCAGCTTCACCTATTACGGGCTGATCGCGGTCGTGGCGGCGCTGGGCATCATCGTCACGGCGGCCTACGTGCTGCGCGTCGTGGGGCAGGTGTTCTTCGGCGACTTCAACCGCGAGCGCTTCCCGGACGTGTCGCCGATCACGATCTACGACAAGATCGCGTTGGTGGTGCTGGTGTTCTGGCTGGTAGCGCTCGGTGTCTATCCCCGGCTGATGGCGCCGATGGTCGAATCGGGCGTCAAGCCTATCGTGTCGATGCTGGGAGGTTAAGTTGAACTTCTCGACTGATACCCAGGCGAGTGTAATCGCAATCCTGCCTGAAATACTCATGACGATCCTGGCCGTGGCGGTGCTGGTCTATGACGTGATCTGGCCGGAAGAACGGCGCGTCCAGCTTGGCTACCTGGCCGGGTTCGGGCTGATGAGTATCGCGGGCGTGGTCTGGCTGATCGGCGTGCCACCGGCGGGCGGGCTGCAAGAGCAGCTTTTGCTGGGCGGCATGGTCCGGCACGACGACATGGCCCAGATCTTCCGCGTGATGGTCATCCTGGCGGGCGCGTTGAGCTGCCTCCTGGCGATGGGCGTGCTCAAGCTGCGGGCACGCGGCGACTTCTACGCTGTGCTGATCGTGGCGGTGATCGGCGCCAGCCTGATGAGCGCTGCCGCCGACCTGATCATGATCTTCCTGGCGCTGGAGACGACCTCGATCACGCTCTACCTGCTGGCGGGGTACCTGCGCGACGACGATCGCAGCACCGAAGCGGGCCTCAAATATTTCCTGTTCGGCGCGTTTACGTCGGCCTTCACGCTGTACGGGCTGTCGCTGGTGTACGGTCTGACCGGCCAGACGAACATCTACGAGCTGGGCAAAACCCTGGCGACCAACGGCCTGCCCGATCCGCCGGTGGTGATCGCGCTGGGGCTGGTGGCGGTCGGCTTC
This sequence comes from Anaerolineae bacterium, assembly GCA_018432315.1. GTDB lineage: Bacteria > Chloroflexota > Anaerolineae > Aggregatilineales > Aggregatilineaceae > LM3-B42. The sequence goes on from JAHDLB010000008.1 coordinate 116,732, forward strand.
GGGTTCAAGATCAGCGCTGTGCCGTTCCACTTCTGGACGCCGGACGTGTACGAAGGCGCGCCGACGCCCATCACGGCCCTGCTGAGCTCGGCCAGCAAGGCGGCGGCGGTCGGTTTGCTGCTGCGCTTCCTGCTGGCGGTGTTCCCGCCGCCGGAACTGCTCGGTGCGCTGGAAGGCGTCAAGGATTACAGCGCGTTCTGGGTGCAGCTCGCGGCGGTGCTGTCGGTGGTGTCGATGTCGCTCGGCAACGTGCTGGCCCTGGTCCAGAGCAACATCAAGCGCCTGCTGGCCTATTCGACCATCGCGCACGCCGGGTACATCCTGATCGGCGTGGCGGCGATCTCGACCGACTGCAGCGGCGACGGCGCGGCGGCGGTGGCGTTCTACATGTTCATGTACGTCCTGACGAATATCCTGGCGTTCGGCGTGGTCATCCTGTTCGCCAACGCGACCGGCAGCGAGCAGATCAGCGACCTGGCCGGGCTGAGCCGCCGCAACCCGTGGCTGGCCCTGGCGATGACGATCGCGCTGCTCAGCCTGGCGGGCATCCCCCCGGCGGCGGGCTTCATCGGCAAGTTCCTGCTGTTCCGCGCGGCGGTCAACGCGAATCTTGTCTGGCTGGCGCTGGTCGGCATCGTGAACGTGATCATCGGCCTGTACTACTACCTGGTCGTGGTCAAGGTGATGTACATGGAGCGCAGCGAGGACGAAGACAAGCCGATCCCGGTCGGCACGCCGTACTCGTGGGCGCTGGGGATCTCGGTGGCGGGCGTGCTGCTGTTCGGCACGATCCTGGTCACGCCGCTGCTCGACTGGGCGACCGACGCGGCTCACGCGCTGTACGTGCTGCTCTAGCGCGGCATTTTTCGGCATGACTCAGGGGCGGCTGTCGCGTGATGGCCGCCCCTGTTTTGTGCCTGGGTGCCGGGCGCTCGCAACGCGGCGGGCGCGCCGTGCGTATATTCCTTCAGACGCGTGAGTGAGGAGAGGTTCAGCATGGCCGAAGAGAAAACCTTCCCCTGCGAGACGTGCGCGATGCGCCGCCGCGCCGAGGAAAACCCGAAATCGTTCATGGCCCGGTTGTGGCGCTGGCATACCAAGATATGCCCCGGCTGGAAAGCCTACCAGCGCCACCTGGCCGAGCAGGGGCGGAGCCAGTAACCGGCCCGGTTCCAACAGCGGGGCGCATCGCCCGGTGCGCCCCGAACGCTGCTCCCTCTCACGCGCTCCGCAGCGCGGCGTCGACCTTGCCCCGCAGCAGCGGTTCCGGCGCGGCCCCCACGATGCGATCCACCACGCGCCCGCCACGGAAGATCAGCAGGGTGGGGATGCCCTGCACGTGGTAGGCGTTGGCCGTGGCCGGGTTCTCGTCCACGTTCAGTTTGGCGACCTTCAGCCGCCCGGCGTATTCCCCCGCCAGTTTTTCCACCACGGGCGCGATCATGTGGCACGGGCCGCACCACGGCGCCCACAGATCGACCAGCACCGGCAGATCGCTCTCCAGCACGTCGCGCCGGAACGACTCATCGCTGACCGCCACCGGTTTGGACGGCGCGCCGGCTGGCGCGCCCTGGGCGGCCCGAGCGGCTGCCGGGCGTGCCTGGGGGCGCGGGCCGCGTCCCAGCAGGAAATCGACGTGCTCGCGGGCGGTCGCGGACGTGACGCCCTCGGCCCGCGCCACCTCCTGCCCGTCGCGGTAGGTGATGAGCGCCGGCAGCGGCCCGGCGACCCGCGCGGCGGTCTGCGGGTTGGCGCTCGCGTCCAGCCGGGCGACCAGCAGCCGCCCGGCGTCGTTCTGCGCGATCTGGCGCAGGGTTTCGTCGAGCGATCCGTCCAGGCTGTCGCGCCAGATGACCAGCACGACCGGCAGGCCGGTGTTCAAAACGCGATCAATGCTTTGATCGTTGGTGTGCAAAGGTGTGTCGAAGCGTGGCATGGTGAATTTGCTCCTTTCCCATCTCTCTTTAGATGCTGTTCTGCGCGATTTGGTTAGCATCGATATGTCGAATCTGCGTTAGAAACCCGTAAATTCTGTCATTTTTGATTCGTTTTTTTGACAATTACAGGGGACTTTGCTACGCTTGTGCTTTAAGGCACAGGGGGCTCTGGTCACGACGTCGTGGTTGAATCCTCCTCAACGAGCGCGCAGCGGGATTGACCATCATGCACGCCAGAAAAGCGTCGTACAGTGCGCGATACACTGCCGTGAATGCCGTGGTTGGAGAAGCCGGCTGTGCGGGACTGGCCTTCATAGCGCTGGCGACAGGCGCGGGCCTGCTGCTGGATTTTCAAGTCACAAATTTGCATCCGATATTTAGCGTGGGGCTGTTGTTCCTGAGCATCCCCGCGGGCCTGTACTGGACGATCCGCAGGACGCTGAGCATGGACCGGAAGGTGACCCCTGACTATGTGCGCAACCTGGCGCTGGCGAGCATGGCAAGCCAGGCGGGCTGTCTCAGCGTGATCCTGATCTTTCTGGCCCTGTTTGCCGGGCTGTTCCTCGACGCCCGGCTGGATACGCACCCTATTTTTACCATCGTACTTATTGTCATCAGCATCCCGGTCAGCCTGCTGGCGATGATCCGGCTGATGCTGTCTTCGGTGGCGGCGATGAAGCTGTCGGCGGCGGACACCTCGCGCGCCACCCCCTCTTCCACCGGTAAGTCTGTCCATACGAAGGAGAATGGCTCTTGAAGGGAGTGCTCATACTAATCGGCATCATCGTCTTCAGCGCTATCTTTTGTTACTGGGTGCCCTTCGTGCTCATGCCCGGCCAGGGGATCGCGGTAGCGCTGCCGGTGATTATGGTGCCCGGCGAAGTCGTTTGGGAGGATTTCCTGGGCGTCGAGGGCCTGACCGTCACCAACACGATCATCGGGACCCTGGTGGCCGACGTGTTGGTGCTGCTCTTTGCCTTTGGCGCGACGCGGAACATGAAGAAGATTCCGGGGCGGCTGCAGAGCCTGTTCGAGATGCTGACCGAGGCGCTGTACAACCTCGCCAAGTCGACGGCAGGCCACAACGCGCGCGCGATCTTCCCGCTGATGGCGACGATCTTCCTGTTTCTGCTGATCGCCAACTGGGTCAAGCTGGTGCCCGGCGCCGAGAGCGTGGGCCTGATGCACTGCGCCCACGACGGCATCAACGGCTATCCGAAGAACGGCATCATCCTCGACGTCGATTCGCCGCTGGATACCGGCACGCGCGCCACCGAGGCCGACTACGAAGCCTGCTACGCGGCGTCGCACGGTGAGGCTCACGCCGAGGAGGGCGATCACGGCGAGGAGGCTGTCGCTGAAGGCGCGGGCGAAGGCGAGGCAGCCACGGCTGAGGCCGAAGGCGCTCGCGACGACATCTACGCCGTGACGCCGTTCGTGCGCGGCGCGGCCACCGACCTCAACCTGACCCTGGGGTTGGGCCTGCTGGCCTTCCTGGCGATCCAGTACTTCGGCGTGAAGGCGCTGGGGATCGGCTATTTCGCCAAGTTCGTGAACACCCCGGCGCTGGCGAACGTCGGTAAGCGGCCTATGGGGATCATGGATTTCGCCGTCGGGTTGTTGGAAATCATCCTCGAGCTGGCGAAAATTCTCAGTTTCGGCTTCCGTCTTTTCGGCAACCTGTTCGCGGGCGGCGTGCTGTTGTTCGTCATGTCGTTCCTGCTGGCGATGATGGTTCCGGCAGCGGTTTACGTTTTGGAATTGTTCGTCGGCTTGATCCAGGCATTTGTGTTTGCCATGCTGCTGCTGGTCTTTAGCTCGATGGCGATGCAGCCGCACGGTCACGACGACGCGCATTAGACGCATTACACACACTGACAAACTCAGGAGGATTTCATGGAAATTACGGGCAATCTGGTAGATGCAGCGAAGGCGCTGGGCGCCGGCCTGGCGATGATCGGTGTGATCGGGCCGGGCATCGGCATCGGTCTGCTGGTTCAAGGCGCTTTGAACGCGATCGGGCGCAACCCCGAGGCCTCCGGCCAGATCACCACGAACATGATCTTGGGCATTGCGTTCGCAGAAGCCGTCGCGATCTACGCTCTGGTGGTGTCCCTGATCATCCTGTTCGTGCTGTAGTCGCGGATCGGGAGGCACAAGGGTGGACGCATTAGGCATCAATCTAGGCTTTTTCATCGCACAGCTCATCAACTTCGGGATCATCTTCTTCCTGCTGGCGAAGTTCGTCTGGCCGCGCGTGCTGGATATGCTCGACGAGCGCCAGGAACGCATCGCCAAGGGGCTGGAAGATGCGCGGGCCGCCGAAGAGGCGCGCCAGAACGCGGAGCGCGAACGCGATAAGGTGCTCGCCCAGGCCCGTGCCGACGGCCAGAAAGTGTTGGAAGAGGCGCGGCAGCGGGGCGAGGAACAGGTCAAGCAGATCATCCGCGAGGCCCAGCGCGAGTCCGAGGAGATCCGGACTCAGGCGCGCATTCAGGCTGAAGAAGAACGCAACCGCATCCTGTCGGACACGCGCGATCAGATTGTGGCGCTGGCGATGGCGGCGGCGGAGCGCGTGGTCGGCGGCGGGCTGGACGAGAAGCGCCAGCGGTCGATCATCAACTCGTTCTTCTCCGAGATCCCCGCCGAAGCCAAGGACCTGGGCAAGCACGTCCAGGTAGTGAGCGCGCTGCCGCTCACCGAGGCGGAGCAGGCCGAAATCGTCAAGGTGACCGGGGCGGAGCAGGTCGAGTACAAGGTCGATCCGTCGATTCTGGGCGGTTTGATCTTGCGCTCGGGTGACAAGGTTGTGGACGGCAGCGTGCGGGGCGATATGACGGCGCTGTCCGCTCAACTCCGCTAACGACCGGCGTATGCGGTAAGAACGATTCAGGCGCCAGGGATGTGTAGTCTCTGGCGTTTTCATTGCTTATTGCTTTGAGGAGGCAATCATGCGAACCATTCCGTTAGGCCATACCGGCGTGGAGGTCAGCGCGCTGTGCCTGGGCGCGATGTATTTTGGCACCCGCACCGGCGAGGCGACCTCGCTGGCGCTGCTCGACCAGTACGTGGCGGCGGGCGGCACGTTCATCGACACGGCGAACATCTACGCCCACTGGGCCGAGGGCGGCCAGGGCGGCGAGAGCGAAACCCTGTTGGGCCGCTGGATGAAGCAGCGCGGCAACCGCGCCGATCTGTTCATCGCCAGCAAAGTCGGGTTCGAGTACACCGGCGTCGATCGTGGCCTGTCCGCCGGGCGCATCGAGGCCGAGTGCGACAAGAGCCTGCGGCGGCTGGGCGTGGAGACCATCGACCTGTATTACGCGCACGTCGACGACCGCGCAACTCCGCTGGACGAAACGCTGGCGGCGTTCGACCGGCTGGTGCAGGCGGGCAAGGTGCGGTACGTGGGCGCCAGCAACTACACCGCGTGGCGGCTCGAAGAAGCGCGGGCGGTCAGCGCGGCGGGAGGTTACCCGGTGTTCTGCGGCGTGCAGCAGCGCCATACCTACCTGCGGCCCAAGCCCGGCGCGGACTTCGATCCGCAGCTCGCCGCCAACGACGACCTGCTCGATTTCTGCCGGGTGCGCAGCGCGGAGATCACCCTGCTGGCCTATTCGCCGCTGCTGGGCGGCGCCTACACGCGTGCCGACCGTCCCGTACCGGCGGAATACGCCGGGCCGGACACGGATGCCCGGCTGGCGGCGCTGCGCGCGGTGGCCGCGGCGCACGGCGCGACGCCCAACCAGGTCGTGCTGGCGTGGATGCTGCACAGCGATCCGGTGGTGATCCCGGTCTTCGCGGCGAGCACGCCGCAGCAGATGGCCGAGAACCTGGGGGCGCTCGACGTCGCGCTCAGCCCCGGCGACATGGCGCAGTTGAACGGCGCGTCCGGCTAGGGCGCGCGAATGAACCTGCGCCGCCATGGGGCGGTGAGCGTCGTTTAGTTGGTTCCAGCGATCCTGGTGGGCAGGATGGTGTGTTACCGGGTGGGCGTGACGTTGTAGAGCGAGCCGCGCTCGCCATTGACCAGCAGTGTGTAGCTCTTGGTCAAACGTCCCTCGGCAACAAGTTCGTCTAGTAGCTCACCCAGGTCCGCGCCATCGGGCATGGCGACGTACTCGGCGACTTTCTGGCGGCGCAGGGCTATTCCGTTGCGCTTGACGATGTTCACGATGTCGTCTTTGAGTGACTCCCGCTGTGATGGGGTCATTTTCGTCCTCTCATATAATTAACTCGTATCTATATTATAGGCTATCTGTCAAATTACCGCCTGTGTCCCGCGGGGCTTTGGTCTGGCTGGCTATCGGCGCTACAATGTGTGCCACCGGAGAAACACGCGACACGTGAAGGGGACAGGATGAAGTTCAGCGATTTGCTGTCGGCGCTGCCCAACCTGGTGACGCCGCCGGACACGGACGCGATCATCACGGCGCCGGTCAGCGAAAGCGCGCAGGCGGTCGAGCCGGGCGGGGTGTTCCTGGCGCGGCGCGGCGCGAACGTCGACGGCCACGACCTGATCGCCGAGGCGGTGGCGCGCGGCGCGGCGGCGGTGGTCGGCGAGCGCCCGCCCGGTGACGTGGCCTGCCCGGTGCCGTATGCCCAGGTCGCGGCGGGAGCGCGGGCGCTGGGCCCGCTGGCGGCGGCCTATTACGGCTACCCGGCGCGCAGGCTGGTGATCGTCGGCGTGACCGGCACCGACGGCAAAACCACCACCTGCACGCTGATTCACAGCATCCTGGTGGCGGCAGGCGTGCGCGCCGGGCTGATCTCCACCGTGAACGCCGTCATCGGCGACCAGGCGCTCGAAACCGGCCTGCACGTCACCACGCCGCCCGCCCACGAGGTCCAGATGTACCTCGCGAAGATGGTCGAGGCCGGGCTGACTCACGCCGTGCTGGAGGCGACCTCGCATGGGCTGGCCCAGGGCCGCGTGGATGGCGTGGATGTCGACGTGGTCGTGCTGACCAACGTCACGCACGAGCACCTCGACTTTCACGGCACGTGGGAGCAGTACCGGCGCGACAAGGCGCGGCTGTTCGAGATGGCGGCAACGAGCTATCGCAAGCCGGGCGTGCCCAAAATCGCGGTGATCAACGCGGGCGATCCCAGCGCCGATCTCTTCCGCCAGATGGCCGCCGGGGTGGACCGCGTGCTGACCTACGCGCTCGACCCGGTGGGGCCGGTCGACGTGCGCGCCGAGGGGATCGATTACGGGCCGGACGCGACGCGCTGCACGGTCGTCGGGCCGGGGAATGCGCGCCAGCGGGTCGAGACGCGGCTGGTGGGGCCGTTCAACGTGGCGAACCTGCTCGCGGGGGTGACGGCCAGCAGCGCCCTGCTCGGCGACGACGTCGAGCGGCTGCGGGCGGCGGTGGCCGGCGGGCTGCGCGCCGTGCCGCTGATTCCGGGGCGCATGGAGCGCATCGACGAGGGGCAGGACTTCCTGGCGATCGTCGATTTTGCGCACACGCCCAACGCGCTCAAGCGGGCGCTCGAAGCGGCGCGGGCGATGATCCCCGCCGACCGCCGCGTGATCGCGGTCTTCGGCAGCGCCGGGCTGCGCGATCGCGAAAAGCGCCGGTTGATGGCCGAGATCGGCGCGGAGCTGGCCGACGTGTCCGTGTTCACCGCCGAGGACCCGCGCACCGAGTCGCTGGCGAGCATCCTCAACGAGATGGCCCAGGGGTGCATTCGCCGCGGCGGGGTGGAGGGCGAAACCTTCTGGCGGGTGATGGACCGGGGGCGGGCGCTGGCCTTTGCGTGCTCGCTGGCGCGGCGCGGCGACCTGGTGATCGCGTGCGGCAAGGGCCACGAGCAGAGCATGTGTTTCGGCACGACGGAGTATCCCTGGGACGACCGGCAGGCGCTGCGGGCGGCGCTGCGCGGGGAGCCGCTGCTGACGCTGCCCACCGCCGATCTCAAGCTGCGCGACACGGGGATTGTCTAGCCGGGAAGTGTGGAGGTGTGACCATGACCGACCGCCGCGCCGCCGAGGTGCAGCTCTACCGGGTCCAGACGGGCGCCTCGCGGGTGCATATCCTCACGCTGCTGTCGCCGCAACGACCGGCGCTCGACCGGTTCGTGCTCGTCGAGCGCGACCGCGACGCCGCGCTGATCGCCTGCGACGGCTGCCCGCTCGACGCGCCACTCGGACGCGGCGCGCCGCAGCCCGTCCCGGCCCAGACGCTGGCGATGTTCCTGTTCGAGCTGCGCTCGGTGAGCGCGGCGTGGTCCGAAGACTGCATATCCGAGGACGCCCACGACGGGATCACCATCATCGTCGAGCGCGCCGAGCAGGACCTCTACCGCCGGACGCGCATGGTCGATCCGCCGGTGAACAGCGCCCACGCGCGGCTGGTGGATGCCTGGAAGAACGCCTTCCCGGCGGTGCGCCGGGTGCTACGCTGAGGAGAGAGACGCGATGCGCTATGGTTTGAGCCTGCCGCCGTTCGCGCAGTTCGCCGATCCGGCGCTGCTGGCCCGGTTAGCGCGCGACGCCGAAGATGCCGGGTGGGATGGGTTCTTCCTGTGGGATCACATGATCTCGCGCAACACCGGGACGCCGATCGCGGATGCGTGGGTGGCACTGGCCGCCGCCGCGATGGCGACGCGCCGGATTCGCCTCGGCACGCTGATCACGCCCGTGGCGCGCCGCCACCCGTGGAAGCTCGCCCGCGAGACGGTCACGCTCGACCGGCTCTCCGGTGGGCGGGCGATCCTGGGCGTGGGTCTGGGCAGCCCGCCGGAATGGGAGTTCGCCGCGTTCGGCGAGGACCCCGACGCCCGCGTGCGCGCCCAGAAGCTCGACGAGGGGCTGGCGATCCTCGATGGACTGTGGCGCGGGGAGCCGTTCGCGTTCGCGGGCGCGCATTACCGGCTGGCGCCGCCGGTCACCTTCCTGCCGCGCCCGGTGCAGACGCCGCGCATCCCGATCTGGGTGGCGGGCAACTGGCCCAACAAACCGCCCATCCGGCGGGCGGCGCGCTGGGACGGCGTCTGCCCGGAGGCGAAAGAGGGGCGGCTCTCGCCGGACGACTGGCGCGCGATCCTGGCGCTGGTCCGCGAGACGCGGGCGGGCGACGCGCCGTTCGACGCCGTGCACCTGGACAGCCTGGCCGGTCTCGCGCCGCGCAAAGCGGCGGAGCACATCGCGCCCTATGCCGAGGCGGGCGTCACGTGGTGGATCGAGTACATCACGCCGGACGCGTTCGGCGCGGAACGCTACAAGCCCTGGCCGGACGCGATCGTCGAGCAGATGGTCGCGCGGCTGCGCGAGGGGCCGTCAGCGTTAGGCAGGCGTCAGGGAGACGTGTGACAATCATCTGGCCCGCGGCGGCGCGCCTGTGCTATGCTAGGGAAACGGGTGCGCGAGATTCTCCCTTGATACGCGCCGGGGGGTCGGCTAGAATCGGTATCGCGCACGAACGAAGAGAGTATCCATGCTCGATCTCGGCATCGTCATCGTCAATTGGAACACGCGCGACCTGCTGCGGGACTGCCTGGCATCGATCGCGGCGTCCGAAGGCGACTTTGCCTGTCGCGTGGTCGTGGTCGACAACGCCTCGACCGATGGCAGCGCCGAGATGGTCCGCGCCGAGTTCCCAGACGTGACGGTGATCGCCAGCCCGACGAACGACGGGTTCAGCGCCGCCAACAACGCAGGGCTGCGCCGGTTGGGGTTCGGGCAGGGCGAGGCGGGCGCGCCGCGCTACGCGTTGGTGCTGAATCCGGACACGGTGCTGCCGCCGGATGCGCTGCGCGCGATGTTGGCGTACATGGATGCCGACGAGTCGATCGGGGTGGCGGGGCCCAAGCTGGTGCTGCCCGATGGCAGCCTGGACCTGGCCTGCCGCCGCAGCTTCCCAACGCCCGAGGTGAGCTTTTACCGCATGGTGGGGCTGTCGAAGTTGTTCCCGCACAGCCGCCGCTTTGGGCGTTATAACATGACGTTTCTCGATCCCGACGTCGAAACCGAGGTGGACTCGGTGGTGGGAGCGTTTATGCTGGTCCGGCGCGCGGCTATCGAGCGCGTGGGGCTGTTCGATGAAACGTTCTGGATGTATGGAGAGGATTTGGATTGGGCGTATCGAATCAAGCAGGCCGGATGGAAGATCATGTACCATCCCAGCGTGACGGTCACCCACGTCAAACGGGCGGCCAGCCGGCAATCACGCCGGGCCCAGAGCGAGTTTTACCGGGCCATGCTGATCTTCTACCGGAAGCATTACCGGGTGACAACGCCATGGTGGCTGCACAGCCTGGTCCTGACGGGGTTGGCGCTGAGGGGGGGACGCCCGCTGTGGCGCGAACTGCTGAAGCCCGCCGCCAACGGGTGAACGCCACGCGCGACCGCCACGTGCGCACGGTGCTGCACTCGGCCCTGTTCGTGATCGACGGGCTGATGCTGGCGCTGGCCTTCCTGCTCGGGTACGTGCTCCGCGCCCGGCTGCCGCTGCCCGCCGTCCCGGTGAACCCGCCCTCGTTCTCCAACTACGTCCCCATGATGGTCGTGCACGTGCTGAGCGTGCTCGTCGTGTTTTACTTCGCGCGGATGTACCACCAGCGCCGCGCCGTCAGCCGCATCGACGAGGCGTACGCCGTCGCGCAGAACGTCTCGATCGGCACCTTCCTCGCCGTGGCGTTCGAAACGCTGGCCTTCAAGAACAGCGCGCTGGAGCTGGACTATCCGCGCGGCGTGGTGATCTATGCGTGGCTGCTGAGCATCGTGCTGGTCGTGGTGGGGCGCATGTCCCTGCGCTTCACGACGGTTCGCCTGCGCGAGGCGGGCATCGGGCGTGACAACGTGCTGATCATCGGGTCCGGCGAGGTGGCGCGCACGATTGCCGAAAAAATCCGCTGGTCGTCGCAGTTGGGCTACACCATCGTCGGCGTGGTCAACGGCGCGCCGGGGCAGAAGGTGGGCGAAGTGCCGATCATCGGCACCACCGGCGAGCTGCCGGAACTGATCGACGCGTACGACGTGGACGAGGTGATCATCGCCCTGCCGGAAGCGTCGCACCGCGAGCTGGTCCAACTGGTCAGCAAATGCCAGCGCGGCAGGGTCAACATCAAGGTCTACCCGGACATTTTCGCGTACATGTCGGGCGGCATCACGGTCGACGATCTCAACGGGCTGCCGCTGCTGTCCGTGCGCGACGTGGCGCTGCGCGGCTGGAAGCTGAGCCTGAAGCGGGCGATGGACATCGTCGGCTCGTTCGTCGGGCTGATCATCCTCAGCCCGGCGCTGGTCATGACCGCCATCGCCATCAAGCTCGAGTCGCCGGGGCCGGTCTTCTTCTGCCAGGACCGCATGGGCCTGGACGGGCGCCCCTTCCCGATGATCAAGTTCCGCACCATGCGCCAGGATGCCGAGCGCGAAGGTCCCGGCTGGACGAAGCCGGGCGATCCGCGCGTGACGCGCCTGGGCGCGCTGATGCGCAAGACCAACTGGGACGAAATCCCCAACCTGATCAACGTCTTCTACGGGCAGATGAGCCTGGTCGGGCCGCGCCCCGAACAGCCGTATTACGTCCAACGCTTCCGCGAGTACATCCCGCGCTACATGGAACGCCACCGCGAAAAGGCCGGTATGACCGGCTGGGCCCAGGTCAACGGGCTGCGCGGCGACACGTCCATCCTGGAGCGAACCAAGTACGACCTGTGGTACGTCGAGAACTGGTCGCTGTGGCTGGACATCAAGATCGTGATCCGGACGATCTTTCGCACGATCACGCGCCGCGACGAGAACGCGTACTGATCCCCGGCTGCGCTTCCCCCTGCATCCAATTGTCCCCCGCTGGCGGCTTGTGGCTATAATAGAGACTGTTGGCCGCCGCCACATGAAAGCGCACCGGAACAATGGACATCACCGAACTGACACAGCACATGCACGACTTCGTGCGGGCCAAAGGCTGGTACGATTCCGGCACACCCCGCCCCCAGGTGCCGCGCAACCTGGCGATCTCGATCGCGATCGAAGCCGCCGAAATTCTGGAACATTTCCAGTGGGATGGAGACGTCACCGACGCGGACGCGCTGGCGGGCGAGCTGGCCGACGTGGCGCTCTATCTCTTGCAGCTCGCCAGCGTCACCGGGATCGACCTGGAGCGTGCGATCCTGGACAAGCTGGCGGCGAATTATGACCGGGAATGGGACCGGCACGCCCCGGACGCGCAAAAGACAGACATTTGAACAGGTGAATCTTTCATTTTTTGCGAGGTGACCCATGATACAGTTTGATTGGTTGGCACGCGAGCAGATCGAACGGCACAGCCTCGACATGCGCCAGTTCATCGACTTCCGGCAGTCGCGGCTGGACAACGGTATGCGCCTCATCGAAGCCTACAACAGCAGCGGGCTGTCGTTCACCATCCTGCCCGATCGCGGGCTGGACCTCTGGACGGCGCACTACAACGGGATCCCGCTCACCTGGGTGGCCCAGGGATCGCCCTTTGTGCCGGATTTCGGGCAGCCGTGGCTGCGCCAGTTCAACGGCGGCCTGCTGACGACGTGCGGCCTGACCCACGCCGGCCCGCCCGAAACCGACCCGCGCACCGGCGAAGTGCGCGATCTGCACGGGCGCTATACCCGGCTGCGCGCGACAGGCATCACGGCGACCGGCGTCTGGATGAATGACGGGTACCTGATGGAGCTGTCCGGCACGGTGGCCGAATCGGCCCTCTTCGGCGAGCAGCTTCGCCTGGACCGCACCTACCGGATGGCGCTCGGCGAGCCAACGATCGAGATCACCGATTCCGTGACCAACGCGGGCGACGTGACCACGTCGCTGATGGTGCTGTATCACGTCAACCTGGGGTATCCGCTCGTTAGCGGCGAGACGGTGTTCGACTCGGCGTATCACGGCGTGTATCCGCGCGACGCCGAGGCGCGCAAGGGTACGCACCGCTGGGAGGCGTATGACGCGGCCATCCCGCGCTATGCCGAGCAGGTGTACTTCCATCACGTGAAGGCCAACGCCGAGGGGCAATCGGCTGCGGCGCTGTTGCAGAAGCGCTTCGGCTTGTTGTTCACGTGGGATACCGCGTCGCTGCCGTACCTGACCCAGTGGAAGAACGTCCGCCAGGGGATTTACGTGTCCGGTGTGGAGCCGGGCAACTGCCTGCCCGAAGGCCAGAACGCCGCCCGCGAAACGGGCCGGCTGGTGATGCTGGAGCCGGGCGCGGAGCAGCGCTTCAGCCTGCGCCTGACGGTGCTCGACAGCGCCGAAGCCGTCGAGACGGCGCGCGACCGCATCGCGGAACTGCGCGCGACGGGTACGCCGCTGGCGAACTGCCGGCTGGAGGACTACGCAGAATAACACCATGGGACCGTGTGGGCCTGGCGAGCGCTTGCCGGGCCCGGATTCGAACAGGATGAAGCCGACATGACAGACGGTTCACACAAGGCGAAACAGCGCGTCGTCGCGGTGTACGGGAGCGCGGGCATCAAGCCGGACAGCACCGACTGGCACACCGCCTATGCCCTGGGCCGGTCGCTGGCCGAGGCGGGCTACGTGCTGCTCTCGGGCGGGTACAGCGGCGTGATGGAAGCCGCCAGCCGCGGCGCTGCCGAGGCCGGGGGGCGCGTGGTTGGCGTGGAGGTGGGGCTGTTCCGCGATCGCGGGCTGCGCGTCAACCGCTGGGTGCAGGACATCGTCACGTTCGAGACACTGCGCGACCGGCTGTACTTCCTGGTGGAGGAGCCGGACGCGTTCGTCGCCGTGCGCGGCGGGGTGGGCACGCTCAGCGAGATGGCGCTGGTGTGGAGCCTGCTGCAGGTGGGCGAAATCTCGGCGCGGCCTTTCGTGCTGGTGGGGCCGATGTGGCGGCGGCTGGTCGCCACGTTCGCCAGCGATGCGGCAGTCGAACCGCGCGAGCTGGACCGTCTGACGCTGGTCGATGCGCCGGAGGACGTGGTGCCCGCGCTGGAGGCGTGGTGGTCCGCGCCGCCGGACGTGCCGCTGCGCCAGGGCGATGGCGACCGCGCGTGAGGCGCCGGCGATCGGGCTAACCGAGGGGAGCACTTGGGCGTATGTGTGTGTACTGCCGGGCGGCGAGCGCGGTGCTCGACGCGTTGTGGGAGGATCCGGGCTTCCGCGAGGATTTCACCCGGCACGGGTACGATCTGGCGGACCTGGGCAAGCTGGTGCACGACGTGTTCGTGCCCGCCTACCTGGACGTCAAACGGGCGCTGCAAGGCGGCCCGCTGGAGATGCTCGAGGCGCAGGTCACGGACGACGTGGTGGGCCCGCTGGTGGACCGGCCCAGCTTTCGCGCTCTGTGGGCCGAGTGGGACCCGCCCACGCGCGAGGCGTTCCTCCGCGAGCAGTCCGAGATGCAGCTCGGCCTGTTGATCGTGGCGATCCACGAGAACCACCTGGCGGGTGCGTACAAGGCCGCGTTTTTGAAGGTGGTGGAGTGAGGGGGCCCGGGCCGCTATTCTCCCGCCGCATCTTGATCTGATCGAACGCCGCCGGGCATCTCGCCCGGCGGTTTTTCGTGGGCCGAGGGCGCCTAGGCGATCCCGTGACGAATGAGGCAAATGCGGTACAATCGAGCTTGAACGATTCGAGTGACATTGAGCCGTGACGGGCCACGCAATTCCCGACGAACGTAAGGAGCAGCATAACGTGTCTCAGCAGGGCGTTACCCCGCAAAGCGAAGATTTCTCCAAGTGGTATACCGATGTCGTGCAGAAGACCGACCTGGCCGACTATTCGCCGGTGCGCGGCTGCATGATCATCAAGCCGTATGGCTACGAGCTGTGGGAAGGCGTCAAGGGCGGCCTGGATCGCCGCTTCAAGGCCACCGGCCACCGGAACGCCTATTTCCCGCTGTTCATCCCTGAGAGCTTTTTGAAGAAAGAGGCCGAGCACGTCGAGGGCTTTTCGCCGGAACTGGCCGTGGTCACCATTGGCGGCGGCAAGCAGCTCGAGGAGCCGCTCGTCGTCCGGCCCACGTCCGAGACGATCATCGGCTGGGCCTTCCAGAAGTGGATCCAGTCGCACCGCGACCTGCCCCTGCTGATCAACCAGTGGGCCAACGTGGTCCGCTGGGAGCTGCGCACGCGGCTGTTCCTGCGCACGATGGAGTTTCTATGGCAGGAGGGCCACACCGCCCACGCCACCCACGAGGACGCGCTCGAAGAAACAATGCGGATGCTGGGCGTCTACGCCGATTTCGCGATCAACGATGCGGCCATCCCGGTGATCCAGGGGCGCAAGAGCAGCCAGGAGCGCTTCGCCGGGGCAAATGCCAGCTTCAGCATCGAGGCGATGATGCGCGACCGCAAAGCCCTGCAAGCGGGCACCAGCCACGACCTGGGCCAGAACTTCGCCAAGGCGTTCGAGATCCAGTTCACCGACGAGAGCAACGAGCTGCAATACTGCTGGACCACGTCCTGGGGCCTCAGCACGCGCATGGTCGGCGCGATCATTATGACGCACGGTGACGACCAGGGCCTGCGGCTGCCGCCCCGGCTGGCCCCGATTCAGGTCGTGGTCGTGCCGATCTTCCGCAGCGACGACGAGCGCGGCCCGGTGGTGGAGACGGTCGAGCGGCTGGCGGGGGCCTTGCGCGAGGCGGGCGTGCGCGTGCACGTCGACGACCGCGAGAACCTGTCGCCGGGCTTCAAGTTCAACGACTGGGAGATGCGCGGCGTGCCGCTGCGGATGGAAGTGGGCCCGAAGGACGTCGCCAAGAACAGCGTGGCGCTGGCCCGGCGCGACATCCCCGGCAAGGCGGGCAAGGAGTTCGTCTCGCAGGATGGGCTGGTGGCGGCGATCCGCGAGCGGCTGGACGCGATCCAGGCCAACCTGCTGCAGCAGGCGACCGAGTTCCGCGACAGCCACCTGCACGAGGTCACCGGCGGCTACGACGACCTGATCCGCGTGATCAAGGGCGACGAGTGGGGGCTGGCGTGGTTCTGTGGCGCGGCAGACTGCGAGCAGCGCGTCAAGGAAGACGCCCAGGCCGTCAGCCGCTGCTTCCCACTGGAGCAGCCGCACCCCGGCGAAACCGGCGCGTGCGTGATCTGCGGCGGGGAGGCGAAGGAGATGGCCTATTTCGCCAAGGCATACTAGCATCCGCCGGCTGCGCGGATACCGGAGCGCGGAGGGAAGGTTTATGCGTGACAGACAGGGCCCGGCTCACTGGTTGGCGAGGATGCTGCCGGCTGTACTGCCAACTGTATTGGCGCTGGCGCTGCTGGCGTCCGGCGCGGCGAGCCCGGCGCGGGGGCAGGCCGAGTTGCGCGCGACGGTGATCCCGCACCGGCTGAACGTCCGCGAGCAGCCCGATCTCGGCGCGGCGGCAGTGGGGCAGGTGCCGCGCGGTGCCGAGGTGCGCGTCACCGGGCGCGAGGACGACCCGCACGACAGCGGCCTGTGGGTGTTCGTCACCGGGCCGGACGGGGCGCTCAGCGGGTGGGCGCTGGCCGATTATCTCAGCTTCGCACCGGGCGCGGACCTGACGACCCTGCCGCAGATCGACCGGGCCGGGACCGGCGGATCGTCCCCGGAGCCAGCGCCGGGCGACGGCACGATGACCGGCCTCACCATTCGCGCGGCGAACTTCCGCGCCGGGCCGGGGACCGGCTTCTCCGTGCTGCGGACGCTGCCGGAGGGGACGCGCGTCCTGCTGACGGCGCGCACGACTGACGGCGTGTGGGTCAAGGGGGCGGCGGGCGGCCAGACCGGCTGGCTGTACAAGGCGCTGGTTCGCGTCTCCGGCGACCCGACGGCGCTCCCGGTCGAGCAGGCGAATCCGGCGGCGGCGGTCACCGCGCCGGACATCCCGGCGGGCGTGGTGCCCGCGATCGGCCCACGCGCCCGCGAGATTTACCTGCACGGGCGGGCCCAGGGCAACAGCCGGGCGACCTTCTCGCAGATCGGCGACAGCATTACGGCCAGCGACGATTTCCTCACGCCGCTGGGCGCCGGGCCGGTGGAGTGGGGCGCGTATGGCGCGCTCCAGCCGGTTTACAACGCGTTTCGCGCCTCGTTCGCCCGGCCCAGCCTGGCGGCGCGCGGCGGCTGGACCAGCCTCGACCTGCTGAACCCGGCCAGCAGCATCGCGCCGGAGATCTGCGAACCGTACGAATCGCCGCTCGTGTGCGAGTACCGCGTCGCGAAGCCCGCCGTGGCGCTGATCATGATCGGCACCAACGACATCCCGCTGGGCGTGGACGACGGCACCTATCGCCACAACCTGGAGACGATCGTCCAGATCAGCGCCGATTTCGGCGTGATCCCCGTGTTGAGCACGATCCCCGACAACCTGACCGATCCCGCCGACAGCGAGCGCGTGCACGCGTTCAACGCGATCATCCGCGACGTGGCGGCGGGATCGGGCGTGCCCCTGTGGGATTACTGGCTGGCGCTGCAAGGGCTGCCCAACAAGGGGCTGGCCCCGGACAACTACCACCCCAGCGGCGGCCCCCTCCCCGGCGCGACGGCCACCTTCACGCCCGGCGGGCTGCAGAGCGGCTACACGATGCGCAACCTCACGGCGCTGATGGTGCTCGACGCCGTGTGGCAAGGCGCGATGGACTAGCCAGGAGGTATCATGACGGACCAGACGGATCGCTGCCCCAAGTGCCAGGGAACGATGGAACCCGGTTTCATCCTGGATTCGGCCTATGGCGGGCCGGCGCCCACCCGCTGGATTGCCGGATACGCGGAGCGGGCGTACCTGACCGGCCTGCGCGACCGGCGCCAGATCGTGATCGCGGCTTATCGCTGTACGGCCTGCGGTTTTGTAGAATTATATGCCAGTGACGAACCCAGAGAGATTTAAGTCACACTGACTCTATTCCCTTATTCGAGAGAGGAAACGGTTTATGCCAATCTACCTGCTGTTGAGCACGCTCAGCACCCACGGCGTGGAATGCGTCGTCGAGAATCCGTCGTGCCTGCGCCAGATCAGTATGGACATTGAGAACCTGGGCGTGAAAGTGCTGGGGCAGTACGCCACACTCGGCCAGTACGATTTCGTGCACGTGATCGAAGCGCCGGACAACGAAACGGTGGCCCGCGTCAGCATGGAGTTGATCGCCCAGGGGCACCTGAAGCCGCTCAGCCTGCCCACGATCTCGATCAACGACTTCATCAGCCGGCTCAGCCTCGACCGGCAGCCGTAACCGGGGGCATGGGGCGAAGCGCGCATGTCACCGGAGTCGATACGGTTCGATCGCGCCGCGGGTTTCTATGACGAGACGCGCGGTTTTCCGCCGGGCGAAGACCGCCACATCGCCGCCCTGATCGCCCAGGCCGCCTACCTGACACCGTCCAGCCGCGTGCTGGAAGTCGGCGTGGGGACGGGGCGCATCGCCCTGCCGCTGGCGGGGCACGTGGGGGCCATCGTCGGGATCGACCTGGCGCGGCCCATGCTGGAACGCCTGCTCGCCAAGCGTACCGCCGAGCCGGTCCGCGTCGTCGAGGGCGATGTGACGCGGCTCCCGCTGGCGCCCGGCCTGTTCGATGCGGCGGTGGCGGTCCACGTCTTTCACCTGGTCCCGGACTGGCCGGACGCGCTCCGCGAAGTGGCGCGCGCGCTGCGGCCCGGCGGGCGGCTGGTGTCCGGCTGGAACGAGGGCGACCGGGGGATGGGCGAGTCCGCGCTGTGGAGGGCCTGGGACGCGGCGGTGGGCGCGATCACGCGGCGGAACGTGGGCGTCCCGCGCGAGCGCTACCGGACGTTTCTGGAAGACGAGGGCTGGCGGCCAGCCGGGGACCTGCTGGTGCACCGGTACGTCACGCGCCACACGCCGCGCGGCTTCATCGACCAGATCGAGCGGCGCGTGTGGTCGAGCTTCTGGCGCCTGCCGGACGCCGATCTGGCGCGTGGGCTGGCCGCGGTGCGCGCTGCCATGCGCGAATTGGGCCTGGACCCGGACCAGCCGCTGGAGCACGTAGCGCGGTTTAACGTGCAGGCGTACCTGCCGCCGGACAGATGAATGCGCGAGGTGTGATGATGAAACAGCGATATGTGATGATGGCACTTGCCACGTTGATCGTCTTGGGGATGTCCATGGCCGCCTATGCTCAGGAACCCGACGTGATTCTCGACGCCCTGGCCGACCTCAGCGAGCGCGTCGGCACGACCCTGTCACTCGACGATCTCGCGAGCTGGCAGTGGGAGCAGAAGAACTTCCCGGACACGTCGCTCGGCTGCCCCCGCCCGGGGCTGAGCTACCCGCAGGTGATCACCAACGGCTACCAGATCCTGCTGACCTACGAGGGCGTGACCTACGACTACCGCGCTGCTGCCGACGGGAGCACGGTATTCCTGTGCTCGCCGGGCGGCGAGGCGACCGTGCCCGGCACGCCGATCCCGACGATTGGCCCTGGGGACGACGCGACGCCCAGGCCCACCCCGCCCGCGCCGCCGCCGGTGGGCACGGTGATCTGTCCCGGCGCGCTGCCGGCGCGGCTGGCCGTGGGCGCGGTGGGGCGTTCCACGACGACCGGCTCGATCAACATCCGCGATCTGCCGGACATCGAGAGCGACGTGGCCGGGCTGCTGCTGCCCGACGCGCAGTTCGAGGTGATCGGCGGGCCGGAGTGCGGCCCCAACCGGACGTGGTGGCAGATCACCTACGAGAGCCGCGCCGGGACCGTGACCGGGTGGGTGGTCGAGGGCGACGAGATCGAGTACTGGCTGGAGCCGGTCGGCGGGATGCCCACGCCGGAACCGTCCCCCGCGCCCGACGATGACCGGCGCGCGGTGATCACGTCGGCGAACGCGGCCCAGGTCCGGCTGTTCACCGAGCGGGCCCTGCGCGACACGGTCGAGCAGATCGCGCTGCTGCCGCCGCCGAGCGTGGACGCGTTGATCGTGACGGATGGGCGGCTGGTGTTCTACTACGGCGACACGATCACGCCGGACGTGACCGCGATCGGCAACGCGGACTTCGACGTGCTGGACGTCGTCGCGGCCCGCCACGAGAGCGCGACGGCCCGCTTCGCCACCATCGAGGAGGACCCGCAAAGCCCCGGCCCCAAGATGCTGTTCGCGTGGGAGCTGGCCGCGGACATCCCGCCGGAGGTCACGCGGGCCAGCGGCCTGCAGGTGCCATTCGTGCCCAACAGCATGGCGTTCAGCCCGGATGGCCGCGTGCTGGCGGTGAGCAGCGGCGATCTGCCCGAGCGCGACCCCGCCGGCGCCGAGGACATGGTCTGGCTGTGGGACCTGGCGAACGGCGCGCAGGTGACGTTCGACCTGGACGCGCCCGCCGCCGATCTCGCCTTCAGCCCGGATGGGAGCCTGCTGGCGGTGTCGGTGCCCGGCAAGGGCATCTACTTGTGGGAGGTCGCCACGCAGACCCAGCGCGCGCTGCTGCCGGGCGACTATGGGCAGCGCGGGACGCCGAGCATGGCCTTCAGCCCGGACGGGCGGACCCTGGCCGGCGGCGCGGAAGATGGCACGCTGGTGCTGTGGGACATCGCCACCGCGACGGAGCTGCGCACCCTCGGCCAGCCGGCTGACGACCCGGTGCTGTTCGTGGCCTACAGCCCGGATGGCACCGTGCTGGCCGCGGCGGATGCCCGGCTCGACGAGGACCTGTTCACCAACGGCGCGCAGCTCTGGGAGCCGGATACCGGGGCGCTGCTGGCGACGCTGGCCGACCAGACCGAGCCGGTGAAGGCGCTGGGCTTCCGGGGCGAGGGCCGCGAGCTGGTGATGATCGGCACGCAGACCTGGGTATCGTGGGCGGTGTACTAGCCGGAACGCGGCGGCCCGGCTAGCCGGGCCATCGCAGAAAAAAAATCGGGCGCTCGCCAGAACGGGAGCGCCCGATTGCTTGTCGGGATGTGTCAGGTTGTGCCGGGCAGGGAGCTAGTTGCGCCCGCCCCGGTCGCCGCCACGGCCACGGTCACCGCTGCGCCCGCGATCGCCGCTACGGCCACGGTCGCCACCGCGACCCCGGTCACCGCCACGGCCACGGTCACCACCGCGACCGCCACCGCGCCCGCCGCGGCTGCCGCCGCCGCTGCCGATCCGCGAGTCGGCGGCGCGCGCCTGTTCGAGCGTCCAGCCTTCGAGCACGGCCTGCCGGCTGAGCCGGATCTTGCCGCCCGCGTCGATGTCCGTGATCATGACCATGATCTCGTCGTTGACCTGGACCTCGTCCTCGGTGCGCGTGACCGGGTGATCGGCCAGTTGGTCGCGCGGGACCAGGCCATCCTGGCCGGGCAGCAACTCGACGAAGGCGCCGTACGCCTCGACGCGCACCACGCGCCCGGTGTAGATGCGACCCAGCTCCGGCTCTTCGACCAGGGCCTGGATCATCTCGCGCGCGCGGTCGGCGCTGGGGCCGTCGGCGCTGGCGATGAAGATCGTGCCGTCCTCAGCGATGTCGATCTTGGTGTTGGTCTTGTCCTGAATGCTGCGGATCACCTTGCCGCCTGGGCCGATCACCGCGCCGATCTTCTCGGTGTTGATGTGGATGATCTCGATGCGCGGCGCGTACTGGCTCAGCTCTTTGCGCGGTTCGGGGAGCGTCTTGAGCATCACGTCGAGGATTTGCAGGCGCGCGTCGCGGGCCTGGGCCAGCGCCTGGCGCATGATCTCGTCGCTGACGCCCGTGATCTTGATGTCCATCTGCAGGGCGGTGATGCCCTTCTCGGTTCCGGCGACCTTGAAGTCCATATCGCCGAGGTGATCTTCCATGCCCTGGATGTCGGTCAGGACGGCGTAGCGGTCGCCCTCTTTGATCAGGCCCATGGCGATGCCCGCCACCGGGCGGATCAGCGGCACGCCGGTCGCCATCAGCGCCAGGGTGCTGCCGCACACGCTCGCCATGCTGGTGCTGCCGTTGGACGACATCACCTCGCTGACGACGCGGATGGTGTACGGGAACTCGTCTTCCGGCGGGATCATCGGGCGCAGGGCCGTTTCGGCCAGCGCGCCGTGCCCGATCTCGCGGCGCTTGGGCCCGCGCAGGAACCACGTCTCGCCCGTGCTGTAGGGCGGGAAGTTGTAGTGGTGCATGTAGCGCTTGGTATCTTCGGGATACAGCCCGTCGAGCGGCTGGCTGTCGCGCGGGGTGCCCAGCGTGCAGATGCTGAGCACCTGCGTCTGGCCGCGCTTGAACAGGCCCGACCCGTGCACGCGCGGGATCACGTCCACTTCGGCGGCCAGCGGGCGGATCGTCGTGTAGTCGCGCCCGTCGGGCCGGATGCCGTCTTCCAGGATGCGGCGCCGCACTTCCTTCTTCAGCGTGTCGTTGAGGGCTTCGCGCACCTGCTTGAGGCTGATCGCGTCCTCGGGCGAGGCGGCGTCGGCCTGCTCGTACTCGGCCAGCAGACGCTCGCGCAGGTCGTCCAGCGCCGCGTTGCGGTCGTCACGCTCCAGGCGGTTGGCGACGATCTGCGCGATCTCCGCGCTGATCTTGCCCTCGACTTCGCTCGCCAGCTCGGTATCCACCGCGGTAGGCTCGTACTCGCGCTTGGGCTTGCCGGCCTGCTCGCGCATCTGGTTCTGGGCCGCGATCAGGTCTTGCATGGATTCGTGGCCGAACCGCAGCGCGCGGATCATCGTCTCTTCGTCGACCTCGGTGGCCCCGGCCTCGACCATGATGATGGCGTCGGCGGTGCCGGCCATGCGCAGGTCGAGCAGGCTGTCTTCCATCTCCGGGATCGTCGGGTTGAGCACGAACTCGCCGTCGATCATGCCCACGCGCACCGCGCCGATCGGGCCGCCCCACGGCACATCCGAGATGTGCAGCGCGGCGCTCGCCGCCAGGATCGCCAGCATATCCGCGTGGTTCTCCTGGTCGTGGCTCAGCGGGGTGACGATGACCTGCACCTCGTTGCGCATGTCCTTGGGGAACAGCGGGCGCAGCGGGCGGTCGGTCACGCGGGCGATCAGGATGCTCGCCTCGGACGGGCGCCCCTCGCGGCGCATGAAGCTGCCAGGGATGCGGCCCGCGGCGTACAACTTCTCTTCATAGTCCACGCTCAGCGGGAAGAAGTCGATCCCCTCGCGGGGGAGGGCGCTCATCGTGGCCGTGGCGAACACCATCGTGTCGCCCATGCGGACCACAACCGCGCCGCCGGCCTGCTCGGCCAGTTTGCCCGTTTCGATCGAGACCTCTTTGTCGCCAACGGTGGCGGTAAAGCGGTGGCTGACGGGCATCATGTTGTTACTGTCCATGGAAACCTCCGTATCAGTAACAAAGCCCGGAGGTCAGGGACTGGAACCTGGTGTCAAGGGGCGCGCATAACCGACATGTGTCGGGGCGCGTCACCTGCTTGACCGCATGTTCCAATTCCTGCCGCTCCGGGCTGATTGACATTAGGCGGACCGCTTCGCTCGCGCCCAGGGGGACGGAGTGCCCGGCGCGGCCCATGCCGGTAAAACAGCGAAATACGTCATAGGGTGTCGTCAACGCGTGGATCGTCCGACCCACGCGTTTGTCATCGTCTTCCGGAATTAGCGGCGCAGCCCCAGGCGTTCGATCAACGCGCGGTAGGCTGCCGGGTCTTTGCGGCTCAGGTATTTGAGGTGACGGCGGCGCAGGCCGACCATCTTCAACAGGCCGCGACGGCTGTGCTCGTCATGCTTATGAATTTTCAGGTGCTCGGTGAGCTGCCCGATGCGCGTCGTGAGGATCGCGATCTGCACCTCGGGCGAGCCGGTGTCGCCTTCATGACGGGCAAAGTTCTGGATGATCTCTTCTTTTTCTTGCTTGGTAATGCCCATGCGTCCCTTGTCCTTTGTTCCTAATCGTCACCGGGCAGACCGGACGTAGGTCCACCGGTCAATCGAACAATTGGCGAAACGCCGGTGAGGATTATACCACTCGCGGCGGGCAAATGGAAGCCCAAAGTTACCTGCGAATTGTCGGAAGGGAGCTAATACAAAACGGAAGGGATGGGCGCCCGGCGAGGGCGGCTCAGTTTTCGGGCGTGTCGCCCGCCACCAGCGAAACGGTGTGGTGCGTGCGGAACAGGCTGAAGACGTCCGGCTGGCCGGGCACGGACTTGAGCACGTTCTCGGACTGCATGATCGAGATCCACAGGTCCAGGTCGTCGCCGCTCATGTGATCCAGGTGCTCTTGCAGCGTCTCGACGTTGATGGGCTGGCGGCTTTCGTACAGCTCCAGCAGCACGCGGACGAAGTTGTTGCGCTCGGCCACCACTTCCTGGATGATCGGCGCGTCCTCGATCAACGAGATGCCCTTAGTCGTGTAGTCGCTCTGCGGGTTCTCGTATTCCTCGACCGTGACCGCGCCCTCTTCCAGCAGTTCCTCGACGGCCTGCTGGAACGTGGTGCTGGGGTCGAAGGGGCGCAGGCGGCGGTGCAGGCTGCCCAACGGGCACCACGCAAAGCCGCGGAAGCTGGTGAACTGCTCGACGCTCACGATCACGCGGCGGATCATCTTGTCGACGTCGTCCCGCGTGACGCCCGGCAGCGGCTGTCCGGCGCTGGCGGTCCCGGTTTCGGCCAGCTTGATCACCGGGACGAGGTCCTCGGGATTGTGGCGGTGCGGGACCAGCTCGCGGGTGAGGATGCCCTCGCGCACCAGCGTATCGACCCACTCGGACCGCCAGGTATCGTTCGCGTTAAGGCCCGGCCCGGTCAGGCCGTGGTCCATGCCGATGCCCTTGAGCAGGAAGCCGTAGTTGACGTACTCCCAGCCGCGCACGTGCAGCGTATTGGCGACGCGATGCACGATCCGGTCGCGGATCAGCAGCGTCTTTTCGACGATCGGGCTGGCGTGGTTGAGGCGCACTTCGCCCGCTTCGGGATCGATCAGCAGCAGCCCGCGGCCCGCCGACTGGGTGATCAGGTCCTCGGCGCGGTCGGCGTTGGGCACGGCCCGCACGTCGATCAGCCGGTCGACCAGGGCAGCGAGGGCCACGTCGTCGGTATCCGCCTCGTTGAGCATCTGGTCGAGTTGGAGGATCACGCTCGACCACTGTGACGGGCGAAACTCCGGCTCGGTAATGTCGGCGCCGACGCGGGGCGCGGCGCTGATGCTCGCCGCGGCCAGGACGTCGGCATGGCGCTCGAGGTTGCAGAAATCCTCGACGTACTCGACCGCCAGCGCGGGGTTGGATTCGACCAGCCGGCTGGTGCTGCCCCGCACGCCCCACACGATGACCTGTTTGTTGCGCGCGCGCACGGCGCTGAAGACCTCGTTGAAGTCGCGGTCGCCGCTGGCGATGATGAACACGTCCGCGCTGTCGGTCTTCGCGCTGTCGTCGAGCACCTCTTTGGCGATGCGCATGTCGGCGCTGTTCTTGCCGGGCAGGCTGAAGACCGGGTCGATATTGGCCCGCGCCAGCCGGCTGGGCACCTCGTCGGAGACTTCGCGCCCGGTCCGGTCGGTGAGGGGCGCCAGGCTGCCGCGCTGGCCCCACGGCGCGTAAGCCGCCATGTGGATCACCTGGCCGTGACTCTGGGCCTGGTGCAGCATGCCTTCCAGCAGCACGTCGATGTCCAGGATGTAGCCCTGCTCGCTGAGACTGATCGAAATGTTCTCGAAGTCGATGTACAGCGCGACGGTCTTGCTGGGGATGCCCAGGATCGACTCCAGGGGCTGGAAGATCACGCCTTCCAGGTCGGGCGGCGGTTCGTCGCCCCAGATGCGCACGCGCGCGCGGTCGGTCGTCTGGACGCGGTGCACGAGCGTGGAAATGTCGAGCTGGCTGGTGGCGATGATCAACTCATCGACCGACTCGGTGTCGAACGAGAAATAGTGCATTAGCAGGGCGTCCGTCACGAATTTGCGATCGGGCACGTTGAAGAGGTCGTACCCTTCGCTGGCGAACACCTGCTGAACGCTCACGCCCGCGGTGCCGCTGGGCCGGCGATAGCGGTTCCAGTCCGCCACCGCCACCGCGACCAGCTCTTCCGGGCTGCCCAGCCCGGCAGCCAGGGAGGCGCTGTTCAACAACGCCGCGGCGACCGTGTGGATGTCCAAAGCCACCCCACGGCTCTCCAGGCGCTGGAGCAAATCGTCTACGTCTACAATCAGAAAAGCTGTCATCTGCAGCCGCTCTCAACAACCAAAAATCCCCTAGCGCAGTCAGCGGACGGCTATGGAGATGCGCGACGGGGCGTATGGCGGGTGCAGAGGTCTTGGGGCGAATTGGCCCAGCATACTCGTTTATGCGCCCGGTTTGTCGTGCGAAAGGCGCATCCTATCATCGTTTATGCGACGACCTGGGGAGTGCTGGGGTCGCTAACACAAAAATACTCTATTGGTCAGACGTACTTCAAAAGTGCATCGAAACCGCTTTTTGTGTCATTCCGAACTCTGACCAGACATACTGTCTACCCCAATTTCATTTTATCAGGCTAACGAGCATTAGCCAAGTCGCAATTTGCCAAACTGCATAAAGGTCGCTCGACAATGGTGCGTTTCGCGCGATTTTTCGCGCGCGAACCCGGCGCGCATCGCCTGCCGTGTTCGCCGTTCGTTGCGCCCCACGTTACAATAGAATCAACAGCAGAATCAAGGCCCACACACGCGTATCGTTAGGAAGGAAAACCCATCGTGGCAAGCAAGGTGCCCTCTGTCACCAGCCCACCCTGGAGCCTGGCTACCAAGCGGATCGTGACCCTGGTCGTATTGGGGCTGATCCTGTTGGTCGCCCGGCAGGTCGGCGCTATCACCTGGACGGCGATCGCGATCGCGGTGCTGCTGGCGTACCTGCTCGCGCCCGTGGTCACTTTCTTCGAGCGCCGCCTGTCGTTCATCGGGTCCTACGAAGTGCGCCGCACGTTGAGCGTGGTGCTGACCTGGCTGTTGGTGCTGGGCGTGTTCGGCCTGTTGATCGGGCTGGTCGTGCCCGCGACGCTGGTCCAGCTTCGCCAGCTCGCCGACGATCTGCCCGATCTGGTCGAGAGCACCCAGCAGGACCTGGAAAACCTGCTCAACAAGCCGATCACGATCGGCGGCGCAACGGTGGTCCCGTGGGAAGAGTTGAGCCGCATGCTGGGCACCGGGCAGGACGACGCCGAAGGCGCGGGGCTCACCGCCAGCCTGCAAGATACGATTCTCTCGCTGGCCGATCCTGCGCTCGGCGTGCTGGGCGGCGCGGTGTCGATCCTGGTGGCGTCAGTCTTCGCGCTGATCATGCTGTTCTACCTGATGCGCGACGGGCCGCTTTTCTCCGACTACGTGATCAGCGGCATCCCGGACAGCTACCAGGGCGACGTGCGGCGCATGATCCACGAGCTGGGGAAGATCTGGAACGCGTACCTGCGTGGGCAGCTTCTGCTGTGCATCGCCGTCGGCACGGCGACGTACTTCGCGGCGCTGATCCTGGGGCTGCCCCAACCGCTGGTGCTGGGCCTCGTCGCCGGGTTTCTGGAGTTCATCCCGAACCTGGGACCGACGCTCGCCCAGATTCCGGCGGTGCTGTTCGCGCTCACGACGTCCAGCTCGACGATCAGCGGGCTGGATGCCGGCCTGATGTACGCGGTCATCGTGTCCCTGACGTATATCGGCATCCAACAACTGGAAGCGATCTTCCTGGTGCCGCGCATTCTGGGCCACAGCCTGAACCTGCACCCGTTCGTCGTCCTGGTGGCGATTTTGATCGGGTCGAACCTGGCCGGGGTGTTGGGCGTGGTCCTGGCGGCGCCCATGGTGGCGACCATCCGCCTGTTTGGGCGCTACCTGCGCGGGAAACTGCTCGACGAGGAGTTGTTCCCCGCGCTGCCCGTCGTGCCGGCCCAGCAGACCAGCCTGATCTTCCGCGTGATGCGGTACTGGCTGAGCAAGCGATTCCCGACCATGCCGGTGGAAGTGGCCGATCCGCCGCCCAGCGATCTCGTGCCGGAGCCCGGCGACCAGCGGTCCGACGTCTCGGAATGGGCGCTGTAGCGCGCCGCTTGCCCGGCGCAGATCGCACAACTCAGGAGGCTCTCCCGTGGATTTCTGGCGACGCATGATGGACGACGATCACTTGCCAGAGCGCCAGCCCCCGGAGCCGCTCAGTGACGAGCGGATCACGGCTGGCTACCGGATGTATTGGACCAAGACGGCCTATGCGTGGGACGCGGGCCGGCGGAAGCACATCGCGGGCCACCTGGCGGCTGTCTTCGAGTCGCCCGGCTTCGAGGATAACCTGCTCGAACGGCGTTTTCGCGTGCCGGACCTGGACGATCAGGCCCACAGCGGCGCGTCGCTGCAAGCGCTGGCCGAGGTGTTACGCGCTCTGGACATTTTCGACCATGAAGAGGACAATGAGTGAACCGATCCTGAATGTTGCAGCAAGGAGACACACTGCCCGATGAACGATAACGATCTGCCGGAGATTCCGGTCGAGACGCTAGCCGAAACCGAGAACTATGTCGTCTGGTCGGCAGAGGAACCCGACGGCGAAACCACGTATCACGTCGAGCTGGGCCCGGTGACGGTCCATTTCTTTGGTGAAGAGTGGGAAGACTTCACCGACCAGATTTTCGAGGCGGGCCGCGAGCCTGAGATGGAAGGCGACGAGGATGAGCAGAGCATCGAGGTCGAGCTCGACTGGGGCTCGCTGTACTTCACGCGCGAAGAGTGGCAGGAATTCTTCTCCTTGATCGAGCAGGCCGGCTGAGCCGTCGGTGGGTGTGTGAGATTCGGTTAACTGCGGACCGGCGGCCCCAGGCCGCCGGTCGTGTGAATGGAGCCGGTTGTGGAATTTGCCACGCTGCTTGATTGGTTCATCTTCATCGGTGGGATCGTGGGGTGCATCGGGACGCTGCGCGGATCGAAATTCTTCCTGGACGAGAGCCGCATGCAAACCCTGGTCGAGCGGATCGGCGCGCGCAACGTGCGGCTGATCGCCGCAGCGGCATACGCGATGCTGGCCGCCATCGCCGGGCGGAATTTGTTCGGATGACCGCTCGCCGCGCCATCGCCGGGCCGAGGCGGCCAGCTCAATAGGGCAGGTTGTCGACGTCGCGCCGCTCGCGGCTGCGCCGGATGATGTCGTCCACGCGCGATTCCAGGTCCGACGGTTCATCGACCGGGCGAGCGGTCCGCCGCGGGCGGGCCGCTGGCCGCGATGGCTGGCCGGGCCGGGGTGCGGACGGCGCCACTGCCGGGTTGTTCCAGACCGGGTCGTACCGTTCTGGCGGCGCGGGCGGGACCTGTGCGGCAGGTTGGCCCTGGGCGTTGTACCCCGCGCTGGCCGGATCGGCGGACGGCCAGCTCCCGCTGCTTCCGGTGGCGTACCCGGCGCTGGCCTGGTTGGCCGGCTGCCAGCTCCCGCCGCTGCCGCCGGCGGCGTAGCCGGCGCTGTAGTCCTCCTGACCGGCGGGCGGCACGTAGCCGACGCTGTAATCCTCCTGCACGGCGCGCGGAATGTAGGACGGCGCGCCCTGCGCGCCGGGTCGCTCGGGGCGCTGGCCGGTCGTGGTGCTGATCGTGGGGAAGTTGATGTGGCGCAGGACGACGGCCACGCCCATCGACACCAGCGCGATGCCCATGTACACCCACAGATCGATCTGGAGGCCCTCGCCATCGTTGAGCGCGCTGGTGAAGGCGCCGAGGATCTCGATGACGCTGAAGACCGCCATCCAGATTCCGGCGACCCACAGGGTCAGCGAGGTATGCCAGCCGCGGCTGCGCTGGTAGATGGCGGAGCTGAGCAGGATGATGCCGAGCACCATCACGATCAGCCAGACGTAGCCTAACAGGTGTGTGACCAGGGCAAACCCCAGCCAGATGATCACCGCGGCCCAGGTCAGGGCTTCAATGCTGCGTTCGGCCTTACTCTTCACGATACTCGCTCCTTCCCACTTTGCCCCCCAGGTGCCGGCCAAACCGGAACTTAACCTTACCTTCAATTATCACGCGGTCAGGTGCTCGTGGCAAGCATTTGCTTTGACTTTACCACGAACTGGGGTCATAATTCCAGGTTACTATCCATTACAATGCCAGGCATAACAGAGGGGCGCCCCCGCATGGAATCACCGCGCAAACCATTACGCCAGGAATGGCTGACCTGGGCCGACGTCGAAAAACTGGTTGACGTGCTGCTGCCGCAGCTTCGCGACGCGGGGCGTTTCGACGAGATGGTGATGATCACGCGGGGCGGCATCGTCCCTGGCGGCCTGCTGAGCGAGGCGCTGGAGATCAGCAGCGTGCTGATCGCGGCGGTCGATTTTCCGCACGCGGTCGGTCATGGCGACAAAGCCAGCCTGTTCGTCTGGCCCTCGTTCTTGCAGTTCCCCGAAGACGACCTGCTGGCCGACAAGCGCATCCTGATCGTGGATGACGTGTGGGGCAGCGGGCGCACCAGCACGGCGGTCAAAAGCCGCTGCCAGTCGGCGGGCGCCACGGCGTTCACCTGCGTGTTCCACTTCAACCCCTACCGGTCGCTGTTCGGCAAAGCCGAGCCGGATTTCTACGGCGCGATCACCGACGCGTATATCATTTATCCGTGGGAAATCGATCGCGGCCTGCATGGCATCCCGGCGGACGTGCCGGGCGGCCAGCCGGACGCGAACTAACCGGGGCGGCGACCGTCGAACGGCGCGCGGCGCGCCCGCCAGTGGGCCAGGATGTCGTCCACGGCCCGGCGCGCGGCCTGTTGAACGTCCGGCGGATAGCCGAACAGGGTGGTGTGCTCGGCAAACTCGTCCGCATCGAGCACCCTGACCTGCCCGTCCAGGCCGATCCGCACGTCGAGGTCCAGGTCCACGAAGCGGAGCGTCTGGCCGGACACCTCCGGCGGCAGCCCCACGTTGCAGTAGAAGTGTGACAGGCGCCCATCGTCGCCGTAGTTCAGATAGACGTTGTACCAGCGATCGCGCCAGAAGACCAGGTCCGAAGGCTGGGTGATGGGGAACTGCTGGTCCAGGGTGACGTGGTTGATCTGGTCGCCGGCCCGGGTGCGAAACCACAGGCGCGCGCCATCGTCATCCAGCAGGTGGGCGGGCAGGCTGATGTGCAGGCGCCGGTCGAATTTCAGCGCCTCGATGTGCCATGCGGGTGAAGACTCGGCCAACAACAAAAAACCTCGTTGAGGGAAGAGGTAACCGGTTTTCGTGGCGAGACTGCCGGAGTTTATACGTCGTCTTCGGGAGACGAGCTGCTGCGCTTCTTATAGCGGTAGGTGATACGCCCGCGAGTGAGATCGTAGGGCGTCAGCTCGACCCGAACCCGGTCGCCGAGCAAGATGCGAATGTAGTACTTCCGCATTTTGCCGGAGAGATAGGCCAACACCTTGTGGCCGTTTTCCAGCTCTACCATGAATTGAGTATTGGGAAGGGCCTCGACTACGGTGCCCTCCATCTCAATTTTTTCTTCGGCGCGTTTTGCCATCAGTGTTTGTCGCTTCTGTCTCTGTGCTGTCGAATGATACACTCAGAGACCGTTTGAGAACCCCATCCCCGCGAACCCTTCGGGTCCGCTTCCCTTCCCCAACGAGGGGGAAAGGTGAAAAAGAGGAGGTTCGTCCCATTGAGTGCACTGCCAGCGAGAATAAGAGTACTTCTCGAATGGTCTTTAACAGCGCGGGGGAGAGAAAGCGCGAGCCGTCTCTGATCCCCGGCGCTGGTCAAATCCGTGTTGCGTCTTAGCTGGTTTTGCGCTGCTTGCGGCGCGCACGGCGGATCGCTTTTTTCTTCTGGATGCGGCGCAGCTCGCTCTTGGAGACATACCACCGCTTGCGGCGGACGGTGCTCAGGATGCCGTCTTTCGCGACCTGCTTGCGGAAGCGCTTGAGCAGTTGTTCCTGAGACTCGCCGCTTTGAAGCTCAACATGTGCCATTCAGTGTCACCACCTTTCCGTAAGCCTGGACAAACCCGAACGTTCAAAAAGAAGGGCAGGTTGCCCAATTAGAACCTGCCCGTTCATGATTCGCGTCGCTGTCAGATACTACTCGGCAATTGGCTCTTCCTCGGCAACCGGTTCAACCACTTCAGATTGTACCGTGTCTGCCTCGGATTCGCTAGGTTCAATTTCGCCGTCCTGCGAATCTTCCGATTCGAGCAGGTCTTGCGTATCCAGCAGGTCGTTGTCGACGTCGCGGATGCTCAGACCCAGGCGCTGGCGGTGCGGCTCGATGCTGATGATTCGCGCCGTGATGGCCTGGCCTTCGCGCAGCAGCTCAGCCGGGTTTTCCGGGGCCGGGTCGGCGATCTGGCTCACGTGCAGCAGCGCTTCGATGCCCGGGTCCAGGCTGACGAACGCGCCGAACTGTGTCACGCGGCTGATCACGCCGTCCACCATCTGGCCGACGTGGTACATCTCGTCCACCTGCGACCACGGGTTCGGCTGCAGGCGCTTGAGCGACAGCCCGATGCGGCGGCCTTCCTGGTCCAGACGCAGCACGTACACATCGATCTCGTCGCCCACGTTGAGCAATTCGCGCGGGTGCTTGACGCGGTGCCAGGCCAGCTCGCTGATGTGGATCAGGCCGTCGGCTCCGCCGAGGTCGACGAAGGCGCCGAAGTCGCGCAGGCCGCTGACCACGCCGCGGCGAATCTCGCCTTCGGTCAGGTTCTCGAGCAGCGAGTCCTTGCGCGCATCGCGGATCTCGCGCTGGGCTTCGCGCTGGCTGAGCACCAGGCGGCGGCGCCGGCGGTTGACCTCGATGACCTTGACCGAGATCGGCTTGCCGATCATGTCGGCCAGGTGGGTCTTGCGCTCTTCTTCGCTCAGGCCGCGCGGCAGGTCTACCACGTGGCTGGCCGGGACGAAGCCGCGAAGATTGCCGAACGGCACGATCAGGCCGCCGCGGTTGGCGTCGGCGATGGCGCCGTCGAACATGTCTTCGGAGTTCATCATGTCCTCGGCGCGCAGCCAGTCTTCGTTCTGCTTGGCCTGCGCCACCGAGACGATCATGTTGCCGTCTTCGTCCTCGGTGCGAACGATCATCACCGGGATTTCGGCCCCGACGGTGAACGTTGCCTCGTCGCCGAGCTTCTCCATATCGTTACGGGGCACGACGCCGTCACGCTTCATGCCGAGGTCCACCAACATACCCATGCTATCGATCGACAGGATGACACCGGTGACGATGTCGCCGCGCACGGGCTGTTCCACTGCGAACGACTCCTCCAACAGGGTGAGGAAGTCCATGTCCGCGTCTACCGAATCTGTGTGTACGTGTGTGCTGTCTACCATATTTCTTTTAGTCTATCCCCCCAGGGGTCGAATTTTGTGGCTCTGGAAAACCCAAACAAAAACCGGAATCTGCCACAGAAATGTGATCAGAATCCGGCGGTTGGTTCGGGATGATCGCGGCGCGCGACGCGGATGGCGTCGTAAAACGAACTTATCTGGTTGTTAGAATTGCCATAACCCGAATCGAACGTTTTCGAAACCAAGCGGTTAGTTGCGCAACGCGCCCTCCTCTCCAGAGTCCGGAGCATTATAGCGGGCCCGGCGCGGTTTGTCAAACGGATTGCTCCGGTTGGCACAAGCTGCGTTTTGCGCAAGCCCAAACCACCCCGGCGCGACATGCGGGGTGGTCGGGGGGATTATCCGCGTGTCGAACGAGTCTCAGTCGTCGTCATCGTCGTCATCGTCGTCATCGTCGTCGTCATCGTCGTCATCGTCGTCGTCATCGTCATCATCTTCGTCTTCGTCCGCGTCGTCTTCGGGTTCCTCTTCGACGGCGGCTTCCGACTCGACATCGACTTCGGCTTCGGGCTCTGCTTCTTCGACAGCAGCCTCGGCTTCTGCGGTGACGTCTTCTTCGACTTCCTCGATTTCGATGGCTTCCGGTGCTTCTTCCTCGATGGCGGCCTCGGCCTCGGCGATGACTTCCTCGGTGACGTCTTCTTCGACTTCCTCGACTTCGACGGCTTCCGGTGCTTCTTGCTCGACGGCGGCCTCGGCGATGACTTCTTCGGCGACTTCAGCTTCGACGTCCTCGACGGCGGCCTCGGCCTCAGCTTCGGCTTCCTCGACCTCGTCGGGCGTTTCGGGCGCGATCGGCTCTTCCTGGTCGATGCCCCAGCGCTGGGTGAAGCCCACGCGGCGCTGATCGGGTTCCAGGCGGCTGATGCGCAGTTGCAGCCGGTCGCCCTTCTTGACGTAGCTGTGCGGCTCTTTGAGCGAGCCGTCGCCCATCTCGCTGAGGTGCAGCAGGCCCTCGAGGCCATCGTCCAGCGCGATGAACGCGCCGAAGTCGACGACGTTCGTCACCGTGCCCTCGACCAGCATGCCCTCGTAGTACCGCTCGAGCGCATCGTCCCACGGGTCCGGCAGCAGCCGCTTGCGGCTGAGCGCGATCCGGTTGGTTTCGCGGTCCAGGCTCAGGACGTAGACGTCGATCTCCTGGCCGACCTTGAGCACGTCGCGCGGGTGATCGACCCGGTGCCACGCCAGCTCGCTGACGTGGATCAGGCCGTCGGCGCCGCCCAGGTTGACGAACGCGCCGAAATCGCGCAGGCCGGTGACCGTGCCGCGCACGACGTCGGCCTCGTTGAGTTCGGAGAGCAGCCGCGCCTTTTGCTGGGCGCGCCATTCGCGCTGGGCCTCGCGCTCGGAGAAGATCAGCCGGCGGCGGTCCTGGTCGACTTCGATGACCTTGACGCCGACTTTCTGGCCGACGAGGCCGTTGAGCGCTTCGCGCCGCTCGTTGCCCTGCAGCCCGGCGCTGACCGTGACCATGTGCGAGGACGGGATGAAGCCCTCGAGCATGTTCCACTTCACCAGAACGCCGCCCCGGTTGTGGCCGGTGACCGTGACCTCGACGACTTCGTCCTCGTCCATCAGGCGGCGGGCAGAGTCCCAATCGTACTGCTGAAGCCCCATGTTGATCGACACGATCAGGTTGCTGTCGCTGTCGCGGGGATTGAGCACGTAAACCGGCACCGTCTGCCCGACCTGGAGCGACTTGCGGTACGCGTCGTCCAGCCGTTCGAGGTCCTGCGCGGTGACAATGCCATCCTGCTTGGCACCCATGTCCACGATGATCTCGTTGGGTTCGATCTGCAAGATGACGGCGTCGCGGATCTCTCCGCGGCGCGGCGGCTCGTAGTCGAAGGACGCCTCCAACATCTCCTCGAAGCTGGCGCCGGTGTCGTCTGGTGCGGGTTGCGCGCCGGAGTTGTTCATTTCTCCGTTGGAGGAAACCGATTCTTCGTGCTTGTTTTCCTCGAAATCCATGTGCTATCTACCACCTTTGTGCTGGGAGTCGACTCGGTTCGCGGACGGGCCCCGAAGGATGTCGGGCCAATGCAACTCCCATGCTGCATTTGGGTCACTATCACCCGCGCAGCCCGCCACTGGCACTAATCATAACATAAAAAGAATAACACTATAGACAGGTGTGGGCGGTTGTCGCTGCGTTCGAGCCCGGCTGCGAAGACCATAAAAATAGTATAGCCTGTCGTTTTTAACTAAACAAGCGATAAATTGGGGAAAATTCACTAATATGGTATTCGTGTTATGTCACGGTCGTGTGGCCCGTCCGGCAGCGGGCAAAATGGAACCCCCGGCGCGATTCGGCGGACTAACAAGGCGAACGCGTAAGGAGCGAGTATGCCTGACCACATCTGGAGCGCCCAGCCCACCGATCGCCAGCTCGTGAACGCCATCGCGCGCGGCGATTCGGGCGCGCTCGAAACGCTCTACGAGCGGCACGGCCTGCCCGTGCTGGCCTACCTGATCGGGCAGGTCAGCGATCGCGCGCTGGCCGAAGAAGTGCTGCAGGACGTGATGCTGGCTGCCTGGCAGGGCGCGGCGCGCTTCCGGGGCGACAGCTCGGTGCGGACGTGGCTGCTGGCGATTGCCCGGCGGCGCGCGATCACCGCCCGGCAGCGGCGCGGGCCGCTTGAAGCCCCGCTCGCAGACGACATCGCCGCCGACGCCGAGGCGCCCGGCGACCGGCTGGATGTCCTGGCGGATCAGGCTGCGCTGCGCGCCGCGATCGCGGAACTGCCCCCCGATCAGCGCGAGACGCTCGAACTCGTTTTCTACCACAACCTCTCGGGCACCGAAGCGGCGGAGGTGCTGGGCGTCCCGCCCGGCACGGTCAAGAGCCGCCTGCACCGGGCCAAGTCGCTGCTGCACAAGCTGCTGCGCTTACAGGAGAACGCCGATGCATGAGCCGTGGCAAAGCCAACTCCCGATGTACGTAGCGGGCACCCTGCCGCCGGAAGATCGCGACGCGGTGGAGGCGCACCTGGCGACCTGTGAGGCGTGCCGGGCGCTGGTCCGCGAGTGGGAGCGCATCGGTGCCGCCGTGCGGAGCGAATCCGCCGCCCGCGTGGAGAGCGCGAGCCTGCCGCCGCTGGCGCTGAGCGTCACGCGTCCGCAAGGCGAGGCGCCTCTCTCGCGCAACGGGCGGGGCGGCACGCTTCCGGCCTGGGAGGTCTCATCACACGACGACAAGGAGACAGGTGACATGACCGTAACGACAACCCGGACCATCCAACGAACGTGGTGGCAGCCGCTGCCACGGCCCCGCCTGGCCCCGACGCTGATCGCGGCGGTGCTGATGGCGATCTTGTTCGGCGGCGCGCTGCTGCTGTTCAACGCGCGGCAGGACGGCACCACGACCTCACCGGGCGCGCCCTCCGGCGGCGACGGGAACCCGCCCGCCGCGATCCAGAGTACGGCGACCGAAACGCCGCCGCCCACCGCCACGCCGTTCCCCACCCAGCCGGTCGTCATTACGGCGACGTCGGTCCTGCCTACCGCCGTCCCGCCGCATGACGCCGAGGCCATGCCGCCGGCGGGCGAGCCGTCGCCAGTCGTCATCACGGCGACGCCGGTCCCGTTCGAGGGGCCTGTGATCGAGGTTCTCGATCCCACCGTCGTGCCGCCGCCGCTGGCGACCGGGGTGTCGCTGGAGGGCGTGCGCTACGAGGCGCAGGGCTGGAACAACGCCGGCCCGGCGACGCTGGCGATGGCGCTGAGCGTTTACGGCTGGGACGGCGACCAGGACACCGCCGCCGCGTGGCTGAAGCCCGATCCGGAAGACAAGAGCGTCAGCCCGTGGCAGATGGTCGCCTACGTGAACGGGCAGACCCCCTACCGCGCCATCTACCGCATGGGCGGCACGCTGGACGTGCTCAAGAGCGCGGTGGCGGCGGGCTTCCCGGTGATCGCGGCGGTGGGGATGGACACGGAGTCGGACGGCTGGTTCGGGCATTACCAGCTCGTGACCGGCTACGACGAGGGCGCGGGTGTGCTGCTGGTCTACGACAGCTACCTGGGCCCGACGACGGAGCCGCGCCGCGTCCCGTTCAGCGAATTCGACGCCGCGTGGTGGCCGTTCAACCGGACGTTCGTCGTGGTGTTCCCCGCCGACCGGGCCGGTGACGTGCAGGCGGCGCTGCTGGGCTATGGCGGCTCGACCGTGTTGGATGTGGTGACCGATGCGAATACCGGCGAAATGCAGCAGGTGCTGCTGGGCTACGGCAACGGCCCAGCCTACGGCGCCCGGATGGCGCTGGATGCCGCGTCGAGCGCGACGACCCAATCGCCGGAAGACGTGTGGGGCTGGTTCAACCTGGGCACGGCGTATACCACGCTGGGCCGCTTCGAGGATGCCGCTGCCGCGTACGATCGCGCGCTCGATATCGGCCTGCCGTTCCGCGCGCTGTGGTACCAGTTTGGGCCCTATGAAGCTTACTTCAAGATCGGGCGTTACACCGATGTGATCGCCCTGGCCGCGTCCGTGCTGGACGTGACGCCGTACGTCGAAGAGGCGCACTACTGGCAGGCTCTGGCCCACGCGGCGCGGGGCGAGGTCGAGGACGCCAGCCGCGCGCTCGAACAGGTGATCGCGCTGAATCCGAATTTCTTCGTGGGCGAGCTTGCCCGCTTCCAGGCCGCGCCCGACGTGTTCGCGCCGGTGACGCCGCCGGGAGACGCCCCGCCGGTGCTGCTGGCGACTCCCACGCCCATCCTGGCGACGCCGATTCGGGTCGAATTGACGCCGACGCTGCCGCCCTTCCCGTCTGGCACGCCGGTCCCTGCCGAGCCGACGCTGCCGCCGACGCTCATCCCGTCCGACACGCCGGTGCCCGCCGAGCCGACGCTGCCGCCGACGCTGCTGCCGACTGCCACGCCCATCCCGGCCAACTAGCAGCAGGCAAGTTGAACCTTCAGGGGCGCGTCATTCGCGCCCCTGATGCTTTCCCGCGGAATCCTCCCCTGTCGAACCATCCCCCTGAACAGATGGCCCAAGTTGCGTTAGAATAGGCGTTTGCGCTCGAATTTGGTGACAGTGTTGAACCCAATCCACGTATAAACGGTATAGGTATAGTTGTACGTTGGTGAAGGGCAGCGCCAACGTCCGCCCCGTGGTTCATGCGCTCGACACGTCAAGGATCGTTGTGAATGGTAAGTCGTCGTCGCACATCATCTCGTTGGACCCAACGGTTGGGAGATGGCCTGCGCGAGTTGAGACGGACACCGGTCCGTTTCGCGTTTCATCTGGCCGTTGCGCGTCTGATTACGCAGTGGCGCTCGCTGCTGACCATCGTCGCTGGGACGATCCTGGCGGCGTCGATCGGCGCGCTGGTGCCGCTTTATACGACCGCCGTGGCCCAGGTCGGCATGACTCAGCGCCTGGACGACCAGCCCGCGCGCGATGTCCACGTCCAGGCCAACATCAGCCTGCGCGCGGCGGAATGGGCCGATCGCGGCG
Organism: Anaerolineae bacterium; assembly: GCA_018432315.1. GTDB lineage: Bacteria > Chloroflexota > Anaerolineae > Aggregatilineales > Aggregatilineaceae > LM3-B42. The sequence goes on from JAHDLB010000008.1 coordinate 155,238, forward strand.
GCCTGGAGCAGCAAACCGCCGGGGCGACGGCGCTCGCCGAGGGGCTGGTCCGGCAGGACCTGGACGCGATCGCGGGCTGGGTCGACCGGATCGTTGGCTATAACGAAACCGAGGCGATGGGCCTCTCGCTGGTGCCGGAGAGCGGCGACGACCTCCAGCCGCTGATCGGCATTCGCACGCGCCTGGGCTATTACGACGGTTGGACCGAGCAGGTACGCGTCGTCGATGGGCGCCTGCCCGAAGCGAATCCGGACGGCGTCGACGTCGAGGGCGTGATCGGCCTGAACGTCGCCAACGAGATCAACCTGGAGCCGGGCACGGTGGTCGTGCTCGACCAGGGGTTGGACCAGCGCGGGAACGCCGGCGGCGGCCACGCGTCGAGCCGCCCGATCACGCTGCGCATCGCGGGCATCGTGGCCCCGGTCGACGAGGCCGATCCGTACTGGATGGAGCCGTCGCCGCTGCGCCTGCTCGACCGGCAGAGTGGGGCGGGGCTGTGGGATTACGAGTTCGTGTTCCTGACGGGGCGCGAGGCGGTCTTCCGCACCGCGACCGATTTCCTGCCCGACACGCCGACCAAGATCGGCTGGCGGGTGCTGCTGGCGCACGACAACCTGCCGTTTTCGCGCATCAATGTCGCGCGCGATGCCCTGCGCACGCTCGACCGCAACATGCGCTTCACCTTCAAGGAATCGATCGCGCCCGACATCAGCGACACCAGCGTCAACACCCAGCGCCAGGACCTGGCCTTCAACTACTACACGCGCCTGATCGATTTCGACACGATCCGGCGCGACCGTGACGACGGAATTTTGCTGGCCTATCACAACGAAGTCGAGCTGCTCGATGCGCCTTTCGGCCTGCTGCTGCTACAGGTCGGGGCGCTCGTGCTGTTCTTCCTGATGGTGACGGCGGCGCTGGTCCGGCGCGGCGAGCGGCGCGAGATCGCCATGCTGCAAAGCCGCGGCGCCTGGGACAGCCAGATCGTGCTGCTGCGCGGCATCGAGGCGCTGCTGATCTGCATCCTGGCGGTGATCGTCGCGCCGTTCCTGTCGCAGATGCTGCTGACCGCGCTCGGCCCGATGGTCGCCAACACCGAGGAATTCCCCCTGCCGCTGACGGCGGACGTGTTCCTGTTCGCCGGGCTGGCGGCGGGGGTGACCTTCCTGGCGCTGATCGGGACGCTGCGGCCCGTGCTGCGGCTGCCGCTGGTGCTGGCGGGCGGCGCGGCGGCGCGCAGCGAGCGCCAGCATTGGTGGCAGCGCTATTACCTCGACGCGATCCTGGCGCTCGTCGGGCTGGGCGCGCTGTGGCTGCTGGTCCGGCGCGGATCGCCGCTTTCGGACGTGAACCTGGGCGGCCAGCAGGCCGATCCGCTGATGCTGATGGCCCCGGCGCTGTTGTTCCTGGCGCTGGGCAGCCTGGCGCTACGCTTCTTCCCGATCGTCGCGGGCGTGGCGGCGCGCGCGGCGGCGGGGGGACGCGGCCTGTTGAGCGCGCTGGCGAGCTGGCAGCTCAGCCGCGAGCCGGTGCACTACGGGCGCATCACGTTTCTGCTGGCGCTGGCGATCGGCATTGGCTGGTTTGCGACGAGCTTCCGCGCGACGGTGTCCAACAGCCACGAGGATCAGGCGAAATACGCCGTGGGGACCGACGTGCGGCTGGTGGAGCGCGACACCAACCTGAACGCCAACCGCGCGCGTCCCGCGTCCTATTTCGCCGGGCAGGACGGGATCGCCGCCGCCAGCACGGCCTACCGGGTGTTCGGCGCCAACCTGAGCACCAGCATGGCCGGTGACCTGCGCGGCACGATCCTGGGCATCGATCCGGACACGTTTGGCGATACGCTGTACTGGCGGTCCGACCTGGGCGCGATCTACACGCCGCGCGCGCCCGGCGACCCGCCGAACCTGCCGGAGCCGGGCTACGAGCTGCCGGTGATGCCGGACAAGGTGGGCGTGTGGGCCCGCTTCGAGGTCACCGCCGGTTTTTCGGCGGCGCAGGCGTTCCGCGCCGACGTGCCGCGCATGGTCCAGCGCACGGAGCTGGGCCTGCGCCTGCGCGACGCGGACGGCGCGTGGATCGTCGTGCCGCTGGAGCCGGTGGAGATCGAATACCTGCGCGTGGGCACCGACGTGCCCGGCATCGAGTCGCGCGGGTTCGTGACCAGCGGGTGGGTGTACTGCGAGGCGGACATCGGCGCGCTGCAGTACGAGCCGCAGGGGCCGGTCCGGCTGGTGTCGCTGTTCTGGCAGTACCGCTCGCCCACCGCCCGCGGCGAGCGCGGGATGCGCCTGACGCTGGCCGACATGACGCTGTTCGACGCGGCGGGCAACGCGACGCCCTACGAGGTGTTCGCCGGCAACGAGTGGGAGTTCCTCTACGACCGCGGCGCGACTGCGACCGGCAACGCCACCGCGGGCGGGGCGCTGGTCGGCGAGCGCGACGATGCCCTGTTCGTCCGCTGGGACCAGGACGCGCAGCGCTCGACGGTGGGCGTGCTGCTCAACTACCCGGACCTGGGGCCGATTGACGCTGTCGTGAGCCGCCGCATGCAGGAAGAAAACGGCCTGACCTACGGCCTGAACGGCACGCCGTTCACCCTGTTGAACATCGCCGGGAGCAATCTCCGCTTCCAGGCGGTGCAGGTGACCGACTATTACCCGTCGCTGTTCAACCGCGCGCCTTCCGACGCCGATCCGAAGGGCAATTCGTTCATGGTGGTGGACGTGCGCGAGCTGATGTACCGGCTGAACCGGCGGCCCAGCGTGGCGATCTATCCCGACGAGGTGTGGCTGCGCCTGGATTCCGGCGTGAACGAGCGCAGCCAGTCCGAGGTCGCGGATCTGATCGGCTCGCTGGACGGCGCCGAACAGGGCGGGGTGGTGATCCTCAGCGGCGTCACCCTGGCCGACGAGCTGGACAAGCTGCGCACCAACCCGCTGGGCCTGGGCCTGTTGGGCCTGATGTACCTGGCCTTCATCATGGCGCTGGTGCTGAGCGTGGTCGGCCTGCTGACGTATGCCGGGCTGACGGCGCAATCGCGCCGGACCGAGTTCGGCGTGCTGCGCGCGCTGGGGCTGTCGTCGCTGCGCGTGGTGGGCGGGCTGGCGCTGGAGCAGGCGTTCGTGATGGGTATCGGGGTCGTGCTGGGCGCGGTGCTGGGTTGGGTGCTCGCCAGCCAGGTGGTGCCCACGCTGGCGCTCGGCGCGACGGGCGAAAGCGTGGTCCCGCCGTTCGTGATGCGCATCGAAATCCAGCGGTTTTTGGAATACGGCCTGCTGATGCTGGTGGTGCTGCTGCTCGTGCTCAGCTCGAGCCTGCTGCTGGTTCGGCAGCTTTCGCTGGCGCGGACCCTGCGCCTGGGTGAAGAATAGGTGGTGGTGGCGCAATGACCCTGGGACTCATCCTGAAACGAATGCAGCGCGAATGGCGCGCGCTCGGCGTGCTGCTGCTGGCCGTATGCCTGCTGACCGGGTTCTTTGCCCTGGGGCCGTTCTACATCCGCGCGGTGACCGAGGTCGGCCTGCGTTTCGAGCTGGACAACGCCCGGATTCAGGACCGGCAGATCAGCCTGATCGTCGATGGCGAGCCGCTCACGCCGGAGTCGTTCGCCGTCGTCGACGACGAACTGGGCGATCTGGCGGTCGGCTACCGGCATTACATCCGCGCCGACTACACGCCGCCGACGAGCGAGGGCGGCATGGAAAATCCCGGCCTGGCGACCGCCGGCTACGTGTACCGCTACGGCGAGCCGGTCACGTCCACGTCCAGCCGCACGCAGCGAACCTACCAGCCGTTCGCCTTCGCGGATATGCCGTCGCTGCTGACCCTGGTGGAAGGGCGCTGGCCGGTGCGGCTACCGCCGCCGGACGCCGTCGATCCGACCGGGCTGAGCGACGCCGAGCGGCAGGCGCGGCAGATCGGTATTTACAACCGCGGGCAGGTCGAGGTCGTGGTGTCGCCGGTGGTGGCCGAGCGCGCCGGCCTGGAGCCGGGCAGCCGGATCACGCTCGGCACGCGGCTGCCGGACGGCACCGGCGAGGTGGCGACGATCGTCGTGGTGGGCATCGCCGAGCCGAAAGACCCGGGCGACGTCTTTTGGGAAGGGAACCGCAACTTCATCGATGGCGCGGACGTCGAGATGGGCCTGGGCCAGTTCCGCTACGATTTCGGCTTCGCGGCCCTGCCCGAAGCGTACACCGACTGGCTGGCCGACGTGACGCCGGGCAACAGCTACGTCTACCTGATCGAAACCAACACCGACGCGATCAACGCCGACAACATCCAGCAGATCAACGCGCGGATCCAGCGGCTGCCGGGGCGGCTGTCCGCCTACCATCCGGGCATCAACGTGCTCACCGGGCTGTCGGCGGTCCTGCAGAGCTATTCGGGCGACGTGACGGACACGCAGGGGCCGATCATCCTGCTCTCCGGCGCGATCCTGATCATGATGCTCTACCACCTGATCAACACGGTGGCGCTGGTGCTCGAACAGCAGGGCGCCGAGTGGAGCGCGATCGTCAGCCGGGGCGGCAGCATCCCGCAGTTGGTCATGCTGCAGGCGATCACGGTCGGCGTGCTGGGCGTGATCGGCCTGCTCGTGGGGCCGCTGCTGAGCGTGGTGTTCATGAGCATCATGGAGCACATCGGCCCGCTGGCGACGGCGCTCGGCGGGCGCCCGCTCGGCTCGACCAGCGTCCCGCGCGTGTCATTCTACCTGAGCATCGCGGCGGCAGCGGCGGCGGTCGTCGTGCTGACCGCGCCCGCCTTCCCGGCGGCACGGCGCAGCCTGCTGCGGCTCAAGCAGTTGGTGTCGCGCCCGCCCACGCAGCCCGCCTGGGCGCGGTTTGCCCTGGACGGCGTGCTGATCGTCCTGGGCGGCGCGTTCATGCTGCGGCTGTATTATCTCGTCGGCGGCGACTTCGGCGACCTGCTCAACAACATCATCGCCGCCCCGCGCGACGTGATCGCGCTCATCGCCGACAACCTGAACCAGACCGGCGGCCTGAACGACCCGTTCAACCTGCTCGGCCCGGCGCTGGTGCTCACCGGGCTGGCGCTGTTCTGGCTGCGGCTGTTCCCCTGGCTGATGGACCTGGTATCGCGCCTGTTCCGCAACAGCCGCCGCCTGACCACGCCGCTGGCCGTGTGGAACGTGGCCCGCGACCCGAACCATTACGCCCAGCTCGTGCTGCTGTTGATCGGCACGCTGGCGCTGGGCACCGCGTCGCTGGCCCTGACCGAAACCCGCGATCGCGGCGCGTGGAAGACCGCCCGTGAAGAGACCGGCGGCAGCGCGCGAATCCAGGTCAACCCGGCGGCGCTGGATGCCGGCTCGGTGGCGTGGAGCCAGCTTCCGGGCGTGACGGCGGCGGCCCGTTTCGTGCACGCGTCCGGCGATCCCGGCTCGGCGGCCAAAGAAAACGTCGAGGTGCTCGGCGTAGAGCCGGACGCCGTGATCGCGGCGTTCCCCGAGCTGCAAGACGCCCTCGCGCCGCTGCGCGATGTCCCGGTCCCGCCGGCGCCCGGCCTGGAGCTGCCCGACAACGCCCGCACGCTGACCGTCCAGGTCTATTCGCTGCCGCAGTCCAACCCGGACGATCCGGCGGTGGCCGTGCACCTGGTCGCCTATCTGCAGGACGCGCTGGGCGTGCCGTTCAGCGTGGCGCTCGACCTGCCGGAGTCGCTGGCGGGCGCGGACGTGTCCGGCGACGGCGACCAGTTCGACTCCTCGACGCGGCCCACGCCGGTCCAGGAGTGGCTGACGTTCGAGGGGCCGATGCCCGAGCGCGGGCGCGCGCCCTACCGCCTGATGCGGATCGGCATCAACAGCCGCCAGGGGAACCTCGACGCGTTCGAGCACGCGATCTACCTCGACCGCGTAGCCGTTCAGGACGTGTTCGGCACGTCGACTACGCTCGACAGCTTCGAGGACGGCGCGCCGTCCTGGGCCGAAGCCCGCGCGGCGAATCCCTACGCGGCGTCGTGGGTCGCCCAGACGTCGAACGTCAACCGCGTGCAGGGCGTGCTGCTGTCGCCGGTGATGGGCGCGGTGGCGGAGATTGAGGGGCCGGGGGCGCTGCGGCTGGATTATCGCATGAGCAAGATCGGCGGGCGGATGCGCGAGCCGAGCATCGTCGTCAACGAGCCGGACATCGGGCGCATCCCGGTCGTGATCTCGCCCGCCTTTGCCGAGACGTTCGCCGGGCGCGGCTCGTTCCGCTCGGCTGCCGACGAGCCGCTGAAGGTGGGCGACGCCAAGAACATCGTGCTCAACCTGGGGCCCGGCTCGGTCGAGATCGGCTACCAGGTCGCCGGGGTGCTGGACGGGCCGATCCCCTCGTTCGGCGCGAACGCGCTGTTCATGATCGCGCCCAAGACGCTGATCCAGCCGGTGATCAACCAGGCGGCGGTGTCCAACTTCTTCTTCGACGATAACGAGATCTGGCTGGAGCTGCCCGACCGCGAGCCGGGCGACGCGCTGGAGAGCGCGATCGCGGAGCTGGACGGCGTGACGGACGTCACCTGGGCGTGGACGCGCTACGGCGAGATCCAGCGCGAGCCGCTGCCGAGCGCGGTAGCGGGGATGCTGTTCGCCGGGTTCTGGGTGAGCCTCGTGCTGAGCCTGCTCGACTTCGGGTTTTACCTGATGGTCACCGCCCGCCAGCGGCTGTTCACCTTCGCCGTGCTGCGCTCGCTGGGCTGGAATGCCGGGCACATCTGGCGGCTGCTGTTCATCGAGCAGGTCGTGCTGATCGCCCCGGCGTTGATCATCGGCTCGCTGATCGGGGCCGGGCTGGCCTACCTGCTGCTGCCGTTCCTGGCGCTGGTGGGCAGCGAGACGCTGCAACTGCCCTGGCTGGACCTGCTGGGGATGTTGGTGGCGCTCGTCCTCTCGTTTACGATCTTGATGGGCGTGGCGGCGATTTTCCTGCGCCGCATGAGCGTGAACCAGGTGCTGCGCCTGGGTGAAGAATAAGTGTGAGTGGAGCAAGGCGGGTTATTGATATGAGCCAACTGACGAACGTTACCCCCCAGGCCGCGCCCGAGTCGCAGGCCGACCAGCGCCCGATCTTCATCGAGTGCGAGAACCTGGTGAAGATCTACAAGATCGCCGATCTGGAGGTCGTCGCGCTGCAAGGGCTGGACCTGCTGGTCCGCGCCGGGGAGATGATGGCGCTGGTCGGGCCGTCGGGGTCCGGCAAGTCCACGCTGATGAACATCCTGGGCGGGCTGGACTTCCCGACCGCGGGGCGCGTGCGTGTGGGCGACTATAACCTGCTGGAGATGACGCGCCGCGATCAGGTGCGCTACCGCCGGCACATGGTTGGCTTCGTGTGGCAGCAAACGGCGCGCAACCTGCTGCCCTACCTGACCGCCATGGAGAACGTCGAGCTGCCGATGGCCCTGGCCGGGTTCCCGGCCCGCGAGCGCCACGATCGCGCCGCCGAGCTGCTGGACCGTGTGGGGCTGGCCGACCGCATGAAACACCGGCCCGATCGCCTGTCCGGCGGCGAGCAGCAGCGCGTCGCGATTGCGGTGGGCATGGCAAACCGCCCCGCGATGCTGCTGGCGGACGAGCCGACGGGCGAGGTGGACAGCACCTCCGCCGAGGCGATCTTCCACGCGCTGCGGGCGCTGAACGAGGATTTTGGCGTGACGGTGATCGTGGTCACGCACGATATGACGGTCGCCACGCGCGTCGATCGCGTGGTGGGGATGCGCGACGGGCGGACGAGCACCGAGATTCTGCGCCGCCGCGATGGCGATGTCGCGCTCGTCGAGGAAGAGTACGCCATCCTGGACCGCGCCGGGCGCTTGCAGCTCCCGGAGGCGTACATCGAGGCGCTCGACATGGAAGACCGCGTGCGGCTGCGCTTGCAGCAGGATCACATCGGCGTGTGGCCCGAGCACACCAACCACGACGAGCCGAGCGCTAACGGCCAGGAGAGCGAGACACGATGAGCAACGGACACGACACCTTTTCGAGCAGCCTGGAGCCGGTGATCAGCCTGACCAACCTGCACCGGATCTACCACCTGGCCGGCGAGGACATCCACGCGGTGAACGACGTGACGCTCGACGTGTGGCCGCACCAGATGACGGCGATCGTGGGGCGGTCCGGTTCGGGCAAGACGACGCTGCTGAACCTGATCGCCGGGCTGGATACACCGACTCGGGGCGAGGTCCGCATATTGGGGCGCGACCTGGGCCAGATGGACGAGAGCGAGCGGCTCCACCTGCGGCTGACCAAGCTCGGCTTCATCTTCCAGAGCTTCGGGCTGATGCCGCTGTTGAGCGCGCGCGAGAACGTGGGCGTGCCGCTGCGCATGCGCGCCGTCGATCCCGACGAGCGCGAGGCATACGTGCAGGAAGCGCTGGAGTGGGTGGGCCTCGCCGACCGCGCGCACCACCGCCCGTATGAACTGTCCGGCGGCGAGCAGCAGCGCGTCGCCATCGCGCGGGCGCTGGCGGAAGGTCCGGAGCTGGTGCTGGCCGACGAGCCGACCGGCCAGCTCGACACGCGCACCGGGCGCCGGATTCTGGACCTGCTGCGGCGGTTGGTGGAGGAGCGCGGCGTCACGCTGCTGGTCGTCACGCACGATCCGCAGGTCTTGGCCGAGGCCGATATCGTGCACGAGATGCGCGACGGGATGCTGGTCGAGTCGCGTGCGAAGGAAGGCGTCGTCCTGCCGGGCGTCTAGCGCCGGGCGGGGCCGCGTCGCGGTGAGGTGAAGGGGCGTGCTGGGGCTGTCGTGGCGTAACCTGGGTGTGGTCGTCGTGGTGGCCGTGGTGATCGGCCTGGCGATCGCCGCCGGGCGCGACGACGCCGAAGCGCCCGACCCGGAGAACGTCGCGCTGGGCTACGTGCCGCTGGTGACGCCGACGCCGATCCCGCGCACGGTGCAAATCCCCGACCTGCCGCGGCCCGGCGGCGGCTCGAACAACAGCGCGCTGGTGATGGTGCAGGGGCTGGTCGAGCGCCGGCTGGTGATCTGGCCGGTGTCCGGCGTCAGGCCGCCCCTGGCAGTCGACCATCACGTCAACGTGTGGCTGTTGATGCCCGACCCGACCCGGTCGCGCGTGCTGTACAGCACCGACAGCGCGATGATGGTGCTGGACCTGGACGTGCAGCGCGCGCACATCGTCGGCGAGCTTCCCCCGGACAACACGATGATCGCCGCGCAGTGGTCGCCCGATGGCCGGTCGATCGCGTACGTGGTCGAGGCGGGCGATCACTGGATCGCGTACACCACGCTGGCCGACGGATCGCGCGCCGCTGCGGAGATGGTGCGCGTCCCGCGCGGGCTGCCGGTGGACGTGGCGTGGCTGGCCGATGGCCGCCCGGTGTCGATCGTGATGGGCGTGGGGCCGGTGGGCGGCCTGGAAGCGCAGTATTGGCTGTACGATCCGGCCACCGGCGACAGCATCGCGCTCTCGCCCGAAGTCGAGACGTTCCAACCCTGGTCGCCCTGGCGTTCACCCGACGGCGAGCACCAGGTCTACCCGATGGCGAGCTGGGGCCGGGTGCGCTATGGCGAGGCGTGTATCGAGGGCGCGCTGGGGCTCGTCGGCCCGGACTGGCTCTACCTGACCTCGCTGGGCGCGCGCGGCGCGCCGCGCGCCGTGGCCTTCGAGATCGAGAACATGTACCTGGACCGCCCAACGTGGCTGTCCGATGGGCGGGTCGTGTTCCGCGCCGTGGCCGACCGGGCGTGCAAGGCGGTCGGATCGGGCCTGTTCATCGCCCGGCTGGGCGAGACGCCGCGCCAGATCGTCGCCATCGAGCCGGTTTTCGACTCGGGCGATCCGGACGAACTGCTGTGGAGCGTGCCCTACACCGTCAGCCCGGACCAGCAGTCGGTGGCGTGGGTCACCAACGACGTCCAGGCTCAGCGCAGCATGGTTTACCTCTCGCCCATCGACGGCGGCGCCCCCACCGAAACCCTGTTCGAAACCGAGCCGCTCACCAGCCGGAAGCCGTTCGCCTTCCAGGATCAGGAGATGATCCTCCAGCTTCTGTGGCTGCCGTGAAATAGAAAACGGCCCCCTGTCCGGGAGCCGTCTGTTTGCGTCTGGATGTGGTGTCGTGCTCAGTCGAGGTGCTGGGCGATCTTGGGCTCCAGCGCGGGCATCGGCATGAACCCGGTGATGCGCTCGGCCACCTGGCCGCCCTTGAAGAGGATCAGGGTGGGAATGCCCATGATGCCGTAGTGCATCAGAATCCCCTGGTTGACATCGGCATCGACCTTCCCCACGCGCAGTTTGCCGTCATACTTCTCGGCAAGCTGGTCGACCAGCGGCGCGATCATCCGGCACGGCGCGCACCATTCCGCCCAGAAATCGATCAGGACAGGCGTGTCGGACTCCAACACTTCGGTTTGAAACGTCGCCTCGGTGACCTCGAATGTCTTGCTACCCATGATAATTCTTTGACTCCTTTTGGTTCTGATTTCGTGAGTAGAGTGCCCATGCCCCAGTGTGATATTTTGTGTCCAAAGTATAACACGATCCGATCGGAGTGCCTACGGCCAGATATGCCACATTCACGATTTCCACAAACTGTCTTCACCAGTTCTACACATTTTAGCCTTATTCTCCAATCATCTATGTTGGGATGGCAACTCAGGAGACGGAACTATGACGAAGCAGCGGATTTTCAAAGCAGGGTTGGTGTTGGCGGTTGTCGCCGTGGTGGCCGGTATCTCGCTGGCCTTTCTGACCGATACCAGCGCCGCGCAGGGCCCCGGTGGGCGCGGGCGCAACGGCGCGCCAGCCGGTGGCAGCGGGCCGGGGCAGGGCATCCAGGCGCAAACTCAGGCGCAGATCGATCCGGCGTGCTGCGACCAGGTCGATCCGCTCCAGACGCAGGCGGGAATGCTGGGGAACGGCAACGGCTATCGCGGCGGCGAGACGCCCGGCAGCCAGTTCAATTGGAACCTGACCATGCTGCCGCCGGCAGTGCCGGGTGAGGTGCCCGCCAGCGTCGTGGAGGCGCTGACCGCCGGATGGCTGGACGAGTACAACGCGTACATGACCTACCAGGCTGTGATCGACCAGTTTGGCCCGGTGGCCCCGTTCGCGAACATCCAGCGGGCCGAGGCCCAGCACATGGCCGCGCTCGAAATGATGTTCGAGCGCTATGACTTGGCGCTGCCCGCGCCGCCGGCGGTGACCGGTGCGCCGCAGTTCGCCACCCTGGCCGACGCCTGCGCGGCAGCCCAGGCGGCTGAGATCGCCAACGCGGGCCTGTACGACGAGTGGATGGCCGCGGTGCAGGATTACCCGGACATGTTGCAGGTGTTCACCGCCCTGCGCGATGTTTCGCTGAACCAGCACCTGCCCGCTTTCGAGCGCTGCGCCGGGTAACGGCGGCGACCTGTCACGGGGCGTGAAGCGCGCCCCCATGATAAACGATTGTGCGGGTCCACCAAGCGGCGGACCCGCGCGTTGACGCTCAAGGGGGGCCATGTTATGATCGAAGAGAACGTTAACCGGCCTCTTAAATACTGGATTCCAGGCGCGAAGCATGTCACTTATTCCACCGGCATCCCAACTCGATGAAAACCACGAGCTGCCCGAGCTGACCGAGCGGCAGGAGCTGATTCTGTCGCTGCTGGTGCGCGAGCACATCCGCGACGCACAGCCGGTCGGGTCCAAGCGGCTGGTCGAGCAGTTCAACCTGGGCGTCAGCAGCGCGACCGTGCGTAACGAAATGGCGGTCCTGGAGCAGTACGGGCTGATCTACGCGCCGCACACCTCAGCCGGACGCGTGCCCACGCCGCAGGGCTACCGCTACTTCGTGCGCCGCCTGCTGACCGGCGGCGACCTGTCGGCTTACGAGCGTCGCAAGATCGCCCAGACGTTCCGCCAGGCGCCCGCCGACCCGGAAGAGTGGATGCGGCTGGCGGCCATGATTCTCTCGCGGACGTCGCAGACGGCGGCGCTGGTCACCGCGCCGCGCGCCATCGAGAACCACTTCAAGCACGTGGAGCTGATCAGCACGCAGGGCCGCATGGTGCTGATGGTGCTGGTGCTGCAAGGCGGCAGCGTTCACCAGCAGGTGCTGACGCTGGCCGAGCCGGTGACCCAGCCGGTGCTCTCGCAGACGGCGGCGGTGATCAACCGCGTGTGTTCCGGCCAGACCGCCGAGCAGATGCGCGCCCGCGCCCGCGCGCTGCCCGACGAGCTGTCGCGCGATGTGTGCGAGGTGGTGGCTGACGCGATGGCCCAGGCCGACCAACAGGGCACGCGCGACGTGGTCCGGTACGGCCTCAGCGAGAGCCTCGCCACGTTCAACGACGACGCGGCGCAGCAGGTCGTTCGGGTGATGGAGGAGCAGTCGCTGCTCGACGGCATCCTGCGCGAGATGCTCGCCGGCGACAAGTCCGACGTGCGCGTAGTGGTCGCCGGGGAAGGCCGCTGGGAAGACCTCAGCCACCTGAGCATGGTGTTGGGGCGCTATGGCACGCCGCGGGCGCGCGGGGCGCTGGGCGTGCTCGGCCCGACGCGGATGCGCTATGGCCGGGCGATCAGCACGGTGCGCTACGTGGCGAACCTGATGACCGGCCTGCTGGACGACATCTACGGCGAGCCCGATCCCGCCCCGGAAGACTGACCATCCCCGCGATCCGCGCTGCCGCCGTCAGGTATCTGGCAGGCGGCTGTCGGCTGGCTGTCCAGAGTTTTTCGCCTGGATTCCGTATAATGGAATAGAGCGTTGCGATTGAAGGGCGGAAACGATGAACAAGCAAATCCTCTATCCCGATCCCCGGTACAGGTCCAAGCTGGTCGTCGTCGTGATCCTGACGATGCTCGTCGCGGTCCTGTGGTGGACGGTGCCGGGGGCATACGTCGCGGGGAACGAACTGGACGGTCCCGCGCTGGGCGTGGCGCTGTCGGTGGTGGTCAACCTGATCCTGCTCGTCGCGCCGCTGGTGTTCGTGGGGCCGTATTACCGCAGTCTGCGCTACGAAATTCTCGACGACGAAGTGATCGTGATCGCGGGCATCCTCACCAAGTCGGTGAAGCACGTCCCCTACCGGACGGTGACCAACCTCAAGGTGACGCGCGGCCCGGTCGACCGGCTGTTTGGCCTGGGATCGCTCGCCATCCAGACGGCGGGCATGAGCGGCACGACCGGCGCGGAAGAGAACCTCGTCGGCCTGAGCGACGTGCAGGACGTCTATGAGGAGGTCGCGGCCCGGCTGCGCCGCTTCCGCTCGGCGATGGCACCTGACCAGGCGGGGGAGAACGGCAGCGCCGTCCCGCCGATCCCGGCTCCGGGGGGTGGCGATCGGCTGTTGAGCGAGATTCTGGACGAACTGCGCGCCATCCGGGCGCACGTGGCGCGCGAGTAACTGCGCCATTCCCACGACGACGGCGGGCGCCGGGCTATCCCCCCGGCGCTCGGTGATTCTGGCGGGCGTTTCGCCACCGCCTGGCCGGTGCTGGGTGTGGATGGCGGATCGTTGCGGTACACTTGGGGGGAAGAGTGGCGCTGCTGTTGGGGAGTGTGAACCATGCGGAACCGGTGGTTGTGCCTGATCATCCTGGTGGGTGCGCTGGTGGCGGGGGCTGTGCCCGCGACGAGCGCCGCGCAGACGCGCTCCGGCGAGGGGGTGCTGGCCTACGTCTGGAAGGGAGTCGTCACCACCGCCGACGAGGAGGGCGATCCGCTGGCCTCGCCGGGGCCGGAGTTCCAGTACGGGCAGGGGGCGCGCCTGTTCTGGTCGCCGGACGCCCGCACGCTCTACATCGCGCGCGACGATGGCCTGTACGTGACCGGGCCGCAGGGCGCCGCCGCGGTGCAGATGCCCGGCCTGTATGGGCGGACCGTCACCCTCTCGCAGGACATGCAGATCATGTACTACCTGGAAACCGTCTCGCCCCAGGACCGGGACGACGGGCGCGTGTCGTACCCGCTGCGCGAGCTGAACATCACCAGCTTCGAGGGCGGGGCGGGGCGGCTGGCGGGCTACTTTGGCCGGTTCCAGCCTGGTTCCGCCATGGCCGACGTGAGCTTCGCCGCGGCGCTGTACGTGCGCGATGGCGGCCTGCTGGGCGCGGGGCGTCCCAACCTGTGGCCGACCTACGGATCGAACCTGTTCGGGACGTGCTGCTTTCCGGAGCCGGGCCTGGGGATGTTCAACGTGGGCAGCGGCGATTTCACGGTGTACGACCCCGACTTCATCCCCGGCGCGGCGGCGCTGAACCTGACGCGGACGCATCTCGCCGGGCCGACCGTCGGCGGCGCGATCCGCGTGATCGACCTGATCACCGGCGGCACGCGCGACTACACAATCGAGCTGGCGGGCGGTCTGGGCACCGTCGAGCGGCTGGCGTGGTCGCCGGACGACACCTACCTGTACATCCTGGCGCGGCGCGATCCCGATCGCCCGCTGGCGCTGACCGTCGATCCGCCGTTCCCGGTCGATACGCGCAGCGCGAACATCTACCTGTACCGGCTGAACCTCGTCACCAGCACGATCCGCGAGCTGGCATGGCGCCCAGACGTATACGGCGTCAGCTCGCTGGCGGCGACCAACCGCTACGTCTTCGCGGTGGTGGTGGAGCCGAACACCGCGCTGGTCAACGCGATCAACAATGGGCAGGTCCCGCCGGGGACGCTGCCCAATGATCCGATCCTGACGCAGTACATGCCCGCCACGCACCTGTGGCGCGTGGACGTCATCGCCGGCAGCCCGGTCGATGTGCTCGACAACGTGTGGGGCGTGGCGGCGCGCCCGGTCCGCTAGGCGCTCGCGCGTTTACTCGATCTCGATCGCCATCGCCACGGCTTCGCCGCCGCCCAGGCACAGCGCCGCCAGCCCGCGTTTCAGCCCGCGCTGCTTCAGGGCGTGGACCAGCGTGACCAGCACGCGCGCCCCGGACGCGCCGATCGGGTGCCCGATGGCGATCGCGCCGCCGTTCACGTTCAGTTTTTCCAGCGGGATCGCGTACCCGTCGCGGGCCAGCCCCTTGAGGTCGGCCAGCACCTGCGCGGCGAACGCCTCGTTCAGCTCGACCAGATCGACGTCGTCCATCGTCCAGCCGGCGCGCTGCAGCGCGTTCTGGATGCCCTTGATCGGCGCGGCGAACAGCCATTTCGGCTCGACCGCGGCCTGCCCATAGGCCACCACGCGGGCCAGCGGCTGGTGCCCGTGCTGCTCGGCATAGTCGCGGCTGGCGAGCACGACCGCCGCCGCGCCATCGTTCAGGCCGGGCGCGTTACCCGCCGTCACGATGCCATCCGCGGTGAAGGCCGGGCGCAGCTTCGCCAGCGTTTCCATGTCGGTGTCGGGCCGGATCGACTCGTCCTGGTCGAAAACCGTCACCTGCCCCTTGCGCCCCGGAATCTCGACCGGGACGATCTCCTCGGCGAAGCGGCCTTCGACGGTGGCGGCGTGGGCCAGTTGGTGGCTGCGGCAGGCGAACTCGTCCAACTCCTCGCGCGTGATCTCGAACTCGCGCGCGATCAACTCCGCCGCCTCGCCCATGATCCAGTCTTCGACGTGGTCCCACAGGCCATCCCACATGACGGCGTCCTTAATCTCGACGTGGCCGTACTTGTGCCCGGCGCGGCCTTCCAGGTGCAGGAACGGCGCGTTGGTCATGCTCTCGACGCCGCCCGCGACGTACAGGTCGCCGTCGCCCAGGCGGATGAGGCCCGCCGCCAGCATGGCCGCCTTCAGGCTGCTGCCGCACACCTTGTTGACCGCCATGCCGCCCACGTGCGGCGGCAGCCCGGCGCCCAGCGAGATCTGGCGCGGCACGGCCTGGCCAGCCCCGGCGGCGAGCACCTGCCCGATGATCACCTCGTCGACCCGGCTCACGTCGATGCCGCTGCGCTCGATAGCGGCGCGGACGGCGAACTGCCCCAGTTGGGCCGCGCGGAACGGCGCCAGCGCGCCCAACAGCTTGCCCTGGGGAAGGCGGGCGGCGCTCAGAATGACGGCGTCGCGGGGCGATTTTCCATCAGTTGCCATAGTTGAGTGTCCTTTCAAAAACAAGTGTTTTGACGAGCTTATTTCCACGCATCACGAAGCTGCGCGTAGGTCGATTCGAGCATGTCGGGGATCACGCGCGTGCCCGCTACCACGGTCATGAAGTTGGTGTCGGCCTCCCAGCGCGGGACGACGTGCAGGTGCACGTGGTCGGGAAGGCCCGCGCCCGCCCCGGCGCCGAGGTTGGCCCCGATGTTGAACGCCTGCGGGTTGTAGACCCTGCGCAGCGCCGCCAGCGCCCGGTTGAGCGTCAGCATCAGGTCGGTGAGCGCCTCGGCGGGCAGGTCCTCGATCGACGGCACGTGCGCGTAGGGCACGATCAGCAGGTGGCCGTTGTTGTACGGGTAGGCGTTCAGCGTCACGTAAACGTGCTCCGAGCGCGCCACAACGTACTCCTGGGCGTCGAACGCCGCCCCGCTGCCCTCGGCCTTGATGCAGAAGATACACCCGTCCACCGGCTGGCGGTCTTCGCCGCGCAGATACGGCATCCGCCAGGGGGTCCACAAAAACGAGTCGCTCATTCGATTACCTCTATCCAGCAGGCCCGATCGTGATGTGCATTGTACAGCCTCGCCTGGGCGGTTGCCAATCCGATCCGACCTGTTTTGACCATACTGCCGGTAAGTTACGGGCAGGTTACAATGGGTGCCAGATGGCTGACCTTCGCTGGCGGAGCCGGCACACAGGACCGGAGGATACCGCAGATGACCGATCGATTTTCTACCGAGAGCCTGCGCCGCGCGTTGGGCGCGCGCCCGTTCAGGTTTTACGAGCGCGTCGAGAGCACGCAGGACGTCGCCCGCGAGTGGGCTCTGAGCGACCCGGCGCTGCCCAACGGCGCGGTCGTCATCGCCGAAGAACAGATCGCCGGGCGCGGGCGCGGGGGCCGGGCCTGGATCGCACCGCCCGGCAGCAGTCTGATGTGCAGCGTCGTGCTGCACCCGCACGTCGTCCCGGAGCGGCTGCCGCGCCTGACCATCGCCGGCGGGCTGGCCGTCGCCCGGACGCTCGCGCCGCTGCTGCCGGAAGGCGCGCTGGCGCTCAAATGGCCGAATGACGTGCTGGTGAACGGGCGCAAGCTGTGCGGAATTCTGACCGAGGCCACCTGGACCGGCGACCAGCTCGGCCCGGTGATCCTGGGCATCGGGCTGAACGTGCGCGTCGACTTCGCCGGGACGGAACTGGCAGGCGTGGCGACCAGCCTGGAGGCGGAACTGGGGCGTCCGGTGGACCGGCACGCGCTGCTCGCCAACCTGTTGGGGCACGTGTACCGGCAGGCGGCGCGCATTCACGAGCCCGCGCTGATCGACGAGTGGCGGCGCTGGCTGCGCACGCTGGGCAGGCGCGTCACCGTGTACCCGCAGGCCGAGGGGGCGGAACCCTACAGCGCCACCGCCGAGGACGTGGACGACACCGGCGCGCTGTTCGTCCGGCTGGACACGGGCGAGCAGCGGCGCATCGTGGCGGCGGATGTCGGGCTGGCGGAAGCGTGAGCCGCGCCCCGGCGGTTAGTAGCCCTGCGCCAGCGACACGGTGAACGGACCATCGCCGCGCACGGCGCTCACCTGAATGGTATACGTGCCGCTGGCCGGCAGCGCGACATTCTGGATCAGCCCGTTGAGGCCGGGGCCGCTGTCGTCGTCGCGGGCGATCTCGCTGCCGTCGGGGCCGATCAGCGCCAGCAGCGGGTCGAGCGCGGTATTCTCGCCGACGTCGGTGCCGATGGTCACCACGTCGCCCGCCGTCCCGGTGAAGGTCCAGGTGACCATGCCGGATTCGGCCAGCATCCCCGCCGCCTGCTGCCCATAAGCCAGGGTCGCCGTGCCTTCGGGCAGGACCTCGGCGGCGGAAGGCGTCGCTTCGGGCGCCGGTTCGAGGTCCTCGCCCGGCCAGGCGACCGGCCACACCTGCACCGGCAGCCCCTGGACCGTGGAGGCGACGACCGGCAGGCCATCGAGCGTGATCGGCTGCGCGCCGCGCGTGAGCACGACCCGGTTGCGGTCCAGCCAGCCGACCGCGCCGCGCGCGTAACCGAGCAGGAAGCGGCTGTCGCCGGTGCGCCCCAGGACGGCGAACAACTGCCCGTTGTTGAGCGTCGCCAGCGGCGCGGCGCTGAGGTCCGGCGCGGTCAGGACCGGGGACGAGTCGACGACCACCGTCCCAACGGCGGCGTGTTCGCTCGTGTCGAGCAGGGTTTCCACGCCCAGCGACAGCGGCACGTAAGCGAAATTGTCGAAGGCCATCACGACCGGGCTGTTGGAGTCGGTGAAGGTATACGATGCCACCCGCACGCCGCCGGTCGTCAGGTCGTCGTCGGTGAGCGCGGCCACCGGCTGGCCGTTGACGTACAGCTCGATGTAATCGCCGTACACCAGCACGCCCAGCGTGTTGCGCGCGCCCTCGCCAACGTTCACCGCCTGGCTGAACGTCGGCGCGATCAACTCACTGGCTTCATTCTCGACCAGGCTCAACAGCCGGTACTGCTGGAAGTGGTCGATGGCGAACAGGTAGAAGTTTTCCAGGTCGGTGACGCGGAAGGCCAGCCCGTACTGGTAGTAATTCGTGTCGCTGATCACCTGGCCGGTCACTTCCAGGTAGAAGGCCGGGGCGGCTTCCGCGATCGTGTTGGGGAACGCCCAGCGCAGGAAGTCCAGGCTGGGGGACTCCATCACCAGCCGCCCGTCCTCGATGGTGCCGAACTGCCAGTCGTTGGCGTTGTCGTCGAAGCGGTCGAGCACGATCGGATCGCCGACGGCCAGCGGGATGTTCACCAGCCCTTCGCCGGTCGCCTGGAGCATTTCCTCGCCGGACGCCAGCGGGCGGTCGTCCACCACCAGGCTGGTGACCATGCGGCTGAGCGTTTGCTGCTCGAACGGCAGGTCGAAGTCGCCCGACGGCGCGACCGCGATCAGGTACACCCAGTCATCGGCGGCCACCTCGAACAGCCACACCCACGCGTGGATCTCCAGGTCGCGCATGTTGAGCCGGTAGGCCGGGACGGCGAAGGTGTCGACGGTTTCGCTCTGGCCGCTGAAGTCCTCGCCCAGCGGGTGCTCGACGGCGGCTGCCGGGCTGCTGGTGTCGGTGGTCAGGCCGGCGGACACGAGGTCGCCGGGCGCGCCGCGCGCGATGACCATCGTGGGGTACTGCCCGGCCAGCGGATCGCCCGAATCGACCGGCAGCAGCGAATGGGTGATGCCGAAGCCAGCCGGCGGCAGCCACTTGGCCGGGTAGTCGAGCGCCACGCCGATCGCGTCGAGCGTCACCCGCTCGAACTCGGTGGGCACGAACAGCGCCGGGTTGACGCCGCTGGTGGATTCCTCCGGGACCAGCGGCTGGCCGTCCACCGCCACGCTGGTCACGATCGGGAACAGCACCTCGTCGCCGAACTGCTGGTCGTACTCCCCGACCGGCGCGAACCCGACGATCACCAGCCAGTCGTCGGCAGCCAGCTCGACCAGCCACGCCCAGACGTGCGTCTCGCCGCCCGCCTGATCGAGCGAATAGGCCGGGAAGCCCAGGTCCTCCACGACGCGATGCGCCCCGGTGAAATCGGCGCCGTACAGGCTTTCGAGCGCGGCCACCGGGCTGCTGATGTCGGTCGCCAGGTTCGCCGCCTGGAGGTCCCCCGGGGTGCCGCGCCCGATGACGAGCGCCGGGTAGTAATCGTAATCCGGGTCGTTGTTGTCGATGGCGTTGAGGAAGTAATCGACGCCAAAGCCGTAATTCGTCGGCTCCTGCCACGCGACCGGGTAATCGAGCGTGACGCCGATGCCGTCGAGCGAGGCCCGCTCGAACTCAGCCGGCAGGAACAGCGCGAGGTCGATCGATTCCGGCGCGAACAGCCGCTCGCCGTCGATGACGAGGCTGTTGACCATCGGCGCGAGGACCTGCTCGCCAAACGCGAGGTCGTACTCGCCGGAAGGCACGTGCGCGATGATGTACACCCAGTCGCCGGCGGCCACCTCGATCAGCCACGCCCAGTTGTTCCGGTCGCTGGACCGGCTGTTGACCGTGTACGTGGGGAAGGCCGCGCCCTCGGCCACCCGGTGCGCCCCGGGGACCATGGCGTAGGTGTTCTCGATGGCCCGCGCCGGGCTGCTGCTATCGGTGGTGAAATTGGCCTCGACGGCTCCGGCGGGCGTCCCGCGGAACAGCCGCAGGTATGGGTAGCGGTCAAGATCGCCGCCGCGCACCGGCTGCATGACCGCGTAGCCCGCGCTGTCGAGGTACTGCGGCGGGTCCCAGTTGGCCGGGTAGTCCAGCGACAGGCCGTACGTCGACAGCGTCGCCGGCTCAAGCGTCACCGGCACGAACAGCGCCGGGTCGACCGGCTCCGCCGTGGCGGTGGGCGAAGGCTCCGGCGTGTCGGTGGCCGTAGCGGTGGGCGTCAGGGTGTTGGTGGCCGTTGGCTCGGGCGTGTCGGTGGCGGTCGCGGTGGGTTCCGGCGTATCGGTCGGCCAGATCACGACGTCGATCGACGGGTTGCCGGAGATGCGCACCGTCTCCGCGGAAATCCAGCCCACGCCCGCGATGCCGCCGCCCGCCACCTGGTACCAGCCGCCGTCCTCGCTGACGCCGATCACCAGCACGCTTTGATCGCGCTGCAGCGTGGCGACGATGTCATACCCCGCGCCCGGCCCGCGCCGCACGTGGGCCTGCTGGGTGAGCACGGTGGCGCGCGTGGTGCCCTCCGTGGCCGTGGGTGACGGCTCCGGCGTATCGGTGACGGTTGCGGTCGGCGTCAGCGTGTCCGTCGCGGTGGGTTCCGGGGTGTCGGTGGCCGTCGGTGGCGCGAGCGTGTTGGTGGGTTCCTCGGTCGGGCTGGCGAGATTGGCGACCGGGGTTTCGGTGGCCGGGTCGTCATCGCCGCCGCCAAACAGGAAATACGCGCCGCCGCCCAGGATGGCGACGATCAACAGGCCGGCCAGCCCCAGCATGATCGGGCCGGGGCCGCGCCGGGCAGGCGGGGCCGCCGGGATTGGGGTGGGCGTAGCCGGGGCACTCCCGCGCGGCGCGGCGGTCGGCTCGGCGGGCGTTTGCGGCGCCAGCGTGGACGCCTGGTCCGGCGGGCGCGCGGCGGGCCGCTGGGCGGTGACGGGCACGCCGCTCACCTCCGCGCCGATGACGGTCGCCTCCAGGCCATCGACCGGCGCGGGTCCCACGCCCGTCTCGACGGCGCGCACCGCTTCGGCGAAGTCGTGCGCCATCGCCTCGGTGGATTGGTAGCGGGCGTCGGCTTCTTTCGCCAGCGCCTTGAGGATCACGGCCTCGATGGCCGGGTGAATGTCCGGGTTCAGCGCGCGCGGGGGCGGGGGCGCGTCGTTGAAATGCTTGTACATCAGCGTATAGGGCGTGTCGCCGGAGAACGGGAGCTGCCCCAGCACCATCTCGTAGAGCACCACGCCCAGCGCGTAGGTGTCCGTCCGCGCGTCGACCGCCTCGCCGCGCCACTGTTCGGGCGCCATGTAAGCGGGCGTGCCCAGGATGTTGCCGGTGGCGGTGAGCTTGCTCGTCCCGGCCAGCATCTTGGCGATGCCGAAGTCGGTCAGGTAGGCGTTGTCGCGCTCGTCGAGCAGCACGTTGTTCGGCTTCAGGTCGCGGTGGATGATGCCCTGCTCGTGCGCGAAGGTGAGCGCGCTGGCGATCTGCGAGAGCATCCGGCTGGCGAGCGGCAGGTCCAGCGGGCCGGATTTCAGGCGGTCGTCGAGGCTGCCGCCCCGGACGAGGCGCATCACGATGTAGATGTTCTTGCCCTCGCGCCCGAAGTCGATCACCGGCAGGATGTGCGGGTGCTGCAGGCGCGCGATCACCTGCGCCTCGTGCTGGAACCGCGCGATGAACTGCTCGTCGTCGGCCAGCTCGCGCGCCATGACCTTGATCGCCACGTCGCGATCCATCGAGGTCTGCCGCGCCAGGTAGACCGTCGCCATGCCGCCGCGGCCCAACACTGCCGCGATCTCGTATTGTCCCAGGCGCTGGTTGATCAGATCGTCACTAGCCATCGGGTGCCGCACCCTTTAACACGATGGTGAAGATGCTCTAGGAGCGTACTGGAAAACCGCCCAATAAGCAAGTAAAAAGCCGTATAAATCCGCGGGCCGCGATGTGTCCCGGCCCGCCCGCCCGGATGTGCTGGCCTCACGTTTTCGCCGTGTTCGCCGGGCCCAGCGTCCCGGCCTGGCCGGGCGTCAGCATGTCGGGGATCGCCTCCGGCCCGGCGGCGAAGGCCGCGTCGATGCCGCGCCGGATCTCGCTCCAAAAGTCGCGCGCCGCGCCGAGCTTGTCCTCGCGGAAGCGCGCCAGCCACGCGGCGTGATCGGCGTCTTGCAGCCCGTCGCGCTCCCACTGTTCGAGGAAGCCCATGATCAGGTCGGCCACGCGCTCCGACGGCCACGGGACGGCTTTCGGCGCCTCGCGCTCGTAGATGGCCCGCGCCAGCGCGAACTGGTGCGCCTTGTAGTCGATGTCCAGGCCGTAATGCGCCGCCAGGATCTCGTCGGTGATGACCTCGGCCCACTTGCGGTGAAAGCGGCAGATCCCGCTGTTGTCGCTGAACAGCTCGTAGACCATGCGCTCGACGTTGCGGCGGCCCAGTTCCGCCGGGGGCAGGTATTCCACGCCATAGTACACGTAATACTTGCCCATCAGCGGCATGGGGCTGAACATGCCCGGTACCCAGTACTGGTTGGGGACCATGTAGCCTTCGTCGCCGTTCGCCAGGAACACCGCGCGGCTGGTCGAGTCAATGCCCAACTGCCGGTCCAGGTCGGTGGCGGCGTCGCGGATCCCCTGGCGGAACACGCGCGCCTTCGGGTTGAACAGCAGGGCGTTGATGATCGCGATCGCGTAGTTGGCGTTGCGCTGGCTGCCGGCCACGACGTCGAACTGCGCGGCGTCATCGGCGAAAGTGAAGGCCAGCCGGTCCGCCGGGGGCAGGCCGAATGACTCCGGATCGATCAGGCCCTCGGCGACCAGTTCCATGATCCAGGCGAGCGTGCCGCCCAACTGGATCGCGTCGAAGCCCATCGCGTCGGCGTGGTGGTTGAGCTTTTCGGCGGCGCGCTGGTCGAAGACGCCCACCTGGGGCCCCAGCGCGTGATACGGCTCGTAGTCCTTCTTGTAGATGTCGTTGATCTTCTTGCAGACGACCGCGCACGGCTCGCCGCAGTGCTGGAAGTTCTTGGTCTTGATCGTCTCTTCGTTGAACTGGGCGAGGTAGTGGCCCAGCACGAAGGCGTCGTGCTGGCGCAGGCGCGCCTCGTCGCTGGCGTAGATGCTCTGGTAGTTGAAGCTCATGATGCGCTCGTCGAGGCTGCGCATGTTGACGCCGAACGTGCCGCCCGTCTCGAACTCCGGCGCGTAGCGGTACTTGGCCGTCACGGCCAGGTCGGCCTGGATCGTCTTCTGGCCGAAGTGTTCGAGGAAATAGGCGTCGATCTCCTTCGAGTCGCGCAGGTCGGGGTCTTCCCAGTCGCCGCCGAACACGCACCCGGCGATGTTGTGATATTGCAGCAGCCGGCTGCCCAGCCCGCCGCGCCCCGCCCAGTCCTCGACCGGGGTGAAGGCGCCCTTGCGGATCGGGCTGGAGCCAATCGCGCCCTCTTTGGTGTAGAGCGCGGACGGCCCCACCGCGAAAATGCGCAGCTTGTTGGGCGAGTATTCCGCCGCGTAACGGTCGTAGAGCGCCTGTTGCAGCGCGAAGAAGCCGAGCAGGGGACGCCCTTCCGGATCGGCGTACCCGCTCCAGATCGGCTCGACGTTGACCGGCTCCAGCCGGACGTGAATCTCACCGTCTTTGTGGTTGAGCAGCAGCACGCTGGTCTGGGGCGCTTCGCCGCGCAGGGCCACGTAGTTCACGCCCACGCCGTGGAAGGTGTAGGCCGCGCCGCCCATGCTGGAGACGTAGAAGCTCTCCCACTGCGGGCTCCACGCGCAGAAGAACAGGCGCCGCGAGCCGGGGATGCTGCTGCCCGCCAGCAGGCCCTCGCCAAAGGTGAAGCTGTCCGGGTAGAGGTTGTAACGCTTCCAGCCAAAGTCAACCGGCCCCAGGACGGAAGGGTCCTCGGTGGGCCGCAGATACCAGTGTCCGTTGTTCAGGTGGACGGTGAGTTCGCGTTGCAGAATGGGGTAGATCATCGTCTCCTCCTGGTTGCTCGACCGGGCCGCGCCAGCCGCCCAGCCATGCCTTGCTACCTCAGCCTACCGACAGCGCGATCAGCCACTGGGCCGCGAAATAGGTGCTGAGCACCCAAAACGGCGCGCTGCGAAACGTCCCGCGAAAGCGCTCGACCGCCAGCACCGAATCCGACGCGACGAACAGGTACGCGCCGACCAGCGCCAGCAGGGTGCCCGGCTCGTCGGTTTCGATCCAGCGGTTGGCGGCCTGCCACGCCATGAACAGGATGGCGGCCATGTAGACGATCACCGGGCCGCGCATCGGCCCCAGGAACCCCCACAGCCACCACAGCATGAGCGCGCCGTACAGCAGGAACGGCAGCCCGTACCACAGCGGCGCGGTGGCGTTGCCCTCGTAGGCGAACGCGATCGCGTACAGGATGTGTGCCACCAAAAAGCTGAGCAGCCCCTGCACGAAACGATCCGACTCCAACATCAGGAACACGTCGCCCGCCAGCGAGGCCAGCAGCCCCAGCACGATCAGGACGTGATACGTCCGCGAGACGGGGTCCTCAGCCAGGATCGCGATGGCGATGATGAAGACCATCGTGAGCGGCTTGAAGACGTACTCCAGGCGCCTGTACCGGCGCCGCTGGGCGACCGTCGTGCGCGCGCCGAGCATCTTGGCCGCGATGGTCAGTGCCGCGGAAATGCCCACACACACAGACAGGAGAATAATGAGGTCCATACTATCGCTTTCGTCATGCGCTCCGGACAGGCCCGGCGGCTCGCGCCCACCGCCGGTCAGACTTCACGCGCGGCATACCACGCTTCGAACCACGCCCAGGTGTGCGCCAGCCCGTCGCGCACGCTGGTCTGCGGTTCGAAGTCCAACAGCCGGCGCGCCTTGCTGTTGTCGCAGTACGTGATCGGCGGGTCGCTGGGCGGAGTGGGCACGTCCCGCGTGTTGAGCGTGCGCCCGGACAGCGCCTCGAACGTGGCGATGAACTCGCGCAGCGAGATCGGCGCGCCGACGCCCAGGTTGATCACCTCGTAGCCGAGCGGGCGCTCCAGCGCCGCAATCACGCCGCGCACCGTGTCGTCAACGTAGGTCCAGTCGCGGTGAATGTCGCCGCCGTTGAAGATCGGGATCGTGGTGCCATCCATCAGGGCGTGCATCACGCGTAGGGGCATCATGTCGGGCCGCCCCGCCGGGCCGTAGACGTTGAAGAAGCGCAGGCAGGTCACGTTCAGGCCGTGCAGGTGGTGGTAGCTGTGGCCGACCAGCTCGGCGGCGCGCTTGCTGGCCGGGTAGGCCGCCAGCGGGCGGTCGGCGGGATCGGTTTCGACGAACGGCAGCGTGTGCGTCGCGCCATACACCGACGACGTCGAGGCCAGCACGAACACCTCGACGCCCGCGCCCTGGGCCGCGTCGAGCAGGTTGAGCGTCCCGGTCAGGTTGACGTCCAGGTACAGGTGCGGCTGGCGCACGCTCTCGCGCACGCCGGCCATGGCCGCCAGATGCGCCACGCGCCGGACCGGGTGCGCGGCGAACAGCGCGCCCAGCGCCGCCCGGTCGCGGATGTCGCCCTCGACCAGGGTGAAGGCGGGAAAGTTCGCCAGGCGGCGAGCGTTGGCCCGCTTGACCGCCGGATCGTAATAGTCGTTGAAGTTGTCGATGCCCACCACAGGCTCGCCCTGCTGGAGCAGAGCGCGCGCCAGGTGGCTGCCGATGAAGCCCGCCGCGCCGGTCACAAGCGTTGTCACGCCGAGTCTGTCCTTTCAGTTCAGGTTCACGCCGCCCTGGACGATGAACACGCCGTCTTGAATCGAGAGGCTGTCCGGGTAGATGAAGTAGGTGCCGGGCAGATCGTCGAACGGCTTGATCAGCCGGTCGGTGAGCTGCGCCTGGACGTTCTCCAGCACGAACGCCGGCACCTTCAGGCCGCCCACGTCCGCCGAAACGATGTCCAGCTCGATCTGGTTCTCGCTGTCCGCTTTCGGCTCGATCACGACAGCCAGCGGCAGGGTGAGCCCGACCTGCTTGATTTCGCCGTAGAAGGTCATCTGGCCGTCGTCCAGCCCGACCTGCATGTTCTCGAACGGCATGTTGTGGCCCTGCGCCTCGGCGAAGTCCTGCCCTTCGAGCGCTATCCACGAGGATAACTGCCGCTCGGTGAACGACAGGGCGAACCAGCGCATCGACCGGGCATCGTTCGTCGCGCGGGCGATTTCGTTGTCCAGCGCCTGGGCTTCGGCAGGGCTGGCCCTGAAATTGTCGGACAGGGGCGCGTCCGGGCCGTTGGTGTTGACGTAGTACACGCCCAGGACGAGCGCGCCGCAGCACAACAGCGGGATCAACACCAGCGCCAGGCAGCAGCCTCCGCAGCTTTCGAACATGGCTTCACACTCCCCGATGATCGGTTACCAGGGTTGGGAAACTCGTCCCGCAATTGTACCGCTAGTCGCTGCTTTGCCCACCCCCCGGCGCGGGGAGGCGTCGCGGCTTCCCGGCCCGGCGGGCGTTTGAGGGGCGTCGAGCACGTTTGACCGTTTCTGATACAATGTATCTGTAATGCAGTTGTCAAACTTTTTTGACACACGATAAGGGGTGAACGATATGGCTAAGATCGTGGATATCGAGGGAATTGGGCCGAAATTTGGCGAAAAACTGGGCGCCGCCGGGATCAAAACCACGGAGGCTCTACTCAAGCACGCGGCCAACAAGAAGGGACGCCAGGACCTGGCCGCCAAGACGGGCCTGGATACCGGCCAGTTGCTCGAATGGGTGAACCGCGCCGACCTGATGCGCATCAAGGGCGTGGGAACCCAGTATTCGGATCTGCTGGAAGCGGCGGGCGTCGACACCGTGCCCGAGCTGGCCCAGCGCAACGCGAAGAACCTGTTCGCCAAGCTGCAAGAGGTCAACGGCCAGAAGAAGCTGGTCCGCCAGCTCCCCACCGCCGAGCAGGTCGAAGGCTGGGTGAAGACGGCCAAGGCGCTCAAGCGGATGGTCGAATACTAGGTCGCGCGCGGCGCGTTTGTGCCGCACGCCCATAACCCCGGCGCCGGGACAGGGCCTGACCGGGCACAGCGCCCGGCGCCGGATTTCCTGCGCGGTCCCGCGACCGGAGGGACTGTCCGCTGTGGATGCGCGCCGGTGCCCGGCCCGGCAGAGGAACATGATTGAAACGGCTGTGACCATCATTCGCTCGCTCGCCTCTCCCCTCATCCGGATCACAGCCCGCCACAGAACCGCTCTCAGCGCCGGGCTGGCGCTGGCCGGGATCGCGCTGCTGGCGCTCAGCGCGTATTATCTGCGACCGCAGCCGCCCAGTTTCCACCACTATCGTCCCACGCGCGGCCCCACCGCCTACTACAACGGCGCGGCCCATTGGACGCTGCTGGCCGGGGCGCTCGCCATGCTGGGCGCGCTGGCCCTCACACGGCGGTTTGACCCCTTTCCCCGCCCGGTCGATCCCGATCGCGCCTGGGCGCGCCCGCGCTGGCTCGTCGTGATCGCGGGGGCGGCGGCGCTGGCGGCCTGCGCCGAGATCAACGGCGGGCTGCTCGGCCTGGATGCGCTGGCGGGGCGCTCGCCGGCGGTCCAGATCGCGTTGCTGGCGGCGGGAATCGCGCTGGTCGCCTGGGGCCTGGGCGGCGCGGTTGTCCGCTGGCCGGGCTGGTCGTGGGAGGCCGCGCTGGTGGCCGGGCTGGCGCTGGCGGCGCTGGCCGTCCGCGTGTGGGACCTCGGTTCGGGCGTGCGGACGCTGGTCGACGAGGGCCATTTTGCGTTCGGGATCACGTATTTCTGGGAGTATCCCGACATCCGCCTGCTGGAGCCGATGCCGACGGCGGCGTCGTTCCCGTTCATCTTCTCGTATGGGCAGTCGGCGGCGGTCGCGCTGCTGGGCCGGGACCTGTTCGGGCTGCGGGCGTTCAGCGCCCTGCTCGGCGCGCTGACGGTCCCGGCGCTCTACCTGCTGGCACGCCAGCTTTACGACCGGACGACCGCGCTGCTGGCCGCGCTGGTTCTGCTGACCTTTCCGCCGCACGTGCATTACAGCCGGCTGGCGCTCAACAACATCGCCGATCCGCTGTTCGGCACGCTGGCGCTGGCCGGGCTGGCGCGCGGGCTGCGGACGGGGCGGCCCGGCGCGTTCGCGTGGGGCGGGGCGGCGCTGGGCCTGACGCAGTATTTCTACGACGGCGGGCGCCTGCTCTACCCGGCGCTGGCCTTTGGGTGGCTGGCCGCCGGGCTGATCGTCTGGCGGCCCCGCCCGCCGTGGCGCGGCATCGCGATCGCGGGGCTGGCGTTCGCCCTGGTCGCCGCGCCGGTCTACCTGGCGCTGGTGGGGCTGGATTTCCCGCTGTTCAACCGGCTGGACAAAATGCAGTTCAACGATGCGTACTGGGCCAAAGACCTGGAGCCGGACACGCTCGGCACGCGGCTGGCGCACTTCGAGCATTCGCTGCTGTTTTACGTCAGCCAGCCGGAGAACACGCTCTATTATTACTTCCTGTACTATGGAGGCCGGCACCCGCTGATCCTGGAAGTGGCCGTCCCCGCGTTTCTGCTGGGGATGATCCTGGCGGCGTGGCGCTGGCGAACGCCCGGCGCGCTGCCCGTCTTGTGGGTGCTGGGCACGTCGGCGGGCAACGCGCTGCTGATCGAGAGCGCCGTCAGCGCGCGCTACGTGGTCGTCTTCCCGGCGCTGGCGCTGCTGATCGCGGTGGGGGCGCGCTACGCGCTGCCGCTGATCTGGCCCGCGCGCGGGTCCCGCGCCGCGCAGAGCGGGCTGCTGGTCGCGCTGGCGGGGGCGCTGGCCGTCGGGCAGGGGGCGTATTACTTCGGCCCGTTCCTGGACCTGTTCAACGTCGAGGCGCGGCAGCACGTCGCCTACGACGCCGACGACGCGCTGCTGCGCGCGGCGGACTTCCCGCCCGGCACGCAGGTCCACATCATCGCGGAGAACGTGTTGCCCCAAACCGACGCCCAGCACCTGCTCAACTTCCTGGCCGACGACCTGATCGTGCTGGTCGAGCACCCGGACACGGTGACCGAGACGCTGCTGGCGGCGCTGCCGCGCACGGTGGATCACGCGTTCTTCGTCCCGGCGGACGATCAGGCGGTCGCGCTGCGGATCGCGGATGTGTTCGGCGCGGGTCCGCTGTACGGCAGTCTCTATGATGTGCCGCCGGAGAAAACGCTGTGGCTGTATTACCTGCCCGCCGTCCCCTCCGCCCCGGCGGACGAGCCGGCGGCGGGATGACATCCCGGCGCGATGCTGGACCGCTCGCCCCGGTTGGTGGTAAGATAGGGGGCGTTTGCCCGTGTGGATAGGCTCTCGTGCGCTATGACACCTGACACCATCGATCGCCTGAACGCGCAGTTCGACGGCGCCGCGCCGGAGACGATCATCGCCTGGGCGGCGGACCGGTTCATGCCCCGGCTGGCGGCGACCTCGTCGTTCCAGACGCAGAGCGTCGCGCTGCTGCACCTGATCAGCGTGGTCCGGCCCGACCTGCCGGTGATCTTCCTCGACACCGGCTACCATTTCCCCGAGACGCTCGCCTACCGCGACCAGTTGGTCGCGCAGCTCGGCCTGACGCTGCGCATCGCGCGCCCGGCGGCCAGCCCTGCCGAGACGGCGCGGCGGCACGGCGACGCGCTCTACCGCCGCGACCCGGACCTGTGCTGTTACATCAACAAGGTCGAGCCGATGCAGCGGGCGCTGGCCGATCTCGACGCGTGGATCAGCGGCATCCGGCGCGACCAGACGGCGGCGCGCGCGGCGGTCCGGACGGTCGAGGGGCTGCCCGACGGGCGGCTGAAGATCAACCCGCTGGCCGCCTGGACGCGCGAGGACCTGTGGCGCTACATCCACGCGCACGATCTGCCGTCGCATCCGCTGTTCAGCCAGGGCTACCTGAGCGTGGGCTGCGCGCCGTGTACCAGCCCCGTGACGCGCGGCGACGACGAGCGCGCCGGGCGCTGGGCCGGGACCGGCAAGACCGAGTGCGGCTTGCACACGCCCGCGCTCCACCCACCGCGCGACCGCGACGAGGAGCCGGGCCGGTGACGCGCGTGATCCTGGTGACGGGGGGCGCCGGGTATATCGGCTCGCGGCTGATCCGCGACCTGGCGACCGATCCGGACTTCGCCGACTGCACGATCCGCATTCTCGACAATCTCCAGCGCGAGACGACGACCGCGCTCCTCGACCTGCCGGACGGCGGGCGTTACCAGTTCCTGGAAGGCGACATCCTCGACAACGCGGGCATGCGCCGCGCCCTGGACGGCGTGTGGGCGGTGATCCACATGGCGGCCATCGTGCGCACGCCGCTGTCGTTTGGCCCCACCGGCTGGATCGAGCAGGTCAACCACTGGGGCACCGCCAACCTTGTCGAAGCTGCGGCGAGCGCGGGCGTCCAGGCGCTGATCTACACCAGCAGCGCCGCCGTGTACGGCCCGATCGATACCGTGGGCGGCACGCCGTTCCGCGAAGGGGACATCTGCCGCCCGGTGGGGCTGTATGCCGAGAGCAAGCTGCGCGGCGAGCGCCCCGTCCGGGCTGCGGGCGAGCAGGGGCGCATCCGCCCGGTGATCCTGCGGCTGGCGCCGGTGTTCGGGCTGGCCCCGGCGGTGCGCTTCGACGCGGTGGCGAATCGCTTCGCGTACCTGGCGAGCATCTACCGCCCGCTGACCGTGTACGGGGATGGCCGCCAGGTCCGCCCGCAGTTGCACATCAGCGACGCGAGCCGCGCGATCCGGTTCGCGCTCGGCCACCTGGGCGAGATGGCGGGCGGCGTCTTCAACGTCGTTGGCGAGAACATCTCGATCCTGGGGCTGGCCGACGCGGTGCGGTCGCTGCGCCCCGGCGTCGACGTGCGCTATACCGAGCAGGACGTGCTCACGCACCTGTCGTATGCCATCGACGGCGCGCGGCTCAATGGCCTGGGCTGGTACCCGGAGGTCAGCCTCGAAGCCGGGCTGTCCGAGCTGCTGGATCACATGCGGGGCTTCTCCGCGTTCCGGCCCGGCATGGCGGCCCCGCTCGACGAGTGACTCGCGCCCCATCCTCCAAAGAGACCGTTTGAGAACCCCCATCCCCGCGCACCCTTCGGGTCCGCTTCCCTTCCCCAACGAGGGGGAAGGGTGAAAAAGACGAGGTTCGTCCCATCGAGTGCTCTACCAGCGCGCTATCAGTACTTCTCGAATGGCTCTAAAGATTAGAGCTTGCCTAGAAATTCCCCCGATCGCTGCGCAGCCGTTAACCGGGTTGTTTACAATCGAATGAGAATTCACGCACGCTAACGGGCACACCACGGGGAGCTGACAGACGCGTATGATCCGGACACGGGGGCTGAAAATCCTGCGCGACATCTGGGCGCGCAAAGTTCGCACGCTGCTGGTCTCGACCAGCATTTTCATCGGCGTGTTTGGGGTAGTGACGCTGTTCTCGACGGGCGAGATCCTGATCGGCCAGCTCGAAGCGGACATCGACCAGGACCGGCTGGCGATGATGCGCACGCGGGTCACCGTCACCAGCGGCGCGGACGTCGACAACGCCGCGATTCTCGCCGCGCTGCGCCAGCAGCCGGGCGTCACCGCCGCCGAGGGGCGCGCCGTGTACCCGCTGGCCTGGAAACTGCCCGGCGACTCGGTGTTCAGCGAGGGGACGCTGGCGGCCTATGCCGGGCCGGTCGAAGGGGCGCAGTTGGAGCCGCCCCGGCTGGTCGAGGGCGACTATCCCCAGCCGGGCGAGCAGCAGATCGCCATCGAGCGCCGCATGGCCGACGCCCAGGGGCTGGCCGTGGGCGACACGCTCGACCTGCGCATCCTGAGCCGGACGGGCGACCAGCAGCTCGATGCGACCGTGCGCCAGGAAACCTGGACCATCGCCGGGATTCTGTTCCAGCCCTACGGCGAGCTGGCCGGCACCGGCCCGGTGGACAACAAGGCGCTGGTCTACGCGCCCTACGAGGACGCGCAGCACATCGCCGGGTTCACCGGCCTCAACGTGTTTTACACGCGCTTCACCGATTTCGGCACCGCCCAGCAGAGCGAAGCCAGCCTGCAAGCCGCCATCGCCAACAACAGCCCGTACATCCCGGTCTTCAACGTGGTCGAAGACCCCGCCGAGAGCGCGCTGATCGAGAACACGCGCACCACCAACCGCATCCTGGTGATCCTGGCGCTGGTCGCGCTGGTCGTGTCCGGGTTCCTGGTCGTCAACGTGATCAACGCCATCGTCGTCGAGCAGAAGAAACAGATCGGCGTGATGAAATCGCTCGGCGCGACGCGGTTCGACGCCTTCGTGATCTACGCCGGGATCGCGGTCATGTACGGCCTGCTGGGGGTGATTCCCGGCGTGCTGCTGGGCATTCCCGGCGGCTACGTCGCGGCCCAGGGACTGGCCGCCCAGAGCGAAACGATCATCGAGAACTTCACGATCTCGCCGCGCGGCATCATCCTGGGGATCGTCGTCGGGCTGGCGGTGCCGTTCCTGGCGGCGGTGGCGCCTGTGCTGAACGGCACGCGGGTCAGCATCCTGGACGCCATGACCGACGTCGGCATCAGCGCGAACTACGGGCGCGGCATTCTGGCGCGGCTCATCGCGCGGATTCCGCTGCCGCTGTCGCTGCGGCAGGCGATCAACAACGTCAACCAGAAGAAATTCCGCCTCGCGCTGACCGGCACGACACTCACCGTGGCCGTGGCCGCGTTCATGGGCATCTTCGCCGTCTTCTCGTCGCTGTCCGGCGTGATTCAGGACGTCTTCGGCTCGATCGGCAACCAGATCGCGATCAGCCCCAACGAGGGCCAGCGCTTCGCCGCCGTGCGCGATCTGCTGGTGTCGGACGATCTGGCGGGGCGGCTGGAGGCCGAGGGGCTGCCCGCGCTGCGCGATATCGAACCGGGCGCCAACCTGGCGATCGAGATCGAGGGCTACGATCCGCCGCCGGTCGCTGCCGGCCCACCCGGCCTGTTCGCGATCGGCATCAACCCGGCGAACGCCGACATCGCGCCGTTGGATTATCGCGAGGGCACCGGCTGGGATGGCGACCCGGCCCGCGAGGGCGCGGTGATCAGCTCGCGCATTGCGGACCTGATGGGCAAGCAGGTCGGGGACAGCATCGTCATCCTGGCGGGCGGTGGAAGCGCGCCGGTCGAGATCATCGGGATCGCCAACTACCCGTTCGATACCGTCTGGATGAAGTGGGACCGGCTGGCCGAGCTGGGCGGGCTGGTGAGCGGCGAGCCGTATCCCAACTCGATCGACGTCATTCTGGATGCCGCCGATCCATCGGCGGGGCAGGTGAGCGACGTGATCGCCCAGATCAACGAGGTGCTGCTCGCCAACGGGATCACCGCCAACTTCACCAACTGGGTCGAGTTCAACGACACGATCACCGGCTTCATCGTCGTCTTCAACGTGATCCTGTACCTGGCGGCGGCGCTCATCGCGGCGGTGGGCGCGATCGGCCTGCTGACCAGCCTCTCGATGAGCGTGTTCGAGCGCCAGAAGGAGATCGGCGTGATGCGCTCGGTGGGCGCCAGCTCGGGCACGGTGACGGTCCAGTTCCTGATCGAGGGCGTGACGATCGGCGTGGCGGCGTGGGCCTTCGGCGTGCCGCTGAGCGTGCTGCTGAGCCGGGGCCTGATCGCGGCGCTGCCGTTCGAGACGTTCGGCATCGGCTACCCGCTGTACACGCCGCTGGTCGGGCTGGCCGGGATGCTGGTGGTGGTGACGATCGCCAGCCTGTGGCCGTCGCTAGCCGCCGCGCGCCGCACCGTGTCGGACATTCTGCGCTACCAGTGAGCCGGGCCGGGCGCGCCGGGTTTTCGCAGGGCGAGTCGCATTCCTCGGCTCGCCCAACGCTTCCTAATCACGTCTTAATCCAAACGCAATGCGCGCTTATTGACTTCGCAGCGCACTCTATGCTTAAATTGAAGATGCAAGTTTTTGCACGAATTCGGTGTCAAAATCGCGCTATATTCCTCTTGGGAGTCCACCATATACCAATCAACCAGATGGCTAGATCCACGAGGTGATTGAATGCTATCGGTCGGGATGTGCTAGCACGAAACTAGACTTCTTGCGGGCTCTATTTCACGCGCCTCCCCTCAGAACAGCGCGGGAATTTCAGGCCCACCCACTTAAACTTTGTGCCGTGCGGCACACCCCGACCACCCGGATCGACTAAACTTAATACTTTACATCTGGCATCCTGCGGTGATCTGTGTCGCGCCCACGCGACCCGTGCTGTGTCATGTCCTCCCACTAGCACACCTATCTACCCCCCCCGCAGGATGCTGCTTTTGTTGCCCCGCCTGCCCGACGATTGCCCCGCGCGCTTGATCACCACCGCCGCAGTACGTTAAAATCTCCCGGCTGCAATTCGCCAGAGCGGGGGTTGACGAGAGAGACGGGTGTACCGGAATGGGGATCAGGCTAGACTGGCAGGTTGAATCCGAACAGACGCAGGTGCGGGCCACGGAGGACCCGGAAGCCCGGCGCCAGCGCCACCGCGCCCGGCGGCGGCTGCTGTTGATCGTGCTCGCGATCGGCGCGGTGGTCGCGCTGCTCATCGCCGCCGTGATCTGGCGGCTGGAGGCCGTCGATTCCCACTACCGGCAGGACCTGCTCGACACGGTGGAGATCGAAGTGACGGCGCTGCGGCTGGGCGACTTCCCCGGCTACATCGCCATCCAGCGCAGCACCGATCCGAACTTCGCGCTGGAGCAAAGCCGCGAGTTCGAGGCGTACCAGCAGCTCAAGCAGGCGCACCGCGTCGAGCTGACCGGCGAAGTCCTCGACGTGACCATCGACGACCTGCGCGGGCGGGTCGTGATGCAAGAGGTCATCGACGGCGTGCCGTACAAGGTCGTGTGGTTCTACTGGTACTACGAAGATGGCGGCGAGCGAAACCAGCCGGGCTGGCGGCGCGTGCCGGATGACCTGGCGTATTTTTGGGGCGATGAACAGGCGATCGAGCGCGACGGCGTGCGCGTGACGTACCGCGACCTGGACGAACCGATGGCCCAGGCGCTGGCCGACCGGGCCGAGGGCTGGTGGCGCCGTGGCTGCGAGATCGCGCGGTGCGCCGCGCCCCCGCCGGACCTGCACATCGACATCGTCGCGGCCAGGCCGCCCGCCATCGAGTGGTCCGCCTCCGATCCGTGGACGCTGACCGTGACCTCACCGCTCATCGACCGCGCGCGGGCGGACGTGCCGGTCCCGCCCGACATGGAACGCACCATCGCCCGGCAGATCGCCGCCCGGCTGGTCCGCTACGTGGCGGGGAACGCCGCGCCGGTGGCGCACAGTGATGCCGCGTGGCTGCACACCGAGCTGGGCAACTGGCTGGGCGCCACGCTGCTGGCCGGGGAGGGTGCGCTGGTGTCGGACTCCAGCTTCGTGGGCACGATCATCAACCAGTACGGCCCGGACGCGCCGGTGACGATGATCGCCGCGCTGGGGCCTGGCGCCGTGCTGAACGACGTCGTGGCCGCGGTGACCGGCGTATCGCTGCCACTGCTGAGCACCGACCAGCTCGGTGACCTCAACTGGCGCGGGTTCTTCCAGTGGCGGCTGGACCTCGAATCGCGGCTACTCGCCCAGCCGGACAGCGGCGGCACGTTCCTCTCGCTGTACGACCTGGAGACCCAATCCGCCGCCAACGAGGCGGCGCTGCGCATCGAGGACCCGGCCTACGCCGCGCGCCCGGTGCCGCAGGTGGGGACGGTCGCCATCACGCGCGACGAGAACTCGCAGACCTACGCCTACGTCGAAACGGTGCGCGTCGAGAACGGCGTCGAGGTCGCCGAGACGATCTTCTGGCGGCTGGCGGGCGGCACCTGGAAGCGCGCCAGCTAGGGCGCGATCGCTTCGATCTGGCGCTCCAGCGCGGCCACGCCGTCCGGGTTGGGCGGCAGCGGCTCGCCGGACTCGGCGGCGGGCAGGATATAGTACTTCAGCAGCTCGTGGGGGATGTTCCCGGCGTTGCCGGACAGCGTGGCCGTGAAGACGACCACCATCGCCCGGTCCGGCACCACGAAGATGTACTGGCCTTCCAGCCCTTGCGCCGCAAAGTATCCGTCATCGGGATAGATCCACCACTGGTAACCGTAGCCGTTCCCGTTCGGGAAGGTGACGTGTGCCTGCGTGGCGGCGGCGACCCATTCCGCCGAGACGATCTGCTGGTCCTCCCATTGGCCCTCGTGCAGGATCAGGTATCCGAATTTCGCCATGTCGCGCGGGAGCATCAGCAGTCCCCACGCCCCGTTGACGGTCTGCCGCCGGTCGGTTTCCCACCGGTAATGCTCGATGCCCAGCGGGCCCAGCAGCGCCTCAGCCGCCAGGTCACCGGCATCCACCCCGGCAGCCTCCTGCACGATCGTCATGAGGGTGTGCGAGACGCCGTTGTTGTACAGGAACTCGGTGCCCGGTGGGGCGGCCATCGGGCGGTCGAGCACGAACTGCACCCAGTCGGACTGGGCCGCCATTTGCATGGTGAGCGACAGGTTGGGGTCCGGCCAGTCCAGCCCGGCGCGCATCGTCAGGAGATCTTCGAGCGTCATGGCCTGCTTTTCAGGAGTGAGATGCTCGAATGCGCGGTCCGGGAAGAAGTCCAGCACGGGCTGGTCCACGCCTGCGATATAGCCGCGATCGATGGCGATGCCGACCAGCGTCGAGGTCACGCTCTTGGTGACGGAATACAGCCGGTGCGGCATCACGGCGTCGAACGGCGGGAAGTACGCCTCGGCCACCAGATAGCCATGGCGCGTGATCAGCACGCTGTCGATCGCGATGTCCTCTTCCTCGATCAGGGCCAGCATGTCGGCCAGCCGCTGCGAGTCGATCCCCTGCTCTTCGGGCGTGGATACCGGCCAGCCATCCGTCGGCCACACCGTCTCGGCTTCCTGGGCCGGGGCCGGAGCCGCCGGGATCGCCAGCGCGATCACCAGCACCAGGCCGGCAGCGATCAGCCGCCAGCGTATCCTGCGAACCAACATTGGGCCCTCCTACGAATACTCGTAAAACCCTTTACCTGTTTTACGACCCAGGTATCCCGCAGCGACCATTTTCTTGAGGAGCGGGCAGGGCCGGTACTTGGGATCGCCCAGGCCCTCGTGCAGCACATTGAGGATGTGCAGCACGACGTCCAGGCCGATGAAGTCGGCCAGCGTGAGCGGCCCCATCGGGTGATTCATGCCCAGCTTCATCACCGTGTCGATCGATTCGACCGTGCCGACGCCCTCCATCAGCGCGTACATCGCCTCGTTGAGCATGGGGATCAGGATGCGGTTGGCGATGAAGCCGGGATAGTCCGCCGCCTCGACCGGCGTCTTGCCGAGCTTCTCGCTCAGCGCCATCACCACGTCGAGCGTCTCCTGGCCGGTCGCCAGCCCGCGGATCACCTCGATGAGCTGCATCAGCGGGACCGGGTTCATGAAGTGCATCCCGATCACCTTGTCGGGGCGCTGCGTGGCGGCGGCGATCTCGGTGATGGCGATCGAGGATGTGTTGGTCGCCAGGATGGCGTCCGGCGGCGCGATCTCGTCCAGGCGGGCGAAGATGTCCTTCTTCAGCGCCGGGTTCTCGCTGACGGCTTCGACCACCAGGTCGGCGTCGTGCAGGATGCCCAGGTCCAGCCCGGTCTGGATGTTGTCCTGCCCGGCGCGGCGCTGCTCGCCGGTGATCGCGCCCTTGCTGTGCAGCTTGTCCAGGCTGCGGCCAATACCGGCCAGCGCCCGGTCGAGCAGGGGCTGCTCGACGTCCACCAGCGTCACGCGGAAGCCGTGCGTGGCGCACACCTGGGCGATGCCGCTGCCCATCGTCCCGGCGCCCACCACGCCGATGTGCTGGATCATGTTCAAGTCCATCGTGCTGTCTCCTCGAAAATCTAACAATAGACACAAACGGAATAGTTCGTCGGGCTGCAAAACGCGCCCGACTCAAGTGTAGAGGCAACCCGCCGGGCGGGAAAGTCCCATTCTTCACATTCGCCCCCGCGCACCAATCACTTGTAGCGGAGGCCGGAAGTCCTTTACAATGCGTATGTTAGAGCCGTGATGACACAATCCCCGGAGGGAATCCCATGCGCAAAGCAAGCCTGCTGTCCTTCGTGGCCGGATTCGCGATCGTCGTGGTGTGCATTGGCCTGGGGCTGCAATCGGGCGGCGCCCTGGCCCAGACCGACCCCACGCCAACGCGCAGCCTGGGCGACATCCTCAACCGTACGCCGCAGCCCACCGAGCCCGCCGCCACGCCGGAGATCGGCGAAACAGCCGAGCCGGTCGACGGGCAGGGCGTGATCGACACCGAGCTGACGTGGTGGGTGCTCAGTCCCGGCTTCGGGCGGCGCACCGTCGAGAACGTGCTGGTCGGCGGGCGCGCGGATGCCGACCTGGGCGGCGACTGCCCGGCGGGGGTGTACGCCTCGGTGCTGCCCACGACGGAATTTCACTGGGACGCTGCCGGCCCGATCACGATCGCGGCCCAGGCCGACGACGGCGTGACGCCGGTGGGCGTGATCCTGTGGGACGAGAACACCGACGACGGCACGTGGTGGTGCACGATCGAGATGAACCCGACCGCGAACCTGGAGTTCACCAACCTGGAGCCGGGCAATTATCCCGTCTGGGTGATCCTCAACGGGCCGTTCACCACGCTGGTATCGCTGTCGATCGCGGACGGTTAGCCGCCGCGCCCGGCCTGAGCCGCTACGCCAGCCGCAGCAGCAGTCCCTCGTGCGGGCGGATCGCCAGTGCGCCGGGGTCCACTGCCCCGGCCCGGTCCATGCCGGTGGCGAGCAAAATCTCGGCCCGCGTGCCCAGTGCGGCCAGGTCCAGGGTGTGATCGGCGCCGCCGAAGTTGAGCGCGACCAGCAGGCGATCGCCGTCGCGCTCGCGCGTGTAGGCGAGAACGTCCTCGGGCAGCCCGTCCACGAAGGCGAAGACTCCCGCGTCGTGCAGGGCCGGCAGCGCCCGCCGCAGCCGCAGCAGCGCCCGCACGGTGTTGAGATGCGAGCGCGGGTCGCCTTCCTGGGCCGCGACGTTGACCGCCCGGTAGTCCTCGGCCACGGGCAGCCACGTCTCGACGCCCGCCGGGGCGAACCCGGCATTCGGCGAAGCGTCCCACTGCATGGGCGTGCGCTCCGGATCGCGCCCGAGGCCCAACCCCGGCACGCGCAGCCCATGCGGGTCCTGCTCCTTCTCCTGCGGGATCGGTACGTCCTGCATGCCCAGTTCGTCGCCATAGTACCAGGTCGGCGTGCCCCACAGCGTCAGCAGCAGCATGGCCGCCGTCCGCGCGTTGGCGGGGCCGTAACGGGTGGCGAGCCGGTGCTCGTCGTGGCTGCCCAGCACGAAGTTCGGCCACGCCCCCGGCGGCAGCGCCGCGTAATAGCGCTCGATGGCCTGCCGGAACGCCCCCGCGTCCCACGGCACATGCAGCAGCGTGAAGTTGAACGGCAGGTGCAGCCCGCGCCCGTTCTCGCCGTAGTAGGGCGCCAGCAGTTTCGCGTCGAGCAGGTACGTCTCGCCGATCCCGGCCCGGTCCGGGTATTCGTCCAGCACGGCGCGCAGATCGCCCACCCGCTTGGCGAGGTCGCCCGGCCAGTTGAAGTCGTAGATGTGCTCCTGCGAATCGAACTCGGCCATGCTGCGCATGATGGACGCGCCCCGCGCGGGCGGGTTGTCCGGCAGATCGGGGTGCTTGAGCGTGCAGAAGATCACGTCCATGCGCAGGCCGTCCACGCCGCGATCCATCCAGAAGCGGATCACGTCGAGCATGGCGCGCTCGACGTCCGGATTGCGCCAGTCGAGATCGGGCTGTTCGGGCAGGAACGAGTGCAGGTAATACTGGCCGCGCGTCTCGTCCCACTGCCACGCGCCGCCGCCGAAGAAGCTCAGCCAGTTGTTGGGCGGGCCGCCGCCGGGTTTGGCGTCGCGCCAGATGTACCAGTCGGCCTTCGGATTGTCGCGCGAGGACCGCGACTCGATGAACCAGGGATGCTGGTCCGACGAGTGATTCGGCACGTAGTCCATGACGATCTTCAGGCCGCGCGCGTGCGTCTCGGCGACCAGCCGGTCGAACGTCGCCAGATCGCCGAACAGCGGGTCGATGTCCGTGTAGTCGGCCACGTCGTAGCCGAAATCTTTCATGGGCGAGGGGAACACCGGCGACAGCCAGATCGCGTCCACGCCCAGCGACGCGACGTAGTCCAGCCGGTCGATGATGCCCTGCAGGTCGCCGACTCCGTCGCCGTTGCTGTCCATGAAGCTGCGCGGGTAGATCTGGTAGATGACGCCGTGCTGCCACCAGACGAACGCATTCGAACCGGTCATTGAATCGAGTCCCTTTCGCGCCAGCGCGCTGGCAAAGTTAGTGTATGCTATATACCATATCGGCCCAGGAAAAGGGAGGCAGCGTATGACCCAGGCCAAAATTCTGTGGATCTATCGCCGGACCGGGCGCGGCGGCACCGAAGAAGGTGAACACCAGCTCTCGGCCCTGCTCAGCAGCGGCTGGTATATCGTCGGCACCTCGACCACCATGACCAAAGACGGCACCCCGGTCCTGTGCGTGGTGCTCCAGAATGATGCAGGATAAGCGCATGGATCCCACACCCGAACGCGAGCTGGTCGTCGTGCTCAGCGACCGGATCAGCATCACCCTGCTGGCGGTGACGTGGGTTGCCCTGCTGGCCGCGGTGATCGTGCTGCTGCGCCGCAACCGCGCCCTGAGCGCTCGCCTGGACGAGGCGTGACCGGGACCTAGCCCTCCGGCACGCGGCGCAGCGTGTCCACGATCGTCTCGATGGCCCCCTCGTAGTCGCCGGTCGCGGATTCGGCCAGCGTCAGCCGCCACACGGCGAAGCGCGCCTCGCCCGCCGGCACCGCGATCACCACCGTGCGCACGGCGTCCGGCGCGCGATCGATCGCCAGCGGGAAGGGCACCTGCTGCGGCGGCAGGCCGGTCGCCCGCCGCTGGAGCGAGACGGTGCACTCGTCCGCGCCGTCGCGCCCGCTGAACGTCGTGTCGAGCGTTTCCTCGCCGGGGCGCGGCGCCAGTGCCTCGCCGGACCGGGCCTGTTCTTCGAGCAGGCGCATCCGGTCGCAGATCGTCGCGGGCGCGCCGTCCGCCGGGGCGGGCAGCGGCAGGATCTCCTCCAGCGTCAGGGCGGCCACCATGCCATCGCGCGCCAGGGCGTCGCGGTCGGTTTCGACCAGGCGCAGCGGCGGCACGATCTGGCCGTAAACCGGGTCGCGCGCTGCCGTGCTGAACGACGCGCTGATCTGCTCCCACACGTTGATCTGATCGTCCGAGGGCGGGAAGGCCGCCTCCAGGTCCGCGCGCGCCTCGCGCCACGCGGGATCGTCCTGGTTGGCGGGCAGCCACGTGTCCGGCACCTGGACCCGGAAGCGGTACGCGGGCAGCGTGCCCACGCTGAATTCGACCGTGCGCTCGCTGCCGGTGCCCAGCCAGTCGCGGATCGTGTCTTGGGCGGTGTCCGACAGCGCCAGCGCGGCGACCGCGCCCAGGCACACCCCGGCGATCACCAAAACGGCCAGCGCCCGCAGGATGCGCCGCCCGCGTGATGGGCGGGCGGGGGCCATGGTGCCGGTCGCCACGCGCACCGGCGCGTAGCCGGTCCCGCTGGTGCCGCCGCCCCAGGCCCATCCCTCCTGCCGGTTCAGCTCGCCGAGCATGCGCTGCGCGACCGGGTGGCTCGGCGCGAGGCTCAGCGCCTGGTTGACGCAGTGCCGGTATTCCTCGCGATCGTCGGTGGCGGCGGCCAGCCACAGCCAGCCCTCCGCCGGGATCGCTTCGGTGCGCGCCGCCAGCCGCAGGTAGGGCAGCGCGTCCGGCTTGCGCCCGGCCTGCACCAGTTGGATGCCGTGCATCAGGTTGGGCAGCGAAGCGTTCATCATGCGCTAAATCTCATCGACGCCTTCCGCCGGGTACGGCTCGAACGTGTACAGCCACTCGATCATGTCCGGCATGTCGTAGACGCCCTTCGGCCACAGCGCGTCGCCTTCGGGGCGGTATTCCCACACGCGCGGATAGCGCGGCGTGTAGCTGAACGCGCCCACGCTGAACAGCCCCAGCCGCCCGAACGGCTGGCCGCTCTGCGGGTAGGGCGCGACGGACGCGTGCGACGCCAGCCGGGCCTGCCACGCGATCAGGCGCGGCGTCCAGAACAGCAGCGGGTTGAACGGCGTCCGGCTGCCGAAAAGCTGTTTGCCGTCGGTGACCAGGTGCGTTTCGATGTGCAGGAAGGCGTTGTTGTGCTGGATGCTGGTCGATCCATCGCTGGCGGTGAACACCGGCCAGCCCGACGTGCCGATGATCTGCCCGGCGTGCACTTCCTCGCCAACACTCACCAGCGCGCTGGTCGGGTCGCCGGTCAGGTGCCCGTAGCCGACGATCAGGTTGGAGAGTACGCGTGACCCGTCCGGCTTTCGGAAGCGCTCTGGCAGATAGGGCCGCAGCGCCAGCGACTCGTCGGCGAAGTTGGGCAGGAAGCGGAAATCGACGATCACGCCATCGGCCACGGCGATCAGCGGCTGGCCTTCGGGCACGACGAGATCGACGCCGTTGTGCAGGCCGCGCGTCCACTTGTAATAGACCTGCCAGTTGTGATAGGCGAACGTGCTGGGGCCAAAGCCGCGGAACTCGGCGCGGTTGATCTCGTGCGGCGGCTGGGGCTGCACGGGCAGGTACTCGAACGGGTCGGGCAGGCCCAGGTGTTCCTGCAACTGCCAGAATTCGAGGTACTGGCGCACCATCGTCTGGTGGGTGAGCAGGTCTTCCTGGCGGATCAGCTCGTCGCCGCTCAGCGTTTCGACGGTCGCCAGCCTGGGGGTGTCCGCGCCGCGCACGCGCAGCATGTCGCGGACCAGCGCCTGCCGGAAGGCCAGCACCGGCGACGATTCCGCCCACGCGCTCACGAGCTGGTCGTAATGGGGCGACCGGGCGAAATCGGTCTGCTCGCCGCGAATCCAGGCCGCGGCCAGCTCCGGCTCGTACGGGACCTGGAGCCACATGCCATCGCTCCGCCACGAGACGGCGCTCGCGGTGTGCTGGCTGTTGGCGGGCAGCGTGCCCAGCGGCTCGGCGCGCGAGTCCGGCGCGGCGTAGACGTCCGCGCCGCCCAGGCGAACCGTGACGACCGCGTCGAACAGGCGCACCGTGTCGCGGGACGCGCTCACGGCGGTGACGGTGGCCGGGCGCTGCGTCAGCGGGACGCTCTCTCTGGCGGGCGTGGTCAGGCGCAGGGCCGCTTCGAGCGATTCGGCGGTGCTTTCCAGGGCATCGGCGTCGACCTCTGCCGCGAGCGCGGTGTTGGAGAGCTCCTCGCCGCCGGTTTCGTCCGCGCCCCACTCCGGCTCCTCGTCGTCGACCGCTTCGGCCCGCACCGGCGGCGACGTGCGCGGCAGGTCGATGCCCAGCGTGGCGAACTGGCTCTTGAGCTCCTGGTTGACCGCCAGCTCGGCCAGCATGCG
This sequence comes from Anaerolineae bacterium, assembly GCA_018432315.1. GTDB lineage: Bacteria > Chloroflexota > Anaerolineae > Aggregatilineales > Aggregatilineaceae > LM3-B42. Next base: position 198,888 of record JAHDLB010000008.1, read on the forward strand.
GACCTGCTCGGGATCGAGCTGGCCGTCCTCGCCGCTGGCCGCGCGCCCCAACAGGCCCTTGCCCTTGACCAGGATGCCGATGACCTGGTGCACCCACTCGGTCCCCAGCCCCATCAGGATCCCGGCCAGGACGATGTCCAGCGGGTTGAAGAATCCCTCGGCCCAGCTCGCCACGTCGACGCCCAGCGGCTGGAGCAGGTGAATGTCGCCCAGGATCGCCAGCACGAGGCCCATGATCATGCTGAACCAGGCGGCCACGACTTTTTTGCGCGCCACGTATTCCGGCGATTTCAGGGCTTTGTCGAGCACTTTCTGGGCGGTGCTGAGCGTGTTCTTGGCTTCGATCAACCGTGCTTCGAGCAGCGCCAGCGGCCACTGGTGCGGATCGCTGCTCTGGGCGTCGCCCTCCAGCGCGGGGTCGCCGCGCGCCTGCTTGAACATGAACGCGCTGGTCAGGTTGTCGAGCGACTCCCAGGCTTCGCGGAAATCCACCTGGACGAGGCCCACAAACCGCGTCGCGAAGGAGTTCAACGTGTGCGTGGTGTCGAGCAGGGCGCGCTCCACCAGGGTGAACAACACTTCCAGCGTGCGCTCGATGAGCGCCGCGCCGACCAGCAGGGGCGCCAGCCGTACGGCGATGTCGTCGAGGTCCTGCGGCATGGCATCCGTGGCCGCAGGATCGAGCGCGCCGTCGCCGTCCTGGGCCAGCGTGGTCCCCACCATGATCAGGGCGAGCACCATCCAGGTGAGCACGATTCCAATCCGGAGCGCGGTACGCTTTCGAGCAGCCATCACAGTCTCTCCCTTCCCGCCGGGCCAAGCTTCGGTTAGTGTTAGTATAATCAAACCTTCGCGCGCGCGAAACTCGCCCACCGCCCCCGTTTTCCGGCGCGGGCGCGGCGTCAGCGCAGCGTGTAGGTGATGTATTCCCAGCTCAGCGTGCGCCGCCAGGATGCGTCATCCGCCGCCACCTCGACCTTGATCTTCAGCGGGTACGTCCCGGCCTCGTCCAACCCCAGCGCGATATACGGCACGAACAGCGTCAGGTCTTCGAAATCGGTCTTGTCGCAGCAGGGCGTGATCGGCATGACCGTCAGGACGGCGCCCGTCTCGTCGCGGTAGAAGCTCGGCGCCGCGAGGTTGATCAGCGGCTCGTTCCGCACGTCGTCGTGAAAGAAGCGCGCGAACACGGTCGCGTCGCGATCCTGCCAGCCGTCGAGCCCGAACGACAGCCGCAGCGCGATCCCCGGCAGGCCATCGATCACCGCGCCATGATCGAGCGCCAGCCCGTAGAAGATGACGTCGACCGGGGCCGCCGCGCCGGCGTTCGCGCCCGGGCCGGTACTGGCCTCGCCCAGGACGGCCATCAGCGCCACCTCGGCGGGCCGGATGCCGCCCAGCCGCCCGCCCGTTTCGCTCTCGGAGCGGACGAAGGTCGGGATGCCGACGAACTGGCCGTTGCCGTTGACGACCAGCCCGCCGCTGCTGCCGGGCGCGATCTCGGCGTCGGTGCGGTACCAGACGGGCATCCGCTGGCCGTTGATGTCGCCGTTCTCCACCGAGACGATCGCGCCGGACGTCACGACGAGATAGTCGTCGCCGATGCCGGGATAGCCGAAGATGGTGACCGTGTCGCCCCGGAAGACCTCGTCCGCGCCCAGCGAGGCGGGGATGTACGGCAGGCTGAGATCGGCGGTCACCGGGCGCCCGTCCGCATCCTCGCGGATGGCGACCAGGGCCACGTCGATCTCGCGGTTGAGGCCCACGACCTCGCCGAAGTAGCGGATTTCGGGCGGGTCGTTGATATCTTCGAGCAGGGCCACGGCGACGCGCTCGGCGCTGTCGATCACGTGCGCGTTGGTCACGATCAGGCCGTCCGGGGTGATGATCGTGCCGGTGCCGGTCGAGAAGATGCGCGTGCCCCGCACGCTGGCGACCAGCACCACGCTGCGCGCGATGGCCTCGATCTCGAACCGGTCGAGCGCCCCGTCCTCGTCCACCGCCGCGAGGACCAGGTCGTGATCGGCGTCGGCGGCGGTATCGACCGCGCACGGGCTGAGCCGCGCCGTGATCGACCAGCCTTCACCATCCTCGAAGCGGACCGGCACCCAGTTGTAATTGCCCGCCCGCTGGAGCCGGGTGTAATCGGCGGCGAACTGCTCGCCGGGCGCGCGCTCCCACACGACCGGGTACTGCTCGCCCGGCCCGCTGCGCACGTTCAGCCCGACCTGCCCGTTGACCTCCACGCAGCGCCACGCGCCGTCATCCTGGCGCGGCAGCGCGATCGCGCCGGGCCGGGCGGAGGCTGCCAGGGCGGGGACTGCGCCGCTGACCAGCACGCCAATCAGCGCGGCGGCGAACAGAATCCAGGTGATGGGACGCCGTTTCATGCTCAATGCTCCCAGGCTGTTTCGTCCTACAACGACTATAGCACGCGCCGCGCCCCAAACGCTATGCCTCGCGCCGCGCAGCCTATTCTCAATCCTATTGTACGGATTTTTAAGGTTGGGGCGTGTGGACGGTGTTATAATGGCGGTACCTCAGCGGGTACACGACAACAACCTCGACCATGTGACGGCACAGACGACAGCGGTGAGCGATGCCAGACCAGAAACAGTTCGTCCATCTTCACGTTCATACCGAATTCAGCCTGCTCGACGGCCTCAGCCAGATCAAGAAACTGGTGAAGCGCGCTGCGGACACGGATATGCCGGCCCTGGCGATCACCGACCACGGGACGATGTTCGGGGTGATCGACTTCTACCGCGAGTGCAAAAAGCAGGGCGTCAAGCCGATCATCGGCATGGAGGCTTACCTCGCTCGCCGCTCGATGACCGACCGCGACCCGCAGCTCGATACCAGGCCGTATCACATGCTGCTGCTGGCCCGCGACCAGACCGGCTACAAGAACCTGCTGAAGATCGCGTCCGCGTCGCAGCTCGAAGGCTACTATTACCGCCCGCGCATCGATCACGACTTCCTCGCCCGGCACGCCGAGGGCCTGATCGCGACGTCCGGCTGCCTGGCGGCGGAGATCCCGCGCATGGTCGAAGACGGGCGCGAGCAGGACGCGCTCAAGCAGATCGGCTGGTACCAGGACGTGTTCGGCCCGGAGAATTTCTTCCTGGAGCTGCAGCACCACGACATCGAGCAACTTCACATCCTCAACAAGTGGCTGATCGACAACCAGGACTACGCGCGCGTGCCGCTGCTGGCGACGAACGACGTGCATTACGTGCTCGACGACGACTTCGACGCGCACGATACGCTGCTGTGCATCCAGACCGGCAACGTAAAAGCGGAGCAAAACCGGCTGCGGTTCAACAGCCGCAGCTTTCACCTGCGCACGCCGGAGGAGATGTGGCGGCTGTTTGGCAGCGTGCCCGAATCGCTCACCAATTCGCTGATGATCGCGCAGATGTGCGACGTCAACCTGGACTCGGAAGGCTATCACCTGCCGGTGTTCCCGGTGCCGGACGGCTTCACCGCGGAGACGTACCTGCGCCACCTGTGCGAGCGCGGCCTGCGCTGGCGTTATGGCGCGCGCGCCGACGATCCCGCCGTGCGCAACCGGCTCGACTACGAGCTGAACATCATCCACAACATGGGCTTCGACACGTATTTCCTGATCGTGTGGGACCTGTGCGAGTTCGCCCGGCACGCCGATATCTGGTGGAACGTGCGCGGGTCCGGGGCGGGCAGCGTGGCGGCCTACTGCCTGGGGATTACCAACATCGACCCGCTGAAGAACAGCCTGCTGTTCGAGCGCTTTCTGAATCCGGGCCGCGTGTCGATGCCGGACATCGACCTGGACTACCCCGAAGATCGCCGCGCCGAGATGATCCAGTACTGCGCGCGCAAATACGGCGAGGACAAGGTCGCCGCGATCATCACGTTCGGGACGATGGGCAGCAAGGCGGCGATCCGCGACGTGGGCCGCGCGCTCGACGTCCCGCTGCCCGAGGTGGACCGGGTCGCCCGGCTGATCCCCACCGGCGGCAAGCCGATCAAGTTCGACGATGCGCTGGGTGATGACCCGGAAAAGGCTCTGCCCGATCTGAAAAACGCCTACGCCACCGACCAGACGGCGCGCCGGCTGATCGATACCGCGCGCCAGTTGGAGGGCATCACCCGGCACGCCAGCACGCACGCGGCGGGCGTGATCGTGGCCGACAAGCCGCTGGTCGAATACATCCCGCTGCACCGGCCCACCAGCGGCTCGGGCGATGATGTGCCGGTCAAGCGGGTGACGCAGTTCCCGATGGAAACGTGCGAATCGATCGGGCTGCTCAAGGTGGACTTCCTGGGCCTCTCGACGCTCACCATCATGCGCAAGGCGTGCGAGCTGATCGAGGAATATCACGGCGTCAGCTACGACCTGTCGAACATCCCCTATCGCCCGGACCCCGACGACCCGGAACAGTCGCGGATGGTTCAAGAGACGTTCGAGATGATGGGGCGCGGCGAGACGATCGGCGTGTTCCAGCTCGAGTCGCAGGGGATGCGGCGCATGCTGACCGACATGCGGCCCCAGAAGTTCGAGCACATCGTCGCCGGGATCTCGCTCTACCGCCCCGGCCCGCTGGAGTACATCCCGACCTACAACCGGCGGCTGCACGGCGAGGAGAAGGTCGAGTACAAGCACGAAAAACTGCGGGACATCCTCGAAGAGACGTACGGGATCATCGTCTACCAGGAGCAAATCATGCAGATCGGCGCGGAGTTGTTCGGCTACGAGCTGGGCGAAGCCGACCTGATGCGCCGCGCCGTGTCGAAGAAGAAGAAAGAAGAACTGGCTAAACACCGGAAAATCTTCGTGGAGCGCGGCCCGGAGCACGGCGTCGATCCGGACTCGGCGAATCTTATCTTCGATGATATCGAGTTCTTTGCGCGGTACGGCTTCAACAAGTCACACGCTGCCGACTATGCTGTTCTAACTTGTCAAACGGCATTTTTAAAGTGCCACTATCCGCACGAGTATATGGCCGCCCTGATGAGCGTGCACCGCGACGACTCGGCCAAGGTCAGCCTGTTCGCGGCGGACTGCCACCGCATGGGGATCGCCGTGCTGCCGCCGGACGTCAACGCGAGCATGCTCGACTTCACCATCGAGCCCCAGCCGGACGGGTCGCGCGCGATCCGCTTTGGCCTGGGCGCGGTCAAGAACGTGGGCGTCGGCCCGCTGATGCACATCATCGAGCAGCGCGAGGCGGAAGGCCCCTTCCGCGACCTGGACGATTTCTGCCACCGGGTCGATCTGCGCATCGTGCAGAAGCGCGCCCTCGACTCGCTGATTTGCGTGGGGGCGCTGGACGGCTTCGCCGAACGGCCCACCCTGCGGGCCGCGCTCGAGCGCATCCTGAGCTTTTCGGCGGATTATCACAAGGCCAAAGAGATCGGCCAGATGAGCCTGTTCGGCGAGGCGACCGGCGTCGAGTTCGGGTCTGCCGAGAGCATCCTCAAGTCCCTGACGGACGTCGAGCACGTCGACAAGCGCGAGATGCTGCGCTGGGAGAAGGAACTCGTCGGCCTGTACGTGACCGATCACCCGCTGCGGGCGCTCGCCGACAAGTTCGCCAGCGCCAACGTCCGCCCCAGCGCCGAGTTGATCGAGGAGGGCGAGGCCGCCAACGGGCGCCAGGTGACCATCGCCGGGCTGGTGACCGAGGTGCGCAACATCATCACCAAGAAGGGCGACGCGATGGCGATCCTGACCATCGAGGACATCACCGGCACGATCAGCGCCGTGATGTTCCCGCGCACGTGGGAGAAGTTCCGCGAGATGGTCAAGGAAGACAGCGTGCTGGTCCTCCGGGGCAAGGCCGACACCACACGCGGCGACATGCAGATCATCGTCGATGAGGTGCGGCAGGACCTCGAAACGGTCGAGGCCATCGATGACCGGCTGTCGGCGCTCAACGATTTCGTGTTCCCGTGGGACGACTCCGGCGAGGCGAACGGCGACGACGATGACGAGGACGCCAGCGCCCCATTCGACGAGGAGACCGGCGAGCTGCGATCGGACCCGACGCCTGCCGAAGCGCCGGAGCCGCCCGCCGAGACGATCATGCCGGCCAGCGCGGGGGCTAGCGTGCCAACCGCGCCCCCGCTCGAACCGCCCGCGGCGGGCCCGTCGCGCCCGCCCGCGCAGAGCACCGGCCTGATCACCGAGCGGGAAATGCCAAGCTGGCTGGCGGATGAGCTGGACAACGGCTGGCATCCCGCGCCGGAGTGGGAATACCACGAGGATACCGGCTACATCGTCGGCGTGCAGGAGCCGCAGCCGCTGTCGCGCCACGTGCAGCCGGACGACAGCCCGCCGGAGGAAGACGCCGCGCCGCCCCCCGAATTCCGCCAGCGACCCCGGCAGCGCCCGCAGCCCAAACCCGCGCCCGAGCCGCCGCCGCCCGGACGCCTGCTGACGCTGTACCTGGAGCGCTCCGGCGATTCCAACCGGGACCGGCAGAAGCTCCGGCGGCTGCACGGCTTCGTGACGCAGTATCCCGGCCACGATCATTTCCGGATCGTGCTGGTGGGCGAGGGGAGCAAACCGGCGTGTATGGAGTTCCCGAATCACCCGATCGGGATCAACGACGACATCCTCGATTTCGCGACCAACATGCTCGGCGAGGGGCGCTACGAGATCGACGAGCCGGGCGGGTAGGTGCAAACGCGCGCCCGGTTCAGTCCGCGCCGGCTGACAGCAGCACGCCGTTCCCGTCCGGATCGCGCAGCAGGACGGCGTCTTCCGCGCCGTACGAGGGCGCCGGCTGGGGCGCGTGTCCCGCCGCGCGGATGCGCTCGACCAGCGCCGCCCACGCCCCGCGATCGGGCAGGCGCAGCTCGAACGCTATCAACCCCACCGCGTCCGGCGGCGGCGCGGCGGCCCCTCGTCCGGCCCAGGTGTTGGTCCCCAGGTGATGGTGGTACCCACCCGCGGCCAGGAACAGCGCGCCGGGATAGCTCCGCTGGGTGACGTCCAGCCCCAACAGGTCCGCGTAGAACGCCTCGGCCCGCGCCAGGTCGCTCACCGACAGGTGCACGTGGCCGATGTCCGCCCCCGGATCGATCGGGCCGTCGTCTGCGTCGCCGGCCTCGGCCAGCAGCCCCGGCACGTCCAGCGCTTCGGTCACCATGACCACCTGATCGCCGGCCCAGGCCCACTGATCGCGCGGGCGGTCGGCGTACAGCTCCAGGCCGTTGCCGTCGGGATCGGCCAGGTAGAACGCCTCGCTGACGCCGTGATCGGCGGCGCCCTGAAACGGCCAGCCGCCCGCCGCCAACCGCCGGACTACCCGCGCCAGCGCCGCCCGCGTGGGCAGCCGGATCGCGACGTGGTACAGGCCGGTCGTGCGCGGCGGTTTGGGGCGCGCGCCGGGGTCGGCCTCGAGCACCAGGTGGGCGGGCGCGTTCCCGGTGGCCGAGAGGATCGCCGTCGCGCCGTCGCGCCGCACTTCGCGGAAGCCTATGCGCTCGCCGTAGAAGCTCAGGGCGCGCGGCAGATCGGTCACGCGCAGGTGTGCCAGCCCGATGTGCGTGTCGGAGGGAAGGCGATGGTCGGGCATGGTGCGTCCTTTCTCTAGCCGTAGATACGGGCCAACAGCCGGTCCATCAGCGCCGGGAACTGCCTCCCGGCCCAGATGAACAGGCGGTCGATCCAGCGGACGGTCATGGTGCGCGGCTTGCGTTCGAGCGCGCGCTCGATGCCGCCGGCGACCTGTTCCGGCGACATGGTGGGCCAGCGGGTGGCGACGCGGCCCGGCTGGCCGAGCCGTTTGTCGGCGAACTCGGTGTGCGCCTGGCCGACCCACAGTACGGTGACGCGAATGTGATCGGCTTTCAATTCCCCGCGCAGCGACCGCGCCAGCGCGTCGGTGGCGGCTTTGCTGGCGCTGTACGCTCCGGCATACGCGCCCGGCACCGGCCCCAGGATCGACGACACGAGCACGATATGCCCGCCGCCCGCGCTGCGCATGGCCGGGACCGCCGCGCGCACGGTGTGGATCACGCCGTCGATGTTGGTGCGCAGCACCGTCTCCAGGTCGCTCCAGCGCGCCTCGACCAGCGGGCCGCGGTGGCCGATTCCGGCGTTGGCGACCACCACGTCCAGGCGCTCGAACTTGCTCACCGTCCGGTCGACGGCGCGCTGCATGGCCGCCGGGTCGGTGACGTCGGCCTCGATCGCCAGGATCGCGCCCGGCAGATCGGCGGCTTCGGCCTCGCGCTGGAGATCCGTCAGGCGCTCGGCCCGGCGCCCGGTCACGGCCACGCAGTCGCCCAGGGCCGCGAACATCAGCGCCGCCGCGTGCCCGATGCCGGACGTGCCGCCCGTGATCAGGATCACGCGCGTGGGGCGCGCCGGGATGAACAGCTTGCGGTAGGTATCCATGCCCCTCAGCCCAGGCGGCGGATGGCCGCGCTCAACTCGGCGTGGTCGCGGATCACGGCGTCGGCGGCGCCCGCGCCCTCCGGTGGAGGGGGCTGCCCGTTGGCGTTATACCACACGGCTCGCATCCCGGCCCGCTTGGCGCCGAGCACGTCGGTCGAGAACGTGTCGCCGACCATCACGACCTCGCCGGGCGCGTGCCCGGCCTCGCGCAGCACCGCCGTGTAATACGCCGGGTCCGGCTTGGCGACGCCCAGCTCCAGCGCGGTCCAGATGCCGTCGAAGTAGCCGTCCAGCCCGCCGCGCGCCAGCGCCGCCCGCACCTGCTCGGCGGTGGACATGACGGCGTTGGTGGCGATGACCAGCCGGTAATCGGGCTTGAGCGCCCGCAGCGCGTCCTCGATGCCGGGCACGACTTTCACGTAAGGCCAGTTCGCCATCGCGCCCAGGTGTTGGAACTCGTCCAGGTCGTACATGACCGTGTTGCCCCAGTCGAAGAAAATCGCCCGGATCATCCTGGTGTCCTCGGTGTCGTCTGCGACGGATCAGATCGGCTCGAAAATCAGCTCGTCTCCGGCCCGGCTGGCGATCAGCGCGGCCTGCTCGCTCTCGCTCATCGGCGTGAATTCCTCGGCGGCCTCGATGATCGCGGGCAGCAGGCGCACGTCGGCGGCGCTGGCGAGGCACGTCACCGGCTGCGACAGCACGAAGCGCACCGACGGCTCGATGGCGTCGTAGCCCGCGTAAGGCTCGTACCACGGGCCGTAGGTTTTCTCTTTGTCGCCCCAGGGGCCTTTGGCGATGGCCTTGATGATCATCACGCCCACGTCGCGCTGCTGAGCCAGTTGCAGCAGGCGCTCGGCGTCGCGCCGGTAGTCGGCGTCGGCGTAGAGGCGCGGGTTGAGCGGAAACATGACCGTGTCCAGGTCGAGCCGTTCCAGCGCCGCCGCCTGGATGGCCGGGGCCAGCATCCCGTGGCCGGTGATGCCCAGGTAGCGCACCAGGCCCTCGTCGCGCGCCTGCCGGAACGCTTCCGCCGCACCGCCCGGCGCGCAGATCTGCTCGAACTCGTCCCAGGTGGTGATGGCGTGGAACTGGTACAGGTCGATCACGTCCGTCCGCAGCAGGGCCAGCGAGTTCTGCAGGTCGGCCCAGGCTTCGTCACGCGTCCGCAGCAGGGTCTTGCAGCTTATGAAGAAGCGGTCGCGCCGCGACTCCAGCCAGGGGCCGACGACCTGCTGCGCGTTGCCGTACTGGGGCGCGACGTCGATGTGATTGATGCCGCGCTCCAGCGCCAGATCGAGCGCGGCGTTGGCGCCCGCCTGGTCGATCTCCCAGAAGGCCGCGGTGCCCATGATCACCAGGCTGCTCATGTGGCCGGTGCGGCCCAGTCGTCGTGTCTGCATATGTGTATCCTTTCCATGCAAAGGGCTGTGTCACTAACTATACCACGCCCGCGCAAGAATCCCGGCAGGGCGGCTCAGCGATCGAGTTGCAGCCGGCGCGGGGGGCGGGCGCGGGTGGGGTGGTCGCCGGGCGGCGGCGGGGGGCTCGGCTGGCGGGCCGCGGCGAAGAGATGTTTCATCTGCGCGGCGCTCAGGCTCAGGCTGGCCTCGAACGGCAGCACGCGCGTCGCGCCGTCCGGCGGGGTCAGCGGCAGCAGGATGTAGAACGTGCTGCCGGGCGTGTTCTCCGGGTCGTGGCCCGTGCTCGATACCCAGATGCGCCCGCCGTGGCCCTCGACGACGCCCTTGGCGATGGTCAGGCCCAGGCCCGGCCCGGCGCCCATGAACTTGGTCGCGCCGGTGCTGTGCAGGTTCGGGTCCTGGGCGCGGTAGAACTTCTCGAAGATCAGGTCGTGGTTGGCCGGATCGATGCCGATGCCGTTGTCTTTGATCGCGATCAGGATGTCGTCGTCCTGGCGGCGCCCGGTGATCTCGATGCGGCCCCCGTCCGGCGTGTATTTCACCGCGTTGACGACCACGTTGCGGAACGCCTGCACCAGCCGCTGCTGGTCGGCCTGGATGGGCGGCAGGTCGCGCAGGCCGCGCGCCGAGAGCATCAGCTTGCGGCTGCGGATCGCGTCGGTCAGCGGCTCGATCGCCATGCGCATCGCGCTTTCGACGGTGGTTTCGGCGAAGCGCAGGTCCATCGCGTTCACGTCCAGCTCGCTGACGTCGAGCATGGCGGCGATCAGGTTTTCGAGGCGGTCGGCGGCTTTGCGCAGGTTGCCGGTCATGCCCGCGATCTGGTCCTGGTCGAGCATCCCGTCCTCGTTCATCGCCTCCATGATCTCGCTGTAGCCGCGAATCTGGGCCAGCGGCGTGCGCAGTTCGTGGCTGGCGATGGTGATGAAATCGGTCTTGACGCTGTCCAGCTTTTCGAGCTGTTCGGTCGTGGTCGAGAGGGCCTTGTTGAGCGCGGCCTGCTCGGTTTCGCGCCGGCGCAGGTCGGTCACGAGGCGGGCGGTGCGCAGCGCGACGCCGACCTGGTTGGCGATGGTCATCAGCAGTTCCAGGTCCTGGTCGGTGAAGGGATCGTCGTTGGTCTTGGCCCCACAGCACAGGATGCCGATCAGGTGGTTCTGCACCACGACCGGGACGTAGGCGCTCATGCGCGTCTGCTGGAAGAACCGGCGCTCCTCGGGCGGCACGCTGGCGTAGCTGCGCCCGAAGTCGAGGTCGTATTGCAGCATGGGCGCGCGCCGGTGCAACAGCCGCTGGGTGATCGGCCCGGAGCGCGAAATACGCCCCTGGATGTCCGGCATCTCGCCCAGGCCGTGCCCGACCGGCTCGACGATCAGGGTGCTGCCGTTCTCCTCGCTGACCAGGATCAGCCCGGCCCGCCGCACGCGCAGTACCTGGCCGAGCGTGGTCATCGTCACGTCGACCAGCGTGTCCAGGTCGACCACGCCGGTGATGTTCTCGCTGAGCTGGCGCAGCGCCCCGGACGCGCGCGCCGCCGCCGGGACGAACATCCGGCCCACGACGAGTTCCGTCAGCGCGCGCAGCGGCCAGTAGATCACGGCCCCGGCGAGCGCCAGCCCGGCCAGCGCCAGATAGGACGCATCCCCGGCTTCGTGGAGCTGTCGGGCGGCCACCAGCGCGGCGAAAAACGCGGCGGCGGTGACGGTCAGCAGGGCGCTGGCGGCGGCGGTGCGGCGCAGCGTGCGGCGGATGTCGACGATGCGGTACGTCTCGACGCCGTACACGGCCCCGGCCAGCCCGGCGAGCTGGATCACCCAGCCGGCTTCGGCCAGCGGGCTCGACCCGCTGGCGCCCAGCGCGGCTCCGGCGAACACCAGCACCCCGGTGATGGCCGCGAACAGCGCCTTGTTGGCGATCTCGGACAGGTGGGCGCGGTAGAACGCGACGGCGGCGGCGATCAGCAGCACCGCGCCGAGCGCGATCCAGCCGCCGACGGCCAGCACGCCCGGCCACGATACCGGGTCGGTGAGGCTCGCCAGCCAGTTTTCCTCGCCAACGACCGATCCGGTGGTGGTCGCGCTGGCGACGGCCTGCGCCGCCGCCCAGATCAACCCGGCCACGGCCCACAGCCGGCCCCGCCGGTTCTGCACGTAGCTGAGCGCCTGGGCGCTGAAGCTGACCAGCATCACGTTGGTGAGGATCACGGCCAGCGCGGGCTGCGTCAGCTCGCGGACGAACAGCGCTTCGTAGCGCGGCTCGACGTGCGCGCCGGCGGGCAGCAGGCGCACCAGCGCCCCGGCGAGCGCGGCCAGCAGGGCGGGCAGCAGCCACCACCGCGCGCCCGCGTTCAACGGCGCGCGAACGTGGCGGGCGGCGATCAGCAGCAGGACGGCATACGCCGCGGCCAGCCCGATGATGAGCGCAGTCGAAGAACCTGGCACCGGTTGACTCCCGTCGTTGGACACATAAGCTGCACGGGGGCATCCAGCACGGCTCGCCCACGCCCGGCGCGCGCTCCCCCATCCGTTTCCGCCTGCGCAATCGCGGGAAAGGGCTCTGCACGATGGGGGATGAAAACGCGCTGTGAACTGCCGTGAAATGCACCCCTGCTAATCAAGTCTAACCAAATTCGCTTGCGGTGGCGATAGACCGTCCGGGCTATTCGGGGCGCGGGGCGCGCCCGGCCTGACAGCAAATGACGCGTATTTGATAGCTTTTGAGAGCCGTTCGCTGCTAACATCTGACCAGTTCATCGCCAACAGCCCCGGCGCCGATCGCGTTCGCGGGCTGTTCGCGTGGTCCAACGACAACCTGTGGAGATGACCATGCCAGACGAAACCAATCCTATGAGCGTGCTCAAGCCCGATCGCCCGGTGGGCATCGTCGGCTATGGCGCGTATGTGCCGCGCTACCGGCTGCCGGGGCGCGAAGTGGCCCGCGTGTGGACCGGCGGCCTGGGCGGCAGCCCGGTCAAGGAAAAAGCGGTCGCCGGGCTGGACGAAGACGTGATCACGATGTCGATCGAGGCCGCGCAAAACGCGCTGGCCCGCGCCGGGATCGACCCGCGCCTGATCCGTGCGGTGTGGGTCGGCAGCGAGAGCCACCCCTACGCCGTCAAGCCCTCCTCGACCGTCGTGGCCGAGAGCATCGGCGCCGCGCCCAACATCCAGGCAGCGGACTGGGAATTCGCCTGCAAGGCCGGGTCCGAGGCGATGCAGGCCGGGATCGGGTTCGTGGGCAGCGGCATGGCGCGCTACGTGCTGGCGATCGGCATGGATACCGCCCAGGGCCGCCCCGGCGACGCGCTCGAATACACCGCGGCGGCGGGCGGCGCGGCCTTCCTGCTCGGCCCGGCAGACGAGAGCGTGGCCGCGATCCAGGGCAGTTACTCGTACGTGACCGATACGCCGGACTTCTGGCGGCGCGCGCACGAGACCTATCCCAGCCACGGCGACCGCTTCACCGGCGAGCCGGCCTACTTCCAGCACACGCTCAGCGCCGGGCAGCGCCTGATGGAGATGATGGGCACCACCGCCGCCGATTACACGTGGGCGATCTTCCACCAGCCGAACGTCAAGTTCCCGCAGCGGGCCGGAAAGGTGCTCGGCTTCAGCGACGACCAGCTCGAGCCGGGCCTGCTCTCCGGCCTGGTCGGCAACGTGTACGCCGGGTCGTCGCTGCTGGGCCTGACGGCCACCCTGGACGCCGCCCAGCCGGGCGACCGCATCCTGATGGTGAGCTACGGCAGCGGCGCCGGGTCGGACGCGTTCGATCTGGTCGTGCGCGAGCCGATCGTCGAGCGCCGCGACAAAGCGCCGCTCACCCGCGAGTACGTCGCGCGCCGCACCGAGATCGACTACGCGCTGTACACGCGCTATCGCGGCAAGTTGCTGGTGGAATGATCATGACGACCACCGGATTGGAAGACCGCCGGTACTGGGCGGAGACGTTGTACCGCGTCTGCCACCCCGTCCTCGATGCGCTGGCGCACGGGCGGCTGCGCGCCACCATGCCCATCGAAGTATCGAACCCGGAAGACCGGCGGCATGTCACGCACCTGGAGGCGTTCGGTCGGGCGCTGGCCGGGCTGGCCCCGTGGCTGGGCGCGAGCGATCTGGCCGCGGACGAGGAACGGCTGCGCGCCGAGCTGGCCGACCTGGCGCAGCGCGGGCTGCGCGCCGCCTGCGATCCCGCCTCGCCCGACGCGCTGAACTTCTCGCAGGACCGGCAGCCGCTGGTCGACGCGGCCTTCCTGGTGCATGGCATCCTGCGCGCGCCGGACGTGCTGTGGTACCCGCTGGACGGCGCGACGCAGCGCATGGTGATCGAGGCGGTCAAGCAGGTGCGCTCGATCTTCCCGAACTTCAACAACTGGCTGCTGTTCGCGGCGATGGTCGAGACGTTCCTGCACCGCTTCGCCGGCGAAGGCGACATCCTGCGGATCGATTACGCGCTGCGCCAGCACGAGCAGTGGTACCTGGGCGATGGCGTCTACGCGGACGGCGCGCATTTTCACGCGGACTACTACAACAGCTACGTGATCCAGCCCATGCTGCTGGACATCGTGCGCGAGCTGCACGGCGTCCACCCGGCGTGGGACGCGCTGGCGAAACCGTTCCTGGCGCGCGCGCAACGCTACGCTGTGATCCAGGAGCGGATGATCGGCCCGGACGGGTCCTTCCCGGTCGTCGGGCGCTCGATCACCTACCGGGCGGGCGCGTTCCAACTGCTGGCCCAACTCGCCCTGCAGGATCACCTGCCGGCGAGCCTGCCCCCGGCCCAGGTGCGCGGCGCGCTGACGGCGGTCATCCGCCGCACGATGGACCCCGCCGGGACGTTCGACGCGGATGGGTGGCTGACGCTGGGCCTGAGCGGGCACCAGCCGGGCCTCGCCGAGCCGTATATCTCCACCGGCAGCCTGTACCTGTGCACGGTGGGCTTTTTGCCGCTGGGGCTGTCCCCGGCGCATGATTTCTGGTCGGGCGAGCCGCGCCCCTGGACGGCACGGCGCGTGTGGTCCGGCGAGGACTGGCCGCGCGACGAAGCGCTGGATTGAAAGGAAGAGAATGGCGATGCGAGACGTAGCGATTATTGGCGTGGGGCAGATGCCCGTCAGCGAGCATTGGGACGCGGGGCTGCGGCACCTGGCGCTGGGCGCGATTCAGGCGGCGCTGCGCGATGCCGCCGTGCAGCAGGTCAACGCGGTGATCGTCGGCAACGCGCTGGGCGGTAACCTGAGCGCGCAGAATCACCTGGGCGCGCTCCTCGCGGACTTCGCGGGGTTGGCCGGGGCGGAGGCGCTGCGCGTCGAGGCGGCGGACGCGTCCGGCGGGATGGCGCTGCGCCAGGGCGTTCTGGCAGTGGCCGGCGGGCTGGCCGACACCGTCCTGGTGATCGGCGTCGAGAAGGCGACCGACCGCACGGGCAGCGAGCGCGACACGGCGCTGGCGACGGTGCTCGACGCGGATTACGAAGCGGGCGGCGGCGCGACCCCCGCCGCGCTGGCGGCGCTGCTCATGCGGCGCTACATGCACGAGCACGGCGTGGCGCTGGAGCAGTTCGAGCCGTTCAGCATCAACGCCCACGCCAACGGCGCGCTGAACGCCAACGCGATGTACCGCAACCAGCTTCGCCCCGGCGCGTTCGCCAAGGCGCCGGTCGTGGCCGACCCGGTCAACCTGTTCGACAGCGCGCCCGAAGGCGACGGCGCGGCGGCGGTGATCCTCACCACGACCGAGCGGGCGCTGGACATGGTGGCGCAGCCGGTGCGCGTGCGCGGCAGCGCGGCGGCGACCGATACGCTGGCGCTGCACAACCGGGCCGATATGCTGTTCCTGCGCGCGGCCAACCTGGCGGCGGGCCGGGCCTACGAGCAGGCCGGGATCGCGCCCGGCGACCTGGACCTGGCCGAGCTGCACGACAGCTTCACCATCCTGGCCGCGCTCCAGTTGGAGGCGGTTGGCTTCGCCCGGCGCGGCGAGGGGTGGAAGCCCGCCGTCGAGGGCGCGATCCTGCGCGGCGGCGCGCTGCCGATCAGCACGTTCGGCGGCCTGAAGGCGCGCGGCAATCCGCTGGGCGCGACGGGCGTCTACCAGGCGGTTGAGATCGCCTTGCAGCTTCGCCACGCCGCCGGGCAGAACCAGGTCGAGGGCGCGCGGCTGGGGCTGGCGCTGAACCTGGGCGGCCTGGGCGGGACCGCCGTTGCCCACGTGCTGGAGCGCGTCGAGTAGGCGCGGCGCGGCCCTGTCGACTCATCCCCAAGCCCACGCACGAGCGGATCAGGTCGGTCCGCTCGTGTTTTTTCACCGCGCTCCCTACGCTAGCAAGACGTAAAGCCCGCGTTTGCTCCACGCCTGTACGACATCCCATATAATATAAATAAGGGTTCTGACCGGGAGCGTGACGAGCCGGTTTCGCGCCGGTGACACGCTCTGCAACTGACGCGACACGCCTTCACACCGGGTATGACCTTCTATCGCCATCAAAGCTCGCCTTGGGTGCGTCTGCCATCGGAACTGCCATAGAGGGAGGAAGGGAAAAAAGCCATGAAACGACTGACGCTGATTACCGTAGTTCTTTTGCTCGCAAGCTCTTTAGCCGGGGTAGCCGCCCGGCCAGCCGAAGCCCAGGGGGGCGCCGTCTGGACGGTCGAATACTACAACAACATCTCGCTGCAAGGGGCGCCGGCCTACACCACGCAGTCGCCGAACGTCGGCTTCAACTGGACCGATACGCCGCTCGCGCCGGGCGTGAATGCCGACTTCTTCTCGGCCCGCTATACCTCGGCGCAGCCGTTGAACCCCGGCCACTACCTGATCCGCACGGCGGCGGATGATGGCGTGCGGGTGTGGGTCGCCGGGGCGCTGCTGATCGACCAGTTCCACGTGTCGAGCGGCCAGTGGTACACGGCCACGTTCTATACCGGGGGCGGGCAGGTGCCGATCGTCGTCGAATACTACGAGGGGACCGGCGTGGCGTTCCTCGCCTTCACGATAGAGCAGGTCGCGGAACCGACGCCCACGGCGCCCCCACCGCCGCCCACGACCCCGCCCAGCGGAGCCATGCTCACCGTGCTGTCCTACGGGCTGAACGTGCGCAACGCGCCGGGCGTGGACATCGGCACGGTCATCACGCAGATCGCGCGCGGGCAGACCTACCCGATCATCGGGCGCAACGCCGATAGCTCGTGGTGGCAGATCACGATCCCGGCCTTCGGCCAGCCCAACGTGCACGGGATCACCGGCTGGGTGAGCGGCGCCTACGTCTCGGCGGTCAACACCCAGAACGTGCCCATCACCTGGACCGGTCCGGGCACCCCGGTCCCGCCGCCATCGACGATCACGGCGACGGCGAACGTGAACCTGAACATCCGCAGCGGGCCCGGCCTGAGCTACGGCGTGATCGGCTGGCTCCCGGCTGGCCGGTCCGCGCAGGTGATCGGGCGCAACGCCGAGGCGACGTGGTGGCAGGTCCGGTATAACACGGTCACCGGCTGGGTGAGCGCGCCGTACACCACACTCTCGCCGGGCGCGGACGTCAACCAGATCCCGATCACACAGCCCACGCCCCAGCCGCCCACGCCGCAGCCGGGCGCCTACAACCTGACGGCGAACGTGAACCTGAACATTCGCAGCGGCCCGGCGGTGGTCTACCCGGTGGTGGGCTGGCTGCCGATGGGCCAGTCGGCGCAGATCATCGGGCGCAACGCCGCGGCCTCGTGGTACCAGATTCGTTATAACGCGGTCACCGGCTGGGTGAGCGGGCCGTACACGACGCTCCAGGCCGGGACCGACGTCAACCAGATCCCGATTACCGGCTAGCGCCGGTACACAGAACGGGGACTTCGCGCGAAGTCCCCGTTTCGTTTGGTGGGTGCGATGCGGGCGTCAGGCCGGTTGATGAGCGGCCAGCCAGTACAGGCCGCCGCCCGGCTCGCGCTCCAGGAAGTGGAAGTTGATCAGCTCGCGCCGCAGCCGGGCATAGTCGGCGTGCACCGGCTTGAGAATCTCGTTGACCTCGCGCTCGGTGTACTGCGTGCCCGGCTCGAACTTGCTCGCCAGCCAGCGCAGCACGACCAGCAGCTTGCTCTCCTTGGTCGGGATCTGCTTGAGGCGCGTGCCCCAGAAGGTGTCCTTGAACACCTTGCGGTCCGCCTCGGCGATGTCCAGCGCGTCGATCCAGCTCATGTCCGGCTTTTCGACCGGCGCGGCGCGCAGCGCGTCCGGCAGGCTGGCGACGACGCCCGCTTTCGTCGCCAGATTGCGCTCGTCCAGCCGGTAGATGCGGCTGGTCCCCACGGCGCGCAGGTTCAACAGGCCCGCCTCGCGCAGTTTGGCGAGGTGGTGCGAGATGGTCGGCTCGGAGAGCTCCAGCGCGGTGGCCAGTTCCCCGACGCTGTGCGGCCTCTCGCCCAGCCGCGCCACGATGCGCAGGCGCGTTTCGTCGCCGAGCGCCTTGAAGAATTGCAGGATCGCCTCGAACTGTCCTTGAGTCATGGTTGCACCTCGTTCGATACACATCAAATTAGAAGTATATCGAAATATGCGGGCGTGTCAAGGCCGGATTGGTGCCGTCGTGCGCGCCCCGGTGAGTCACTCCCCGTCGAGCAGGCGCCCGACGCGCTCCCACAGCCCGGCGGGGAAGTCGAGCGCGTAGCGGTCGCGCAGCGCCGCCGCCAGTTCGCCGCCCCATTCCCAGCAGGCCGCGTACGCCCGGCGCAGCGCGTCCGGATCGAGCGGCGCGGTGCACGCCGCCAGCCGCGCGTAGGCTTCCGGCGAGAGGTCGCGCTCCAGCGACTTGGACGGCGTGAGCCAGTTGGCGGTCGTGCCTTCCAGCACGCGGGCCATCCACAGCAGGTGGCGGTGCACGATGTTCAGGATTTCGTGCGCGCGAGCGTTCTCGCCGCGCCGCAGCACGCTGATCCCAAACAACAGCCAGTTCAGGTAGCCGTGCACCGCGAACTGGGCTGTGGGCGGGGTCGCCTGTTCGAGCGGCGGCCCGATGATCGGCTCCAGCAGCGGGGCCAGCCTGCCGGACTTGTCGGCGATGAGCGTCGCGTCCAGCGAGGGGAACGTGACCAGCCCCGGCCACGGCGCCGCAACCGCCTCCAGATCGGCCAGGCGGTGGAAGTGGAACTCGCCGCGAATCAGGTTGTCGAAAATGACGGTGGTAATCCCGAACTCGTTGGCGTAGAGCATCTCCACCGGCGCGATCTGGCTCAGCCACGCGCGCGGGTTGACGCTGGCGAACGCCTCGTCGTCGAAGAACAGCAGAAACTCGATATCCGAGAAGGCGTCGCCCTCGCCACGCGTGAACGAGCCGTACATCATGGCGGCGTCGAGGCGCGCGTCGCTGTGGCACAGCGCCCGCACGCGCTCGATCATGTGGTGTTGTGGCAGCATACGGTATGGTCCTCCGGAGACGTATACGCACAAGAACGCGTGGCTGGTCACCACGCGTTCGGGACTTCCGAGTATTGTATACGGCCTACGGCATGGCGCAGTTGCGCAGGCCGCACGTGTCGAGCATGAGCTGCGCCGCGTCCATCGCGCCCAGCAGCGCGTAGTTGTCGATGGCGCGCTGGTAGAGGTCGATGGCCTGGGCCGTGTCCTCGGCGATGTTTGCCTGCCGCGCGTAGGCCAGCCCCGCGTTGGCCGGATCGTCCAGCGCCTCGGCCAGATCCGCCGCGCACAGGTACGAGCGCCCCGCGTCCTCGACCTGGCCGACCATCTCGTACAACTCGCCCAGGCGCAGGTACAGCACCGGCGACTGGACCAGCGGGCGGCGGTTGGCGGGGGGCGGCTCGACGGCGGGGCGGCGCTCGGTGCAGCCCAGGTCGGGCAGGGCGGTCAGTGCGCCGATCGCGTCGATCAGCATCCCCTGGCCCCGGTAATAGCTCGCCAGGGCGAAGGCGGTCCCCTCGGGCGGCAGGTCCAGGCCGGTGATAGCTTGCGTCTGCTCGGCCACGCGCGCCCGGTCGTCACCATCCAACACGCTGAGGTCGAGCGCGTCCGGATCGCGGATCTCCGGCGGGAAGCTGTCCGGATCGGCATCGGTCACCCGGACCGAGGTGGGGCCATCGTCGCCGGTCCAGGCGGGATCGTCGGCGTAGAAGAAGAGCGGTGTGGACGGGTAGGCATCGCAACGGGGGACCTCGCTGCCGCGCTGTTCGATCGGCTTGAGGTCCGTGCACAGGATGGTGAGCGTGGTGCGGCCCAGCAGGTCGATGTAGTCGCTGGCGCGCACGCCGGTCCCCGGCACGACGGGCGCCCAGGCATTCACGTCCCAGTCCATGCGGTTCAGCCGCGCCTCGACCCCGTTATCCACGCTCAGCACCAGGTTGACCGGGGTGCGGTCACGTCCCTGGGCGCCGGCATCGCGCAGCCCTGCCCCGGCGGGCAAGGCCGCGATCACCGCCAGCAGAATGAGGCCAATCAACGTCAGTTTACGCATGGAACAAGCTCCTTCGTCGTTCAGGGTCAGCGGCGCGCGGGCAGCCGCGACAGGCTTGGATTCGATCCCAGGTTGTAATTGTTCTCACAGGTCGTGCCGGACGACAGGCGCAGCACGGCGTCGTCGCGCCAGGCTTCCTGGCGGCTGCTGCTGGGCTGGCCGTTGCGCACGTAGCGCCATTCTTCGATGGCCGCCTGGATGGTGGCCGGGTCGTCGCACAGGGCATCGTACATCAGCGCCAGGTAATAGTGCAGCGTGAGCTGCGTGCTTAGGATGTACGGCTCCAGGTTATCATCCGGCCCGCACGACAGGTCGAGCCGGTCGTGCGGGACGGCGGCGCCCCGCGTCCCGGCGCTGCCGTTGGCCTCGGCGGCGATCTGGTTGAACAGGGCCTCCGCGTCGCGCAGGTTGCCCTTGGCCTGTTCGGGCGCGCCGCTTTCCAGGTAGGCCCGCCCGCGCGCCAGCCGCAGCAGGTATTCGAGCTGGTCCGTTTCAGCCTCGGTGCGCACGTTGGGCAGGAAGTCGTAATCGCCGTTTTGCATGTCTTCGCGGGCGGCCTCGAGCAGATTCAAGCCGTCTTCCAGTAGTTGCAGCGCCTGGTCCGTCTCGCCGCGATCGTTGTACAGCCCCGCGAGGTGATAGCGCGCCAGCAGCAGGCGCGAGTCGGCTTCGAGCACGCGCTCGAAAACGGTCTGCGCGCGATCCGGCGCGCCGAGCGTCTGGTACAGGCAGCCGACCTCCAGCAGCGCGGCGGCGTGCGGGTCCGGGTCGAGCCGGGCGGCGGATTCGAGATACAGCTCCGCTTCGGCGGCGTTGCCGCTGTTGATCGCCTGCTGGCCGAAGATGTTGTAGACCATGGCCGCGCCCGGCGGCGCCAGGAAATAGAAGATCACCACCACGACCAGGAACAGCGACGCCAGCGCGAAGGTGATCTGCCCTTCCCACGAGACGCGCGACCCCTTCAGGATCAGGTCCTGCAGCAGCTCGCGCCCGGCCAGGATGCTGCCCAGGCCCAGCCCGACCTGCGCCACGACCGACGCGCCGGAGAGCAGGTCTGGCCCGTTGATCGCCAGCCGCTGCGCCAGCAGGGTGATCAGCACGATCGACGCCAGGGCGGGCACCATCGCCAGCAGGAACCACACCAGGTTCATCCGGCGGGCGAGCCGGGCGCGCGGCAGGTTCAGGAACCACCACCAGCGGTCGCCGCTGGGCGGCACCGGGTGGGCGTCGCGCAGGTCGCCCGTGTCCAGGTTGGCGGTTTGGAGCGCGAACTGGCCCAGGCGCTGCAAGCGCGCCTCGTTCGCCATAACGAACGCCAGCGCGTCCCGCTTGACGGCATACGGCGCGCCGTTCTGGTGCTCGATGGCGTCCTGCACGTGGTCGCGCGCCCACAGCACTTCGAGCAGCAACTGCCGGATCTGCTCGCGGGCCTCCAGCCTGGGGCCGCCCAGGATCGCCGGCTGTGGCTGGCCCGCCTGCACGAGCCGCTCCTTGACGTGTTGGGCAGTGTCGCGCAGCCCCTCGCGCAGGCCGTTCGCCAGCCGCGCCACCCCCCGGCCCACCAGGTACGGAACCAGCAGGACAGCGCGGCCCCACACCTGCCGCCACGTCACGCCGGTCGGATCGACGATCACGGGCGCGGGCTGGGTATGCGGCAGGGCGTCCTCCAGGCGCTGCAAGGCCATCTCGTAGGCGGCGCGCGCTTCGGAGAGGTCGAGAGTCTGGGCAGGATGTAAATCGTCCATCGTGGGCTTCCAGGCTCGGCGGTCGAAAATGTGATCGTAGTGTAACACAAGGGCGGAATCGCCTTCAATGCCCCGGCGGGCAATCACCTCAAAACTGGGGGGCGCCCGTCAGATTCGATGTCAGCTTGATGTCAGCATTTTCTGTTCGTACAGTATTGACTGAACAAATTGACCGGTCTAGAATCGATTCCTGACAGTGAGGAAGGTTAGGAAGGGGTTGCTGTTTCGTTGACCAATTGCGATCCGCGACTCCAGTTCGTCGAGGAAATCGGCCTGTTCTTCGACCAGTCCGGTTTGACGCGCATGGCCGGGCGCATCCTCGGCTGGCTGCTGGTCTGCGACCCGCCGCACCAGTCGATGAGCGACATGGCGAGCGTGCTCCAGGCCAGCAAGGGATCGATCAGCAGCATGACGCGCTTTTTGATCCACATTGGCCTGGTGGAGCGGGTGTGTCTGCCCGGCGAGCGGCGCGATTATTTCCGCATCCGGCCCGGTGCCTGGGTCGAGTTGATGCAGGCTAAGGCTGCGGAGATCACCCGGCTGAGGCGGCTGGCCGAACAGGGTCTGGACGTCGTGAACGGGGACGACCCGGCTTTGCGCGAGCGCCTGGAGACCATGCGGGACATGGCCCTCTTTCTCGAGAACGCGTTCCCGGCCCTGTTGCAGCGCTGGCAGGGCGAACTCCGGCGCGCCTGAGCGCGCGATTTCTCGCCGAAAACAAACGTGGCGGAGAGACGACCGGCGATTTCGTTTGCCAAAATTTTTAGGCATGGTAAAATATTTTATTAAAAACCCCTAAAAATTAGGGGGCGCCAAAGACTATTTTGGCACCAGGATGGATCAGACGTGGAGTCTGATGTAGACGAAAGGGGGATGCCATGCCAAATGGGAATGGCGTCGTCATTCAAACGAGTCAACTGACTCACCGCTACGGCAAGTTCGTAGCCATCAAAGACCTGGATCTACAGGTTAAACAAGGCGAGATCTTTGGGTTCCTGGGGCCGAACGGCGCCGGGAAGACGACCACGATCCGCACCTTGCTCGATTTCATCCGCCCGTCCAGCGGGTCGGCGACCATCTTCGGGATGGACACCGTGCGCGACAGCGTCGCCATCCGGCAGCGGATAGGCTATCTGCCATCCGAGCTGGCGCTGCTCGACAACTGGACCGGCGTGCAGTACATCCGCTGGCTGGAAGGCGTGCGCAAGCAGCGCTTCATGGACGAGGCGCTGCGGCTGGCCGAGCAGTTGGATTTCGACCTGAACCGCTCGCTGAAGGGCATGTCCACCGGCATGAAGCGCAAGATGGGCCTCATCGTGGCGCTGGCGCACAAGCCGGAGCTGCTCATCCTCGACGAGCCGACCACCGGCCTCGACCCGCTGATGCAGCAGGTATTTCACGGGCTGATGCGCGAGGTCCGCGAGGAAGGACGCACCGTGTTCCTGTCGTCGCACAACCTGCCCGAGGTCGAGCACATCTGCGACCGGGTGGGCATCATTCGCAGCGGTGAGCTGGAAGCGGTGGAGACGGTCGCGGCGCTGACGCGCGTCTCGTTCCGCTGGCTGCATTTCACGCTGGCCGAGCCGCCGGCCCGCAACGGGTTCAGCGCGATCCCCGGCGTG
Organism: Anaerolineae bacterium; assembly: GCA_018432315.1. Taxonomy (GTDB): domain Bacteria; phylum Chloroflexota; class Anaerolineae; order Aggregatilineales; family Aggregatilineaceae; genus LM3-B42. The sequence goes on from JAHDLB010000008.1 coordinate 222,520, forward strand.
ACCGATCTGGCGGTCGATGGCGCGCAGATCCGGATGCGCGTGTCCGGCGAGACGGACATGGACGCGGTGATCAAAGCGGCGGCGGATTACACCGTGCGCGACATTCACATCGAGCAGCCCACGCTGGAAGAGATCTTCCTGACCTACTACGGCAAGAAGGAGGCGTAGCCATGGCGTCCATTTTCAACAAAGCCTTCCGCGACTCCAAGCGGACGATGATCTGGCTCTCGATTGGCCTGGGCCTCTACATCCTGATGATGATGAGCATCTACCCGTCGCTGGCAGAACAGGCGGACGAGATCAGCGAGTTGATGGAGTCCTACCCTGAGGGCATCATGCGGATGTTCTACAGCGGGGATATTTCCGAGTTCAACATCGTCGATCCGGGCATCTTTCTGCAGACCTACGTCGGGACGTGGGGCCTGTTGATCCTCGGCGCGATCGTCATCGTGCAGGCGTTCAATGCGTTCACCAATGCCGAGCGCGACGGCACGATGGACATGACGCTCAGCCTGCCGGTTTCGCGGCGTGACCTGCTGGTTGGGCGCGCGCTGAACACGGCGGTGACGATGTTGGTCGTGCTGGCGGTTTGCGCCGTGACGGTTATCGTGTGCGCGCAGATCTGGCCCGAGTTCGAAACCGATATGGTCCGCGTGACAATCGCGCTGCTGGCGGGCATCTTCCCGCTGATGGTCGTGGCGGGCTTCACTTACCTGCTGGCGGTGTGGGTGCCGTCCAGCCGCCGGTTTGCCGGGCCGATAGCGTACCTGTTTTTCTTCGGCTCGTACCTGATCTACGGGCTGGTGGGCACGGTTGAATCGCTGCATTGGGTGCAGCCGCTGCTGCTGTTCGACTACTACGACATCGGGGGCATCATCAACCACGGCGTGGACATCACCAACTGGCTGATCATGGCTGCCGCTGCGGCGGTGTACTTCGGGCTGGCGTGGTGGCTGGTCGACCGGAAAGAGCTGGGCGTCTAGCCGGGCGCGCACACTCGCCGAAACGAGCAGGGACCGGCGCGCGTCTGGGCGACCGGTCCCTGTTTTTTGTGCGCGCGCGGGGGCGCTAGTTTTCCGGCGGCGGGACGAAAATGCGCACCGCTTCGGGCACCACTTTGATCGACAGGTCATCGAGCTTGACCATCTCGCCATCGACGGTGATGGCCTGCGGCGGCTCGGCGGTGATCCGGACCTCGCGGATCTGCCACTGTTTGAGCGCGTGGCCGATCTCGCCGGATGCCAGCGCGCCCGTGGCGACCGACAGAAACGTGTTGAAATCGGCCTTGCTGAGCACGATCACGTCCAGCAGGCCATCGCTGACGTCGATCTTTTTCGACAGCTTGAGGCCCGCCACGCCGATGCTGCCGAAGGTCGTCACCAGGCAGTTGATCCCTTCCATCTCGACCGTCTCTCCGTCCAGTTCCAGCGTGAACAGGGCGGTCGGCGGGCTGCGCAGCTCGCGCAGCGCCGAAAAGATGTACGCGATGGTGCCCGATCGCTCCTTCGATTTGCGGTCGGCCTTCTTGATCATCTCCGCCTCGAAGCCGATCCCCAGGTGAAAGAACAACTGCTCGCCGACCGCGCCCATGTCCACGCCGCGGATGGTGCCCTCGGCCAGCAGATACAGCGCCTCGGTCAGGTCGCCGGGGATGCCCAGCTCGCGCGAGAGCACGTTGGCCGTGCCGCCGGGCAGGATGGCGAGCGGCACGCCGCTGCCGCGCAGGCCGGTCGCTGCCTCGAGCACGCTGCCATCGCCGCCGTAGATGGCAACGGCATCCACGCCGGCAGCGGCGGCTTTCTCGGCCAGGCGGCGGGCGTCGCCCCGGCGGTGGGTGATGGCCGCGTCCCAGTCGATCTCCAGCTCGTCGAGCACGGTGTTGAGCGTGCGCAGGATCGCGCGTTCGCGGCCCGCTGCCGGGTTGATGACCACGCCGATACGTCGCGGCGGGACGCGGCTGGCCTCTCTGGATGGACCTTCTTCGGTAAGAGTTTGGGACTCAGAGTTCACCGGCTACCTCCAGGCAGGTCACTAACCCGGGAAATCGGGTGAGAAGGGGAGTTCGCGCACATTGTAACCCGGAGTAGTAACACTCACCAGATTGGCGCTGATCCAGGCGCGGGTCCCGTCCGGTGTTTCGATCATCAGCCACTGGCCGTCGGGGCTTTGCGCGTAGATGCCGACGTCGGTGTTGAACGGCAGCCGGGCGACGATCTCGTAGACCTCGCCGGGGCCGGAGCGCGCGTTGCTCATCTCCGGCGTGGTCAGGCCGCGCGCCTGCACCGGGCCGAAGGGCCGCGACGGGCGGGCCGGTGCCTGATCGTAGACCGGCATCTCGCCCGCGACGTTGACATCCAGCGCCGCCGCCGGCACCCAGCCGATCTCGCCTTCGTAGGTGCGGATGTGCAGCCAGTCGCCGCCGGTATTGCGCCCCAGGGCATTCACCGGCACGCCCGCCCGGACGATCTCGCCGGTGTACGAGGCCGGGTCGGGCCGCAGGTGCAGGTTGACTCGCTCGGTGACCAGCGCGTTGCCCGGCACGGGGATCACCTCGATGATGGGCAGCAGCTCGACCGGCAGGAAGGCCACCGACGTGGGATCGTAGGGCGCGACTTCGGGCGGTTCGCCCGCAGCGATCCGGGCGCTGTATCCGGCGAACACGACGGTCCCGCTCTGGCCGAGGATCGTCTCGCGGCTGATCGCGCTGATGGCCAGCGTGTCCGCGTCCGGGGCGCGAATGACGGCGGTGCCGTTGACGGCGACGTCCACGCCGTTGACGTTCAACAGGGTGAGGCTGCGCGCCGGGGACTGGACCAGCAGGCCGGGCAGCGCCAGCTCGGCGCAGGGGGACGGTTCCGGCGCGTGGGACAGCGTGAAGGCCGGGATGGCCGGCGAGGCGCTCTCGGCGGCGTCGAGCCGGGCCGGGCCCATCACGATCAGCGTGGCGAACGTCTCGCTGCGCAGGCTGTCGGCCAGCCGCCCGATCACGAGGCTCCACGCGTCGCCGTCACCGGCGCGCACCGAGGCCATGCCGGACAGCGCCGCCGATCCGCCCGGCGTGTCCACCACCTGGCCGGACGCCATCTCGATCTCGCCGGGCCCTGCGCCCAGGCAAACGGTGCCGGCTTGCAGGCCCACGCAGTTCTCGACCGCGTCGCCGATCCCGGCGTAATACACGTCCTGGCAGCTCGCGCCGCCATCCTGGGCCGCGGCGGGACCCGCCATCGCCAGCAGCACCAGGGCCACCCCCACCAGAGTCAACACACGATGCGCCATAACCTGTTTCCTTTGAACGCGAACAGAACACAGGTCGATTATACTGGGGGACCCCCGGCCTTTCCCAACGGTTGCCCTACCGTGCGATGACTGGGCGATCGAAGCCGGTTGTGACACCCGGCACAATTTCCCCCGTTTTGTCCTATACTGGTAAAAACGTCTGTTGCATGGGGGTGACCATGCCCCGGATTTTCATTTCCTACCGGCGCGCCGACAGCCAGACGATCTGCGGGCGCATGTACGACCGCCTGAAGGCCGCGTTCGGCGGGGCGCAGAACGTCTTCAAGGACGTCGAGAGCATCCCGCCCGGTGTGGACTTTCGCGAGCATATCCGGCACGCCGTCGAGCAGTGCGATGCCCAGGTGGTGATCATGGGCCCCGGCTGGCTGGACGCCCGTGACGAGGCGGGGCGCCGCCGCCTGGACGACCCCGACGATTTCGTGCGGCTGGAGATCGAAGCGGCGCTCAACCGGGGGATCGTCGTGGCGCCGGTGCTGGTTTCCGGCGCGTCAATGCCCCCCGCGGACGATCTGCCGCCCACCCTGAGGGCGCTCACCTTCCGCAACGCGGCTCCTGTGCGCGACGATCCCGACTTCGATCACGACATGGAACGGCTGATCCGGGGCTTGCGGCGGGCGATCCGCACCCGCAGCGTCGGGATCGATGGACCGCTGGACCGCCGGGGCGGCCATGCTCGCCGCTGGGTGTGGCTGATTGCCGGGCTCGCGGCGCTGATCATCGCGGTGGCGATCGTGCTCCAGACGCGCGGGCCGGGCGGCGGCGATGGCGCATCCCTCACGCCGACTCACACGCCGGATGGTACCCCGGCGGCCAGCGCGCCGCCCACCGCGACGGCAGCCCTGTCCCCGGCTGCCACAGACACGCCCCGGCCCGCCGCCAGCGCCACGCCGGGGCCGCGTCCCAGCCCTACGCCGCCCGCCGATGCGCCGGTGACCGTGCTCGCCAGCTTTCCCGCGCCGGGGCAGATGGCCGAGGGCCTCACCTGGGACGGGGCCAGCCTGTGGGTCGCGGACAATTCGGCGGCGTTGTTCAAGGTGGACACAGCGGGCAAAACGCTGGGCGCCTATGAGCCGCCGGGCTACACGCCGAAAGGCATGGCCTGGGATGGCGAAGCGCTGTGGCTTTACGCCACCGGCATCGGCGGGATTTATCACTTCACGATTGAGGGACGCGAGACGGTCGAGCTGGGATCGTTCGAGGCGCCCACGCGTATCACGGGCGGGGACATCTCCCACGACCTGGAATGGGACGGCGCGCACCTGTGGTATGCCAACCAGTATAACGTCTACAAGCTGGACACAGACGGTGAAATCGCGGGCGAGTTCGCCTTTCCGAAAAACGTGACCGGGTTGGCGTGGGACGGCGAATACCTGTGGCTGGCCTACAACGAATTCCCCGACAACGCGACGGTGGTCGTGATCGATACCACCGGCGACGTGCTGGCGTCATTCGGAGCGCCGGTGTTCCAGATCAACGCGCTGGCGTGGGGCGATGGCTGTCTGTGGGCGCTCGGTAAGGACTCGCTCGGTGGGGACCAGTGGGTCTACCAGTTGGATGTCACGCGCGCGGGAGCCATTGCCGCGCCGCGCAGGCAGAGCACGTGGCGGGCCAGGGTGCTCGCCGAGCGGGACGCCCCGGCCCTGCCGCGCTACGCCGTGCCCGGCGGCACACCAACCTCGCCGTATGTGGCGGGCGAGGGCATGCTGTTCCGCGTGGTCGAGCTGGCTCTGTGGAGCGACGATCCCGGCGCGGCGCTGTCCGCCGTTCAGGTCGTGCTGCGCGACGGAGAGGATCGGGTCTATACGCCGGCGGGCCTGGACCTGGGCAGCAACGGTTTCGTGCTGGGCCTGAGCGATTTCACCGCGCAGTTCGTCATGGAAGCAAGCCCGCCGCGCCTGTTGATCGAGTACGCGGCGCAGACCGCTGCATCCGGCGCGAGCGTCCGCCAGGATGGCAGCCTGGAAGCCTTCACCCCTTCACCGGACGGGTGGCCGGTGATCACCCTCGTCTGGCAGATTCCCGACGACGCCGCCGGGCTCGTGCTGACCGTGCCCGGCGCGCCGGTTTACCGGCTGGCCGACGCGGGCCCGCTCAGCGACTCGTGACGGTCAGCGGGATCACCGCGTCCGCGGCGGGCGCGTCGCCGGCAGCGTCCGCCAGCCGGCCCTGCATGCTCCACGGGCCGGTCCAGGTGATCTGGACGTCCGCGAGGTGGCCGCGCCAGTCGCGCGAGGCGTCCTCGAAGAAGACCAGCTTGTTCTGCGGGGTGCGCCCGCGCCACTTGCCCCGGTGCTCGTCCTCGACCAGCACCTCGACCGTCTGGCCCAGGAAGCGGCTGTTGATCTCGGCGACGACCTGCGCCTGAAGCTCCTCCAGCGCGGCGTGGCGGCGCTTCTTCTCCTCCAGCGGGACGTCGTCGGCCATCGTGCGCGCGCTGACGGTGTGCGGGCGCGGGCTGTAGCGCGCCAGGTGGACCTTGTCCAGCTTGAGATCGGCCAGCAGGTCGTAGGTGTCCTGGAACTGGGCGGCGGTTTCGCCGGGGAAGCCGACGATGATGTCGCAGTGAATCGCCGCGCCGGGGATGCGCGCCCGGATGCGCTCGACCAGGGCGCGGTACTGGGCGACGGTGTACCCGCGCCGCATCCGTTCGAGCACCTCGTCGTTGCCCGCCTGCACCGGCACCTCGATCTGCGGCATGACGCGCGGCAGCTCGGCTACCGTGTCGAGCAGTTCGTCGGTCATCCAGTTGGGATGGCTGGTCAGGAAGCGGATGCGGGCGACGCCTTCTTCCTCGGCCACGTCGTGCACCACGCGGAGCAGTTGGGCGAGGTTGGGCCCGTCGGGGACGTCCTTGCCGTAGCGGTCGACGATCTGCCCCAAGAGCGTCACCTCGCGCACGCCCTGGCGCGCCAGGCTGCGCACGTGGGCCACGATCTCGCCCACCGGGCGCGACTTTTCGACCCCGCGCCGGAAGGGGATGATGCAGAACGCGCAGGCGTGCGAGCAGCCGTAGACCACCGGCACGTGGGCGCTCACCAGCGCGCCGCGCTCGTGCTCCGGCAGGATGATCGCGCCCTCGTCGAGCGTGTCTTGCAGGTCGTCACGCGAGGCACGGGCGGCGTCGTCCAGCGCGCGGATCTCGTGCTCGGCCTGCCGGTCGCGCAGAAAGGCGATCATCGGCGCCGGATCGGAGGGCGGCAGGAAGACGTCCACCTGGGGCAGTTTGGCGCGCAGCCGCAGCGGGTCGCGCACGCCCACCAGGCAGCCCATCAGCCCGACGACCTTGTCCGGCTGGCTTTCCTTGAGCCGGGCCAGCTCGCGCAGGCGGCCATAGGCTTTGTCCTCGGCGGACTGGCGCACCACGCACGTATTGACGACCAGGATGTCGGCCTCGTTGGGATCGGGGGCGGCGTGGTGGCCCAGGTTTTCGAGTTCGGACGCCAACAACTGCGAGTCGGCGACGTTCATTTGACAGCCCAGTGTCCAGATGTGATAGCGCATGGTGGTCCTCAGGAATGCTTGGTTTCCAGATAATGCTGCAATGCAACGGCGTTGTTGTGTTCGGTGTCGCGCGCCCCATAGACCAGGGTGACGGTCCCTTGCCGGGCCGCGTCCAGGATCGGCTGCCACGCGGCGGGGTGCTCGTCCAGCTCCGCCGTGTAGCGCCGCCGGAACTCGTCCCATTTGGCCGCGTCGTGCCCGAACCACTGGCACAGCGGCTTGCTGGGCGCGGCATCCTTCAGCCAGGCCGCGATTGTGATCGTGTCTTTGGTGACGCCGCGCGGCCAGAAGCGGTCGACCAGGAAGCGAATGCCATCCCCCGGCTCGGGAGACTCGTAGGCGCGTTTGATCTTGATCATGGCGTGACCTCGCCGCGACGTGGGGGCGGCGGTTGCGCGCGACCACGCCGGTAATCTTGCTGTGATGGGCGAAAATGATCAGCGTATCCCCGGCGCGGATCGCCCGGTCCGGCGGCGGGTGCACGTCGACGGTGTCACTGCCGGCGCAGAGCACGCCGACCCTATGTGAAAGTTTAACGGATTTGAGACAAATTACCAGCCCGAACCGCCGCCACGACCGTCACCGGCTTCCAGGGGACGACCGTCGAGGTGCTGCCGCCGGAGCGGGTGCGGGCGATTCAGCGCGTGCACGGGCACGCCTGACCTGGACGATCAGCGTGCCGGCCCCAGCCAGCGCCAGCCCGGCGATCGCGCGCCCGTTCAGCCCTTCGCCCAGGAACACCCAGGCCAGGGCCGCGATCTGGATCAGCATGGTGTTGTTGATCACGCTCGATTCCACGGCGGACAGCGTGCGCTGGGTGTGGTTCCAGAGCGTGAAGGCGAAGGCCGTGTTGACCACCGCCAGCCAGCCGATGATGGCCCAGCTTCGCGCGTCGAGCGCGGGCAGGCCCTGCGTCACGAGTCCGGCGACCAGCAGGATCAGCCCGCCGATGCCCATGCTGACGACGGTCACGACCAGCGGCGTGATCGTCCTGGCCCGGTTGATGCTGCGGCCCATCGCCGTCGCGAGCGAGTTGGCGATCACGCCGACGAAGACGATGAGCAGGCCGATGACCTGGTCGGTGGGGATGGCGACCGGGTAGAAGTAGACCAGCGCCCCGGCCAGGTAGAGGCCGATGCCGCCCCACTGCTGGCGCGTGATCGGCTCGGCCAGGAAGGCGATCCCCAGCAGCGCGACCATGATCGGCGTGAAGCTGAGCAGCAGGCTGGCCGTGACGGCGGGCAGGCGTTCCAGGCCCAGGAACTGCGTGCCCATGTTGACGGCGTAGTAGACCAGCCCTAGCGCGGCCAGCCGCCCCCAATCGCGGCGGGACAGCGCGCGCAGGCTGTCGCGGTGGACGGGACGCGCGGCCAGCGGCAGCAGGCATAGGAAGGCCAGCCAGTAGCGCAGCCCGGCGAACGTCAGCGCGGGGATGTCCTCCAGCCCCAGCTTGATCAGCACCCAGGACGTGGACCACAGGAACGTGACGAACAGCGCCTGCAACGCGGCGCGCGTGTGGGATGACAGGGTAGGCGGCATCTGGCGACCTCCTGATTCGGCCAGCAAAAAAGGATAAGAGACGCAGTACAACGCATCAACCTATCCCCTCTGGCGTTTTATGCCTCCAGGTGCCTGCCGCGCGCTGTGGGGTATGCACAGGGCGGTTTTCTGTCGCGCTCGGTCCAGCCTCACCGGGCGGTGACGGAACCCTAGCGACCCTTCGGTTGACGAAGTGCGGGTAGTATACCGCGCCTGGGGCCGTGCCGCGAGTTTCAGCCCGCCGTCTCAGGGTCCAGCAGTTGATCGATCGTGCTGCACAGGGTTTGCATCTCGACCGGCTTGGCGAGAAATCCATCGGCGTCGAGCTGGTCGGCCAGGGCGGCGGCTTTGGGATGCGCCGACACCACGAGGACGCGCGTCTGCTTGAGCGACTCGGTGCTGCGCAGGAAGCCCAGGACGGCATCCCCCGAGGCCAATGGCATCATCAGGTCCAGCACGATCAGGTCGGGCTTGAGCGACGACGCCTGGACCATCGCATCGACGCCGTTCGTCGATCCGTGGACCTCGTAGCCGTGGCGTTTGAGGGTCATCTCCAGCACTTGCTGAAGCTGCTCGTCGTCCTCGACAATCAGAATTTTAGGCATATGAGCATCTCGCATCATGACTGCCGCATATCGCGGAAATAACTGTGTTCATTGTATGCCTTCCGGCGGCTGGCTGCAACGCGCCCGAATCGGCGCCGCTGGCCTAGTCGCGCGTGGCCGCCCGCAGCGCCCAGCGCCAGATCTGCCGGATGGCGAACTCGCGCAGGGCCAATGTCGCCAGCAGCAGCGCCAGCATCTGGGCGGGCGGCAGCGCCAGGATGTACATCACCGGCGGGCCGAGCACGACCAGCGGGGGCAGCAGCGATACAGGCTGGTTGAGCAGGTGACCGGGCACGGCCAGCAGCATGAGAAACGCCAGCCCGGCGTTCGCTCCCCAGGCGACGAAGGCGGCCACGATCGCGCCCGGCAGGGCGACGCGCTGGGACGGAGCCGCCGCGCTGACGGCGAGCGCCGCCACACCCATCAACACGAACTGCTGCGCCCAGTCCACCAGGAAGACGATCGCCCCGGCGGCGGCCAGCGCTACCCCCACGCCGCACATCACGCCCAGCGGCAGCGCGTTCGACGCGCCGAACAGGGCCTGCGCCATCACGATGAGGCCGAACGCGCCCACGCCCATCGCCACGATAGCCAACAGGTTTCGGACGAACCCCATCAGGTCGCGCAGGGGCCACAGCGCGCCCCGCGTCTTGCTGAGCACGATCAGGCCGGCGTCGAGCGGGATGGTGCGCAGAGTGTCCCACGTGCCGCCCTCGCGCTCGCGGACGATGATTGGGCCCAGCGCCAGGCCGAGTGGCAGCGTCCAGAGCAGCAGCGACGGCACCAGCGCGAACAGCGGCAGGATCAGGTAGGTGGCGCCGAACGCGCACAGCGCGTTGGCCGGCTGGCGCACCACGACCAGGGCCAGGATGTACAGCCCCAGCAGCGCGAGCAGCGCCGGTTTGGCGGCGCGCGCCGCCCACGGCGCGATCTTGCGCCACACCGGCGGGTAGACCTGCTCGCGCCCGAAGATCGGGTCGGCGATGGGCGGGTCCCAGAAAGGTGTCAGGTAGTGAAAGAGCGTCCACGAACTCATACGGCTGGCCTGTTGTCGGTCTGGAATGGTGCGGTCGATGTTGCCGTATTATACGCGTTCCGGGGCGCCGGTGTGCGCCGGTTTCACGACGCGCGCGCGGTCCGCAGCGCGATTCGCCACAGGGCGCGCACGGCGATCTCGCGCAGCAGCAGCGTTGCCAGGGTGGCTCCCACCAGCGGGCCGGGCGCGAACGCGATGAGATAGGCCGCCGCCGGGCCGAGCGTGGCGAGCAGGACGGCGTCGACCTCGCCCGCGCCGAACAGCGCGATTGCCACGACGCCGATCGCGACGTCGGCCAGCCACGCGCCTAGCGCGGCGACGGTCCCGGCGACCAGCGCCGCCCGCAGCGTGGGCGCGAGCGCCCCGGCGGCCAGCGCGGCCAGGGCCATCAGCACGAAATGCTGCGCGCGGTCCGCGATGAACGCCAGCGCGCCGATCAGCGGCAACAGCACCGAGAACGCGCACAGAACCTGGCCGGGGAAGTCCGATCCCTCGAAGGAGAACGGCACGAGCACCAGGCTCACCAGCCCGATGCCCAGGGCGAACAGCAGCACGATGCCGGTGATCACGCGGATCACGTCGCGCAGCCACCACAACGCGCCGCCCGCCTTGCCGACCAGGATCCGCTCCAGGTCCAGCGGCGTGGTGAGCAGGATCTCCCAGGTGAAGGCTTCACGCTCCTGGACGATGACCGGCCCCAGCGTCAGGCCGAGCAGCAGCGCCCACCACGCCAGCAGCGGGATCAGCAGGACGAGCACGCTGCTGGCGTAGAAGGCGAGCGCCGTGCCCACGTAGCAGCCCATCCCGCCCAAAAGCAGGATCAGCCCGGTGGAACGGGCGGCCCAGGCGGCCATCCCGCGCCAGACCGGGGGGTGAGACGTCATGCGCAGGAAGATCGGGTTTTCGGCGGCATCCCAAAATACGATGACGCGCTGCAGGAATTGCAGAGAGCTCATGGACGGGCGGCCTGCGGTGGTCGGTCGATCCTGGTTGTTATACACTCCGCGCCGGGCGGATGCTCAATGGGCCGGGTAGCGCCCGTAGTCGGCGCCGGCCTCGAACAGGGCGACGACGTTCGCCCAGCGGAACTCCGGCTCCAGGTCGTAGGCCGGGCTGAGGATCAGGCCGCCCCCGGCGCCCACCGTCGCGATGCGCTCGTGGACCTCGCGGCGGACGTCTTCCGGGCCGGCCCAGGCCCACGTCTGCGCCGTGCCGACCGTCCCCCAGAAGGCCAGCCGGTCGCCGTAGAGCCGCTTGAGCCGGGCCGGGTCCATCGCGTCGGGCTGGACCGGGTTGAGCACGTTCACGCCGATCTCGATCAGGTCCGGGATGACCGGCTCGATGTTGCCGTCGCTGTGCCAGAAGACGAACAGGTCCGGGTTGCAGGCGCGGCACGCGCCGATGATGGCCCGCACGTGGGGCTTGAAATAGCGCCGCCACATGGCCGGGCTGATCAGCAGGCGGGTGTATTCGGCGATGTCGTCGTCCAGGGCCAGGATGTCGATCCCGGCGCGGACCAGCGCCAGCGAGACCGGCAGGTGCATGGCGGTGAGCTGTTCGAGCAGGTAATCGACCAGCGGCGGGTTCTCGACCAGGTCGATCATGAACTGCTCGAAGCCGCGCATGCGCCACGCCGTTTCGAACAACTCCCCGCCCAGGTGCGGCGGCGCCGCCTGAACCGCGTAGCCCGCCGCGTGCAGCCGCGCGACCTGTTCCCGCAGGTGGTCCGGCCTGACGCGCGCCATGAAGTCCGGCAGGGGTGCGGCGGCGATGCGGGCGAGGGTGTCCGCGTGGGCGAGCGGCGCGTCGCGCTCGATCTCCGGGTGGTAGCCCCAGTCGTGATAGGTGCGCAGAATGTCGGTGCTGCCCACGTAGGTATCGCGCGGCAGCGCCCGCAGATAGTCGAGGAAGTCGCGCTGCTCGCGCGGGGCCTCCAGCCGCACGAAGCGGATCGGGCAGTCGAAGATCTCGCCCGCCTCGCGCCCCGGATGCTGGGGAAATTCCCAGGGATAGAAGTTGACCATCACCGGCACGCGGTCCGGCTGTTCGCCGCGCAGCACGGCGTGCACCCGCTCGCGAGGGTTCATAGCGCGCCATCTCCGTGAATCACCGCCCGGTCGACGTGGAGGGCTGGCATGGGGCGTTCCTGCGTTGTGTGTTCCCCTAAGTATACGGTCGGCGGGGTGGCCCGCCAAGCGGTTGGCTGTCGCGCGGCGGCGGATCGGAGTAGAATGGCGGTGGAGGTGGCAGGGAAGCATGTCCGATCACAGCAAAATCCTCACCCAACGGCAGTTCGGCACGCACGCCGCCGGTTACGTCGCGTCGCCGGTCCACGCCGGGGGATACAGCCTCACGCGGCTGGTCGAGATGCTCGATCCCCAGCCGGGCTGGCGCGTGCTCGATCTGGCGACGGGCGGCGGCCACACGGCGCTGGCCCTGGCGCCGCGCGTGGTCCAGACGGTGGCCGGCGACCTGACGCATCCCATGCTGGTCGCCGCGCGCGCTCACCTGGCGGCCAACGGCGCCGGCGGCGTGCTGTTCGTCCGGCTGGATGCGGAAGACCTGCCCTTCGGCCCCGCGTGCTTCGACGCCGTGACGTGCCGCATCGCGGCGCACCACTTCCCAGGGGTGGCGCGTTTCGTCGGCGAGGCGGCGCGCGTCGTCAAGCCGGGCGGGCTGGTCGCGGTGATCGACCAGCTTTCGCCGGGCGACCCGAAGGCGGCGCGGTTCGTCAACGTGTTCGAGCGCCTGCGCGACCCGAGCCACGTGTGGGCCTATAACGAGGCGGAATGGAAGGGGTTTTTCGCCGGGGCCGGGCTGGCGGTGACCCATTACGAAGCGTTCGACACCCACCACGACCTGATCCCTTGGGCCGAGCGCATGGGCTGCGACGCGCCCGCGATCACGCGCCTGCGGGCGATGCTGGTCCACGCGCCGCCGCCGGTCGCCGCCTGGATGAAGCCCAACCTCCCTCCGGCGGGCGATGCGTCGTTCGTGATCCGGCAGTTCTTGCTGGTGGGGCGCAAAGCCTAATCGTCGCCGCCGTCCGGCCCTGCGGCCCGGTCGAGCAGGTCGCCGGTGAGCAGCAGGTCGAGCTGGGCCTCGCCGCGCCGCTGCCAGCGCCGGAACAGCCACACCGCGCCCGCCACCGGCCAGATGTGCGCCGCCAGCGGGATGCCACAGTCCGGGCAGGGCAGCAGGCCCGCGCCCGCGACCCCCGCAAACGCCACCCATTTGTTCGTCAGTTTGAGCCGCCAGCGGTCGATCATCGTGTCACTCCTCGTCATGTGCAGCCGGTTCTCAACGCGATCGTAGCGCAAACGGGGCCGGAAGCCACGCCCGGTTGCGCGGCGCGTCCGGCGGTCACGCGTCGAGATCGTCCGCCCACCACACCCGCCAGACCCAGATCGGGCGGTTGGTGCGGGGGCGCTCGAACCAGCCGACCAGGTCGGCGCGCAGGGTGGGGATGTCGAGCAGGGCGTTGTCTTCGTCGAACACCACGAAGTAGGTCACGTCGCCGGGCGCCAGCCGCACGTCGAGCTGGCCGATCAGGTCGTCCTGGGTGGCGATCTGCGGCAGGCAGGTGAGCGACAGGTCGGTGTAGAAGTGCATCAGCTCGCAGAGCGTGAAGCTGGCGTACACCGTGTCCGGCGCGGGATCCAGTTCGTTGAGCTGGACCGCCACGGCCCGCACGGCGTCGTCGCTGGTGATCCAGCCGCTGAGATACTCGTTGTAGTTGATGCCGTTGAGGGGCAGGTCGAAGGGGGAAGTCCAGGTGCGATGGATGAACGGCACGGCGAACGCGAGCGCCCAGGCGAGGACGGCTCCCAGGCCGGCCAGCCCCACGCCGCGCGCGACGCCGGGGCGCTCCAAAAGCCCGGCCAGCGCCAGCGCGATCAGCAGCGCCAGCGGCGGCGAGGCGGGCACGAAATAGCGCGCCGAGTTGAGCGTCGCCGAGACGAGAACCAGCCCGACCGTCAGCGCGATCCACGCGCCCAACAGGGCGAAGCCGCGAAGCTGGCGACGGTCGCGCCGGGCCAGGGCCACCCACGCGACGGGCGCGCCGATCGCCATTGCCAGCCAGCTCGCAGCCGTGAAATCGCGGACCAGCGCCAGCGACTCCGACGTGTAGGCGTGGAGGGCGAGCGCTTTTTGGTGCGGCGCCTGGACGTTGAAGGTGTTCACCAGCACGAACGGCTCACCGGTATCCCGTGCCAGGAAGGCCGGTACGGCCAGCGGCGCCCACGCCACGACGACCAGGGCGGCGGCGATCAGCAGCGGTAGCGCGTAGGCGCTGAGCCAGGGCCGGAGGTCGCGCGGGCCGCGCCCCGGCGCGTAGAGGATCGCCGCGATTACCGGCAGCAGCGGCAGCAGGCCGAGCGTCAGCTTGGCGAGCGTTGCCAGGGCGAGCAGTGCGCCCAGGAGGACCCCCTCGCGGGCGGTGGGGCGCCGGGCGAAGACCAGGCTGCGCCACGCCACCAGGCAGGCGAACGCCGACGCGAACGGATCGGCCAGGGCCAGCCGTTCGTGGAAGAACGCCAGCGGCAGGACCATATACAGCACCAGCGCCAGCAGCCCGGCCCGGTGATCCCGCAGGGCACGCCCGATCCGGTAGATGGCCGCGCCGCTGACCAGCGAGAACAGGGCGATCGCTATCCGTGACGTGAAGATCGACACCAGCGGGCTGGACTCGAACAGGCCCAGCCAGAAGTAGAGCAGCACCTTGCCGTTGGCGAAGCGCCCAGGGTTGGCGTCGAAGTCCCACACCACCGAGGCGCGCAGGATGTGATAGCTCTCGTCGATGAACGGGTCTTGAACGGTCAGGTTGTGGGCGCGGATCGCGAACTGGACCAGTAGCAGCGCCACCACCAGCCACGGCCAGCGCGCGCGGTGATGGGCGCGGGGCCGCCGGGAAGAAAACTCGGGGGGTGGTGGGTAGTCGGCGGGCACGGTCAATTCTCTGACAATGGGGTTTCGGTGCGATTGTGGCGGGCGGCTGGGCGATCGATGGGCGGCGGTCAACTCGGCCTAGCGTGTGAATGCGCAAAGTGTACCCGGCAACGCGCCCCGGCCCAAAAACTCGCGGTCGGATTCTGCGCGCCGGGGGCCGATTGTGACAAAAGTCACGCGATCTGTAGCCGTTGAGAACTGTCGGGCGGGGGAGGTTTGTAGGTATTCTATGGGCGTGTGACAGTAGCTGGTGTGACTATCTCCGAGCTTGATAAGCTGAGATGGTGTTTCTCTTCTGCCTCCTTTAATAATTTTTTTGCGAATACCGCATCTGGCTGGGGAGTCCGGATGCGGTATTTTCGTTAAGGGTGCCAGCTTGCTTAATTCTTTATGCATAATGTCACACGCAAAGCGCGCCGATCTCGTGTATCATATTGTCGTAGACCGAAATCGCGTGAGACTGCTTATTAGGACCTTATGCTAGTTTTCGTTGATAGAAACGAAGTCTCCCGGTATGGTTTGGAAGTGAGCGACCAAACTCATTCCAAGCCGACCAGGAGACACCAGGATGATAGCCAGTTTCGATGATTTTTGCCTGTACATGTACGTGA
>JAHDLB010000012.1 GCA_018432315.1 Anaerolineae bacterium
ACGCGCGGGTCGGGCATATCCCCAAAGTAGACTTCCAGGCTGACGTGCGCTTCGTCGTCCATCTCAACCTCTTCTCTCTCCGTTGCGATGGATTCTAGCGCCCCCCAGCTTTTATTCACGTTTTGATGCGTTTGCCCTGGCCCCGGCAGCCACAGCAGTTTCGTGGATCTCCAGCCTGCGCTACAATCGCAGGCAGTTTGTTTTGACTCCCCAAGAGGACAATGGATTATGAGCGATTCTATTAGCGCCCAACGCGGGCTGTACTTCGAAGACTTTGAAGAGGGCATGGCGCTCGAAACGCGGGGCCGGACCATCACCGAAACCGACATCGTCCAGTTTGCGGGCCTGTCGGGCGACTTCAACCCGATGCACACCGACGCCGAATACGCGGCCACCACCCAGTTCGGCCAGCGCGTCGCGCACGGGCTGCTCGGCCTGTCGATCGCCAGCGGCCTGTCGTACCAACTGGGCTTTCTGGAAGGCACCGTGCTGGCCTTCACCGCGCTCGATTGGAAGTTCCGCGCACCCACGTTCATCGGCGACACGATTCGCGTGGCGGTCAAAGTGACTAAGAAGCGCGAGATGAAGGCCGCCGGCGGCGGGTTCGTCTCGTTCGACGTGCAGGTGCTCAACCAGGAAGACAAGGTCACGCAAAAGGGCGACTGGACCGTCCTGGTCGCCAGCCGCCCGGCTGATGGAGATGAATAGCGCCGCGATCGGTGCTAAGATAGATGGTATAGCAGTAATAGAACGAATGCCCTGACAGGTGACGAGGTGTGGTATGGTAGACCAACCGGATAAGCCGCCGGTTCCGCCGGACGCGAACGACGAATCACAGGCCAGCCCGCCGCCCGCGAAAGAGGAGCGTCCGGGCCGCAAACCGGAAGGCTGGTCCACAGGCGCGCCGCTGTCGTGGCACGAGCCGCCGATCGAGGCCGGATCCTCGCGCCCGATCGTCGTCGGTGAATGGTTTGCGCCCCCTGCCGGAACGCCGGAGTCACCCGAATCCCCCACTCCGTCACCTCCCGATCAGCCGCCCGCCTCGCCCTTCGAAGGCCTGCCGGGCGCCGATCCGGAAAAAAGCGGCGGCTGGTACACCCCGGCCAACGCCCAACTGGATGCGCTGCTCTCCGGCGCGTCGGACACGATCGTCGAGCAGCCAGACGCGGAAGGCACCGGCGCCTTTGCCGACCGGCTGGCCCGCGCCCGCGCCGATGCCAAGGCGCAGCCCCTGGATGGGCAGGTGCCGCCGGACGACGACGTGACTCAACTGGGGGACGTGACCGGGGCCCCGCCGCAGGAATTCGACGGTGAGGGCTGGACGGCTGCCGATGCCGACGATACTGTGGTGCTCCCGGCGGGAACGCAGCCCGTCGCCAGCGCATCCGGCGAACCGGCTCCGCCGCCCGGCAGCACGCCGGTCAGCCAGGATACGCCCGCCGAGCCGGGCGGGCTGACTCCTGCTGAAGCCGCCTTCCTGGCCGAACAACGCCAGGGCGAGAACCAGGGGCCTGACGGCGACGGGGGCGAACCGGGCGCCGAATCCCCAGCCGCCGATGAACCGGCTGCGGAGGCTGACGATGGGCCGGACCGGGCCGCGCCGTTCCGCGAAGTCGAGCGCAAGGTGAACATCCTGCGCCAGCGCTACCAGTCGGGGTATCTCACGCGCGACGAGCTGCAAAACGAGCTGCGCAACCTGATGATCCTCGACGACGATGGCCGCTGGTGGATGCTCGGCCTGGAAACCAACCGCTGGTACTACTACGACGGCAAAGACTGGGTACCGGCCACGCCGCCGGGTTACGACGCGGAACCCGTCCGGGGAGACTACGCGCGCACCGAAACCGGCCTGCAAGAGGTCGCTGTCGATGCGGGCGCGCAGATCGACGCGGCCAGCATTCCCCTGGACGAGGACGGCATGCCCTTGCCGGAGCGCGTCCCCCAGGACGACCCCTCGGCAACGCTCGTCTCGCCGAACGCGCCGTTCATGGAGCCGGTGCGCCGCTCGGAGGCGCCCACCTTGCAGGGCGCGCACCAGATCGACGATGCGGCGCTGCTCGCCGGGGGCGTGATCGAAGGGATGACCCAGCCCACCCGCCCCGACAGCGGCATGAGCGAAGACGTGACGCTCCATTCGGGCGCGTTCACGCCCGGTGCCGAAGAGACCGCGCCGCATGGCATTCCCGTCCCCGGCGCCGCCAGCGGAGACACAATCGCCGGCGCTGCCGCGTCTGGGGCCGCCGCCGAAGCCATCAGCAAGCCCAGGCCCAAGCTGGGCGAGTTTCCCCAGCCCGATTACAGCGTCGCGCTGGGCTACTCCCACAACCGCAACACTTACGTCAAATGGGGCGTTCGCGGCGCGATTTTCGCCACAATCGGCGGGATGGCGCTCACGCTCCTGGTGCTGGTCGGCATCATCGGCTATTACTTCTTCAAGGTCAACCAGTACGCGGGGGCCGTTGCCGAGCTGAGCGAGCGCGCCGCCGATTTCGAGACGACGCTCATCCTCGACTCCGAGGGCACGACGCTGGCGGAATTCAGCGACTACAGCCGGCTCGATTCCGGCGCGCGCACCGAGATCCCGCTGGCCTCGATCTCGCCCTGGCTGATTCACGCCACCGTCGCGACCGAAAACGAGACGTTCTACACCGATCCGGGCTTCAGCGTGTTGGCGATCATCCGCGCGACGATTCAGAATCTGCGCGAGGGCGATACCGTCTCCGGCGCCAGCACGATCACCCAACAGCTCGCCCGCGCCCTGGTGCTCGAAACCGAGTTCGCCTCGCAGCGAACGAACGAGCGCAAAATCGTCGAGATCATCGTCGCGTCGGAAATCAAGCGCAAGTACAGCAAAAACGAAATCCTGGAGATTTACCTCAATGAGATCTTTTACGGCAACCGCGCTTACGGCATCGAAGCCGCCGCGCAGACGTATTTCAACAAGCCGGCCAGCCAGCTCAACCCGGCGGAGGCCGCCTTCCTGGCCGGGCTGCCCCAGTCGCCCGCCACCTACGACCCGGTGATCAACCGCGAAGCCGCCTTTGCGCGCATGCACACCGTCCTGCGGCTGATGTCCGAGGCCAACGGCACGGGCTGCATCCGGATCGAGCACCAGGACGCGACCGAGTGGGCAGTCCCCAACGGGGGCGCGCTGTGCATCACCGCCCGGGAGGAATCCGACGGCAGCACGTCTTATTACTACCAGACGCCCAACATGACCGAGCCGGTCGATATGGTGCTGGATATCGCCAACGTGGAGATCGCGGCCTACCACGCGCCGGAGTTCGAAGCGCAGCACCCGCACTTCGTCAACTACGTGTGGCAGCAGCTCGAGGCGGAATACGGCTCGCAGGCGATTTACGCCGCCGGGTTCCGCGTCTACACGACCCTCAACGAGTCGATCCAGCGCGCCGCCGAGCAGGCTGTGGCCGAGAACCTGGCTACACTTCGCTCGCGCGGCGTGGATGCCGAGAATGCGTCTGTCGTCGCCGTCCGGCCCTCGGATGGCGCGGTGTTGGCGATGGTGGGCAGCGCGGATTACGACAACGAGGACATCGACGGGCAGGTGAACGTCGCGTTCACAGCCCAACAGCCGGGGTCCTCGATCAAGCCGTTCGTCTACCTGACGGCCTTCACACCGGACGAACAGGGCCGCTACTGGACGCCGGCGACGGTGATCTGGGATGTGTACACCGATTTCAACGGCTACGTCCCGCTCAACTACGACCGGACCTACCACGGCCCACAGTCGGCGCGCGCCTCGCTCGCCAACTCGCTGAACGTGCCGGCGGTGAAAGCACTCAACTACACCGGCCTGCTGCGGTTCACCGAGATGGCCGAGCGCTTCGGGCTGCGCTTTCCGCTGGGCAACCCCGTCGAGCGTAACGCCGGGCTGCCCACGGCGCTAGGCGCGGTCGAGGTGCGCCTGTTCGACATGGTGAACGCCTACGCGACCCTGGCGAACAATGGCCGCCGGGTGTCGCCCTACTCGATTCTGTTCATCGAAGACAGCAAGGGCAACGAGATTTACCGCGCCGACACCAGCCCGCAGGGCGAGCAGATCGTGCAGCCGGAGCTGGCCTTCCTGGTGACCAGCATCCTGTCCGACAACGAAGCCCGCGCCGCCGAGTTTGGCCGTGGGTGGCCGCTGGAGCTGCAGGGCGGGCGCATCGCCGCCGTCAAGACCGGCACCACCGACGACAGCCGCGATATCTGGACGGTGGGCTACACGCCCCAGTTCGCGGTGGGCGTGTGGGTCGGGAACACCGACAACCGGCCCATGTACGGGATCACGGGCTATGGGGGCGCCGCGCCGATCTGGAACGCGGTGATGGAGGCGGCGCACCAGGGGCTGACGGTCGAGCAGTTCAACCCGCCGGGCAACCTGACGCAGATCGAAGTCTGCGCCGACTCCGGCGCGCAGCCCTCACCGGCCTGCGCCGGGCGGACCCGCTGGGAGATCTTCGCCAACAGCGCCCCACCGCCCGGCCCCAACCAGGACATCTTCCGGACCGTCGAGGTGGACTCGTTCACCGGCAAGTTGGTCAACGACTACTGCCGCGACGAGGTCGAGACGCGCTCGTTCCTGGCAATCGACGACTCGACGGCCTACAACTGGATCAACAACACCGGCGAGGGCAACGCCTGGGCCCAGGCGCGCGGCCTGGAGCTGCCCGTCATGCCGCCGCCGACCGAGTTCTGCGACCCGAACGAGCCGCGCCCGGTCGTCGTGCTGGACTTCCCGACCGAGAACATGACCGTCGAGGGCGTCCTGCCGCTGCGGGGCGCGGTCACCATGCCGGAATTCAACCGCTACGAGGTCCGGCTGGGCACCGGCCACAACGCCGAGTCGTTCGGGCAGGCGGTCATCGTCGAGCAGACGCAGTGGCCCCAGGGCGAATCGGTCATCGGACAGATCGACACGCGCAACTACGAAAACGGCCCCTACACCATCCGGCTGGTCGTGATCGACAACTTTGGCCGCGACGTCGCGCGCACGGTCAACATCAACATCAACAACCCGCAGCCGACGGCGGAACCTACCGCGTTCCCAACCGCCACACCGGCGCCGACGCTGACTCCGCCCGCGCCGGACGCAGGCCAGCAGCCGGGGATCGACGCCGTGCCGACGACCGATCCGAACATGCTGATCGCGTCCCCGACGCTGGCGCCGACCCTGACGCCAACCTGGACGCTGACGCCCACACCGCAATAGGGGGATCTTTCGCCATCTGGCCGGGGCGTGCGAAGGTTGCACGCCCCGCTGTGTCTCTGCCGGGAGAATGACGTGAGCCTGGACTGGAACGACCGCTATCAACCCCGCCGCCAGCCGGACCGGACGCTGCGCAGCATGACGCCCGACGACATCCCGGCAGCCGCCGCGCTGTTCGACCGCGTGGGCTGGACGCTCGGCCCGGCGGACTGGGCGCGCCTGCTGCACTGGTCGCCCGATGGGTGTTTCGTGGTCGAAGAAGAGGAGCGCGGCGTGATCGGGACCGTCAGCACGACGCCGTATGACACCGCGCTCGCCTGGATCGGCATGTTGATCGTGGACCCGGATCGCCAGCGGCAGGGCATCGGTCGCCAATTGATGCGCGCCGCGCTCGACTACTTGATCGCCCGCGGCACGGCGCGGATCATGCTCGACGCGACCGAGGGAGGCCGCCCGCTCTACGAGAGCATGGGCTTCCGCCGCGTGGTTGCCGTCGAGCGGTGGGAAGGCAAAGCCAGCACGTACCTGGGGCCGCGCGCCCGCACCATGCAGCCGGAAGACGTGACCGCCGTCCTGGAGCTGGACACGGTGCTGTTCGGCCTGAGGCGCACGCACATTCTCGCCCGGCTGTTGGAGGAGTTCCCTGGGCTGGCGTGGGTCGATTATGAGCGCGGGCAGTTGGAGGGATACATGCTCGCCCGGCGCACACCCACCGGCTATTACCTGGGACCGTGGATGAGCTGGACCGCGGTCTCTGCCGAGCGCCTGCTGAGGGTGGCGCTGGAGCAGTTGCAGGGCGAAAACCTGACGGTGAATGTCCCGGACAACAACGCCCGCGGGCTGATCCTCATGCACAACCACAACTTCCGCCGCCTCCGGCACTGCACGCGCATGATCTACGGCGATGCCGCGCCGGTCCACGGGGAACCGCTGGCCCAGCTCTCGGTCGCGGCGCTGGCAACGGGCTGACGGCGCGGGTTAGAAGTTGTGCAGATCCTCCAGCAGAATCAGCCCCTGGCGCAGCGCGATCAACGAGGCTTCCGTGCGCGTCTTGGCGCCCACCTGGTCGATCAGCGTCATGAGCTGGGCGTCGACCAACTGCGAGTCGATGTTGATCCGGCTGGCGATCTGCTCGTTGGTCAGCCCGGCAGCGATCCCGGTGAGGATCGCGCGGTCCAGGTCGGTCAGGGCTTCGGCCTCGGACGTATCGCGCGTGACCAGCCCCTGCACGACGCGCTCGGCCACGCCCCGCCCCAGGATCAGGTGCCCGTCGACCACGTCGCGCACCGCCTGGACCAGCTCCTCTTCACTGGCGGTCTTCAGGACGTAGCCATGCGCCCCGGCACGCAGGGCGCGCATGATGTAGGCGTCCTCGTCGCGGCCCGTGAGGACCAACACCTTGACGTCCGGCCAGGACTTGCGCACCTCCGGCAGAATATCCAACCCGCTCGTGCCGGGCATGTTCAGGTCGAGCAGCAGCAGATCGGGCTGTTTTTCGGCCAGAATCGCCAGCGCCTGGGCGCCGTCGTCGGCCTCGCCCACGACCTCGATCGAGGGGTGATCGTTGAGGTACATCGCCAGGCTGGTGCGCAGAATGCGGTGATCGTCGGCCAGCACGACGCGGATCACGGCGGCCTGCCGCGTCTCCGGGAGCGGCGAGACGGCGGGCGCCTGGTCGGTCTGCTCGTCGAGCACCACATCGACGGTCTGCGAGCGGCGCGACGACATCGCGGCCAGCGCCGTCGCCATCGCCCCCGCCGATTCGAACCGGCCATCGGGCTGTTTTTCCAGCGCCTTGAGGATCGTCCGTTCCAGGCTGCGCGGGATATCCGGCACCAGCTCGCTGGGCGGCTTGGGCTGCTTCTTGACTTGCTGGAGCAGCAAGACGCCGATATCATCCGCGTCAAACGGCAGCACGCCGGTCACCAGCTCGTAGAGGACCACGCCGGTCGAGTAGATGTCGGTGTGAAACGTGAGCGGAAAGCCCTGGGCCTGTTCGGGCGAGAGGTAGGCCGGGGTGCCAATGATGCGCCCGGCAGCGGTCAGGCGCTTGGCCTCGCCGCTGATCGCCAGCCCGAAATCCATGATCTTGACCTGGCCGGTGGGCGTGATGTGAATGTTGGCGGGCTTGATGTCGCGGTGAATCAGGCCCTTGCGGTGGGCGTAATCGAGCGCCTGGCAGATCTGGCGGCCAAACTCGGCGACGACCGGCGGCGCCGCCGGGATGAACGAGTGCAGCGGGCGGCCTTCGATATGCTCGATGACCAGGTAGGGCCGGTCGCCTTCCTCGCCCACGTCGTAGATCGCCATGATGTTGGCGTGGTTCAGTCGCGCCGCGGAGAGCGCCTCGCGCTGGAACCGCTTGCGGGTGGTGCTGTCCACGTAGGGCAGCAGCACTTTGATCGCGACGACGCGCTCGAGGCGGTGGTCCAGCCCCCGGTACACGGCGGCTGTCGCGCCTTCGCCGATCAATTCGAGGATTTCATACCGGTTATTGAGCTTCTGACCTAACATATTCCGCCCGCCCTTTAGGTCCGGATAAATCGGCAACGAGTGTACAAACGACGACGGTGATCTGCAACTATTCTGACGGGAAAGCCGTACAACGCGCTAAACGTTCCACGAGGAGATCCGATGCGACAAAAGACATTCCTGCGAGCTGCGCTGTTCGCCATCCTGATCGTAACCACGGCTGCCGGCTGCAGCGCCATCGACGACGTCCGCGATGTGTCCGATACGGTGGACGGCGCGGTCGAGCTGCTCGACGCGATCGAGCAGGACAGCGCGTGGGACACCATCACCGATGGGCTGGATAACCTGGATGCCCAGGCGAGCGGCTACCGGGCGACGGTGCGCGTTCAGGCCGGCCCGGTTAACGCAGCGGGCGAGTTCAGCGGCGCGCTGGCCGAAGACGTGACGATCGACTTCCAGGCGGACGCGCGAGGCGCCGCGCTGGCCGACCTGGCGCGCGGGGACGTCCGCCGGACGTTCTACGTCGAGCCGACCGGGGGCGACCCGGACGTGTACGAGATCATCGATGGACAGTACACCTGTGCGAATGACGGCGACGCCCCCTTCCGCGACGGACTCGGCGGCATCTTCGAAGATTACGCGCAGGCGGCGACCGGCGCTCAACTGCTGGCGGTTGCCAACGAACTGGACGAAGACGCGGCCATCGCCGGGCGCGACGCGACGCGCTACGAGCTCGAGTCCAAAGTGCCGGACGCCCTCGCCATTCTGGAGCGATTCGACAACCCTGAACTGCAGGCGCGGCTGGACGAGGCGGGGAGTTTCGCGCTGGCGGGCGACCTGTATCTCGACGACGAGACGGGCGCGCTGCTCGCCGTCACCAGCGACTACACGGCCCGCACCGGCGACGAACGCGCCTCGTTCCGGTTCGAGATCACGCGGTGGGGCGACGTGCCGGACATCGCGCCGCCCGCCGCTGAGAACATCGCCCAGCCGTGCCCCGGCTGAGTCACGGCGCCGGGCAGGAAAACCCCGCCCGGAGCGCGGCGCTCAGCCGGCGGCGCTGAGGACGTAGATCGGCCCTAACTCGTCCAGTGCGAAGATGAAGCGCCCATCCTCCGACCAGATCGCGTCGTAAAACCGCGCGCCGGGAAAAATGCCCATGTTGTCGCGGTTCCGGCGGCGAAGCTGTTTTTCCTCGGCGGGTACGTCGTCGGTGATGTGGGTGATGTCCCACAGGTACAGGTCGCGGCCCGGCTGGGGCAGCGTCAGCAGCAGCAGGCCGTCCGGCGAAAAAGCCAGCGTGGCGCAAACCTGCCCCGGCAGCGGCAGCCCGCCGAGCATCTCGCCGCTGGCCGCCTCCCACACGCCGATGACCGGCTGCGATCCGCATCCGGCCAACAGCGCGCCATCCGGCGAGAACTCCAGCGCGTTGGCTGCGGCATACTCCGCGACATCGATATACCGCAGGTCCTCGCCGGTTTCCAGGTCCCAAAGCTGCACGCCGCTCTGGTAGACGACCGCCAGCCGCGATCCATCCGGCGAGAAAGTCGCCCGCAGCGGGAGCCGCCCCTCCAGCGTGAGATCGCGCACCAACTCGCGGGTGTCCACCGCCCACACCTTCACACCGCCGTCGATGCTCAGCGACACCAGGTGCGATCCGTCCCGCGAAAACGCGAGGTGCTGGACTATCTCCTCATGCGCAGCGATCGAGTCCACCGGCACGCCATCCGGCACGCGCCACAGCCGGATCACGCCGCTGTCACGCGTGCCGAACGCCAGCAGCGACCGGTCCGGCGACTGCGCGACGTACCCCGCGCCGGACTCGGGACCGGTGAACGTCGTCAACAGTTCCAGCTCGCGCGGGGGGGCCACGTCCATCGACCACACGCGCGCGACGCCGTCGCGGTTGATGGTGATCAGCGTTTCGTCATCCGGGCCGAAGTACACGCTGCGCCCGTCGGTATCGCCCTGGGTGAACAGCGTCTGGCCGTTGGCGAGATTCCAGACCACCGTCATATCGTCCGCGCCCACGCTGGCGAGGCGGGTCCCGTTCGCCGAGACGGCGACGGAGTTAACCGTCTGCTGGTGGAAGCGCATCAGGCCGGTCACGCGGACGTTAGCGAACGCTTCCTGGCCGATGGGCACCTCGGGACGCTGCCACGCGACCGGCGCGGGCGTGGGCGAGACGACCGGCGGCACGTCCCGATCGTCATTCGAAGAAGAACATCCCCCCAGGATCACCGCTGCGAGCAGAACCACGATCCAGATCGCCGGTCGTTTCAAGGCTGCACCCCTCGTGACATTGACACGCATCTCGCGCTCGTGTACTCTAGCACACACTTTTATACCATGTATGCCATGTGAGCGCCGAGGCTCAGATTCGCCCGGATGCCCGACCGGACTCGAGGACACACGCGCCATGACCGACGCCGAGCTTGCCGTACTCAGCATCATCGCCGAAGGCCCGATCCACGGCCACGACATCCAGACGATCATCGACCGGCGCGGCCTGCGCGCCTGGACCAATATCGGCGTGTCGTCCCTGTTTTACGTGCTCGAAAAGCTGGAACGGCAGGGGCTGATCGAGAGCGACGAGGACACCGCCGGCCAGAACACGCGCTACCGGGAATTCCACATCACCGGGGCCGGGTTCGGCGTGCTGCAAACCGCCGTCGCGGACCTGTTGACCACGCCGCACGAATTCGCCGACGGGTTCGAGCTGGGGCTGGCGAATCTGCACGTCCTGCGCCCGAGCCAGATCCGGATCGCCTTCGCCGCCTATCGCCAGGAGTTGATCTCGCGCCTGGCCCAAACGCGCGAGCGCTGGCAGCAGCTCAAAGACAGCGCCGCCCCGTTCAACGTGGATGCCATGTTGGGGCACCACGTCGCCATGCTGGAGGCCGAGCTGGCGTGGCTGACCGCGTTCATCGAGCAGTGGGCGCTCCAGGCGCCGCCCGACGAGCCGGCCATCGTGGAAGACGACTCCGCCGAGATCTCGCGCATGAAACAGGTCGTGCTGCCGCGCCACCCGGACTCGGTGCACCGGGCCGAGACGCGCGCCCGCGCTGGCGCAGCGCCCGCCCCGGCCCCTGACGACGATCCGGACGGGGAACCATCCACGCGCCCGACGCGCCTGAGCGCCCGCACGCCATCGCCGGGGACCGCGCCCGCGCCGGACGAGTCCGATTCCCTGCCCGGCAGCCGGTAGTCCCGGCGCGGACGGGGCCATTCTACAAAGCAGCGGGAAACCGATACAATAGTCGTAGCGACGCTTTTTTGCCAGGGGCAGCCGGATGACATTTCAAGCGACTGTGCTGTATATCGAGGATGACGAAGCCAGCCGCGTGCTGGTCGAGCGTGTACTGACCTATGCCGGGTACCGGGTGCTCATCGCCAGCCGGGCGCTGGACGGAATCGACATGGCCCGCAAGCATCGCCCCGACCTGATCCTGACCGACATCAACCTGCCAGATCTCAGCGGGCGCGAGATCGCGGTGCGGCTGCGCTCCGATCCCCAGCTCAAGGCCGTTCCCATCGTGGTGCTCGTTCCTCAACGGCAGCAAGCCAGCCACGATAAACCATTCGTGGCCGGAGCCAGCGGCACCATCGAAAAGCCCATCGACGCGACGACCTTCACGCGCCAGATCGAGGGCTTTCTGCACAGCGATCCCGGCGCCGTCGACCCGCTGGCGATCGAACCGGCCAGCCCGTCCTACCAACAGGAACGGGTCGAGCAGCTCGAATCGAGCGTGCGCCAGCTCGAAACCAGCTACCGCGACCTGCGCCGGATCGACCAGATCAAAGACGATTTCATCCAGCTCACCGCCCACGAGCTTCGCACGCCGCTGACCACGGTGTACGGCTACAGCCGCCTGGTACAGACGTCGAGCGCCATCCAGCGTGTCATGGCCCAGGACCCCGAAGTGCGCGCCTGCCTGAACGGGTTGGTCGACTCCATCGAACGCCTGCACTCGGTCATGACTGAGATCATCACCGTCTCGCGGATCGCGTCGGGCCGGTTGGACGTGCGCGCCGCCCCCACGTCGCTGCACAGCGTGGTCGAGTCGGTGGTGGAAAGTTACCGGCAGGTCATCCGCCAGCGGAACCTCACCGTCACCGTCGCGCCCGGCGACTGGCCGCCGACCATACTGGCCGATGGCGGGCTGTTGGAACTCGCGTTCAGCAACGTGCTCGGCAACGCGATCAAATACACGCCCGACGGCGGCACCATCGCCCTGACCGTCGAGACGCGCGGCGCATGGGTTCGCATGACGGTGCGCGATACGGGCATCGGCATCGATCCGGTCGACCAGATTCACATTTTCGACCGGTTCTACACCGCCGGAGATACGCAGCTTCATTCCACCAGCAAGACGGCGTTTCGCGGCGGCGGGCTGGGCCTGGGGCTGGCGATCAGCAAAGGGATCATCGAGGCGCACGGTGGGCACATCTGGGTCGAGAGCGACGGCTGCGATCCGGAGGTGCTGCCGGGGAGCATGTTCACGATCGACCTGCCGCTGAACCAGCCGCACGCGGGCAGCGCCTCACCGCCGGAACGCGATCCCCATGCGTGACCTGTTCCGGCGACGAGCGACGCTGGTGGCGATCTTCGAGTCGCGTCCGGCCCTGATCGCGGCCATGGATCGCCTGCTGGGGGAGGGACTGGGCAGCGTGCTGGACATCGGCCACGCCGCGCTGATCGTGCGGACCGGCGGCGAGCCACCCGCCATCATCAACAACAACGTCACCGCGCGCGAGGCGTGGGTCGCCGGGGCGATCGGTGGCGCGGCCATGTTGGCGCTGGGCTGCATCCAGTACGGCGCGCTCGATCTGCCCGGCCCGCAGGCGTTCCTGGCCGTGGCGCTCGCCGCCACTGCCGGGGCCGCCATCGGGGTCCTCACCGGCGCCGTCGTCGCCAACCGGGTCACGTTCGGGTTCCGCGATGCGCTGCTGCAATCGACCGCCGGGGAGCTGAAGCCCGGTCAGGTGGCGCTGCTGGTCCAGGTGCGGCCCGGCCACCTGCCGGTGCTGCGGGCGAAGCTGGTCGCGCTTCAGGCGCGCATTGGCGCGGACACGCGGGCCGCCTGATCGCGCGGGCCGAGTTTGCACCAGCGGCCAGGGTCTGTACAATCTAGCTAGCGGGTCATGTAGGGGATAGCGGAGTGAAACACATGGATGGACAAACGTGTCCGAACTGTGGACACGAGAACTTGCCGCGGGCGGTTTTTTGTTTTAAATGTGGGAATAGTCTGGACGATCCGCCGATCGTGCGGGGAATCCATCGCCAGCGCCGGCACGTCGAAGACGCTATCCGCCACATCAAGGATCACAAGAACAGCGCCCAGGCCGACCTCGTCCAGCACCTGCGCGAAGCCAGGGCGAAACTCCCCCCACCCATCGACGGTACCCCGATCACCTGCCTGCGCTGCGGCACGCTCAACAAGCCGCTGGCCGGCTATTGCATTGGCTGCGGCGGCAGGCTGACGCTGGCCGACAACGGGGCGGATTCGTGCCTCGTGCCGCGCGCCAGCGCCCGCTCGGACGTGGGGCACGTGCGCGACAACAACGAAGACCGCGTGGGCCTGTGGGCACGCGATGGCGTGGTGCTGGCGATGATTGCCGACGGCATGGGGGGCGCCGTGGCCGGCGAGGAGGCCAGCCGCCTCGTGCTGGAGGCGATTCAGGCGGACTTCCTGGGCGAGGCCCGCGGCAGCGAAACCCTGCACGACCTGTCCGAAGAGGAAATCTCCGACAAGCTGCGCTCGGCGATCCGGCGCGCCAACTGGGCCGTGATCCAGCGCGCCCAGCGCCAGCCGGCACTGCGCGGGATGGGCACGACGATCACGCTGGCCTTCGTGCGCAACAACCGCGTCGTGATCGCTCACGTTGGCGACAGCCGGGCGTACCTGGTCGATGGCAAAGAAGGCTGGATCAACCAGATCACGGACGATCACAGCTTCGTCGAGGCGCTGGTGGCGGCGGGCCACATCACCGCCGAACAAGCCGCGATCCACCCCATGCGCAACGTGCTCTACCGCGCC
This sequence comes from Anaerolineae bacterium, assembly GCA_018432315.1. Taxonomy (GTDB): domain Bacteria; phylum Chloroflexota; class Anaerolineae; order Aggregatilineales; family Aggregatilineaceae; genus LM3-B42. The sequence goes on from JAHDLB010000012.1 coordinate 13,726, forward strand.
CTGGGCCAGATCGACGAAACCGACGCCGACCTCTACAGCCGCAACCTGGCCGCCGGCGACTGGCTGATCCTGTGCTCGGATGGCCTGACGCGCCACGTCCGTCCCGCCGAGATCGCCGACATCGCCAACAACAGCACCGTGCCCGACGACGTCGCTCACGAGTTGGTCGAGCGGGCCAACGCGCGCGGCGGCGAGGACAACATCAGCGTGATCGCGATCTTGATGGAGAACGCCGAGGACATCGAGGCCGAGTCCCCACCCGACGCGATCCTGTTCGTGGACGCGGACGGCAGCCTGTTCGATCCGCTGCCCGACGACGAGGATTACCCGGAGCGAAAGACGCTGGAACTGCCGTCCATCGAGCCGGGTGACAACACGGACGATCCGGTCGATGACACTTTTGATCAACGTTAACGAATTGTCAGAATCGTGATTTCGGTACCAGAGTACCAGTGATTATTACGATGGGATCATGCTATTTTGAACGTAGCTCGATTATGAGCCTATCTTTTCTTAATTCTAGCACGATGGAGGAATCATCATGTTGTACCTACCGCGTGAAGAGGGCCAGGGCCTCGTTGAGTACGCTCTGATCCTCGTTCTGGTCGCCGTTGTGGTCATCATCATTCTGGCTCTGCTTGGCCCGGCCATCGGCAACATCTTCTCGAACATCATCACTAACCTGTAGACCCGCAACTTGTCGAGGGACGGCCTGATTGGGCCGTCGAAGCATGACACCGCAAGCGCCCGATCGGGCGCTTGTGTTTTTGGCCGGGTCAGGATGCGCCCGCCGAATCCCCCGCCTCTTTGATCGCCTGCTCGCGGGCCTGAACGCTGCGCCTCATGCGCACGAACGCGTCGATGAGCTGCTCGATCTCGGCGCCCGATGGATCGTCCGGCTCCGCGTGGACGACGGCCCCGGCGACGTTCCCGGCGGCCAGTTCCTGCGTCGCGTCCACCACCTTTTGCAGGTAGTGCGTCGTGTACCGCACGCGCTCCACGAGGTTCTGCATCATCGACAGCCCGACCAGCGGGCGCCGGTTCATGAACGCGAGCAGGTCGTCACGGTGCAGCGCCAGCAGTTCCGCCGGCTCGGCGGCGCGCGCCGAAGCCGAGCGCGCTTTTCGATCCAGGATCGCAAACTCGCCGAGCGTGTTGGGGGCGACGAGATAGCGAATGGTGAACTCGTGTCCCTGCTCGTCGCGGATGTAGATCTCGACCTTGCCGGACACGATCACGTAGAGCCAGTCGCCGGGCTCACCCTTCTCGAAGATGACCTCGCCCGCCGCGAAGGTGCGGCGCTGCATGGCGGCCACGAACGCCGCGCGCGCCGGTTCGTCGACCCCGCGGAACAGCGGCGAGTCCTTGAGGTGGTCGGCGTCCATCATGGCGCGCGCACCTCACCGGACGCGGGCCCGGCATGGCGCAGCGCCTGCTCGCGCTCGTAGAGCGCGGCGGCGGCCTGCGAGAATGCGCGGTCCACCTGCTCCGCCGTCGCGGGGGACAGCTCCGCCGGGTCGAGCGCGACCGCGCCGCCGTCCGCCGGTTCCGGGATCGCCACGTCCCGCGCCCGATACGCCCCTTGCTCGATCTGGGCCAGCCAGTTGATGCTCGTCTCGACGGCCTCGGTGGTGTAACGCACCTTGTCGGCCAGGTACTGCAGCATCGCCAGCACGACCTGGGGGCGGCTCTGGATGAACCGCATGAATACCTGGCGCTGCAACCGCAGCACCGCGCACCGCGTCCGGGCGCGCATGCTGGCCGAGCGGGGCCGGCCATCCAACAGCGAGAACTCGCCCACGACGTCGCCCGGCCCGAAGGTGCGCAGCAGTTTCTCCTGACCGGCCCGGTCCTGCACCGTGATATCGACCTCGCCGCGCTCGATCAGGTACATGGCGTCGCCCTCGTCGCCTTCGCGAAAGACGACGAAGCCCGGCTCGAAGGTCTGCATGTCGATCGCCCGGCTGAGGTTTTCCAGGTTGGCCGGTGATACGTTCTTGAAGATCTCGATTTTGCTCAGGCGCTCGGCCAGCGCGGCCAGTTGCTCGGGCGAGAACGTCCCGGCCAGCTCGGCGGAGCGCATGAACATATCGAAGGTGTGGACCAGGGTGGGATCGAAGCGCGCGATCTCCGCGTTGAAGGCTTCCTGAAAGGCCGCGTCTTCGCCCAGGAACACGCTGTTCATGAACAGGTTCACCGACGCATCCAGGTTCTGCCGGATCGCGTCGATCTCGCGCCGGTAGGCCGCGATCTCGTCTTCCCACGCCTTGCGCAACCGGGGGCTCGCCGGGCTCCCCAGGTTGTTTTGCAGGATGCCGATGTTCGCCTGGACGACCAGCAGGCGGCGGAGCTGGTCGACCCGCTCCGGGCCGAAGAAGTCACCCAGCTCGCCAAAAATCCGCTCGATGCCCGCGCCGCCCAGGTGCTGCACGGCCCGCCGCTCGCCGGTGGACACGCCCACGTCCAGCCCCAGCGTCTGGGCGAAGCGGCGCTTCTCGTCGGCCAGCCCCTGCCCGATCTGCCACGCGATGATCGCGCTCCCGCCCAGGCCGATCCCGATCGCCACCAGCAGCAGGCCCGTCCCACCCAAGCGCCCCACGATGTTGTTGTAGACCACGTGCAGCGCGATCGCCAGGCCGATCCCCAGCACCGGCCAGATCGCCCGCCGGACATCCGCCGAGCGGCGCAGCCGCCCCAGCGCCAGGCCGACCATCCCGCTGGCTGCGGCGTGCATCAACGTGGTGGACAGCGTGCGGCTGATGGCGGTGCCCAGCACGGCGCTGTCGGACCGCGGCAGGTAGATGAACAGGTTTTCGGACAGCGCGAACCCGATCCCGACGGCGAAGCCGTAGACCGTCCCATCGACGATGTAGCGGAAGCGGGGATGCCGCACCAGCGCGACCAGCACGAGCGCCTTGAGGATCTCCTCGATGACCGGCGCGGTCAGGTTGGTGAGCAGGTCGTAGCTGAGGCCGAGGGCGATCACGCGGGTATTGATGAGGTAAGCCAGGCCGTAGGCGCCCAGCGTCCCCCACCCCAGGCACACCAGGATCGTGCTCAGCTTGCCCGTGCCGAAGACGTCCAGCGCCCAGATCAGGTAAACCGCGAAGAATGGGAGGGCGATAGCGATGACATAGGCAACGACGGTAACCGGATCCATGCCCTCGGTCTCAGTCTAGGACACCCTAGGATAAGAAAAACTCCGTGCCGCAAAACCGGCAGGTGGCGATCCCCTTCCCGGTGAGCGAGATCTCCCCGCCGCAGTTGGGGCACTTTTCCAGCTCGCGCAGTTGGCTGGCCTGGCTCGAATACAACACGCCCTTGTCCCAGTTGATATACCCGCTGAACACGCCCAACCCCACCAGCGAGTGGATCATGTCCTTGATCTGGTCGCGCGGGAGTTGCATCTCGACGACCAGCTCGTCAAGCCGGACCTGGCCGCGACTCTGCACGATGTTCAACAGCTTGCGCTGCACGGCGGCCTGTTCCTGCTGTTGGGCCTGCTTGCCGCCGAACGCCGTCATGTAGATCCCGCCGCCGACCAGCGGCGCCACCAGCACGATCAGCACGATCCCCAGGCCCAGGATGCGCGCCGGCCCTTCGAGATCCTCGTTGGTGAACAGCCACGCCGCCGCCACCGCGCCCAGGATGATGCCCAGCACGACCAGCATGATTCCCGCTAACCGGTTCAGATTCATCGATCGTCCTCCCGCTGTGCCCTGTGTTTAACCGAATCCGCGGCTGCCGCCACCACCGCCGCCTCCGCCACCACCACCGCCGCCGCTGAACCCCCCGCCGGAGCCGGAACTGGAGGGCTTGCTGGTCATCGCGCCCGAAGCGTCGTTGAGCATCTTCGTCAGGCCGGTGCTCATCGAGTTCAGACCGTCGGTGAGCGAGCGGCTCATGCTGTTCAGCCCGCCCGGCCCCTCGAAGTCCAGCCCGCCCAGGCCGCCACCCGGGCCGCTGGAGCCGGTCGTCGGCCAGCCGTGATGGTAGCCGCGCCCCCACGGGCCGCCCAGGTGCGTGGGGAAATACCACGTCGGCATCGAGTGCATCACCGGCGCGAAATCGCGGATCCATTCCTTCTCGAACCCGAAGGCCACCGCAAAGCCGATGTACTTCTCGAACTGGTCGGCGGCCTGCGACAGGTCGGCGTACTTCTCGATGTTCTTGAGATACGTGCGGAACGCTCCCCAGCGCGCGGCTTCCTGGGCGCCTTTAGGCGTTTTGGCGGGCATCGCCTGCGACGTCACCATCATCACGAAGCCCACCAGCCCCAAACCGATCGGCGGGGCCACCATCAGCGGCGAGATCGCGGTGGCCGCCAGCCCGCCCCAAAAACCGATCCCGGCCAGCACCAGCAGCCCCATGCCGCCGAACAGCCATATGTTGCGCGTGGTTTCCGGCGAGCGGGTGAAATAGCCCTGTTTCACCAGGTCGCGGTACATCTGCTCCTTGATGCTGGGGATCACCTTGTAGAATTTGTTGCGCAGGTCCGAGAGTTTCGTATCCTTGCGCTTGCCGGGGAACAGCCCGCGCAGCAGCGCTTTCTCGTAGCCGCGCAAACTGCCCGAATCCTTGTCCGTGCGGTGGAAGTGAAACTCCGTGCTCTCGAACATACCCAGCACGCCACCCTCGGACGTCTGCTCGATCACCAGGTAGCCCCGGCGGGCCAGGTCGAGCATGGTGCCGAGGATGTCCTTCATGTCCGCGCGCTCGTCGAGCAGCACGCCGACAATGCCCGGCAGTTCGTCGGATGGCGGCTCGGGCAGGTATTCCGGCACGACGATCGCCTCCGGGTCGCGCCCGTGGCTGAGGTAGCGCAAGACGACGATCAGCGATCCGCCAAAGCCGATCAGCGCGCCGATGACCAGCAGCACGACCGTGACGATCGGCCTGAGGTTGTCCTCGTACCATCGCATCCGGTCGAACCCCGCCTGCCAGCCCGCCTTGGGCATGGATGGATCGTGCGGGTACTGCACGCGCACCTCGACCCCGCCGGACGCTTCCCGGCGATCGGGCGCTTCCCAGGTGACGGTGGTGCCGTCGATCGTTTCCGCCCAGGTGTCGGGATAGCTCGCCGTGACCTCCGGCGGGCGGTCGTCCGGCAGGATCACGGTGACGCGCGATGCCAACACCGGGAAAGGCAGGTCCGAGGGTACAGCCACCCAGTACAACTGGTCGCCATCGTCGTACGAGCGCAGCCCGCCATAGACGGTGTACTTCAGCCGGATGGTCCGGCGCTGGCCGCTCTCGGCAGGCTGGAGAAAGTAATACGTGAGCGAGAACGTATCGCCGCTCTGCGTCACGCAGTACGTGCCTGCCCCGCCGCCGCACCGCTCGCGCAGCGCCATATCGCCATCGTACACGACCACATCCCGGATCGCGTTCAGGCGGTCGGTGGGAATGTCCGCCGTGCCAAACCGGTAGGGCCCCGTTTCGATGCTCAACTCGTAGGTTTCGGTCACATCGAAGCGGTTTTCGCCGGTCACGATGTTATCGAAGGTGACGTCATAGCGGTCCCACCTGAGCCGGCGGTTGTCCTGCCCGTCGGGAGCGGCTCCCACGACGCCGGTGATCGCCACAACCAGGAGCGCAATTCCGATTGCAAGCGTCATTGTGCGCTTCATAGATCCATCCTTACAACTGCTCGCCCTGCGCAACGGCCCTATTCTACCGGATCGCCCGGCTGCAGAAAAACGGCCATCACCGCGAGGGTCCCAACACCGCGCTCAACTTAATTGACTCGGGATCACTAAATGTTTAGAATCCCAACAACACCTATTCGCTGTGATTGCGTTGAGTGTACCGCAAGTCTCAGGTTGGCGATGGTCATTTCGAACAGATAGGCAGCCGAGATGGAATACCGCGATTACTACCAGGTGCTGGGCGTGAGCCGGAATGCCTCCAAGAAGGAAATTCAGAAGGCCTACCACCGGCTGGCGCGCCAGTATCACCCGGACGTCAACGCCGGCAACAAGCAGGCCGAGGAGCAGTTCAAAGAGATCAACGAGGCTTACGAGGTGTTGTCCGACGAGAAGAAGCGCAAGAAATACGACCAGTTGGGCGCCAGCTATCGCCAGTGGCAGCAGATGGGCGGCGGGCCGAGCGGCTTCGACTGGTCGCGCTGGACGGGCGGACAGCCGGGCGGGCATCGCGTCGAATTCACCAACGCCAACAACATGAGCGCGGGCGACGTGTTTTCGGAATTCTTCCGCAGCATCTTCGGCGGGCAGCCCAGCCGCCAGCGGCCCGCCGCCGGAGAAAGTCTCCAGGGCCAGAACCAGGAGGTCGCCGTACAGGTCAGCCTGGAAGAAGCGTGGCACGGCACCGAGCGCGCCATCCAGACGGGACGCAGCCAGCTCAACGTGAAGATCCCCGCCGGCGCGCGCCACGGGATGCGCCTCCGGCTGCGCGGCAAGGGCGCGGCGGGATACGCCGGTGGGCGCCCCGGCGACCTGTACGTGATCGTCCAGATCCCTGATCACCCGGTCTTCCGGCGCGAGGGCGACGATCTGCATCTCGATCTCAAGGTGCCGCTGTACACGGCGGTGCTCGGCGGCGATGTCGAAGTGCCGGCGCTGGGCCGGACAGGCTTGCTGCACATCCCGGCGGGCACCCAGTCCGGGCAGGTCTTCCGGCTGCGCGGCAAAGGCATGCCGATCCTGAACCAGCCGGGCGTCTTTGGGGACCTGTTCGCGCGCGTTCTGGTCCAGGTGCCGACCGGCCTCAGCGAGCAAGAGATCGCCCTGTTTCGCCAGCTCGAATCACTCCGCGGGATGTGAGACGTATCGAATGAATCTATGGATGGGAAGGGTAACCAGGCATGGGATGGCAATTTGACGACTTCGACGACTTTGATGAGTTCGACCTGGTTGACGAGACAGAAGACGGGCAGACCCCGGCTCGCAGCCGGGCCCGCGCGCTGGTGATCGGCGCGCTGACGGGCGCGATCACGCTGGTGGTGATCGTCGCCTTCGTGTTCACCACGGTCGGCCATTTCTTCTGGCCCGACGACGAGCCGAGCAGACCCGTCCGGCGCCAGCAGCCGGCCCAGCCGTCGGCGGCGGACATTCAGAATGCGAACTACCGGCCCAGCACGTGGACCGAGCCGAACCTGTTCCAGTTCTCCACGGCGACGCCGGTCGCGGACGACGTCGTTGCCAGCGCCGACCTCGAATACACCCTGCTGACCAACATCTACGAGCGGGTCAACCCGTCGGTGGTCAACATCGAAGTCGTATCGAGCTTTCACGTCGCCAGCGACATCATCGACAGCAGCGGCTCCGGCTTCGTGCTGGACGCTGAAGGGCATATCGTGACGAACTCGCACGTCGTCCGCGACGCAGAAGAGATCCTCGTCACGTTCTTCGATGGCTACGTCGCTACTGCGGAGGTGGTGGGCGTCGACGATTACAGCGATCTGGCCGCGATCAAGGTCGATCCCGGCAGCACGCCGCTCGTACCGGTGAGCCTGGGCAACAGCAATGATCTGCAAGTGGGCCAGCGCGTGATCGCCATCGGCAACCCGTTCGGCCTGGACGGCAGCATGACGATCGGCATCGTCAGCGCGCTGGGCCGTTCGCTGCCCTCGGCGCAACTGCTCGACCAGACCTACCAGAGATACAGCAACCCATCGATCATCCAGATCGATGCGGCGGTCAATCCCGGCAACTCGGGCGGGCCGCTGTTGAACTCCCACGGCCAGGTGATCGGCATCAACACGGCAATCCGCACCGAAAACGGCGGGTTTCAGGGCATCGCGTTCGCTGTACCGGTCAACACCATGAAGCGCATCGTCCCGCAGTTGATCGACAGCGGGAAGGCCGAATACTCCTGGCTCGGCATCAGCAGTCCGGCCAGCGATCCCGGCCTGAGCGTGGCCGCCCTGGCCGACGAGCTCGATCTGCCGGTGCGTAACGGCGTGGTGATCGACCGCGTGGAGCCGGACTCACCCGCCGCCCGCGCCGGGCTGCAAGGCGGCACCGACTCGGTGAACGTGCGCGGCGTGCAGTGGCCGGTCAACGGCGACATCATCGTCGCGATCAACGGGATGTTGGTGCGCGATATCGATGACCTGGTGGCTTACCTGGTCGAGAACACCTCGCCGGGCGACACGGTCGTGCTGACCATCGTGCGCGGCAGCCAGACGCTGGATCTCGACGTGACGCTCGGGGTGCGCCCGTAGCGCCCGCCGGACAGGCCAGAACGAGCATGAACGGCACCATTCCGCGTGATGAACCCTGTTACACGATCGGCGTCGTGGCGCGCATGGTCGATCTGCACCCGCAGACCCTGCGCAACTACGAGCAGATCGGGCTGGTCGTGCCGCACCGCACGGCGGGCAACATCCGCCTGTATTCGCAGCGCGACGTCGACCGGCTTCTCAAGATCAACCGGCTGACTCAGGACCTGGGCGTGAATCTGGCCGGTGTGGAGATCATCCTGCGCATGACCGAGCAGATCGAAGCCCTGCAGAGCACCATCGACGCGCTGCAAGACGAGCTCGACCGGCAGCGCGCGCCCGATCGCTGAGCCGTGGACCGCCTGGGGATGCACGTTGCGTCCCCGCCTGTGAGGAGATGTGATGACTGCTCCAACCCATATTCTGCCGCGCCTCCAGATCAACACCGATCTGGCCCATACCATCCTGGTCAAGTTCCTGCGCGACGCGATCACGAAGGTGGGCTTTTCGCGCGCGGTGATCGCGCTCAGCGGCGGGATCGACTCGGCGCTGTCGGCGTACCTGGTCGCCGAGGCGCTCGGCCCGGACAACGTGCTGGCGATCCGGATGCCGTACAAGGCGTCGTCCCAGGCCAGTCTCGACGACGCGCAGACGATCGTCGACGCGCTGGGCATTCGCTGCGACACGGTGGACATCACGCCGATGGTCGACCCACTGATCGCGCGCTTCCCGGACGCCGACCGGGTGCGCCAGGGGAACATCATGGCGCGGATGCGGATGGTCGTCATCTACGACCAGTCGGCAGCGTTCGGCGGGCTGGTCGTCGGGACGAGCAACAAGACCGAGACGCTGCTCGGCTACTCGACCGTCTACGGCGACAACGCGGCAGCCGTCCAGCCGATCATGGACCTCTACAAGAACCAGGTGCGCCAGTTGTCGCTGGCGCTGGGCATGCCGCGCGCCATCGTCGAGAAGGCGCCGTCGGCGGACCTGTGGGAAGGCCAGACCGACGAGGGAGAACTGGGCTTCACCTACGACCTGGCCGATCAGCTGCTTTACTTGCTGGTGGACGAGCGTTACACGGTTGATGAGGTCGTCGCCGAAGGGTTCGACCGCCCCCTGGTCGAGCGCATCTGGCGGCAGGTGCGGCTGAATCACTACAAGCGCACGATGCCCAACGTCGCCAAGCTGAGCCGCCGCACCATCGGCCACGACTTCCTGTACCTGCGCGACTGGTCCGGCTAGCGGCGCGCGGTCACAGCACCCAACCATCTTCCGGCGCGTGTTGCAGCCTGGGCCGCCGCGCGGATAGCTGCGCGCCCAGGCGCGTGCGGACCGGGGGCCGGTGCGCCTGCTGGTGGATTTCCTCGGCGATCTCCCACACGGCATCCGGGCGGGCCAGCATTCGCGCCCGTTGGGCGCGTTCCGCCAGGGTCGCGGGATCGCCGGCCAGCCACGCGCGCACGGCTCCGGCGGCGGCTTCCGGTGACGGCGCGTAGACCCCGGCGCCGCCCTCCACGACATAGGTCACGTTCCCGTCCTCCTGCCCCGGCACCGCGCCGCTCAGCACCATCGGCAGCCCGGCGGCGCACGCCTCGCAGATCGTGGCCGGTCCCGCCTTAGTCACCAGCACGTCCGCCGCGGCCATCAGCCCGGCGAGGCTGTCCAGAAACGGGTAGACGAACGCCGGCCCGCGCCAGGCCGCAGCCTCGAGCCGCTGCTTCAGGCGGCGGTGGCGCCCCGCCACGATGGCGAGCTGGATGTCCAGCCCCAGCCGGTCGATGGCGTGGGCTATTGCGAAAACCGGGCCCATCCCGTCGGCGCCGCCGCTGACCAGCACCGCCGGGCGATCCAGGTCCCAGCCAAGCCTGCGGCGCGCGGCGCGTTTGTCCGCCAGCCCATCAAGAAAGCGGGGATGAATTGGAAGCCCGGTGACGCGCACCCGCTCCGGCTCCAGCCCCAACGCCAGCCCGCGCGCGCGCGCCGCCGGGGTGGGAGTCAGGCAGCGGTCGGCGTCTTTCTCGTAGGCGAAGGCGTGCGCCGAAACGAGATCGGTCACCACGCTGACGAACGGCGGGCGATAGGGGTGCCAGCGGTTGTAGGCGCGCATGGCCGGGCGCGAGAACAGCGAATGGACGCTCACCATCACGTCGGCGGGATGCTCGGCCACCAGGCGACGCATCCCCCGCCCCCACCAGCGGTTGATGGCGGCCATCACCAGGGCGCCGCGCCGCCGCCCGTCGGCCAGGCGAAAACTCAGCCCCCAGCTCGCCGCCGCCCAGTTGACCCAGCGCGGATAGATTTCCGGCATCAGGTTCATGGGGAACGGCGTGTAGCGCCGATAGACGTCCACCAGCTCGAACGTATACGCGCCCGGATAGCGTCGCTCCATGGCGGCGCGAATCGCCTCGGCGGCGGCACGGTGCCCCCCGCCGGTATCGGACATCAGAAAGACCACGCGCTTGGGATTCATGCTATGTCGGCTCGCCTTCGTCACCGGGCAGCACGCGCCTGACGCCGCGCTCGAACTTGCGGCGCGGCAGCATCACGCGGCGGCCACATCCCAGGCAGCGGATACCGATGTCGGCCCCCACGCGATAGATGCGCCAGCGGTCGCTGCCGCAGGCGTGCGGCTTTCGCATCTGCACGACGTCGCCTGTGCTAAACTCTAATGGCATGTCTCACACTCGCCCGACTCCCGCGACTCCGGTCTCGTTGGCCGGTAAGAGTAGGCACTTCACCCGCTTCTGTCAAATTGGCCTATGCAAGGCGCCGATTATAGTGCAAAATTGTCCGGCTATCTTAGCACTGAGGACGAACTGTGATTCGAACCGACATTCGCAACATCGCCATCATCGCCCACGTCGACCACGGCAAGACGACCCTGGTCGATGGGATGCTCAAACAGGCGAAAGTCTTCCGCGACGCCGCCACGGCGGGCGAGCGCATTCTGGACAGCAACGCGCTCGAACGCGAGCGCGGCATCACCATCCTGTCGAAGAACACGGCCATCACCTGGAACGGCGTCAAGATCAACATCGTGGACACGCCCGGCCACGCCGATTTTGGCGGCGAGGTCGAGCGCGTGCTGAACATGGTGGATGGCGCGCTGCTGCTGGTGGACGCCGTCGATGGCCCGATGCCGCAGACGCGCTTCGTGCTGCGCAAAGCGCTGGCGCTCGGCCTGCGCGTGATCGTCGTGATCAACAAGATCGACCGCCCGCACGCGCGCGTGTCGGACGTGCTCAACGAGACGTTCGACCTGTTCATCGAGCTGGGCGCGACCGACGAGCAGGCCGAATTCCCGATCGTGTACGCCGTCGGGCTGGACGGCCACGCCGGGCCCACCCCCGACTCGATCCAGCCCAACCTGAGCCCCCTGTTCGAGACGATCCTCACCGAGATTCCCGGCCCGCGGGTCGATCCCGACGCGCCGGCCCGGCTCCAGGTGACGACGCTGGAATACGACAACTACAAGGGCCAGATCGGTGTGGGGCGGCTGCTGTCGGGCGTGATGCGGCGCGGGATGAACGCCGTCCGCCTGACGCCGCGCGGCGAGCGCGAAGAGGGCAAGATCATCTACCTGTTCACGTACCACAACCTCGCCCGGCAGGAAGTCGAGGAAGCGCTGGCCGGGGACATCGTCGCGTTCGGCGGTTTCGAGGAACTGGGCATCAGCGACACGATCGCCGATCCCGCCGTCGAACAGCCGCTGCCCGCCATCGCCATCGACGAGCCGACCGTGCGCATGACGTTCGGTGTCAACACCAGCCCGCTCGCCGGGCGCGAAGGCAAAACCGGCTGGGGCACGTCGCGGCGGCTGCGCCAGCGGCTGCTCTACGAGACGCGCAGCAACGTCGCGCTGCGCGTGGCCGACAGCGGCCAGCCGGACCGGTTCATCGTCAGCGGGCGCGGCGAGCTGCACCTGGGTATCCTGATCGAAACCATGCGGCGCGAGGGCTACGAGTTCGACGTCAGCAAGCCCGAAGTGATCTATCACACCGATCCCGACACCGGCGAGACGGTGGAACCCGTCGAGGAAGTCCACATCGAGATCGCGGACGACATGGTGGGCACGGTTGTCGAGTTGCTCGGCGCGCGGCGCGGGCAGATGCTCGACATGCGCAGCTTCAACGGCACGACGTACCTCAAATACATCGTGCCCACGCGCGGCCTGCTCGGCTTCCGCGCGCAGTTCATGCGCGCCACCAGCGGCCTCGGCCAGATCAACACGCTGTTCCACGGGTACGCCCCGCTCGCCGGGCCGATCCCGCGCCGGCAGTTCGGCAGCCTCGTCGCGTGGGAGGCCGGGACCGCCAGCAACTACGCGCTGACCCACGCGCAGACGCGCGGCACGTTCTTCATCACGCCGGGAACCGAAGTGTACGAGGGGATGGTCATCGGCGAGCACATTCGCGGCGAGGACCTGGCGATCAACGTCACCAAGACCAAGAGCCTGAGCGCCATCCACACCAAGAATTACGCCGAGGAACTGCGCCTCAACCCGCCGCGCGTCCTCAGCCTGGACGACTGCATCGAGTTCCTGTCGGAAGACGAGCTGCTCGAGGTGACGCCGGCCAGCCTGCGCATCCGCAAGCGCATCCTCAACAACGAAGATCGGCAGAAAGAGCAAAAACGGCGCGAGCGCATCCTCGAAGGCGGCTGATCGCGCCGCGCAAAACGCGCCTCAGGCGGGGATGGACCGGGCGGCCATCTCCGCTTTTTGCACCTGTCCCCACCCTGCTTACCTTGACAAACATCCCCGTTTGGTGTTTAATGTAATCGATTACAGTACGCGTTTCTTGCCCGTTGTTTTAGCCCGAGCGAGCCCACGTTATGCCTGCCAAAATGGAAGACGTCGCCCGGCTGGCGGGCGTATCCACCGCGACCGTATCCCGCGCCCTGAACACGCCCGAGCTGGTCAGCCAACAGACGCGATCGCGCGTGTTGGCGGCGATCGAAGAACTGGACTACAAGCTCAACCTCGCCGCCCGCAGCCTCCGCACCAACCAGACGCGCACCATCGCCATCGTGATCCCCACCATCTCCGAGCCGGTCATCAACCAGGTGGTCGAGGCGGTCGAGGATGCCGCCATCAATGCGGATTACACGCTGTTGGTGTGCAGCACGCGCGGCGACGCCCAGCGCGAGCAGGCATACATCGAGTTGATCACCCAGCAGACGGCGGTCGACGGCGTCCTGTACATCTCGCCGCGTTCCGCCCCGGAGCACGTGCTTAAGCTGGCCCGGAGCACGATCCCGCTGGTGATGTGCAACTACCGCGCGGACGGACTCAGCGCGCCGTCGATTCTGTTCGACCACGTCAGCTCGATCCACCAGGCGACCCGCCACCTGCTGGACCTGGGTCACCGCCGGATCGCGCTGCTGAACCTGGCGGCGCCCTATTACTACCCGGCACGGATGCGCCGCGAGGGATTCGAGCAAGCCTTTGCCGGCGCCGGGCTGGCTCCCGACCCGTCGCTGATCGTCCAGCTCGAACAGCCGACGTACGACACCGACGAGTGGCGGGCCGCCATCGAGGCCCTGCTCGACCGGCCCAACCGCCCCACGGCCATCGTCGCCTTCAACGACGCGGTCGCGTTCGAGGTATACGCCGTCTGCCGGGCGCGGGGCCTGCGCATTCCCGAGGACCTGTCGGTTACCGGCTGCGACGACACCCTGCCGGCGCGCTACGTCAACCCGCCGCTGACCACGGTACGCATTCCCGCCTCGCGCCAGGGCCACCTCGCCATGGAGTACCTGCTGGCGTGCATGAACGGCGAGAGCCCGCCCATCCCGCCGCTGACGCTGCTCGACGTCGAGTTGATCGTTCGCGAGTCGTGCGCCCGCCCCGGCGCGTGAGGCCACCCCTGGAGGAATCATGACCCTGACCCAAGACCTGTTTGACCTGAACGGCAAGACCGCCGCCATCACCGGCGGCGCGGGCATTCTGTGCAGCGCCATCGCCCGGATGCTGGCCGGGCAGGGCGCCAACGTCGCCATCCTGGACCTGAACGCCGTCGCCGCCGAGGCGCTGGCCGCGGAACTGGGGCCGAACGCGATCGGCATCGGGACGAACGTGCTCGACCGCGACTCGGTCGAGACCGCTGCCGCCCAGGTGATCGAGCGCTTCGGGAGTGTGGATATCCTGATCAACGGCGCGGGCGGCAACAAGGCCCAGGCCACCACCGGCGGCGACCTGACGTTTTTCGACCTGCCGCCTGACGCCATCCAGTGGGTGTTCAACCTCAACATCCTGGGCACGATCATCCCGTCGCAGGTGTTCGGGAACCGCATGGCGCAGCAGAACAACGGCGCCATCCTCAACATCTCGTCGATGGCCGCCGACCGGCCCCTGACGCGCGTGCTGGCCTACAGCGCGGCCAAAGCCAGCGTCAGCAACTTCACGCAGTGGCTGGCGATCCACATGGCGCAGGAATACACGCCCAACATCCGCGTGAACGCGCTGGCGCCGGGGTTCTTCCTCACCGCGCAGAATCACTTCCTGCTGGTCGATGAGCAAACCGGCGAGCTGACGGCGCGCGGGCAGCAGATCCTGGCGAACACGCCCAGCGGGCGCTTCGGCAGCCCGGACGACCTGCTCGGCGCCGTGTTGTGGCTGATCTCGCCGGCGGCGTCGTTCGTGACCGGCATCGTGCTGCCCATCGATGGCGGCTTCAGCGCCTATTCAGGAGTGTGACCATGCTCACCGCTGCCCAGACAGTCACCGGCGCCCTGTCCGACGACGCCATCCGGCAAACCGTGCTCGAAGGGCTGGAGGGGCGATTCACCGGTCAGCGCGTCCTGGTCCTGATTCCCGACCACACGCGCACCCTGCCCCTGCCGCCGCTGTTCCGCCTGATCGTGGACGCGCTGCGCGACGCCCGGCAGGTCGATTTCATGGTCGCGCTCGGCACGCACCTGCCGCTCAGCGACGAGTCGATTAACGCGCTGGTCGGCATCACGCCCGACGAACGGGCGACCACGTTCCGCCACATTCGCCTGCTGAACCACGCCTGGGACGACCCGGCGGCGCTGGACACCATCGGGACGATCACGCAGGAGCAGGTCAAGGCGCTGGCGGGCGATGTGTGGCACCCCTCGCTCGGCGGCGACGTCCCGGTGCGCATCAACCGCGCGGCGGTCGAGGCCGACCACGTCCTGATCGTCGGGCCGACGTTTCCGCACGAGGTCGTCGGCTTTTCCGGCGGCGCGAAATACCTGTGGCCGGGCATCTCCGGGCCGGAGATGATCAACGTCACGCACTGGCTCGGCGCGCTGATCACGGTGCTGGACACGATTGGAATCGAGGACACGCCCATGCGCCGCATGATCCACGCCGCGGCGGACATGCTCCCCACCCCGGTCACGCTCGTGGCGCTGGTAGTGGACGGCGGCGCGCTGGCCGGGCTGCACATCGGGCCGCCGCTCGAAGCACACCACGCCTCGGCGCAGCTTTCGGCCCAGCGTCACATCGTCTGGCTGGAGCGGCCCTACCGGCGCGTGCTGTCCCACGCCCCGGCCATGTACGACGAGCTGTGGACCGGCGCCAAAGCCATGTACAAGCTGGAGCCGGGCATCGCCGACGGCGGCGAGGTGATCGTCTACGCGCCGCACCTGCGCGAGATCAGCGAGGTGCACGGGGCGTACATCCGGCGCGTGGGCTACCACGTGCGCGACTATTTCCTCAAACAGTGGGATCGCTTCGCGGACGTGCCGCTCGGCGTGCTGGCCCACAGCACGCACCTCAAAGGGGCGGGCACGTACGAGAACGGGATCGAAACGACGCGCATCCGGGTGACGCTCGCCAGCCAGATCCCGCCGGAAGAATGCGCCGCGATCAACCTGGGGTACATGGACCCGGCGAATATCGACGTCCGCGAGTGGCAGGGCCGCGAGGACGAAGGCGTGCTCTACGTCCCCAAGGCGGGCGAGACATTGTACCGGGTCAAGACGCAGTAACACGTATGTAGTGCATGTTGAGCTGGAATCACGAGTTACGGAGGACGAAAAACCAATTATGACGACCTATCATCTGGGAATGGTCGGGCTGGGCGTGATGGGCGGCAACCTGGCCCGCAACTTTGCCTCGCACGGCTACAGCGTGGCGGGCTACGACCTGGACGCGGACAAGCGCGCCGCCTTCGAGCAGCACGCCGGTGAAGGCGAGCTCGCCAGCTTCGCCACCGTGGCCGATTTCCTGGCCGCGCTCGAACAGCCGCGCCGCATCATCCTGCTGGTGCCGTCCGGCGTGGTGGACGACGCGATCGACTCGCTCAAGCCGCACCTGAGCCGGGGCGATCTGCTGATCGACCTGGGCAACAGCTTCTTCGGCGACACCGAGCGCCGCTCGGTCACGCTGGAGAAAGAGGGCTTCCTGTTCATCGGCAGCGGCGTGTCCGGCGGCGAGAAAGGCGCGCTGCGCGGCCCGTCGATTATGCCCGGCGGCCAGCCCGAAGCCTACGCGCTGATCGAGGACTCGTTCGAGGCGGTCGCGGCGAAGGTGGACGGCGACCCATGCGTGACGCATATCGGGCCGCGCGGGGCGGGCCACTACGTGAAGATGGTCCACAACGGGATCGAGTACGGCATCATGCAGCTCATCGCCGAAGCCTACGACATCCTCAAGCGCGTCGGTGGCGCCACCACGCAGGAACTGCACGAAGCATTCAGCGCGTGGAACCGGGCCGAACTCAACTCGTACCTGATCGAGATCACGGCGGACATCTTCAGCCGGACCGATCCGGACACCGGCCAGCCCCTGGTCGAGATGATCCTCGACGAGGCCAAGCAGAAGGGCACCGGCAAATGGACCAGCCAGAACGCGCTCGACCTGGGCATCCCCACGCACACAATCAACGCCGCGGTTGAGGCGCGCATCATCTCCGCGCTGCGCGACGAACGCCTTGCCGCCGAGCTGATCTTCTCCGGCCCGGACAAAACCTTCACCGGCGACCGCGCCGCGCTGTTCGAGCAGGTCCGGGCGGCGCTGTACGCCGCGATCCTGACCTCGTATGCGCAGGGCATCGCGCTGATGCAGGCCGCCAGCCACGGTTACAAATACGACCTGAACGTGGAAGACATCGCGCGCATCTGGCGCGGCGGGTGCATCATCCGCGCCCGCCTGCTGGAGGACATCCGGCAGGTGTATCGCGCCGAGCCGGACCTGCCCAACATGCTGGTTGCCGAGCCGTTCCAGAGCGCGATCAAGAGCCGCCAGGCCGATTGGCGCGCCGTGATCCAGACGGCGGTCGCGCACGGCATCCCGGCCCCCGGGCTGGCCGCGTCGCTGGCCTACTTCGACGCCTACCGGACCGGGCGCCTGCCCGCCAACCTGACCCAGGCCCAGCGCGATTACTTCGGCTCGCACACCTACCGCCGCATTGATAAACCCGGCGTGTTTCACACGGAATGGGAAGACTGACGGGCGCGGATGGCGTGCCCGGCGTATTCAGCTTTGAGGGAGCTATGACTACACCAAAGAACGTGATCGTCGCCCAGTCGGGTGGCCCGACGCCGGTGATCAACAACTCGCTGCGCGGCGTGGTCGAAACCTGTCGCGCCATGCCGGATGTGTTCGGCACCATCTACGCGGGCTGGCATGGCATCGAGGGCGTGCTCAAAGAGGAACTGCTCGACCTCTCGGCCCAGAGCCCGCAGGAGATCGCCCTGCTGCGCACCACCCCGGCGGCAGGCTCGATCGGGACGTGCCGCTACAAGCTCAAGTCCGGCCAGGCGGAAGACTTCGAGCGCGTCATCGAGGTCATGAAGGCGCACGACGTCGGCACTTTCTTCTACATCGGCGGCAACGACTCGATGGACACCGCGCACAAGGTCGCCCGGCTGGCTGCCGACCGCGGCCTGGACCTGATCGCGGTGGGCGTGCCCAAGACTATCGACAACGACGTGGGCGACACCGAGTTCAAGCTGATCGATCACACGCCCGGCTACGGCAGCGTGGCCCGCTACTGGGCGCTGAACATCCAGAACGCCAACGAAGAGAACGCGGGTTCTAGCCCGGCGGACCCGGTGCTGGTCATCCAGGCGATGGGCCGCAAGATTGGCTTCATCCCCGCCGCCGCGCGCCTCGCCGACCCGCACCGTGAAATGCCGCTGCTGATCTGCCTGGCCGAGGCGGGCCTGTCGCTGCCGGAGCTGGCCGACAGGGTCAACGACACGCTCAAGGCGCGGGGCCGCGCGGTGGTCGTCGTCAGCGAGGGCTTCGACGTGGGCGAGATCGGCGCGCGTCAGGACTCCTTCGGCCACACCGAGTTCGGCGCCAGCGCGATCCAGGTCGGGCAGGCGGTGATCAACTACCTGAACGCCCAGGGGCTGCCGGTGCCCGGCTCGGCGCGGACCAACATCCCCGGCACCGACCAGCGCCACGCGATGCTCTACGCCTCGACCGTCGATCTCGACGAAGCGTACATGGTCGGGCGCAAGGCGGTCGAGATCGCCGCCGCGGGCGACAACGGCTTCATGGCGACCACACTGCGCCAGCCGGGCGACATCTACACCCCGACGTTCGACCAGGTCCCGCTGGAACAGGTCGCCAACTCGGAGCGCAAGTTCCCGGCGGCGTGGATCAGCGAGAGCAAGGTGGACGTCACCGACGATTTCGTGCGCTACGCCCGCCCGTTGATCGGCCACGACTGGCCCGCCATCCCGCTGGTGAACGGCATCCAGCGGTTCGCGCGCCTGGAGCTCGTCTTCGCCCGGCAGGTGCTGCCGTCTTACGTTCCGCAGAATTACCGCAAGCAAAAGTGAGGTTTATCATGAGCGATCCAGCTCAGCCGCTTCGCGATTTTCAACCCAGGCACCCGTTTTTCGTCGGCATCGACTCTGACGGCTGCGCGTTCGACACGATGGAGCTGAAGCACAAGGAGTGCTTCGCGCCGAACACCATCAAGCACTGGGGGCTGCAGCCGGTCTCCAAGTACGCGCGGCAGGCCGCCGAGTTCGTCAACCTGTACTCGAAATGGCGCGGGATCAACCGCTGGCCCGCGCTGATGATGGTGCTCGACCTGCTGCGCGAGCGCGACGAGATCCTCCAGCGCGGCACGGCCATCCCCCAGGCGGACTCGCTGCGGGCGTTCATCGCCCAGAACGCGCACCCGCACAGCGACGCCGGGCTGCGCGCCTACATGCAGGATCGCCCCGGCGATCCGGACCTGGAGCGCGGCCTCGCCTGGACGACCGCCATCAACGAGTCGGTGGCCGACATGGTGCGCGGCGTCAGCCCGTTCCCGTACGTGCGCGAAAGCCTGCAGGCCATGTTCGACCGGGCGGACATGATGGTCGTCTCGGCGACGCCCTGCGCCGCGCTGGAGCAGGAATGGAACGAGCACGACATCGCCCAATACGTCCGGCTGATCGCCGGGCAGGAAATGGGCAGCAAGACCGTCCACCTGCAGCTTGCTGCCGCCGGGAAATACCCGCCCGACCACATCCTGATGATCGGCGACGCGCCCGGCGACATGAAAGCCGCCAAGGCCAACAACGCGCTGTTCTACCCGATCAATCCCGGCGACGAGGAGCGCTCGTGGCGCCGGTTCTACGAGGAGGCGATGGAACGGTTCTTCGCCGGGACCTACGCGGGCGAGTACGAGGCCAGCCTGATCGCGGAGTTCGAGCGCTATCTGCCCGACACGCCGCCGTGGAAGCGCGCCTGACGTTCCCGCCATCCCGCCGTCATGGGTGAGCCGGGTTTGGACGCGGCCACCCTTGACGGTATGATCGAGTCGGTCACTGTTTTATCCGCCATTCACCTGTAAGGAGTCTTCACATGGCGCGTGTAGGGTATATCGGCCTGGGCCTGATGGGATCGGGCATCGCTCGCAACCTGTTGAAAGCGGGCCACGAGCTGGTCGTCCACAATCGCAGCCGCGCGATCGTCGATCAACTGGCGAGCGAGGGCGCCACCCCGGCCACGTCGCCGCGCGAGGTGGCCGCGCAGGTCGATTTCGTATTCACCAACCTGCCCGACTCGCCCGACGTGGAGCTTGTCGCACTCGGCCCGGATGGGATCATCGAGGGGGCGCACGACGAGCTGATCTTCGTGGACAACAGCACGATCAAGCCCGAAACCGCCCGCCGCGTCGCAGAGAAGCTGGGCGAGGCCGGCGTGCTGGCGCTCGATGCCCCGGTCAGCGGCGGCGACATCGGCGCGCGGGCGGGCACGCTCAGCATCATGGTCGGCGGGCCACAGGAAGCCTTCGACAAGACGCTGCCCCTCTTCGAGGCCATGGGCAAGACGATCACCTGGGTCGGCGAGAGCGGCGCGGGCCAGATCGCCAAGGTTGCCAACCAGATCGTAGTGGCCGGGACGATGGTCGCCATGAGCGAGGCGCTGGTCATGGCGCAGAAAAGCGGCGTCGATCCGCAGCGCGTGGTGCAGGCCATCAGCCGTGGGGCGGCGCAGTGCTGGGCGCTGGACAACAAGCCGCCCAAGATTTTCAAGCGGGACCTGGGGCCGGGCTTCAAAGCCTACATGCAGGCCAAAGACCTCAAGATCGTGATCGATACGGGCCGCACGTATGAGGTCCCCGTGCCGCTGACCGCCCTCACCCACCAGATGTACGAAGCCATGATCGGCATGGGCAACGGCGAGCTGGACAACAG
Organism: Anaerolineae bacterium; assembly: GCA_018432315.1. Lineage (GTDB taxonomy): Bacteria > Chloroflexota > Anaerolineae > Aggregatilineales > Aggregatilineaceae > LM3-B42. The sequence continues at coordinate 34,532 of JAHDLB010000012.1, forward strand.
CGCCGTGATCACCGTGCTCGAGGCGCTGGCGGGCGTGCAGGTCGGCACGGCGTCCGGCGATTAACGCGTGTTCCAGGCGGGGCTGTCCGGTTGTTGGCAGCCCCGCGCCACCCACTGACATCTTATTCCTCACTCACCGTTGCCGCATCCGCCCGTTATCCCTAGAATCTGACAGGCATTCGATAGTCCGGCCTCCTGAACTGTCGTCGCACATGGTATAATGCCGGGCTGGAATCGACACCAATTCGCTGGATACGATCATGGCTATTCTGAGCGCAAGCAACATCGCCAAGTCCTACGGTGCCCACGACATTTTCGAGGGCATCTCGGTCGAGATCCCTCACGGCGCGAAAATCGCGCTGGTAGGGTCGAACGGAATCGGGAAGACGACCCTGCTCAACGTGTTGATCAGGGCCGAGGAACCCTCGGCAGGCGTGGTCAGCCACATGAAGGGGCTGCGGATCGGCTTTCTGCCCCAGCGCCCGGAGCTGGTCGCGGAGCGCACGCTGTGGGACGAGATGCTGACCGCGTTCGCCGATCTGCGCGCACGCGAGGCGCGGCTAGCCGAGCTGGCCGAGGCAATGAGCCATTCCGCGGGCGACGATCTCGACGCGCTGATGGACCGCTACGGCCAGCTTCAGCAGCAGTTCGAGCACGACGGCGGGTACGCCTACGAGACGCGCATCCGGCAGGTGCTGCAAGGTCTGGGCTTCAAGGCGGACGACTACCAGATGCCACTGCCCCATCTCTCCGGCGGCCAGCAGACGCGCGCGCTACTGGCGCGGCTGCTGCTCGAATCGCCCGACCTGCTGGTGCTGGACGAGCCGACGAACCACCTCGACATCAACGCGGTCGAGTGGCTGGAGAGCTTCCTCAAGACGTGGGACGGGGCGGTCCTGGTGGTGAGCCACGACCGGTATTTCATGGACGCGGTCATCGGCACAATCTGGGAGATGGAATGGGGCCGTATCGACGTGTACCGGGGCAACTACAGCCACTACGTCCAACAGCGTCAGCAGCGCCGCGCGCTCCAGCAGAGGGAATACGAAACACAGCGGGAGCACATCGCCAGGGAAGAGGAGTTCATCCGGCGCAACATGGCGGGGCGCAAAACCGCCCAGGCCAAAGGCCGCCTGCGCCGCCTGGAACGGCTCAAGCGTGACGCCCTGGTCGACAGGGTGCGCGACGAGCACAACATCCACCTGGACCTGAAAGCCGATCTGCGCAGCGGCGACAAAGTGCTGATGACCTACGACCTGGTGGTGGGCTACGAGCGCGACAAGCCGCTGGCGTGCGTGCCGGACATCACGCTGTACCGGGGCGAGATCGCCGCCATGATCGGGCCGAACGGCGCCGGGAAGACGACGCTGCTCAAGACGGTGCTGCGCGAAATCCCCCCGCTCGGCGGGAGCTCGCGCCTGGGCGCGGCGGTGCAGGTCGGCTATTTCGCGCAAGCGCACGAAAGACTGAATCCCGACAACAGCGTGATCGACGAGCTGATGACCGTGCGCAGCCTGCCGATCAGCGAGGCGCGCAACTATCTGGCGTCGTTCCTGTTCACCGGCGACGACGTCTTCCGCCCGGTGAGCACGCTCAGCGGCGGCGAACGCGGGCGGCTGGCGCTGGCAAAGCTGGCGCTGGACGGCGCGAACTTCCTGCTGCTCGACGAGCCGACCAATCATCTCGACATCCCCAGCCAGGAGATCCTGCAAGCCGTGCTGGCCGGGTTCAACGGGACGATCCTGCTCGTCAGCCACGACCGCTACCTGATCGACGCGCTGGCGACGCAGATCTGGGATGTGCAGCCGGACGGCATGACGGTCTTCGACGGAACGTACCAGGAATACCTGCAGGCTCGCGAGGCCGAGCGCCAGGCGGAGCGCGAAGAGAAAGCCGCCGCCACGGCCCCGCCGCCCCAAGCCAGGCGGCAGAACGGCAACCAGGGCCTTTCCGAGCGCGAGCGCAGCCGCCGCCTCGCGCAGATCGAACAACACATCCACGCGCTCGAAATTCAGTTGGTGGACCTGTCTGGCGAGCTTGGCGCCGCCAGCACCGCAGGCGCCGTCGACCGCGTGCGCGAGCTGGGCGAGACCTACGCGGCCATGGAATCGGAGCTTGAATCCGCCATGGCCGAGTGGGAAGCCCTGCTCGAATAACGGTAAAGCGACATCTGGGGGAAATCTATTGGGTGAAGAAGCACTGATCAGTCTGGCCGCGATCGTCGTCTTGGGCATTGGCGCTCAATGGCTGGCGTGGCGTTTACAATTTCCATCGATCCTGCTGCTGCTGTTGGGCGGATTCATCGCCGGCCCGGTGACCGGACTGGTCGACCCGGACCACCTGCTGGGCGAGACGCTGTTCCCCATCGTGTCGATCTCGGTGGGCATCATCCTGTTCGAAGGCGGACTGACCCTGCGCATCGGCGAGCTGAGCGACGCGCGCCGCGTGGTGGTCCGCCTGATCAGCATCGGGGCGCTCGTCACCTGGATCGTCGGCACGCTGGGCGCGTATTACATCGTCGGCCTGGACTTCGAGCTGTCGCTGCTGATCGGCGCGGTTTTCATCGTCTCCGGGCCGACCGTCGTGCTGCCACTGCTCAAGCACGTCCGCCCCAAGGGACAAGTCGGCCCCATCCTTAAATGGGAAGGCATCCTGATCGATCCGGTTGGCGCCACGGTGGCGGTGCTGGTCTTCGAGGTCATCCTGGTCGGCCACGCCAACAATGGTACCGTGGCGGCGATGGTGGAAGGAGTCATCCGGACCATCCTGGTGGGCAGCGGTTTCGGCCTCCTGGCGGCGTTCATCCTCATCCAGTTGTTCAAGCGGTACTGGGTGCCCGAACACCTCCAAAACCCGTTCACCATCATGTTGATCGTCGCGGCATTCGCTGCTTCAAACGAGATCCAGTCCGAATCCGGCCTGCTGGCGACCACGCTGATGGGCATCGTACTGGCTAACCAGAAATCCATCAGGGTCAAGCACATCTCGCAGTTCAAAGAGGAGATTGGCGTGCTCTTGTTGTCCGGCCTGTTCGTCATTCTGGCGGCACGGCTGGACCTGGACTCGCTCTCCAACCTGAGCGTGCGGGCGCTGCTGTTCCTCGCGCTGCTGCTCTTTGTGGCGCGCCCCCTGTCGGTCTGGCTCTCGACCGCCGGATCGCGGCTCAACTGGCGCGAGCGCGTCTTTCTCGCCTGGCTGGCGCCGCGCGGGATCGTGGCCGTGTCGGTCGCCTCGCTGTTCGCGCTCCGGTTGGAGCAGCGGGAGCATCCCCACGCCGACATGATCGTCCCGCTGACGTTTCTGATCGTGGTCGGCACGGTCGTGGCGTATGGGTTGAGCGCGTCGACCATTGCGCGCCGGCTGGGCCTGACACAGCCCGAGCGAACCGGCATCCTGATCGTCGGGGCGCACGATTGGGCCCGCGAGATCGCCGCCGCGCTGCGCCAGGCGGGCCGCACGGTCCTGCTGGTGGATACCAACTGGAAACACGTGAGTCAAGCCCGGCTCGAAGGGCTGGAGGCGGTGTATGCCAGCATCCTCTCCGACCAGTTGGTCGAGGAGGAGGCCGACCTGAGCCACATCGGGCGCCTGTTGGCGATGACGCGCAACGACGAGGTGAACGCCATGGCGACGCTGCGTTTTGCCGAGTTCTTCGGGCGCGCGAACGTGTTCCAGCTCCCCATGCACCCGAGCAACCGGGGCCGCAAGGGGATCAACATCGAGCAGCATGGCCGGTGCCTGTTCGACGGCGAGGCCACGCACGAGTACCTCACCCGCCGGTTTGAATCGGGCGCGGTGATCAAGTCGGTCAAGCTGACGAAAGAGTTCGATTACGCGGCGTTCAAGGAACGCTACAACGATACGGCGCTGCCGCTGTTCATGGTGGACGCTGCCGGATCGCTCAGCATCCTGACGACCGACAACAACATCACGCCGCGCGTGGGCAACACGCTGATCAGCCTGGTCGATTCGCAGGACAGGACGGTCGCGACGGTCGCCGACACCCAACAAGCCCGCCTGGCGGCCAACGGCGTCTCGGCCCGGTGATAGTGCGGCAGCGCATGGCGCGCGCCGTTTGACCGGAATCCAGGCGTCAGATAAAATGAGCCGGTAGCATTCGCGCCAGAATTACGTAATCAGGAGGAACTGCCGTGGGTCGCTGGGAAGGCAAAACGGTAATCGGCCTCACGGGCAATATCGCGACCGGCAAAAGCCTGGTGCGCCGGATGCTGGACCATCTGGGCGCGTACACGATCGACGCGGACGGGCTGGCGCATCAAGTCATGGCCCCCGGAGCCCCGGCATACAAACCCGTCATCGTCACGTTCGGGCAGTGGATCCTGGACAAGGACAAGCGCATCGACCGCTCGAAACTGGGCGCCGTCGCGTTCAGCCATCCGGAAGCGCTGGCCCGGCTCGAAGCCCTCACCCACCCGATCATCGGGCAGGCCATCGACACGCTGATCCGCCGGACGCGGCACAAAGTGATCGTGGTCGAGGCCATCAAGCTGCTCGAAGGGCAGCTCACCGACAAAGTGGACGTCGTCTGGGTGGTGGATGCCACCGAGGAGCAGCAAGCCCAGCGCCTGGCAAAACGCGGCCTGAGCCCGGCGGACGCCCTCAAGCGTATCCGCGTGCAGAATCCGCAGAGCGACAAACTGGCGCGCGCCGACGTGGTCATCGACAACAACGGCACGCCCGAAAACACCTGGGCCCAGGTGCGGGCGGCGTGGTCGAAGATCCAGGGCGCGGCGGAAGACGAGGCGGCTCAAACGCAGGTACAGCGCGTGCAGGTCACGCCATCGACGGCCACCGCCGACAAGATGGCGATTTCGTCGCTGGACATCATGCGCGGCATGCCCAAGAACGCCGACCTGATCGCCAAACTGCTCCACGAGCGCACCGGGCGGATGCTGTCGAAGGACGAGGTGTTGATGGCCTTCGGGCAGAAGTCGTACATGCTGGCGATGGTCAACAGCACGCCGGTGGGCCTGATCGGCTTTCTGGTCGAGAACCTGATCACGCGCGTGGATGAATTCATGGTGACGTCGCGCGCGCCCGTGTCGCCGGTGGCGACAGCGCTCATCGAAGCGATGGAGCGCGCCTCGCGCGAGCTGCAGAGCGAGGTGGGCTACGTCTTTCTGCCGGACAACGAAAAGGCCGAGACGATCCAGGCGTTCTTGCAGCTTGGCTACGAGAAGACGCGCCTGGACGAGATCAAGGTGCCGGCCTGGCGCGAAGCGGCCCGCGAGGCCCAGCCCAGCGGCACGCAGATCTTCGCCAAGAAGCTGCGCGAAAAGCGCGTTTTCAAACCGATTTAACCGTTCAGTCAACCTTGTGAGACGAGGCACACCGTGGAACGCTTGAAACAACAGCCGGGCCTGGGCCCGCTCATCAACCTGATCGAAACCTGGCCGCGCGTGACCGCCTGGATCGTGCTCTCGGTGGGCTGCGTCGCGCTGTTGGTCTACGAGGCTCGCGACGTGGGCCTGACCGCCGGCAACTGGATCGCGCTCATCGTGGCGACGGTGGTCGTGGCCGGTCTATGCATCCTGATCGTGAGCTGGGAAGACGCGGAAGAAACGCCCGCCCAGCCCACGCAAACCGACGACGCCGGCAGGCCCTCCGCCTGACGCCGGCAGCGCCGCGCGCCGATTTTCCTCGAGCCCGTCTTCCACCAGACCACCGGCGGGCTCTTTTTCTTTGGTTCTGGGCCGGAATGGGCTATGCTAATCGGCAGACCCGTCACAGCCGAAAGGAGTCCGTCATGAACCTGAGCGTTGTCGCCATCCAGAAACCGGAGACGCTGAATTTCATCCTCGGCCAGAGCCATTTCATCAAGACGGTCGAAGACGTGCACGAGGCCCTGGTGAGCGCCGTCCCCGGCATCAAGTTCGGGCTGGCCTTCTGCGAAGCGTCCGGCGCCTGCCTGATTCGCCGGACCGGCACCGACGAAGCGCTCGTCCAGCTCGCCGTCGAGAACGCGCAGGCGCTGTCTGCCGGGCATTGTTTCATCCTGTTTCTCGGCGAAGGCTTCTACCCGATCAACGTGCTCAAGACCGTCCAGCAGGTGCCCGAAGTCGTGCGCATCTTCTGCGCCACCGCCAACCCGACCGAAGTCATCATCGCCGAAACCGACCTGGGCCGGGGCATCCTCGGCGTGGTCGATGGCTTCGCCAGCAAGGGCGTCGAAGACGACGACGGCGTCGCCTGGCGGAAGAACCTGCTGCGCCAGATCGGGTACAAGCTCGGATAAGCACGCTTTCGTCCAACACCATTACGGAGACACTATTTCTATGAAACGATTTTCATTTGTGCTCGTCGCTTCGATCGTCTTTCTCGGCGTCGTGCTCGGCTCTGCCGGGGCGCAGAGCGACAACCCGCTCGAAACGCCGGTCAAACTGCTGGTGCCCGAAGTGATCGCGGTCGTCGATCACGATCCGGCGGCCTTCACCCAGGGCGTGCTGCTCTACGACGGATCGCTCTATGAGAGCACGGGGCGCTATGGCGAATCCACGCTGCGCGAAGTCGATCCGGCCACCGGCGAGGTGTTGCGCTCGATCGATATCCCTGAGGAGTACTTCGCCGAAGGGCTGGAGCGCGTCGACGACACCCTGATCCAGCTCACCTGGAAGGCGGGCGTCGCGTTCGTCTACGACCTGGCGACGTTCGAGCAGGTCGACACCTTCGAATACGAGGGCGAGGGCTGGGGCCTGTGCTCGGATGGCGAATACCTGTACATGAGCAACGGATCTCCCTTCCTGGAGCTGCGCGACCTGGAGACGTTCGAGCTGGTGTTCAGCGGGCTGGTGACGCTGCAAGGCCGCCCGGTGCAAAACATCAACGAGCTGGAATGCGTCGGCGACTACGTCTACGCCAACGTGTGGATGACCGACTACATCCTGCAGATCGACAAGACCAACGGGGTCGTCGTCGCGGTGATCGACACCACCGGGGCGCTGCTGAGCGAGGAAGAGGCCGCCACCCTGGGCGAGCAGCAGGTGCTCAACGGCATCGCGTACAATCCCGACAGCGACACCTTCCTGATCACGGGCAAGCAGTGGCCCAAGATGTTCGAAGTGCGTTTTGTGGAATCCGAATAACTCCCAGGAGCAAACCCTGCGCCATGGCGTACCAACCGTCAACTTTTAACGCGTATCTGAACGAAAACCGCGATCGCTTCCTGGCCGAGTTCGCCGAGTTCATCGGCCAGCCGAGCGTGGCCGCCGACGGGCGCGGCATGCTGGAAATGGCCGACCTGGTCGCGCGGCGCTTCCGCGAGCTGGGCGCCGAGGTCACGCTCTCGGACACCAACGGCGGCCCGCCGGTCGTCTACGCCGAGATCGGCCCCGCCGGTGCCGAGCGCACGCTGATGATCTACAACCATTACGACGTGCAGCCCGAGGACCCGCTCGACCTGTGGGAAACGCCCCCGTTCGAGATGGTGATCAAGGATGGCAAAATCTTCGGGCGCGGCACCTCGGACGACAAGGGCGAACTGCTCTCGCGGATCCAGGCTGTGGAGGCGTGGCTCAAGACGCAAGGCGAGCTGCCGGTCCGGATCAAGTGGGTGGTCGAGGGCGAAGAGGAGATCAGCAGCGTCAACCTGCACGACTGGTCGGCGCGCCATGCCGACATGCTCGGCGCGGATGGTCTGCTGTGGGAAGGCGCCGGGTACGACGAGGCGGGCCGCCCGAATTTCGGCCTGGGCTGCAAGGGCATCGCCTTCTTCGAGCTGCGCTGCCAGGGGCCCAGCCACGACCTGCACTCGTCGTTCGCGCCGTTCGTCACCAACCCGGCATGGCGGCTCGTCTGGGCGCTGAGCACGCTCAAAGACCAGGACGAGACGATCACGATCGATGGCTACCTGGACCACGTCGCCCCGCTGACCGCCGATGAGTGGGCCGCCATCGACGCGCTGCCGATGGAGTTCGAGGCCATGCGCGAGCGCTGGGGCATCAGCGGCTGGCTGACCGGCGCGGACGACTTCCACGCCCGGCGGCGCTACATCAGCGAGCCGACGATCACGATCAGCGGGATACACGCCGGCTACACCGGCGAAGGCTCCAAGACCGTGCTCCCCGCCGAAGCGATGGTCAAGCTCGACTTCCGGCTGGTGCCGGACCTGACGCCGGAGCTGGCCCAGGACCTGCTGCGCCAGCATCTCGACCGGCGCGGCTTCACCGACATCAGCATCACGCTGCTGGGCGGCGAGGCGCCGGCCAAGTCGCCGCTGGGCAGCCTGGTCGAGCGCGCCGCCGTTGCGGCCAGCCAGGACGCCTGGCAAAAGACGCCGGTCATGTTCCCCTGGTTCGCGGGCAGCGGCCCCATGCACTCGCTGAGCACGCGCCTGGGCATCCCCGGCATTTTCGCCGGGGCGACGTGGCATCCCAATGCCCGCGCGCACTCGCCGAACGAGAATATCTACGTCGAGGACTACTTTCGCTCGATGCAATTCATGGGCGCGTTCCTCGACCGGTTCGCCAGCCTGCCCGCAGAGGTGATAGACTCTGCTTAGCGTTTGGCATGATGAAAGGAAACCTTGATGGCAAAAGAATATAGTGCGCCGCCCGCCATGCAAATCGACCCCGAAAAGTCGTACACGGCGACCTTCAAGACCGATCACGGCGATATCGTGGTCGACCTGTTCGCGGCCCAGGCCCCGATTACGGTGAACAATTTCGTCTTCCTGGCCCGCGACGGGTTCTACGACGACACGACGTTTCACCGCGTGATCAACCAGTTCATGGCCCAGGGCGGCGATCCGACCGGCACCGGGCGCGGCGGCCCCGGCTACCGCTTCGACGACGAGCCCGGCGCGCTGGCCCTCAAACACGACAGCGCGGGCATCCTGAGCATGGCGAACGCGGGCGCCAATACCAATGGCAGCCAGTTCTTCATCACGCATGTCCCTACCCCACATCTCGATGGCAAGCATGCTGTCTTCGGCAAAGTGCGCGACCAGGACAGCCTGGCCGTGCTGTTCAAGATCCGCGAGCGCGATCCCATGCGCGATCCGAACGCCGGCGACAAGCTGCATACAGTGGAGATCAGCGAAGCCTGATCGCCCGCTACGGGTCTCAACCCAACCAGCGCGCTTTTGCGGCGCGATCGCGTGGTGCGAAAGCGCGCTGATATCCGGCAAGTATGACCATTGCTCTCCGCCCGCGGACCCGGTATGATTGGCACAGTCATCACGTGCCATGCTCTCGACGTACAGAGAACAGAAAGGCTCACCATCATGGGCTCCAATCCCAACGCCGTCACGCGGCGCGGGCCGGACAATGCGATCTGGTACGTGGTCGCCCGCGCGACCGACATGGCCAATGCGGCGATCCCGGCGGGACTGCTGCGCAGCGCTGACATCCCGGTCTACCTGTTCCGCGAGGCGGGCGGCTCGGTGATCCCGGTATCGGTCGGCCTGTTGGGCGGCGTCGACGTCGCCGTGCCCGAAGCGTATTACGCGGAAGCGAAGGCGCTGTTGGAGGCCGACGTCGAGAATGGCCTGGACGAGCTTCCCCCCGCCGACGATACACCAGACGAAGAAGCGTAGACCTACATGGATGGCAAAGTGTTCCCTCACCGCCACGCCGAGCCACGCATCGGAGACCGGCCAGGTGAAGCAGCGGGTCGCCCCCGCCTGACGCCTGTGTTCCCCCGCTTCAGGATGGTGTGGTGGCAGTTCCTGCTCGCCCCGTCGCTCGGCGCGATCATTCTCGTCTTGTGGGAAATCCTGGCCCGTTCCGGCGTCTACGCGAGCTTCATCCTGCCTGCCCCCACCGACGTCGTGGAGCGCTGGTGGTCGCTGGCGTCGGACGGATCGCTGATGCGGCATGGCGCCGTCACGCTGCGCGAGGTGCTCAGCGGCCTGTTGATCGGGCTGACCGCGGCGTTCTGGCTGGGATACCTGATCGCCAAGAACCGGATCGCCGCCTACACGCTGACGCCGTACCTCGTCGCGCTGCAGGCCATCCCGATCGTCGCCATCGCCCCCCTGCTGATCATCTGGTTTGGCTCCGGCATCGCCAGCAAGGTGATCATCTGCGCCCTGATCGTCTTCTTCCCCGCGCTGGTCAACACGATCATCGGGATGCGAAACATTGCGCCAGAGCTGCGCGACCTGATGCACGCGCTCGAAGCCACCCCGCTCCAGACATTCTGGCACCTGGAGCTGCCCGCCGCCCTGCCCATCCTGCTCGGCGGGCTGAAAGTCAGCGCGACCCTGTCCGTGATTGGCGCCGTCGTCGGTGAGTTCGTGAGCGCCAGCGAGGGCCTGGGCTACCTGATCAACTTCGGGCGCGGCACGTACGACACGGCGCTGGTGATCGCCGCCGTTTACACGCTGTCCACGCTGGCCCTGACGCTGTACGGATTGGCGTCGCTGCTCGAATACATCCTGCTGGACTGGCAGCGCTAACGCAACGCGCGCTTATTTTCTTCCACCGCCATCGGGAGGACCTGTGCAAACGCAACGCGTAAGAAAACGAACCCGGATCATCGCCGTCACGGTGATCGTGGTGCTGGTTGCCGTGGTGCTGGCCGCCGCTTTTCTGCTCACCGAAACCGCCAACGACGACGCTGACACAACGCCGGTTACCCTGTTCCTGAGCTTCGTGCCCAGCGTCCAGTTCGCCCCGGCCTACGTCGCCGCCGAGCGCGGATACTTCGCGGACGAGGGCATCGACATCACTTTCGAGCAGAGCCTGAACGAGGCCGACGGCGTCGAGCGCATCGCCAACAACGATCTCCAGTTCGGGATCATCAGCGGCGAGCAGGTGCTGCTGGCCCGCGCCCGGCAGCGCCCGATCGTGTACGTCTACGAGTGGTACCACAACTTCCCGGTGGGTATCGTCTCGCCCGCCGATCTCGACATCACCAAGCCGGAAGACCTGACCGGGCGCGTCGTCGGCGTGCCGGGCACATATGGCGCCAGTTATATCGGGCTGCGCGCGCTGCTGGCCGCCGCCGATCTGCGGGAAAGTGACCTGGGCGAGCTGCGCTCGATCGGCTTCGCCGCCGCCGAGAACATCTGCGAGGAACAGGTCGAGGCCGCCGTCGTCTACATCGCCAACGAGCCGCTCACCATCGAGCGCCAGTGCACGCCGGTCAACCTCATCCGCGTGTCGGACTACGCCACCCTGGTCTCGAACGGGCTGGTGACCAACGAGCAGACGATCCGCAACAAAACGGACCTGGTCCGTGGCATGGTACGCGCGCTGCAGCGCGGCGTGGAAGACGTGCTCGCCGATCCGGATGCCGCGTTCGACATCAGCGTGCAGAACTACGTGACCGACCTGCCGGAAGACCAGTACGACACGCAGCGGCAGGTGTTGTCGAACTCGATCGAGCTGTGGCGCTCCGACGACCTGGGCCGCACCACTCCCAGCGCCTGGGAAGATACCCAGGACATCCTGATCGCCGCCGGCCTAATGAACGAGCCGCTGGACGATCTCGCCGCCTGTTACACGATGGACTTTCTGCCGGAGTAGGATCGGGGTTTTCCGTGCCGAACGACACCATTCTGGCGGCTGAGGACATCAGCCACACCTATACCGGGCCGGGCGGGGACCTGCCCACCCTGGAGAGCGTCACGCTGGAACTCTCGCGCGAGTCGTTCGTGTGCCTGGTGGGCCCGAGTGGCTGCGGCAAGAGCACGCTGCTGCGCATCCTGGCCGGGCTGCTGCGCCCGACCACGGGCCAGGTCCGGCTGGAAGCGCAGCCGATCACGCAGCCGCAGCGCCGCATCGGGATCGTGTTCCAGAAGGCGAACCTGATGCCCTGGCGGACCGTCTACAGCAACCTGTCGCTGCCGCTGGAGCTGGCGCGCATGCCTGCCAGCGAGCAGGAAGAGCGCACGACCGCCATGCTGGAGCTCACCGGCCTGACCGGCTTCGCGGATGTGTACCCGGCGGCGCTGTCCGGCGGCATGGCCCAGCGGGTGGCGATTGGGCGCGCCCTGATCCACGATCCAGAAGTCCTGCTGCTGGACGAGCCGTTCGGCCAGCTCGACGCCCTGACGCGCGAGCAGATGAGCGGGGAGCTGCTGCGCATCTGGGCGCGCCATCGCAAAACCGTCCTGATGGTCACGCACAGCATCCCCGAGGCGGTGCTGCTGGCCGACCGCGTCCTGGTGATGAGCCCGCGCCCAGGCCGGATCATCTGCGACTTGCCGGTGCCGCTGCCGCGCCCGCGCAGCCTCGACCTGCTGCACCGCCCGGACTTCGTCGCGCTGACCGAGCGCCTGCGCCGGAGCATTCATCCCGCCTGACGACATCGAGGATCGCCCAAACGGGCCGCGCACCTTGAACTACCTGGAACATTCTGTTACGCTGTTGGCATAACACAATCAGGTAACCATCTATGTCCAAAACGATTCTGATTATTGACGACGACGAAATCATTCGCGCGTTGCTGGTGCGGGCGTTGGAACGCGCGGGGTATGCGGCGCTGACCGCCAGCGCCGGGCCGTCCGGCATCGAGCTGTTTCGCGCCAGCAACCCGGACCTGATCGTGCTGGACATCGCGATGCCGGAAATGACCGGTTTCGAGGTCGCCTCGACCATCCGCACGATCGAGGCCGGCGAAGACCTCCCGCGCACGCCCATCGTGGCCCTGACGGCCTACGCGCGCAGTTTCTTCCTGCCGCTGGGTACCCAGGCGGGAATCGACAGCTACCTGATGAAGCCCATCACGCCCGACCAGTTAGTCAATCACGTGAACCAGTTCCTCACCGACCCGCCCTCCACTCCGCTCGACACCGCGTGAGCGCGCAACAAAAAACCGCTCGCGCTGAGCGGTTTCGGCTGCCCCTCACTTGCCGGGCCGGTCAGTCAAAGTCCGCATCGAGGCCCGCGTCCGCGGCGCGGCGCGCCATGTCCGGCAGCGAAAACACCATGCCGAACGTGCTGCCCGCGTTCTCCTGGCTCTGGACGAACACGCGTCCGCCGTGCTGCTCGACCACCGATTTGACGATCGCCAGCCCCAGGCCGGACCCGCGCACCCGCTGGTCGCTGGACGGGCCGCGGTAGAAGCGCTCGAAGATGCGGGTTTGAACGTCCGGGGGAATGCCCGGCCCGTTGTCCTTCACTTCGATGACCAGGTCATCTTCTTGCACGTACGCCCCCAGGCTGATCTCGCCGCCGGCGGGTGTGTACTTGTTGGCATTGGTGAGCAGGTTCAACAAGGCGCGATACAGCCAGTGCATATCCCCCACCAGCGGCGGCAGCTCGTCGGGCACGGCGACGACCAGCGTCTGGTCGCGCTGTTGCAGCGCCGGCTGGATATCGACGATCCCGCGCTCCAACAACTCGCGGACGTCGATCGGCTTGTAGCGCAGGCCGACACCGCTCTCGATGTGCTCCAGGTTCAGGACGTTGTCGATCAGTTCCTGCATCCGGTTGGCGCCCTGGATGCCGATCTCGATCACTTCGCGCTGGAGATCGGTGATGTCGCCCAGGTCGCGCTGGAGCATCGCCAGCGCGCCCAGCGTGACGCCGAGCGGGTTGCGGAGATCGTGCGCCGCCGCGTGGATGAAATCGATCCGCGTCTGTTCGGCTTCGTGCAGGTGCGTCACGTCCCGGATGACGATCACCCAGCCCTTGCAGTCGTGCGCCGTGGCCGAGGGGGATTGCAGGAGGACCGGCGACACGATGACCGACAGAAACCGCCCGTCTTCCAACGTCACCTCGTACACCGTGTTGCTGTCCCGGTCGCCAACCAAGGCGCTCTGAAGCCCCTCGCGCAGCCGGGGATGCAGCGGCGCATGGTGCAGCGACATTCCGACGATCTCGCCGTTTTGCAAATCGAACAGCGGCTCGGCGGCAGTGTTCACCAGGTTGATCGTGCCCCGGCAGTCGGTCGCGATGATGGCGTCGCCGGACGAATCGAGCACGGCGCGCAGGCGGCTCGATTGCTCCTTGGCATCCTCGTACAGGCGCGCATTATCGAGCGCCACGCCCACCTGATCGGCGATGTTGCCCAGGACGCCGATTTCATCCTCGCCAAATTCATACGGCCTGTAACTCATGACGCTCAACAGGCCGACCACCCGCCCGCGGGCGTGCATCGGCACCAGCGCCATCGCCTGAACGCCCTCGTCGGCGAATTCGGGCACGGCCAGCCGGGGATCGTCCGACACGTCGCCGGTGATCAACACCCGGTCGTGAATGAGCGCCTGCCCCGAAATGCCCGTGCCAAGCGGGACGCGCATCGGCTCGGAGATGAAATCGCCCTTCCAGCCGCGCTGGGCACGCAGCACCAGTTCGCCGGCGTCCTCGTCCACCAGGCTGATGCCGGCGGCTTCGACCGGGGTCACTTCCAGCACAGCATCCAGCGCGGTTTGCAGCGTCGTCTCCAGGTCGAGCGATTGGCCCACCGCCGAAGCGACCCGGTTGATCGCCGCGAGGTGGTCGATACGCCGCTGGATCTCCGTGTTCAAAAGTTGATTCTGCTCTTGCAAGTCTCTTGATTCACCAGCCATAGGGCGTTGAGCAGCCTGAGCCTTTCGTAGCAGTGCGTGACCGATATGTACAGTATAGCTGAGGAAGGCGGGCTGCCAACGCCGGGTTCATGAAAGATGTATGAAAAGCTAACGGGCCAGTTTCTCCACTAGATGATCCCCAGGGCCGCCGACAACGCCAGGACGACCAGCAGCGTCGCCAGCAGCAGCACCCACGCCGCCAGACGTCCGCTGTCCTGGAGGGGCGTCAGGCTGGACTCTTCGGTCTCGACCTGCCCCAACAGATCGACGCGCACGTCCAGGTTGCGGATGCCGCGCGTCAGCCGGGCCGAATACGCGCTGCGATCCAGGACGTGCCAGCCGTCCGCCAGGTACGGCTCGATAGCCTGCGCCAGAATCAACGCGGCGTCATCCGCGGCGATCGGCTCGATGCCGGATGGCCGCTCGCTGCCGGCAGACGTGCCCACCTGGGGAGACGACTCGCGATCGGGTAACATATCTTCTCCTTCGTGCTGATTTCGCGGTATAGTTGAAGATTGTGCCGGAGCCTGAAACCGGAGCATCACGCCGAATCACCGGCGCTGGCAAAGCACATCCATGCGTGCACTACTGTTATTGTGACCGTTTTTACCGATGGTAACAAGTCTCAGGTCGGTTTTACCACTTTCAATCTGGAGTACCTGTCATGTCCATGTCTCGCAAGCGCAACAAGCGACGTATGACATTCTTCGGCGCCCTGATCGGCGTGATCATCATCTTCACGTTTGTGATCAGCCTGATCAGCCCCGGCACGTTTCAAACGGCCAGCGACGACGCCCCCCCTGCCGTAACGCCGTTCGGGACGCTGCCGCCCCCCACCCAGGTGACGCTGCCGACGCCCGAAGACAATCCGCGGCTCGAAGGGGAGCCGCCGTACATCCACAGCAGCGGTGCCTTCCAGACGTTCAAACCGGCGGGCAGCGACTGGTACGTAGACGAGCTGGCGACGCTCAGCGATACGTCGACCGCGCGCGTCGTCATCCAGAGCAGCAGCCGGCTGGCCGTCATCCACAACTACATCCAGCCGGGCGTGGTGTACGAGTCCCTGGAAGACCTGAGCAGCACCTACCTGACCAACCAGTATTTCACCAGCGCCTGGCAGGATTACGATAGCTGGGAGATCACCGGGCGCGAGATCACCGATCGCGCCGTCGTGGTGAACTTCGCCCTGCGCTCGGGCGGCAACGACTACCTGGGGCGGGACATCACGCGGCTGGAGGGATCGACGCTCTACGTCACGCGGCTGGTCGTCCCGGCCAACAATCCCGCGCTGCTCGAAAAGCTGGCCGGGCTGGTCAGCGCTACCTTCGCCGGTTTCCCGGAAATGCAGGCCCTGCCGCAGGACTGGCCCGCGTATCACGACCAGTCGCTCGGCACGATCCTGAAACACCCGGCGGACTGGCAGCAGGTTGCCGGCGGGCCGGGCCGCCCGGCCACGTTCACGATCCCGACCGGCGAGGGAGACGCCCGCGTGCGCCTGTTCGCCGAGCCGGATCGCCCGCTGGACGACGCGGCGGCGGCTGAAGCGTGGGTCGCCGAGGAGTCGGAAGCGCGGTCCGGCGTGACCATCCTCGCCAGCGCGCCGGTCGAGCACGACTCGGGAAACGGCTACCAGGTCGCTTATACGTTCACCGACACCGCGGGCGACACGCACAGCGGGCTGGCCGTGCTGCTCAACGATGACGCAGGAATGCTGGCCGTCGCCGATCTGCAGGTGGACCCGCCCGACATCAATTTCATCGAGGATGCGGAGCTGGCCGCGCCCTATGACGAAGCGCGCCGGGCGCTGGCGGATGGGTTCATGATCCTGCCGCCGAGCGCCGTCCAGCCGGTCGAGCCGGAGACCGCCACCGAACCGGCGGCTGACGCGACAGCCGAAGCGGACGCTCCGGCAGAATAAGTCACCGGGCGAACCGCTGTTCCCGGCAGGCGATCCGTGTGCGCCTGCCGCAAGTCGATATTAGCCTGTCTATGTGAGGTGACCTGTGAAACCGCCCGCCATTCCGCTGGAAAAAGTGAGCGCGCTGCCGCTGATCTACCGCGTGACCATCCCGCCCGAGTTCGAGGATGAAAACGGGCACATGAACATCCGCTGGTACCTGGCCGTGTACGACGATGCCGGGTACCCGCTCGCTGCCGGGTTCGGCCTGACGCCGGAATACCACCGCCAGCACGGCACCGGCGGGTTCGACCTGGAGCACCACATCCACTATCTGAGCGAGGTCCACATCGGCGACACCGTCGCGATTCACGTCCGGCTGCTGGCACGCTCGGCCAAGCGCATCCATTACATGATGTTCATGGTCAACGAAACGCGCGGGACACTGGCCTCGCTGTTCGAGTGCGTCAACTCGTTCGCCGATCTCACCGTGCGGCGCACCGCCCCCTACCCGGCAGACATCGCCGCGACGATCGACGCAATGCTGATCGCGCACAATGCGCTGGACTGGGACGCACCGGTGTGTGGGGTGATGGGCGCGTAGGCGGCGCGCTCATTCACGTTGGGACAGGGCAGCGCCTATCGCAACGCCGAACGCGAGCCCGGCGCCGACGAACGCCCAATTGTCCAATGCCACAGAAATGGCTACGCCGAAACATAGTCCCAGCGCGATGCCGAGGCCGAGATATTCGGCCTGCTTTTTCTGTTTGTCGTCCCGCTTGTCGGACATGTTGTCTCTCCTATGCCGGAGGGCTGCCATCCCGGTCGATTGTACTCGATTTGGCACGGGCTGCCGCGTGGGGAAAGTGCTGGCTTTGGGCCGGGATGACGTGGGCACAGACGGCGCATCCGTGACGATAACCCGCATCCTGCACTGCGTCGAGCATTGCCCGCACGACGTTGCCCCACAGGCGGTGGACAGCCGTGCTAAGCCATTGGCCGAACGAAATCAGCGAAGTCCAATGAACTGCATGAGCAGACGAGTTGACTTCACACTAACGTACAAACAACTGGCGGCAGTGGAACACGCGATGAACCACTCGCCATTACCGGAAATACGCCACCGCGCCGCCGAGGAATTGCTGGAGTGGTTGAAAAAGCCTCCCGGAGACGACACCGTCCTCGTCTTTTACATCCCAGCATGAATGCGCGCCAGCCATGCTAACGCCTGGACGTTCTGTCCCCAGGTCGATCGCGCATCCACCGCGTAATGCGCGGCTTCATCTTCGCCGCCTGGCTGGATGTAGTCTGGGAGTTGAGCCGGTATGCGCTTCTTGCCCAGGAGGTATAGAGGCACGAACTCGTTGCTGGCGAGGGCTTCCTTGAGCTGAGCCACCGCCCGTTCGCTCTCGCCTTCCTGGAGAAAGGTCGCCAGCGCCCGCGTGTACAACATGAGCGACCTCTTCTCGCCGCCATGTTCGGCAAAAAACGCCTCGAACCGCTCGTAATCGCCCAGTTCGAGCAGCAGGTTTGCCAGGGAATAGCGGATACCCTGGTTGTCCCCAGGGTTGAGCCGCATCATCTCCAGGTAATGCTCCGCCGTCTCTTCGCGCCGCCCCATGGCGTACAGGCATCCGGCCAATCCCGCGCGGGCGCGCATGTAGGGACGTGTCTGGACGATGCCCCAGAAGTGACCGGCGTTCTCCTCGAACATCTCCGGACCCAGCGCGCGCTCCCCTGCCGCGACGCCCTGCTCGAACAAGTCCTTCGCTTCCTCGATGCTCTTGGCCGCCTCTTCCGCCAGCAGCACATAGGCGTCAGCGCAGTCGGGCGAGATGGTCAGCGCCTTGCGCGCCAGCCGGATGCGCCGCACGCCCTGCGCGTCCCATGCCTGGTACATGACGTCCTGCGCCTGCTCGACCGGCGTCTCGCCCGGCCTGTCGATTGGCTGGCCGGATTCCATCAGAGTCTGCACGAACGCGTTCACTTCGTCGATGGATTCAAACTCGTGTTCGCTCAGTATCCGCCCCAAGTCGGCCATCGTTTTCTCCAGCGCGCGGCGGTCCGGAGGCGCTCCGGGGCGCGTTTCTGGCTGCTGGTGTGTGCGCGTGCGCTGGCGCTGCATCATCGGTCGTTTTCGCTTTTTGCTCATTTTCGTTACGGCCTCCTCGCTTGGCATTGCACAACCGACTGTGCCACAACCACTGGTGTTGGGCACTGAACTCGCCACCGAATGGCGTTCGGCTCAAGCCACTAAAATCGGCACCAGGGATGAGCCAGCGGAGCGGGTAGTGAGCTTGCCGTCTACCAGGCTTCCCAGTGCACAAGCCGTTCCAGGGGCTGGCGGCCAATATGCGCCAGCACCTGCTCGCGCGGCAGGTCTTCGATGGTCTGCGGGGCATCCTCCAGCGGATAGCCGAACGAGATGGCGATGTGGGTCTGCAAGTCGCCCGGCACGCCCAGCAGGCCGCGCGCGCGGTCCTCGTCGTGCAGCGAGGCGATGCACGAGCCAATACCCAGCAACCACGCGGCCACCATCATGTTCTGCGCGGCGCGCCCGGCATCGAAATCCACCCATCGACCGGGCGAGGTCACCAATACCACCGCCAACGCCGCGCCCCGCAGATGGCTCGCATACCGTCCGCACTCGGCTAGCTGATTGAGCCTCGCCCGGTTTCTGACGACCACGAAATGCCAGGGCTGCACGTTTTTTGCGCTGCCGGCCCAGCGCCCGGCTTGCAGAATGCGCTGTAAATCGTCATCGGAGATGGGCGTCTCGGTGAAGTGCCGGACGGCGCGACAGGTCAGAATCGCATCATACGCATCTGAAGACATTGGCCGGTTCCTCATCTGTGTTTGGGCATGTACACCCAGTATGAAACCCTGTCCGTTTTTCGTGCTGCCCGATACCAGGCTGCTTGGCGCGGGCGGTCACGGGCCGACAACCGACGACGGCGGCCACTTGAAAACCAGCAGGGCGATCAGAACAACCACATCGAAGATAGCCGCCGCGATGACCGGCTGCGTGGGCGGATTGTCCCAGAACAGGGCCAGCCCAGCCAGCGAGATGAAGGACACGACGACCGCGAGCGTCCGCCACCATGAGGACTCACTGAATATCCCAATGGCGGCAGCGACGAAGCCGATGAGCGCCACAGCCCAGATGATCCCACCAACGACTTTAGTTGGCCCCCCGCTGGAGAGCAGCCACGAACTGGCGGATTGTTCCCAGGCGGCAAGTCCAAGCACCGGGACCAGAAACAGCACATGACCAATGCCATGCGCTCCTACGATGATGGCGAGAATCGCGCGCACAAGTTCATTGGACATGTTGTCCCTCCTGAGGATGTCTTGTGACCGAAATTGTCTCAATTATAAACGGAATTTGAGGCGGTGCTGACCGGTGTTGACCAACATTCACGCCCGGAAGGTAGCGCGACTCATCGAAGGGGAGTAGGGAAGCGTTCGTCGTCAAATCCCTGCTGCTCGTCGGACGCATGGGATGCACCGCATGTCGTATCAAATCATCATCACGGATACAAAACCCTGTATACTGATTACAAGGTATGCTCTGGCTCTCGCTGTTCCCTCGATTGGGCCAGGGCGACAAGTCCCGTCTCGCGTTTGAGTTGTTCGGGGCCGGTCTTCTTCCCGGCGTGTGGTCGCTTTACTCTCCCAGACAGAACTCCCGGCTTGAGGTTTTATTTGAATATGGAGGTTCCAGATGCCAACCTACATTCTATTGACCAACCTGACCGATGAAGGTTCCAAGACGCTCAAGAACAACCCCGGTCGCGTCAAGGAAGTCAACAAAGAGATAGAAGGATTTGGGGTACGCGTTGTGGCTCAATACGCTGCCTTGGGGCCGTATGATTTTGTGAATATCGTTGAGGGTCCGGACGCCCAAACGATGGCCCGTGTTTCTGCCGAACTGGCATCGCGCGGCACGCTGCGCATATTGACCATGGCGGCGATGTCCATTGACGAGTTTGTTTCCAGCTTCGGTTGACGCGATAGAATGCCCTCAAAACAGGATGCCAGGAGATTTCTTGCCTGGCATCTGCGTTTGAAGATGACTTGCAGGGCAGCGATGCGAAGGCTACGCCGCCCTTTCGCCGCCGCGCTGCACCCCGCTGTATAATCGGGCCATTCGGCCTCTCCACCATCTCAAGGGAGTCTCTCATGCCTGAATTCGTGTGCATCGGCGTCCCGTACTTTCTCGGCCAGCGGCTGGACGAGCGCACCGAAGTCGCCGCCATTCGCGCCAGCGGCATCGCCCAGGACCTCGGCGCGGAGTGGGTCGAGGTGACGCCGGACACTGCTGCCAGCCCCGACCCGGTGACCGCCGTCAACCGCGCCCTGGCCGAGTCCATCGCCGCCCACCGCGACCGCTTCCCCATCATCTTCGCTGCCGACTGCACCAGCGCCATCGGCGCGGCCAAAGGGCTGATGTCCGCTGAAGGGCTGGGCGTGGTGTGGCTCGACGCGCATGGCGACTTCAACACGCCCGAAACCACGCCGAGCGGGTTCCTGGGCGGGATGCCATTGGCGATGCTGGTCGGGCGGGGCGAGCAGGTCCTGTTGGATGGCGTCGGGCTGGTGCCGCTGCGCGAAGCGGACATCATCCTTAGCGACGGGCGCGACCTGGACCCCGGCGAAGCGGTGGCCCTGCGCGAGAGCGCCATCACCCACCTGCCGGACCTGCGCGACCTGATGACCGCCTCGCTGCCCGACAAGCCGCTGTACGTGCACCTCGACGTGGACGTGGTGAACCCGGAGCAGATGCCCGCGATGAGCTACGCGGCGCCCGGCGGACCGTCGGTAGAGGAGACCGCGGCGGTAGCGCGGCGAGTGGCGCGCGACGGGCGAATCGCCGGGCTGCTGCTCGGCCTGTGGAACGACGACCTGGCGACCGATGACCGCCCGCTGCAAGGGACGCTGGCCCTGGTGCGGGCGTTCGTGGAGGGGTATCGGGGATAACTGCGTTTTACGCGGCGCAGTTGGCTTTTGGCGTCCGGGATGCGTACAAGAACGTATGTACTGTTGTCATGACAGACCACGCGTTCTGTTTTGAAACTCGCGGCTGATTATAATTCGGCTGGGATTCCGTTGTGTCTGCGTTTGTGGTGAGAGGTAATGCGCTGCAGGCGCATCCCCGAAAACAAAAAACCAGCCCGGCGGCTGGTTCTTGTGTGGCGTGCCTGGGGGGATTCGAACCCACGACCTCTTGTTCCGTAGACAAGCGCTCTAATCCGCTGAGCTACAGGCACACATGCTCACGTGGCGGTTATGATAGCATAGCGCGCCGCATTTGACAAGATCTTTTTACAAAAAAGCGATATCATCCGCCACGACGGCTATTGACAGCCCATTTCCCCTCAGTATAATCAGCGGGGCACGTTGGCACCCACAGTCACACGAGGAAGCGAACCTGTGCGCGATCTTGTACACATCGCCTGGCGCCGGTGGCAGATCATCGGCGAGGTTTTCAACAACCTGGTAGGCCGGGCCATCGCCGTGCTGTTCTACTTCACCATTTTCGTCCCGTTTGCCGTGGCAACCCGCCTCTTCAGCGATCCACTGCGTATCCGCAAATCCCAGTCGAGCTGGGCCGACCGCGCGCCGGTCGGCAGCACGCTCGATGACGCCCGGAGACAGTTCTAACCGCGATGGATATTCTAGGTGTTTCCTGTTTCTACCATGATTCGGCGGCGGTCCTGCTGCGCGACGGTGACGTTGTCGCCGCTTCGATGGAAGAACGCCTGACGCGCAAAAAGCACGACAGCGGCTTCCCCGCCCAGGCCATCGATTTTTGCCTGGAACGCGGCGGCATCCAGGGCCCCGACCTGGATTACGTCGTCTTCTACGAGAAGCCCATGGTCAAGGTGGGCCGTATCCTGATGACCGCGCTGGGGACGTTCCCGCAGTCGTGGGATTTCTGGCGCGAGGCGGTCACGGCTTACGTCAGCGAGAAATTCTGGATCAAGAGCCTGCTCCAGCGGCACCTGGGCGTCAGGCCGGACCAGATCCTGTTTTGCGACCATCACATGTCACACGCCGCCAGCGCGTTTTTCGCCTCGCCGTTCGACGAGGCCGCCGTGCTGACGGTCGATGGCGTGGGCGAGTGGACGACGACCACCATGGGCCACGCCACGTCGAACTGGAACGGCGCCGGCGAGAACAAGATCGACCTGTTCTGGGAACAACGCTTCCCCCACTCGCTCGGCCTGTTGTATTCGGCCTTCACCGCCTTCCTCGGCTTCCGGGTGAACAACGGCGAATACAAGGTCATGGGCATGTCGCCCTACGGCGAGCCGAACTACGTGGACAAAGTCCAGAAGCTGATCACGATCAACCGCGACGGCAGCTTCGAGCTGGACATGGACTATTTCTCGTACCACCACTCGGCCACCCACAGCTACAACGGCAAATTCACATCGTTGTTCGGCGAGCCGCGCGTGCACAGCGACGACTTCTTCACCGCCAAGAGCGACCCAAGCCGCGTTGGAGAAACCGAGGCGCTCCAGCGCAACCAGTATTACGCCGACGTGGCGCGCAGCATCCAGCACGTCACGGAAGAGGCGATGCTCGCCATGGCGAACGCGCTACACGAGCGCACCGGCTCCCGGCGGCTGGTCATGGCGGGCGGCGTGGCGCTCAACAGCGTGGCGAACTTCAAGCTGCTGCGCGATACGCCGTTCGAGGAAGTCTACATCCAGCCCGCGGCGGGCGACGATGGCGGCGCGCTGGGCGCGGCGCTGTGGGCCTATCACGTCGTGCTGGGCCAGCCGCGCAAGCTGGTCATGACGCACGCCTATTACGGCCAGGAATTCAGCGACGACGAGATTCGCGCCTTCCTGGATGCCAACCAGATTCCCTACGAATACTTCGCGGACGATGATGCCTTGATCGACCGCGTGGTCGATGAGATCGTCGATCAGAAGGTCGTCGGGCTGTTCCAGGGCCGCTATGAATGGGGCCCGCGCGCGCTGGGCAATCGCAGCATTCTGGCCGACCCGCGCCGCGCGGACATGAAGGACATCGTCAACACCAAGATCAAGTTCCGCGAGCCGTTCCGGCCTTTCGCGCCGGTCGTGCTGGCCGAGCGCGCCGCCGAGTTCTTCGACTTCCCCAACCTCGAGTCGAACCTGCCCGCCCGCTTCATGCTGATGGTCAGCCCGATCCACGAAGACAAGCTGGACGTCGCGCAGGCCACCACGCACGAGGGCGGCACCGGACGCCTGCAAACCATCGACCGCGAGACGAACCCGCGCTATTACGAGCTGGTGCGGCGCTTCGGCGAGGCCACCGGCGTGCCAATCCTGCTGAACACGTCGTTCAACCTGCGCGGCGAACCGATCGTCAGCACGCCCGCCAACGCGTGGTGGACCTTCAGCAACAGTGGGATCGACTACCTGATGATCGGCTCGTTCCTCGTCCGCAAACCATCATAAGCCTGTGAGATGAAACCCATGAGCGAACGCACTTCTTCTCCTGTCAGATCGCGTCCGGGCCGGTTGTCCGGGCTGCGCACCCGCCTGGGCATCGTGGGCGAGCTGTTCGCCTTCCTGTGGGCGGCCAAGATGTGGTGGCTCATCCCGATGGTGATCGCGCTGATCATCTTCGCCCTGCTGATCGTGCTCGGCTCGGCCAGCGGCGGCGGCCCGCTGATCTACACGCTGTTCTAGAGGGCCGGACATGAGCGATTGGCAGACAGCACTTTTGATCGGCGCGGCGATTGGCCTGTTGGTGGGCGTCAAGATCGCGCGCGATTCTCGCGCCAAAGAGAGCGTCCGGGGCGGTGCGCTGGCCGTGGCGTTCCATTATCTGGCCTGCGCGGGGATGTCGACCACCATCCCGTTTATCATCACCGGGATCGTGGTGGGCCTGCCCTTCCTCAAGCTGTTCGGGACAGCGGTCGGCATCCTGGCCGTGACGTTTGCGTGCCTGCTAGTCTACGCGATCGACGAGCGCAACGCGCCACCGGCGGAAGCCAAGCCGGTATTGACCGACTGAGGCGACACGAAAAAGAGCCGGGCAGCGCCTGGCTCTTTCGTTCTACGCACGTTGTGCAGGGTGCGGCGATTTAGAGGTCGTCCAACCGCCCGCTGTCGAGCGCGATCTGGAACGCGCGCCCCACCAGCAGCACCTCCGTCACCCAATCCGCGAATTCCTCCTCCGCGTTAGCAGCGGCCAGCGCTTCGGCCAGCGACTGGGGCATGTCGGCCAGCACCTCGGTGGTCAGGCAGTGCAGCGCCTGCCAGACGGCATCGCGCGATGCCGGGGGATCGCCCGCCATCAGCTCATCATACCAGGCCGCCACGATCGGATGCACCTGATCACACGCCGAGCTTTCGGCCAGTTCCTCGTTGGCAAGATCCTCGAAATCGTCCAGCCAATCCGGTCTGGGGTCTGAGTTGTGGTCGGTCATGGTTGAACCTCCTTGGCGTGGCATGGCGCGGTGAAGTCCTATCACGCGCTGTCTCATTTCCTCTCACTATAGATTGTATCAGCGAACGCGGCCCGGTGAGCAACCGCCGGGCCACGCCCGCCCGCCGCATTGCCAGCGTCAGGAACCGGCCAGCGGCCACTCCGCCGCCTGGTCGACCACGCGCGCCGTCGTCCAGATCGCGTCTACCGCGCGCCCCAGCGCCGCCGGATCGATGGCGTGGATCGTGTCGCTGTGCTGGCGCCAGTTGGGCAGCAAGCCGGTCACCCGGTCGTAGCCCATCAGCGCCACCGCCCGCAGATCACGGTCGCGCAGGATGGACACTTCATCCACGCTGAGCATGGTCTTCCCCATCAGCCCCAGGTCGGGCCGGGCGCTCGCCACACGCTCGATCACGCGCACGGCGTCCGGGTGGGGATAATAGTACGCGTACGGGCTGATCCCGTGCCGGGTCGCCCAGCACAGCTCGCCCGTCCCGACGCTATTGACCACCACCCACAGCGCATCGTGCCACTCCTGGGCGTACTGCGTCGCCAGGATGTCGGCCCCGGTGCCGACCGCCGTCGCCGCGCCGGTGAAGGCCAGCACGACCTCCGTGTTTTCGAGCGGGCGGCGGTGCAGCGCCTCGGCCAACCCCAGCAGCGCCGCCACACCGGACGCGTTTCCGTTCGCGCCGTGAACGTCCGGCCCCATCTCGTCGATGATCGCCAGCGCCGCGCCGCCCAGCGCCAGCCCGCCGCTCAGCGAGCGCAGCATGCGCCAGCGCTGGTTGCGCCCGGCCAGCAGGGTGAGCACCCCGCCCACCAGCGCCAACAGGGTCATGCCGCCCAGCGTGCGCGGGAGCTGCCCCACCAGCCGCGGGTCGGCGGTGAGGCGGTGCACGCCCGAGTCGAGATGGGCCACGAATACCACCCGCCGCCGGGTCTTGCCGCGCGGCGGAATGCGCACGATCACGTTCTCGGATTCACCGCGCCGCAGCCAGCTTTCCCACACGGCGGGGCGCAGCAAAAACGCGTCGCGCGTCAGCACGCTCAGCCCAACCGACGTCACCCCGGCAGCGAACTGCCGCCGCCGGCTGCGCGTCAGTCCGAACCACAGGCTCAGGCCGGTCAGAATCGCCAGCGGCGCGATCCGGTAGCGAAAGCCGCCCACACTGCGGAACGGCTGGTTCGCCAACTCCCACCGGCGGTCGAGGCCGCGAATGGTCTGGTGGACGTAAGCGGCGGCCTCGCGCTCGGCGCGGCTGGCAGGGTGGCGCGGGCCAATCACCACGCTCAGGTGGCGGACGTGTTCCATCAACTGATCGGCGCTCAGACCTTCGGGCAAACTTCGATCAACCATGGTTTCTACCGTTCGTATATCGTCGTCTCACGCTTTTCACCGTCTTTAGTATGCCGCATCCCCACCAAAAAGGGAACTTTTGGCGCACGTGCGACGTCTTTAGCATAACAAGACATGCTACCGGAGGACCACCCATGAAAAAGAAACCTGGAATCGTGTTGATCATATTGATCGTAGTTTTGCTGACCACCGGCGCGCTCCCTGCCCTGGCCCACCCCGGCGCGCCCGGTGACCCCGTTCTGCCGCTGCTGATCGACCAGGGTGTGATCATTCGCACCCACCGGGTGAACGTCACTATCGACAACCAGGTCGCCACCACGCGCATCGAGCAGGTGTTTTACAACGAGGACAACCGTCCCGCCGAAGGCACGTATATTTTCCCGCTGCCGGTTGGCGCTGCCGTCTCGGACCTCGTGATGTGGGTGGACGGCAAGCCCATCGAGGCCAAGATCCTCGACGCCGACGAGGCGCGCGCCATCTACGATCGGATCGTGCGCCAGATGCGCGACCCCGCCCTGTTGGAATACGTCGGCGCGGGCGCCATCCAGGCCAGCGTATTCCCCATCCAGCCATTCTCCGAGGTCAAGATCGAGATCGAATACGGCCAACTGCTCGAAGTGGAAAACGGGCTGGTGAACTACACCTACTCGCTGCGCACCGACCAGTTCACGCGGCGCCCGGTCGAGCGGACCAGCATCAGCGTGTCGGTCGAATCCAACGACGAGATCGGCCCGATATACTCCCCCACCCACCGGATCGGTATCTCGCGCGAGGGCAAGTTCGCCTTTCGCGCCGGGTATGAATCCAGCTACGAGCGCGCCGAGAGCGACTTCGTGCTGTATTATGGGCTGGCCCGCGACGAGATCAACGTGAACCTGCTGACCTACCGCGAGAGCGCCAACGAGGACGGATTCTTCACGCTGCTGATCACTCCGCCCGTCGAGGCCGACGCCGACCGGATCATCCCCAAAGACGTGATCTTCGTGCTCGACCAGTCCGGCTCGATGTTCGGCGAAAAATGGGACCAGGCCCGCGACGCCGCCAAGTTCGTGCTGGACAACCTCAACGAGCGCGACCGGTTCAACGTGATCGCTTTCAGCACCGGCTACCGGCTCTACGCCAACGGGCTCCAGCCGGTTTCAGAGGTCCGCCGGGCCAAGGACTGGATCGGCGGGCTTGAGGCGCTGGGCGGCACGGACATCGACACGGCGCTCCAGCAGGCGATGGGCATGGTCGACCGCGAGCGCTCGACCGTGATCCTGTTCCTGACCGATGGGCTGCCCACCGAGGGCGAAACCGACGCAGCGGATATTCTGGACAATGCCGAAACCGTCGCGCCGCCCAACGTGCGCATGTTCACCTTCGGCGTCGGCGACGACGTGGACACGTTCCTGCTCGATCAACTGGTCCAGTCGTTTCGCGGCGCGGGTACGTACGTCCGTACCGGCGAGCGCATCGACGAGGAAGTGAGCAGCCTGTACAACAAGATCAGCGCGCCTGTGCTGACGGACATCGAGATCGACTTCGGCAACATGCTGGTCGAGGAGCTGTATCCCGCGCTGCCGCTGCCGGACCTGTTCGCCGGGACGCAGTTGATCGTGACCGGGCGCTATCGCGACAGCGGCTCGCTAACCATCACGCTGACCGGCGAGCTGGATGGCGAGCGTCAGGTCTACCGCTACGAGGTCGATTTCCCGGCCAACGCGGGCGGCGAAGTCTTCATCCCGCGCCTGTGGGCCACGCGCAAGATCGGCGCGCTGCTGAACGCGATCCGGCTCCACGGCGAAAACCCGGAACTGGTCGACAGCATCGTGCGGCTGAGCATCCGCTACGGGATCATCACGCCGTACACGTCCTTCCTGATCGAGGAGCAGGACATCTTCACCCAGTCGGGCGTCGAAGAGGCGCAGACCGCTTTCCGGGACGAGGCCGATCAGTCGTTCAGTGCCGCGTCGGGCGCGGTAGCGGTCGATGCCGCCGAGTCGGCGGCGAATCTGGCAGGCGCCGAAATGCCGATGCCGGCCATGACGCGGGTGCCCGCCGGGGAATCCGAGAAAGCCTGGGCGGACGGCAGCGCACCGCCCGGCTATGCGGAAGGCGCGCCGCAAGGCCAGCCCCTGCGCTATGCCGCCGACCGGACGTTTGTCTGGCGTGATGGGGCGTGGATCGACACGCTCTACAACGCCGACGAGATGACGCCGATCACGGTTACGTTCCTGAGCGACGCGTATTTCGACCTGCTCGATCTCGATCCGCGCGTGGGCGAATACCTGGCGGTGGGCGATCACGTGCTGTTCGTGTGGGACGGCCAGGCATACGAGGTCGTGCCGGACTGACCGGCTTGTCACCGTATCTGCACAAACCCGAACAAAACGAGGACGGCGGGCTGCGGCTCGCCGTTCTGTTGGCGCGCTTGTCCGGCAGGTGGGCGCGGGCTACAATACAATGCGTCATTCACCTTCCCAGGAGTTCACTATGCGGCGGTTGTTCTTGCTCATCCTGATCGTGTCTCTGGCCCTGGCGGCCTGCGGTGACGATTCCCCGGCAGCAGACGACTCCACAGAATCCGGCAGCAATCTGGGCCTGTTCGACTGGGAGCGTGACGCGGAGACCATCGTCGCCCGGCTGGACACCCTGCCGGATCAAGAGAAGGCCGCGTTCATCACCAACAGCATCCCCCCGTGCACCCTGTGGGGCGATGGCCGCGTGGTGTGGACGACAAACGACGACAGCGGGGCCGAGGTCGTGCTCGAGGCGCGGATCGACGAAGTGGCGATGCGCGGTTTTCTCGAAGACATCATCAACCGCGGGTTCTACGATTGGGAAGACGAGATGATTCCGCCAAGCACCATCGATCCGGTCATCGAGTCGATCACCGTGTCGCTGTACGACGAGGTGCGGACGATCCGGCGGTACAGCAACTGGCCGCAGAACAGCTTCGAGCGCGTTCTCGAGAACTGCCGGGCGCTCAGCGACCAGCCCGTGCTCGTCCAGCCCGCCGCCGGGTGGATCAGCGCCTACCCTGTCCCGCGCGACACGATGGCGCCGTCGTGGCCGTGGCCCGCCAACGCGCCGTTTTCGCTGCGCGAGCTCACCGAGAACGGCGAATCCCGCTGGTTGGAAGGATCGCTCGCGACCGAAGTCTGGCTCAGCGCCCGTCAAAATCGCGGCGATATCCAGGTCATCGAGCGGAACGACGCGGCTTACGAGGTCGCCATCGCGGTGCCGGGCTACTCGCGCGACGCCGCTCCCCCGCCCGAGGACGCGTCCCCCTGACGCACGCCCCCACCAACATACCGGCCCCGGCCTGAGCGCTGCGGGTGTTCGACCGCGAATTCATGCTTTAACGCGCGGTTCCACCTGCCATTTGATCTATTGAAGGGGCGCAGAGGAGCGTTACAATAGAGGTCAATTACATCGCCTTTTTAGTAAAGGACTGTACTAATGTTGCGTTCGCTCTTTCTATATCTGGCACGCGCCGGCTGGGCCAAGGGCATGATCATGCGCATCGGGCTGGCACGCCGGACCGCGCACCGTTTCGTAGCAGGCGACACGCTGGAAGAAGCCATCGCCGCGACTCGCCAGCTCAACAATCACGGCCTGGAAGTGACGCTCGATCACCTGGGCGAGAGCGTCAGCGACGAGGCCGGCGCCATCCAGGCCACACAGGATTATCTCGAACTGCTCGACGCCATCGCGGAAAGCGGCATCCGCGCCACCGCGTCCCTCAAGCTGACGCAGTTAGGGCTGGATATCCGCAAAGACCTGTGTGTGGACAACGTGCATAAGATTCTCAAGAAAGCGAAAGCCACCGGTAACCACATCACGATCGACATGGAGAGCAGCGATTACACGGACGTGACGCTCGACGTGTATCGCAAGCTGCGCGACGAACACAGCTTCGACAACGTCGGCATCGTGATCCAGGCGTACCTGTACCGCAGCGAGAGCGACATGAAAGCCCTGGCCGCCGAGGGCGCGTTCGTGCGCCTGTGCAAAGGCGCGTACAAAGAGCCGCCCGACCGCGCGTTTCCCGACAAAGCCGACGTCGATGCGAACTTCGTCCACCTGGTTGAGCAGTTCCTGAACCCGGAAGCCTGCGCCGCCGGGGCGTATCTGGGCATTGCCACGCACGACGAGAAAATGATCGACGCGTCGATCGCGCATGTCAAGCAGCACAACGTGCCCTACGAGAATTTCGAGTTTCAGATGCTCTACGGCATCCGCAGCAGGCTCCAGCAGCAGCTTCACGACGATGGTTACAAGGTGCGCGTCTACGTCCCCTATGGCACGCAGTGGTACCCGTACTTCATGCGCCGGCTGGCCGAGCGGCCCGCCAACATCATCTTCTTCATCAGCAATTTCTTCCGCAGGTAGGAGTAAGACTCAGCCAATCATGGAACAGGACAGCAGTTTTCCCGTCAAGTGGATCGAGAATCCGCACGCCAAAACGGTGACCACCAGCCCGGCAGTGGCCGAGGTGTTTCCGCCGGGCATTTCGCGCCTGGCGCGCAGCTTTCACCGCCAGATCCCCGGCTACCGGATCAGCCCGCTCAAGAGCCTGGCTAACCTGGCCCACATGCTGGGCCTGGGCGGCATCTGGGTCAAAGATGAATCGGTGCGGCTGACGCTGAACTCGTTCAAGGTGCTGGGCGGCTCGTTCGCCATGTACCGCTTCCTCAAGACGCGGCTGAACATGGATCACCTGGAAATCCCGTTCAGCGAGCTGACCTCGCCGGAGATGCGCGAGAAGCTGGGCGACATCACCTTCGCCGCGGCGACGGACGGCAATCATGGCCGGGGCGTGGCCTGGGCGGCGGCGCGGATGGGCTTCCGCGCGGTGATCTACGTGCACAAATTCACCAGCCAGGCGCGCATCAAGGCCATCGAAGCCAACGGCGCCGAAGTCCGCATCATCGACGGCACCTACGACGACGCGGTGCGCCAGGTGAACCTGGACGCTCAGAAAAACGGCTGGCAGGTCATTTCCGACACGTCATGGGAAGGGTACGAGGACGTCCCGCGCTGGGTGATGCAGGGCTATTCGACCATGCTCACCGAAGTGCAGGAACAGCTCGCCGCGCAGGGCATCGTCAAGCCCACGCACGTTTTCGTGCAGGCGGGCGTCGGCGCGCTGGCCGCGTCGGCCATCGGCTACTATCACCAGCTATTCGGCGAGCACGATCCCATCTCCGTCGTCGTGGAGCCGGACACCGCCGCGTGCCTGTACCGCTCCGCCGAAGCGGGCGACGGCCAGCCGCACAGCTTCCCCGGCGACCTGGACACGATGATGGCCGGTCTGGCCTGCGGCGATCCCAGCCCGCTGGCGTGGAAAATCCTGTGGGACTGCGCCGATATGTTCCTGTCGTGCCCGGAATACGTCGCCGCCAAGGGGATGCGCGTCTACGGCGTGCCGCTGGCCGGCGATCCGTTCATCGTGTCGGGCGAGTCCGGCGCGGTCACGCTCGGCGCGCTGATGTTCATCATGGAACGGCCCGAACTGGCCGAAGTGCGCGAGCGGCTCCAGCTCGACTCGGAATCGCAGATTCTGCTGATCAACTCGGAAGGCAACACCGATCCGAATCACTTCCGCCGCGTGGTGTGGGATGGAGCCGAACAGGTGCCCGCCGAATACAAGGAATTCAACTAAGCGCAGCACCGGGGCGGGAGACGCAATTCCCCCCCCTGCACCCATTCACGGCGCCAACCAGGAGAGACTCATGGGGAAAATTCACGACGTAGTGATCAAGAAACTCGTCACGTACAGCGACGATCGCGGGTACTTCCGCGAGATTCTGCGCGACGACGACAACCTGATGACTCGCTTCGGGCAGACGTCCTTCACCAAGACCTATCCCGGCGTGATCAAAGCCTTCCACTGGCACAAGCGCCAGGACGATCTGTGGTACGTGGCCGATGGCATGGCGCGCGTCGTGCTCTACGACCAGCGGGCGGACTCGCCGACGCACGGCAAAACGCAGGTCATCTACGCGGGGGAGGATAACCCGGTCCTGATCCTGATCCCGGCGGGGATCGCTCACGGCTACCAGGTGCTGGGCACCAAGCCGGTGCTGCTGTTTTACCACACGACGCAGAGCTACAACGCAGCGGACCCGGATGAGGAACGCATCCCGTTCGACGATCCGGCCATCGGCTTCGACTGGTCGATCCAGAATCGCTGAGACAGGGCCATGACACATCACGGGTGCGCCACCCCGGCAGGAACCGCCGCCTATGCCCAACGTCACGCCGGCCACGCCGCAGACGGATACTTCCGCAGCACGGCGGCGGGCCTCAGCGTGTCGTCGATCGGCATCGGCACGTACCTGGGAGAGCCGGACGCGGCCACCGACGAGGCGTACCGGGCCGCCGTCGAGCGCGCGCTGGCGCTGGGCTGCAACCACATCGATACCGCGATCAACTACCGGCACCAGCGCAGCGAACGCGCCATCGGCCAGGCGCTGCACGCGGCGATCAAGCGGGGGGATATGGCGCGCGAGGAGGTGGTGATCGCCACCAAAGGCGGCATCGCGCCGTACGATGGCGCCGTGCCCGACGACCCGCGCCGGTGGATTTACGAGGCATACATCGAGTCCGGCCTCGCCCACCCCAACGAGTTCGCGGCCAATTACCAGCACTGCCTCGCGCCCGACTTCCTGGACGAGATGATCGACCGCAGCCGCCGCAACCTGGGCGTGGATACCATCGACATCTACTACCTGCACAACCCCGAAACGCAGCACATCAGCAACACGCACGACACGTTCCGGCGGCGCATGCTCGACGCGTTCGAGACGCTCGAAGCCGCCGTCAACCGCCAGCACATCGCGGCCTATGGCGTCGCCACCTGGACCGGCTTCCGCAGCCCGCCCGACGCACCGGACTACCTGTCGCTGACGGAGCTGGTAGGGCTGGCCTTCGAGGTGGCGGGCGACGAGAATCATTTCCGGTACATCCAACTGCCCTACAACCTGATGATGACCGAGGCGTTCGCGCTCGTGAACCAGCAGGTGAGCGATGAGTTCCTCAGCCCGATGGCCGCCGCCGAGTCGTTCGGGATCACCGTCACGACCAGCGCTACGCTCAAGCAGGGCCTGCTGGCCGGGCCGTTCATGGCGGACCTGTCGCCCTACTTTCCCGAGGCGCAGACCCACGCCCAGCGCGCGATCCAGTTCGCCCGGTCCACACCCGGCAACACGACCGCGCTGGTCGGCATGAGCCAGGTCGCGCACGTCGAGGAGAATCTGGCACTCATGCCGGTCGCGCTGACCGGCGCAGACGTGATTCGCAGCCTGTTCGCCGGAGAATAAAAAAGGGGTGTGCGCGCACACCCCATACCCTTTTCGGCACCTGCCGGCTACTGCTGAGACATCAGAAGCTGCATGTACTGCGCCCGCTCGAAACCGAACGCGTCCGGCACGTTCTTCTGGCTGACCTTGCCCCGGAAGTCGTCCAGGCTCTCGTAGCCCTTCTCTTCCATCCAGCCTTGCAGGTCCAGCAGCATCGTCGAGATGTACGGCAGGCCGTTCTGCAGGCAAGCCGACGCCACCTGAACCACCGACGCGCCCGCCAGCAGCGCTTTGGCGACGTCGCGGCCCGAATGCACACCCGTGTTGAGCGCCAGGTCCAGCCCGGTCCGGCCATAGAGCAGCGCCACCCAGCGCAGCGGGACCTTCATCTCCTGCGGTGTGCTGTACGCCATCTCGTTGGTGATCGCTTCATCGTCGACGTCGATGTCCGGCTGCAAGAAACGGTTGAACATCACGACGGCTTTCGCCCCGCGCCTCTCAAGCTCGCGGACCACGTGCGGCGTCGAGGTGTAGTACGGGCTCAGCTTCACCGACACGGGGATGCTCACCTCGCTCACGACGGCGCCCACGATGTCCAGCAGCGCTTTTTCGAGGTCGCTGCCCGGCACGTCGGGATCGGTCGCCACGATGTAGTAGTTGATCTCCAGGCCGGCGATGCCCGTCTCTTCGAGCTGCTTGGCGTAGCTGGTCCACGCGCCCGGCGAGACGGCGTTCAGGCTGGCGAAGATCGGCATGTTGACTGCCCGGCGCGTCTTCTCGACCCACATCAGGTGCTCGCGCGGGCCGCCGTGTTCCACCGGCGGGTAAAACGACGATTGGATCTCAGGCGAGATATTGGCCGCCCGTTCCAGGAAGTCGGCCATGGTCATTTCGTCGTGGTGAATCTGCTCTTCGAACAGCGAGCGAATGACAAGCGCAGCGGCCCCGGTCTCTTCGGCTTTCTTGACTTTGTCCACGTAGTTCGAGATCGAGCTGGCAGCCACGATCACAGGATTCTTGAGCGGAACTCCCATGTAAGTTGTCGACAGGTCAGCCATTTTAGCTCCTTAATGATCACCTTTGTGATTGACACAATGACACTATACCCGGTTTGGCGCCCAACTATCAGTGACAAAAACAAGACGATGGGTGTGATAATAGGCACCAACCCAGAGCCGCGCCGGTTGGGCGATTGTTGCGCGGGAGAGGATTTGACAACGGGCCGCGATCCGGTTATGATCGGCACATCGATAGCCCACCCCCCAGGGGGAGGGCTTGCAACCAGGAAGGTGCTATGGACCCCACCACGCGCGCCGACGCCGTTCACCGACTCAAGAGCATCGCCGGCCACATCAACGGCATCGTGCGAATGCTCGAAGAAGACCGGTACTGCATCGATGTCATCAAACAGATCCAGGCCACGCAGCAGGCGCTGTCGCGGGTGAGCGAGGGCATCCTCGACTCGCACCTGCGCACCTGCGTGACGACGGCTATTCAGGACGCCGACTCCGGCGAGCGCGAGCGCGTCCTGACCGAAATCACCGAAGTCTTTCGCCATACCAACAAACCCTAAGGAGTACGGATCATGCAGACCAAAACATTTGAAGTCCCCAACATTTCGTGCGGGCACTGCGTCATGACCATTCAGAACGAAGTCAGCGACCTGACCGGGGTGAGCAAGGTCCAGGCTGACGAGGAGACGCGGATGGTCACGGTGGAATGGGACGACCCGGCCACCTGGGAGACGATCAACGACCTGCTGGTCGAGATCAACTATCCGCCGGCCCCAGGCACCAATTAGGCAGCGGATGTGAAGGGGCTTGGCGGCCCCTTTTTCATCGCTGACAGTCAGTCGAGCAAAGACACATGGCAGACAAACAACTTACCCTACCCGTCACCGGCATGACGTGTGCCAACTGCGTGGCGACCGTCGAGCGCAACGTGCGCAAGCTGGACGGCATCCGCGAGGCGAACGTCAACTTCGCCAGCGAGAAACTCACCCTCACCTACGACGACTCGCTGCTGAAGATGGACGAGATCGTCGGGCGCATCCGCCGCGCCGGGTATGACGTGGCCCAGCAGACGGTCGATCTGGCGATCACCGGCATGGACTGCGTGAACTGCGCGGCCAACGTCTCGCGCGCGCTCGAAAAAGTGGACGGCGTGCTGGACGTGAACGTCAATTTTGCGACCGAGCACGCCCTGGTCACGCTGGCCGCGGGCGTCCCGCGCAGCAGCCTGGTCGCCGCCGTCGAGAAGGCGGGCTACAACGTGGTCCAGGCCGAGGACGAGGCCGAGCTCGAAGACGCCGAACAGGCCGCGCGCCAGGCCGAGATCCGGCACAACGTCCAGCGCGTGCTGATCGGCGCGCTGTTCACGCTGCCGCTGTTCGTCCTGAGCATGGGGCGCGACTTCGGCCTCTGGGGCAAATGGGCGCACGCCGGTTGGGTCAACGTGCTGTTCTGGGCGCTGGCGAGCCCCGTGCAGTTCTTCGTGGGCCGCGAGTTCTACGTGGGCGCCTACAAATCGCTGCGCAACGGCTCGTCCAACATGGACGTGCTGGTCGCGCTGGGCTCCAGCGTGGCCTATTTCTACAGCGTATTCGTCACGCTGGGTGCCATCGGTGGGCACGTCTATTTCGAGACGTCGGCCTCGATCATCACCCTGATCGCGACCGGCACCCTGCTCGAATCTGTCGCCAAAGGCCGGACCAGCGCCGCAATCAAAAAGCTGATGGGCCTGCGCGCCAAGACGGCCCGTGTGATCCGCGACGGGCAGGAGATCGACATCCCGGTCGAGCAGGTGAGCGCCGGGGACCTGATCATCGTGCGGCCCGGCGAGAAAATCCCGGTCGATGGCGTGGTGCGCGAGGGCCAGAGCGCCGTCGACGAGAGCATGATCACCGGCGAGAGCCTGCCGGTCGACAAGGGCCCCGGCGACCCGGTCATCGGCGCGACGATCAACAAGCAGGGCCTGCTGACCTTCGAGGCGACGAAGGTCGGGCGCGAGACGGCGCTGGCCCAGATCATCCGGCTGGTCGAACAGGCGCAGGGCAGCAAAGCCCCGATCCAGCGGCTGGCCGACCGCGTCTCGGCGGTCTTCGTGCCCACCGTGGTCTCGGTCGCCATTCTGACCTTCGCCATCTGGATCATCGGCACGGGCGAGTTCACCCCGGCCATGATCCGCATGATCGCCGTGTTGATCATCGCCTGCCCGTGCGCGATGGGCCTCGCCACGCCGACCGCGATCATGGTCGGCATGGGCAAAGGCGCCGAAACCGGCATCCTCTTCAAGAGCAGCGAGGCGTTGGAGCGCGGGCGCAAGCTGACCGCCGTCGTGCTGGACAAAACCGGCACGCTAACGCGCGGCGAGCCGAGCGTCACCGACGTGGTCGTTCGCAGCGCCGCCGCCATCGACGAGCCGGGCCTGCTGGCGCTGGCGGCCAGCGCCGAGCGCGGCAGCGAGCATCCCCTGGGCGCGGCCATCGTGCGTGCCGCCGCCGAGCGCGGCCTGCCGCTGAGCAGCCCGCAGCGCTTCGAGGCGCTGACCGGCCAGGGCGTTCGCGCCGAGATCGACGGGCGCGCCGTGCTGCTGGGCAACCTGTCGCTGATGACGAGCCAGCAGGTGCACCTCAACGGGCTGGAAGGCGAAGCCCAACGCCTGCAGCAGGAAGCCAAAACGACGATGTGGCTGGCCGTCGATGGGCAGGCCAGCGGCGTGATCGCGGTGGCCGACACGATCAAAGACGGATCGGTCGAGGCGGTCAAACAGCTTCACGAACTGGGCCTGACGGTCGTCATGATGACCGGCGACAACCAGGCCACCGCCGACGCCATCGCCCGCGAAGTGGGCATCGACCGCGTCTTCGCCGAGGTCAAGCCGGGCGACAAGGCCGCCTACGTCAAACAGCTCCAGTCCGAGGGCTACAGCGTCGGCATGGTCGGCGACGGCATCAACGACGCCCCCGCCCTGGCCCAGGCCGACGTCGGGATCGCGATCGGCACCGGCACGGACGTGGCGATGGAAGCCGCCGACGTCACGCTGATCGGCGGCGACCTGCGCGGTGTGCCGCGCGCCATCGCGCTCAGCAAGAAGACCGTGCGCACCATCAAGCAGAACCTGTTCTGGGCGTTCGCCTACAACGTCACGCTGATCCCGGTTGCGGCGGGCGTGCTGGCCCCGGTGGAGAGCGCGCCGGAGATCCTGCGCCACCTGCACCCGATCCTGGCGGCGGGGGCTATGGCCCTCAGCGACGTCTTCGTGATCGGCAACAGCCTGCGGCTGCGCAATACCCCCCTCAACTGACGCGCGAACCGCTTCTCACACAGGGCACCCGTGACTCCGGTCAGGGTGCCCTTTCGTTTGCGGTGCGATTATAATCAGGACACCGTCGCCCATTCACCGGAGCCTGGCATGTGGAAGCGCACCACCCAACCGATCCGGAGCCTGCCGCCGCATTACCGCGAAGCTGAGCGGATGCGCGTGACCGAGCCGCGCCGCCTGTTCTGGCTGAACGTGTTCTCGATCATTCCGCTGGCGGGCAGCGGGTTGGTGCTCGGCGGCCTGCTGGCGATCTACAACGCGGCGAATGCGCCGCTGGTGATCCACGCCCTGCCCCAATCGATTCCCTCGGAGTTGGGTTTGTTGCTGGTGCTGCTGGTGCTGCCGCTCCACGAGTGGATTCATGGGCAGGCGATCCGCTATTACGGCCACAAGCCGCGCTATGGGGCCAAGTTCTTCGTGCTGTTCGCCACCGCCGACGGCGCGCTGTTCCGGCGCGACGAGTTCATCCGCATCGCGCTGGCGCCGCTGGTGGGGATCACTGCCGTGGGGACGCCGCTCCTGGCTTTTCTGCCGGCAGGGCTGGCGCAGTGGGTCGCGCTGGCGGTGATGATGAACGCGGGCGGGGCCATCGGCGACATCTGGATGACCGCCGTCGCGCTGCGGTTCGCCCCGTCCGCCCTGATCCGCGACGAGGAAGACAGCATGCGCGTGTTCGTCGCCGCGCCCAGGATCGCCTAGCGCCGTACCTCGAAGCCGGGCACCAGCGCGCGGTCGCTGCCATCGGCCAGGGCCAGCCGCTCGCCCGTATCCAGCCGGTACACTCCCACCTCGACCGAATACCAGCCCGGCGGCATGTCGTCCGGGACGCGCAGCCGGTGCCGGTCGGTGAGGACCTGCCCTGCCCACAGCGCCGTGGTGGGCGTCCCTGCCGGGTAGCCATCGTCCGTCGCCCAGACGGTGTTATCCGCGCCGAGCAGGTGGACGAACACGGTGTAATCCTCCGGTGGGCGCTCGGCCACCTCCCAGAACAGCCGCAGATCGAAGCGCTCGCCCGGCTTTGCGCCGGCGCGATCGAGCGCGTAGCCCAGCAGGCGCAGCGGCCCGAACGCGAGATCGAGGTTGGCTGGCGGATCGTCCGGCGCGGGCTGGCTGTGCGTCACGCGGAAGGTATGCGTCCCGTCCGGCGCGCGCAGCGTGTATTCGCCCGGCGGATAGGCGGGATAGACCGGGAACTGGAGCAGGCTCCAGCCGCCCGCCGCCGTCTGTGCCGCGATCACCCGCCCGGCGGTTTCGAGGCTGGCCGTCGCGCCATCCGGCACCCCGATCCGGACCGTGTCGCCCGGTCGCGCCTCGCGGATGGCAGGGATCAGCGTGCGGTCGCTGCCCGGCGGAGCTTCCGCGTCCGCCGCGTACAGCGTGACCGCGTTGTGCTCGAACGGGGCGCGCCAGATGGGCGTGTAATGCGCGTCCAGCCAGGCCACGCTCTCGCCTGCGGGATCGCTCAGGTTGCGCTCGATCTCGACGAACCAGAACCGCGAGGCATCGCCCACGATGGCGCGCATGTGCCTGTCGAGATCGTCCACGGGCAGTGGGATCCCGCGTGCTCGAAGGTCGGAGTCGCCGCCTGCGGCGCGGTCCATGTGGTAATACACCAGCGGGTAGCGGTCGTCGGACACGAAGAACACCGGCTCACCGGGTGCGGCCAGCAGGTCGATCGTGCGGAACAGGGTGGCATAGTCGTCCCGATAATAGCGGTTGTCCGCCTCGCGCAGGAACGCCGCCCCGTACAACAGCGTCAGGCCCAGCGCCGCCGCCATGCCCAGGGCGCGCCACTTCCGCCGCAGGGCATCGAGCGCCAGCCCGAACGCGACGTAGACCAGCGGCACGAAGATCACCAGATAGCGCGCTTCGGGCCGGGGCGCGTAGAAGCGCCACGACGGCAGGCTAAGCAGGTAGATCACCAGCGGCGGGCAGATCACTAACAGCGCGACCAACGCGCCGTCGGATCGCCGCCGCCACGCGTACAGCGCCAGCCCGGCGACCAGCCCGGCCATGACGACCAGCGTCGGCGCGAGATACCGGTCGAGATCGACCGATGCGCCGGTCGCCCACAGCGTCGCCGCCAGTTGGAACACGAACGCCGCCGAGCCTTCGAAGTCTCCGCCGCCGCCGCGGATGTGCCTCACCGCGTAGATCGCCCACAGCCCAAGCAGCAGCGCGATGGCGATCATCGCCGCGATCCACGCCCGACGGAACGCGCGCGAATGCGTCCGCCAGCCCAATAGCCAGTGCAGGTTCAAAATGGCGAGGACGAAGCCGCCCAGGTAGTGGGTCAGCGGGATGGCCGCCCCGGCCAGCACCAACAGCGCCCACCAGCCGCGCGCGCCCCTCACGCGCAGCGCCGCGTAGACGGTCAGCGCGGCCCACGCCGAAGCCATCGCGTACATGCGCGTTTCTTGCGACCAGCCGATGTGCAGCGCCGACAGCGCGATGAAGAACGCCGCGAGCGCTCCGGCGCGGCGCCCGCCCAGCCGGGCCGCGACAGCATACGTCGCGGCGACAGCGACCAGCCCCCACAGGGCCGACAAATAGCGGACGGCAAACTCGCTGATGCCCGCCGCCCGGACCCAGGCGAACAGCGCCCACTGGTACAGCGGCGGCTGCACGTCGTAGGACGTGATCTCGGTGGCATCGGCCAGCGACTGCTGCGCGACGTGGACCGACCACGCCTCGTCCCACCAGGCGGCTTTTTCGCCCAACGCGTACACGCGCAGCGCAAACGCGGCCAGCAGCACCCCAACGATGATGAAACGGCGCAATCGATTTATTCCTGCCCGCCGTTGCCCGGCAGCAAAGGCACCAGCCACGACAGCAGCGCGTCTTCGGACCGGGTCTGCATGTACACGCGGCCCGGCCCGGTCAGGTCGACCACCAGGCCCTCGCCGCTGAACAGGGTCGAGCGCACGCCGCCCACCATGCGCACGTTGAAACCCATCCCCTCGGTGAACGAAACCAGGTGACCGGTATCGACGGTGTAGCGCTGGCCTTGCGCCAGATCGATCGGGTGGATGGCGCCATACGACGAGAGGATCAGCAGCCCGCTGCCGCGCGCGCGCAGCATGATCAGCCCTTCGGACGCGAAAAACGTCTTCGCCCCGCTCCAACTGGTATCGACTTCGACGCCCATCGACGAGGCCACATACGATCCCCCCTGCACCAACAGCGATTCGTCTTGCAGTTTCAGGATCATCATGTCGCCGGGAAGGGTCGGTGCCAGGTTGATCTGGCCGCCAAAGTCGGGCGCCTGGTAGACGTTCAGAAAGAAGCTCTCGCCGCCGAAAAACGAGCGCGACAGGCTGCGCAGCAGCCCGCCCTCCATGCGCGTCTGGAGCCGCATGCCCTCGGTCATGCTCACCAGCGCGCCCGATTCGACGCGGATCTCTTCGCCCGGCGCGAGATTGACAACCGCCATCGAATACGACGGGCGGTAAAGGATTTCTGCCTGCATGAATCGCCCTCCTCAGCTATCCCGTCCACGAGTTCACGGGCAAGTATATGAGATTTTCGGGCGCCAGCCCACAACTTAACGAGCTTTAATCTGGCGTTAAATCGCCGTTCAAGCGGCGGTGGTAACCTGCCCCATGTTCTGGCTGCGCGCTGCCTGCCGAGCCGGTGCCGAGTCCGATCCGGGATGCGTCCAGAACCGGCACAAAATACGGCATATGTGGAGGTTGCAGGCAGTGGCTCACCCCCATATCTTGGGGTTGATTCGGTGCGGCATTTTCTCTCAAAATGAGCAAGAAAATGTTGCGTGCTTAGAACAAATGATCTATTCTCATGGGTATCAAATCAGCGGCAGTCCGGCCCCTGGGGTTGGGCGAAGGAGGCTGAACACCATGAAGCGTCATCTGATACTGGTTTGTCATGCCGCCGACGGTCATTTCGCCGACGGCAATCGCCAGTCGGTGCGGCGGGTGCTGGATCAATCCCTGTGGATCGCGCGCATCGACCCCCTGGGACGAGAACGCTACGCGATTCGCTGCCCCGATGGCGGCAGGTTGGACCTTCACGCTCCCGGACTCGACGGGTATCGCTCGTTTCACCGCATGGAAGTGACGGTGGACGCCGACGGCTGGACCAAAGACATGCTCAACCTGATCCTGGAGCTGATGCGGGCCGGTGGGTTCGGCCTGATGGACAGCCTCGAAACCTCCCAGTTCATCGTCGCGTCGCCCGATCAGGTTTCGTACTTCCCGCGCCTGCCCGAGGCGCCCCTGCTGGTGCGCGATTCGCGCGACCTCGGCTACTCGATTCTTTGACCTCACTCCATCGTCCTGAATACAAAACGGCGGGCTCGCGCGAGTCCGCCGTTCGACCGGAGCTTGCTCCCCGGCTATTTCGCGTAATCGACCGCCCGCGTCTCGCGGATGATCGTCACTTTGATCTGGCCCGGATATTGCATCGTCTCTTCGATGCGCTTCGAGATATCGCGTGCCAGCCGCATCGCCGCCAGATCGTCGATCTCGTCCGGCTTGACCATGATGCGCACCTCGCGCCCGGCTTGCAGCGCGTAGCTCTGCTCGACGCCGGAGAATTCTTTGGCGATGTCTTCCAGCGCCTTGACGCGGCGGATGTACGTGTCCAGGCTCTCGCGGCGCGCGCCGGGCCGGGCGCCTGAGATCGCGTCGGCGGCCTCGACGATCAGGGCTTCGACGCACTCCTGCTCGATCTCGTGGTGGTGGCTGGCGATGCAGTTCAC
Organism: Anaerolineae bacterium; assembly: GCA_018432315.1. GTDB lineage: Bacteria > Chloroflexota > Anaerolineae > Aggregatilineales > Aggregatilineaceae > LM3-B42. The sequence goes on from JAHDLB010000012.1 coordinate 77,030, forward strand.
GACCCGCGCGTTGACGCCGAACCGCTTGACGAACTCGGCGCCGATCGTCGCGTGCGTGCCCTCGACCTCGTGATCGATCGCCTTCCCGATGTCGTGCAGCAGGCCGCCGGCCTTCGCCACAGCGACATCTGCGCCCAGCTCCGCCGCGATCATTCCGGCGATGTGCGCCGTTTCGATGGCGTGGGCGTGCTGGTTCTGGCCGTAGCTGGTGCGGAACTTGAGCCGCCCCAACAGCTTGAGGATTTCGTTGTGCAGGCCCGGCACGCCGGCCTCGTAGGCGGCGCGCTCGCCTTCTTCGCGGACCACCCGCTCGACTTCCTTCTGGGCGTCGGACACCAGTTTTTCGATGCGTGCCGGGTGGATGCGGCCATCGAGCACCAGCTTCGCCATCGCCCGCTTGGCGACCTCGCGCCGGATCGGGTCAAAGCTGGAGACGGTCACCGCTTCAGGCGTATCGTCGACCACGACATCCACGCCGGTGGCCTGCTCAAACGCGCGGATGTTGCGCCCGTTGCGCCCGATGATCCGGCCCTTCATCTCGTCGGAGGGCAGGTCCACCACGCTGACCGCGATCTCGTTGACCTGCTCGGACGCGATGCGCTGGATCGCCAGGGCGATGATGTCGCGCGCGCGGTTGTCGGCGTCGATCTTCGTCTCTTCCTCGACCTCGCGAATGCGGCGGGCCATATCCTGCCGCGTCTCCTGCTCGACCATCATCAGCAGTTCTTCGCGGGCCTCGTCGCGGGTCATCTCGGCCACCCGCTCCAGCTCGGCTTTTTGCTCGTCGTACATGACGGTGATCTCGTTCTGGCGCTTGTCGAGCTTGCTCTGGCGCTTGTTCAGGTTCTGCTCGCGCAGTTCCAGCCGCTCGTAGCGTGCGTCGAGATCCTCGCGGCGTTTTTGCAGCCGATCGCTCTCACGATCGACTTCCAGGCGTCTTCGCTTGGCGTTTTCTTCGGCTTCTCGCTGGATGCGCAGCGCTTCGTCCCGGGCGTCGACAATCGTCTGCCGCGCCTGGTTTTGCGCCTCGCTGAGAATGCGAGCGGCCTCCTCTTCGACCTGGCGCTTGCGACCGGTCCCCTGGACATTCTGGACCATCAGCAGACCGGCAGCGCCCAGCCCAACGCCAATCGCTAGCCCGATCAGGGCAATCACGATTTCCATGGGGCTTACTCCTCGTTTGTTTGCTCAGATTCAAAGTCATCAGGTCGTTCAGCTAACATGTGATCCACAACTTCACGGACGACATCGTAATCAAAGCCCCGACGAACCAGGAACGCGCCCAACCGCTGGCGAAACTCGTCCGGCGCCAGGCCGCGCAGCCGCCGCGCCTTGTCTTCGGCAGCCTGCCGGGCCGATGACGCCGGGTCCAGCCCATCGAGGACTTCGTTGATGATGGATTCCGAGATGCCCTTTTGGCGCAGCTCGTAGCGCAGCGCGCGCGGCCCGCGGGGGCGGAACCGCTCGCGGTTTTCGATCCAGTACAGCGCAAACGCGCGATCGTCGACGTAGCCCAGCCGTTCGAGCCGGGCGAGCGCGTCGTCGATCACCGCCGGGGCGATCTCCTTGGAGTCCAGATTGCGACGGATTTCGGCGCGGCTGTAGGGACGGCGAGCCAGCAGGCGAACAGCCCGGTCGACGGCGCGCGCCACGGCGTCGATCTCGCGCAGCGCGGTGATTTCGTCTTCAGACAGCACCTGCCCGGTATGCAGCCGGGCCGCTTCGAGCGCGGGCAGCCCAAACGCGAATTCACCGTCCAGGTACACACTCACCCGGTCGGCATTCCGCTTTTGGACTTCGAGCTTGGATATGGTCCGGCTCACCGAGTTATCCCCAAAAAAGACAGCCGTGAGCAACCCTTGCCACGGCTGTTTGGCTGATTGTATGTCTGGAACTCGAAGGGGCGCCGCTCGATCGAGCGAACAACACCCCCAACCGGGCGGCTGCCGGATACGGTGACTCCGACCGTCGAGCGCGCGGGCGATCGTTTCGCCCTGATGAGCGCCAGCCCGACGGAACACCGGTTCCGCCCGTTATCGTTTAAGTGTCTACCCGCATTTTCCCGCCGATTGCCTAAACAATTTCACTGCGCAAAGTTGGCGCGCAACGTTTGTCAAATCGGTCGTTTACCCGGCAATCCCCACAAACCGCTGGTTGTACCTCACGGCCCGTTCAGTGCCATCATCACCGGGTTTGGGTCAACTCACATCTCTGTGTGAGGATATTCACTTGCAACTAACATTCATCATCCGGATGAATGTAAAGGTGCCCTTGTCGAGTTCCACAGGTCAACCGTGGCACATTCCGTTATGTCGCAATGTACCCTATATTATGCACACTAGCCGCCAATTGTACAAGCTATCCAAATCAATCGCCTCGAATTGTGCGCCTACGGATTTTTTACGGAGCGCTGATCGATTTCTAAAACTGCTCTGACGTTATTTTTACGCAGCCGATCCATCATACTAGCGAACAGTGAAACCGTGTAGGAAGGTTCATTGAGGAGGTAACTATGGCTAACCTGACTCGTTGGAATCCGCGAAACGAACTTGAGATCGCCGACATCTTCCGCCCGTTCGAGCAGATGTTCGAGGACCTGTGGCGCGCATGGCCGGCGCGTTACGAGACCGACACCACGCGCCCGATCATGCGCCCGGCGATGGACGTGGTCGAGAACGACAGCACGCTGACCGTGCGGGTCGACCTGCCGGGCATGAAGCCGGATGACGTGCACGTCGAGGTCGAGAACGACACGCTGACTATCAGCGGCGAGGTGGGCGACACCATCGAGAAGGAAGGCGAGCGCTACCACTACCGCGAACGCCGCTACGGGTCGTTCCAGCGCAGCGTGCGGCTGCCGAACACGCTCGACACCGACCAGATCGAGGCGAGCTTCGACAATGGCGTTCTGAACATCTCCATTCCGAAGCAGCCCCAGGCTCAACCCAAGCAGATTACGGTGAAAGCCGGCAAGAAATAGGCCGGAGCGCGACACGCGCACGACGCCGGGATCGAGTTCGATCCCGGCGTTTTTTTGTTCTGGGGCCAGCCCCCAGGGGATTTTTTAGAGGAATTTTATTTCTTTGTACCCATGTTATGTGATAAATTACACGCATAGAGCGATCGCAATATCATCGGTGAGATATGCATTACAGTCTGTATAGAAAATGATTTGTTTACAGGTTTTAATGATTTTTTTTCGGGTTTTTTATAGCCACGGGGAGGGCAGGAGCTATCAGAAACAAAGAGTGGTCCAAAACAGTGGAAGAGCTTATGCAACTAAGGTCTCTCGACTACGCGCGTATCAGTTCGAGCATTCAGCAGATCAGAAAGGGCACTCCATGAAATCAGCATCGCGGTCAAGACGACTGGCCGTCTTGACCCTCTTGACGCTTTTTTCACTTGTCGTCCCGGTGCAGTTCGCCTACGCCGGGGTTTCGATTGCTCCGGACACGAGCAACCTGGCGGCGCCTCTGGCCGCGACTTTCGACGTCACGAACACTGCCGACGCGGGCCCCGGTTCGTTGCGCGCCGCGATCGAGGCGGCGAATGCCACTGCTGGGGCGGACACAATCACCTTCAGTGTCACGGGGACTATCACGCTGGCGACGGCCCTGCCCTCGATCAGCGAAGACCTGACCATCACCGGCCCCGGCGCCGCCAGCCTGACCATCAACGGCGGCGGTGCGAATCGTATCTTCTATGTACAAACCGGGACCACAGTCGACATCAGCGGCGTCACGCTGACGGGCGGCAACGCGACCCGTGGCAGCGCCATCTACAACTTCGGCACCCTGTCGGTCACGGACAGCGTGCTGACAGGTAACGTCGCCACCGAAGCCGGCGGCGCGATTGCCAACGTCGGCAGCCTGACGCTCACCGACGTCGTGCTGTCGTTCAATGCCGCGCCTACCGGCGGAGCGATCCATAACTCCAGCTCGGGATCGATCACGATGTCCGGCAGCACTGTCGACAACAATGAGGCGACAGAGTCCACCGGCGGCGGGATCATGAATACGGCGGCGCTGACGATCACGACCTCGACGTTCTCGTACAATGAGGCGTTACTGGGCGGCGGCGGCGGTATCCATAACGTCGGCGCCAACGTGTCGGTCACCGCCAGCCTGTTCGACCATAACGAGTCCCTGTGGGGCGGCGGCATTGCCAGCAACGGCACGGTGAACGTCGCCAACACCACGTTCTCACACAACACCGTCGACAATAACGGCGGCGGTATTGCCAACAATGGCACGGTAACCGTGACCAACGTCACGTTCACCGGCGGCTATGCCGGTGCATCGGGCGGCCTCTACAACGGCGCGACCGGCACCGCAACCGTGACCAACAGCATTTTCGTCGACATCGACTCGCTGGAAAACTGCCAGGGGACTCTCATCAACGGCGGCGGCAACCTGTCGGACGACGGCTGGTGTATCTTTGAGCCGGAGCGCATGTATGTCGACGCACGCATCGACCCAAACCTGGCCGATAACGGCGGTCCCACGCTGACGCATGCCCTGCTGACCGGCAGCCCTGCCCTGGGCGGCGGCAACGCAGCGGCGTGTGCGGCGCCCCCGGTGAGCGGCGTGGACCAGCGCGGTTTCGCGCGGCCCAACCCGGGGGGAGAAGCGTGTGACAGCGGCGCGTTCGAATCGAGCATTCCCATGCCATCGACGCAGACCTTCACCGTCAACAGCCTCAACGATCCGGGTGATGGTGTGTGTGATGTCACCGAATGCACGCTGCGCGAGGCGATCGCGGCGGCCAACGCCAACATCGGCATGAGCGACACGATCACCTTCAGCGTCACGGGGACGATCAACCTCACCGCCGATCTGCCGGACATCACCGACCCCGTCACGATCACCGGGCCGGGCGCGGCTTCGCTCGCCATCAACGGCGCGTCGAGCCACCAGCCGTTTGCGATCACCTCGGTGGTGAATGTGTCGATCAACGCCCTGACCATCCAGAATGGGTACAGTTCGACCAGCGGGGGTGGCATCTCCAACACAGGCGTGCTCGCCATCAGCGACGTCACGATCGAGGATAGCACGGCTGTCAATGGCGGTGGCGGCCTGCACAACACGGGCACGGTGACGATCGCCAACAGCCTCTTCGACGGCAACTCCGCAGGGTACGGTGGCGGCATTTCCTCGGTAGGTACCGCCAACATCACCATCAGCGGCAGCCGGTTCCTTGGCAACTCGGCGTTGGCTGGCAACGGCGGCGGCATCTTCAACGGCGCGACGCTATCGATCACCGAGACGACTTTCACCGGCAACTCGGCCTCCACCGGCGGTGGCGGGGTGCACAATGCTGCGACAGCCACTGTCACCAAGTCCACCTTCAACGGGAACACCGCGGTTTACGGCGGCGCCCTCAACAACGGTGGCACGCTGACAGCCGGTAACGTCACGCTGTCCGGCAACACCGTTACGCAGGGCGGCGGCGGCATTCATAATGGTGCAAGCGCAAACTTCTACAATGTCACCTTACGCGGAAATAGCGCCGGTGGCGGCAGCGGCATCTACAGCACCGGCGCAACGGCGGTCGTGACGCTGACCAACACCATCCTGGCCGACAGTACCTCTGAAAACTGTGTCATGAATGGGGGCGGCACCGTCGTCGACGGCGGCAACAACCTGTCGGACGACACGACCTGCGGCCTGGCCGGTGACGGCATCGATCCCATGGTGAACACCACGCTGGACGACAACGGCGGGCCGACGCTCACGCATGCGCTGCTCGCCAACAGCCCCGCGCTCGGCGCGGGCAACCCGGCAGTCTGCGCGGCGGCCCCGGTCAACGGCGTCGACCAGCGCAACGTGACGCGCCCGGCACCCGCCGGCGAGCCATGTGACAGCGGCGCGTTCGAATCATCGAATACTGCCCTGGCGGCGTTCGACTTCAGCGCGGCGACCTACAGCGCTGCCGAAAACGCGGCTAACCCCACCGTGCGTGTCAATCGCACGCGCGGCGTCAGCACCGCGACCTCCGTCCAGATCACGTTCACAGATGGACCGGCTCCGGAAGCGACAGGTGGCACCGGCAGCAGCCGCGACTACACCAATACGCCGATCACCGTCAACTTCACGGGCGGCCAGACGTTCGCCGACGTGACCATCCCGCTGTACGACGATGGGCTCATCGAAGAGGACGAAAACTTCACCATGACGCTGGCGAACCCGGCGGCCAACGGGCTCATCGGCACGACACACCCGACGGCAGTCTTCACCATCCTGGATGACGACGACGCGGGCGTGACGGTCGACCCGACGACGGTCGCCGTGACCGAAGGCGGCCCCGCGGCCAACGTGGAAATCGTCCTCGACGCGCAGCCCGCCAGCGGAACCGTGACCATCACGGCGACGCCAGGCGGCCAGTGCAACCTGGGCGCGGGCGCGGGCAACCCGGTGAACCACGACTTCACCAGCGCCAACTGGGATACGCCGTGGGTGATCCCCGTGACGGCGTTCAACGACACGGTGATCGAAGGGGCGCACACCTGCGCGATCGTGACCGAAATCACGGCGTCCGACGCGCCGGAATATCCCACCAGCATGGATGTGAGCGACATCACCGCCAACATCACCGACAACGACACGGCCACGCTCGTCTTCACGACCGACACCGACACCGTGGGCGAGGGTGATGGCAACCACGTCACGACGGTCACCCTGACGACCGTCCCGACGGGCGCCACGCTCGGCGCCGAGGTCGGCTTCGCGGTCACGCGGGCCAATGTCACCACCTCGGCGGCGGACTTCGACGGCGCGACCATCGTCGCCGGTCCGTTCGTGGTTGGCGATGGCAACGGCGACACCCGCACGGTCACCACGCCGATCTTCGACGACGATATCCCCGAGCTGGACGAAACCTTCACGCTGACGCTGGTGGGCATCACCGGCCCGGCCACGGCGGGCACGCCGTCCGTCCAGACGGTCACCATCGACGATAACGAGCCGGTGCCGCCGGGGCCGATGCTGATCGCACCGGCGAACGGCGGAGTCACCGACGACACCACGCCCACCTTCACGTGGAGCGAAGACGAGGCGACCGACTCCTACCAGATCGAGATCGACACCGATCCGGCGTTTGGCAGCCCGCTTCAGGCTGAAACCGTCCCCGGACCGGCCTACACCGCCGCTCCTCCACTGGCCGAGTACACGACCTACTACTGGCGCGTGCGGGTGCTGACCGCGGGTGACGTGCTGGGCGAATGGAGCGAGACGTGGGCGTTCACCATCGATCCGTCGCGGCCCGATGCGCCCATCCTGCGCAGCCCGCGCAACCGCACCATCACCGCCGACACAACGCCGCGCTTCACCTGGAAGGGCGTCCGCGGCGCGGCCCTGTACACCATCGAAGTTGCCACAGATCCCGGATTCGGCGCGGGTGACCTAGTCAACATCGGGACCGGCACGAACACGCGGCCCAACTACGTCGTGCCCGACGCCCAGGCGCTCGAATACGGCGTCTACTACTGGCGCGTCCAGGCACAGGACAGCTATGGCCGGATCAGCGACTGGAGCACGCCGTTCAGCTTCGAGCTGACGGTGCACAGGCTGCCCAAGAACGGGGACTTCACGACTAACACCCAGCCGGTCTTCCGCTGGAAGGGCGTGCCCGGCGCGGTGGGTTACGAGTTCCAGCTCGACGGCCCCACGCCCGAAACCTACGCCGGTCCGGACATCAAGTTCAAGCCCGCGGCGCCGCTGATGGAAGGCCAGTACACCTGGCAGGTGCGCGTCGACTACGGCGGGGGCACGTTCAGCGAGTGGATGCCGGCCTGGACGGTGACGATCACGCCGCCGCCCTCACCGCGCGTCAACCTGATCGCCCCGGCCAACCTGCTGGTGACGGACGACGACGCGCCCGTGTTCAACTGGGAACTGCTGGCGGGCGGACCGTTCACCTACCAGATCCAGATCGACGACGACCGCAACTTCCGCAGCCCGGTGCAGGATGTCGAAACCGGCGCGGATGAGGACAACTATCCCGCCGATCCGCTGGCGGACGGTAAATACTTCTGGCGCGTGCGCGCGATCAACAACGTAGGCGTAGCGGGCAACTGGAGCCGCGTCTGGGCATTCACCGTCGACACGACGGCGCCGGACGCCCCCACCTTGCGCCTGCCGGCTCACCTGTCGGCCACGACCGACACGACGCCGCGCTTCGTCTGGCAGCGCTCCAAGACGGCGACCGAGTACGACCTGGTCGTGTCCACCAATACAAACCTGGACGCTGCCGGTGACTGGGTGATCGATGTGCCCGGCCTGCGCGGCAACGCCTACACCGTGCCCAACGCCGACGCGCTCGCGCCCGACATGACTTACTACTGGGGCGTGCGCGCGCGCGACAAGGTCGGTAACCAGAGCGGCTGGAGCCAGTCGTGGACCTTCAACGTGCTCAGCACGGTGGTTCTGCCCGAGGCTCCGACCCTGGTGGCGCCCGCCCACCGGACGCTGACGAACGATTCGACGCCCGAGTTCGAGTGGGCGGCCCCGGCGACGGGCGGACCGTTCGCCTACCACGTCCAGATCGACAACAATCGCAACTTCAACAGCCCTGAGCATGAGGACGTTGTCCCGGTTGGCACCACCACCCTCACGCCTCCGGACCTGGCCGATGGCAACTACTTCTGGCGCGTCCGGGCCGTGGACGGTGACAATGTGGCCGGTGCGTGGAGCGCCGTGTGGCGCGTGACAATCGACACCACGCCGCCCGCGGTGCCCGTGCTCAACAACCCGAAGGACGGCTCCGCCACGCCGAGCAGCACCCCGCGCTACACCTGGCGCGGCGTCCCCGGCGCGGTGACTTACCACATCCAGGTTGCGACGGATGCCGGGTTCGCCCCTGGCGCTATCGAAGCCGAAGACCTGTCGGTTTCGGGGCGGGCCTTCGTCCAGCCGACACCGCTTGACTTCGGCACCTACTACTGGCGCGTCCAGGCCACCGACGGCGCGGGCAACATCAGCGAGTGGAGCGCGGCCAACCGGTTCGACGTCTCGATCCTGATCGCGCCCAAGGATGGCTCGTCCTCGACCAACTCGCGGCCCGTGTTCCGGTGGAAATCGGTGCCCGGCGCGGTCGACTACTGCTTGCAGATCGACGACGATCCCGCCTTCGGTTCGCCGCTGGTCGATGAGATCGACCTGACCGCGACCCGCTATCGCCACCCCACCGACATGATGGATGGCACGTACTACTGGCACGTTGGGGTCAACCTGGGCACGGGCTGTGACGACTGGATGGAAGTGTGGTCGACTACGATCACGCCGAAACCGCCGCAGCGGCCCAAGCCGGTTGCGCCGGACAACAACGTGTTCCTCAACACCAACACGCCCTTGTTCGTCTGGACGGACGTCTTCAACGCGGTCCAGTACGAAATCCAGATCGACGACAATGGCAACTTCAGCAGCCCCGAGCAGACCGATCTGGTGAACGCCCCGACGACGCAGTACCCCGCCACGGCCCTGGCCGACGGTAAGTACTTCTGGCGCGTGCGCGGGATCAACAGCGTGGGCGTGCCGGGCGCCTGGAGCGCTCGCCGCGCGCTGACGGTGGACATCACGCCGCCGGCCATCCCGACGATGACCGGCCCGGTGGATGGCACGCGGGTCACCAACCGCCTGCTGCGCCTGGAGTGGACGCGGGTCAGCGACGCCGTCGCCTACCAGGTTCAGTTGGATACGGATCCCAGCTTCCCGCTGCCGCCCATCGACGTGGGTAACAAGATCTTCTACAAGTCGCCGACAACGCTGGCACAGAACACCTACTACTGGCGCGTCCAGGCCATCGACAAGGCCGGCAACGCCTCCGGTTGGAGTGGCCCGTGGAGCTTCGCACTGGTGGCGGGCAACACCGACGTCACCGCCCCGATCGCCCCGGCGCAGCTTCCGTTCGTCGAGTCGTTCGCCGTTAACACGGCGTGGCTGGCCGACGGCGGCGCGTGGACCTACCTGCCGGACGGCGCGTGGAACGGCGCCGGGTGGTTCGCCGACACCGCCTTGCGCGGACAGGTGAGCACCCTGACGTCCGCCGCCCCGATCGACCTGACGGCGGCGCTCAACCCGCAGCTCGTGATGTGGCAGAAGGCCAACGTGGAAACGGGCGACGTCTTCACCATCGAAGTGAGCGTGGATGGCGGCGTCTCGTGGTCGCAGGTCGAGCAGCAGACCGCCATCGCCGAGGACTGGGTGCAGCGGACGGTCGACCTGTCAGCCTACAAGGGCCACCTGGTCTACCTGCGCTTCGTCCTGTACACGCAGGCCAGCGCGCTCAGCGATCCGGCAGCCACCGGCATCTGGCTGGACGAGCTGACGATCATGGACGTGCCCCCGGCGCCGGCGGTCGAGCCGACCCTCGCCCCGGACACGCCCACCCCGACCGAAGAACCGGTGATCCTGCCGCCGACCGAGGAAGCGCCGCCGGAGCCTATCGAAGACCCGGCGCCGACCCCCGGCGTGACACCGGAACCGACCGAGACTCCGGGCGACACCCCGGACGAGACCCTGCCTGAGGTGATCACCACGCCGGAAGAACCGACGCCCGGCGATCCACCGGAGCAGCCGGTCCCGTCCGAGGAGCCCACCGAGCCGGCCCCTGAGCCGGATGGCCTGGAACAGCCCGCCGAATCGCCGGGCGAGGAACAGGCCGGCTAATCCCGGCTCGCACGGAATAGCACGCAGCGCCCCTGCCCGTCTCACGCGGTGGGGGCGCTTTTTTGGTGAGCGATCCGGTAATAGCCCTCTGCTACTATACGCCTATAGTCTATGCGAAATGGTTGACAAACCTGGGTACGTGTAAGCTATAATGAAGTTATATAGATAACTAGATATTAGACGCTTTGGTCAATCGTATGGCGAAAAACATCCTCTCCCAAATCCGTATCTCGAAAAACACCAGCATTCCCATCTATCAGCAGCTCGAGAGCCAGCTCGAAAGCCTGATCGTCAACGGAACGTGGCGCCTGCGGGACCCGCTGCCGTCCGAAACGCTGCTCGCCCAGAACCTGGGCATCAGCGTCATGACGGTTCGCCAGGCGATGGCCCAGCTCGTCAATAAGGGCCTCATCTACCGCGAGAAGGGCCGCGGCACGTTCATCACCCCCCAGCCCCTGGAGCATCACCTCCAGCGCCTGGAAAGTTTCAGCGAGGACATGCGCGCGCGCTCCCTCCAGGCCGCGTCTCGCATTCTGGACTTCGAGGTCATCCCCGCGCCGGAGAAGATCGCGGAGACGCTTGCCCTGGAGCCAGGAACGCCCGTTCTGCATGTCAAGCGCCTCCGCCTGACCGAAGATCACCCGGTTGCCCTCCACGACGCCTACGTGATCCGCGCCGACATCGAGCGCGCGCGCCTGGAAGAAGTCGGCTCGTTGTACGCCGTCCTGGAGGACATCGGCAGCCCCCTGGTGGAGGCTGAAGAGACGCTGGAGGCCGTGGTCGCCAGCGGCGAAACGGCGGCTTTGCTGGGCATCCAGCGCGGCGATCCGCTGTTGAAAGTGACCCGGCTGAGCAGCGATCGCGAGCACAAGCCGGTCGAACTCGTGACGGCGCTGTACCGCGCCGACTTTTACCGGTACACCGTCCGGCTGCATCGCTAGCCGCCCGCACACCGGCTCTGCCGCCGGTCACGCCGAATCGATCGCGCCGATCTGCAAAGGAGGGAAGCTCGCGCCGATAATTCGTTCAAGACGTATCGTTACCATCTTTGGGTGCCAGTTTTTAAGGAGTCCGGAATGAAACACACTATCCACAAACTATTGGCTGCGTGCCTTGCCGTCGCGTTGATCGCTACCGGCAGCGCACTGGTTCCGAGCGCACAGGCCCAGGACGATTACTCGGTGGCGCTCATCATCGCTCAGGGCGGCCTGGGTGACCGCTCCTACAACGACTCGGCTTTCGCCGGGCTGACTCTGGCCGCCGCCGAGCTGGATGTGAACGTGGTCCCGATCGAATCGTCCGACCCGGTGGGCGAAGCGGAGCAACTGCTGCGTACCGCTGCCGAAAGCGGGTTCGACCTCGTGATCACGCTCGAGTTCAGCCACATCGAACCGCTGGGACGCATCGCCCCCGACTACCCCGACACGCTGTTTGCGATCGTGAACGCGATTGTCGAACAGCCCAATGTCGTCTCGATCATGTTCGACGAGCACACCGGGTCGTACCTGGCCGGCGCGCTGTCCGCGCTGGTGACCACCGCCCCGGACCTGGATCAGGTCAACCCTGAGGCCGTCATCGGCGCGATTGGCGGCGTGGCGTCGAGTGGCATCGACGTGTTCCTCTACGGCTATCTGCAGGGCGCCTGCGACATCAACCCGGATATCCAGGTGCTGCTGGCCTACGCCAACGATTTTGGCGACCCGACCAAGGGGCGCGAGATGGCCCTGGCGATGTACGAGCAAAACGCCGACGTGGTCTTCCAGGTGGCGGGCGGGACCGGCGCGGGTGTCATCGAAGCGGCCAAGGATGAGAACTTCTTCGCCATCGGTGTCGACAGCGACCAGGACTACCTGGCCCCCGGCAACGTGCTGACCAGCATGCTCAAGCGCGTGGACGTGGCCGTGTACGACACGATTGAGCGCGCCGCCAGCGGCGAACTCGAAGGCGGCACCGTGCTCCAGTACGGGCTGGAAGAGGACGGCGTCGGCCTGACGGAGATGACCTACACGCGGCATATCATCCCGTCGGAGTTCGTCGACCAGGTTGACGAGCTGCGCACGCAGATCGAGGACGGCGAGCTTGAGGTGATCGACATCCGCGTACTGGAAGCCGAGCAGTTCGCCATCGTCAGCGAAAACCCGACCTGCGCCGGTCTGGAGGAGCTTCGCGCAGCCCTGGCGGAGTGATCGCCCTGGCGCTGCCTTTCTCGACCGCTCCGGTGACGATCCCGCCGGGGCGGTCGCCATCAACCCGAGGAACACATGGCTTACCTGAAAATGGCCGGGATCACCAAGTATTTCCCCGGCGTCGTCGCCAACAGCAGCGTCGATTTTGAAGTCGAAGAAGGCGAGATTCACGCCCTGGTCGGCGAAAACGGGGCCGGAAAATCGACCCTGATGAAGATCCTGTACGGCATGGAAAAATCCGATGCCGGGGAGATCTTTCTGCACGGCCAGCCGGTAACCATCACCAACCCCCAGGCCGCGATCAAACTGGGCATCGACATGGTCCACCAGCATTTCGAGCTGGTGCCCTCGCTCACCGTGGCCGAAAACGTGACGCTGGGCTACGAGCCGCGCCGGGGTCCGTTCGTCGACCGGCAGACCATGGTCGAGCGCGTCCGGCGCCTGTCGGAGCAGTTCGGCCTGCAGGTCGATCCCGGCGCGCGCGTGTCGAGCCTGTCGGTGGGCGCGCAGCAGCGCGTTGAGATCCTCAAGCTGCTCTATCGCGACGCCCGGCTGCTGATCCTCGACGAGCCGTCCGCCGTGCTGACCCCGCAGGAAGTCGATGATTTGTTCGAGGTCTTGCGGCGGCTGGTGGCGGAGGGCCGGACCGCGATCTTCATCACGCACAAGCTGCGCGAGGTGATGGCGATCTGCCACCGAGCGACCGTGCTGCGCGCGGGCCGCGTGATCGGCACCGTGCGTGTCACGGAGACGCAGCCGGAAACGATCGCCCAGATGATGGTCGGGCGCGATTTGGAAATGCCGCGCCGCCAGACGTCCCACGCCACGCCGGACCGGCCCCGGCTGATCGTGTGCGACGTGCACGCCGCCGACGACCGCGGCCTGCCCGCCCTGCGCGGGATCAGCTTCGCCGTGAACGCGGGCGAGATCGCCGGGCTGGCGGGCGTCGAGGGCAACGGCCAGACCGAGCTGATCCAGACGCTGGTCGGCCTACGCTTTCCGGAGCGCGGCGACCTCGTGCTCGACGGGCGGACCATCACGCGCGAGCGCAACCGCACGCGCCGCGAGCATGGGCTGGCGGTCATCCCTGAGGATCGCAACCACCAGGGCCTCAGCCTGCCGTCGGCGCTGTCCGAAAACCTGATCGCCACGCGCTACCAGGGCGCGCCGTTCTCGCGGTGGGGCGTGCTCGTGCCCGGCGAGATTCGCCGGTTCGCGCAACGGGCCATTCGCGATTTCGACGTGCGCGTGCGCGGGCCGAACGTCGCCGTGAAAACGCTGTCCGGCGGCAACGCGCAAAAGGTCGTGATCGCCCGCGAGCTGGCCCAGCCGCCCGCCGTGCTGATCGCGGCCCAGCCCACGCGCGGGCTGGACGTCGGCGCGACGCAGTTCGTGCACAACGAGCTGCTGCGCCTGCGCGAGCAGCAAACCGCGATCCTGCTGATCTCGGCGGACCTGGACGAGCTGCTGGCGCTGTCGGATCGCCTGCTGGTGATTTTCGAGGGGGCGCTGGTGGGCGAGCTGGACCGGTCCCAGGCCACCCGCGAGCGCCTGGGCTTACTCATGGCCGGGCGCGCCGGGGAGGCTGCTCCGGCTTGACTCCCGCGCGCGCGGCTGTCGAAAACCGAGGCTGAACGTTTATGGCAACACAACGTACACCCCTGCCCTACTGGCTGATCGCCCCTATCCTCCGCGGATCGGGCGATGTGTGGATCGGGATCGCGCTGTGGATCGCGATCGGCGCGCTGGTGACGGCGGCGCTCATGCGGGCGCGCCACCGGGCGGCCTGGAGGGGCGCGCTGCTCGGCGCGGTTCTGGGCGGCGTGGGCGGGGCGCTGCTGCTCGCGCCGCTGTGGTTCGGGCTGGTATCGCTGCTGGATAAACGATGCGCTCACTGTGGGACACAGACGCGGCCCGACGCGGCCACCTGCCCGCGCTGTGGTCACGCCTTCACCGAGTCCCCGCGCCTGGATGCGTTCGTCGCGGCGCTGGTCAACCTGGCGCGCGTCGTGATGACCATCGAGCTGGCGCTGCTGGCCGGGGGGATCATCCTGGAGTTGTCCGGCAAAGATGCGCTGGACACCTACCGCGTGCTGTTCGAGTGGGGCCTGGGCACGCCGCGCGCGCGGGCTAACTCGCTGCTGGCCGCCACGCCGATCATCTTCACCGGGCTGGGGACGGCGATCGCGTTTCGCGCCGGGATCTTCAACGTCGGCGTCGAAGGCTCGCTTTACATGGGCGCGCTGCTCGCCGCGTGGATCGGGTTCACCTTCACCGATCTGCCCGCGCTGCCGCTGATCGCGCTGGCGTTCGTGGCCGGCGCGCTGGCCGGCGGCCTGTGGGGACTGGTGCCGGGCTATCTGAAGGCGCGGCTGCGGGTGGACGAAGTCGTGACCACGATCATGCTCAACTACGTGGCGATTGAGTTCACCAGCTACATGGTCCAGAGCGGGCCCTTCTTCGTGCCGGGCATGGCGAACGCCATGTCGAAGACCATCGCCAAGCAGGCCCAGCTTCCCCAGTTGGTCGAGCGCTCGCAGCTCAACGCGAGCTTCATCCTGGCGCTGGTGACCGTCGTCGCCATCATGATCCTGATGAGCCGCACCCGCCTGGGGTTCGAGGCGCGCATGGTGGGCGACAATCCGCTGTTCGCCCGCTGGTCGGGGATCATGGTAGGCCGGACGATCCTGCTCGTCATGTTCGTCAGCGGGCTGTTGGGCGGCCTGGCGGGGGCCGGGCAGGTGCTGGGCGTGCACTACAACTTCACGGCGCGGTTCTCGCGCGGGTTCGGCTTCGACGGCATCACGATCGCCCTGCTGGGCCGCAACTCGCCAGTGGGCGTATTGATCGGCGCGCTGTTGTTCGGCGCGCTGCGCAGCGGCGGCACGACGATCGAGGTCTTCACCGACGTGCCGATCGACCTGGTGGACATCGTGCAGGCGCTCATCATTTTCTTCGTCGCCATCGACCTCAATCTCGACTTTCTGAGCCGCCGCCGCCGGGCCAAAACCGACCGCGACGCGGCCCCGGCTTCCGCCGCCGCATAGAAGGAGTGAACGGTGGATATCGTCAGCCTGTTGGATGCCACGCTCCGGATCTCCGCGCCGCTGATCCTGGTCGGGATGGCCGGCCTGCTGAGTTACCAGGTGGGATTGATCAATATTGCGCTGGAGGGTATGATGCTGTCCGGCGCATTTGCTGCCGTGGTGTTCGGCTACGAGTTGGGCTCGACGTGGCTGGGCGTGCTCATGGCGATCGTGGTCGGCGCGGCGCTCGGTGCCCTGTTCGCCCTGGCCGTGATCACGCTGCGCGCCAACCTGATTGTCGCCGGGCTGGCGCTCAACTTCCTGGCGACGGGGGGCACCGCCTACCTGATGGACATCCTCTACAATCAAAGCGGCACGCTCGCGCCGGAGGGCCTGAGGAAACTGCCGGCGGTCACGATCCCGCTGCTGGAAGACATTCCGGTTTTGGGCGAGATGCTGTCCGGCCATTCGCCGCTGGTGTACGTCTCGTGGGTGATGGTTCCGCTCACCTCGATCTTCCTGTACCGGATGGTGGTGGGGGGGCACATCCGCGCCGTGGGCGAGCATCCTGAAGCGGCCCAGACGGCGGGCATCTCGGTCCAGGGGATGCAATACCTGGCGCTAATTCTCGGCGGGATGTTGTGCGGGCTGGCCGGGGCGCACCTGTCGGTCGGCGATCTGCCGCTGTTCCGCGAGCGCATGACCAACGACCGGGGCTTCATCGCCCTGGCGGCGGTCTATTTCGCCGCGGCGCGCCCGCGGCTCACGGCGGTGGCCTGCCTGCTGTTCGGGTTCTTCGAGGCGCTCCAGTTCCGGCTCCAGCTCCGCGACACGGCGCTGCCCAACGAGTTTCTCCAGATGCTGCCGTACTTGATGGTCGTGATCGCCCTGGTGGTGATCTCGGTCCGGAAGGAATGGCGCAAGGGGTGGTAAATCGAAAGGACATTCGCAGATGGGAAATACAGCCGTCCTCGTCATCGACGTCGTCAAGGATTTCACCGATCCGGCAGGCAAAGTCCCCCACCCCCAGGCCGCGGACATCGTGCCGCGCATCGACGCGTTCGTCCGGGCGGCGCGGGGGCGCGGCGCGGTGATCATCTGGGTGATCGACTCGCACCGGCCCGGCAAGCCCGACTGGGAGCTTGAAAACGTCCGCGCCCACTGCGAAGCGGGCACGCCGGGCGTCGAGCTGGCCCCGCCGCTGGCGCCGCTGCCGGAGGACTACGTGATCACCAAGCGACGCTACAGCGCGTTCGTCGGCACGGACCTGGACCTGATCCTGCGCGACAACCACATCGACACGCTCGTGCTCACCGGCACCAAGACCAACGTCTGCATTCGCGCCACGGCGCAGGACGCCTTCGAGCACAATTACCACGTGATCGTCCCGCGCGAGTGCGTCTCCACCGACAAGCCGCACCTCCACGAGGCGAACCTGGAGGACATCGACAAGTACATGGGCCGCGTGCTCTCGCAGGACGAGGCGCTCGCCCGGCTGGACGAAAGCGAAGGCGCGCCGTAAATGGACGTACTGGCAACCGGCTATCCCAGCATCGACACCATCGCCAGGGTGTCGCACAGCCCGGCGGTGGGCGAGACAGCCCTGCTGCAGGCCGTGCCGGACCGGGAGACGTTCGGCGGCTGCGGCGCGAATATCGCCGTGGCGCTGGCCCGCCTCGGTTTCCGGCCCGGCGTCGCCATGATCATCGGGGATGATTCCCCCGGCGACCGGTACATGGCTTACCTGGCCGCGGAAGGCGTCGATACGGCCAACGTGATCCGGCTGCCCGGCGAGCAGACGTCGCGCAGCTACCTGTACCTGAACCCCGACGGCCAGCACCAGAATTTCTTCTTCCCCGGCGCCGCCGACGCCTGGGACGGGAGCCTGTCACTGGTCGATCCGGGCCGGTACCGGTTCGCCGCCGTCACCGTCGGCCCGTTCCGGCACAACCGGCAGTTCGTCCGCCGGATCGCCGAGACGGGGGTGCCGCTGGTCTGGGAGCTCAAGCCGGACGTCCACGCCTACCCGCCGGAGATGTTGGGCGAGTTTCTGGCCGCGAGCGCCGTGGTGATCATGAACCACATCGAGGCGGGCTACCTGCTCGACTCGCTGGGCCGCCGGACCATCGAGCAACTGCTGAGCGACACGACGCACACCGTCATCGTCACGCAGGGAGCCGCCGGGTGCCGCGTCAGCACCGCCGCCGGGACGCGCGCCGTCCCCCCGGTGCCATCGCCCACAGTCGTCGATCCCACCGGCGCCGGGGACGCGTTCACCGCCGGGTTCCTGGCCGGGCTGTTGCGCGGTGCGGCGCCCGAAACCGGCGCGAAGCTGGGCGCCGTCGTGGCGTCCTTCGTCCTGGAGGCCACCGGCTGCCAGACCAACCTGCCCACCTGGGAACAGGCCCAGGGGCGCTACGAACAGCATTTTGGACCGTTACCTGCTGCATCCAACGAATGAGGGGGCATGACCGACCAAACACTGTACCTCAAATGTAGGCCGGGGGACATCGCGCCCCGCATCCTGCTGTCCGGCGACCCCGCCCGCGTGGACCGTGTCGCCAACCTGCTCGATGACGCGCGGAAAGTCGCGGACAACCGCGAGTTTTCGGTCGTGACCGGCAGGTACCGGAACGTCCCCGTCACGGCAGCGTCGGGCGGTATCGGCGCGCCCTCGACCGCCATCGCGATCCAGGAACTGGCCCTGCTCGGCGCGCAGGCTGTCGTGCGCATCGGCACGCAGATGGGCGTGCACGCCCCGCTGGGATCGGTCGTGCTCTCGACCGGCGCGGCGCGCTATGAGGGCACCTCGACGCGCTACCTGCCGCTGAACTACCCGGCGGTGCCTCATTGGCCGCTGGTGCAGTCGCTGGCACAGTCCGGCCAGGACAACGGGCTCGACGTGAAAATGGGCATGACCGCCACCTACGACGCGTTTTACCCGGACATGGCGGCTTCCCTTACCGGCGGCGGGCCGCTGGACCTGACCGTGCAGCGGCGGGCCGGCGTGCTGAGCATGGACATGGAAACCTCGTTGTTGTACGTCATGGGCGCGGTGCTGGGTATCGCCGTGGCGGGCATGTGCCTGATCACCGTTCAGGCCGAGCCGCACCGCCACCTGGAGCCCGAGACGCGCGCCGCGCTCGACGACCGGATGGTGCGCGCCGCGCTCGACGGATTGACCGCATTCAGGAGCAGCGCATGACCGAAACTCTGCTGATCAACGGCGAGTGGCGCGCCAGCGCCGACGGCGCCGACCTGCCCGTGACCAACCCGGCCAACGGCGAGGAGATCGCGCGCATCTCGCAGGCCACGACCGCCGACGTGGGGGCCGCGCTCGAAGCAGCGTCGAATGCCTTCCCGGCGTGGGCGGGGCTGTCCGCCCGCGAGCGCGCCCGCATCATGCACGAGGCGATGGACATCTTCCGCAGGGACCTGGACGCGGCGACACGCGCCCTCACCCGCGAGCACGGCAAGCCGCTGAACGACTCGATCAAGGAGTGCAGCTACAGCGCCGACGTGATCGACTTCTACGCCGAAGAGGGCCGCCGCCTGGACGGGACGCACTTCGCCGGCGACATCGGCCCGACGCACAGCTTCGTGCTCAAGCAGCCGGTCGGCGTGGTCGCGGCGATCACCCCATGGAACTTCCCGGTCGACCTGCTGGCCTGGAAGCTCGGCCCTGGGTTGGCGGCGGGCTGCACGTTCGTGATCAAGCCGCCCAGCGAGGCCCCGCTGGCCGCGACCCTGTTCGTCAAGGCGTTCGTCGAGGCAGGCATCCCGCCCGGCGTGGTCAACATCGTCACCGGGCCGGGCCGGACCGCCGGCGCGGAACTGGTGACCAACCCGCTCAGCCGCAAGATCGCCTTCACCGGCTCCACCGCCACCGGCCTGTGGATCGCCGAGCAGGCCGCGCGACAACTCAAGGCCGTCACGCTGGAGCTGGGCGGCAGCGCGCCGTTCGTGGTGTGTGACGACGCCGACCTCGACATCGCCGTGCCGGAGGCGCTGCGCCGCGCCTTTTCGCACACCGGGCAGATCTGCATCAGCGTCAACCGCATTTTCGTGCAGCGCGGCATCTACGATGAATTCGCGGCCCGCTTCACCGACGCTGCCGCCCACCTGCGCGTGACGGCGGATGGGCTGGCCGAGCCGGACGCCGACATGGGCCCGATGATCAACGAGGCCGGGCTGGAGACGGTGCGCCAGCACGTGGCCGACGCGGTCGAGCGCGGTGCGCAGGTCGCCACCGGCGGCAAATCGCCCGACGGGCCGCAGTTCGCGCGCGGCTTCTTCTACCTGCCGACCGTGCTCACCGGCGTGGAGCGCGAGATGCGCGTCATGCGCGAGGAAACCTTCGGGCCGGTCGCGCCCATCGCCCGCTTCGACACGCTCGAAGAGGGGATCGCCATGGCGAACGACACCCCCTACGGGCTGGCGGCCTACGTCTACACCAACGACCTCAACCGGGCGTTTTACGCGGCGCGGCACTTGCGCGCGGGCGGCGTGGGGATCAACGTCAACGACGTCACCGACATTCGCGGCCCCTTCGGCGGCATGAAGCAGAGCGGCGTCGGGCGCGAGCTCGGCCAGCCGGGCATGGACAGCTACATGGAGGTCAAGCACGTGCGCTACCGCTACCGGTCGCCGCGCCCATGAGCGCCGAATCTCTGGGGACTCTCGGCGGCGTGCGCGTGTTGGATTTCTCGCGCGTGCTGGCCGGGCCATTCTGCACGATGGTGCTGGGCGACCTGGGCGCGGACGTGATCAAGGTCGAGCATCCGGCGCGGGGCGACGACACGCGGGCCTGGGGGCCGCCCTGGCTGGGCGAAGGCGAGGACGACGCGCCGAGCGCGTATTTCCTGAGCGTCAACCGCAACAAGCGCAGCGTGACGCTCGACCTCAAGACGCCGGGCGGGCGCGACCTGGCCCGCCGCCTGGCCGCGGAGTCGCACGTCGTCGTCGAGAACTTCAAGGCCGGGCAGATGGCCTCCTTCGGCCTGGGCTATGACGACCTGCGCGCGATCAATCCCGCCCTGGTGTATTGCAGCATCACCGGCTTCGGCCAGACCGGCCCCTACCGCGACCGGCCCGGCTACGACTACGTGATCCAGGCCATGAGCGGGCTGATGTCGATCACCGGGCCGGAAGACGGCCCGCCATATAAGGTGGGCGTTGCCATTTCGGACGTGTTCGCCGGGCTGTTCGCCGCCACGTCGATCCTGGCGGCGGTCCGCCACAGCGAGCGCACCGGGCAGGGCCAGGTCATCGACGTCTCGCTGCTGGACAGCCAGATCGCCGCGCTGGTCAACGTGGCGAGCAACTTCCTGGTGTCCGGCCAGACGCCGCCCCGCTATGGCAACCAGCACCCGAACATCGTCCCGTACCAGACCTTCAGCGCGGCAGATGGCGAGTTCGTGGTGGCGGTGGGCAACGATGGGCAGTTCGCGCGGCTGTGCGCGTTGATCGACCGCCCGGACCTGCGCGACGATCCGCGCTGCGCGACCAACCCGGCGCGCGTGGAAAACCGCGCCTGGTTGATCCCGCTGCTGCAGGTGATCTTCGCCCGGCGCCCCGCCACCGAGTGGGTGGACAGGCTGCTGGCGGCGGGCATCCCCGCCGGGCCGATCAACACGATCCCCGCCGCGCTCAGCGATCCGCACGTCGCGGCGCGCGGGCTGGTGCACGAATCCCCCACCCCCGCGGGCGATCTCCTGCGCATGGTCGGCCCGCCGGTCCGGATGGCGCCCGATCCGGCCCAGGTGCGCACGCCGCCGCCTCGCCTGGGCGAGCACACGGACGAGGTCCTGCGCGACGTGCTGGGACTGGACGCGGACGCGGTGGCCGCCTACCGGGCCGAAGGCTGCATCTGAGGGCGAGCTAGAGGCAGACTACGCGAAACCCGACCGTGGCATGGTGCCGGTAGTCGGGCGCGAGCCGCACGTTCGGGTCGATCGCGCTGCGGTGAGCCGCGCGCAGGCTGATCGGGCTGTCGCTGCTCCACGAGCCGCCGCGCAGCAGGCGAACCTCGCGGCTGTCGAGATCGGCGATCCCGCTCTCCCAGCCGGTGAGACACCACTCCCACACGTTGCCGCTCATGTCCATCACGCCGTAGGCGCTCGCCCCATCCGGGTACAGCGTCACCGGCGTAGTGTCGTCGATCTCGCGGCTCCAGTTGCACAGCGCGGCGGTCGGTTCGGCACTGCCCCACGGGAACTCGCGCCCATCGTCGCCCTGGGCGGCGCGCTGCCACTGCTGCTCAGTCGGCAGCGTGATCTCCCGCCCCGTGCGATCGCCCAGCCAGCGGCAGAAGGCGCTCGCCTCGAACCACGACACGCCCACAACCGGGCAGTCCGCGCCGTTGTAGTCGCGCTGGCCCCAAAAGCGCGGCTGTGTCCAGCCGTGCCGCTCGCGGAACCCCCAGCCGGTCACGCTCCACCACGCGGGCCGGTCGTAGCCGCCGTCATCCACGAAGGCGGCAAACTGCGCGTTCGTGACCGGGTACTGGCTGATGGTGAATCCGGCCACGTCGAACGCCGCCGATTCCGGCACGTAGCCCCCGGCCTCGAGCGTCACCGGGCCGGCGGGAATGTCGATCCACTCGAAGGGTCCGGGCAGTTGGAAGTGTCGCATGGGTCCTCGTCCTTTGGGCGCGCCAAACCTCGCCATTATAGCGTCGAAATCGCGCATTGACAGCGGCCAGCGAGACCGCTATACTCTGGCACATGAAACCAAACACGATGCAGGTTCACGCTCACCATCATCATCTGACCACCCCGGAACGCCGGTCCGGTGGGTGCTGCGTGTGTGCCTGAACCCCTGATAGGTTACGTGCATTCTGACGCCTCCCGGTCCGCCGGGGGGCGTTTTTGTTTACGGAGGTGACGACCGTGCCCGAACAAATCCGTCTCGCGCTGCCCAGCAAAGGCCGCATGGAAGAAGAAACGCTCGACTTCCTGGCCGGCTGCGGGCTGCGCGTGACCAAAACCAACCCTCGCCAGTACGTCGCCAGCCTGCCCACCCTGCCGGACGTGCTGGTGCTGTTCCAGCGCGCGCGCGATATCCCGGTCAGCGTGGCGGCTGGCGACGTCGACCTGGGCATCACCGGCTACGACGCGCTGGCCGAGACGATCGGCCCCGACCCCGACGGCGTGATCGTGATCCACGACGCGCTGGGCTATGGCGAGTGCGCGCTGGTGCTCGCCATCCCCGAAGACTGGGACGACGTGCAGTCGGTGAGCGACCTGGCCCGCCGCGCCGCCGAGCGCCCGCTGCGCGTTGCGACCAAGTACGAGACGAGCGTCACGCGCTTTCTGGCCGGCTCCGGCGTGGAAAACGTGCGCGTCGTCGTGGCGGACGGCGCGCTGGAATCCGCGCCCACGGTGGGGTATGCCGATTTCATCGCGGACATCACCAGCACCGGCACCACCCTGCGCGAGAATCGCCTGCGGCAGATCGAGGACGGCACCCTCCTCACGTCGCAGGCGATTTTGATCGGCAACCGCGCGGCGCTCGCGGCGCGGCCCGACGTGCTGGCCGCCACCCGCAAGATGCTGGAATTCATCGAGGCGCACCTGCGCGCGCGCGGCCAGTACATGATCTTCGCCAACATGCGCGCGTCCTCGGCGCACGACATCGGCAAGCGCGTCTTCGGCCAGCCAGACCTGGGCGGGCTGCAAGGCCCCACCCTGGCCCCGATGGTCACGCGCGAGGGGACCGGCCAATGGTGGGCGATCAACCTGGTTGTCTCCGGCCACAAGCTGTATGACGTCATCCAGCAGATCCGCGCGATCGACGGCAGCGGCGTGGTCGTCACGCCGGTGACGTATATCTTCGAAGAGCAGCCTGAACGGTATCAGCGGCTGTTGGCCGCACTCGGAAAAGAGGACGAAACATGAGCACGCTCCGCATTTACGACAACCTGGACGAAGCCCGCGCGACCATTCTCAAGCGCCACTCGCTGAACGAGGTCAGCGTGCCCGGCTGGCTGGCGGACAGTTTGGCGCAGTTGTTCGGCGCGCCCGTGACGCCCGACGAAGCTGTGCGCCGCATCATCCGCAGCGTGCGCGAGAACGGCGACGCCGCCTTGCTCGACTGGAACGCGCGTATCGACGGCGCCCAACTCGACGCGCTGGCTGTGCCCGCAGCCGAGATCGCCGCCGCCCTGGACGCGATCCCGCCGGAGGTCGCCGACGCGCTGCGGCTCGCCGCCGACCGGATTCGCGCCTTCCACGAGAAACAGCCGGTCACCGGTTGGATGGACGCCACCGGCGAGGGCGCGCTCGGCCAGTTGATCCGGCCCGTGGACTCGGTGGGCGTGTACGTCGCGGGCGGGACCGCCCCGCTGCCCTCGTCGCTGCTGATGAGCGTGATCCCGGCCCAGGTCGCCGGAGTCGAGGAGATCGTCGTCACCACCCCGCCCCGGCGCGGTGATGGGAGCGTCTCGCCTGTGATCCTGGCGGCGGCGGCGATCTGCGGCGTGAGCCGGGTCGTGCGCGTCGGTGGGGCGCAGGCCATCGCGGCGATGGCCTACGGCACTCAGAGCGTGCCGCGCGTAGCGAAGATCGTCGGCCCCGGCAACCTGTTCGTCACGCTCGCCAAGCAGCAGGTCTACGGCGACGTGGGCATCGACGGGCTGCCCGGCCCGACCGAGACGATGGTCATCGCCGACGCGAGCGCCGATCCGGGGCTGGCCGCGGCGGACCTGTTGGCCCAGGCCGAGCACGACGTGCTGGCATCCGCCATCCTGGTGACGCCCAGCCGCGCGCTGGCCGAACAGGTGGCGGTGGAAGTCGGGCGCCGCCTGGAAGACTTGAGCCGCGCCGAGATCATCGCGCAGGCGCTGGAAAACCGCAGCGGCGCGGTCATCGTGCGCGATCTGGCGCAGGCGTTCGACGTGGCGAACGACTACGCCGCCGAGCACCTGTGCCTGCTGGTCGAGGAGCCGTGGCAGTGGGTCGGGCGCGTGCGCAACGCGGGCGGCGTCTTCCTGGGCGAAAGCTCGTTCGAGGTCCTGGGCGACTACGTGGCCGGGCCGTCGCACGTCATGCCGACCGGCGGGACGGCGCGTTTTGCCTCGCCGCTCAACGTGCTCGACTTCGTCAAGATCACCAGCCTGATCGGGTTGGAGCCGGGCGCGGCGTCCGAGCTGAGCGTTGCCGCGGCGACGCTGGCCCAGGCCGAAGCGCTGACCGCGCACGCCGCCGCCGCCCAGGCGCGCGTCACGCGCCGGTGACCGGCTCGGCCAGCCAGGGGAGCGCAGCCGCCATGACTCGCACACGCGACAAGGTCCGCATCCGGCCCGACATCGCCGCGATGGACGCCTATACGCCCACCGCGTCGCTGGAAGTGTTCGCCGCCCAGCTCCGGCGCCCGGTCGAGCAGGTGATCAAGCTCGACGCCAACGAGAATCCGTATGGCCCTTCGGCGGCGGCGCGCGCCGCGCTGGCGAGCCTGGACGCAATCAACATCTATCCCGACCCCGAGGCGCGCATCCTGCGCTCGATGCTGGCCGACTACACCGGCGTCGACGCGAGTCACATCCTGGTCGGGGCCGGGGCCGACGAGCTGATCGAGCTGATCTTGCAGACGTTCATCGAGCCGGGCGACGCGATCGTCAACACGCCGCCCACCTTCGGCATGTACGGCTTCGACGCGCCGCTGTACTTCGCCCGCGTGGAAAACGTCGAGCGCCGCGCCGATTTTTCGCTGGACGTGGACGCCATCGAAGCCGCCGCGCACGCGACGGAGGCCAAGCTGCTGTTCGTCTGCTCGCCGAACAACCCGGACGGGAGCCTGATCGCGCCGGAGACAGTCGAGCGGCTGCTCGATCTGCCGCTGGTCGTCGTGCTCGACGAAGCCTACATCGAGTTCAGCGGCGCGGAGAGCCTGGCCCAGCGCGCCGCCGCATCCGACAACCTGATCGTGCTGCGCACCTTCAGCAAGTGGGCCGGGCTGGCGGGGCTGCGCGCCGGTTACGGCATCTTTCCCGCGGGGCTGATGCCGCACCTGTGGAAAATCAAACAGCCGTATAATCTGAACGTAGCCGCCGATGCCGCCGCCCGCGCCTCGCTGGCCGACCTGCCCGCACTGCGCGCCAACGTCGAGCGGATCGTCGCGCAGCGGGAGCGGCTGGAGCGCGAGCTGGCTGCCGTGCCGTTCCTGGCGCCGTATCCCAGCCACAGCAATTTCGTGCTGTGCCGCGTCGCCGGGCTGGAGGCCGCCAACCTCAAGCGGCGGCTCGCCGGGGAATTCGGCATCCTGATCCGGCACTACAACACCCCGCGCCTGCGCGATCACGTCCGCATCAGCGCCGGGACGCCCGACCAGATCGACGCGCTGCTGGCGGCGCTGCACACCATCGGAGGGAACCATGACTGACCGCACGGCGACGATCACCCGCCACACCAACGAAACGCAGATCGAGCTGTCGCTGAACCTGGACGGAGGCGGCAGCGCCCAGATCGACACCGGCGTCGGCTTCTTCGACCACATGCTGCACCATGTCGCCCATCACGGGCTGTTCGACCTGTCCGTGAAAGCGTCCGGCGACCTGCACATCGACGCGCACCACACGATCGAGGATGTGGCGATCTGCCTGGGCCGCGCGCTCGACGAGGCGCTGGGCGACCGCCGCGGAATCGCGCGCATGGGCGCGGCCTACGTGCCGATGGACGAGGCGCTGGCCCGCGTGGTGGTCGACCTCAGCGGGCGGCCCTACGCCGTGATCCAGGCCAATTTCCGCGACGCTGCCATCGGCCAGATGCCCGCCACCCTGGTCGCGCACGTGCTGGAATCCATCGCGTTCCAGGGCCGGATGAACCTGCACGCGGCGGTGCTGTATGGGCGCGACGATCACCACAAGGCCGAGGCGCTGTTCAAGGCGCTGGGCCGCGCGCTGGCGGCGGCGGTGGCGCTGGACCCGCGGCGCGGCGGCGTCCCCAGCACGAAAGGAACGCTGACCGGATGATCGCCATCATCGACTACGGCGCGGGCAACCTGCGCAGCGTGCGCAACACCCTGACTCACCTGGGCGCGGACGTCGCCACGGCGAGCACGCCCGACCAGCTCGACGACGCGAGCAAGATCGTGCTGCCGGGCGTCGGCGCGTTCGGCGCGGGGATCAACGCGCTGCGGGCGGCAGGGTTCGAGGCGCCGATCAAAGAGGCGGTCGCGGCGGGTGTGCCGCTGATCGGCATCTGCCTGGGGATGCAGTACCTGTTCGAGTCGAGCGACGAAATGGGCCGACACCGCGGCCTCGGGCTGCTGCCGGGGCGGGTGACCCGTTTCCCGGCGAACGGCCCCAAAGTGCCGCACATCGGTTGGAACGAGCTGCACGTCCGGGCCGGCGAGAATACGCTGCTGGCGGGCCTCCCCGATGGGTCGTATGCTTACTTCGTGCATTCCTACTACGTCGAAGCGGGTGACGAGCGCGACGTGCTGGCGACGACCGACTACGGCATCGAGTTCGCCTCGGTGGTGGGGCGCGGGAACGTCTTCGGCATCCAGCCCCACCCCGAAAAGAGCCAGGCCGTCGGCCAGCGCATCCTGCAGAACTTTCTGGAGATGGCGCCATGATCGTGTATCCGGCGATTGACCTGCGGCGCGGGCGCGTGGTCCGGCTGCGCTACGGCGACCCGGCGCAGGAAACCGTCCACAGCGACGATCCGGTCGCCACCGCGGAACGCTGGCGAGCCGCCGGCGCCCGGTGGCTGCACGTCGTCAACCTGGACGGCGCGCTCGGCGAGTCCACGCTGGCGCTCGACACGCTGCGCGCCATCGCGGCGGTGGGGCTGCCGGTGCAGTTCGGCGGCGGGCTGCGGGCGCTCGACGACGTGGCGCGCGCCCTGGAGGCCGGGGCCGCGCGGGCGGTGCTCGGCACGCTGGCCGTCCAACAGCCGGACGTCGCCGGGGAAGCCGTGCGGCGCTTTGGGCCAGAGGCGATCACCGTCGCGCTGGATGCCCGGGACGACCAGGTCGCCACGCACGGCTGGCAGCAGGTCAGCACCTGGACGCCCGCCGACCTGGGGCAGCGATTCGCCGCGCTAGGCGTGATTCACGCGTTGTATACCGACGTCAGCCGCGACGGCGACCTGTCTGGCGTGAACGTCGAGAGCACGGCGCGGCTGGCCCGCGACACCGGGTTGTCGGTCATCGCGTCGGGCGGAGTCGCCGCGCTGGACGACATACGGCGCTGCCGTGCGACCGGCGTGATCGCCGGCGTGGTGATCGGCAAGGCGCTGTACAGCGGCGCGTTCAGCCTGGAAGACGCGCTGCGCGCCGCCGAAGGGCCCGGTGCCTGAGCGCCAGCGGCACGCGCGCCCGGCTCTGCGGGAAGAAACGTCGTATCATGGTAATAACGGAGCGCCTATGCTAGCCAAACGAATCATTCCCTGCCTGGACGTGCACGAGGGGCGCGTCGTGAAGGGCATCAACTTCGTCAACCTGCGCGATGCCGGCGACCCGGTCGAGCAGGCGATCGTCTACGACCGCGAGGGCGCCGACGAGCTGGTGTTCCTCGACATCACCGCCACGCACGAAAACCGCGACACCATGCTCGACGTCGTGCGGCGCGTGGCCGACGCGATCTTCATCCCGTTTTGCGTCGGCGGCGGGCTGCGCACGGTCGAGGACATGCGCGCCACGCTGCTGGCCGGGGCAGACAAAATCGCGATCAACAGCGCGGCGGTGCGAACGCCCGACCTGATCGGCGAGGGCGCGGAACGGTTCGGATCGCAGTGCATCGTGGTGGCGATCGATGCCCGGTGGAATGGGACGCAGTACGAAGTGGTCGTCAGCGGCGGGCGGACGCCCACCGGCCTGGACGCCATCGCCTGGGCGCGCGAAGTCGAGGCGCGCGGCGCGGGCGAGATTCTGCTAACCAGCATGGATCGCGACGGCACCCAGGACGGTTACGAGATCGCGCTGACGCGCGCCGTCAGCGACGCGGTGAGCATCCCCGTGATCGCGTCGGGCGGCGCGGGGACGCTGGATCACTTCCGGGCCGCGCTGGTCGAAGGCGGGGCTGATGCCGCGCTGGCCGCGAGCCTGTTCCACTACAAGCGACTCAGCGTCGGCCAGGTGAAAGACTATTTGCGCGACCAGGGCGTGCCGGTCCGGCTGGTCGAGGTGCCGCATGATTGACGTCGCCGCGTTGATCCCCCGGCTGAAGTGGACCGGCGACGGGCTGATCCCGGCGGTGGTCCAGGACGCGCGCACGCAGCAGGTGCTGATGGTCGCCTGGATGAACGCCGACGCCCTGCGCCTGACGCTGGAAACCGGGCAGACGCACTTCTGGAGCCGCAGCCGCCAGGAGCTTTGGCACAAGGGAGCCACCAGCGGCCACACGCAGACCGTCACCGGCATCTGGGCCGACTGCGACGCCGACGTGCTGCTGGTCCAAGTCGAGCCGGCGGGCCCTGCCTGTCACACCGGCGCCGTGAGCTGTTTTTTCCGCACACTGGAGGACATTCTTGACTGAGATACTCAACCAGGTCTTCGCCATCATCGAAGACCGCAAGGCCAACCCCAAGCAAGGCTCGTACACCAACCGGCTGTTCGACGAGGGCGAGGATGAGATCGTCAAGAAGATCGGGGAGGAAGCGATCGAGGTGATCCTGGCGGCGAAAAGCCAGGGCGACACGCGCGTGATCTCGGAACTGGCCGACCTGGTGTATCACTGCCTGGTGCTGCTGTCGTATCGCGGCCTGTCGCCGGACGATATTTACCAGGAGTTGGACCGGCGTCACCGGCCCTGAATCGCACGCGCGCCGGGCGTCTGGACAGTCCGGCGCGCGTTTTTTCAGGCGTGTACGCGTGTCGCGCCTAGCCGGCTTCGGCGCGCGCGTAGGCGTTGCGGACCATCGCCAGCAGCTCGTCCCACGCCTCTTCGCTCAGCGGCTCCTCGGCGTCGGGCGCCTCGAGGACGTTGATCTCGACGACGACCGTCTTTTCTTGGAACAGCGCGTACCATATCCCGTCGGTTTGGGCGACCTGGGCCGTCGCCTGCTGCGGCGCGCGATTCGAGTCGAACACCAGCCCCTGCAGCATCAGCAAACGCTCGCGGTCTACCACGGCGACGTCCGCCGCGTCTTCAGTCGGGTAGGCTTCGACGACGATGTAGGCCAACGCGTCCTCCGGCCCTTCGTATTGCAGAATGCTGTGCCCCTTGCTCGACACCGTGCTGGACAGCAGTTGCACCGTTTCGCCGTCGTCGCGTTCCCAGTTTTCGGTTTCTTCGGGCAGGTACTTCAGAAACTCGTCGGCGCGCGCCTTGGGGCTGGGCCCGCAGGCAGCCAGAACCACGGCCAGCGCCAGGATAAGGAACAGGCCCGCTCGTTTCACCAAGCTATCCTCCGCTCTAATGCTCACCCAAATAGGCCGCGCGCACCATCTCGTTCTGGCGGAGTGCCTGGGCTGTGTCCGACATCGTGATGCGACCGGTCTGGAGCACATATCCCCGGTGGGCTACGGCCAGGGCCATGAGGGCATTTTGCTCGACCAGCAGGATGGTCGTGCCGTGCCCGTTCAGGTACTCGATCACCCGGAAAATGTCGCGCACCAGCAACGGAGCCAGGCCCATCGAGGGCTCATCGAGCAGCAGCACGCGCGGGCGGGACATCAAGGCGCGGCCAATCGCCAGCATCTGCTGCTCGCCGCCGGAAAGCGTGCCGCCCAACTGTTTGATTCGCTCTTTGAGGCGCGGGAACGTCTGGAACACGAAATCCAGATCGCGCGCGATCTCGTGGTGATCGGTCCGCGTGTAGGCGCCCATTTCGAGATTCTCCACCACGGTCAGGCGCTGGAAGATCTTGCGGCCTTCCGGCGACTGGATGATCCCGCGCGCGACGATCTCGTGGGGCGGCATAGTCGTGATGTCTTCCTCGGCCAGCACCACGCGCCCCTCGCTGCTCCGGACGATGCCGCAGATCGAGTTGAGCGTCGTGGTTTTGCCCGCGCCGTTGCCGCCGATGAGGGTCACGATCTCGCCCTCCTCGACGGTCAGCGAGATCCCCTTGAGGGCGTGGATTTTGCCGTAGTAGGTGTGTAGATTTTCGACTTCGAGTAATGCCATGATCGCCGTCCTGTCGCGTTAGGAATCCAGGAATCCGGTAACAAGCTCTTCTGCCGGCGCGCCCAGATAGGCCTCGATGACCAGCGGGTTTTGCTGGACCTCCTCGGGTGTTCCTTCGGCGATCTTGCGCCCATAGTCGAGCACCGAGACTTGATCGGAGATGTTCATCACCACGCTCATGTCGTGCTCGATCAACAGGATAGTCAGATCGCGCTCGTCACGAAGGCGGCGAATGAAGCGCATGGTGGCTTCAGTCTCTTGCGGGTTCATGCCCGCCGTCGGCTCGTCGAGCAGCAGCAGCTTGGGGTCGCTCGCCAGCGCACGCGCGATCTCCAGCCGCCGCTGGCTGCCATAGGGCAGATTGGTCGCCAGCGTGTCGCCGTCCTCGCCCAACCCCACGAAGTCCAGCAGCCGGTAGGCTTTTTCCAGCGCGACGTCTTCCTCCAGCCGGTTGACCGGCGGGCGCAGCATGGCGCCGACCGGGCTTGCCAGCAGGTTGGCGTGCGAGCCGACCATCACGTTTTCGAGCACGGTCATGCCGGCGAACAGGTGGATGTTCTGGTACGTGCGGGCGATCCCGCGCGCGGTCACCTGGTCGGGCCGCTCGCCCTGGATCGGGTGGCCGTCGAACCAGATCTCACCCTCCTCCGGCGTGTAAAACCCCGTGATGCAGTTGAAGAAAGTAGTCTTGCCCGCCCCGTTGGGTCCAATGACGCTGGCGATCTGATTCTGACGGATCACAAGGTCCAGATCGCCGAGCGCGATCAGGCCGCCAAAGCGCTTGGTCACTTTTCTGGCTTCCAGCAGGATCGGGCGTTCGTTCGCTTGCTCCGTCATGGCGATCTATCCTCTTGTGAGACGTGGCGTTGGACCAGCGCGCGCGCGCGCTCCTGCAGTTGTGGCGTGGGCGCGGGCAGCAGGCCCTTGGGACGAATGATGACCATCGTCACCAGCAGGGCGCCAAAGACAAGGATACGATAGGTCGACAGCTCGCGCAGCACTTCGGGCACGCCGATGAGGGCAATCGCGCCCATGATCACGCCGGGGATGCTGCCCATGCCGCCGATGATCACCAGGCTCAGCACTTCGATCGAGACGTCGAGCCTGAAGTCGTTCGGGAAGATGTTCCGCTGGCGGGCGGCGAACAGCACGCCGCCAATCCCGGCGAAGGCCGCGCCGATGGCGAACGCCGTCAGCTTCGACTGCACGAGGTTCACGCCCATCGACTGGGCGATGTCCTCATCGCTCTTCATCGCGCTCCAGGCGCGCCCGGTCCGCGACTGCTTGAGCCGCGCCGAGAAGAAGGCCACCAGCCCTGCCCCCAGGAAAATGAGATACACCAGCGAGAGATACGACACCGGGCCGGACGCATTCTCCGGCAGCGGGCGCGGGATCTGCAGGATGCCCTGCGGGCCGCCGGTGAAGTCGCGCAGGTTGGTGAACAACAGCCGGATGATCTCGCCAAAGCCGAGCGTGACGATCGCCAGATAGTCACCGCGCAGGCGCAAGACCGGGATGCCGAGCATGATGCCCGACAGGCCGGAGACGATCACCCCGGCGAACAGCCCGATGAAGAACGGCGACGTATCGTCGAACAGGCGGCGGTACAGGCTCGAGTTGTCGAGCAGGATCGCAAACAGGAGGCTGGTGCTGATGGCGATCACCGTCAGCAGCAGGGTCACGCCGCCGGACGGGCGCGGATCGATATCCAGTAACTGGCGGCGGTCCGCAGCACGCCGCGCGCGCGCCGCCTGGCTGCGCCGCCACAGGTACAGGCCGCCCGCCACGATGGCGGTGGCGACGATCGCGGTCGTGAATACCCAGGCCGCGATGCGGATCACGGTCTCGTCGTTGCCCTCGAACTTCAACCCGGTCGGGTTGCCGCTGCCGTCTACCAGCACCTGGTTGGACGACAAAAACGCGTAGGTATACGCCCCCAACGCAAAGAACGCGACGTAGCCGAGGTCCAGCAGGCCGGCGTACCCGACCACGATGTTGAGGCCCAGCCCCAGCAGGACGTTGATCCCCACCAGGGTGAGCACGTCGTTTTGATACTGGTCCAGGTACAGCGGCAGGATCAGGAGGATCGCCAGCGCCAGCGTGCCGGCCAACTGCGACTCGAAGCGCTCCGGCGTGCGCAGCGCGAAGTAATTCTGAACGACGGCGACCGCCGCAACGAGCAGCACGATCCCGACGCACAACAACTCGTTCCCGCGGGGCGAGCCGTCGGTCGCGATGAAATACCGCCCATCGCCGACGATGCGCCAGATCGCGAGGGCCGCAACACCGGCGACGAGCCCCGCGACGATCCCGACGCGCACCGGGTAGGCCAGCCCCCAGTCGACCGGCTGCGCGGCGCGGATCGCCACCAGCCCAAACAGGACGATCGCAAAGCCCAGCAGCAGTTGGACTTCCTGACCGCCGCCGCCAATGCGGATGATCGGATCGATGCCGTCCTGCCCT
Source organism: Anaerolineae bacterium (assembly GCA_018432315.1). Taxonomy (GTDB): domain Bacteria; phylum Chloroflexota; class Anaerolineae; order Aggregatilineales; family Aggregatilineaceae; genus LM3-B42. The sequence continues at coordinate 110,442 of JAHDLB010000012.1, forward strand.
TTGGTCAGCCACAAGAACCCGAACAGCAACAGCGGCAGCAGCAGGACCAGCCAGTGCGCGATCAGGTTGTCCGACAGGTATCCGGCGGTCTGCGTGCGGTAGCGCCCCACGTTGGCGACGTTGGCGCCCCAGGCGATCAACGCGCCGGCCATGCCCACGACGACGATCAGCAGCATGAAGCCGTAAAAGCCGCCGATGCCCAGGTTGAGGTCCACCCAGGCGTCGCCGGTCAGGCCAAGCTTGAGACGCAGCCCCGTCTCTGAATCGAACGTCAGCCGCATCGGATTGGTGCGCAGCTCGGCCCCTTCGGGATACTCGCCGGTCAGGATGTCCTTTTCCGGGTTGGGATGCAGCTCCGATTCCGGCACGCCCGACAGCACGTTCATCGTCGTGAGCGACACGGCATCGAAGTAGGTTTTGACGCTGATCCCGTTGGCCTGCCAGCGGTTGATCAGCGACATGAACAGGAAGACGACCAGCGCCGCCACGACGGACAACGCCAGGGCGTTTTTCACGATGTAGCCGAACGTCTCGCCCGCATCGAACGCGCGGCGGGCCAGCCGGACGCCGAAGATCAGGACGATCAGCAGCAGCACGAACAGCGCCAGACTCTGGATGTTGATGGGGATGCCGATCAGGATCAGGAACAGCATGATCAAGCCCGCCACGAAGCCCGACGTAGCGCCCGGACGCATGGACCCGAGGACCTGTTGCAAGCGTGTGACTATCATGGCTTAGACCTTCTTTTCCGATAGCACTTCGCCGAAGATACCCGTCGGACGGAAGATCAGGACCATCACCAGGAGGCCGAAGGCGATCACGTCCTTGTACTCGGTCGGGATGCCCAACATGGTCGGCCCCAGCGCTTCGACCAGCCCCAGGAAGAAGCCGCCGAACATGGCGCCCGGAATGTTGCCGATGCCGCCCAGCACCGCCGCCGTGAAGGCTTTGAGGCCCGGAATGAACCCGGTGCGGAAGTTGAACGACAGGTTGTGGAACCCCATCATCACGCCCGCCGCGCCGGCCAGCAGCGCGCCGATGGCGAAGGTCACCACGATGACCTGGTCCACGTTCACGCCCATCAGCGCGGCGGTGCTCTTGTCTTCAGCCACCGCCCGCATCGCGCGCCCGGTCTTGGATCGCTGGACGAACAGGTAGAGCAGGATCATGAGGACAATCGAAACGATGACGATGACCAGGCCGGTTTTCGTCACGGGGATCGTGCCCAGGCTGCCGATCTTGACGTTGAACGTGCCATCGATGAGGGTGGGACGCCGGTAGAACCGTTGCAGCGGGCCGAAGATATTCAGCATCGTCTGCTGCAGGAAGAACGAAGCACCAATCGCGCTGATGAGCGGCGTCAGGCGGGGCGCACCGCGCAGTGGCCGGTACGCGACCCGCTCCAGCGCGACGGCGGTCAGCATCGAAACCAGCATCCCGATCGCGACCACGAACAACAGCGCGACGACCGTGATCACGACCAGATGGACATGCGGCGCATAGGCACCCAGCGCGAGCACCAGGCCATAGCCGACCAGCGCGCCAATAATCACCCGGACCGGCAGGCTGAACAGGGTCAGCAGCCAGGTCGAGCTGGTTTCGGGGCTGGCCTGCTTGCCGCGGCCATAGCGGGAGGCCAGCGTTTCGAGCGGCAGGAAAAGGAGGGCGATGAACAGCGGTAGCAACACCGTCGCTACGGTCGCAGCCCCCGCCTCGAAGACGCCGTTGCCCAGATCGGTCACGTACATCAAGGCAAACCACCCGCCATACGTCCCCAGCACCAGGACCTCGCCATGGGCAAAATTGATCATGAACAGGATGCCGTAGACGAGCGTATACCCCAGCGCGACCAGCGCGTACACGCCACCCAACACCAGCCCGTTGACCAGTTGCAGACCCCACAATGTCACCGAATACTCTTCGGCTTCGACCACGCTGTTCACACGGAACGCGAAGATCAGGAAGAGGACCACACCCGCATAATTGATCACCATACGCGAGGACGAGGCGCTTTCCGCGGCGCGCGCCCGGCTGACCAGGATCAGGATCAACGCGATGAGCCCCACGCCCGTATACACCCACAACGCGCCGGAAATCAGGTCTTGTATGGTTTTGAGTTCGTCGCCGGGAGGGGTGCCAAACAAACCGGAGGTACGAGCAATCACCCAAACAATCCATAGTAGTGCCAGCAGCGCCCCAATTCCGAAATACCGGCCACTCAGCCGATCATAATCAATATCCAGGCGCTCTAACCGGCGGGTTTGTGCTGCTTCCGCCATATTCTCCTCCATCCAGGACGCTGCCCGGCAACAAGCTGCCAGGCGGACGGAATTCATCGACCATGTATGAAAAGGGGCCCGTTGTCGTGCGTCAACGAGCGCGCGTCTATATAAGTGGTCGAAATTGTACCAGCGCCATCCAAAAATACAATCGAGGCGCTGGCACAAAGAACCCAAACAGAAGGGAAGGCGCGGGGCCTTCCCTTTGGTGCTTTATTCGGCTTCCATTTCCAGCAGATCTTCGGGCACTTCCACATTAACCCATTCGCCATCTTCCACCAGGTTGATGGCGATCGAGCCAGCGCCGCAGTCGCCCTTCTCGTCGCAGGTCAGCAAACCGGTCAGGCCGTCGTAGTCCGTGGTGTTGCGCACCGCATCGATCAGCTCCTCGCGGTCGATCACCAGGTTGCCCGCATCATCGACCACCGATACCTCTTCGATCGCGTTCAGGAGCATCTTGGTCGAGTCGTAGGCGTGGTAGTGGAACGGGCCCAGGTCGGACGGCAGAACGTCGAACATCTCTTCATATGCATCGACGAACGCTTCCAGCCGCTCCGGATCGGTTTTGGGCTGCTCCGCAAACGCGGCGTAAACACCCTCAGCCGCGTCGCCAGCGCCCGAGATCAGGGCCTCGCCGTAAACGCCGTCATCGCTGAAGAAGATCACATCCTGCAGGCCGACGTCGTTCTTCTGCGGGACCAGCAGCACAGCCTGCTGCACATAGCCGCCGAAGTAGATCGCCTCAGGCGCCATTGGAACCAGACCGGTCAGCACCGGGCGGAAGTCCTGATCATCGACGTTGATGCCCTGGAAGGCCACGACCTCGCCACCCAGCTCGGTGAACGTGTCGCGGACCACTTCGGCCAGGCCCAGGCCGTAGGTGTCGTTGTCATGCAGCACGGCGAGCGTACGAACGCCGAGGACCTTGTACATGTAGTTCGCAGCAACGACGCCCTGCACGTCGTCACGGAAGGCGACGCGGTTCATCACGTCCAGGCCGCGCTCGGTGACGCCAGCCGCCGTGGCGCTGGGGGACATCATCGGAATGCGCGCTTCTTCGTACACGTCCGAGGCCGACACCGTGGCGCCCGAGCAGATGTGGCCGACAACCGCCACGACCTGCGGGTCCGACGCGATGCGGTTGGCGACGGTGGTGGCATCATCGCCGGTGCAGCGGTCGTCTTCGACCTGGATCTCAACCTGGAAACCCTTGATGCCGCCCGCCTCGTTCACCTCGGCGACGGCAACCTGGCCCGCCTGGGAAATATCGAGGCCAAACTCAGGAATGGCGTTGGTCAGGTCGGTGGCGAGCGCCAGCTTGATCGGATCGCCGGGGGCGATGACGACCGTGCCCTCGTCCTGGGCCTGAACCGGGGTGATGGCAGCAACCAACAAAACGATCAGCAAAACGAAACGGAGAGACTTTATTTGACGCATGGTGTGACTTCTCCTCAGCTAATGCAATTCCATAACGAACGAAGGCGATCGGGTTGAGGACAACTCAACCCACCGTTGAAGCCAGATGCTGCATGTTTCGACCGTCTGTGATCCTATACACACCTCCCTCTCATGGGTACCGCTGCCCCTAGTATGCAGTGAGAAGGCTGTAGTGCTAGAAGGCGATAAAATATGATAAAGGATTCTCTCAACTTTTGTCAAACTGAGGGAATTACTGCTGCGGAATTCCGAACTCAAATCCCCAATGACCGGTTATGATAGCGGATTATACGGCGTGTGCCGCCCATGCTTCTGGTCAAAATGCACAATCAGCAGGGTGCGTTTCGCCCAATCTGCACCGGAAACCGCCACCTGCCGGATCGAAAAGAGGGCGCGACTCGGCGCCCTCCGAAATTTACTCGAAACCGCGTGCGCGGCGACGGTCAGTCCGGCAGTCCTACCGGCTCCCCCTCGCCTGCCGGGGCCAGCTCCACCGGAGCCATGCGCAGGTAGTCGGTGGTGCGCTGCTTGCGCAGGAAATCGTTGAAGGCGCGCTGCACCTGCTCCTCGGTGAGGTCCATGGCGGCGGCGACTTCGGGCACCGGGACGTCATGCTCCAGCGCATACCACAGCATGTCCATCGTCTTGAACGGCAGGCGGAAGAAAAACTCCTCCTGAGTCTGGTGGGCGCTGTACGTGTCGGAGGTAGGGGGCCGCTGCCGGACCTCCTCCGGGACGTCGAGGTATTCGGCAAGCTGGTAGATCTGCGTCTTGAACAGGTGGATGATGGGCCGCACGTCGACGCCGCCATCACCCCACTTGACGAAAAAGCCCTGGCCGTGCTCGTTCTTGTTCGCCGTGCCGACCACCGCGTAGTTGCGCAGCTCGGCGTGGTAGTAGAGCATCGACATGCGCGTGCGCTGCTTGAAGTTGGACGCCGCGACGATCTGCAGGTACTCCTTGAGCGGCAGGCGCTTGTTCTTCTCCTCACCGTCGGGCGTGACGATGGTCAGCGAGAAGACGTTGAGCGTGTCGTCTTCCAGGATATTGCTCGGCAGCACCAGCTTGGCTTTGTAGCCGGCTGCCGCGTCGTATTCGGGAAACACGCGCCGGATCGCCTCGTCGCGCCGCTGGTAACAGCCGAAGCCATCCAGCACCGGCGTGATCACTTCCAGCACCGGCTCGACGCCGTAGTGCCCCGCGACCGTGCGCGCCAGCCGCTCGCTGTCGGATTCCGAGTCTTTCTCCGGCAGCATGAGCGCCACGACCCGCTCCGGGCCAAACGCCCGCGCGCACAACGCCAACACGACCGACGAGTCAACGCCGCCGCTGATGCCCATCACCGCGCCGCGACGGCGCATGACTTTCCCCACCGTGTGGCGCATCATCGAGACGATGCGCTCGGTTTCGGCGGCGGGGTCGATTTCGAGTACGTGTGGACCAAAGACCATCGTTACGCTCCTTGTGGAACCCCCTGCCCCACGCAGACCTTCACATCGTCCGCGGCAGACAGAGGAGCCGGCATTCTGAAATTGCTCACGAAATGTTGGTGGACCAACTGGCTGGACAGCACGCCAACCAGGGCCATGTCGTCGGTTTCGCCGATCGGCATACCGCGCTCGATCTTCTTGACGAGCTGCCCGATGGCCGGCGCGCTGAACAGACCGGTCGCGGCCAGTTGGCCCGGCGAGAGCAGCTCGCGCACGTAATCGGGCGTCGCCTCGTTGAAGAAGCTGCGGTGAATGGGCGCGCGGTAGGGCCGCTTGGGCCGCCGCCAGATGTCGTCCGGAATCCATTCTGAGGCCACGCGCTTGAGCAGGTATTTCTCGGTCAGGCCGCGCAGCTTGAGGCTCGGCGCGACCTGGTTGGCGAACTCGACCACGCGATAATCCAGGAACGGGAACCGGCCCTCGACCGAATGCGCCATCCCCACCCGGTCGCCTTGCGCCGACAGCAGGTACTGCGCCAGGAAGATCGAGATCTCCAGGTACTGCGCACGGTGCAGCGGCGCCCACTCCATGAAGCGCTCCGGGTAGGCGATCGCCCGCGTGGACGGGTCGTCCTGGGCGTAGCGCTCCAAGACGGCATGGCGCAGCGCATCGGAGAAGAAACGCTTGGTCCGGCCCGTGTTGTGCCAGCGCAGCGCGTGCGAGTAGTCGAGGCGATCGGTATCGGTCAGGTGCTGGCTGAAGAAGGCGGTCAGGTAGGCCCCGCTGCCGCTGCTGAGGCTGGCGATGTAGGGATAAAGCCGCTTGAGAATCAGCGGGCGAATCGCCGAGTCCGGTTGGCGCGCCCAGAAGCGGCGGATCTTGGCCTCCTTGAAGATGTTGTACCCGGCCAGGAACTCATCCGCGCCCTCGCCGGTCATCACCACCTTGAAGCGGCTGTCGTTCACCAGCCTGGAGAGCAAGAACATCGGGGCTGGTGACGTGCGCATGATCGGCGCCTCGGTGTGCCAGATCACGTCCGGGAACACGCGGCCAATGTCGCCGTGCGTCACGTACACGACCTGGTGATCGGTCCCCAGGAAGTCCGCCATCTGGCGCTGGTAAGCGCTCTCGTCGAAGTCCGGATCGCTGAAAGCAATCGAGAACGTATCGAGCCGGTTGTTGGTGTAGTTGCGGATGATCGCGGACGTCGTCGAGGAGTCCAGCCCCCCGCTGAGGTACGCGCCGACCGGCACATCCGCCCGCAGCCGAATCTGGGTGGCGTCGATCAGCAGATCGCGGAACTCCGCCACGACATCTTCGACCGGGCGGGCCGGGGGCGGCTCGTGCGGGAACGTGAGCTGCCAGTACGGCTCCAGGCGGATCTCGCCGTTGCGGGCCAGCAGGAAGTGCCCCGGCGGCACGTCGTAGATGTTCTTGAATATCGTGTTGGGCGACAGCGTCGACCAGTAGGTGAAGATCTGGTCGAGCGCCAGCGGGTCCAGCTCCGCCTCGACGCGCGGATCGGCCAGAATGGCTTTGATCTCCGAGCCGAAGATCAGCGCGCCATCCGCGACGGTGTAGTACAGCGGGCGGATGCCGACCCGGTCGCGGGCCATGAACAGCGTCTCGCTGCGCGTGTCCCAGATCGCGAAGGCGAACTGCCCGTTCAGATAGTCCAGACAGCGCGGCCCGTAATCCTCATACAGGTGCAGGATCACTTCGGTGTCGGTGTGGGTTTCGAAACGGTGACCGCGCGCTTCCAGGCCGGGCCGCAGCTCGACGTAGTTGAAGACCTCGCCATTGTAGACAATCCACAGCGTGCCGTCTTCGTTGGTGATCGGCTGCTGGCCCGTGCTCAGGTCGAGAATGCTCAGGCGGGCGTTGCCCAGGCCGACGTGCTGGTCGCGGTAGATGCCGAACTGGTCCGGGCCGCGGTGGCGAATCATCGCCAGCATCTGGCGCAGGTTCAGTTCCTCGATGGGGTGCTGTGATGTCAGGTTGAGTGTTCCAACGATTCCGCACATTATTTCAGCCCTGTCTTCTTGATCTTGCCGGACGACGTCTTGGGTAGCTCCTCACGGAACTCGACGACTTTGGGGATCATGTAGTCTTCGAGATGGGCGCGGCAGTGGGCCAGGACGTCTTTCTCGGTCAGGTGATTGCCCTGGATGACCACGAACGCCTTGACGGCCTCGCCCAGGATCGGGTCGGGCACGCCGACCACCGCCGCCTCGACCACGTTGGGGATCTGGTACAGGATGTTTTCGACCTCTTTGGGCGCCACTTTTTCGCCGCGGCTCTTGATGATGTCGTCCTTCCGGCCCAGGAAATACAGGTATCCCTCGTCGTCCATGCGGAACAGGTCGCCGCTGTAGCACACGCGCTCGCCGGGCAGCGGGCCGGGGCGATAGCGCTCGGCGGTCGCTTCGGGCGCGTTCCAGTAGCCGCGCATCACGTGCCGCCCGCGGATCACCAACTCGCCGATTTCGCCCGGACCCAGCCGCTGGCCGTTCTCGTCCTCCAGCCAGACCTCGGTGCCGGGGATGGCGATCCCCACCGAGCCGGGCCGGACGTCGATCTGGTCGGGCGGCAGGTACAGGGTGCGCTTGGTCTCAGTGAGGCCGTACATCGAGACGATGGTCACCCAGGGGAACTTGCGGCGAAATTCCTGGATGTGGCTGGGCGGCAGCGCGGCGGCGGTGTTGCTGATGTACCGCAGGCTCGACAGGTCGAACGCGCTCAGGTCCATCTGCAGCAGCATCGCCATGATCGTCGGCACGATAGGGAAGCCGGTCGCGCGCTCCTGCTCGATGAGCTTGAGCACCGCCGCCGGATAGGTAAAGCCCTTTTCGAGCACGAGCGTGCCGCCGAATTTGAAGACCATCAGCAGTTGGTACAGCCCGTAGTCGAACGAGAGCGGAATCACGCTCAGCACGATATCGTCCTCGACGTTTTCGAGGTACTGGATGATCGAGCCGGCAGCAAACACCACGTTGCTGTGATCGCTCATCACGCCTTTAGGATCGCCCGTGCTGCCCGACGTGTAAATCAGGCAGGCCAGGTCGAGATCGACGTTGACCTGGGGCGGGCGCTCCGCCGGATAGCCGGCCTGGACGGCGTCGAACGCGAGGCACCCCGCGCGGCCCTCGGCAGCTGTGCCCGCATTCTTGCCGCACAGGACCCGCGTGCGCAGCGACGGCACCTCTGCCGCCACGCCGTCGGACATCCCGGCTTTGCGCGCGTCGGTGATCAGCGCGACGGCCTCGCAGTTGTTGAGGATATACGCGAGCTTGTCCTGCTTGGTCGTATGATTGATGAAGACGAAAACGCCGCCCGCCTTGAGCGTGGCGAAGATGCTCACCACCGCCTCGACGGTGTTGTTGAGATAGAGTCCCACGCGGTCGCCCCGCCCCACGCCGCGATCGCGGAGCGCATGGGCGAGCCGGTTCGCCATCGCGTCGATCTGGGCATAGGTCAACCGCTGGTTATCACAGACAAGCGCCACCTTGTCGGGTGAGCGCTCGGCACTGGCATGCAGAAAGTCCTGAACGAGCATTGGTCACCCCCCGCAGATACTCTCATGAACAGAATGATGGGGGAGCCGTCGCCCTCGGTGAAGAAGGCAGCAGCCCAGGCAAAATCACGCAGCGGCGGAACCGTTCAGCCGGGAGCGAATGTAGTGGGCCAGCTTGTCAACCGAATCAAAGTTGTCCGGAGTGATTTCGTGATCATCCACCGTGATGCCGTACTTCTCTTCGACGAACAGGGCCAGTTCCATCACCGCCACCGAGTCGACAATGCCGTTCTCCAGGAAGGAATCCTCGTTGTCATATTCGAACGAGTCGCCGCTAAAGAGCAAAAACTGGTTCAGATACTCGCGGATCTCGGTTTCAACGCTCATCTTGGTTGATCTCCTGACGTTTTGATTCGTAGTCTCACACAAGAAATTCTAGCGAATTAGTTTAAAAATCAAGTAAAAAACTAGTTAACAAGACGAAGCGGTATCGAGAATAAACAATAGAGAAAAAAACAAGACGGCACTGCGATTTAACAATGCCGTCCTGCGCGCCTCGCCAGAAAGCGGGTTACGTTCGCCGCCGCGAGCGCGTGATGGCGACAAGCGCCCCGATGATCACGACGGCCACCACGGCCAGGATCCCCGCGACAGCCAGGACCAGCGTGTCGCGCGAATCGTCGTCCGCCTCGGCTGCCGGCTCGCTCTCTTCCGCCGCCGGGATGCCGGTGACGTTCTCCAGCGTGGGCAGTTGCGTCGGCAGCTCTGCGACCGCTTCCGCCGGGCCGACGGGTGTGCTGGTTGGGGCGGGCGTGGGCGTGGCTTCCACCGGCGGCGGAACCCGCTCGCCGGTGACGTTCAACTCCAGGAGCACCGGCGTGAATGGCACCGCCTCCGGGTCGGACGCTTCGCGCTCGTCGCCCTCGCCGGAAAACGTGACCGTCCGGATGTTGGCCCGGCGAAACGACAGCGTTGTGGTGCCGGGCGCGACCGGATAGATGCGAAACGTACCCAGCACGCCGCTGCCGCTCAGAATGTCCGCCGGGGCGAGCTGCGACACGGCGTAACTGATCACGTTGTTGTCGACGAAGTTGAGCGCGTCGAGCGCCGGCCCCTCCGAGAAGAACGAACCGATGCTCACCGGCTGGCCGGACACGGTGCCCATTACGTACAGAATGGCCGGATCGTAGACGATCTCAGCCGACGCGAGCCACAACTCCGGCACGTCACGCACCTCGATGCGGATGGTGTATTCCTGCCCGGTTTGCAGGTCGGTGGTATCGGCCTGCAAGCTCAGGTACGTCGTTTGCTCTTGCGCCGAAGCCGGAAGCCCGGCCAGCAGCACCGCAAGCCCGCCCAGCACGATCACGAGCATCAGCCGTCTGACGCGCATTCGAATGCCCTCATTCTTCTACCTTACGCTGCGTAGTATACGACCGGACGGGGGAGAAGGCTCTCCCCCGCCGGATGCTGCCCGGTTCTGCAGCCGTGCCTATTGAACCCATTCGACCGTGTTGCGCAGACCGGCGCGCCAGTTGGGCATGTGATCCCAGTTACCATCCCATGCCTCCGGGTTGCCGTGTCCCTCGCTGATGCCCCAGTACATCCACTGGCTCGACCCAAAATCGTACGGGTCGGGATGCCATTCGGGAATGCCGCTGTTATTGAGATGACCGTTGCGGAAGCAGTTACCACCGTTCCAGTCCCACGGGCACCGGCTCTCGTAGAAGACGATGTGGCCGAAGCTGCTCACGTGATAGAAGTCGACGTCCGTCGACAGCAGCGCGTAAACCGTGCCGGGGTCCCCGCCATCGACATCATACTCGACGTTCATGTGATAGGGTGCGGCCGCCCCGCCATGCGCCCCGCCATAGAACGGCGGAACGGTCGGCCCACCCGGCCCCCATTCGATTTCCGCAAAGCGCAGTGTGCGCTGGCCGGTGCCGGGATCCGTGTAGCGATAGAACAACTGGTGCCCGGTGCCATTCTCGTCATAGCCGGAGACACGGGGCATGTCCGCGCCGAACGGAATCCGGGTCTGGGCTTCGTCGAACCAGGACCACCAACCCGCGTCGACCCCGGCAATCCAACTGATCCCCAGGCTGTACCCTTCCGGATCGCCCACGTCCACCGCGAACATGAACGTATCGTTGTCCAGCCATGCCGGTGGGAAGACCGACACCACCAGGTCACTGATGCCCAGGTTCGCGCCGTTCGAGTCGATCACGCAGAAGTGGCTGGTGAACTCGCCCTTGCTGTTCGTGTTGTTGGCCCACTCTCGCCAGATCCAGGTGCCCCATTGATCGGAACCGGTATTCTTCTCGCCGCACATGAAGGCGAGCTTCGAGCCGTCCGGCGACCAGGAAGGCGCCAGCGCGTCGTAGCGCCAGTTGCGCGGCGTGATCGGCTTGGCGCCGCTGCCGTCGGCATTCGCCACGTACAGCACGTAGGCCGTGTTAACGTCCCACGGAGCAGGCGTTTTGCTTCCCTCGGCCTTGATGTAGGCCAGCTTCGAGCCGTCCGGCGACAGTGTGGCCCAGTAGATCGGATTCGACTTGCTGCGGCTGAGCTCACCCAGGATCATCTCGCCGTGCAGCGGGGTCAACCAGACGCGGCTGTCCTGCATGAGATCGTGTTGGCGCGGCATGCTGATCAGCATGTGCCGGGCGTCTTCGTCCTCGCCCCGGTACCAGTTCGCCGCCACGATCGCCAGGTCTTCTTCGTTGGTGAGGCCATTACCGTTAGCATCGCCAGCCGTGGATTGGACGTTCCAGTTACCCGTCACCAGCGCGAGGTCATCTTCGTCGATGCGCTGCGGGATACCCGCTACCCGGTCCAGATTCCCCGAGGACAGCACAACCGGCTGGAACTGGTAGGACTGGCCCAGGAGGTGGATGTCGGTCCACGCTTGCAGGTGCAGGTCCGGATCGTAAACCGGATCGCCCGCTTCGGCAGTTGTCACGTTGCCGAAGAAATTGCAGTTGTAGTAGCCTTTGTCTCGCAGCCCATTGATCGCGAAGTTCCCCTTGCGGTCGGTGCGCGTCTTGTACTCATCACCCACGCCACCCGGATCGTAGACGCAGTTCACGCCGATTCCGTCGTGGCGCTTGAGCGCCTGGTAGGTCACATTCCCCGTGATCGAATAGCCTGACATGACGACCAGGTCGTTCGGGCGCTGGTACTTGGGCCTGGCGACATCCTTGCCGTTGTAGTCCAGAAAACGGGTCTTGCAGGTGATCTTCATCGGCTTGCTGGAAAACGTAGCCGGGTTCTGCGGGCGCACCCGGAAGCGAATCCGCGCCACGAGGTCGGTTTGCGCCTGCCCCCAGCGCCCGTACCGCCGCCCGCCAAACGCCGCAGCGGCGAAGGAGATCGTGCCGGAGTTGGGCGCGCTGCCGCCCTGGGCCGCGTTCGCCAGATGAACGGGCGCCGGGACCATCGTGTACTCGCCGCCATACGCCCCCAGGCCACCCCACACCGGGCCCATCTGGACCATCGGCCAGTCGTCGCCGGGATCGTCCGTCGGCGGGTTCACGCTGCCATCGTCCCAGTGGAACCCTTCGAGCAAGGTCGAGTCGTACTTGCATTCGACCTCAACCGCCGAATACTCGACCGAAGCGGTCGCGAACAGCTCAAGCTCGACATAGCGATAGTCGTCACCGGGGTTGTAGCTGGGATACGCGTCCGCACCGGCGCCAGCATCCAACGAGGTCAACTGGGCCGGCGGGCGCCAGGTCGGCGTCACCGTGATGCCGGGCGGGTCGACAGCCAGTGCTGGCCGGGCCGCCGGCACCAACCCCACCACCAGCGTCACCAGTGCGACAGCCCCCACAAAACGCAAGAACTTTGGATGTTTCATCGATTTCCCCCTTAAAGCTGATAGGTATACAGCAACTGCACGTTGTCGTTCATGATCTCAGTCTGTCAAATCGGGTCACACGCGGCTATCACGCCGCCTAAGCCAACTCTCCTTTCGCCTGTCCAGGCTCGTCCGTCCCGGTTACGAAGGCGACTCCGCCGTGGGCTTGTGGTCGACCGGTGGTGGCGACACGCCAGTCGGCAGGGTCGGGTCAATCGAATCGATCAGATCAGACGTGGGCAGCGGTGGTACGGCCGTGGGGACAGGCGGCAGGGTTGCAGTCGCTGGGGGAAGCGATGAGGCCGTAAGGATGGGTGTAGCGGTCATGGCCGGTGGAGGGGGTTCCACCGGAACTTGGGTATGCGTTGGGACCGGCGTGGCCGGGATCTCCCGGATCGCCAGCTCGTCGATCCACACGCCAGTGGTCAGGTTGCCTTCCGGTAGGGCGCCGGTTGTGTCGAGCCGGAAGCGCAGCCGGATCGGGTAGCCGCGATACAGCGTCAGGTCGAGGTCGCGCGCGAGCCAGTCCGTCACCGGGCCGGGCTGCTGATCGACCACGCTCCACGAGATGCCGCCGTCGAGGCTCACGTCGACCGCGAAGGTATCGCCCGGCGCCAGCCCGGCGCGAAAGGCGAACGACAGCCGGGGGTGTACGGCGGTGGTCAGATCGATCGCGGCGCCGTAGCGCAGCAGGCTGATCTGGCCGCGTGGGAGGCTGTCGGCAAACCAGCCCGCTCCCTGGAAGGCGGGATCGACGCGCTGCCACGTTCCGTCTGCCAGCCAGCCCCCGCCGCTCTCGAATGGCTCGTGCCACGGCAGCAGGACGGGGAACAGCGTGAGCGTGGCGGTCGGCGTAGCGGTCGGCGTGGCGGTGAAGGTCGGCCCCGGCGTGGACGTGGGCGGCGGCGCAGCGGTGGCGGTCGGGGCGAGCGTGCCCTCTGGCGGCTCGTCCGGCGGCGCGGTTGGGCTGGCGGCGGCATCAGGCGTCGCCGTGGGGAGCGGCCCGGCACCCGCCTCCAGGATTATCAGCTCGTCGAGCCAGAAACCCGGCGCGGGGGCGTCTTCTGGCAAATTTGCACCGGTCTCCAGCCGGAAGCGCAGCCCGATCGCCTGCCCGCGGCACACGGCCAGGTCGATCGTTCGCCGGTGCCAGCCCGCTACCAGCCCGGCCTGCCGGTCCACCGCGATCCACGAGGCGCCATCGTCGAAGCTGATGTCCACCGCGACGACGTCGCCGGGACCCAGCGCGCCCTGCTGCCAGAATGCCAACTGCGGCGCGAGCGCCGCCCGCAAATCGAGCGCCCCGGCGTAGGTGAGCGTGCTCACCTGGCCGCGCGCCGCCGCGTCCGCGCGCCACCCCGCCCCGCTGAAAGACCCGGACGGGTCCATCACCCAGGCACCCGCAGCCTGCCAGCCGCCTTCATCGTCGAACGAATCGGCAAACAGCGCGCCGTTCGCGGGCTGGGTGGGCACCTCGGTGGCCGGCTCCGGCTCAAGGGTCGGAACCGGGGTCACGGTCGGAGTCAGCGCCAGCATCTGGAGCGCAACCTCACACGCGGGGTCGAAGTTCCCGGCCAGAATCGCCAGGTCGCTGGCATCCGTCAGGCCATCGCCGGTGATGTCGGTGGCGACGTCGGCGGGGCTGGCGAAGCCGCGCAGCAGATGCGCGAGGTCCGCCGGGCCGATGCAGCCGTCCGCGTTCAAATCGCCGCCTTGCAGCGCGAACGGCGGGAGATCATCGCCGGGCGCATACGTCGCTTCGGCGCGACGGTGCAGCGGCGCATCGGCCACGATCCGGTAGACTTCCGCACGTGGCACGGTCACCGCAAAAGCGCCGGAGACGGGATCGACACCGGCCCGGCCCAGCACCGCCCCCGATGCATCGAGGACGGTCACTTCCGCAGCAAGCGAATTGGCGCGCCGGTTCTGCAACTGGACCGTGCCGCGAATCGCGATCTCAGAGCCCGGCGGGGCGGAAAATACGGTATCGTCCGGCTCGATGGCCGGCGTCGGCGTCGCCGTTGCCCGAACGTCGATCGCCACGGTCGGCAGCGCGTTGATTGGCGGCTCGTCGTTGAAACCCGGATTGTCGGCGAATGGTGGCGGGGTGGGCGAGAGGGGGAGGGCCGGGGCGGGAGGAAGAATGACGGGATCGTCGTCGAGCGTGGCCCTGGCGGTGGGCCGGATGTCGCCACCCTGTGAAAAGGCGCGCGGCCCGCTCGCGGCAAACGACAGCAGAGTAAGCGCAACAGTCACAAAAAGTAAACATGTTCGATATTTGAAACAAAAACGGAAGTGGCGCACCGCCGTTACCAGCCCCTTTTTAGACCGGTTCCCCCTACGTAGGTCAATTTATCACGTATGTTGTTCAAAAGTCAATAATCCATTGATGCCGATCGCACCCTCTTAACAATGTTTGAGTTCAATTTCACAATATTTCCCGGCGATTTTTTACAAGATTTTACATGTGCGCTATCCTCGACTCACGATCCGACGCCCTTACCCAACAGGTGAAACACGCCGATGGTTGCCTACGAACCCGTGATTGGCCTCGAAGTCCACGCCGAACTCCTCACCGAATCGAAGATGTTCTGCACCTGTGCCGTGGTCGACAGCACGTCCGCCGAGCCGAATACGGTCGTTTGCCCGGTCTGCCTGGCGATGCCCGGCGTCCTGCCGGTGATCAACCGGAAGGCCGTCGAGTTCGGGCTGATGGTCGGGCTGGCGCTGAACTGCGAGATCCCCGCGTTCAACCAGTTCGCCCGCAAGAGCTATTTCTATCCGGACCTGCCCAAAGGCTACCAGATCAGCCAGTACGAATACCCGCTGGCGATCAACGGCTGGCTGGAGATCGACCTGCCGGATGGCTCGACCAAGCGGATCGGCATCCGGCGCGCGCATCTCGAAGAGGACACCGGCAAGCTGACTCACGTCGACGGGCACAGCCTGGTCGATCTCAACCGCGCCGGGGTGCCCCTGCTGGAGATCGTGTCGGAGGCCGACATCCGCAGCGCGGAAGAGGCCGAAGCCTACGCCCGTAAGCTCCGCGCCATCCTGCAATACCTGGGCGTCAACAGCGGCGACATGAGCAAAGGCGTGCTGCGCATGGAGCCGAATATCAGCGTGAGGCCGGTTGGCTCTGACGACCTGCGCACGCGCACCGAGATCAAGAACCTGAACAGCATCCGGAGCCTGGCGCGCGCGTCGGCCTACGAGATCGAGCGGCAGATCGCGCTGTACGAAGCGGGCGAGAGCGTCCAGCAGGCGACGATGGGCTGGGACGAGGCCCGGCAGGTCACGGTTACCCAGCGCGTCAAGGAAAGCTCGGAGGACTACCGCTACTTCCCGGAGCCGGACCTGCCCGTGCTGGAGCTCGATCGCGCCTGGATCGAGGCGGTGCGGGCGGGCCTGCCCGAGCTGCCCGACGCCAAACGTGACCGGCTGATGGCCGAACACGGCCTGAGCCGCTACGATGCCTCGGTGCTGGTCGCGCAGCGCGCCGTCGCGGATTATTACGAGCAGGCGCTCGCCGCGGGCGGCGATCCCAAGCAGGTCGCCAACTACCTGATCGGGGACGTGTTCCGCCAGATGAACCTCGAAGGCCGCGAGCGCGACGACATCGGCGCGATCTTGCTCACGCCGCAAGCCCTGGCCGAGCTGGTGACGCTGGTCCGGCAGGGGGCGATCAACCACGGCGTCGCCAAGCAGTTGATCGAGACGCTGTACGCGGAAGGCGGCAGCCCGGCGCGGCTGGTCGAACAGCGCGGGCTGGCCCAGGTGTCGGACGAATCTGTGATCGGCGAGGCCGTCGCCACGGTGCTGGACGAGCACCCGGACGAGGTCGCGCGCTACCTGGCCGGTGAGGAGAAGCTGATCAAGTTCCTGATGGGGATGGTCATGCGCGCGCTGAAGGGCAAAGGCGATGCCCAGGTCGTGCAGCGCCAGCTCGCCGCCCAGCTCGAAGCGCGGCGCAAGTAGGCCGCCAGCCCGACGCACGCGGGCGCAATTTGAACATCCGTTCTAATTGTGCTATAATCTTTTGACACGCCAGAGTCGATCACGTATCATCGATTCCAATACCCCCACAACACAAGGAGCGACAAAGATGGCCGGTTACCAGTACACGATCATTATCGGCAATGTTGGCCGCGAACCCGAACTCCGCTATACCCAAAGCGGTGTGGCCGTCTGCGATTTCAGCGTCGCCGTCTCGCGCCGGTGGACGGACCGGAACAGCAACGAACAACGCGAAGATACCACCTGGTTCCGCGTATCCGCGTGGCGCGGGCTGGCCGAAACCGCCAACCAGTACGTCCACAAAGGGATGCAGATCATGGTGGCGGGGCGGATCGGCGCGTCGGCGTTCATCGGCCAGGACGGCGAGGCGCGCGCCTCGCTGGAGCTGACGGCGCTCGACATCCAGTTCCTGGGCCGGCGCGGCGAAACGTCGGAAGACTACCAGGATTACCCGAGCGAGCCGGAAGACCTGCCCTTCTAGCCCGCCAACCCGCCGCAAATGCGGTATCATAATAGGGTCACGACCAAGACAACAGCCGGTCCGAGGACGCGCTCGCGGCTGTTTCTTGTAGTTCCCAGACAGCCAAGGAGACACGATCGATCATGGTGGCGCCCCAAAAGCCTCAGACCCGACGACTCAATCTCGAAATTCCCGCCGACCTCGCGGCAAATTACGCCAACTTCGCGATCATCACCCACTCACCGTGGGAGGTCTTCATCGATTTCGCCCAGATTCTGCCCAACCTGCCCAAAGCGCGGGTGAGCACGCGCATCGTGCTCACGCCGACCAATGCCAAGATGCTGCTGACGGCGCTGCAGGACAACATCACCCGCTACGAGGCGCAGCACGGCGAGATCAACCTGCCGGCGCGCCCGCAGTCGCTGGCCGACCACTTGTTCAGCAGCATTCGTGGCGACGAACCCGACGAGCCGGAAGGGGACGACAAGGAAGACAAGGATGAGTAACCTGGAACGGCTCGACGGCATGGCGGAGCGCATCCGCGAGGCATTCGAGGCGAAAAGCGCCGCTCGCGACGCGGCGATCAGCCAGTCGCGCGCGCTGATCGGCCACTGCGCCAACGCCATCCGCGCGGTGCACCGCCACGAGTGGGGCACTGCCCAGGCGCGGCTCGAAACGGCGCGACAGGCTGCCGACGAGATACGCGCCCAGGTGGCGGACTATCCCGATCTGTACCACAGCGGCTATACTCAAGATGCGCTCAAGGAGTACGTCGAGGCGTATATTACCTACGCGCTGGTACGCGGTGAAGCGCTGCCCGCGCCCGACGCACTCCAGGTCGAAGACTCGACCTACCTCAACGGGCTGGCCGAGGCGGCGAGCGAGCTGCGCCGCCAGATTCTCGACATCATCCGCAAGGGTCACTCCGCCGAAGCCGAGCGGCTGCTCGAGGAGATGGACGAGATCTACGGCGTGCTGATCGCCTTCGACTTTCACGACGCGATCACCGGCGGGCTGCGTCGCCGCCTGGACCAACTGCGCGGCGTGCTCGAGCGCACGCGCGGCGACGTGACGACCAGCCTGCGCCAGCAGCAGCTCCGGCAGGCGCTGCTCGACCTGGAACAGCGGGCTGGGCTGGCTGCCGATCCGGACCTGCCGGTTGAGCCGGGCGACGACGACACAGACGACGCCACCGGTTGAGCGAACCGGGTTATGTCGAGTTTATCGGAGCAGTGTGGATTTGTGAGCCAAGAGAACCATGCCATCAGTACAACGCTTACTTATTCAAGAGGGAATCCAGGCCGGGAAAGCGATTGAGCTGCACGCCTTTCCCTTCACGATTGGCCGCTCGCGCGATTGTATGCTGGTGCTGGACTCGTCGTCAATTTCGCGGCTGCACGCCCGCTGCACGCGCGATCACCTCAACATCTTTGTGGAGGATGTGGGCAGCACCAACGGCACCTTCGTCAACGGGCGCCGCCTGGATCACGGCGAAGCCTACCGCCTGCGCGCCGGTGACGTGATCAGCTTCGCCCAGGTGTGCACGGCGATCTTCGACGACCCGGCCACCACGCTGCAAATCGACGCGGTGCAGTTCCCCAAGCCGGGCCTGGAGATCGACGTCGCCGCGGCCCGCGTGATGGTCGCCGGTCGCCTGCTGTATCCCCCGCTCAGCCCGAACCAGTTCAGCCTGCTGTCGCTGCTGGTGGACAACGCCGGGCGCATCGTCACCCGCGAGGAGATCATGAGCCACGTGTGGGGGCCGGACGAGCCGGTGAACGACCAGACGATCGACGCGCTGGTGAGCCGGCTGCGCAAGCGGCTGATCGAGGCCGATCCCGGCCACGAGTACCTGGTCACGCGGCGTGGCTTCGGCTTGATGTTTCAAGATCGCAAACCCACCCTATCAGGCTGAGCCTCATGCCCACTCCCGACCACCGGCGCCTCATCCTGGCATCAGGCTCGCCCCGGCGCCGCGAGCTGCTCGCCCTGACCGGCCTGACATTCGAGATCGCCACCGCCGACATCGACGAAACGCCCCACCCTGGCGAGCCCGCCGCCGCCTACACGATCCGCCTCAGCCAGTCGAAAGCGGAGGCCGTCGCGCGGAGCATTTCCGGCGGCGCGCTCGTGCTGGCCGCCGATACGACCGTGGCCGATGGCGACACGATCCTCGGCAAGCCAGCCGATCCCGCCGAGGCGCGGGCCATGCTGGTCCGGCTGCGCGGGCGCACCCACCAGGTCTACACAGCGCTCACCGTCATCGACGCGGACTCCGGGCAGCGTCTCACCGATGCCGCCGTGACGGACGTGCCGATGCGCGCCTATTCCGACGCCGAGATCGAGGCGTACATCGCCAGCGGCGATCCCTTCGACAAGGCGGGCGGCTACGCGATCCAGAACAGCGGGTTCCGCCCGGTGAACCTGACGGAAGGCTGTTTCGCCAACGTCGTCGGCCTGCCGCTGTGCCACCTGCTGCGCACGCTGCGCCGGTTCGGTGTCCGGCCCGCCGCCGACGTGCCCCGGCTGTGCCAGGATCATCACGATTACCTCTGCACGGTCGCGCAGGCCATTCTGGAGGGCGAGCCATCAGCCTAGCGGCGGGCGCGCGCCACTCGACGCTCATCCGGTGTGGCGTTATAATGAGGCTGGCTATAAAACGAAATAAGGGGGGTAAAGGTTGGGTCAGCGGTTGCCGCCCGGCGCTTTGCCTCTCGTCTTATTTATGTAAGGGCTTGCATGATGAAACGCACATTCCGGATGACCTCAATCGTGCCGGCGCTGGTGATCGTTTCGCTGATCCTGGCCGCGTGCGGCGACGCCCTGCCCGGATCGTCCGGCTCACTGAGCGGCGCCAACCCATCGCCCCAGCTCAAGCTCGAAGAGGCCGACCAGGTCGCGCAGACGTTCCTCACGGCGTGGCAGGACGCCGACTATCCGGCGATGTACGGCCTGATCTCGCCCAACAGCCGCGACGCGTACAACGAGGAATCCTTCGCCAGCGAGTACCAGTCGATCGCGACGACGATGACCCTCACCGGACTGAGCGCCACCATCACCAACTCTCTGCGGCAGGGCACGACCGCCGCCATCATGCACGATATCGTGTTCGAAACCGAGTTGTTCGGCCAGATCACCGACACGGGCCGGACGCTGCGCCTGATCGAGACGCCGGAAGGCTGGCGCGTGGCGTGGTCGCGCATGGACATCTTCGCCGAGCTGGCCGAAGGCGCGCGCCTGGAGTTCTCGCGCACGATGCCGGGGCGTGGCAACATCTACGACCGGGACGGTGACGTGCTGGTCGCGCAGAATGGCCGCACGGTGACGCTGTACCTGGTCAAGCAGAATATCCCAAATGAGGCCGAGTGCATCGACGCGCTGTCGCTCATTCTGCGCAAGGAACGCGACAGCCTGGAGGCTATGTTCGCCCAGTTTTATCCCGAAACGCGTTTCCTGGTGGGCGAGCTCGATCCCGAAACGTATCAGGCCCAGGAACCGACCCTGCTGCAACTGTGCGCGGTCGAGGCGGGCACCCGCAACACGCGGCGATACGTGGGCGAGCTGGCGCCGCACGTGGTCGGCTACGTCGGGCAGATTCAGCCCGATCAGGTCGCCGAATACGAGGCGCGCGGCTATGACGCGGGCGCGCTGATCGGCCAGGAAGGCATCGAGCGCGCCTTCGAGCGCGAGCTGGCGGGCAAGATCGGCGGGCGGCTGGTGATCACGGCACCCACCGGCGAGACGCTCCGCCTGCTGGGCGAGGCGCCCGCCGAGCCGGGCCAGAGCGTTTACCTGACGCTCGACCGCGATCTCCAGGCGGCGGTGCAGGATGCGTTCATCGAAGCCTACAACCAGGCCGGGCCAACGTGGGCCCAGACCTCGCCGGGCGGGGCCGCCGTCGTGATGAACGTCAAAACCGGCGAGATCCTGGCGATGGTCAGCTATCCCTGGTTCGATCCGAGCCTGTTCAACCCGGACTCGCCGGTGCTCAACCGGGGCGACGCGATCACCGCGCTGCGCAACAGCCCGCGCACGCCCATGTTCAACCGCGCCATGCGCGGCCTGTACCCGCTGGGCTCGGTCTTCAAGCTCGTGTCGCTGGCGACGGCGCTCAGCAGCGGCGTCTACAGCCCGAACCAAACGACCATGTGCACCGGCACGTGGTACGGCGGCGAGCGCGGCGACGCGCTGCCCTACCGCACCGACTGGAACCCCAGCGGTCACGGGCTGGTGAACGCGTCGACGGGGCTAACCTATTCGTGCAACCCGTACTTCTGGGATATCGGGATCGCGCTGCACAACGCCGACCCGGAGATGCTGCCCACCTATACCGAAATGATGGGCCTGGGCGTGCCCACCGGCCAGGAAGTGCTGCCCGAAGACACCGGCTACATTCCCGACCCGGAGATGCACTTCCGCCTCAACGGAACGCGCTGGACGATGGCCGACACACTAAACCTGGTGATCGGCCAGGGGCAGATGCAGATCACGCCGCTGCAGGTCGTGCGCATGACGGCGGCCATCGCCAACGGCGGCACGCTCTACGAGCCGCAGTTCGTGAGCAAAGTCCAGCTCATCGGCGAGCAGCCCAGCTACGTTGCCCAGCCAACCGCCTCGGGAGTGCTGGATTTCGACCCGTCCGTCTTCGAGCTGATCCAGGAAGCGATGTGCAACGTCACGCTCGACCCGAACGGCACGGCGCGCTACATCTACGACACGTGGTACGAATACCAGGCGTCGAACGGGTTCAACGTCACGGTCTGCGGCAAGACCGGCACCGCCCAGACCGGTTCCGAAGGCGTCAAGCCGCAGGCCTGGTTCACCGCGTTCGTCCCGCGCGAAGACCCGGAGATCGCCATCACGGTGATCGTCGAGAACTCGTGCGAGGGGTCCGAGGTGGCCTCGCCCATCGTGCGGCGCATCGTCGAGGACTATTACGGCATGCCCCACTCCACGTGGCCCGAGCTGTGGCAGACCGGCTGCCTGAACCTGGGCGAATGAGTCCAGCCCCCCACGCGAGTCCTGAGGACGGGCGCCGCTGCCCGTCCTTTTCGTTTTCCGCTGAGCGGTATTACGGTATAGTAGCAGCCACGACGAGCTCACACACCGGGGGTGTCCATGCGCCTGCTACTACCTACACTGCTCGATCACGACCAGGGACTGCTGGCGATCATCGCGAGCCGCTGGGATGTCGACCTGGAATCGCTCGACCGGCGGCAGGCAGCCGAGGCGCTGGCCGCGACGATGTTGGACCCGGAGCGCGCCGCTGCCGAGTGGGCGCGCCTGACAGACGTCGAGCGCGGGGCCATGCAAACGCTGCTCGGCGCGCCCGATCATAAGCTGGCCGAGGCGCAGTTCAGCCGCTTCTTTGGCGACATCCGGCAGATGGGCCCGGCGCGACGCGAGCGCGAGAAACCCCACCTGAACCCGGCCAACGTGACGGAGACGCTGTATTTCCGCGGGCTGATCGCGCTGGCCGCCGACGAGGGCAAGGCCGGGATGCAGTCGTTCGTCTACGTGCCCGCGGACCTGGCCGCCGCGCTGCCCGCTCACGAAACCGGCTTCGATCTGAGCGCGGACGAGGACAACCCCGCGGCGTGGCGTGGCGCGGACAGCTTCGAGCCCAACACCGTCACGCCCGCCACGACGGCCATCGTCGACGACATGACCACCCTGCTGGCCTATCTCCAGATCGCCCAGGCGCCGTCCGACAAAGACGCGCTCTACCAGCAGGTCGGCGACGCGTTGGGGCCCTACTGGTTCGGCGAGGCCGATCCCGCGCGGCAGGCGCTGCTGATTGCCCTGGCCGGCAGCATGGGCCTCGCCAGCGTGGACGAGGGGCTGTTCAAGCCGGTGCCGGCCCGCGCCCGCCAGTGGCTCGAAGACTCGCGGCCCCGCCAGGTGCGCGCCCTGGCCGAAGCGTGGCGCAACTGCACGCTGTTCAACGACCTGTGGCACGTCCCCGGCCTGCGGCCCGAAGACACCGGCTGGCGCAACGACCCGCTGCTGGCCCGGCAGACGGTGCTGACCTACCTGGAGATGGTCCCGCCCGCCGACTGGTGGCCCATCGCCGACCTGATCGCGCTGGTCAAGGCCGAAGAGCCGGACTTCCAGCGGCCCGCCGGCGATTACGATAGCTGGTACATCCGCGACGCCGAAACGGGCGATTACCTGCGCGGCTTCGAAACCTGGGACCGGGTCGATGGGCTGGTGCTGTGGTTCATCCTCGTTGGGCCGATGCACTGGCTCGGTTTGGTCGATCTGGGCGATGATGGTACACTGTGCCGCCTGACCGTATATGGACGCGCATTGTGCGGCGAGACGGACTGGCCCGATCCTCCTGCCGAGCAGGTTCACGCCACGCTGCAGCCGGATGGGATCATCCTCGCGCCGCGCACGCTCAGCCGGTACGAACGTTTCCAGGTGGCGCGCATCACCGAATGGGGCGCGCCGGGCGATCCGTACGAGTACAAGCTCAGCGCCGCCAGCCTGCGCCGGGCCTCCGAACAGGGTATCAAGCCGGACACCATCGCCGCCTTCCTGCGCCGGGTGAGCGGCGACACCCTGCCGGACTCGCTGGCGAGCGCGCTGGAACAATGGCAGCAGGCCGGGAGCACCGACGCCTGGCTGACCCAGGCGGTCATCCTGCGCACGAGCACCGACGACGCGCTGACCGCCATCCTGGAAACGCCCGAACTGCGCCGCTACCTGGGCGCCGTGCTCGGCCCGACCGCCGTGATCGTCCGTCCCGGTCAGGAAGATGATCTGGCAGCCGCCCTACACCAACACGGGATTCTGGTTGACACCGATGATTAAGGCCAATTCCACCCCGATGATCGAATCGACCGCCGTACTGCAAACGCTGCTCGACACATTCCGCGAGACCTACCCGCACCACCAATTGCCCGACCTCGTGGCCCGCGCGCCGGGGCGCGTCAACCTGCTGGGCGGGCACGTGGACTTTCAGGATGGTCTCGTGCTCAATATCGCGATCGACCGCGAAATCTGGCTCGCCGCCGCCGCCGGAGCGGATGGTCACCTCCAGGTGCATGCCGCCGACCTGCGAGAATCCGCGGCAGTCGCGCTCGACCGGCTCGACGCGCGCGCCGACGTGAACGGCGTGGACCTGCCGCGCTGGGCGCAGTATCCCGCCGGGGTGGCGTGGGCGCTGCGGCGGCGGGACCTGCCGCTGCCGGGCCTCGCCGCGGTCTTCAGCGGCAACGTGATCATGCGCGCCGGGCTGAGTTCCTCGGCGGCGGTCGAAGAGGCATTCGCCATCGCGTGGCAGGCGCTGGGCGGCTGGAGCCTGTCAGCGAACGAGCTGGCCCAGGTGGGCCGCGAAGCTGAGCGCGAATACATGAAGCTCGGCACCGGCATTCAGGACCAGTTCACCGCGCTGCACGGGCTGCGCGATCACACGCTGCTGATCGACTGCCGCACGCTCGAACACCGGCACATCGCCCTGCCGCCCCAGGTGCGAGTCGTGGCGTGCGACACCAACACGCGCCGCGAGTTGGCCGGGTCCAGCTACAACTCTCGCGCGCGGGACACGCACGCCACCGTCGCGCTAATTCGCCAGGAGCGCCCGCAGATCAAAACGCTGCGCGACGTGTCACTCGACGAGTTGAACGCCTTCCGCCCACGACTGACGGAGAGCCAGTTTCGCCGGTCGCGGCACGTCGTCACCGAAATCGCGCGGGTGGAAGCCGGCGTCGAGACGCTGGCCACGGGGGACCTCGCGGCGTTCGGCGCGCTGATGAACGACTCGTATCGCAGCGCCCGCGACGACTACGGGAGCAGCTCGCCCGCGCTCGACGCCATGTGGGACGCCGCCACCAATCACGCTGCCTGTTACGGCGCGCGGTACAGCGGCGGCGGCGAAGCGGGCGCGGTGGTGGCGCTGGTCGACGCGGATGCCGTGGACGATTTCATCGCGGGCACCGCCGAGCGGTACACCGCCACGACGGGGCGCACCGGCGAGTTTTTCCCCGTCGAACCGGCGGACGGCGCGAGCGTGATACGCTGACCGGGTTCGCCGCGCACGCCGGCAGCCCGCCTTCAGGGGGAGGATATACCGGTGCCGCAGGATGCCACGCCGTACGTGAAACAGTTCCGGAAAACCTGGAAGAAGTTCACCCGGCTCGATGTGACGGAGGACTCGCTCGCGAACGACCGGCGTTCTCTGCGGCGCTGGCGGCTGCTGCCGTATATCGCGTTTCTGATTCCCATCGACGATCCGGCAATAGTCGACCAGCTCACCGAGTGGCAGACCGCCTTCCGGCCCTGGCTGGCGTACGACGCGCAGCCCGCCGAGCGCCTGCACATCACGCTGCACCACGTGGGGATGCTGCGCCGCAGCCCGTGGATGCTGTTCCCCAACACGTGGAAGCGCGATACGCTGTTCGCTCTCGCGGATCGCGCGCGCGATGCGATCGAGTCGTGCGCCCCGTTTGACATTGGGATTGGCCCGCTGAACGCGTTCCCCAACGCGCTGATTGCCGAGATTCACGACCCGCACCGCTGTCTGCGACTCCTGCGGGCGCGCATCCGGCGAGCGCTGCCGCTGCGCGCGCGCCCGCCCGCGCAGTGGAACTACCTCCCCCACGTCACGCTCGGGTTCTGGGGCCAGCAGGACGCGCCCCCCCTGGCCGGCAGGCTGCGCCTCTTTCGCGACGTGGAACCGCAGGCTGTGCGTGTGGATCGCGTCAAGTTCACGGTCTATTCGCGCGATATGCTGTCCCCCAAGCGCGATATCCTCATCAGCGCCGAGGAAGACGTCATCGCGCGGTTTTCGCTGCAAGGCTGAGCACGGTTCACCCGGCCAGTTCAGAGTTTTTATCCCCCCACGCCGGGCCGCGTTTTTACACCTTTTTTTGAGTTTCTCGCCAAGTTTGAAACACTCTTGCGATATAAACAGGGTGATTACGTTATTTCGCTCAGTGCCGGTTCGAGCGGATAACGTGCAGGCAACAGACACATACGGGATCGCTATCCGTTTATAACGGAAGACAAACCAAAGAGCTCCACATGGACCGGATCATTCCAGAGAAGCTGGGCCACAACGCCATGTCTCAGGTCACCACCCGCGAGTCGCATGATGAACGACTCTACTTCATTGGCAAACGAGTCATGGATATTGTCCTCGCCGGGGCGCTGCTGGTGATCCTCGGCCCCCTGCTGGTCGTCATCTCGATCGCCATCACGCTCGACTCGCCAGGGCCGATCCTCACGGCGCAGGAGCGCGTCGGCGCGCGGCGGCGCACCATCGGCGGCCAGACGGCTTGGGATGTGCGCAATTTCCGCGTGTACCGGTTCCGAACGTTGAATTTCTCGATCCCCAACACCCTGGCCCACGGCACGCACCACCCTGCCGCCGACGCGCGATTCACGCGGGTGGGCCGCGTGCTGTCCCGCACGTACCTGGATGAGCTTCCCCAGTTGTTCAATGTGCTGGGCGGCACGATGAGCCTGGTCGGGCCGCGCCCGGTCCCCACCTACGAAGCCGCCGAATACCAGGACTGGCACCGCGAGCGCCTCAGGGCCATTCCGGGAATCGTGGGACTCTGGCACGTCAGCCAGCATTTGAACACCTCGTTCGATGATCAGGTCCGGGTCGATATCGCCTACGTGCGCAGCCGGTCTCTTTGGCTCGACGTAAAAATCCTGTTCCTGACCATCCCCACCCTGTTGATCGGACGCATCCACAACTGAACTCGCCGGCCCTGCCCCCCCTGCCCGCTGCCGCGTATGCGCCGCAACCACACCACCTTTGTTAGTCACCGTGTCGAGCCTATGATACAATACGCGTGAAGTCACACGTCACTGCCACTCCAGTGATAATGTGTTTATTCTCAGACACGAGGAGACAAATGATGTTGCTTAGGAAAATCGTTCCGATTCTTTTCGTTGCGGTGCTCGCCCTATCGTCTGTGCTGGTACCGTCCAGGGCGCTCGCCCAGGACGGGCTGGGTTCCGAAGACAATCCCATCCAGGTCTTTTTCGTGCCGTCGGTCGATGCTCAGGTGATCGTCTCGGGCGGCGAAATCCTGGCCAATGCGCTCGAAACCGCCACCGGCCTGAACTTCGAAGTTGCAGTCCCGACGTCCTACGCCGCCACCATCGAGGCGATGTGCGCGTCACCGGAGAACTCGATGGGCTTCATCCCGGCGGCGGGTTACGTGCTCGCCAATAACCGCTGCGGCGTCGAGGTTGGCGGCGCGGCTGTCCGCTTTGGCTGGCCGGTGTACTGGGCTGAGTACATCGTCCGCCGCGATGCCCCGATCTACACCTTCGGCGATCTGGCCGGCAAGACCTGGGGCTACGGCGATCCGACCTCCACGTCGGGCTACATCGTGCCGTCGGTCGAGATGCAGGCAGCCGGCATCGAACCCAGCGCGACCGTCGAAACCGGCGGGCATAACCAGACCGTGCTGGCCGTCTACAACGGCGAAGTGGACTTCGGCACCGTGTTCTTCAGCCCGCCGTTGATGCCCGAAGGCCACGCCCCGTGGAGCCACGGCGACCTGTCCGAGCCGTACGACCTGACGGTTGATGAATCGTTCATCGGCGAAGATGGCCGCCTGTACGTGGGCGACATCCGCCCGATGGATGCCCGGACCGCGGTGCGCGACACGGCCCCCGACGTGATCGACCAGGTGCGCATTCTGCGCCTCAGCGAAGCGATCCCGAACGATACGCTGAGCTTCGGCCCCGAATTCCCGGTCGAGCTGCGCGAACAGATCGTCGACGCGATCATCGCCTTCTCCGAAACCGAGGAATGGAACGAATCGCTCGGTAGTGAAGACTTCTACACCTGGAGCACCATCGCTCCGATCGGCGACGACGCATTCGACCCGGTGCGTCTCCAGTTCGAAATCCTGGGGCTTACCGAAGAGGATGTCTTCGCCGAAGGGTAAACCCGGGAACGGATAGTGTGCGTGCAAAGACAGGCAGAGTGAGCCCTCTCCTCTGCCTGTTTTCTTAAATGCGGAGACATACATGCTCAAGATTGAACACCTGACCAAAGTATACGAAAATGGCGTCGTCGCGCTGCGTGACATCAGCTTCGAAGTGCCGGATGGGCAGTTCGTCGTCGTCATTGGGTTGAGCGGCTCGGGCAAATCGACCCTGCTGCGCTGCATCAACCGGCTGATCGATCCCACCGAGGGGCGCATCATCTGGAACGGGATCGACATCACCGCCGCCAACGACGAGGAACTCCGGCTGATCCGGCGCCGCATCGGGATGATCTTCCAGCAGTTCAACCTGGTGAAGCGCTCGAAGGTCATCACCAACGTGCTGGCCGGTCGGCTCGGCTACACCAATCCGATGTGGAGCCTGATCAACCGTTTTTCACCGCACGACCGGCAGATGGCGCTGGCGAAGCTGGAACGCGTCGGTATCCGCGAGAAGGCGTTCACGCGCGCCGACGAGCTCAGCGGCGGCCAGCAGCAGCGCGTCGGCATCGCCCGCGCGTTGATGCAGGACCCCGAGCTGATGCTGGCCGATGAGCCGGTCGCCAGCCTGGACCCGGCCACGTCCCATTCGGTCATGAAGTATCTCGAACTGCTGAACAAGGAAGACGGCATCACGATCCTCTGCAGCCTGCACTTCCTGAGCCTGGCCCGGGCGTATGCCGACCGGATCATCGCGCTCAAAGACGGGCTGCTCGAATTCGACGGCGACCCCGCAGACATCGACGAGCAGCGGTTCAAAGACATTTATGGCGAAGACGCCGTGCGTGTGGAAATAGCGTAGGAGAGAAACGTGAACAACAACCAGTTTCCCACGTCGCGGGGGGCGCTGCGCAAGCTCTTGCTCGTGCTGGCCGTGGTCGCCGGCGTGCTGCTGTACGCGTATGGCTGGCGGGTGACCGACATCAGCCTCGACGAAACCCAGGACCAGACTCGCCAGACTTCCGTTACGCGCGCCTTGCGCGAGCTGCTCTCGCCCAACGTTTTCGACCAGGACCGCGATTCCGAATTCGCCGACGCCTATTTCGCGATCGGGTGTCCCGACGATGGCGAGCCGATTCCCCAGCCCGAGCGGGCCGAGGGAGAGCCGTATATTGAGATCTCGCCCGACTGCGGCGAGCGTGACGACGCCGTCACCGTCACCGGCCACCATTTCCACGCCAACGCCGATGCATTCGTCCGGTGGATCCCGCCAAACGGGCAAAGCCGCCCGATGGTCCGGACAGACGTCGACGCCAACGGCTATTTCCAGACGACGATCAGCGTGCCCAGCCTGCGCGGCGGTGGGGACGAATTTCACACCATCGAGGTCGAGGGAAGCTGGCCCGTCGGCCTGCCTCATTTGAGCAAGACCACCGAAACCGTGATCGAAAAGATGGTCGAAACCATCTTCCTGGCGCTGATGGCGACGACGCTGGCCGTGCCCATCGCGTTCGTGCTGAGCTTCTTCGCGGCCCGCAACCTGATGCGCCAGGTCCGGATGCCGGCGGGCGACGTTTTGATCGCGTTCATCCTGCTGCCCATCGGTTGGGCGCTCGGTGACCTGCTGGTCGGCCCGATCGGTGAGTTGGGCGTCGACTGGGGCAAGGACCTCGTGCTGGGCATTGTCGGGCCGGCCATCGCCATGGTCGCCTATGGCGGCATCGCCCGCGCCGCCGCGACGGCGGGGCTGCAGGAGGGCACGGTCGGGCATCGCGCCCGCAAGATCGGGCTGAACGTCCTGCTGGTCGCGGTGATCATCTTCACGCTGGGCGCGGTGGGCGGCATCGGGATCTGGATTGGGGACAAGCTCGAAGACACCCTGCTCTCGGACCTGGGCAATTTCGTCAACACGCTGGGCACGCTGGTCGACCTGAGCATTTCGGTCGCGGCGGCTCTGGCCGGGGCGCTGCTCGTTTCCTCGGTCGGGACGAGTCTGGTACGCGGCGGCCTGCGGTACTTCGAGGGACCGGCGGATCACATTGTCGGCGCGGTGTTGGGTGTGGCGAGCGGCACGCTGCTGATGGCAATGATGGCGGTGATCGCCAACCAGGCGGCATGGTTCGGCCTGCTGCCGCTGTTGGTGGTCGTCATCCTCGCCATGCAAGACCTAGGCCTGATCTACAACCGGCTCACCGGCGCGGGCCACCGCGACGAAGCCAACACCCACGCGACGCTGCGCCTGGCGCTGCAAGTCGCCGTTGCCGTGGTGGCGTTCTACTTCGCGTATCGCTTCCTCGACTCGGGGCGCCTGATCGTGGACGGGCGGCTGCCCTCCGCGCTGAAGACGGAGATCGGCCCGTTCAGCGTCAAGACGTACACCTTCCGCGCCATGCTGATGGGCGCGGTGCTGGGCGGGATCGGCGGCTGGCTGCTGGGCATTCACCGCAACTTCCCGCTGGGCATGACCGTCTACAACACGACGCGGACCATCCTCAACGCGCTGCGCTCGATCGAGCCGCTGATCATGGGTATCGTGTTCGTGATCTGGGTGGGCATCGGCCCCTTCGCGGGCGTGCTCGCGCTGATGCTGCACTCCATCGCCGCGCTGGGCAAGCTCTACTCCG
Source organism: Anaerolineae bacterium (assembly GCA_018432315.1). Lineage (GTDB taxonomy): Bacteria > Chloroflexota > Anaerolineae > Aggregatilineales > Aggregatilineaceae > LM3-B42. Next base: position 140,957 of record JAHDLB010000012.1, read on the forward strand.
AACAGGTCGAGAACATCGACCCCGGCCCGAGCGAAGCCGTCCAGGCGACGGGCGCCACCCGCCTGCAGATGATCGCGTACGGCGTGGTGCCGCAGATCGTGCCACCGTACATCGCCTTTACCATGTACCGCTGGGACATCAACGTCCGCATGTCGACCATCATCGGTTTCGTGGGCGGCGGCGGCATCGGGTTCCTGCTCCAGCAGCAGATCAACCTGCTGCGCTACCGCGAGGCCGGGGTGGCCGTGCTGGCGATCGCGATCGTGGTGTCGGTGCTGGATTTCGCCAGCGCCAGCATCCGCGAGCGGATGATCTAGGCCCACCCAGTTTCATCACGCGCCATCAAAAAAACCGCCAGTCCTGGCCGAGGGCTGGCGGTTTTGATATCTGTCGAGCGGGCGCTCATGCCGCGCTGGTGATCTCGTGCGAACGCTCGATGTACTCCAGGCTCTGGTGCCGGAAGTAGGTGTTGTACAGCTCCGCGTAGTGACCGCCCTGGGCGAGCAGTTCGTCGTGATTGCCTTGCTCGATGATCTTTCCCTCACGCAGCACGATGATCCGGTCGGCGTTGCGAATGGTCGACAGCCGGTGCGCGATCACGATCGACGTGCGGCGGGCCATCACCGCGTCCAGCCCTTCCTGGATCAGCGTTTCGGTCAGCGGATCGACGCTGGCGGTCGCCTCGTCGAGGATGAAGATCGACGGGTCTTGCAGCAGCACGCGCGCCAGGGCGACCAACTGCCGCTGGCCCATCGACAGGCTGCTGCCGCGCTCGCCGACCTCGGTGTGTAGCCCGTGCGGCAGGCTGGCGATCCAGTCGCCGCCGCCGATGCGCTGCGCCGCGGCCATCACTTCCTCGTCGGTCGCGTCCTGCACGCCGTAGCGGATGTTGTCCATCACGGTGCCGTCGAACAGAAACGGCGACTGGGTGACGATGCCCAGGTGGTGGCGGTACTGCTGCAGATCGAGGGTGCGAATGTCGCGCCCGTCGACCAGGATGCGCCCGCCCTGGAACTCGTAGAAGCGCGCGATCAGCCGGGCGATGCTCGACTTGCCGGAGCCGGTGTGACCGACCAGCGCCAGCGTCTCGCCCGCGTGGATGGTCAGCGAGAAGTCCTCGAGCACCGGCTCGTCATCCTTGTAACGAAAATCGACGTGGTCGAAGGTGATCTCACCCAGCAGCAGGTCCAGCCCCTGTTCGTCGTGCTGGATCACCTTCGGGTCGGCATCGATGAGCGCGAACACCCGCTCGCCCGCCGCCAGCCCAAGCTGGAACTGGCTCCAGAACGAGGCGATGCTGGTGAGCGGGAACCAGAACATCGCCACACCCTGAATGAACAGGAACCAGTCCCCGGCGCTCATGCCGGTGTCGCGCACCATCTCGCCGCCGAAGTACACCAGCGCCGCCGTGCCTCCCCCCGCGATCAGGTTGAGGATCGGGAAGATGGCGTTGAACACGTAGCCCGTGCGCAGGTTGATGCCATACGACTTGGCGTTCACGTCCAGGAACTCGTCGTAGATCGTGTGCTCCTGGCGGAACGCCTTCGCCACACCGATCCCACTGACCGTCTCCTGGATGTGCGAGTTGACCTCGGCCAGCACGCGCCGCGACTGGGTCACCGTTTCGCGCGCGATCTTGCGGAAGGCCAGCGCCGTCACGGTGATGAACGGCGCCAGCGCCAGCGTCATGAGCGTCAGCCGCACATTGACCGTGAACAAGTAGCCGAGCAGCAGCACGACAAGCAGGATCTGGCTCATCAGGTCCATGGTGAGCGTTACCACCTGCGAGAAAGCCTGCGTGTCCGACGTGACGCGGGTGACGATCTTGCCCGACGAATACGTGTCGTAGAACGACAGGTCGCGCTTGAGCACCGCGTCGAAGCCGTCTTCGCGCAGCTTGAGCACGACGTTGCCCACCGCCGTGGCCGAATTCCACTGGCGAATGGCGTTGAACACCCAGCCCAGGCTGCCCAGCGCGATTGTCACCAGCGCGATCACGACGATCGTCGAGGTGGACGAATCTTCCTGCAGGCGATCGAGGCTGCGCGAGATGAAGATCGGCAGGCCGGTGTTCATCAGCGAGGTCGCCAGGATCATGAACGCAACGGCCAGCATCCGCCCGAGCTGCGGGCGAAAATAGGTGGCGATTCGCTTGACCAGGTCGCGGTCGCGGTACGTGCGATCGTATTCCTCGGCATCGAGGCCATCCATAATGAAGCCCATTGTTTACAGCCTCCTTATGACATTGCGGGCGCGGATTCGGGTTCTTCCAGCGGCGGAAGCTCGACGTCGTAACGCGCGAAGATGCGGCGGTAGTGCTGCGAGGTGCGCAGCAGGTCGTCGTGCGTGCCGGACGCGACCAGGTGCCCGTGATCCAGCACGAGGATCTTGTCCGCCCACCGGATCTGTGACAGGCGGTGCGTGATCAGCAGCGTGGTGCGGCCCTCCTGCGCGCGGCGGATGGCCCGTTGGATCTCGTCCTCGGTCGCGCTGTCGATGGCGCTGGTCGAGTCGTCCAGGATCAGGATGCGCGGATCGCTCAGGAAGGCGCGCGCCAGGGCGATCCGCTGGCGCTGGCCGCCGGAGAGGGTGACGCCGCGCTCGCCGATCTTGGTCTGGTAGCCTTCCGCGAACGACAGGATGAAGTCGTGCGCCTGGGCCTCGCGCGCGGCGAACTCGATCTTCTCCAGGGGTGTATCGGGCGCGCCGAACGCGATGTTTTCGGCGACCGTGCGCGAGAACAGGAACACGTCCTGCTCGATCTTCGAGATCTGCGAGCGCAGCACGGTCAGGTCCCATTCACGGACGTCCACGCCATCGATCAGGATGCGCCCCGACGTGGCGTCATACGTCCGGTTGATCAACTGGGTGAGCGTGCTCTTGCCGGAGCCGGTCTGCCCGACCACGGCCACCGTTTGGCCCGGCTCGATGTGGAACGACACATCCTCGATTACCGGCTGCTCGCACTCGCCCTCGTAGCAGAAGGTCACGTTCTCGAAAACGATGCCGCCCTGGATCGGCGCGGCATAGCCCCCGGCGTTCTCGTCCAGCTCCGTTTCGGCGCGAATGATGCTCAGCAGGCGATCCCCGCTGGCGATGCCCAACTGGACCAGCGAGAACGAGAAGATCGAGATGAAGGTCGGGAAGCGCAGCACGTTCATCAGGCCCATGATCGCGATGATCTCGGGAATGTCCATGCTGCCGCGCTGGTAGAGCACCATCGTGTGCAGGAACGTCAGGCCGAGCGCGATCCCGTACAGCAGCAGCGGCAGGTAGCGGGCTTCGATGCGTCCCTGGTCGACGAAGTAATCGCGGAACAGGCGCGCATTCCGCCGGAACCGGGTGCGCTCGAACGACTCCTGCACGCTGGCCTTGACGATCTCGATGCCGGAGAGGACCTCTTCCAGCCCGGCATTCATGACGCCGAACTGCTCGCGCTGGCTGCGCATGACGGGATTCAGGCGGCGGGTGTAGCCGCGCACCACGTAGATATACGAGGCGACGAACAGCAGCGGCACCAGCAGCAGGCTGGGCCGGATCGTCGCGATGTAGATCAGGGGCACCGCGATGCCCATCACCGTCTCGTAGATGAAACGCAGGCCGGGACTCAGCATGAAGTTGAGCTGGCGCACGTCGTCGGTGGCGCGCGCCATGATATCGCCGACGCGCTGCCGGTCGTGGAAGGTCTGGCTCTTGCCGAGCAGGCTGACGTACAGCTCCTGGCGCGAGTCGACCTCGAAACGCTGGGCGATCGTCTCGATCAGCAGGCTGCCGAACAGGAAGGCAACGCTGCTCAGCGTCAGGACGCCCAGCACGCCGAGCGCCAGCTCCAGCAGCCGATTGCCGCCGGTCGGGTTGAGGATCTCGTCGGCGGCCTTCCCGATCAGGACCGGGCTTTGTGAGTAGGCGAAAAAGTCGATGGCGCTGAAAATCACGGCCAGGATGAACAGCCACTTATAGCGCCAGATGTGCGACAGGATCCAGCGGACGGAAGACGACTGGTTGTACTGGTACGCGTTCTTGACGGTGAACTCGCTTTTGACGGACGCGGTCATGACAGTCTCCATGTCGAATAACACGAGGGTACTCGCACATTCGTTCGCCAGTCAGGAAAGTATACACGTCTTACCTGACATCTTGTGTCAGGAATAGCGGGCGGGAGGCAAGAGAGAGGAAAAGCGCCGGCAACCGAGCAGATTTTAGAATTCGGGATGCATGAGCATGGTCGTGGTTACCTATCACACCTTTTTGGAAGGTTAACGGCTGTGATACAGCGGCTGGGTATTATACAGGATGCCGCGCCAGGCTTCAACCCCGAACATGACCCGTTATGGCGCGTATAATGACGATTGACACTTGTTAAATTCGGCACCTGTACCGGAAGATAAAGGGTATGTTCCGGCATAGACTTCCCGATCGGTCGCCACAGCGTTACAGTTATCTAAGAGAGACAAGGACCTATGGAAAAAATTACGCTCTCGGTCCCTGCCATGTTCGGGGATCACCACGTTCTAGAAGTCCGGCGCTTGCTCTCCGGACTGGCTGGCGTTGAACACATCTATGCCAGCAGCAGTTTCCAGCTCGTCGATGTGACCTACGATCCTGCCCAAGTTGATCCCGAAGCGATCACCGTCACGCTGAGAGACGCAGGATACATGGACCCGTTCGACATCCCCCTCGAACCCGAAACAGCGCCCTACCAATCTTCCGTATCCACGCTGTCATTACGTCACACCGCCGCCTACCGTCAAACCGGCAAAACCGTCACCTTCGCGCGCAACGTCGCTTACGCAGGACGCCCCCTATGGCCGTGCCCCGGCATGGGACCGCTCAGCACAGACAACGAAGGGGAATAACCCATGGCAAAAAAACGCAGCCCTGAAGAACACAGCATCGATCCCGCCGCGCAACAGATGATCATCCGCGCCGATCAACTCGGCATCAGCACGGCATTCAGCCGCGCTGACGATATGGCACCGTGCAACATCGGCTCGGCGGGCATGTGCTGCAAGCTGTGCGGCATGGGCCCCTGCCGGCTGACGAAAGACGGGCAAACCGGGATCTGTGGCGCAACGCTCGACACGATCCAGGCCCGCAATTTGATCCGCGCCATCGCCGCCGGCGCCGCCGCGCACTCCGATCACGGGCGCGACATGGCCTTCACGCTCAAGGCAGTCGCCAACGGCGAGGCGGAAGGCTACGTGATCCGCGACGTTGCCAAGCTGCGCGTGGTCGCCGCGCGGTACAACATCCCGATCGAGGGCCGCGCCCCCGAAGAGATCGCCAACGATCTGGCCGACCTGTACATCGCGCAGTTCGGACAGCAGCGCGGCGAGGTCGCCCCGGCTATCCGCGCGCCCAAAAAGCGCCAGGAAGTCTGGAGGCAACACGGCGTCATGCCGCGCGGCGTCGATCGCGAAGTGGTCGAATCGCTGCACCGCACGCACATCGGCGACGACCAGGATCCGGAACACATCCTCGAGCACGCCATCCGGACGGCGCTCTCGGACGGCTGGGGCGGCAGCATGATCGCGACCGACGTGTCCGATATCCTGTTCGGCACGCCGGCCCCAGTGCTCGGCCAGGCGAACCTGGGCGTGCTGAAAGAGGACATGGTGAACGTGGTCGTTCACGGCCACGAGCCGACGCTCAGCGAGATGATTGTCGCCGCCTCGCAGGACCCGGAGATCATCGAGTACGCCAAGGCAGCCGGCGCCAACGGCATCAACCTGTCCGGCATTTGCTGCACGGCCAACGAAATCCTGATGCGCCAGGGCATCCCGGCGGCGGGCAACTTCTTGCAGCAAGAGCTGGCGATCCTGACCGGGGCCGTCGAGGCGATGGTCGTGGACGTCCAGTGCATCATGCAGGCGCTGGTCGAGCTGGCGCGCAATTTCCACACCGAGATCATCACCACCTCGGCCAAGGTGAAGCTCAAAGGCGCCACGCACATCCAGTTCGACGAGCACAAGGCCCTGACCATCGCCAAAGACATCTTGCGCCACGCCATCGACAACTACAAGAACCGCGGCGAAACCCAGATCCCCGATATACGCGAAGACCTCGTCCCCGGCTTCTCGCACGAGTACATCAGCTACATGCTGGGCGGCAGCTATCGCGCGTCGTTCCGCCCGCTCAACGACGCCATCATGACCGGGCGCATTCGCGGCGTGGCGGCCGTCGTCGGCTGCAACAACCCGCGCAGCCAGCACGACTACCTGCATACGCACGTCACGCGGGAACTGCTCAAGCAGGATGTGCTGGTCGTCGAAACCGGCTGCGGCGCCATCGCCAGCGCCAAGCTCGGCTTGCTGCTCGGCGAGGCCGGCCTGGACCAGGTGGGCCCCGGCCTGCGCGAGATCTGCGAGACGGTCGGCATCCCGCCCGTGCTGCACATGGGGTCGTGCGTGGACAACACGCGCATTCTCACCGTACTGACCGAAATGGTCGAGGAAGGCGGGCTGGGCGACGACATCGACCAGATCCCCGCGGTGGGCCTGGCGCCGGAATGGATGAGCGAGAAGGCGCTGTCGATCGGGACGTACTGCGTGGCCTCTGGCGCGTATGTGATCTTCGGCGGATCGTCGCCCGTCAGCGGCATGCCGGACCGCGTCGCCGACAGCGACATCGTCCAGCGCTATATCAGCGAAGGGTGGGAGAAACTTTACGGCGGCAAGCTCGAATTCGTGGCGGAACCGGACGAGATGATCCGGCTCACCCTGGAGCACATCGACAAGAAACGGGCCGCGCTGGGCCTGCCCGAATACGATCCGAATCGCTTTGGCCGCAGCGGCGACGCCCGCATGCTGGCGCTTGAAGCCTTACCCTTAGAAGAACGCCAGGCCGCGCTGTACGGCGCGCCGAACCAGTAGGAGAGCCGCCCATGTCTCGTTATATTGCGACTCGCGCCATTCGCGGCGCGAATGCGCTCGTCACGGAAGCGGAGCTGATGCTGCGCCGGGCCATCGCCGAAAAGGGGCCGGACACGCCGGTGGCCTTCCCCAACACGGCTTACTACCTGCCCACGATCCTGGGCATGACCGGGATCCAGGTGGAGACGATCGGCCAGTTGGAGCCGGCGTTGGCCCACGCGCGCGAGCTGCTCCACCCCCTCCCCTCCCGCTCGCACTGGACCCCATATCTCGGTGAAACGCTCGACAGCGGCATGGCGACCCTGCTGGCCGCCGAGACGATCGAGGCGGTCCGCTATTCGTACGGGCTCCAACCGGAGCCGATGCCCGGCTTTCAACTGGCGGGCGGCACAGCCTTCACCAGCCCGGACAACGGCCACGGTGGCGACGGCCTGGACGGCCACCTGAACGGGCCAATCGACGACATTCAGCTTCGCTCGTGGGGCATCCAGCTCGTGGACGGGCGCATGCCCGGCTTCGCGGCCATCGTCGGCGCGGCCAAGTCGAACGAAGTCGCCGTCAAGATCGTGCGCGAGCTCCAGCGGCGCAACATCCTGTGTTTCCTGTCCGGCAACGTCAACGGGCGCAGCATCATCCACCAGTTGATCGAAGAGGGCGTCGAGCTGGGATACGACACCTACACCGTCCCCTTCGGCACCGACACGATCAGCGCGATCTATGCGCTGGGCTTCGCCACGCGCTCGGCGCTGACCTTCGGCGGTCTGAAGGCTGGCATGGCGCGCGACATCCTGCTGTACAACCGCGAGCGCGTGTTCGCGTTTGTGCTGGCCCTGGGCGAAGTGGACGATCTGAAATACGCGGCGGCAGCCGGCGCGATCAACTTCGGCTTCCCCGTCATCGCCGATACGGTCATTCCGGAAATTCTGCCGACCGGCGTCACCACCTACGAGCACGTCGTCAGCATGCCGTTCAACGAAATCGACGGCGCGGACGATCTGGAGCGCGCCGAGCTTCTCGTGCAGAAGTGCATCGAAGTGCGCGGCGTGAAAGTCCGGGTGGCGGACGTGCCGGTGCCGGTGCCGTACGGCTCCGCTTTCGAGGGCGAAGTGGTCCGCAAGGCCGACATGCGCATCGAGTTCGGCGGCAAATACTCGCGCTGTTTCGAGTACCTGTACATGGACGCGCTCGACAACGTCACCGATGGTAAGATCGACATCGTCGGGCCGGGCATGGACGAAGTCGAGCCCCAGGGACACATGGACCTGGGCATCGTGATCAAGGTCGCCGGGCGCCAGATGCAGACCGATTTCGAGCCGGTCCTCGAACGCCAGGTTCACTACTTCGTGAACGGCGCTTCGGGCATCCAGCACATCGGCCAGCGTGACATCGCGTGGATCCGCATCTCGAACAATGCCGCCGACAAGGGCTTCAACCTGGAGCACCTGGGCAAGATCCTGCACGCCCGCTTCCACGCGGACTTCGGCGCCATCGTCGATAAGGTGCAGGTGACGATCTACACCGATCCCGACCAGATCCAGACGTGGCTGGAAAAAGCCCGCGAGGCTTACGACTTTCGCAACAAGCGCCTGGCCGACCTGACCGACAACGCCGTCGACGAGTTCTACTCGTGCACGCTGTGCCAGTCGTTCGCGCCGGACCACGTCTGCATCGTCAGCCCGCAGCGCCTGGGGCTGTGCGGCGCTTACAACTGGCTGGACTGCAAGGCGTCGTTCAGCATCAACCCGACCGGCCCCAATCAGCCGATCAAGCTAGGCACGATGATCGACGGGCACAAAGGCTATTGGAGCGGTATCAACGAGTACGCCAAGTCGGCCTCGCACGGCACGGTCGAAGAGGTGACCATGTACTCGATCATGGAAAACCCGATGACCGCCTGCGGCTGTTTCGAGTGCATCGTGATGCTGATCCCGGAGGCCAACGGCGTGATGGTCGTCAGCCGCGAGGACACCAGCATGACCCCGGCGGGCATGACCTTCAGCACCCTGGCAGGCATGGCCGGCGGCGGGCTGCAAACGCCCGGCGTGATGGGCGTGGGCAAATTCTACCTGGTCAGCCCCAAGTTCATCTCGGCGGATGGCGGCTTCAAGCGCGTGGTGTGGATGAGCAGCATTCTGAAAGACACCATGGCCGACGAATTCCAGGCGGTGGCCGAACGTGAAGGCGACCCGGACCTGCTCGGCAAAATCGCCGACGAGCGCCAGATCACCGACGTCGAGCAACTGCTGGCCTGGATGGAGGAACACAATCACCCGGCGCTGATCATGGATCCGATCTTCTAAGGTGCTTCAACGATGCCCGACGTCCGGCTGGTCCGCGATCTGATGACGATCGGTGTGCCGACGTGCCCTGTCGGTACGCCTTTCGTCGATCTCGCCCGGCTGTTCCTGAATGCCGGGCTGGAGGCGATCGTCGTGCTCGACCGCGAAGGGCACGCCGTGGGCGTGGTCGGCCAGGATGAGCTGGTGCGGGCCTACGCTTACGAGGACTGGCCGAACCTGACGGCGGACGCCATCATGCGCGAGGAATTGGTCGAGGTCCCGCCGGAGATCCCGATCACGGCTGCCGCCCAGATCATGCTCGACCGGGGCGCGCGCGTGGCCTACGCCATGCACAACTCGGAAGGGATGCGGTATCCCGCCGCCATGCTGTCGTACCAGCATCTGCTGCGCTACATGGCGGCCACCAACGATGACGAACTGGCCGACCTGGGCATCCGCGCCCGGCGGCAGTCTCCGATCGACGTATTCAAAGCCAAGCGCGACGCGGCGCGACGACACGCACCGCGCCACTATGAGGAGTAGAGATTTATGCCAGTTGAGATCCCGAAAGATACATGGACCGGCGCCGTGCGCGAGGTGACCATCGGCGCGACGGCGGCAGAAGGCGGCACCCGCGCCACGACGGTCACGATCGGCGGCGCGACAACCATGCCGTTCATGCACTTCGAGGGCAGCATCCCCCACCGTCCGGTGATCGCGGTCGAGATCGTGAATCACCGGCCCGATGACTGGTCGCACCTGCTGCTGGATGCCTGGGGCGACGCCGCCAACGATCCCGCCGCGTGGGCCAAAGCTGCCGAACAGGCCGGGGCCGACTTGATCCAGCTCTCGCTGAACCAGACTGGCGCGGACGGCAATCCTATCACCCCGGAGAGCGCGGTGACCGCCACAAAGGCGGTCCTGGAGGCGAGCGGTCTGCCGCTGCTGGTCTTCGCGCCCGGCCAGGCGGAGCTCGACAACGAGCTGCTGGTGCCGATCGCGGAGGCGACCAAAGGCGAGCGCATCGTGCTGGGCATCGCCGAGGACAAGAACTACCGGACCATCGTCGCGGCGGCGCTCGCCAACGATCACCTCGTCAGCGCGCGGACGGCGATGGACGTCAACCTCGCCAAGCAGCTCAACATCCTGATCGGGGACATGGGGCTGCCGCTCGACCGAGTGATCATGGACCCCACGACCGGCGCGTTGGGGTACGGGATCGAGTACGGTTACTCGGTCATGGAGCGGCTGCGTCTGGCGGCGCTCCAGGGCGACGCCATGACCCAACTCCCCATGCTGGTCACCGCCGGGTACGAAACCTGGAAGACCAAAGAGGCCAAAGTGGGCGAAGGCGTGCCCCAGGAGTGGGGCGACTGGACAGCGCGCGCCATCAACTGGGAAGTCGTGACGGCGGTTGCCCTGCTGGAGTCCGGCGCGGATATCGTCGTGCTGCGCCACCCCGAGAGCATCGCGCGCGTCCGGGCCGCGATTGACGAACTGATGGCCGTCCCCGCAGCGGGTTAGCGGTAAGGAGATAAGTTACGGAATGGCACTGACTGGAATTCAAATCTACAAACTGCTGCCGCAGACCAACTGCAAGGACTGCGGTTTCCCCACCTGCCTGGCTTTCGCCATGAAACTGGCTGCCAAGCAGGTCGAACTGTCGTCGTGCCCGCACGTGAGCGAAGAGGCCCAGGCCCAACTGGCCGAATCGGCGGCGCCGCCCATCCGGCTGGTCACGCTGAAGGCAAACGGCCACGAGGTGAAGGCGGGCAACGAAACCGTGATGTTCCGCCACGAGAAGACGTTTTACCACAAAACCGGGCTGTTCGTGCGCGTGCGCGACGACGAGGGCCCGGACGCGATCAAGGCGCGCGTCGCGCCCGCCGATGCCTACGCGGTGAACTACGTCGGCATGGACCTGACGCTCGACGGGTTCGCGGTCGAATCGGCCAGCAACGACCCGGCGCAGTTCGAGGCCGCGATCGCCGCCGTGCGGTCCGCCAGCCAGCGCCCGATCATCCTGATCAGCCGCGACCCGGCAGTGATGGCCGCGGGCTTGAAAGCGCTCGACGGCGAGTCCCCGCTGATCTACGGCGCCGACGCGGCCAACTGGGAAGCGATGGCCGCCCTGGCTGGGCAGCATTCGGCCCCGCTGGCGGTCATCGGGGCGACGCTCGATGAGCTGGCCGACCTGACACAGAAGATTCAGGGCGCGGGTGTGGAAGACATGGTGCTGCACCCGGTCGCCACCACGCTCGGCGCATCCCTGGCGCTGAACACCCAGATTCGCCGCCTGGCGCTCAAGAAGAATTTCCGTCCGCTGGGATATCCCCTGATCGCGTTCGCCGGGAACGACCCGGTCGGCGAGACGATCGCGGCGACCCAGGCCATCGCCAAATATGCCGGGTTCGTCGTGCTCGACCACTTCGCGCCGGAGACAGTCTATTCGCTGCTGGTCTTGCGCGAGAACATCTACACCGACCCGCAGAAACCGATCCAGGTCCAGCCGGGGGTGTACGAGATCAACAATCCGAAGCCCGAAGACCCGGTGATGGTGACGACGAACTTCAGCATCACCTACTTCAGCGTCGCGAACGAGATCGAGGGCGCGGGGCTGCCGGGCTGGCTGTTGGTCACCGACGCCGAGGGGATGAGCGTCCTCACCGCCTGGGCGGCGGGCAAATTCGACGCCGAGCGGATCGCCAAAGCGGTGAAGCAGTTCAGCATCGCGGACAAGGTCAGCAAGAAACGGATCGTCCTGCCCGGCCACGTGGCCGTTTTGTCGGGCGAGCTGGAAGAGGAACTGCCCGACTGGGAAGTGCGCGTTGGCCCGCGCGAGGCGGTCGATCTGCCCGCCTTCATGAAACAGGCGCTTTAACGGAGCCGCCCCAAGCACATCAATCCGGTGACAAGAAAGGTTACCGCTTATGACGCAGCCTATCGAACGCCAACCCCGCCTGCTATGCCGCGCCAGCGAGTCCCGCTGCGCGTCCTGCCCGCCCGACCGCGTGTGTGCCTGGGCGTGCATCCAGGGCACCGGCGTGGAAGATATCGTGATTGGGGCGATGCTGGAGCAAAGCCAAAACTGGACGCTGCGCACATCCGACCCGGAGAGCGCGACAGTCCAGCAGGCGTTATGGGATACCTACAACTTGTAACCAGATGGCAAAACACATAGTGACCTTCACCGGTTATCGAACCCTGCACGTGCCGACCGGAACGCTGCTCAGCGAAGCAGCGCAAATGGCCGACATCGAGATACAACAGCCGTGCGGCGGGCAGGGACGCTGCGGGCGCTGCGTCGTCCAGGTTACCAATGGGACGGTGCGCCGCCGCAGCACCCTGCGCCTGACGCCAGAAGATGTGGGGGCCGGCTACGCGCTGGCCTGCCAGACGATTGTCGAGCACGACGTGACGATCGCCATACCGCCGCAGGAGAAGATCGAGCGCCGCCTGGCGACCGACCGCATCGCGTCGGATGTGACCGCGCCGCTCGGCTACACGCCGCTCGGACAACCGCTGCACCGCCTGCCGCTCGACCTGCCGCCGCCGTCCATGTCCGACCAGACCGATGACTGGAGCCGGCTGCAAACCGCGCTGCGCCAACAGACGGGCGTCGATTCGTTCCGAATCGACCTGCCGCTCCTGCGGCGCGCGGGGCGGATCATGCGCGAGGGCGAGTGGCAGGTCACCGCCCTGGTCGAAACCGACACCTGGGATCGGCTCGATGGCCCGGCGCGCGTAGTCGCGCTGTGGCCGGGGCACGTGCCGGACGACGAGCCGCTGTGGACGGTGGCCATCGACATCGGCACGACCACCGTCACGCTGTGGCTGGTGGACCTGCTCACGGGGCGCGTGCGCGCCCAGGCCGCCGAATATAACGCGCAGATCGCTCGCGGCGAGGACGTCATCTCGCGCATCATCTACGCCACCAAGAACAGCGGCAGCACCGAACTGCGCAACCTGGTGCTGGAGACGATCAACACGCTGCTCGAACGCGCCTGCAAAATCGTGCAGATCGCGCCCGAGGAGGTCTTCAAAGCGACCGTGTCTGGCAACAGCACGATGATGCACCTGCTGCTCGACATCCCGGCGGAGAGCATCCGCCTGTCGCCGTTCATCACCGCGGTGAATCACGTCCCTACCCTGCTGGCCGAGGATGTCGGGGTGGCGATCTATCCCCACGCCACGGTAGACTGCCTGCCCGGCGTTGCCAGCTACGTCGGCGCGGACATCACCGCGGGGGTGCTATCCTCCGGGCTGGACGACGCCGAGCCGGTCACCCTGTTTCTGGACGTGGGCACCAATGGCGAGATCGTCCTGGGCAACCGCGAATGGCTGGCGACCGTCGCGTGCTCGGCGGGTCCGGCCTTCGAGGGAGCGGGCGTGCTGCACGGGATGCGCGCCACGCAAGGCGCCATCGAAGAGACGTGGATCAACGGGGAATCCTTCGACACCAGCTTTCGTGTGATTGGCGGGACCAAACCGCGCGGCATCTGCGGCAGCGGGTTGATCTCGCTGGTGGCCGAGATGTTCCTGACCGGCGTGATCGACAAGAGCGGCAACATCGACCTGGACCTCCCAACCGCTCGCGTGCGCTACGGGACTCACGGGCCGGAGTACGTCGTGGCGTGGGGCGACGAGACGCATGACGGGCGCGACATCGTGATCTCGCGCACCGATATCGACAACCTGCTGCGCGCCAAAGCTGCGATCTACGCCGGGTTCACCGTCCTGGCGGACAGCGTGGGCGTCCCGCTGGAAACCGTCGAGCAGGTGTATATCGGCGGATCGTTCGGCAAGTACATCAACGTCGAGAAGGCGGTCCAGATCGGCCTGCTGCCCGACATGCCCTGGGACCGGTTTCACTTCCTGGGCAATACCTCGGTTCGCGGCGCCTATCTCGCCTTGCTCAGCCGCGAGGACCGCGCGCGCATTGCGGACATTGCCTCGCGCATGACCTACATTGAGCTATCCGCCGACAATACGTTTTTCGACGCATTTACCTCGGCGCTGTTTCTGCCCCACACCGACCTCGCGCGCTTTCCGACGGTGCAGGCAGCCATACAACGATAGGAAGGGTTACATGTATATCATCGGCGAAAATATTCATATTATTTCCGAGAAAGTGAAAATCGCGCTGGCCGAGCGCGACGCGAAATTCTTCCAGGATCTGGCCGTTCGGCAGGTGGAAGCCGGGGCGCAGGCGCTGGACCTGAACCTGGGTCCGCGCAAGAAAGACGGCGAAGAGGTGTTCCCCTGGATGGTCGAGATTGTCGAGGCCGTCGTCGATGTCCCGCTCAGCTTCGACAGCACCAACCTGGCCGGCATCGAGGCCGGGCTCAAGAAGGTCACCAAGGCCCAGCCGATCATCAATTCCACGTCCGCCGAGCCGGAGCGGCTGGAGAAGGTGCCGCTGGTCGCCAAGCAGTATAACAGCCGCCTCGTCGCCCTGACGATGGGCAAGAGCGGCATTCCGGTCGGCGCCGACGAGCGCGTGACCATCGCCATCGAGCAGTTGATCCCGCGCGCGCTGGAGATCGATTTTCCCGTCAGCGACCTGATCATCGACCCGCTGGTGTTGACCGTGTCCGGCTGCCAGGAATACTGCCCGGAACTGATCGAGGCCGTGCGCACGCTCCAGGTGGCGTGGGACCCGCCGCCGCCGATCTCCGTCGGCCTGTCGAACGTATCAAACGCTGTCCCGCGCGAAAACCGCCCGCTGATCAACCGCGTCTACGGCGCCATGTTGATGGGCGCCGGGCTTCAGATGATGATCGCCGACCCGATGGACGATGACCTGAAGAACGTGATCCGGATCATCGAACAGCGCGACGCCAGCACCCCGGTGGGCCGCCTGTACCTGACGCTGCACGATCGCATCGCGGCCATGGAGGAGCTGACTCCCGACGACGTGGACATGAGCGATCCCGAACAGGCTGCCATCTGGAAGACCGTGCAGATCCTGCTCAACCGGGTCATCTACGCGGACTCGTACCTGCAGCAATAGGAGCAGTCCGGCGGCTGGCGCTAAAAGTGATGTTTTGGTGAGGAATATCTGAATATCCACACTGAGCACAGGCTGTGGGCTGCGCTACACTCTAAGGAAGAATGAACACCTAGCTCTCAAAGGGAGCATCTCGATGCCTATTTTTACACCGGGACGCCGGTGGCAACCCCCCTTCTACCCGTTCAAGCGCGAGCCGCTCGGCAGCCGCTTGCTGGCCCGTGTGGAACGTATGGTGAAGGGCCCGCTGTTTGGCTGCCGCATGTGTGGCAACTGTATGCTGCAAGAAACGGCGTTCATCTGCCCGATGGAATGCCCCAAGGGCATCCGAAACGGCCCCTGCGGCGGGTCGACCGAGGCGCACTGCTACGTCGACGAAACGCGCCCGTGCATCTGGTACCGCATCTACGACCGGGCCTTTACAATGGGCCGCCAGGAAAAACTGCTCGAAGTGCTTCCCCCGCTGGACTGGGACAAGGTGGGCACCGAGACATGGGGCGACGTGGTCAAACAGGTCCGCAAGGTGGGCGTCCGCACGTTCGCGGGCGGGATACTCTCGCGCGACCCGGCCACGCGCGCCCACCACTGGGACGCCGTGTTCCAGCCCGTGCGCCAGCCGGACTGGTGGCAGGGTGACGCCGAATACCATCCCCCGGCCTATACCGAGCCGATCTCCGAGCTGGAACGGCGCCTGCAGGCGGGCGAGTTCGTGGTCACTGCCGAGGTCGCGCCGCCGCTGAGCACCGCGACGGGTAAGCTGACGCGCAATATCGAGCTGGTCAAGCCGTACGTGGCCGCGGTGAATTTCACCGACAACCCATCGGCCACGGCGCGCATGTCCAGCCTGGCGTGCAGCATGATGGCGCTGCAGGCGGGCGCCGAGCCGGTGATGCAGGTCGCCGCCCGCGACCGCACCCGCGCCGGGCTGCAATCCGAAGTGCTGGGCGCCAGCGCGGTCGGCATTCGCAACGTCCTGTGCCTGTCCGGCGACAGCGGGCGCATGGGCCCGGCGCCGATGGGCCGCCTGGACGTGGTCGATATCGACTCGATCCAGATGCTCTGGATTTTGCGGCGGATGCGCGACGAGGGCACGTACCTGGACGGGCGCAGCATCAAGTTCCCGCCCCAGGTGTTCCTGGGCGCGGCGGGCGCGCCGTTCGCCTCGCGGCCCGAATTCCAGGCCATCCGCGAGCACAAGAAGGTGAACGCCGGCGCGCAGTACCTGCAAACGAACCTGGTGTACGATGCCGACGGGTTGGACATGTGGCTCAATGAGCTGGCGAAGCGGAACATCCTCGACAAGGTCTACATCCTGATCGGCATCACCCCGCTCAAGTCGCTCAAGATGGCCCAATACATGGACCGCGAAGTGCCGGGTGTGTTCATCCCGGAACGCCTGCTCAAGCGGCTGGAAGCGGCGGGCGACGGCGTCGAAGAGGAGGCCATCACCATCACGCTCGAACTGATCGAGGCCATCCGCGCCAAACAAGGCGTGAACGGCTTCCACATCATGGCCGTGGGCTGGGAAGAAGTCGTCCCGCGGATCGTCACCGAAGGCGGGCTGCTGCCAGCCGGTTTTGTCGAACCGAAACACGAAGAACAGTCGAAAAGCGCATGAAACTCGCAATCAGTGGAAAAGGCGGCGTCGGCAAAACGACGCTGGCGGCGCTGCTGGCGCAGGTCTTCGCCGATGCCGGGCGCGACGTGCTGGCCGTCGATGCCGATCCCGCCCCTTGTCTGGCCGGCGCGCTGGGCTTCCCGTCCGATCTACGCGCCCAACTGCACCCCATCGCCGAGATGGAAGAACTCATCGAGGAGCGAACCGGTGCCAAGCCGGGGACCGTCGGCGGTTTTTTCACGCTCAATCCCCGCGTCGATGATCTGCCGGAACGCTTCAGCGTCACGCACCGGAACGTGCGGCTGCTCGAAATGGGCTCCGTCGACCTGGGCGGGTCGGGCTGCATCTGCCCGGAGAGCGCCATGCTCAAGACGCTGTTCACGCACCTGCTGTTCCGCAAGGACGACGTGCTGATCCTCGACATGTACGCCGGAGTCGAGCACCTGGGCCGGGCGACGGTCGATTTCGTCGACGCCATGGTGATCGTCGTCGAGCCGACGCGGCGCAGCCTGGGCACTGCCGCCCAGATCAAGAAGCTGGCCGCCGACATCGGCCTGACCCGCCTGTGGCTGGTCGGGAACAAGGTGCGCGGCGAGGATGAAGCGGCCTTCCTGCGCGCGGAAACGCCGGGCCTGCCGGTCCTGGGCATGCTGCCCGCCGATCTGGCCGTGCAGGAAGCGGACCGGCTGGGCATCGCGGTCTACGACCACGTGCCCGCGCTGCGCCAGGCCGCCGAGCAGATGGCCGCGACGCTCGCGGCGGAAGGAACGGCATCATGACGACGATAGCACTGGCCGGAAAAGGCGGCGTCGGCAAGACGACGATCGCCGCGATGGTGATCAAGCACCTGGCACAGACCCGGTCGGGAGCCATTCTCGCCATCGACGCCGACCCGAGCAGCAACCTCAATATGGTGCTCGGGCTGGACCTGGAATGGACGGTGGGCGAGATCCGCGAAGGGATGCTGGAGCAGGTCAAGCAGTCGCTGGGCGCGGGCGGCGCGGCGATGGGCGCGCTCTCCGGCGGAATGAGCAAGCGCGACTTTCTCGACTACGAGATCCGTTCCTCGGTGGCCGAGGGCGTGAAATTCGACCTGATCGCGATGGGCCGCTCCGAAGGACCGGGCTGTTACTGCGCGGTCAATCACAACCTGCGCGAGGTCATCGACAGCATCAGCCGCAATTACCGCTACGTGGTGATCGACAACGAGGCCGGGATGGAGCATCTCAGCCGGCGCACCACGCGCAACGTCGAAAAGCTGCTGGTCGTGACCGATCCGACGCAGCGCGGACTGGCTGCAGCGGCGCGCATCGCGGGTTTCCGCCACGAGCTGGACATCGAGATCGACGAGGCGTACCTGATCCTCAACGGGCTGGCGGGGGACGCTATCCCCGCGCCGCTGCAAGAGACGATCGATGCGCTGGACGTCCCGCTGCTGGGCACGGTGCCGCGCGACGACGAGCTGATCGCGTTCGAGTTCAGCGGACGCCCGCTGGTCGAGCTGGGGGACGACTCGCCCGTATACCGGGCGGTCGCCGCCATGATCGACTCGATCCTCTAGACCATCACGGGCCGGGCGGCAGGATGAGCGCCCGGCCCGTATTCACTGCTCCGCAATACGAAGATCCCCGGTTTCTTGCTATAATCTCGTCTATCTTTACCGGGATATCGAGTCGTTATGAGTCTGTTGCGTCGTCGCCGTTATCTACCCACACGCCGGGGCTGTATGATGCTCGGCGTAGAGATTGTCGTCCTCGTCCTGGCCGTGTACCGCCTGGGCGTCACCCTCATGCCGGAGCCAACCCAGGACCAGCCCTCCGCAACACAGCCCGTCGCGGAAACGTCCGACCGCCTGACGCGGGATGACGTGCTCCCCACTCCCACCGACGATCCCCAGGCGCCGGCCCGCGTGATCGCGTTCCCCGGCGCGTCGATGAGCGCGCCGATCGTGCCCGCCGGGCGCAACGGGGGCACCTGGGAAACGCGCCACCTGGGCGATTACGTCGGGCACCTGGTCGGGACGAGCTGGTTCGACGATCCGGGCGGCAACATCGTGCTGGCCGGGCACGTCGAGAGCGCCAGCGGGGCGCCCGGCCCCTTCGCGCACCTGTTCGAGGCCGATCCCGGCGATATGGTCGTGCTGCGCGAGGGCGAACGCGAGGAACGTTTCACCGTGACGCTCATCCAGGAAGCGGAGCCGGACGAGGTCCGGTACCTCGCCCAGGACGGGCGCCGCCGCGTGACACTCGTCACCTGCACGGAATGGGACGTGGAATCCAAGACCTACCAGGGCCGACTGATCGTCGTCGCCGAGCCGGCGCCGGCCACCGCCCAAACACCCTGACGCCGTCCAACAACAAACGGGATACCCTGCCGGATATCCCGCTGTGCGTACTGCGCCGGCAGAGTACCCGCCTCAGCCGAGCGTGTTCTCGATCGTGGGCGGCACCAGATCGCGCTGAAAGACCGCGACATCGGTATCGCCGGTGGGGGCGACGGTCAGCGGCAGGACCAGCCGCGACCGGTCGACGAAGCAGAGCGTTTCGTTGATGGCTTCGCACCAGTAGATCGTCAGATCGACCGCCAGCTCGGTCTGGCCCTCCGCGAACGTGACCGGGATCTCGACCGGCAGATCGGGCAGCACCACGCGGTAATCGCGCGCGTCCGGCGCGACCTGCGCAACCGGGTCATCCGGCCAGATGGCGGTGAACGGCGCCAGGTCGTTCAGCTTGTACCCGTCCGGCATGTTCACCTCGATGCGGATCGTGCCCTCGCCGGGGCTGACCAACTGCACCGGCTGGACGATCGCGCCGTCTCCCGCATCCTGCTCCAGCGTCTCGACCGGCGGCGCGTCCTCAGCCGCGGCCAACCCGTCCCCGCCGGTCAACCGCTCGACGTTCGGGAAGGTAACCGTCGTGACCTCGCCGCTGCCGACATCCGCCACGCGGATCGCGTGGTTGTTCGTGTCGGCGATATACAGCTTGCCATCCGCGTAGTCGATCCCGCCCGGCTCGTAAAACTGCGACTGGTCGCCGTCCGCGAAGCCCTCCTCGCCCGTGCCGAGGAACGTCACACTCTCGCGGGTCTGCGGGTCGATGCGCTTGATCTTGTTGTTGTAGGTATCCGCCACGTACAGGTAGCCATCGTCGGCCACCGTGACGCCCAGCGCGTGCTGGAGCCGCACCTCGTCGCCGGTCCCATCCACGTCGCCAAAATCGAAAAGGCCGGTGCCGACGATCGTCCGGACCTCGCCATCCGGATCGAGGTCGGCGGTGCGGATCGCGCTCGCTTCCGGATCGGCGAAGACCAGCAGGCCGCCATCCGAATCGATGCCGCTGGGCTGGTTCATCCCCGCCTCGCGCAGCCTGCCATCGAGCAGCGCCTCGCGCCCCGAACCGGCGTAGGGCCCCACCTCGCCGCTGGCGATGTCGTAGACCCATAACTGGTGCGGCCCGGCCATAGCGATATACACCCTGCCCTCGACCGCCACCACGTCCCACGGCGAGGCGAGCTGCATCTCCGTGCCCGGCCCGCTCTGGTCGCGGTTGAAGCCCTGCTCGCCCGTCCCGGCGACGGTCGCCACCGTTCGCGCGTCAAGGTCCACCGCCCGGATCGCGTGGTTGAGCGTATCGGCCACGTACAGCGTGCTCCCGTCCAGCGCCAGCCCCTGCGGCCCCGCAAACGCCGCGTCCGCATACACGCCATCGACCAACCCGGCCTCGCCGGAGCCGATCACGTCCAGCACCTCGAACGTGTCGAGCGCCGCCACCACAATCCGGTGGTGGTTGCTGTCGCTGATGAACAGACGATTGCCCGCCGGGTCGGCCAGCACCTTGCCCGGAAACCGCAGCGGCGTATCTTCTGCGACATCGGCGAGCACCGGGTCGATCTGCGGCAGCGGCTCCAGGTTCAGCGCGCCGTTCGCGCCGTATTCGCTGACCATCGTGTCGATGATCGGCTGGATGCGGCTGTACAGCGGCTCGCCGGAGAGCTGGCCGACCACTTTGCCGAAGGGATCGATCACCATGAAGGTCGGCCACGCCCGCACGCCGTACTCCTGCCACGTGACGAACTCGTTATCGTTCAGCACCGGGTGTTCGATCTCGTAGCGCTGCACGATCTGGCGGATGTTGCTCGTCTCGCCCTCGTTATCGAACTTGGCCGAGTGCACGCCGATCACGACCAGCGCGTCCGGATATTCGACCTCCAGCCGCTTGAGATCGGGGATCACGTGAATGCAGTTGATGCAGCCGTAGGTCCAGAAGTCGAGCAGCACCACCTTGCCGCGCAAATCCGCCATGCGGAGCGGCTCCGACACGTTGATCCAGTCCGCGCCGTCAGGGAAATCGGGCGCGTTGACGTCACCCGACCAGGTATATTCCACGTCGCCTCCCTCGCCATCACCATCGCCGCCATCCTGGGCCCACACGCCCGTTGCGCCGAGCGCCAGCGCGCTCACCAGGACGATCATTCCAATGCCGCCCACCAACAACCAACCTGTCCGTCTCATGTGCGTTTCCTTCCAACACCATCTGCGATGCCGCAATTTCTCGAATGGTTTTCTGTCTTATTATTATACGAAAAACCGGGGTGGACAGCCCCTTGTCTCTTGGATGCGGGCGGGGACGATCCGGTTACACGAGGCTTTCGTACACGGCGAGCGTGCCTTCGGCAGTCTGGCGCCACGAAAAATCGCGCGCGCGGGCCAGCCCCCGGTTGCGCATGGTCCCGGCGAGGTCCGGCTGGGTGATCAGCGAGAGGATCGCGCCGCCCATCGCCCGCGAGTCCGCCGGATCGACCAGGAAGGCCGCATCGCCGACCACTTCCGGCACCGACGAGGCTTCGCAGCCGACGACCGGCGTTCCGCAGGCCATCGCTTCGAGCGGCCCCAGGCCGAACCCCTCGTAGCGGCTGGGGAAGACGAACACGCTCGCCAGGCGGTAGAGCGAGGGCTTGTCGGCCTCGTCCACCGGGCCAATCCAGCGCACCACGTCGCCCACGCCAATCTCGTCGATGTAGGCGGGCAGATCGGGAAAGCGCGGCGTGCCCCACGTCGCGGGCGTGTGACCCGCCAGCACCAGCGGCACGTCCTGCCCCAGCGCCTGGGCCACGTAAGTATACGCCGCCAGCAGCAGCCGGACGTTCTTGTGGGCGACATACGAGCCGAGATACAGCACGAAATCGTCCAGGTCATCCAGGCCGTACCGCGCGCTCACGGCCCGGTCGCGCTCGCGGTCCGGCTCGTGATGGAAGGCCCGATCCGCCGCCAGGTAGGTGACCGCCACGCGCTCCGCCGGCACGCGAATGTGCCGGACGATGTCGCGCCGGGCATCCTCGGAGATCGTCAGCAGGCGCGCCGCGCCGCGCGCCGCCGCCACCACCAGGCTCGTATACAGCCGGTTGCGCACGCCCTGCCGGTAGGCGGGGATCACCAGCGGGATCACGTCCAGCACGCTGCACACCACCGGCGCCGGTGAGCGGAGCGGCGGGCCCCAGTACGGCACATGCGCGACATCCGCCCCCAGCCGCCCGACGGCGCGCGGAAAGGCCCGCTGCTCGAACCACACTTTGCCCAGGTGACCGCCCAGCCGCATGCGGACCGGCAGCACGTCCACATCCGGCGGCAAATGGTCGAGCGTCCGGGCGTGGGGCGGGACCACCAGCGAATAGCGGTGCTGCGGCGCCCGCTGGACCAGCGCCGTCAGCAGGCCGCGCAGATACTGGCCGCTGCCGGTGTGTGGTTGGTCCCAGAACCACCCGTTGAACGCGATGTGCATGCCGTGTTTGACTCGCTAGCCTGCCGGCGCGTCGCCGTAGCCGTTCGGGTGCGCGGTGTGCCACGCCCACGCCGACGCGATGATCTCGCGCAGGTCGGTGTAGCGCGGCTTCCAGTCCAGGTCCGCCTGAATCCGGCCCGACGATGCGACCAGCCGGTCGGCGTCACCGGGGCGCCGCTCGGTTTCGACGGCGGGGAAATCCACGCCCGTCACCTCGCGGGCGATATCGATCACTTCGCGCACGCTGTAGCCGCGCCCGTTGCCCAGGTTGTAGACCAGCCTGCCCTCGCCCGCGCCGAGCGCATCCAGCGCCAGCACGTGCGCCGAGGCCAGGTCTTCGATGTGCACGTAATCGCGGATGCAGGTGCCGTCCGGCGTGTTGTAGTCCGTGCCGTAGATCAGGATCGCGTCGCGCTGGCCGAGCGGGACTTGCAGCGTCAGCGGGATGAGGTGCGTTTCGGGGTGGTGATCCTCGCCGCGAATGGGCGTCCCGTCCGCGTCGAGCATGGCGCCGCACGCGTTGAAGTAGCGCAGCGCGGCGTAGCGCATCCCAACCGTCTGGTGATACCAGTGCAGCATCCGCTCCATCATCAGCTTCGTCTCGCCGTAGACGGAAGCCGGGCCGGTCGGATCGTCCTCGACCAGCGGCGTGTCCTTGCTGGCGTAGACGCCCGCCGACGACGAGAAGATCAGCCGCCTGACGCCGTGCCGGACCATCACCTCCAGCAGGTTGCGCGTATTCGAGACGTTGTTGAGGAAGTACTTGCCGGGAAGCTGCATCGACTCGCCGGCCTCGATGAACGCGGCGAAATGCACGACGGCGTCGAAATGTTGCGCCTGGAACAACACGTCCAGCCCCGCGACGTCGGCCAGGTCGCCCTGCACGAAGGCCGCGCCCGCCGGGATCGCGGCGCGATGGCCTTTCACCAGGCTGTCGAACACGGCCACCGAATGGCCCGCCGCCAGAAAATGGGCCGCCGCGGCTGATCCCACGTAGCCCGCTCCACCGGTCACAAGGATATGCATGTCGACTGTCTCCCCAGCATGATCTACAGGAATCGATTCGGGCGCCGTGCACGTCGTGTCGAATGGTCCCCGGGCGATGCCGTAGGGCAGCCGCGCACGGACCGGCGACCAGCCGTCGAGCAGCGATCCTCAGGTGCACGAACAATGTTGGCATGGGCCCGGATTGTACCCGCAAGTGCTCGCGCCGCACAGTCAGATACACGGTCACATGAGAATTCGCTTAGTGTTGCCCGACGGGCCGGCAAACCGGAGTACAATATGGGTGGTTTTAACCTGCACGTCTATCGTATCGCCTGACCAAAGTGACGCGAATCATGGATACCTGGACACCCCTACCCCAAACGCCCGATCACGAACCCGTCGGCCGCCCGAGCCGGGGCCGGGCGACGCGCTTCCTCAAGGACGTCATCCAACTGGTGCTGCTCGTCGTGCTGCTGCGCGTCGGGATGGACACGCTGGTGCCGCGCTACGTGGTGGATGGCGCCAGCATGGAGCCGAGCTTCCACACCGCCGAGCGCGTCATCGTGGACCGGTTCACCATGCTGGTGTCGGGCGCGTCGCGCGGGGATGTCGTCGTGCTCGATTCGCCCACCACCGCGGACGATCTGCTAATCAAGCGCGTGATCGGCCTGCCCAACGAGCAGATCGCGCTGCGCGAAGGGCGCGTATTCATCAACGGCGTCCTGCTCGACGAGCCGTACATCACCGAGTTCTGTACCTCGCGCGCCTGCAACGGCGAATGGCAGCTCGGCCCGGATGAATACTTCGTGCTGGGCGACAACCGCAACCACAGCCTGGACAGCCACAACTTCGGCCCGGTGCCGGAGTCCTCGATCGTGGGGATCGCCCGCGTGCGCTACTGGCCGCCCACCCAGGCCGATCTGCTCAGCGCGCCGGACTATTGACCGCGCACCTCGACCACCACGCCCTCCTCGGCCCAGTTGAACAGCGTCTCGGCGTTTTCCAGGCTGAGCAGCACGCAGCCATAGGTCACCGGGCGGCCCAGGTCGCCGGTCCACAACAGGTAACCGCCGCCGCGCGTGGGGAAGCCGTGGAAGCCGTTCATCAGGTCCATGTTCGGGCCCGGATGGTAGAAGCCCATGAAATGGGGCATGTACAGATTCCACTGCTGGGCATAGGCGTTTTCTTCGTGGGACTGTACCTGGAACACGCCCAGCGCCGTCGGGCTGGACGGCAGGCCGGTGGAGATCACCCAGTCGAACACAACCTGCCCGTTCTCGTAAGCCCAGAGGTGCTGCTGTCCCCGGCTGATGACGATCCGCTTGTGCGGCACCGGCGGCAGCGGGACGAGCACATCCTTCGAGGGCAGCGTCAGCGTCTGGCCCACGCTCAGCGCATCCACGTTCACGCCGGGATTGACCGCCTGGATGTACGGGTACGGGATGCCGACCTCCTCCGCAATCGCGGCCAGCGTCTGGCCGGGGCGGACGCTGTAGGTCGTTTCGCGGTGCCAGACGCGCACGGTAGCCTCCGTAGCGTTTTGGGCCAGTGCTTCCTGCATGGCGGTCACAGCCTCGTCGATCTCGATGTAGCGCTCGTCGGCGAAGTGCGCTGCGCTCTCCAGGAAGCCCGACGGGCCATCCGCCGCCAGCGACAGCAGCAGGCCCGTCCCGCTGGCCGGGTCGGGCGCGGCGGCCAGCCAGGCGGCCCACATTTCCGGCGGCGCGGACCACGTGTGCCACTCGTCGCGGATCGGATCGTAGCCGCGCACGTCGAACGGGCTGGACAGCAGCGCGTTGGCCTGGGCCACCAGCGGCGAGGCATCGGTCACCGCCGGCTGGACCGGGCTCATCACCAGGTCGAGCGCGCCATCGGCCAGCTCCCCGGCGCCATCGACGCGCATCCGCTCGACCGTCGCCGCGACGTTCAACTCGCGCCCTTCGGCAGCGGGCGCGGCGACTGCCTGCCCGTTCACCAGCCGGACGCCCGCGTTCGTCGCCGGGATGTCGATGTGGGACCGGTTCTCCTCGAAATAGGCCATCACGCGCGACAGGTCCAAGTCGAGCACCGGCTCGATCTCCACCCCGCCGGCCAGGCTTTGCAGCGCGCCGGAGATCCCGCCATCGGACCGTCCCCACGACTGCGCCGCCGCCGCCGTCGCCCCGGCATCCAGGCCGATGCCCAGCTCCGCCGGGGGCACCTGCCACGACCGGTCGCCATCGCGCAGCAGCACGCCCCGCGATTCCCACGCCGACGCCAACGCGCGCGCGGCTTCGGCCTCGTCCATGCCGCCCAGGTCCACACCCACCGAGCTGACTCCCGGCAGCACCTGCCCGGAACCGAGCAGCAAGCCGAATCCGCCCACCACCGCAAGCAGGCACAATCCGATCGCCACGAAGGTGACCGCCGTTCCAGCCATCAGGATGCTGCGCGTCCGCCAGCGCCGGACGCGGCGGCGAGCGGGTCGCGGCGGGGCCTGGGTGCGGCCCGCAGCGATAGCTTGCGGCGGCTGGGGGACCGGGTATGGCGCGCGCTGGCCTCCCGGAACGGGACGCGGCGGGCGGCGGGAAACCTGGCGCCGGCGAGGTTGTGGTCTGCGACGAGAGGACGGCTGCATGGGTCTTCGTTCCTGGGCTAGTGGATCGTGAACTGATTATAGTGCGTTCAGAATCGTAGTTCCAGCCCAGGCGACAAGCCGCCGGGATACAGCCCGGCAGGCGTAGGGGATGCGGCAAAATGCACAAAGCGCTTGACAACCGCCCGCTTCCCTGCTACCTTTTTAAGCACCAATTGCAGATACAAATACTGTGATCTGGAATAGTACACGCTCAAGCGGTGTTCAGAGAGCCGCCGGTGGCTGCGAAGGCGGTACAGGCGCGGGCGTGGAATGGGCCAGGGAGTTGTGCAGTCGAACGCGCGCCGCGCCATTAGCCTGCACCGGAGACACCACCGTTATCAGGGTGAAGGGTATCGACGCTCCGGCGTCCGTACCTGACAATGAGTGAGGCTGGCTTCTCCGTTCAAAAATCTGCGCGCACCGTAGATTTTTTGTTTTCTGGAGAGGGATGCTTAACCAAGGTGGCACCGCGGGAATCTCTCTTCTCGTCCTTGACTGGAAGAGAGATTTTTTGTTGGCAGACACCGACGGGAGAGCACGCATGGCCTTATCACCGAGCACACTACGCACCCGCACGCACGCCACGCCCGACCGCGCCACCGCCCGCCGCCTGTTCGAGCAGGGCGACCTGGTGCCCGTCTACCGGACGCTGCTGGCCGACCTCGAAACGCCGGTATCGGTGTACCTCAAGCTCGCCCAGACGAGCGCGATCTCGTTTCTGCTGGAGAGCGTCGAAGGCGGCGAGCAAGTCGGGCGCTATTCGTTCCTGGGCGTGAACCCCAAAGGGCTGATCACGGTGCAGGACGATGCCGTGACCGTCACGCGCCATGGACAAACCACCAGCCGCCCCCTGGCCCCGGACGAAGACCCGCTGGCCGTGATCGAGCGCGAGTTCGACCGCGTGCGCCCCGTCCCGATCGATGGGCTGCCGCGCTTCATCGGCGGCGCGGTGGGCTATCTCAGCTACGACATCGTGCGCAGCATCGAGCACCTGCCCGACACGGCCATCGACGATCTGCACCTGCCGGATGCCGCGTTCATGCTGGCCGATACGCTGGTCATCTTCGACCATGCCAAGCACCAACTGATCATCCTGGCGAACGCGCACGACACCGGCGATCCCGACGCGGCGTATGACGACGCGCTGCGCCGCATCGACGCGATCACCGACGCGCTGGGCGCGCCCCTGCCGTACATCGATCGGGCCGATCCCGCGCCGCAGGACGGCGAACTCGTCTCGAACGTGAGCCGCGCGCAGTTCGAGGCCAACGTCCGCGCGGCCAAAGAGTACATCGCCGCCGGCGACGCCTTCCAGATCGTGCTCTCGCAGCGTTTCAGCCGCGAGACCAGCGCCCCGCCCTTCGCCATCTACCGGGCGCTGCGGGCGTTGAATCCCTCGCCGTACATGTTCTTCCTGCGCTTCAGCGACGACTTCAGCCTGATCGGCGCGTCGCCGGAGATGATGGTCCGCCTGGAGGACGGCATCGCCACCGTGCGGCCCATCGCCGGGACGCGCCCGCGCGGCGCCGACGAGCAGCAGGACGACGCGCTGGCCGAGGAACTGCTGGCCGACGAGAAAGAGCGCGCCGAGCACGTGATGCTGGTCGACCTGGGGCGCAACGACCTGGGGCGCGTGTGCCAGTACGGCACGGTGCGCGTCCCCAAGATGATGTACGTCGAGCGCTATTCGCACGTGATGCACATCGTCAGCCAGGTCGAAGGCCGCCTGCGCGACGGCATGAACGCGTTCGACCTGCTGCGCGCCACCTTCCCCGCCGGGACGCTCAGCGGCGCGCCGAAGGTCCGCGCCATGGAGATCATCGAGGAGCTGGAAGGCACCCGGCGCGGCCCCTATGGCGGCGCGGTGGGCTATTTCAGCTTCGACGGCTCGATGGACACCTGCATCACGATTCGCACGCTGGTGATGCGTGGCTCGACGATCTACTGCCAGTCCGGCGCGGGCATCGTGGCAGACAGCGATCCCGCCCGCGAATACGAAGAGACGGTCAACAAGGCGCGCGCCGTCGCCGTCGCCATCCAAAACGCTGAAGACGGGCTGCTGTGACCGGCCCACACAGAGGAGCACCCAAGCTATGATCCTGGTCATCGACAACTACGACAGCTTCACCTACAACCTGGTCCAGTTGATGGGCGAGATGGGTGCCGATCTGCGCGTGGTGCGCAACGACCGGGCCACCGTTGACGAGATCCGCGCCATGCAGCCCAGCCACATCGTGATCTCGCCGGGGCCGGGCACCCCCGACGATGCCGGCATCTCGCAGGACGTGATCCGCGATCTGGGCCCCACCATCCCGACGCTGGGCGTGTGCCTGGGGCAGCAGTCCATCGGGCAGGTATACGGCGGGCGGGTGGTCCGCGCGCCGCGCCTGATGCACGGCAAGACCAGCATGATTTACCACAAGAACGCGGCGCTGTTCACCGGCGTGCCCAGCCCGTTCGAGGCGACGCGCTACCACAGCCTGATCGTCGAGGAGCCGCTGCCCGACTGCCTGACCGTGACCGCGTTCACCGAGGCGGGCGAGGTGATGGCGCTCCGCCACGAGACTCACCCGGTGGCCGGCGTGCAGTTCCACCCGGAGAGCATCCTGACCCGGTTCGGCACGCGCATCCTGCAGAATTTCCTTGAAAACCGCCTGTAACCCTGTGCACACGAGCGAGGTGATACCATGACCGACATCCAACGCGCGATCGAGATCATCAGCCGCTTCGGCCATCTCCAGCCGGAAGAAGCCGAAGCCGTCATGAACCAGATCATGGCCGGTGAGGCGACCGAAGCGCAGATCGGCGCCTACCTGATGGGGCTGCGCATGAAGGGCGAAACCGAGGCGGAGATCCTGGGCAGCGCCCGCGCCATGCGCGCCAACGCGATCCGCGTGCCGACACGCCTCGACGGCGACCTGCTGGACACGTGCGGCACCGGCGGCGACAAGTCCGGCACGTTCAACATCAGCACGACGGTCGCGTTCGTCGCGGCGGGGGCCGGGCTGCGCATCGCCAAACACGGCAACCGCGCCTCGACCAGCCAGTGCGGCAGCGCGGACGTGCTGGCCGAGCTGGGCGTCAACCTCGACCTGACGCCGGAACAGGTCGGCCAGTGCATCGACCAGATCGGGATCGGGTTCCTCTTCGCGCCCCGGCTGCACCCGGCCATGAAGCACGCCATCGGCCCGCGCCGCCAGGTGGCCGTGCGGACGATCTTCAACATCCTGGGCCCGCTCACCAACCCGGCGGGCGCACAGCGCCAGTTGATGGGCGTCTTCGCGCCGGACCTGACGGAGTTCATCGCGCACGTGCTGCAGGGGCTGGGCTCCAAGAGCGCGATCGTGGTGTGCGGCTATGGCAACCTGGACGAGCTGACGACCACCGGCCCCAACCGGATCAGCATCCTCCAGGATGGGCGGGTGCGCTCGGAGGACCTCAACCCGTTCGATTACGGACTCAAGCCCGCGCACATCTCGAACCTGCTGGGCGGCGATGCCGCCGAGAATGCGCGCATCCTGCGCGGCGTGCTGAGCGGCGAGGTGGACGGTGCCAAGCGTGACGTCGTGCTGCTCAACGCGGGGGCGGCATTGGTGGCGGGCGGCGCGGCGGATGACATCGCGGGCGGCATCGCGCAGGCGGCGCAAGTGCTGGACAGCGGCGCGGCGCTTGCTAAACTCGACGCGTTGATCGCGTATAGCCAGGAGTTGGCCCATGCCGGAACACTATAGACGAACCCAGACCATCCTGGACACCATCCTGGATCACAAGGTGAGCGAGGTCGCCGCGCGCCAGAAACGCGTGCCGCTGCAGCACCTGCGCGACGCGGTCGCGTTCGTGACCCCGCCGCGCGACATGATCGCGGCGCTGCACCGCGACACCGTGGCGCTGATCGCCGAGGTCAAGCACGCGTCGCCCTCGAAAGGCGTGCTGATCGAGCCGTTCGACGCGACGCGCCTGGGCCGGTCCTACGCCCGCAACGGCGCGGCGGCGATCTCCGTGCTCACCGACGAGCGGTTCTTCCAGGGGCGGCTGGAAGACATGACCGCCGTCCGCAACCTGGTCGACGTGCCGGTGCTGCGCAAGGACTTCGTGATCGACGCGTACCAGGTGTACGAGGGCCGGGCGGCGGGCGCGGACGCGATCCTGCTGATCGTCGCAGCGCTTGAAGACGCCCAACTGCGCGACCTGCACGCCCTGATCCGCGAGCTGGGCATGGCCGCGCTGGTCGAGGTGCACAACGAGCGCGAGCTGGATCGCGCGCTGGCGGTCGAGCCGGCGCTGGTGGGCATCAACAACCGCGACCTGAAAACGTTCGAGGTCGATCTGGACACGACGACCCGGCTGGCCCGGCGCATGCCGGACGGCGTCACGCTGGTCGCCGAGAGCGGCATCCAGTCCCGCGAGGACGTGCGCGCAATGGGCCGGGCCGGGGCGCACGCCGTGCTGGTGGGCGAGGCACTCGTCCAGGCGACGGCGATTGGCCGGGCCGTGAAGGGCCTCAGCAGCCAGCGGCGGAGGGCGGCACGGTGACTCGCCAGGGACACATCCGCGTCAAGATCTGCGGCGTCACCACGCTGGACGACGCGCTGGCCTGCGCGCGCGCCGGGGCCGACATGCTCGGCCTGAACTTTTACCCGAAAAGCCCGCGCTACCTGCCGCCGGAGCGGGCGCGGACGCTCGCCGAGGGGCTGCGAGCGGCGCTGGGGGACGGCTCCCCGCTGCTGGTCGGCGTGTTCGTCAACGAGAGCGCGCAGCACATCGCGGCAGTGATGGCGCTCGCCGGGCTGGACCTCGCGCAGTTGAGCGGCGACGAGCCGGAGGACGTCCTGGCCGGGCTGGCCGGGCGCGCGATCAAGGCGATCCGCCCGCGCAGCCGGGACGAGGCCACCGGGCAGGCGGCGCGCTTTCTCGTCCACGCCCCGCGCGAGGAAGGTCTTCCCGCGCTGCTGCTGGACGCGTACCACCCGGACCTCTACGGCGGGACCGGCGAGCAGGCCAGCGTCGAGGTAGCGCGCGCGGTGATGGCTGTCGCCCCGCGCGTGATGCTGGCGGGCGGGTTAGCGCCGGACAACGTGGCCGACCGCGCCCGCGCGATCCGGCCCTGGGGCGTGGACGTCGCCAGCGGGGTCGAGGACGGCCAGCCGGGCCGCAAAGACCCGGCGCGGGTGCGGGCATTCATCGCTGCCGTGCGGGCGGCGGAGGGGTAGCGCGATGGGATACACGATCGAGCCGCTGCGCCCGTCCGACTGGCCCCAGGTGGCAGCGATCTTCGAAGAGGGGATCGCCACCGGCAACGCGACGCTCGAAACCGAGACGCCGCCCTGGGAGAAATGGGACGCGGAACACCTGCAAGACTGCCGGCTGGTCGCGCGCGATGGCGAGGACATCCTCGGCTGGGCGGCGCTCACGCCGGTATCGGGCCGGTGCGTGTACGGGGGCGTGGCCGAGATCAGCGTGTACGTGGCGGCCCGGGCGCGCCGCCAGGGCGTAGGCCGGGCGCTGATCATGGCGATCATCGACGCGTCGGAGCAAGCCGGACTCTGGACGCTGCAAGGGCAGATCCTGCACGAGAACACGGTCAGCCTGGCCCTGATGGCGGCCTGTGGCTTCCGGCAGGTGGGTATTCGCGAGCGGCTCGGCAGGCTGCACGGCGTATGGCGCGATGTGGTTCTGGTCGAGCGGAGGAGTGACAGGGTAGGAATATGATGGGCAATCACAGACAGGTGACGGAGCCGGTCAGCGTGCCGGATGCGCGCGGCTATTATGGGGAATACGGCGGGCGCTTCGTGCCGGAGACGCTCGTCCCGGCGCTGGACGAGCTGATCGAGGCGTTCGAGTCGGCCATGGCCGATCCCGCCTTTCTCACGCGATTCGCAGATTTGCAGGCGACCTACACCGGGCGCCCCACCCCGCTGACCTACGCGCGGCGGCTGAGCGATCACCTGGGCGGGGCGCGGATCTACCTCAAGCGCGAGGACCTGGCCCACACCGGCGCGCACAAGATCAACAACGCGCTGGGGCAGGCGCTGCTCGCCGAGCGGATGGGCAAGCGGCGCATCGTCGCGGAGACGGGCGCGGGCCAGCACGGCGTCGCGGCGGCGACCGCCTGCGCGCTGCTGGGGCTGGAATGCCACGTCTACATGGGCAGCGTGGACATGGCCCGCCAGCGCCCGAACGTCTTTCGCATGCAACTGCTCGGCGCCGAGGTGATCCCGGTCGAGAGCGGCAGCCGCACCCTGAAGGACGCGATCAACGAGGCGATCCGCGACTGGGTGACGAACGTGGACACCACCCACTACCTGCTCGGCTCGGCGCTGGGGCCGCACCCGTACCCGCTGATGGTGCGCGAATTCCAGAGCGTGATCGGGATCGAGGCGCGCCAGCAGATGATCGAGCAGGCCGGGCGCCTGCCGGACACGGTGATCGCGTGCGTGGGCGGCGGCAGCAACGCGATTGGCATCTTCCACGCCTTCCGCGACGATGACCCGATCGACCTGATCGGCGTCGAGGCGGGCGGATGCGGGATCGGCAGCGGGGAGCACGCGGCCCGCTTCGCCGACCCGGCCACCGGGCGGCCCGGCGTGCTGCACGGCACGCGCTCTTACGTGCTGCAAGACGCCGACGGCCAGATTCGCAACACGTACAGCGTCTCCGCCGGGCTGGATTACGCGGCTGTCGGGCCGGAGCACGCCTACCTGCGCCAGCTTGAGCGCGCCTTTTACACCTACGCCACCGACGACGAAGCACTGAGCGCCTTCCAGACGCTCTGCCAGCTCGAGGGGATCATCCCGGCGCTGGAGAGCGCGCACGCCGTCGCCGAAACGATCAAGCGCGCGCCGGCAATGCCCCGCGACTCGATCATCCTGGTCAACCTGTCGGGGCGCGGCGACAAAGACCTCGACACCGTGATCGCCCAGCTAGGGGGTCAGGCATGAACCACACGACATACGCGACCGGGTTGGACGCGCTGGCGGCGATGTTCACCCGCGCGAAGGCCGCCGGGCGGGCGGCGTTCCTGCCCTATTTCCCGGTCGGCTTCCCAACCTACGACGAGTCGCTGGACATCATCGAGGCGATGGCCGCGGCGGGCGCGGACGGCTTCGAGATCGGCGTGCCGTTCAGCGACCCGCTGGCCGACGGCCCGATCATCCAGGCCGCGACTCAGGTCGCGCTGGAGAACGGCGTCACCGTCCAGCGCTGCCTCGATGCCGTGCGCGAGCTGCGATCGCGCGGGGTGCACCAGCCCATGCTGTTGATGGGCTACCTCAACCCGCTGCTGGCCTACGGGCCGGACGCGTTCGCCGAAGCCGCCCGGTCTGCCGGCGCGGACGGCGTGATCGTGCCCGACCTGCCCCCCGAAGAAGCGAGCCTGGTCGGTGACGCCTGCGCGCGTCACGGCCTGGCGCTGACGGCGTTCCTGGCGCCGACGAGCAACGCCCAACGCGTCGCGCTGGTCGCCGAGCGCGCCACCGGCTTCATCTACGTGGTGTCCGTCACGGGAGTGACGGGCGCGCGGTCGGCGCTGCCGCCCGGCCTGGAGGATTTCATCGCCAGGGTGCGCGCCCAGACGGACAAACCGCTGGTGCTGGGGTTCGGCATCAGCCAGCCAGAGCAGGCGCGCCGCGTGAATCCGCTGGTGGACGGGTTCATCGTCGGCAGCGCACTGGTCAAAGCCGGGCAGTCTGGGATACACTCGGTCCGCGATCTGGCGGCCAGTCTGCGCGCCGCCCTGGATGACTGACGCGTACCGGAGTGGAAAGGCCAACATGATTCGGGGACTCATCTTCGATTTCGACGGGCTGATTCTGGACACCGAACTGCCGGAATTCGACGCCTGGCAGTCGGTCTACGCCGATCACGGCGGGGCGCTCAGCCTGGATGCGTGGGCGATCTGCATCGGCACCGCGCCGGACGCCTTCGATCCTATCGCCGACCTGGAAAAGCAGATCGGGCGCTCGCTGGACCGGGCGGCGCTGCGCCGCCAGCACAAAGCGCGCAGCCTGTCGATGATCCACGCACAGCCGATCTTGCCCGGCGTGATCGACGTCCTGACCGACGCCAAAGCGCGCGGCCTGAAGCTAGGCGTGGCTTCGACCTCCAAACGGGCCTGGGTGGCGGGCCACCTGGACCGGCTGGGCCTGATCGGTTATTTCGACTGCATCCGCTGCGGCGACGACGTCGAGAACGTCAAGCCCGCGCCCGACCTCTACCTCGCCGCGCTGGACTGCCTGAACCTGGCGCCGGACGAAGCGATCGCCTTCGAGGATTCGCCCAACGGGGTGTTGGCCGCGACGCGCGCCGGGCTGTACTGCGTGGCCGTGCCCAACCCGGTCACGCGGCGGCTGTCGCTCGACCACGCCCACCGCCAGATCGCGTCGTTGGCCGATCTGTCGCTGGGCCGCCTGCTGGCCGAGCTGGACAATCACCGGGACTGAGCGGCAAAGGAGCGCACCGTGCGAACCATCCGCTGGGGGATCATCGGGGCCGGCGATGTGACCGAGGTCAAGAGCGGCCCCGCTTTCCAACAGGCGACTCACTCACAGCTCGTCGCCGTCATGCGGCGCGACGGCGCGCGGGCCAGGGACTACGCGCAGCGCCACGGCGTCCCCCGCTGGACCGACGACGCCGACGCGCTGATCCACGATCCCGACGTCGACGCGGTATACATCGCCACCCCGCCCCACGTTCACATGGCGTACACGCTGCGCGTCGCCCAGGCGGGCAAGCCGGTCTACGTCGAGAAGCCGATGGCGCGCACCTACGACGAATGCCGGGCCATGATCGACGCCTGCCGCGCGGCGGGGGTGCCGCTGTTTGTCGCGTACTACCGGCGCGCGCTGCCCCGCTTCGTGAAGATCAAGGCGCTGATCGACGAGGGCGCCATCGGGACGGTGCGCTCGGTCGCGATCGCGCTCCACCAGCCGCCGGCGCCCGCCGAGATGGACGCGGACAACCTGCCGTGGCGCGTCGTGCCGGAGATCGCCGGGGGCGGCAAGTTCGTCGATCTGGCGTCGCACATGCTCGACTTCCTCGACTATGCGCTGGGGCCGATCCTCCAGGCGCAGGGGTTCGCGGCCAACCAGGCAGGGCTTTACCCGGCAGAGGACATCGTGAGCGGCAGTTTCGTGTTCGAGTCGGGCGTGCAGGGGGTGGGAACGTGGTGCTTCACCAGCGGGCAGCCCGTCGACCGGATCGAGATCACCGGCACCGGCGGGCAGATCGCCTTCTCGTGCTTCGATACGTCACCGGTCACCGTCACAACCGCCCGCGAAACCACGGCGTTCCAGATTGACAACCCGCCGCACGTCCAGGCACCGCTGATCCAGATGGTGGTCGACGCGCTGAACGGCGAGGGGACCTGTCCCAGCACCGGGGAGAGCGCAGCGCGCACCAACTGGGTGATGGACCAGATGCTGGCCGGGTACCGGGCCGCACACCCGACGTGACGCCATTCCGGCGCCGAAAGGGGGGATTTGTCTAAAATTAACAAACGACAAAGCAATCGAGTCTGGGTATAGTTGGTGCCGCACTCGCAGCGCATTTCACCACCGACTACGCTCTCACCCGCTTGTTGTTGCGACACGCTTACTTTTTTGGTATTGTTGTGTCAACTAATGAGACCGCAATCACCCCATTTCGAGATTCCTTTATTTCAGTGCCTTTAGTCGCCTGTTTTCTGCCTGAGAAAGGAGCGGTTATCGGGTACGAATTAGTCACCTGTTCGTGTATTTTCGTGCACTAGAACCTATGGAGAGTAGAAGGGATTTAACATGAATAAGCGACGTTACACCGTCCTATCGCTGCTGTTGGTTGCTGTGATGGCCCTGGCCGTCGTGTCGGTACCGAGTGGCGCCGAAGCCCAGGGCTTCGAGCCGATGTCGTACTCAGCGGAGAGCTGCGACTATGGCGGCGAGTTCCTGTCGATTGAAGCGCTCGACGAGTACACCGTGAAGTTCACGCTGTGCTATCCGGACCCGGCATTCCCCTCGAAGGCCGCCTTCTCGGCCTTCGCGATCCACAGCGCCGAGTATCTGGAAGCGACCGGCGGCGGTGGTGACCTGGTAGATAACCCCATCGGCACCGGCCCCTACATGATGGAATCGTGGACCCGTGGCGACAACCTGACCCTCAAGCGTTACGAGGACTACTGGGGAACCCCGGCCCTGACCGACACCGTCGTCTTCCGGTGGAACTCCGAGGGCGCGGCCCGTCTGACCGAGCTGCAGGCCGGCACCGTTGACGGCATCGACAACCCCAGCCCCGATGACTACGAGAAGATCCGTGACGACGAAAACCTGATCCTGTACGATCGTCCCGGCACCAACGTCTTCTACATCGGCTTCAACAACTGGTACGAGCCGGTGGACGATGTCCAGGTGCGCCAGGCCCTGGCGATGGCAATCGACCGCCAGCGCATCGTCGACAACTTCTACCCGGCTGGCTCGATCGTGGCGACGCAGTTCATGCCGCCGGTCATCTTCGGTTATACGCCTGAGGTGTCGTGGTACGACTTCGATCCGGAAGCCGCCCGCGCCCTGCTGGCCGAAGCCGGTTATCCCGATGGATTCGAGATCACGCTGAACTACCGCGATGTGTTCCGCTCGTACCTGCCCGAACCGGGTCGCGTGGCCGAGGACATCCAGGCCCAGCTCGCTGAGAACCTGAACGTGACCGTCAACATCGAGGTCATGGAATCGGGCGCTTTCATCGACGCGAGTGACGCCGGTGAACTGGCGATGTACCTGTTGGGTTGGGGCGCGGACTATCCGGATGCGACCAACTTCCTCGACTACCACTTTGGTCTGGGTGCATCGGACCAGTTCGGTGACACGTTCGAGAGCATCACGACCCCGCTGCGCGCCGCTGCGCAGATCGCTGACCCGGCTGAGCGCCTGACGCTCTACGTCGAGGCCAACCAGGCCATCAAGGACAACGTCCCGATGATCCCCGTGGCGCACGGCGCTTCGGCGACCGCCTTCAAGGCCACTGTCGAGGGCGCGCACGCCAGCCCGCTGGGCAACGAAATGTTCATGGTGATGCAGGTGCCGGGCCAGGACACCCTGGTGTGGATGCAGAACGCCGAGCCGATCGGCCTGTACTGCGCTGACGAGACCGACGGCGAATCGCTGCGCGGTTGCGAGCAAATCAACGAATCGCTGCTGGCCTTCGAGGTGGGCGGCACCGCTGTCCAACCCAGCCTGGCCGAGAGCTACGAAGCCAACGAAGACGGCACCGAGTGGACCTTCAATCTGCGCGAAGGCGTCACCTTCCACGATGGTTCGTCGCTCGACGCGAATGACGTCGTGCTGTCCTTCGTGGTTCAGTGGGATGCGTCGCACCCGCTGCACGTGGGTCGCAACGGCAGCTTCGCTTACTTCCCCGGCCTGTTCGGAGCTTTCTTGAACGCCGAGTAAGCGCGGAATACCGTCCCTCGACGGGTTTGACCAACAGGGGGCACGAAACAGGTGCCCCCTGACTGTTATGGGGTATACTCGGGGGTGCTGTCACGCCAAAATCAAACCATCAGCCCGGCTATCGAGTAAATAAAACAGCACATTCCGAGACACAATTGAGGCAATCGAATCGATGGCAAGTTATCTTGCGCGGCGTCTGACGCTGGCTATCCCGGTTCTGCTGGGGATTTTGTTTGTAACCTTCTCGCTGACGCGCCTGTTGCCGGGGGATCCGTGCCGGTCTGCCCTGGGCGAAAAGGCGACTGATGAGATCTGTGATGCATTCAACGACCGTTACGGACTCAACGACCCGATTTACGAACAGTTTCGTATTTACATCAGCGACGTGCTGCATGGCAATTTGGGCGAATCACTCAAGTTTGGCCGCCCCGTCACCGAGCTGATGGTCGAGCGGCTGCCGGTCACGCTAGAGCTGAGCTTTTTCGCCATGCTGTTTGCCGTCACGGTGGGCATTCCGCTGGGCGTTATCTCGGCCTATTATCACAACTCGTCGATCGACGTCGGCACGATGATCTGGGCCAATATCGGCGTGTCGATGCCGGTATTCTGGCTGGGATTGATGCTATCGTACGTCTTCGGCGTGGTCCTCAAAGACACGCCGTTCTGGCTGCCCCCGACCGGGCGCCTGACCGCCGGCCAGTCGATCGAGCCATTTTACGTCGCCTGGGGCCTGAATGTCGATGGCGACGCGCTCACGCTGCCGGGCTTCATCGCCAACATCAACACCCTCAACGCCTTGCTGGTCCGCGACTGGGATGGGTTCGTCGACGCGTTCAAGCACATGGTCCTGCCCGCCATCGCCGTCGGGACCATTCCGCTGTCGATCATCGCGCGCATGACGCGCTCCAGCCTGCTGGAAGTGCTGGGGCTCAATTACATCCGCACGGCGCGCGCCAAAGGCGTGCGCGAAATGGGCGTGGTCGTCAAACACGGCCTGCGCAACGCGCTGCTGCCGGTCGTGACCATCATCGGGCTGTCGCTCGGTTCGCTGTTGAGTGGGGCTGTCCTCACCGAAACGGTCTTCGGGCTGTCTGGCGTGGGGCGCATTCTGTACGATTCAATCACAGGCCGCGATTACACCGTGGTCCAGGCGTTTACGTTGATCATTGCCGTCTTCTTCGTCTTCATCAATCTCATTGTGGACGCCCTATATGCCTATCTTGATCCGCGCATTCGACTTGAGTAAGAGCCATTATGGAATCCACCGATCAATCTCCTGAAGTTCAGTTAGCCGCTGCAGACGCAACGGTCATCTCGCGGCCCCCGAAAAGCCTCTGGCGCGAAACGCTCGAACGACTGCTCCGCAAACCCTCGGCTGTGGTCGGCCTGGTGATCCTCGGAACGCTGTTGTTCATCGCCATCTTCGCCCCGGTGCTCGCCACGCACGACCCCCTGCAGGTGCTGTTGGACGTCCCCGAAGAAGGCGTCGGCAAACGCGACAAACCCTGCATTCACCTGTTCGGCTGTCCGGGCGCGGGCGACAGCCTGTTCGACGCGACAGCGGCCTCGGACATTCAGATGGCCGCCCTCAGCGCGACCAACTCGCTGATCTCAGCGACGAGCGGCAACACGATCACGATCTGGAACCGTGGCTCGGGCAAAAAGCTGATGGACCTTCAGGCCGATCAGCCGATTTTCGCCATCGATTGGAGTCCCAACGACCAGAAAATTCTCGGCATCACGGAAGACGAGGTGATCGTTTGGGACGTCAACCGCCGCCAGATCGATCGCACGCTGGAAAACCCAGGCGGGGCCACACTGGTGAAATGGAACGCTGACGGCACCCGGTTCCTGACCGCCAGCGACCGGCGGGTCGATTTGTGGGATACGCTGTCGTGGGGCGTGGTGAGCACAATCGAGCTTGAATCCGACCTGACCGAAGTAGCCTGGAACGGCAACGGCACCCTGGTCATGACCGCCGCCGGGCGGCAGGTGCAGCTCTGGAACGTGTTCACCGGGACAGCCGTCACCACCCTGGAACACGAAAACCCGGTGACCAGCGCACGCTTCAACCGGGGCAGCACCCGCATCGTGACGACTGCCGGCACGACGCTGCACGTGTGGAACGCGGCGAGCTTCGCCGAGGAACGCGTGATCGAATACGACCAGCCGCTCGACAACGCCGCCTGGAGCGACGATCTCTCGCGCGGGGTGGAGCGCGTCATGGCGACCAGCGGCAATACCGGCCTGATGTGGAGTTCTCGAAGCGGCGAACTGCTGCACGAATTCGACCACGGGGCGCCCATCGAGCAGATCGCCAGCAGCCCGCTCGCGACGCGCATTTTCACCAAAAGCGAGCAGTTGCTGCGGGTGTGGGACGCTACGAATGGCGAGCACATCTTGTCGCAAGAAACGGACGGCGTGTTGACCAGCACGGCCTGGCAGACCAACGGCGGCGGGATTCTCGTCGCGGATGGGGACGCGGTCAACATCCTCAAGACGTCGGATAGGCAGTACATCATGGGCATCGACGGCAATGTGCGCGACCAGTTCAGCCGGGTGATCTACGGGACGCGGCTCTCGCTGCTGGTCGGCCTGACGACCGTCACGCTGGCGGTGATCGTCGGCACGATCTCCGGCGCGATTGCGGGCTTCCTCGGGGGCTGGGTGGACAACGTGATCATGCGCATCATGGACGTGATGCTCGCCTTCCCGTCGCTGATCCTGGCGATCGCCGTGGTCACCGTGTTGGGTCCCGGTTTGATCAACGCCCTGACCGCCATTTCGATCGTGTTCATTCCGGCCTATGCACGCGTGGCCCGGTCCGGCGTGCTGTCCGTCAAGGAAGAAGACTTCGTCACCGCCGACCGCGCGCTGGGCGTCAGCCAGGTTCGCATTCTGTTCCGCCGCGTGCTGCCCAACGCGATGGCGCCGCTGATCGTGCAGGCCACGCTGGGCATCGGCACCGCGATTCTGGACGCTGCCGCGCTGTCGTTCCTGGGCCTGGGCGCGCAGCCCCCTACCCCGGAATGGGGCGCCATGTTGGGTGCCGAGCGCAACCAGGTCTTCACCGCGCCGCACCTGGTCTTTTATCCGGGCATCGCCATTATGATCACGGTGCTGGCCTTCAACCTGCTGGGCGACGGCCTGCGCGATGCGCTCGATCCGCGCCTGGATCGCTGATAGGGTAACGTCATGACCAAACACCAGCACGACTTCCAACCTTCCACAAATTCCCAGCCCTTGCTGGAAATCCACGACCTGCGCACCTACTTCTTCACGCGCGACGGCACCGTCAAAGCGGTTGATGGCGTCTCACTGACCGTCGAGCGCGGCCAGATTCACGGCCTCGTCGGCGAGTCGGGCTGCGGCAAGAGCATGACGGCCATGTCGATCCTGCGCCTGGTCGACAAGCCGGGCCGGATCGTGTCCGGCGAGGTCCTGTTCAAGGGCGAAGACCTGCTCAAGAAAACGCGCCACGAGATGACGGCCATTCGCGGCAAGCAGATCTCGGTCATCTTCCAGGAGCCGAAATCCTCGTTGAACCCGGTGCTCCGCGTGGGCACCCAGCTCATCGAAGTGCTCAGGATTCACGAGGGCAAGCAGCGCACCATCAAGCGAAAAGATGCCGTCGAACAACTCCGCAGCGTGGGCATCCCCGACCCGGACCGGCGCGTGGAGAACTACCCGCACGAAATGTCGGGCGGCATGGCACAGCGCGTCATGATCGCGATGGGGATGGCCTGCGCGCCGGACCTGCTGATCGCGGACGAGCCGACGACCGCGCTCGACGTGACCATCCAGGCCCAGGTGCTGGACCTGATCCGCAAGCTGCGCGACGAGCACGAGATGGGCGTCATCCTGATCACCCACGACATGGGCATCGTCGCCGAGATGGCCGACATCGTGACCGTGATGTACGCGGGCACCGCCGTCGAGGAAGCGCCGACGGTCGAGCTGTTCGAGACGCCGCTCCACCCCTACACCCAGGGATTGATCGCGTCGATCCCGGTGATGGGCCAGGTCAAAGAGCGGCTGGAAGTCATCCCCGGCAACGTTCCGAACCTGATCGACATGCCGCCCGGCTGCCGGTTTGCGCCGCGCTGCAAGGCGCGGATCGAGCATGGGCTGACCCGCTGCGAGGTCGAGGAGCCGCACATGATCGAGGCCAAACCCAACCATTTCGTTCGCTGCTGGCTATACGAAGGTGAGTCATGACCGAAGAAAACCTGCTCGAAATCCGCGACCTGAAAGTGCACTTCGAAATCAAGAGCGGCATTCTCAAACGCACTGCCGGCGTCGTGAAAGCGGTCGATGGCGTGGACCTGGACATCCGGCGCGGCGAGATCCTGGGCCTGGTTGGTGAATCGGGCTGCGGCAAAACCACGGTGGGGCGCGCGATTCTGCGGCTGGTCGAGGCGACGTCCGGCTCGGTGAAGTTCAAGGGGCGCGACATCTTCAAGCTGAGCAGCACGGAAATGAAGCCGCTGCGCCGGGAGATGCAGTTGGTGTTTCAGGACCCGTACTCCTCGCTCGACCCGCGCT
Organism: Anaerolineae bacterium; assembly: GCA_018432315.1. Classification (GTDB taxonomy): domain Bacteria; phylum Chloroflexota; class Anaerolineae; order Aggregatilineales; family Aggregatilineaceae; genus LM3-B42. The sequence goes on from JAHDLB010000012.1 coordinate 183,079, forward strand.
CGAAGGTGGGCGACATCGTGGGCGAGGGCCTGCGCGTGCACGGCGTCACCGATCGCAAGGAGCGCTATCGCCGCGTGCTCGAGGCGCTCGAAATGGTCGGGCTGCAAGAGCCGCACATGCGCCGCTTCCCGCACGAATTCTCCGGCGGCCAGCGCCAGCGTATCGGGATCGCGCGCGCGCTGGTGGTCAAGCCGAGCTTCATCGTGTGCGACGAGCCTGTTTCGGCGCTCGACGTGTCGATCCAGTCGCAGGTGCTCAACCTGCTCAAGGACCTCCAGCAGGAGCTGGACCTGACGCTGCTGTTCATCGCGCACGATATGAGCGTGGTCGAGCATCTCTGCAACCGGGTGGCGGTGATGTACCTGGGCAAAATCGTCGAGGTCGCCGAGCGCGAGGAATTGTTCGGCAACCCGCAGCACCCCTACACCCAGGCGCTGATGTCCGCCATCCCGATCGCCGATCCGAAAGTGAAGCGCGAGCGCATCATCCTGCCGGGGGATCCGCCCAGCCCGCTGCGCCCGCCGCCCGGCTGCCGGTTCCACACTCGCTGCCCCGAGGCGATCGACATCTGCTCGCAGGAAATCCCGCAGCAGATCGACCTGGGCCGGCAGCATCTGTGTGCGTGCCACCTGCGCCAGCCGGAGCCGGACGCCGTCCAACAGCCCGCGTGACGTCGGACCGCGCGGCACGAGGCACAGTCACCGCGCGTTCAGGCACACTACATCGACGGCGCCAGGGCATGCCCCTGGCGCGTTTCGCGCCGCGCCACCCACAGCGTCCACGGGAACGCCAGTGCCAGCACGACCGTTGCCGCCCAGAACAGCCCGCTGAGGTCGATCAGGGGGATCAACGCGTAGGCCAGCAGCGGCCCGGCGGCGCTGCCGAGATCGCCCACCGTGTTGAGCACGCCCAGCACGCGGCCCCGCCGGTTCCTGTCGGTGTAGTCGCCGGTCAGAGTCATCACCTGGGTTTGCAGCACGCTGGTCGCCACGGCGCTCGCCATGATCGCGACCACGATCACGCCCCCCGCCCCGGTCGCGGTGAGCGCCAGCGCGCCGACGCCCAACATCATCGCGAAGACGACCAGCCCCCACCGGTTGCCGCCCCTGTCGGACAGCCACCCGGCCACCGGCGAGGTCACCAGGCTGATGGCTTGCTGGGACGCCGACAGCGCGCCCGTGAACGACGCGAGCGGGATCATCAACCCGATGATCACGACCGATTCCCCGATACGCTCTTCGAGCAGCAAGGGCAGCGTCGCGCCGAGAATACCCAGGAAGATCAGCCAGTTGAGGCCGAGCAGCAGCACCGCCGTTCCCAGGGGAATCCACCGGAACGGCAGCGCGGGACTCCCCGGTGCCGGCGGCGGTGACTCGTCCGCGCCGCCCCCGACCGGGTCGCCGGACGCGCTGGCCGGCTGCGGGCGGGTTTCCGGCAGAAACAGAAACCACGCCAGCGCCATCGCCAGGGTGACGGCAGCGCACACGCGGAACGCCGCCGAATAGCCGAGCCAGTCGGTGAGCACGCCGCCTACCAGCGCGCTCCCGCCCCCGCCGATGAAATACCACATCTGGTAGCGCCCGATGAAGCGCCCGCGATTCTGATCGGTCGCGATGTCCAGGACCGCCGTGCTGCCGCCCAGCCAGATCCCCGCCCAGGCCGTGCCCCACATCAGGCGCCCGATCAGCAGCGGCCAGAACCCCGGAACGGTGTACAGCAGCGACGAGAAACCGCCCAGGAACAGCGAGGGGACCATCATCCGGCGGCGCGGGATGCGCTCCACCAGCACGCCGTAGGGGCTGTTCAGGAAGATGCGGATCAGGCGGTTGGCCGAGAGCATCAGGCCGACGTCGCCCAGCGCGATCCCCGCCTGCTGGGTATGGGTGGGCAGCACGATGTACAGCCCGACGTCCCCCAGCAGCGACACAGCCACGCCCAGCCCGATGAGCCAGAGTGTCCGCCCCGGCGAAAAGCTCTGGCGCCACGCGACGAGCGCGGTGTCAGCCATTCAGCGCGTCCAGGACCGGGCGCCCTTCCCACACCTCAGGGCGCGGCAGGTCGAGCAGGTGGGCGATGGTGGCCGCGGTGTCCATGATGATCACCGGCGACTGGATGGCATGGCCCTGCCTGACGCCGGGACCGTTGAGCAGCCAGGGGATCGTCAGATCGTCGGCGCGGTCCGATCCGTGCTCGTGGTCGTGCCCACCGTGATCGGCCAGCGCCAGGAAGGTGAACGAGTCGCGCAGGCCGGCGCGCTCCAGGGCCGCGACGACATCGCCGACCGCGCCGTCCAGGTTCTCGATGCCGCGAATGTACGGCGCGGACATCCAGCCATCGGCATGGCCGATCAGGTCCACGCTGCCCAGGTAAAGGAACGTCAGGTCCGGCTGCGCCGTCACGATGGTGTCGGCGGCAGCGCGCGCGACGATCCGGTCGGTGTCCTCGTGCGGGCTCAGCGCGCGGCAGTAGCTCAACGCCAGGCTACCCGGCGCGGCCAGGTCGCGCAGTTCTTCCCAGCTATAGAACATGACGGTGCGCAGCCCGGCCCGCCCGGCCAGCTCGAACACGCTCGGATACGTCGCGGCGGCGGGGTTGAAGGTGTTGCTCGCCACGCCGTGACGCTGGGGCGAAACGCCCCGGAACATCGACGTATGGGTAGGCAGACTCAGGCTCGGCGCCACCGAACGCGCCTGCCACGTATACGCGCCCGTTTGCCAGAGGCAATCGAGATGAGGCGTGCGGGCCTGCGCCAACGCGTCGGGCCGGCAGCCGTCCAGCACCACAACGATAACTTTCGTACGCACCCAACTTTCTCCTCAATTGCGCACATAGAACAGGTTACGACCCGGTTGCAGCGCGTGGCACGGCGTAGACGGTGATCCCCATCTCGGTCAGCGCGGCACGGTAGGTTTCGTCCAGGCCGTCATCCGTCACCACGGCGTTGAGCACCGACAGCGGCGCCACGCTGGCGAACGTTTTACGGCCAAATTTCGAGCTGTCGGTGAGCAGGATGCAGCTCCGGCAGTTCTCGATCATCCGGCGTTTGACCTCGGCGTCTTCGAGGTTGTACTCGGTCAGCCCGGCGGTCAGGTCCACGCCGCCGATGCCGATGAACGCCTTGTCGATGTAGAAGCGGCTGAACGTGTATTCGGCGACCGGGCCGATCAGCGAGTGCTCGCCGGGCCGGACGATGCCCCCGGACAGCATCAGGCGGATGCCGGGCTGATCGGTCAGGAGATTCGCGATCGGCAGGCAGTTGGTCAGCACCGTGATGTCGCGCAGGCGCGTGATATTGTGCGCCAGCTCCAGCGTCGTGGTGCCGATGTCCAGCGCGATGCTGTCGCCCTCGTGGACTAACGTGGCCGCGAACGCACCGATCGCCTGCTTGGACGACCGCGACTCCTGCACCCGGCTCAAGACCGGCGGCTCGTAACTGCGCCCGCGCGCGCTCACCGCGCCGCCATGAATCCGGCGCAGCAGGCTGGCCCGCTCCAGCGCCGAGAGATCGCGCCGGATGGTCATATCGGACACGTCGAACCGGTGGCTCAGGTCCGCGACCGTGACGGCGCCTTGCTCGGCGATGATCTGGAGAATCCGATTCTGTCGTTCGACTGCTTTCATGTGCATCGCCCAAAATATGTTATAATGCCAACAAATTGTGTTTATTTTTCGTGTTGGTTTGTGTTAGAATACGCACAAACGCGTTAGCGCCGCACGGACGGCTTCACCAGGAAATCGATCCAGTTGCGCAGTTCGGCTTCGCGGATCTCCGGGTCGATGATGTCCGGCCCCACCGAGAACCGCTCGCGCAGGGCGGGATCGTCGGGATGAGCGGCCAGCGCGAACATATCATTCGCATAGGCTTGAACCGCGTCCACGTCGTCGAAGAAACCCTCTTTCACCAGCGGTTCGGCGCGCGCCTGGATCAAACGGGCCATCTCGTAGAAGTTGTATTCCGGATGGTACTGGGTCGCCCAGAAGGTGCCCTTCTGATGTTTGACTTCAATCGCCTGCACGTGAGTATGGTCGTTCACCGCCAGCAGAGTCGCGCCGGGGGGCAGCGTGACGACCTCGTCCAGGTGCATGATGAACCCGTCATAGACATCCGGCTTGCCGCGCAGCAGCAGCGACTCGCGCCCGGCGTCCGTGCGGCGGATGGTCCGCGCAATGCTCCACTCGCGCCCGCGCGGGTTTTTGCGGACCTCGCCGCCGGCGGCCACCGCCGCCATCTGGACGCCCCAGCAGCTTCCATAGCACGGCACGCCCGCCGCGAAGATCGCGCGCGACAGCTCGATCTGGCGGGTGACGCGCTCGTCATCGGTGTGATAGATGGTCAGGTCCGAGCCGGTCCAGACGTACCCATCATACGAGGTCAGGTTGGTGCCGGACGGCAGCGCCGTCCCCAGGTCGGCGATGAACAGCACGTCGAGCGTGATGGAGGGAACGTAGCGGCGCAGAAAGTCGGCGTACATGTCGTGCGGATGGCCCACGTTGGCCGCGTCGAACCGCTCGCGGCTGGTCTTGGGGTAACCATTCAGAATAGCAATTTTCAAGTCGCTAACCATGCAGGCATCCCTTTCGTGAAAGAAAATGTTCCATTATGCTAATCCGAACAAAGAAAAGATGCTAGTTTGTGTTCAGAATCGCTCAAAAAGGAAGGCCAGCCATGCCCTACGGTTATCACGGAAGAGTGTTACACGTCAATCTCAGCACCGGCGGCATCACCGTCGAAGAGCCGGATGAGCGTTTCTACCGCCACTACATGGGCGGCAGCGCCATGGGGCTGTACTACCTGCTCAAGAACACGCCGCCCGGCACCGATCCGCTTGGCCCGGCGAACACGCTCGCGTTGATGGTCAGCCCGCTGACGGGCGTGCCGATCTCGGGCCAGAGCCGCATGACGGCGACCACGCGCTCGCCGCTGACCAACATGGTGGGCGATTCGCAGTGCGGCGGGTTCTGGCCGGCGGAGTTCAAATTCACCGGCTTCGACGGCGTGGTCATCACGGGGCGCGCCGAAACGCCGGTCTACCTGTGGATTCACAATGGCGAGGCCGAGCTGCGCGACGCCCGGCACCTGTGGGGCAGGGATACGCACGACGTGCAGACCGCGCTCGAAGACGAACTGGGCGACAAGCGCGTCGAGGTGCTGCAATGCGGCGTGGCAGGCGAAAACGGCGTGCGCTTCGCCGCCATGATCAACATGTCCAACCGGGCCAACGGGCGCACCGGCATGGGCGCGGTCATGGGCAGCAAAAACCTCAAGGCGGTGGTCGTGCGGGGCAAGCAGCGCCCCACCCTCGCGGACCCGGACGCCGTCAAAGCGCTGACCCGCTGGGGCGCGGACCGCGCGCCGGACGACATGGGGAGCATGACGCTGCTCGGCACCACGGCCCTGGTCCGGACGCAGCACAGCCGCGGTGGCCTGCCCACGTACAACTACGACAGCGGCGTGTTCGACGATCACGACGGCATCAGCGGGCAAACGATGCGCGAGACGATGCTCAAGGAAAACGACACGTGCTATGCCTGCGTGGTGCGCTGCAAGCGCGTGGTCGAGGTCACCGAGGGCCCGTATCGCGTCGACCCGGTCTACGGCGGCCCGGAATACGAAACGCTCGCCACATTCGGCTCGTACTGCGGCGTGTCCGACCTGGCGGCGGTGGCCTACGCTAACCAGCTTTGCAACCAGTACGGGATGGACACGATTGCGTGCGGCGCCACGATTGCGTGGGCGATGGACTGTTTCGAGCATGGCATCATCACGCTGGAGGATACGGGCGGCATCGCGCTCAACTACGGAGACGCCGCCGCCATGGTCCAGATGGTGGAGATGATCGCCCGGCGCGAGGGATTCGGGGACGTGCTGGCCGATGGTTCGGCACAGGCCGCCCGCCGCTTCGGCCCAGAAGCCGAAGACCTGCTGCTGACGGTCAAGGGGTCCGAGATGCCCGCCCACATGCCCCAGGTCAAGCGCAGCCTCGCGCTGATCTACGCCGTGAACCCGTTCGGCGCCGATCACATGTCCAGCGAGCACGACGGCAGCTACACCGAGTACAACCCGCGCATCGCCGAGCTAGGCCTGGTCGATCCCCAGCCGGCGACCGCCCTTAACCCGGAGAAGGTGCGCTACGCGTTCTATACCCAGTGCGCGTACAGCCTGCTGGACACGCTGAGCGTGTGCCAGTTCGTCTACGGGCCGGACTGGCAGCTTTTCAGCATGAGCCAGCTCACCGATCTGGTGCGCGCCGTGACCGGCTGGCCGGTGACGCTGTTCGAGCTGCAAAAGCTCGGCGAGCGCCGCCTCAACATGCTGCGCGCCTTCAACGCGCGTGAGGGCTACGGGCGCGACCAGGACACCATCCCCAAGAAGCTGACCAAGCCGCTGACCGGCGGCAAGAGCGATGGCATGTTCGTCACGGTCGAGGAAGTGGAGCGCGCCAAAGATACGTACTACGCGATGGCGGGCTGGGATGTCAGCACGGGGATGCCCCTGCGCGGCAAGCTCGAAGAGCTGGGAATCGGTTGGGTAGCGGACGAGCTGGAAGCCGCCCGCCTGCCGGAGAGCGTGTGACGTGACCGGCCAACCACGCGGCATGCTGGACCGCGACACGCTGGCGGGCATGGTCGAGGCAGGCGCGATCGACACGGTGCTGGTCGCCTTCCCCGACATGTACGGGCGCCTGCTCGGCAAGCGCTACGACGCCGCCTACTTTCTCGATGCCGCCGGGCACGGCCTGCACTTCTGCGACTACCTGCTGGCGTGTGACATGGAGATGAACCCGGTGCCAGGGTACCGGTTCACCAGTTGGGACCAGGGCTACCAGGACGCCTGGGGCGATGTGGATTGGTCCACCCTGAGGCGCGCGTCCTGGCTGGACGGGTCGGCGCTGGTGCTGTGCGACATCCGGCGCGAAGGGTCCGGCGAGCCGGTCGCGATCGCGCCGCGCTCGGTGCTCAAGCGCCAGGTCGAACGGGCGCACGCGGCGGGCCTGCGCGCGATGGGCGCCTGCGAGCTGGAGTTCTTCGTCTTCAGCGACAGCTACGAAGCCGCGCGCGACAAGCACTATCACGACCTGCACACGTACGGCTCGTACATCGAAGACTACCACCTGTTCCAGGGCACCAAGACCGAGGCCCTGTTGGGCGCGATACGGTCCCACCTGGGCCAGTCGGGTATCCCGGTCGAGTTCAGCAAGGGCGAATGGGGCGCGGGACAGGCGGAGATCAACATTCGCTACGCCGACGTCGACGTGATGGCGGACCGCACCGTGATCTTCAAGCAGATCGCCAAAGAGATCGCCTACCAGCAAGGGCTGGGCGTGACGTTCATGGCAAAATGGCACGAGGCCCACGCCGGAAGCAGCATGCACGTGCACTTCAGCCTGTGGGACGAAGCCGGGCAGCGCAATCACTTCGCGGCGGATGCGCCCGGCTCCGAGCCGGACGCGTTCCGCTGGGCGCTGGGCGGGATGCTGGCTCACGGGCGCGAGCTGGCGCTGTTCTTCGCGCCGACGGTCAACTCGTACAAACGGTTTCGGGCGGCCTCGTTCGCGCCAACCGCCCTGGCCTGGGGATACGACAACCGCACGGCAGGCTTTCGCGTGGTGGGGCGCGGTTCGTCGCTGCGCATCGAGTGCCGCATTCCCGGCGCCGACGCCAACCCATACCTGGCGCAGGCGGCCATGCTCGCGGCGGCGCTCGACGGAATCGAGCGCCAGATCGAGCCGCCGCCCGCGTTGAGCGGGGACGCCTACCACGACAGGGCCATTCCCCGCATTCCGCAATCGCTGCCCGAAGCGATCGCCGAGTTCGAGAATAGCGATCTGGCGCGCACGGCATTTGGCGACGCCGTCGTCGAGCACTACCTGCACTTCGCCCGAACCGAGCAGCGCGCGTTCGATGCCGCGGTCACCTGCTGGGAACGCCAGCGTTATTTTGAGCGTATTTGACTTTTTCGGAGGACATTCTGATGCGACTGGAAAACAAAGTAGTTCTCATCACCGGCGCGGGCAGCGGCATGGGGCGCGAAGTCGCGCTGCTGTTTGCCAAGGAGGGCGCGCGGCTCATCCTCAACGACTACGTGGCCGAAGCGGTCGAGGAGACGGCCCACCTGGTCGCCCAGGACGGCGGCGAGGCGATCGCCATCCAGGGTGACGTGTCCGCCGAGGCGGACGTCGAGAAGACGGTCAAGGCCGGCGTCGACAGGTTCGGCAAGCTCGACACCCTGTACAACAACGCCGGGATTATGCCGGACGAAGACGTCTCGGTGACGACCATGGACCCGGACCTGTGGCGGCGCATCCTGGACGTGAACCTGCAGGGCGTCGCGCTGTGCTGCAAGTACGGCATTCCGCGCATCATCGAGGCGGGCGGCGGCGCCGTGGTGAACGTGGCCTCGTTCGTGGCGCTGGTCGGCTGCTCGGTTCCGCAGGACGCGTACACGTCCAGCAAGGGCGCCGTGATCGCCCTCACCCAATCGCTGGCCGTGCAGTTCGGCCCGAAGGGCGTGCGATCCAACGCGATCTGTCCCGGCCCGATCATCACGCCGCTGATGGAAACGCTGTTCGCGACGGAAGAGGCCAAGATGCTGCGGCTGCGGCGCATCCCGATGGGGCGCTTCGGCCAACCGCACGACGTCGCGTATGCCGCGTTGTACCTGGCGTCGGACGAGGCCGCGTGGGTCAACGGCGTCAGCCTGGTAGTCGATGGCGGGATCACGGTAAACTATTTCTAGCGGATCTCGTGCGGATGTTTGTTTGCGGACATGGATTCTGTTGATCCGTGTTGGCACCATAACGTTTTTTATCATACAATGGCAGCAGGGTGGTATGACACGCCAAGAGTCAAGGCTGAGATCCACACATCAAGGCTACTCGCTGTCATTGTTTGATGTCCCATTCAGCGAGCCGAAAGGAGGAGTCATCGTCGGGGTAATCGGTTAACAGAGTTTTGCGGTCCCATTGGATTCTCTTTACTACCATTTTGGCGCGTCTTTACCATTCAGGGCTACAGTCGTCCCACCTGTTGAGGCGACACCGTCCAAGAGGTAACACGCAACCGGCTTACTTTCACAAGAGAGGCAAAAAAAATGAAAAAACTCGTTCTCGTGTCAATCGTGCTCGTGATGATGCTCGCGCTGGCGGTGCCGATGTCGTCCACCGGCGCGCAGGACAAAATTCCGATCGACGTCTGGATCTCCTTCCAGGACTATCGCCTGGACTGGGCGCAGAACGTTGCTGCCGAGTTCAACGCGGTGTATCCGCAGTACGAAGTCAATATCACCGGCGGCTACAGCTACGAGACTATGTTCGCTCAGGTCGCCGTGGCTGCCGAGCAGGGCCAGCTCCCCGCGGTCGTGCACTACTTCGAGGCCGCGACCCAGGACGCGCGCGACAGCGGGCTGTTCAAGCCGATCGCTGAAGCGCTGGACGGTCGTACCGAGATCAATGGTCTGCCGGTCGATCTGGATGACTACGTGGACCCGGTGATCGCCTACTACACGCTCGACGGTGAGTTCACCTCGATGCCGTGGAACACCTCCTCGGCGATCATGTTCTCGAACATGCGCTACCTGAACGCCGCGGGTTGGGACGCGCCGCCGGCGACCTGGAACGAAGTGGATGCCGCCTGCGAAGCGGTCATGGCGCTGGACGATGCTCCGGAATACTGCTGGACGTTCCCGAACCACGGCTGGTTCTTCGAGCAGTGGCTGGCCCAGCAGGACGCGCTGTACGTGAACAACGGCAATGGCCGCGAAGATCGCGCGACCGAGGTGGCGTTCAACAGCGAAGCTGGCGTCGCTATCCTGCAATGGCTGAGTGACCAATACGACAAGGGTTACCTGTACTACAGCGGCGCGCAGGGCGGCGAGTCCTGGTCGACCGTTGACCAGGCTTACTCGACCCAGCAGGTCGCCATGGCCGTCTACAGCAGCTCGGACACGACCCTCTACACCGAGATGGGTGAAGAAGGCGGCTTCGAGACTATCGCCTCGTTCATGCCCTACAACGACGAGACCGGCTGGACCGGCAACCTGATCGGCGGCGCGACGCTGTGGCTGGTCGATGGCCTCGATCCTGAAGTCGAAGACGGCGCGCTGACCTTCCTGCTGTACTTCACCAACACCGAATACGCCGCCGACTGGCACAAGGTCACCGGCTACATCGCCATTCGCCACAGCTCGAACGAGCTGCTGGAGGCCGAAGGCTATTTCGCCGAGAACCCGAACCAGACGGTAGCTGCCGATCAGCTCGACCAGAGCACGATCACGCCCGCGACGAGCGGCGCCCTGGTGGGTGGCTTCCCGTCGATCCGCAATGAGGTCACCGCCGCGATCGACCGCGTGCTGCTGACCGACGAAGACCCGGCAGCCGTTCTCGATGCAGCAGCCGAGGCGTCGAACACGATCATCGAGGAATACAATCTGCTGAACGCGCCGTAACCCGACGCATTCAAAATAGTGATGACGAGGGGCGACGCGTGCGTCGCCCCTCTGATCGGGTTTCTCTCTTCAAGTAGAAAGAAAAGTGATTATGATCGTCTCTCCAGTGATCTTGCTGCTGGCAGGCGCCGCAATTGGAGCAGCCATCCTGGGGTTTGTGTTCCAGCGCGCGGGAGGACGGGCGCTGATCGGGCTGGCTCTTGGCGCAGTCGCCGGCGGGTTTGGCTCGGCGCTGTTCATGATTCCGCTGGATTACTGCACCTTCGAGGCCGAACGCGAATCGCTCGATGCGACGTTCGGTTTCATCCTGGTCGGCGCCGGCATCGCTCTGGTGGTCACGCCGGTTAGCTGGCTGGCCGGAAAACTGCTGCGAGGCGAAGGCCTGGTCTCCTCGACCGGACAGCCCACGCAGGGAACGTTCAAACACTGGTGGATTGCCCTGCCCTTGCTCCTCCCCACGCTCACGATCCTGGCGGTGTTCCTGTACTATCCCTCGCTCGAAACGCTGCGGCTTTCGACGATGCTGTCGCGGCTGGGTGCCCGGCGCGAAGTCTTCATTTGCGTGGATAACTTCACGCGGCTCGCGCAGGACCAGGAATACTGGGATATCGTCGGTCGCACGATATACATCTCATTCTTCATCGTCGTGCTGAGCATGGGCCTATCGCTGCTAATCGCCACGATGGCCTATCTCCCTATCCGCGGCGCGTCGATCTACCGGATTCTGCTGGTCTGGCCGTATGCCATGTCCCCCGCCGTCGCGGGCATCATCTTCCTGCTGATGTTCAACCCGTCGGGAGGGATGTTCAACTACCTGTCCGGCAACTGGTTCGGCTTCAAGCTGGGGTGGCTCAACGATCCGAAAGTAGCTCCCTGGACGATCATCATCGCCAGCGTGTGGAAGTCGATGGGATTCAACATCCTGTTCTACATCGCCGGGCTGCAAAACGTGCCCAAAGACCTGATCGAAGCGGGAGCCATCGACGGCGCGGGGGTTGTCCGGCGCTTCTGGCACATCGTCTGGCCGCTCCTGTCGCCAACGACGTTCTTCCTGATCGTCACGAATGTGACCTACGCCTTCTTCGAGACCTACGCGACGATCGACTACCTGACTCCTGGCGGCGGTCCGCTCCAGTCCACCACGACCATGATGTACCGGGTCATTCAAATGGGCGTCTACAACAACGACATGGGCAAAGCTGCCGCCCAGTCCATCGTGTTGTTCATGATGGTCATTGGCCTGACCCTGGTGCTGTTCCGGACCGGTGGGCGCCAGGTGACCTACGGAGTGTGAGACTATGACGAGCGCCTCACAGGAATCCATCCGTACACAGGCCGTCGTCGCCCGCGGATCCGGGCGGCGGCCCGCGTGGCTGCCCAAGCGCTGGTACGCGCACATCATCCTGGTTCTGGCCTGCTTCCTCTCCGGCATCCCGCTGTTCTACGCGCTGCTGGTCAGCACCCAGACCAATGCGGAAGTCTTCCGCTACCAGTTCACGCCGGGGTCCGGCCTGTTCGACAACTGGGACGTGGTGTTCTACGAGCGTCACCTGCACACGTATATGATCAACAGCGTGATCATGACGATCGGTATCACCGTCATCAAGACGATCTTCTCGCTGCTCAGCGGCCTGGCGTTCGTGTATTTCCGGTTTCCGGGCAAATGGGTCGTGTTCGCCTTCGTGCTGATCACGCTGATGATGCCCACGGAAGTGCTGATCATCGCCCTGTTCCGCTTCATCAACGACCTGGAGTGGCAGAACACGTTTCTGGCGCTGATCGTGCCATTCACTGCCAGCGCCACAGGTACATTCCTCTTCAGACAACATTTCGCCAGCATCCCACCGGAACTGTCGGAAGCCGCCCAGCTCGACGGGGCGAATCCCCTGCAGTTCCTGTTCCGGGTGCTGGTGCCGATGAGCTGGAACACCATCGGGGCGCTGGCCGTCGTCCAGACGATCTACGCCTGGAACATGTACCTGTGGCCGAACATGATCATCTCCGACCCGGACATGCAAACGATCCAGACCGGGATTGGGACGCTGCGCCTGGGGGGTGGCGCGCTGCGCTTTGGCCCGCTGATGCTCGCCGCGGTGATCGTCAGCCTGCCGCCGGTGATCGTGTTCATCCTGCTGCAGAAGCAGTTCATGAGCGGCTTCACCCTTACGCGGGACAAGTAACCAACCTGGCGCAGGCGGCCCCTGGCCGCGATTCACGGCTCAGCCCACCAACGAACGCGCTGGTGGGCTGCCGTTTTCGTGGGCGACGCGCCCTCACGGCGTCCGCAGGCGACCGGCGGCCAACAGCCGCTCGAAATGCTCGATGGTCTGCCGCACGCCTTCGGCCAGCGGCGTGTGATACACCTGCGCCGCGTGCGCGCGCAGGTCGCTGTCGTCCAGCCCGGCGGGGAACGGCAGCGGCGCGTCGCCGTGGGTGATGGCGGCATCCGGCTTGACGCGCCGGATCAGCGCGACGATCTCATCGACGCTGGTGATCTCGCCGCCCAGGTTGAATACGTGCGCCCCTTCCAGCGGGCGGCGCGCCGCCTCGATGAACTGGCGCGCCACGTCCGACGCGAGCTGCATCTGGAACCGGCCCCCGAACGCGATATGAAACGGGCGCCCGCCAGCCGCCGCCAGCATGGCTTTGGTGGGATCGCTGGTCATGCCCTGGTCGCGGCCCACGCCATAGACCGTATACGGGCGCAGCGCAACACTGCTCACAGCGTAGTCGTCCCAGTAGACGCGCGCGATCCCTTCGTTGGCCTGCTTGAAGACGCCGTACAGCGTGCGCGGCGCGAGCGGTGCGCCGCCGGGAACGAGGCCGGGTGGGTACAGGTCCGGCGGGCCATAGATCGCTACCGATGACGCATAAGCGACATGGCGCACACCGGCCTGGCGCGCGGCCTCGAAGACGTTGACCGTCCCGGCCACGTTCACCTGCGCGCACCGGATCGGATCGGCCTTGCACAGCGGCACCTGGAGCGCGGCGAGGTGAATCACGTGCGTGATCGGATACGCCTCGAATACGTCGCGCACGTGTGTCGGGTCGGACAGATCGCCGCGCACGAACGCGATCCCGGCCTGCTCGTCCGCCGTCAGCAGCAGGTCGAGCCGGTGCCCGCGATCGTCGAGGTCGAAACTGATCACGCGATCGCCCTGCTCCACCAGGTGGGCGACGACCCACGCGCCGATACAGCCCAGCGCCCCGGTGACCAGCACCGTGTTGGATGTGGATTCGGCCATCGCGCTCTATCGCACCTCGCACGGGTTTTCCAGGCGCCCGATCCGCTCGATCTCGACCGCTACCCGATCGCCATCGCCCATGAACAGCTTCGGGGTGCGAAACGCGCCGGTGCCGTGCGGCGTCCCGGTCAGGATGATGTCGCCGGGCTCCAGCGTGAACGCCTCCGAGCAGAACGCGACCAGGTGCGCCACCGGGAAAATCATCTCGCCGGTGTGGCTGTCCTGCACGCGCTGGCCGTTCAACTCGCAGCGGATCGCGAGCTGCTGCGGATCGGGGATCTCGTCCGCCGTCACCAGGGCCGGCCCCAACGGGCAAAACGTGTCGAGACTCTTGGCGCGGACCCACTGCCCATCGCTGAACTGGAGGTCGCGCGCGCTCACGTCGTTGGCCGCGGTGTAGCCCAGGACGTAGCCCAGCGCGTCCCGTTCCGGCACATGGCGCGCCGTCCGCCCGATGACGACCGCCAGCTCGGCCTCGTAATCGACCTGCTGCGTGAGCGCCGCCGCCCACCGGATCGGCTGGCCGGGAGCGGCGATGGCCGTGGTGAATTTCGTGAAGACGAGCGGGCGCTGCGGCGGCTCCGTGTTCGTTTCGCGGCAGTGGTCCATGTAGTTCAGGCCGATGGCGACGATCTTGCCCGGACGCGCGACCGGCGCCAGCAGAGTCACCTCGCTCAACGCGAACCGCGCGCCTTCGCCCGGCACGCGCCCGGCCAACACGTCCGCCCAGCCGCCCGGCGCGGCGGTGATTCGCTCACCGTCCAGCGTTCCGAATGCCGTCTTACCACCCTGTTCGAACTGCACCCATTTCATGGTTCGCCCCCTAACAGCCCTTGATCGACATGCCGCCGTCGATCTTGATGATGTCGCCGGTCATGAACGAGGATTCGTCCGACGCGAGGAACACGACCAGATCGGCCACCTCCTCCGGCTGGCCGAACCGCCCCAGCGCGTGCCAGCTATTCCACGTGCCGATCAGCTCGTCCGGATCCTCGGCTTCCGCGAAGATCTTCTCGTTCATCGGCGTCATGATCGTGCCCGGCGCGATGGCGTTCACGCGGATGTTCCGCCCGCCGTAATCGACCGCGGCCTGCTGGGTGAGCGCAATGATGCCGCCTTTGGCCGCCGAATAGCCGGACCACCCCTGAATCCCCATGATCGCCTGCACCGACGCCATGTTGACAATCGAGCCGCCGCCGCCCCGGACCATGTGCGGGATCGCGAATTTCATCCCGCGCCACGTGCCGGACAGGTGAATGTTGATCAGCCGGTTCCAGTCCTCCTCCGAGATCTCGGTGACCGTCCCAGCGATTGCCACCCCGGCATTGTTCACCAGCACGTCGAGCCGGCCAAAGCGCGCGACGGTCTCCTCGACCAGGCGGCGGACGTCGTCCGTGCTGCCGACGTCCGCATGCTGGAAGAATGCCTCGCCGCCCGCCGCGCGGATCTGGTCCACCGTGGCGTTCCCCGCCGCGTCGTCGATGTCGGCCACGGCCACCTTCGCGCCCTCGCGGGCCAGAGCCAGCGCCGCCGCCTGCCCGATGCCCATTCCCGCGCCGGTTACAATCGCCACTTTGTTCTCGAGTCGTCCCATACGGTTCTCTCCTACTCGCCTTTGAACTGCGCATCGCGTTTGTCGACGAACGCGCGGATGCCCTCGGCAGCGTCCGCCGTATTATACAGCCGGAACAAGACCTCCTGCTCCAGCGAGAGCGCCGCCTCGATCGATGAGTCGAGCCCCTGCCGGATCAGCCGCTTCATCTCGCGGATGGACAGCGGCGCGACGCGGAGCATGTAGCCGGCTTTCGCCAGCGCCCGGTCCATCAACTGGTCCGGCTCGGTGACCTCGGCCACCAGCCCAAGCTGGTAGGCGTAGTCAGCCTTCAGACGGCGCGCCGACAGCAGCACGTCCGCCGCCACATAGCGCCCCACGGCGCGAGTCAGTCGCTGCGTGCCGCCGCCGCCAGGGCTCAGGCCCAGCAGCCCTTCCGGCAGGCCGAACTGGGCGCTGCGGCTGGCGATCAACACGTCGCAGCACAGCGCGATCTCGAACCCGCCGCCCAGCGCATACCCGTTGATCGCGCCGATCACCGGCTTGGGAAAGCCCGCCAGATAGTCGAACAGGCGGCGGGCGTTGAGCTGGTAATCGACGAACTGCGCGAACGTCTGCCCGGCGTATTCGCCGATGTCCGCCCCGGCCACGAATGCCTTCTCGCCCGCGCCGGTCAGGATCACCACGCGGATTGCCGGGTCGGCCTCGATCTGGTGCAGGGTGTCGTCGAGCTGGCGCAGCAGCGCCGTGCTCAGCGCGTTCATCTTGTCCGGGCGGTTGAAGGTGAGGATGGCGATCTGGTCGTCGCGTGTTTCGTACAGCAGCGGGTCCATCTCAGATCACCCCTTCCCGGCGCAACGCGTCGATCTCGTCCGCGGAATAACCCAGTTCGCCCAGGACGGCACCGGTGTGCTCGCCGACCAGCGGCGGCGCCAGCCGGATCGCCCCCGGTGTCTTGCTGAATTTCATCGGCACACCCACCACGCGAATCTCGCCCGCCTGGGGATGGTAGACCGTCTGGATCAGCTCGTTGTGTTTGACCTGTGGATCGTCGATCAGGTCCTCGAACGACTGCACCGGCGCGCACCACACGTCCGCCGCCAGCAGTTTTTCGAGCCAGTGGGCGGTCGTGTTCGTCGCGAGCTTGCGCGCGATGACCGGCTGGATCGCGTCGCGGTGGTCGTAGGCCAGCGCCGGGGTATCGTAGCCCTTGATCTCCGGCAGGTCGAGCAGGTCGCCCAACACGGCCAGCGACGCCATCGCGACCGCCATGTACCCGTCCGACGTCCGGTAAATGCCAAACGGCGCGGCCAGCCACGCGCCACCTACCCCCGCGCGGCTGCGCTCCCAGCGCCGGTCCATGTTCATGAAGGCGGACAGCTCCTGGCACTGGACCGCGATCGCCGTGCTGAACAGGTTGACGTCGATGCGCTGGCCCTCGCCGGTGCGCAGCTTGTGGAACAGCCCCACGACCGCCGAAAAGGCCAGCAGCAGCGCCGTGCTCGCGTCGACGATCGACGTGCCTGCAGGCATCGGCGGATCGTCGTAACGGCCCCCGTTCGCCGCCAACCCGGACAGCGCCTGGACGAGCAAATCCTGGCCGGGCCGGTCCACGTAGGGGCCATCCGGGCCATAGCCGCTGCCGGCCACGTACACGATGCCGGGGCTGATTTTGCGCAGGTCTTCGTACCCAATGCCCAGCCGGTCCAGCACGCCAGGGCGGAAGTTCTCGGTCACGATGTCCGCCGTCGCGGCCAGCTTATAGATGATCTCCTTGCCGCGCGGGTCTTTCAGATCGACGGTGACGCTGCGCTTGTTGCGGTTCATCGCCAGGAAAAACGGGCTGTCCCCGGCCAGCAGCTCGCCCATGGCGGGCAGGGTGCGCTCCCACTCGCCCACGCCGGGCCGCTCCACCTTGATCACGTCGGCGCCCATGTCGCCGAGAAACTGCGTTCCCCACGGGCCTAACATCATTTGGGTGAAATCCAACACCCGCACGCCCTCTAACGCTCCTTGCATGGTTGTTTACTCCTCCGTTCACCGCAGCTCATAGACCTGTGTCTCCACTTCACAAATCACGCCCCGCGCCAACAAGTCCTGCACGTGCGCCGCCACCATGTTCAGCGCGCGGAACTCGCGCTGTCGCTCCAGCCGCGCACACAGGCCGGTCCACAGGTCCTCTAACGTCACCTGGGGCGCGCCCGCGATCAGGCGAATCAGCGTCGACTCGACCTCGTCGATGTACGCCGCCGCCCGCGCCAGCAGGCCATCGACCTCGTCCGGCGCCATCGGCGGGAAATGGGCGAACAGCACGCGCGTCACGCCCAGCTCGCGCACCAGGCGGCGGATGCGCGCCAGGCTGTCGCGATAGCCCGCCACCGACAGGTGGCTGTGAAAGATCGGCCAGTCCAGGCCGGTCACGGCGTCGCCCAGGATCAGCGTGCGCGTGGATTCCTCGAACCAGCCCAATTCGGCCAGCATGTGTCCCGGCAGGCTGTAGGCGCGCAGATTCACGCCGCCGCCCAGGTTGAACTGCGCACCCTCGTCGATGGCGAGATCCAGCGGGCGCGGGGCGTCCAGCGGATCGAGCACTTCGGCGCGCAGTTCCGGCGTGTCGGGTACCAGGCGCGGAAACGGGCGGGCGAACTCCTGGTAGTGGCGCTCGAAGTCGGCATGCCACGCCGCGTAGTGTCCCGGCGCCGCGATCAGGCAGCCGGTGCGGTCCTGCAATTGGGCGTTGCAGCCGATGTGATCGTGATGCGAATGGGTGTGCAGGATGAACCGCAGATCGCCGGGGCCGACCCCGGCGCGGTCCATCGTCGCCATCAACTCTGGCAGCATGGCCTTCACACCGCTGTCGATCCACACGGCGTAGTGCGTCCCCTTGACGAGATGCACGTGCAGCGGGATCGTCTCCGAGAGGTGGGTTGTGGCGCGGAAGATCGGGCCTTCGAACTCAGTCATATCGATGCTTTTCCTTAACTCAACTTACCGTCACTCATATCATCAAAATTCGAGCCGGCGCGGGGCCAACCGGCCAACGATGCCGGTAGTGAATCACGCGTTCAGGCGGGCGAAGGAAGGTGATCGCGATAGAGGCGCATCAGCGCCGCGAGACAGGCATCCACGTCGCCGCCGTCGCGCAGCATGGTGTGAATCACCCGCCCGGCGGCTTCCTGGAAGCGCACGAGACCGGCGTGGCGCGGGCGAACGTACGCCGCCTGGATGGTCGCGAACGTGTCGCGGAAGAAGCCATGCGTCAGCCGGTTGGCATCCGGATCGGTCCAGGCGGCAGCGTTGCCCGGCTGGCCGCCCTGCTCCACGATCAGCGTGCGCTGGATCGCGGCGCTGCACAGCCAGACGCCATAATCGACGGCGGCCTCCGGATGGGCACAGCGCGCCGACACGGCGAAGCCCGCCCCGCCCAGCAGCGCACCGCGCACGCCGGGGATGTCCGCGAACCGGACGAGGTTCGGCGCGTAGCCGTCGCGGGCATAGTTCGTGTAACAGAAGGTCAGCGGGCAGTAGACGACCTCACCGGCGTGGCTCATGTGGTCCAGCAGCGCGATCGGGTTCCAATCGAGGCTGGCGGGGTGGCTCGCCGCGCACAGATCGGCCAGCCAGTGCAGCGCGCGGGCGCCCACCGCCGGCTCCACCAGATCGCTACCTTGCCCTGATGGGGATCCCTGGCTGGCGCAGAGCGTCAGGAACGAGCAGATACAGTCCGTCGGCACCAGCGGCGTGCCAACGAAAAGCCCGGTCCCATCCAGGCGGCGCGCCAGCGCGAGCGCATCGTCCCAGGTGGCGGGCAGCGGCGCGTCGAGCAGGTCCGGGCGAAAGGCGCTGGTTTGGGCCGCGGCGTCGAATGCCAGCGCCCACTGGTGGCCGTTGTAAGCGTAGCTGGCATGGCTGGGACCGGCGCTCTGCCCGGCCAGCGCGCCGAGCACGTCCGGCGCGATCCACGCGTCGAGCGGCAGCAAACAACCGGACTCCGCCGCCTGCCCAACGTGCGGGTGATCGATGATGAGCAGGTCGTATTCTTCGGCGAGCACGTCGACCGGCGCATCGCCGAACGCCTTCAGCGAGCGGGCGTCCCACGTCACGCGCACGCCGGACGCGTCGGCATACGGCCCGATGCTCGCCGCCAACGGCTGGAGGCCGCGCGGGTGGTCCCAGGTGATCCCGCGTAAGGTGATCGCGTCCCCCGGCATGCGCCGCCTCGCCTAACCTTTGGTCGCGCCGGCGGTCAGCCCGGCCACGAAATAGCGCTGGAGGAAGAAGAACAGCACGATGATCGGCACGGACACCATCACCGAGCTTGCCATCAGCTCGCCGTAGCGAATGCCGAACTGGCCCTGAAAGTCGGACATCCCCACCGAGATCGTGCGCATGTCGCGCGTGGTGGTGAATGCCAGCGCGAACAGGAATTCCTGCCACGTCACGACCGCGATCCACACGGCAGTCGCGGCGATGCCAGGGCGCGCCAGCGGCACAACCAGCCGCCAGAACGCTTGAAGCCGCGTGCAGCCATCGACCATGGCCGCCTCTTCCAGGTCCGGCGGAATGTTGCGAATGAAGCCGCGCAGCATCCAGATCGACACCGGCAGAGTCAGCGTCAGGTAGGCCAGCACGAGCGCGGCATAGGTGTTGATCAGCCCCAGGCTGTTCATGATCTTGTACAGCGGAATGATCATCGTCGCGATGGGGAACATCTGCGCCAGGATGATCGCGATCAGCAGCGCGCGCAGCCCCGGAAAGTTGAACCGCCCGAAGCCATACGCCGCCAACAGCCCGACCGAGATCGACAGGATCATGGTCAGCACCGAGACGATCACGCTGTTGAGAAAATAGCGGCCAAACTCCGGGTACAGGGCGCTCTCGTAATTGTCCAGCGTCGGGTTCTCCGGCCACAGGCGGGGCGGAATCGAAAACGGCTCGTTGGCGGGCTTGATCGACACGCTGAACATCCACAAGAACGGCAGCATCACGATGATGACCAACAGCAACTGCAGGGCGATCAGGATGCCGTGGTGCAACATCCGGCGGCGCCGGCGATAAATAGCCATGGTTGCCATCGTCACAGCACCTCCGAACGGCGCAGCTCGCGCAGGTAGAGCACGGCGAAGACGAGCAGCACCAACACCGCGATCACGCCATACGCCGCCGCCTTGCCGAAGTTGCCGAACTCGCCGAAGCCCGTGTTGTAGATGATCGTGGGGAAGATGTGCGTGCTCTTCAGCGGGCCGCCGCGCGTGGTCACCCAGATCAGGTCGAAATAGTTGAAGGTCCAGATCGTCGTGAGCAGCAGGTTGAGCCGGATGATCCCCGATATCGCCGGGATGGTGATGTGCCGGAACCGCTGCGCCCCGTTGGCGCCGTCGATGTGCGCCGCCTCAAGCTGCTCGTGATCGACGCCTTGCAGCGCAGCGAGGTACATGACCGTCGAGAACGGGAAGCCCTTCCAGATGGCGGCGACGATCAGCGCCCACAGCGCCGTGCTCGGCTGGGCGAGCCAGGGCGTTTTGTCCGCGGTGATCCCGGCGCCGATCAACAGCGAGTTGATCAGGCCCAACTGGGGATCGTACATGAAGCGCCACAGGATCGCGTTCACCACGCCGGGCAGCACCCACGGCAGCAGCACCAGCGCCCGCATGATGCCCCTCCCCGGCAGCTTCTGATCGAGCAGCACCGCAGCCGCCAGGCCGATCAGGTTCTGGAACAGGACGACCGTCACCGTCCACTTGAGCGAATTGCCCAGCACCTGTTTGAAAACGTCGTCGTTGACCAGGTTGGTGTAATGCTCCAGCCCGACGTAGACCTGGCTGGGATCGACGCTCAACCAGGACGTTTTGGGAGTCGTGTACAGGCTCTCTTGAAAGGCGCGGCCCATCGGATAGTACATCAGGATCGCGACCAGAACCACCGCGGGGACAATGAACAACAGCGCCAGCCGCAAATCGCTGCTGGGCGAATAGCGGCGCGGCCTGCTGCCGACAGTATCGAGGCGCTGTGTCTGTTGAGTGCTGGTCATGTTCAGATACCCTGTCTATCGTCGACAACAAAACTGTCTGCCCGGCGCGCGACCGGGCAGACAGGGCAAAGCAGGGATTACTCTTCCAGCAGCGCGTTGATTTGCTCGCAGGCGTTGGCGACAGCATCCTCGACAGACGTGCCGGTGAACAGGGCCTGCATCATCTCTTGCTCAATGGTCGAAACCTGGAGATATTCCGGCGACAGCGGGCGCGGGCGCGCGTTGTTCAGGTGATCCAGGATCCGATCCGGACCGACGCGCTCTTCAGCCAGGAACGCCTCGGCGGCCTCGATGTTGGCCGGGATCAGGTCTACGACCTTGCCGTTGATGTCCTTGCTGGTCAGGAATTCGATGAACTGCCAGGCTTCGTCCTGGTGCTGTGACTGCTCGTAGATCACCAGGTTCCAGCCGCCCAGCGTGCCGACCGGGGTCTTGCCTTCGGGCGCGGTGCCCACCACGAAGTCCCAGTTGAGGTCGCTGCCCAACAGCGTCGGCTGCTCCAGGGCGGGCCACCATTCCATCGCCAGCGAGCCGTTCAGGAACAACTCGCGCATGTCACCGGAACCGGCATTGGCGGCGCCTTCGGGGGCGTAGGGCAGCAGGCTCACGAGGTATTCGAGCGCTTCCATCGCTTCCGGCTGGTCGAGCGCACACGACCCATCCTCATTGAGGACCGAGCCGCCGTTGGAATACACGAACGAGTTCATCACCACGACGGTATCTTCGCCCAGGTGGCCGAACAGGCCAACGCCGTACTGGCCTTCACCGACGTTGGTGAGCGCCTCGCCGGCGGCCTTCAAGCCTTCCCAGGTCGTCAGCGACTCGGGATCGACACCGGCGGCTTCGAGCAGATCGGCGTTATAGAAGGTGAACTGCCAGACATCGATGTTGAACGGAATGCCCCACACCTGGCCGTCGAACGCGGCGGAATCCCACGCGCCGGGGAAGAACGTGTCCTGCGACAGGATCTCGGACTGCGCGATGTAATCGTCCAGCGGGATGATCGCGCCGCCGGTGGCAAAACCGTAGTTCCAGATCTGGTCCACCGTGGACACGTCCGGGGGCGTGCCGCCACGCACTGCGATCACCAGACGATCCTGGTACTCGGTATACGGGACGGTCACCACGTTCACTTTGATGTTGGGATTGGCGGCCTCGAATTCCTCGACAGCGGCCTGCTGATACTGGCTGAGGCCGGACTCGGACTGCTGGTTGTCCCAGAACTCGATGGTCACCACTTCCTGCGCGATCGCTGACAGCGAGAACACGGGCAGAACCAGTGCCGCCGCCAGGACCAAAACCAACAATTTCTTCATCTTAGGCTCCTTATATGAAATGTTGCCTGCCTGCGTGAGACGGAGAGTGCATTTCTCTGGTGCAGCAAATTGCCGGTGCGGTCATGCTCCTTTCTATCCATGGGGACGTTCAGGCGGGTCGCACTGGGAAAACCCGTTGGCGACCTGCCCGGCGACAATCACCTGAATGCCGCGTTGATTCAAGTCCACGCGGTGGGCCGACATCACCCCCGCATCTGTAATGACGGTATCGACCTGGTCCAGCCCGGCGACGTGGATGTGCGAATCGGTGCCAAGCACCGTGTGATCGGCCAGAACGACCACCTCGCGCGCGGCGTCGATCATCGCGCGCCGGACTTCCGCTTCGGGCTGTGTCTCCGACGACAGGCCAAACGAGGCCGACAGCCCTCCCGCCACGACGAACACCTTATCCGCGCGAAGTTCCTGCAGCAGCAGCTTCGCGCCGCGCCCGACGAACGCGCGCGTTGCCGGGTCGAAGTCCCCCCCGGTCAGCGTGACCCTGACATTGGGATTGGTGTGCAGGCGCTGGAACACGTCGAACGAGTTGGTGATCACCGTGAGATCGCGCCGCCCGTCGAGGAACTGCGCCATATCGGCGGTGTAGGTGCCCGAGTCGAGAATCACGATCTCGCCGTCTTCCACATAACTGGCGGCCACTTTGCCGATCAGCCGCCGCAGCTCGCGGATCTCCGCCTGGAGGTCCGCGTTGAGGTCCTCCACCGTCAGGTGAATGCCCGCCGCCGCCGCGTGCTGGCGCATGGCCTGCGCGAGATTCTGGTACCATTCGTGCGTCCGGTAATGAATCACGAACGACACATGTTTGCCGGCCACATCAGGCGGCGGGTCCGGCCAGCGCGTCTGTTCGAGATGGTGGACGGCGTCTTCCCGCAGCTCCCACCCGGTATCAGTCGGCGCATAGTAATCGGTCAGGTTGTCCGGCGTGAGGATCGCGCTGGGCGTGATGATCTCGCAGCCGATGTCCTCACCGGCCCACAGCCGCCGCACGCCTTCGATCGCCATCCGGCCCACCACTTCGGGGAACAGCGCCAGGCACGCCTTGAGCAGCCCGTCCCGGTGCAGAACGTCGAACAGCGTCTTGCCCTCGCCGCCGACGTTCACCGCCAGCACGCGGTCGGACTCGCCGTGCAGATCGCGGTGGGCTTGTAGGCCGCCCAACACCGAGTCGTCGTTGATGCCGAAAATCACGTTGATCTCCGGGTGGAGGCGCAGCGCATCCAGCGCGACCTGGTACGCCTCGCTGTACAGGCCGCGCCCGTTGATCGACGTGATGTGCGCGTTGGTGTCCAGCACCGAATACAGCCCGTGCGCGAATCCCGCGCTGCGCGCGCGGATGTTGATCAGCGTCTGGGTGATGTCCAGGACGTGAGCCGTGTCGCCGAAATGCTGCCGGACATAGTCGGCAGCCCAGCGCCCCAGCGCGAACGACGCCTCGAAATTGCGCGGCCCCAGGTAAATAGCGCCCTCGAAAGGCGCGGACTCGGCCAGCAAGGGGATCTGGTTGCGGATGGCGCGCTCGCGCATGGTGTGCGCCGCGAGGTTCTGGACCGGCGCGAGGATCAGCGCGTCCGGAATGTCGACTTTGGCTGACGCCTCTGCGCCGGGCGCCGCCGTCAGAGCCGGGCGGTCGATGCGCACCGCCCCGCCGCGCGTGCGCCGGAGCAGATCGCTGGATTCGAGCCGCCGCAGGTCGCGCCGGATGGTCATTTCGGTGACGTCGCACAATTCGGCCAGTTCACGGACCGACACGACGCCGTGTTGGTTCACCAGAGCGACGATTGTCTCTTCACGTTCGACAGTCAGCATGATCAGTCTTGTTTGTTTAAGATTGTTTTTGATCACTATTGATCGAAGCATACGATAATTTGAGAGGGGTGTCAAGTCATCTGGGGGTCGCCTGAAGAAAGGCGCACGCCATCGAGCCAGAAAACCCTTTGCCACGCCGCAGACTCGCTTGACAAGAAACTCAAACTCAGTGAAAATGAGAACAAATAGAAACATTAAAAAACAACTATGAACAAATCCGTTCAGTACCACCGCACTATTTCCCCCACCCCACGCACCGAACAGCGCGCGTCGGTCGTGCGTGGAGCCAATCGTCTCTGTATACCTGTCGAGGAAGGACACCATGACTGACCTTGAAGACCTGCGCCAATCCATCATCGAAGGCGATATGAAGAGCACGACATCGCTGGTCGAAAGCGCCCTGGCCGATGGCCTGGAGCCGGGGACTATTCTCAACGACGGCATGATCGCGGCCATGACCGAAGTCGGTCGCCGTTTCGAAGAAGGCGAGTATTTCGTCCCGGAAATGCTGATTGCGGCGCGCGCCATGCAGGCCGGGCTGAAAATCCTGAAGCCAAAGCTCGTCGACAGCGGGACAAAGCCGCTGGGAACCGTCGCCATCGGCACCGTGAAAGGCGACCTGCACGACATCGGCAAATCGCTGGTGGCGATGATGCTGGAAGGTGCGGGGTTCGAGATCATGGACCTGGGCGTCGATGTACCCCCCGAAAAGTTCGTCGAGGCGATCCGCGGCGGCGCTCAGGTGATCGCCATGTCCGCCCTGCTGACCACGACCATGCCCAACATGAGGGCCACCGTCGAGGCCGTCAAGCAGGCCGGGCTGCGCGACCAGTCCGTGATCGTGATCGGCGGCGCCCCGGTCACCCAGGCCTATGCCAACGAGATCGGCGCCGATGCGTACGCGCCGGATGCGTCGGCGGCGGTCCGCGTCACCCGCAGTCTGATCAGCTAACCAACCCGCACCGCCTAGCTGGAAAGGAAAACCCATGACCATCGCGACCGCCACCATGACATCCAAACAGCGGATGCTCGCCGCGCTCGACGGACGGCTGCCCGATCGCCTGCCGGTGACAACCCACCACCTGATGCCGTATTTCCTCGACAAATATATGAACGGCATTACGGACCAGGCGTTTTTCGACTATTTCGATATGGATGCGTACGTCTGGACCGTGCCGCACCGGCACGATCCCAGCCAGGGCGAATATCCCGATCCCGAACAGGGCGAGATCGGCTTCCTGGAGAGCCGCCGCGTCTCGACGGACGACTGGCGCGTGTATTGGGAGAAACTGCCGGGCTACGAATACCAGACCGTCCGTTACCGCTTCGTGACGCCGAAGGGCACACTGAGCATGGTCATCCAGTCCAACGAACACACGGCCTGGGTGGCGGAATATCTGATCAAGAACAAGCGCGACATCGATCTGCTGGGCGAGTACATGACCGCGCCGAAGTGCGACGTCGAAGCCGTCAACCGCACCGCGGAGGAATTCGGCGAGCGCGGGCTGGTGCGCGGGCACATCTGCTGCTTCGACGTGTTCGGGCAGCCCGGCTGCTGGCAGGACGCCGCCTGCCTGATGAAAGTCGAGGACCTGATCTACGCCACCTACGACGATCCGGAATGGGTGCACGAGCTGCTCAAGATTCTGCAGCGCCGCAAGATGATCTACATTCAATCGCTGCAGGGCGCCCGCTTCGACATCCACGAACTGGGCGGCGGCTCCGCGTCATCGACCGTGATCTCGCCCAAGATTTTCGAGAAATTCGTCGCGCCCTACGACAAGGAACTGATCGCCGCGGCCCACCACGCCGGGCAGCGCATCACCTACCACACGTGCGGCGGGATGATGCCCCTGCTGGAACTGATCGCGGACATGGGCCCGGACGCGATGGAGACGTTCACGCCGCCCGGCATGGGCGCCGACGTGAACCTGGCCGAGGCCAAGCGGCGGATCGGGGACCGGGTGTGCATGATCGGCGGATTCGACCAGTTCCACTACCTGATCGACTGCGCGCCTGAAGACACGCGCGCCGAGGTCCGGCGCTGCTTCGAGGAAGCCGGTGCCAACGGGCGCTATATCCTCAGCCCGTCGGATCACTTCTTCGACGCCGATCCGGAGCTGATCCGGGCTTTCGCCGACGAGGCGCGACGGTGTTCCTACCGCTGACGGCGACCGGCCAGCGCTAAGCCGGCTCGCCAACCCTGGCGATATTCGGCGCGAAGTCGGTGGCGAAGGCGTCTGGGATGCGCAGCGGGTGCCCCGTCGCCAGATCGACCCACACCCACTGCACGTTGGCGCGGACGAGCAGCGCGCCATCCGCCGCACAGGTGATCGTGTAGTGGCGCGTGGCCGTCGAGCGTTTCACGTTCGATACCCACGTCGTGATGATCAGCTCGTCGTCTAGCACGGCGGGTTGTTTGTACTCGAGGTGATAAGTGCGCGTCACCACGCCGAAACCCTCGGCCTTCATCCGCGCCATCGGCCAGCCGAACGCCGCCGACACCCTGATGCTGCACTCTTCCAGGTACGCGAGGTAGTTGGCGTTGTTCACGTGTTGGGCTGTGTCCACGTCGTGCCACTCGACGCGGCGGCGCATGGTGTACACGCCCGGCGGCGGCGCAGGCTGTGCGGCGAAAGCCTCGCGCCGGGTGCGCGTGTTGGGCAGTCCCTCCGGGATAAACGCGGCGATCATCTCGTCGGGGACCGTCACCGGGCGCAGCGCCGCCGTGTCGAGGTACACCCAGTCGGTGGACGCCCGCGCGACGACGTCGCCATCTCCGGCGCGGCGCAGCTCGTAGGCGCGGCGCGACCGGACGCGGTGAAAATCCTGCACCCACGTCTTGACGATGACCGTATCACCATAGGTGAGCGGCTTGAGATAGGTGATCGCTGTTTCGCGGATGAGCCACTGCCGCTGGTGGTCGTCATACCAGCCGATGTCATATCCGGCGGCGGCTGATGCATCGAGCGCCGCCTCTTGCATGTAGCGCAGATAGTTCGCGTGATTCACGTGGCCGTAGGCGTCGCACTCGTAATGGCGCACCCGAAACGCGCGTTCGTGAATGAGCGGCATCGTTCTCTCCAGACTCGGAAGCCAATTCAAGGGGGCCTATCCTACCACGAGAGCGCGTATCAGGGTAACAAAAAACGCCGGCGCGTGGCCGGCGTCCTATCGTCTCGATCGTCGGGTGAATCAGTTGGTGCTGTGGCTCGGCCCGTAGTCGGGCAGCGCGATGTCCGGAGCGTGTTGGGCGCTGCCATAAGCTGGCCGGGGCGGCTGGCGGCGAAAGTACAGCTCGTGAACCGGCGTTCCATCGACCATGCTCACCCGAGGGGCCGCCACTTCGCACTCGCTGGCGGTGACCAGTTCCCAGCCATCCTGGATCATCTGGCAGGTGAAATCGCGCAGCGTCGGCGGGTTGGCCGCATCCTCGACCGGCTGGCCCTGAATGTGCACGACGCGCCAGTCCGAGCCATCCCACCCATTCTGGAGGTTGATCGCATACGCGCATAGGAACTCCGGCACTTCGGTGTGAACGAACGCCTGCGGTCCGTCGGCGAAGTCGTCGAGCGTCGATACGAGCAGCGCGTTGAACGCGCGCGTCATGCGGTCCAGCGCCGCCTGGACGCGCTCAGCGCCCGCGTTTTCGCCGGACAACGCGGCATTCAACAACTCGCGCTTGGCCTGGTCGAACTCGTTTTTGAGCTTCTGTGCATTTGCCATGTTGTCGTTTGTCCCCACTCACTGAGCAGCGCACAGCCAGTTGCCGATCAGAATATGCTTTCTAAATTATACGACAATTAACTTTATTCAGTGTAAAAAATTTTTACAGGTTTTCCATTAGTACCATAGTACTGCTTTGGGGAAAATATACAATACCTCAACAATTCCCCTCGCGGCGGTGGTCGGGCAGGGCAATTCGACATATAATCGCGACAGAAAAATGAGCGGGTCGAATGACTTATCTTGACCGGAAAGGAACTCGCCTTGCTAACCAACCGGGACAAATTCAAGTATGTTGGCGACAACGTGATCATCTACGAAATGGCCAAACTGATCAAGGAAGAGGTCATCGAGATTGGCGAGGGCACCGAGATCGACGATTTCACCTTCATCTACGGCGGGCAAGGGATCAAATTCGGGCGCTACAACCACATCTGCTCGTTCGTATCGATTATCGGCGGCGGCGAACTGATCACCGGGGACTACGTGGGCATGGCCGCAGGCTGCCGGATCATGACCGGGACGCACAACCACGCCAACGGCAAGCGCATGATCTCGCGCGTGCCTGACGAACAGCAGGAGATCATCATTGGCCGGATCGTGCTCGAGCGGGATGTGTTCATCGGCAGCAATGCGATCGTCTACCCCAACGTGACGATCGGCGAGGGCGCGATCATCGGCGCGGGCAGCCTGGTCAACCGCGACGTCGAGCCGTGGACGATCAACATCGGCTACCCGATCCGGCGCGTGGGCGAGCGGCCTCGCGTCGAATATGACTGACACCCCTCCAAACAAAACGAGGCCCAGGGAGCATCCTGGGCCTCATCGCGTACGCTGCCGGTGAGCAGCGTTTTTATTGTTCCTGCTCGTGTTCCTCAACCGCGATCCGCTGGCGGTCGGCGGGGGTCAGCTCGAGATTGCCGTTCTGGCGCAGCGGATTCGTCGGGATGGTGTAGCCCGAGCTGTAATACATACGGTATTCTGCGCCCAGGTCGCGCGGCTTGACGTAGTTGAGCACGACGCCGCGCAGATCGACCTCGAACTGCCGGAGCTGCTCCAGCGTTTCCTGCGCGATCTTGCGGCGCGTCTTGCCCGCGCGGATCACCAGCACGATCGGCGCCCCGGTCGTCGCGGCGAGGACCGCTGCATCGGACATCGCCAGCGCCGGCGGCGTGTCGAACAGGATCACGTCGACGTCGTCCGCATTCTGGAAGACCTGCACCCAGCGCTGCATGGCGATCGAGCCCAGCGTTTCGGCTGGCTTGTGCGGGATCTCGCCGCTAGTCAGCACGCGCAGCCCCTTGACCGGCTCCTGCACGCACTCGTTGAAATCCTGGAGCATTTCGAGCCGGTTCTCGTAATCGCCCAGCACGGGCGGCTCAACCGTCAGCAGCGCGGTCAGGCCGAGATCATTGTGCAGGCCGAATATCTGGTGCTGCTTGGGCTGGCGCAGGTCGCAGTCGATGAGCAGCACGTTCAGGTCGGCCATCGCCATAGCCACGGCCAGGTTCGCGATGGTCAGGCTCTTGCCCTCGCGAAGCCCGGAACTGGTGAAGACATATGACTTACTGGCGTGACGGCTGGCCGCGAACAGCAGCTTCGAGCGCAGCGACAGATATCGCTCGGCCACCGGATCGCGCGGGTTGTCGAGCGTGACCAGCCGCGAATGATAGCCCATGCGGCGCGAGCCGAACCGGGGAATGCTCGCCAGGACGGGCATAGCCAGCACCTCGGTTACCTCTTCGGGCAGCCGGATCACGTCGTCGAGCACTTCCCACAACATCGCCAACCCTGCCGCGCCCACCAGGCCCACAATCACGCCAAACACGGTGAGCGTGATCGGGCTGGTGCCGCTGGGCTGGGTCGGCACGCGGGCCAGCTCGATGATCTCCAGCGAATTCGAGCGTTCCTGCAGATCCGAGACGATGGCGAAGAACTGCGCTTGATTGGCTGTGGCGAGGTTGATCTGCTCGATCAGCCCGCTCTTTTGGGTCAGAAGCTGCTGGCGAACACCCTCGTCGATCACCACGTCGGCCTCCAACTGCCGGTCAATCGCGGCGACCTGGGCGTTGAGCTTTTCGAGCTGGTCGCTCAAGCGGGCGATGACCGCGTTGGCCTGATCGAGCTGGTTTTGCTGTTCCGGCGTCAGGTTGCTCGGGCTGTTGAGAATCAACTGGCGCGCGATCTCATTCGCCAGCACCGCCGCCATCACCGGGTCGTCATACGTCACGCTCATGCGCAGGAGCGACGTGTTGGTGACGACCTGGGTCATGACCATCGTCTGCAATTCTTCGGGCGGCACGGTGGCGTTGGTGTTGTCGACCGCCGCTTTCAGAATGTCGTAGGTCTTGGCAAGGATGGCGTAGGTCTGCGCCAGCTCGACGCCGGTCCGGATTTCGGTCGCGTTGGGATTGGGCGACTGGATGTAACCGCCAACCGAGATCATCACGCTGGCGGTATACATCCGCTTCTGGCTCACACCGTAGGCGTAGGCAGCGCCGCCCATCAGGACCGCGACCAGCAGGATCAGCCAGACCCGCTTCCGCAGAATGCGAAGATATTCGCTCAGTTCCATAAAAGGGCCCTACTTTCGACTGTCGATTCCTCAAACGGGACTGGCAACGGACAGAAACTCCGCCACGCCTTCGCGCAACTGCTGGCACACGTAGTCGGTCTGCTCTTCGGTCATCACACTCGAAAACGGCAGCGCCAGGAACGTGTCGCCCGCGTGCTCGGTGTGGGGCAAGTCGCCACGCTTCCATCCCATCTGCTGATACAGCGGCTGGAGGTGGATCGGCGTGAAATAGGCTCGTGACGGAACGTTCCGCTCATTCAGGAAGTGCATCATGGCGTCGCGGTCGATCTCGTCATCGAAGCGAACCACGTATACGAACCAGCTCATCCGCGTCGTCGTGTCGGCGATGTAGGGCTTGTGCACGCCGGGGATCTGGTCGATACGCTCGTTGTACCACTGCGCGACCTGGGCCCGCTTAGCCAGGATTTCCTCGATCCGCTGAACCTGGACCAGGCCGAGCGCAGCACTCATTTCATCCATACGATAATTGTACCCTAAACGCGTGTGATTCAACCACGCATCGAACACGTCACGCCCCTGATTGCGCAGGCTGCGGAACAACATGTCCCACTCGTCGTTGTCGGTGACGATCATGCCGCCTTCGCCGGTCGTCATCTGCTTGTTGGGATAGAAGGCGAACACCGCCGCATCGGACATCGTCCCGGCGCGGCGCCCCTTGTACTCCGCGCCAATCGCCTCGCAGGCGTCCTCGATCACGTACAGGTTATGGCGGCGCGCGATCTCCAGAATGGGATCCATGTCCGGAGGCTGGCCGAACGCGTGCACGGCGATGATCGCTTTGGTGCGCTCGGTGATCGCAGCCTCGATCAGGTTCGGATCAATGTTCCCGGTCAGCGGATCGATGTCGACGAACACGGGGGTGGCACGCTCGTACAGCACGCAGTTGGCCGAGGCAATGAAGCTGAACGACGGCGTGATGACCTCATCGCCGGGCTGGACGCCCGCCGTGATCATCGCCAGGTGCAGCCCGCTGGTCCCCGAGTTGACCGCGATGCTATGCTTGCTTCCGGTGTAGGCGGAGAAAGCACCCTCGAACTGATCCATCTTGGGCCCCAGGGCGAGCCACTGCGTCGTGAGCACTTCGTTCACCGCATCGATCTCAGCCTGGGTGATATCGGGGGAAGACATTGGAATCCGCATTGAACTATCTCCTATGTTAATTGTTGCGACCTACACGATCCGGTTACTGGGTGTCTTAGCGTTGACTGGCCGCCGGAACGCCGGCGCTTTCCCCCTGCTCGGGGCTGCCGCGGAAGAAGTCGGCGGTCGCGTGGCCGGGCTGGCTGATGCCGTCCCGGCGGAGCACCTGCCACACCGTCAGGAACAGGATCTTGATGTCCAACCAAAGCGACTGGTGGTCGACGTACCATACGTCGTGCTCGAACTTCTTCTCCCACGAGATCGCGTTGCGCCCGTTGATCTGGGCCCAGCCGGTGATGCCGGGCCGGACGTTGTGGCGGCGCATCTGCTGCGACGTGTAGAGGGGCAGGTATTGCACCAGCAGCGGGCGCGGACCCACCAGGCTCATCTCGCCGCGCAGCACGTTGAACAACTCCGGAAGCTCGTCCAGGCTGGACCGGCGCAGGAAATGCCCCAGCCGCGTGATCCGCTCGGCATCCGGCAGCAGGTTGCCATCAGCATCCCGCTTGTCGGTCATGGAGCGGAACTTGACCAGTTTGAACGGCCTGCCCGCCTTGCCGGCCCGCACATGCGTGAAGAACACCGGGCGCCCCATCGTCAGGACGATAGCGGCAGCGATCGCGATCAGGACCGGCGCCAGCACCAACAGCCCGAAGGCCGCCAGCACGATGTCGAACAGGCGCTTGAGCCGGTACTCGCGCCGCACGATGAGCCGGCTGTCCGTCACCCGGAAGCGCATCGCGGGCAGCCAGCGCGGCTGGCGGGCGAGCGACGGCACTTCCATCGTCTGGTAGAGGACGATCGCCACACTCGCCACAATCGACGTCAACAGGGCCATCCGGACCGGCTTGCTCAGGCGCGAGGATGCGTGTTGTTGGGTCTTCTGAGTCATGATGAACCTCCCCGCGGATCGGCACCGCCGATAGTTGAATACCGTAATCAATATGGTTATATCGCAAGAGTGTTTCAAACCTAGTCATAAACTCGAAAAAAGATGTAAAAAAACGGGCGAAACGGGGAAATGGCAGGCTGTGACAGCCGGACGCGCACCCGTAGGGATGATGTGCGATACGGCGAGGATGCTCAGATGGCGGAAGCCGTGGCGAGCCGCGCGGCTCACCGGCGCGATCAACGCGCGCTCAGCCACTGCTCCGTTTGCTCTCTCACGTAGCCATAAAACGCCTTGCGGCGCTGGCGGAGCACCGAGTCGTGATACTCGCGCGCCTTCGCCAGATTCCGCGCGGACATCGCCGCTTGCCGGACGGGATTCTGCGCCACATCCACGATCCGGTCCGCCAGCGCGGGCGCGTCTCCTGGCCGGACTATGTCTTCGGGCGCCAGCAGTTCGGGGATGCCGCCGACGTGCGTCCCGATGCACGGCAGGGCGCGGGCCATCGCCTCGACCATCGCGCGCGGAAGCCCTTCGACCTGCGACGGCAGCACGAACAGGTCGGCCTGGTCCAGCTTTTCGCGCACTGCGCCGCCGCCGGGCACCTCGCCCGTGAACGTCACGTGCCCGTTGAGGCCCAGGCGCGCCGCCTGCGCTTCGAGCTGGGGCCGGTACTTGCCGTCGCCGACCATCACGAGGCGCACATCGAGCCCCCGGCTGACGCACTGCCCCACCGCGTCGATCAGTACGTCCGGCGCCTTGTAGAGCTGGGCCAGCGAACCGACGAACACCAGCGTGAACGGTCCGTCGCCGCTGCGCTCGGGGCGCGCCTCGCTGACGAACGCCTCGTCGCCAAGCTCGATGCTCGAATAGCCGGTAGTGAAAGCGCCGGCAGCCGCCGGGTAGCGCTGCTGGAGCGAATACTGGGTCACGTACGCGACCGCCGTCGCGTTCGCAACCTGGCGGCGCAGGTGCCACGGAAAATACCAGCGGAAGAAACGCCTCAGCGGGTGCCGGACGGCCTTCGGCGCAAAGACGTCATACGGATCGGTGACCACTTCGACGCCATACGGGTGCCCGCGGTCGCGCGCACCCCACGCCAGCGAGCCGATCGAACACGGCAGGCGAAAGTGAATCGCCTCGGCGCGCGTGACCACCTCCCGGATCGCCTGGACGATGCTGCGGCGCGTCTTCACGTACTGCCACGGCCCCTCGTAATAGGGCAGCGGCACGGGAGTCACGCCTGGGCCGGACGACACCGCCCAGCCCTCGGGCACGCTGGCGACCGGCTTGGCCCGCACCATCAACTGGACTTCGTCGTACACATCCAGGTAGCGCGACCAAAACCGGTGCGTCAGCGAGGCGCTTGGCGTGCATAATATGCCGTCCGGCGCGATGGCAAAGCGAGCGCTGGCAGTCACAAGAACGCGCATCGGCAGCCGCCCCCTAGTTCACGCACAACTGGTACAAGTCGCGCAGGCGGCGCGCGCTGGCATCCAGCGAATACGCCACCTCGACGCGCCGGCGCCCGGCCTCGCCCATCTGCCGGGCATACTCCGGCTCGGCGATCAGGCGCGTCACCGAGCGAACCATGCCGTCCAAGTCCTGCACATCGTGCAGCAGCGCCGTCTGCCCATCGACCACGGCCTCGGTGAGGCCGGGCACGCGCGACGCGACGACCGGTAGGGCTGCCGCGTTCGCTTCCAGCGCCGCCAACCCGAAGCCCTCGAAAAACGAGGGGAACAAAAACACGTCGCTCAGGCCCATCAGGCGGGGGACGTCATCGCGCAGCCCCAGCAGCCGGACCTGGTCGGCGATGCCCCGCTCGGCGATGGACTGCTCCACCGCCGGGCGCAGCGGCCCGTCGCCGACCAGCACCAGCCGCGCCGCCGGGACCTGCGCCAACACGCGCTCGAACACGTCCAGCAGACCGCCGTGATTCTTCTGGGGATTGAAACGCCCCACGTGCAGGATCACGGCAGCGTCGGCGGGCCAGCCGTGCTCGGCGCGGAAGGCCGCGCGCGCCTCCGCATCGGGCAGCGACGGCACCTGCACCCCGTAGTACAGCAGGTGATAATTGGCGCGCTCGCGGTAATCCGGCGCGACGTTCGCCAGCACCGCGTCCGAGCACCCGGTCACCATGTCCGACTGGCGCAGCGCATACCCCACGCTCACGCGCTGGTACACGTCCCGAAGCTGCCGCAAACCGGCGGCCCGCGTCCAGGTTTGCGCCGAAAACCGGGTGTTGTGATACGACGTGATCACCGGCACGCCGGCGCGCCGGGCCACCCACACCGGAAAGCCGCTGTACGTCTCCATGTGGTTGTGCACCACGTCGTACTGGCCGTCGGCCAGGATCTGCCGCAGGCGCTGCCCAAACCGGACGTGATCCGGGCCCAGCGGGCAGTGGTGGACGGTGGCGCCCTGGGCGCGCGCTTCGCCGGCCAGGGTGCCCACTTCGGCCCCTTTGCAGCAGAAATCCATCACGACGTCGTTCAAAGGCGCCTGCCCCAGCATGGAGAGCAGCCATTTTTCGATGCCACCCGGCACCAGCCAGGTTATCAAGTGCAAAACTTTCATTACGCCTACTCTCGCTATCAGTTCAGGGCGGGTTTGCGCCGCAGCACAGCCGAGTCGATCGCGGACGCGGGCGCCACGAAGGACTTCTCCGTGATCCGGACGGTCAGCCAGATCACGAACATGGGCACGGCGCCGTTTTTGATCAGGAAGAAGAGAATATTTTCGGAGTCGCTGACCAGCAGCACGAAGCACAGGTTGACCAGGAACGGCACGAAGAACATCCGGACGTCATACGGCTCCCAGGTGGCGAGCCAGTACCTCACGCGCCCGACGACCAACCCCAGCACAGAGAACGCCAGCGGCACGAAATACGGGCCGAAGTTCAGCATCGTCTCGCCCGCCAGGCCGTACACGCGCGAGGATACGCGCACGCCGGGCACATACGAGCCGCGCCCGTACATCACTTCCGTCCCCTCTTTGACCTTGTGGATCGGGCGATCAGGCCAGATCGACTTGGGGATCAGGATCGCGGCGGCGCCGACATACGTGCGCCCCAGCGCATACTGGTAATCGCTGTCGGGACGCAACAGCCGGTAGAGGACGAAGGCTTGCACGTCGGTCCGGCCCAGGTCGCCCAGAATGGCCCCTTCCAGCGAGCGCCCCGTCTCCTGTTGCAGCTCCGACGTCGCGCCCGAGCTGGCGAACTCGTTGAACGCGTCCAGCCCACCGGCCTTGTAGAAGCCGTAGACGTAGATGAACCCCACCAGGAACACGATCCCGATATAGATCAGCCGCTGGGGCACGCGCCGGATCCAGAAATGGATGATGCCCACACCCCAAAACAGCCCCCAGATCGTATTGCTGCGGCTGCCGCGCAAGCCGCCGAAAAAGATCTTGAGCACAAAGAACACGAGCAGCACCAGCAGCAGCATGCCCCAGGTCCGCGCCGAGGGCCGGTTGCGGGCGTAAAAGGCGTAGCCCATCAACGCCAGGATGGGAAAGCTCTCGGAGATCATGAATATCCAGCCCATCCCCTGAAAGCTCTCGCTCATGGTGCCGTCTTCGACGCCCGTTTCGTACGAGGTGATGTACCCGATGATGCCGCCCATCTGGCGGTAGACCTGCAACTGAAACACCGCCGTCACCAGCAGGGCGGCTCCCAGCACGATGGGGAAACGCTTTCCCTCGATCCACCACACCGATCGTTGGAGCCCCGGCTTGCCGATACGGAAGATCAGGCTGCGCGTCAGGCGGTAGACGATCAGGCCCATGAGGTTGAGGCCGGCCATCAGGCCCACCCAGGGACGCCAATCGTCCGGGGGGACGATCCACTGCATCCACGAATCCCAATAGACGTGCAGAATTGGCACCAGGAAAAAGAAATGCACGCCAAGCAGGCCCAGAATGCCGACCGGGTCGAAGATGTCCACCCGGCGGCGGAACCAATCGACAGCGTCGATCCCGATCAACGTGCCGCCCAGAGTGACCGGGATCATAAACCAGTGAAGGTACTGATCGCTGGTCAGTACCATCACAAACGCGAGAAGCGTGCAGGCGTGGAACGAAATCAGGGCGCTGCTGACGTCGATTTCCTGGTCCGGCAGGCGAACCAGTTTCGGCACCCTGCTGACGGCTTTCGTCATCGAGCGCATCGATAGATCTTCCCCAGGTCTCTCAAGTTGGCCTCGATGTTGAACGAGCTCTTCTTGACCTCGGCCAGCGCCTCCGCCTGGGTAACCGGGCGCGGGGTATTGCGCTTCGCCAGGATGGCCTCGGCCCACAGCGCCGGACTCTCGGCGATCGACAACCGCTTCAAAAGCTGCGGGACGAGGTCCGCTTCGTGCGGCACGGCATCGGTGTAGACGCAGGGCAGCCCGGCTGCCTGGGCCTCGACCATGGCAATGCCCAGGCCCTCCGAAATGGACGTGAAGACGAAGATGTCCATCACGTTGAGCATGATGCTCGGCACGTCGGACCGGACGCCGGCGAACACGACTTTATCGGCGATTCCCAGCCGCGCCACTTTCGCCTCGATGTTGGGGCGAAGCTCGCCGTCTCCCACCATCAACAGGCGGGCATCGGGCGCCGTCTTGAATACTTCAGCCGCCACGTCGATCAGGAAGTCGTGGTTCTTCGGCGGGAAGAATCGCCCCACGTGGCCCATGACAAACGCATCGTCGGGCAGCCCTAACTCGGCCCGCAGCGATTTGCGCGTGGCTTCGTCACCCGGCCCCACGTTGAACGGGCTCACATCGCTGGTGTTATGCTGGACCTCAAAGCGGGGATCGGCTTTCCAGTTCAGGCCGAACAGCGCCTCTGCCGCCGGGACGCTGGAAGCGAGGCCATGTGTGGCATAGCGCCGGACCAGCCATTCCGTCGCGCTCATATAGGCGCGGCGGACCAGATCGGACGGCTTGTCGAGGTGCGAGTTGCGCGCGCCGTTGTGGCTGTGCGCCAACCGAACCGGCACACCGGCCCGCGCCGCGTGCATCAGCACCCACCCGCTGTAATGGTGGACGTGACTGTGCACGACATCGTAAGGCCCGTGCTCGTCCATGATCTTGCGGAAGTTGCGCGCGTACAGCAGCGGCTTCTGCGGGTGCATGCACGGGATGATCTGGGAGCCGAGTGCGCGAATTTCCTCATCATAGGCGGCAGGCTCGGTTGTGTGGACCAGGAAATCCATGTGAAAGCGGTCATGATCGATGTTGCGCAGCACGGAAATCAGCCACGCTTCCACCCCGCCCCGGTTCATGGCGCCCAGCACGTGCAGCACGCGGATCGGGCGCTCGTTGTCTTCCGCCGTTTTGCTCTCCGGGACGGCGGTCTGGTCCTGTTCTTCCTGCTGGCGTGTCTGCGCGTGCAGCGCATAGAGCACGACGACCAGACTGGTGACCAACTGCACCGCGTTCGAGATGATGAGCACGAAACCGGCCCCGCGCAGCCCGTGAGACGGGATCAGCGTCAGGCTCGCCAGCGCGGTGATGCCGGCGATGATGCCAAACAGGACGGTCTGGATGCGAAACTGGCGCGTCGCGGTCATCCCGATGCCCGCAAACGTCGACATGTAGCCCAGCGCAGCCGCGAACGCGATCAGCACGAAGACGTCATTGTGTGCGGCATACTCCGGCTGGTACAGCAGCTCCAGTACCCACTTGCCCGCGATCTGAGCGGCGAGCACGCCGCCCAGGCCGAGCACCGTGCCAACGCCGAGCAGCCGGACGAACAGGTACAGGAAAGCCGCGCGGTCCTGGCTGGCGTAGTACTTCGCCAGGCGCGGGCTGGCCGACTGGGCCAGCGCCATGATGATCGTCGTCCCGGCCACCATCAGATACGCCATCGCGGCGAAAATCCCCAGCTCCCACTCGCCAAAATGGCGCTCGATGAAATAGCGCGGGATGTTCGTGTTGAGCGAGATCAGCATGGCGGCGAACCCGAGCGGCAGCGCCAGCCACGTCAGCTTCAGCAGCGTCGCCCGGTCGAAGCGGGGCTTCATCATCTCCGCAACGCGAGACGCGACGTCAGCGCTGTCGTCCAGCGAGCTGCGCAAAATGCGCGCGCTGCTGCGGATATCGTAGGTGACCAACACCAGGGCCCACGCCACGGCCAGCCCGATGACGCCGCCGACGATGCCGCCCACCAGCACGCCGATCGCCAGCATGACCAGCGACAGCGGCCCTTTGATGATCATCGCTTTGGCGATGCGATCCATGCGCTCGTGCTGCTGGACCAGGCCATAGACCACGTCGCTGAGCGCCTCAAACGCCTTCGCGACACCGATGATCATCACCACCACCGCCGTCTGGCGGGCGTACCCGGACGTCAGCGTGATCACGGCAATCGCCACCAGGGCGAGGACCGTCGTCACCAGCCGCAAGCCCAGGTAGTCGCGGAACTCGTACTCGGCTTTGGCATCCGTCGCCTGGACCGAGCGCAGTTGCAGGTTCGCGAACAGGATCACCGGCGCGGTGACCGCCAGCCCCAGCGCGAATTTACCGACCGTTTCGGGCGTGCCCAGCTTGGCGAGCAGGACCAGCATGGCCCACTGCGAGCCGGCATAGACCACGTTGCCGAGAAACGTCCACGAAAAGTTCTTGCGCAGCGACAGTGGGTTCAGTTTCTGCGAAACCTGGCCGGGCGACCGATCGGCCAGGCCCGTCGCGGCGGCGATACCGCCGATCGGGGCCTGCTCAACTGGCGTAGATACGTTACTGTGAATTCCCATGACGTCATTCTTATCCTGATTCAACGGCGCAGGCTGCGACACGAGCGAGCGCGAGCGGTGTTACGCCACGCGCGCCACATCATACTGCTGGCACGCCTCGATGATGGCGAGAAGCTGGCCCAGGGCATCGGCATTCCGGTCCAGGCCGTTGCGCAGCAGAGCATCCACCCAGAAGGAGAACTTACCCAGCCGGAAGCCGTTCTGGTGGCTGATCAGTTCCACGATGTCGGGGTGCGCGGTCGTGATGGTCGCTTCAGAGTCGGTATGCAGTTCTTCGTGCAGTTTCTCGCCGGGCCGCATCCCGGTGAACACGATCGGGATATCCGTGTAGGGCCGCAGGCCGCGCATCCGGATCATGCGCTCGGCAAGCTCCACGATGCGGACTTCGTCGCCCATTTGCAGCATGAACAGGTCGTCGCCTTCGGTCAGACAGGCGGCGTGAATGACCAGGTTCACCGCCTCGGGGATGGTCATGAAATAGCGCGACATGTGCTTGTCAGTCACAGTGACCGGGCCGCCCGCGTCGATCTGCCGGTTGAAGGTCGGGACCACGCTGCCCCGGCTGTTCAACACGTTGCCGAAGCGAACCGACGTGAAGAGCGTCTTGTTGTGGCTCTGCTCGGCCAGGGCGTGCATCATTAGCTCGCAGACGCGCTTGCTGGCGCCCATCACGCTGCTCGGATTCACGGCCTTGTCGGTCGAGATGAGCACGAACCGCTCCGCGCCGTGTTCCAGGGCCAGTTCGGCCACCTGGCGCGTCCCGCCCACGTTCACCCGGATCGATTCTTCCGGGTAGTGCTCCAGCATGGGCACGTGCTTGTACGCCGCCGCATGGAAGACCACCTGCGGTTTGTGCTTCTCGAACGCGCGCTTGACCGCCGGGCGGTGGGTGATGTCGGCCAGGATGGGGACCAGCTTGTGTCGGTTCTCGTCGGTGATCAGCTCGGTGACCAGATCGTGCAGGCCGCTCTCGTTGTTCTCCAGCAGGATCAGCTTGACCGGGTCGTACTTGAGGATCTGGCGGCACAACTCGGCGCCGATCGACCCCGCCGCGCCGGTGACCAGGACCACTTTCTGCTGGACCGGCGACACGTCGACGCCTTCGTGCCAGCCGACGGTCTGGCGGCCCAACAGGTCCTCGGGCTGGACGTCGCGCAGCAGCGGCGCGCTGTGGTTGCCATTCAGCAAGGCGAAGACGTCCGGCACGACTTTGATCCGGGCCGAGGTCTTCTCGCAGATCTCCATGACCTCGCGGAAATTCGGCCCGGCGATGTTGTGCACGGCGACGATGATCAGCTCGACGTTGTGCTCTTCCGCCAGCCGCAGAATGTCGTGGCGGCTGCCCAACACCGGGGCCCCTTCCACGTACATACCGTGCTTGGCGCGGTCGTCGTCGATGAACCCGACGATGTGATAGGCGTGGTCGCCATTGCCGTACCGGCGGCGCAGCCGCCACGCGGTCGCCTGGCCGGCTTCCCCGGCGCCAAAGATCAGTACCCGGACCTCCGGCTTGGGGAACTCGCGATTCCAGATCGCGTTCCAACGCCACGTCAGCCCGCTCACCAGCCGCGAGCGATAGCGCGTCGCGACGATGCCCGTCAGGGCCAACACGTTCGCCAGCAAAATCACACCAAACGGCAGCGGATTCGAAGACATCAGGTAGTCGAACGACGCGATCAACAAGGTTGCCAGACCCACCGCTTTGACAATCACCACGACATCGTGCCCGCTCGTGCGTTCCCACAGGCGATAGTATACGCCCATCATATACAGCGAAAAGAGCGTGACGACGAGCACGAAAATATTGAAGCGGAGATCGTACAAATTATCCGGAGACGCCGCAATAGCGCGCGCCGACACCGCCAGCCCATACGCGGCCAGAATGGTGATGCCGTCAACCAGAATCCAGGTGGCGGTCATTTTAAAACGGCTGTTAAGCGCGACTTTGTGAAGACTCCCCACATCCATCATGTAGTCTCTCTCCAATGCTGCTGCGATTTCTGACGGTGCGATTTCGGTCGGCCCGCAAACGAGATGGGTGGTGCCGCTGAAGCGAGATGAAGACAACGCCTGAAAAGGCCAAGTTTCTAGTACCACTGTACAACCATCACCGGGCAAAATCAACACGCAGGTAATAAATATCTTATAAAAAATCAAGCGAAAAGTAATAAAGATCCTATAACATCACTAACGCCAATAAAAAATAGGTAAAAAGTCGTCAAAAGCCTGTAAAAAATGGCATTGGTCCCCACTCGAATCAAGCACCCCATTGGGTGCAGCACGGCTTCTCCTTTATAATGAGGGCTAACCACTGCATGACAATCGCCGACAGGCTAGACAAAGGACAACAGCATGGCCCCAGATCACCTCGACGGCGCAGGTCAATCTCCGCCAGAGCTATCCCGCCGCGAATTCCTGGCCGCAGGCGCAGCCGGAGTCGCAGCAGCCGCCCTCACCGCCGCCGGCCTGAGCGGAGCGCCGCGCCGCGCATTCGCCCAGGGCCTGCCTCGCGTGGCCTGGGTTCAGGATGACCGGGCTGCCCTGGGCTGGTCCAGCGATTTTTCGCTGCGCGTCGACCCGGCTGTGGCCGACGAGATGATGGACCGGGCGGTCCAACTGCTGACCGGCGAAGACACCGTCGCGGGGGCGTGGGGGCAGATCTTCCGGGCTCACAACGGCGGGGCGGACTACCAGCCCGGCCAGCAGATCGCGATCAAGGTCAACTTCAACAACAACAGCGACGTGTTACAGCACAACCCCAGCTTCCAGGTGCTGAACGCGCTGCTGCGCCAGCTTATCGAGGACGTCGGGATCGCGCCTGGCGACCTGATCCTGTACGATTCCAGCCGCGGGTTCCTGCGCCAGTTCTCCGACGGGGTGGCCGCGCGGTTTCCGGACGTGCTGAACAACCCAGGCAACGCCACGCAGTACAACCAGAGCGTCTGGAACACGCGCCTCACCCGCCTGCTGGAGGATGCGACCTACCTGATCAACATGCCGATTCTGCGGACGCATGGCGCCGCCGGGGTCAGCCTGAGCTTCAAGAATCATCTGGGCAGCGTGGAAAACCCGCACGCGCTGCACGTCGGCCTGGACGGCGCCACGCCGGAAGAAAGCTCGCTGGTGACGCTCAACCGGCACGACCTGATTCGCAACAAGACGCTGCTGGTCGTCGCCGACGGGATTTATGGGCTGCGCGTGGGTGGTCCGGACGGCAATCCCGGCTCGACCAGCAACGGGATTCTCGACCCGTACCCGAACTCGCTGTTCCTCGCGCGCGACCCGGTCGCCATCGATTCGGTGATGATCGACTACCTGGCGAGCCGCGGGGCTGTTTTCCAGCGGTTTGGCAATCCCTACGATCCGCGAAGGTACCTCGTCGCTGCGTCCTCGATTGGCCTCGGCGTCCACGAGACAAGCGCGGACTTCAACTACCAGTCGATCGAGCTGGTGCAATGCACGAACGGGGAATGCAGCGGCGCGACCCTGCCGCCGCCGGGAGCGCCCAACCCCACTGAGGAACCGGAGCCCGATTCCACGCCAATCGCGGGCTGCTTCATTCCCCCGACCGCCGACGGCGAGCAAGAGATCGTGATCTGCACGACGGCGTAAACTACCAAACGCCCAGGCAAAAACTGCGCCCGCCGTGATGATGGCGAGCGCAGTTCGTTGTGTGGAATGGGGGTCGCGCGGCTAGACCTCGGCCAGCTCGATGCCGGCCAGCTCGCAGAACAACCGCCAGCGCCGGGCATGGTGTCCCAGGTTCAGGCATTTGTGGTGCGTGCCGCCCGCGCGCAGCCAGCCGTTGAGGCACTGGCGCACGCCGGTATTGGGTTTGAACTCGCCATACGGCATTTCGAGAACCGGCATAACCGGCGAGTCCGGGATGATCTCGCCTTCGGAGAGCACGAGGCGGAAGCGGTCGCCACCCAGCGGCACCAGTGAGGTGAGCGTCGCCGGGCCGGGCTGGATGCGGAACAAGACGGTCGGCGGGTTGTCCAGCTTGCCGATGCCCAGCGGGCGGTCGATGAGCTTGACCGGCTCGTCCTTGCGGGCGACCTTCCAGTTGCCCTCGCCCATGTGGCTGAGCAGCGCCGTGTCGCGGTCGAAGTCCATGGCGTACATCTCGGTGAAATGCGCGTCCCCGATGAGCGCGTGCCCGGCAGCGACCAGCACGGCGCTGCACGCGTCGCCCTCGGCCCCGAAGCCGTATCCCTGCGCCATCATCGTCGAGGCGGCGGCCAGCGGCAGGAACTTGAACCGGCCATCCTCACCGATCGCACCGAAGTGGGTCGAATAGGCCGCGTAGCCGCCATCATCGAGAATCTTCTTGAGCGCGACCTGATAGCGGGCCGACTCCTCGCGCTGGTCGGCGCTCAGCCGGGGATCGATCTCGAACCACTCGTTTTCCTGATCGATCACGGCTTTGATCTCCGCCGGGGACGCGGCCTGCATCGTGCGGTAGAGATCGCCCGGCGCCACCACGCACAGCTCCGGCCCCAGCTTGCGCAGCATCGACGTCTCGTCGACGCGAATGTCGCCCATGCCGTTCATCGCATAGCCGAAGATGGCGACCTTCATCCGGCGCAAGGCGCTGACCGTGGCCGCGGCGCGCGCCCAGTCCTCGAACTCGCGCTTGAACTCCGGCGCCTGCCAGTGGTCGGTGATGATCGGCAGCGGCACGCCCGCCCGAACCAGGGCATTCGCCTGATCCTGCGCGCCGTGCACGCCCTGGTTGTAGGTCATGTCGCCCATATCCCACTGGTCGGTGATGTTGCGTTCCGGCTGGGTATTCGCCAGCATGAGCGGCAGGCGCGTGTTAACCAGCGCGCGCGTCACGTTCATCGCCGGGCCGTAGGTCAGCATCACGATCATGATGCCGTCCATCCCGTCGCGCTCGAAGCCGGCGACCACCTCATCGGCGTCGGCCCGGTTGCGCACCGCCTTAGGGAAGACGACGTCGGCCACG
Organism: Anaerolineae bacterium; assembly: GCA_018432315.1. Lineage (GTDB taxonomy): Bacteria > Chloroflexota > Anaerolineae > Aggregatilineales > Aggregatilineaceae > LM3-B42. The sequence goes on from JAHDLB010000012.1 coordinate 227,556, forward strand.
TCGGAAAGCTGCTGGGCGATGGCGCGCGCGTAATTCGACTGGCGCTCGGTGATCCCCGGCAGCATATCGTCGTACAGTTCCTGCGTGATTCCCATCAAACCTATTCTCGGTTTCACTGCGTTTTCTCCTTCAATAAAGCGACTGGCAAAATGGATAGAGCAAATGGTATTTGGCGAACCGCTCGTCGTACAGCCGGGCCCGGTCCGGGTCCGGCTCGAAGACGCGGTCGATCTTCACCAGCGAGTCGATGGCCTCCTCCGCCGAGGCGTACACCCCCGCCCCGATACCGGCCAGGATCGCGGCGCCCAGCGCGCCCGCCTCGGTGATGCGCGGGCGGACCAGCGGGCGATTCAGGATGTCGGCCTTGATCTGGAGCCACGCATCCGAACGCGCGCCGCCGCCGGTGGCGCGGTATTCGTCGATGGTGATTCCGGCCTCGGCCATGCGCTCCAGCCCGTCGCGGAAGTAGTACGTGACGCCCTCCAACAGCCCCTTGATATATTCGCCGCGCGTCGTTTCGAGCGTCAACCCGGCGATCAGGCCGCGCGCGTCCTCGTCGTAATACGGCGGGCCGGTCGGCGCGAAGTGCGGCAGAACCAGCAGATCGGTCGGCTCGTCGGGCATCTCGGCCAACAGGACGTCATACACGTCCTTGCCCACGGCTTCGGCGGCGGCTTTTTCCAGCGGCGCGAACGTGTCGCGGAACCACTTGAGCAGCGCGCCGCCGGTCAGGTTGTACAGGAAGCTCACGTACAGGCCGGGCAGCGCGTGGTGCTCCACGTTCAGGCGCGAGGCGATCATCTGCCCGGCGGGCGGGATAGCCCCGTAGGTGGGCGTGATGCAGGTGAACGTGCCCAGGCCATAGACCGCCATGCCCGGCTTGAGCACGCCCGCGCCGACGGCGTTCGCGCATTGGTCGTGCGCGCCGATCACAATCGTCACGTCCGGCGACAGGCCCAGCGCGCCGGCCAGGGCGGGCGACACGTGCCCGACGACCGTCCCGGCCTGGGCCAGCCCCGGCAGTTTGTCGCGCGGCATACCGACCAGACTCAGTGTCTCGTCCGACCAATCGGCGCGGCGCAGGTCGAAAAACAGGCTACGGTTCGCCAGCGAGTAATCGGTGATCGGCTCGCCACCCAGCAGAAACGCGACCAGATCGGCCCACCCCAGGAACTTGTAAGTTTGCGCCCACAGGTCCGGCGCGTTGTCGCGCAGCCAGATCAACTTGGTGCCGCCGTACAAATTCCCCACGAGATTCCCGCTGCGCTCAAAGAACATCACCGGCTCCAGCGCGGCCAACCGGTCGGCAGTTTCGGAGCCGCGGCTGTCGAAGCCCATCAGGCAGTTGCCCAGAATCTCCCGATCGCGCGAGACGGGGGTCATCGCCTCGCCCATCGACGACACGCAAACCGAGGTGACCGGGTCGTGCCGGGTCTGGGCCGTCACCTCGCGGATCGCGCCCTGAATCTGGCGCCACACCTGGCGGCTGTCCAGCTCGGCCCACCCCGGCTGGGGACGCACCACGTTGTACTCGCGCTGCGCCGCCGCCAGGATCGTCCCATCCAGCGCCAGCGCGATCACCTTACAGCCGGTGGTGCCAACGTCAATTCCCATCAAGCTCATCGTCGTTCCGACCTGCTCCCTTCTAGGTCCCCAGGTGGGGATACCCAAGCGTTTCCATCACCGCGACCATCACGTCCGCCGCCGCCTCGATCGAGTCGTCCAGGTACTGGCGCGATTCGGTCGCTTCGAACTCCCCGGCCTCGATGGCCGCCGACCGTGCGATCAGCCGCCGGGCCGCGTGTTGGCCCGCCTCGCGGGCGATGCGCGTCCACATGTTGACGCGGATCACGCCGTCGTCGGCCAGCCCGGTCATCTGGTCCGCGGTCAGGCTCGACGTGCCGTGCAGCACCAGCCGCGCCTCGCCCAGGCTCTCCGTCAGCGCCCGGGCACGCGCTTTCAGATAGCGCGCCTCGCCCACCCGGTCGGACTGCTGCTCCGTGCCCAGGTCGGCCACCAGCAGATCGACGCCCGTGTCGCGCATGTAGGCGACAGCTTTGTCGATGTACGCGTCCTGCTGGACGGCCTGCGTCCGCCCGGCCACGCTCAGCTCTTCGATGATGCCCTCGACCATCACCTGATGGCCGTAGGTCGCCACGTAGTCGCGCGTCCACGCCCGGTTGTCGTCGAGGGGATATTTCTGCGCGTCGAACATCACGGTTGCCAGATGTGGCAGCCCTTCCACCAGCGCCCAGCGATCGCGCTTCGGGTCGGCGTGATCCAGGTGGGGCAGCACCGTCACGTTCTTATAGGGCGCGTCCGGGCCATCGCACAGCGCGCGCAGGTGGGCCATGTTCGAGAGGAACCCGGTGGGCGCGTGGCGGCTGTAGGTGATCCGCTCGGCCTGGGGCATGTGCGGGTACGTGAACGTCATCGCGACGGCCAGCGGCACCGACGCGAGGTGATACTGCTCCGCGATGCGCTGCCCTGCCAGCAGGATCGCCTCGGTGTTCCAGTGGGCCGCCGTGCAGAAGATCGCCATGCTGGCCCCGCGCTCGCGAAAAAGCTGCGTGATTTCCAGCGCTTCAGCGCGCTGAGTAACAAATGCCATCCTTCACCTGCCTCAAAGTGTCCGGTCTTCTCTGAGTATAGGACACCGCGAGCGTTGAGCAAAGCGACGAGGCGGGCTACAATCGTGCGCGGCACCTTCGCGCCCCCAGGAGAGCACGCGCATGATCGGAGCAGTGGACATCGGCGGCACCAAGATCGCGGTCGGGATCGTCGACCGGGACGGGCAGGTGCTGGCCCGCGCGGAATGCCCCACCGACCCCCAGCGCGGCCCGGCGGATGGTCTGGAGCGCATCACGGCGCTGCTGCACGGTACCGCGGCCCAGGCAGGCGCCACGCTCACCGGGATCGGCGTCGGCTGCACCGGCCCGGTCTATCCGCTGACGGGCACGATTGGCGACGTGCCTTTCCTGCCGGGCTGGGAGGGCCTCCGGCTGGTGGACGAGCTGGCGGCCCGGTTCGGCGTCCCGGCAGCGATGGAGAACGACGCCGACGCGGTCGCGCTCGCCGAGGCGCAGTGGGGCGCCGGGCGCGGTGTGAGCGCGTTCATCTACGTGACGGTGAGCACCGGCATCGGCGCGGGGATGGTCTTCGACGGCAAGCTGTACCGGGGCGTGGACGGCGCTCACCCGGAGATCGGCCACCACGTCATCGACGCGTCGGGACCGCTGTGTACCTGCGGGGCGCGCGGCTGTTGGGAAAGCCTGGCGAGCGGCCCGGCGCTGGCCGAATGGTTCCGGGCCACGTATCCCGGCGCGCTGGCGCCCGGCCCGGTGGACGCCCGGCAGATCTGCGCCGCAGCCGAGCGCGGCGATCCGCGGGCGCGGGCCGCCGTGGACCGCCTGGGCACCTACACCGGCCTGGGGCTGGCGAACCTCGTCACGCTGTTCGTGCCGGACGTGATCGCGCTGGGCGGCGGCGTGATGCAGAGCCGGCACCTGTTCTGGGAGCGCGTCCAGGACACGATCCGCGCTACCTGCCGGCTGGTGCCTCACGAGCGAGTGCGGCTGGTCCCGGCGGCGCTTGGATCGGAGGCGCCGCTGGCCGGGGCGGCGAGCGTCTGGCTGCACCGGTACGGCGCGGCGTGAACGCGTCGACCGGCCATCTTTGGGGGGCCAATCGATCGCTTTTTCCCCCTCTGAAAATGGCTCACAACAGCCTCGTGTATTGGCTCGCCGGGCAACTTGACACGGCACCTAAGCTTATGTATGCTAGTCTTTAAACTTAGAATTAACGATGTAAAGTCACACGCCACTTTGTTTATGGAACCAGCATTTTATACGATCTGCGGGCGCCCCAGTTGCGGGCGTTCGCACGTTTGGTTGACAACATCACAGGAGCACAGCAGTGACCCAACAAGTCGGCCCCGGCACATGGCGCGGCCTGAAACAAACCAGCACCAGCGACCACATCTTCACCATTCTGGCTTTCGACCAGCGCGGCAACTACCGCAAGATGCTGCCCGAAGGCACCCCGTATGAGGCGGCAGTCCAGATCAAGACCGAGGTCGTCAGCGCGCTGTCGCCTCACACCAGCGCCGTGCTGCTCGATCCGATCTACGGCTTGCAGCCCGCGCTGCACGTGGCCGGGTCGAGCGGCCTGCTGGTGGCGCTGGAGAAAAGCGGCTACAGCGGCGATTCCACCTATCGCCGGCTGGATTTCATCGAGGGCTGGACGGTGGACAAAATCAAGCGCATGGGCGCGTCCGCCGCCAAGCTGCTGGTGTACTACCACCCGGACTCGGGCGCGCTGGCCAACGAGCTGGACGAGATCATGCGCCAGCTCGCCGCCGACTGCCGGCGCGTCGACCTGCCGTTCTTCGTCGAGCCGCTGTCCTACAGCCTGGACCCCGCGGTCAGCAAGTCCAGCGCGGCGTTCGCTGCGACGCGCCCGAACGCCGTGCGCGAAACGGCGCGCCGCCTCAGCCGCCTGGGCGTGGACGTGCTGAAGCTCGAATTCCCGGTCGATGCAGCGTTCGACACTGACGAGGCGGCATGGCGATCCGCCTGCGAGGCGATCAGCGAGGTGTGCGCGGTTCCGTGGGTGCTGTTGAGCGCGGGCGTGGACTTCGAGACGTTCGAGAAGCAGGTCACCGTGGCCTGTCAGGCGGGTGCCAGCGGCTTTTTAGCCGGGCGCGCCATCTGGCGAGAGGGTGTCGCGATGGACACCGCCGGGCGCATGGCCTTCCTGCAGGATACCGCGGTCGAGCGCGTCGCGCGCCTGTCCGAGATCGCGACGCAATACGCGCGCCCGTGGACCGAGTTTTTCGCGCCGCCCACCGGCGGCGAGTCCTGGTTCACCGGGTACGATTCGCTCACGCCCCAGGCATAAAAAACAGCGTGCTGCGGACCCGCTCCACAGCACGCTTTACCCCGGCCTAGTCCCCCAGAACCACCTCGACCCGGTGAAGCTGTCCGTCCTCAAAGGCGGGGACGATGCCCCCTTCCACGAGCGCGCCGTCCACGTGAAGCGACGCGACGCCGCGCCCGGTGCGCGCCGGGTTGCGCACGTCGATCACGTAGTCCGCGCCGCGAAACCGGCGCCGCATCTCGAACCCCTCCCACCCCGGCGGAATGCACGGGTCGATCAGCAGGCCGTCGTAGGTGGGCCGGATGCCGAGCATGTACTGCGTCGCCGCCTGGTAGGCCCATGACGCCGTGCCGGACAGCCAGCTATTGCGCGCCAGCCCAAACTGCGGATGCTCGTCGCCCAGGATGTTCTGAGCGTAGACGTACGGCTCGCACTCGTATTCGTCGATCGCGTCGTTCCTGGCGGCGGGGTTGATCCGCGTGTAGTAGTCGTAGGCGCGCGCGCCACGCCCGACCAGCGTTTCGGCGATCATCACCCACGGGTTGATGTGCAGGAAGATCCCGCCGTTCTCTTTGGCGCCGGGCGGATAGGTGCTCATGCCGCCGACGTTGGGGTCGTAGCCATCGTAGCCCGGCGCGCTGAGCTTGATGCCGTGCCGCGTGGCGAGCCGGTCGTGCACGGCGTCCAGGGCCAGGGCGGCGTGCTCCGGCGGCGCGAAACCGGCGAGCACCGCCCACGCCTGCCCATAGGCGTAAATCTGGCCGGTCGTGTTGCGCTGCGAGCCGAGCGGCTGGCCGCCCTCGTCGAAATACTGGACGTACCACGCCCCGTCCCACGCCTGCGCGTTGACGCGCGCTTTCATCTCGGCGTGGTAAGCCGCCCACTGCTGCGCCAGCGCCACCTCGCCCTGCGCCCGCGCCAGCTCGGCCAGATCGAGCAGCGCCCGGCCATACAGGCACGCGGTGAACACCGACTCGGCGCCGGTGGGCAGGTTCATCGTGTCGTTCCAGTCCGCGAAGCCGAGCAGCGGCAGGCCGTGCGCGCCCACGTCCGACCGGGTGAACGCGATCGCCCGGCGCAGGTGCTCGGCGACCGTGCCGCTTTCCAGGGGCCGGTCGTCGCGGTCTTTGTCGTAGAACGGAATCGTCCGGTCCAGAAAGGCAAGATCGCCCGTCTCCTTGAGGTACCCGCACACCGCCAGCACGATCCACAGGTGATCGTCGCTGTAATACTGGGGACGCTCTTCGTCCTCGGCGGCATCCCCGACGCTACCCTCCATCGTCAGCGGGTTGAACTGGTGCATGGCCGATCCGTCCCGCCGCTGGACGCTCAACAGCTTCTCGATCAGCGCGCGGGCTTCGTCCGGCATGTGCGCGACGACGCCCATCACGTCCTGCGAGCTGTCGCGCACGCCGATCCCGCGCGTGCCCAGCCCAAGCTGGTACAGCGACAGGTAACGCGACCAGTTCTTGGTGGTGTGGCACTGGCGCGGGTGGTGGACGTTCAACATGCTGTTCATGGCGGGATCGGGCGTCTGGACCTGGATGGTGGCGAGGTAATCTTCCCAGAAGCGCCCCAGCGCCGCGAAGGCCCCATCGACGGCGGACGGATCCCAATACGTCCGGATCGACGGCAGGGCCGCCTCCAGGCCGGGCGCCTGCCCCAACTGCGTGACGAAGCGGCGCGTCTCGCCGGGCGCGATCGCGCCGAGGTGGTGCAGCAGCGCGCCGATGTTGTCGCCGCGATGCGCCTCGTAATCGCTCAACTCCGCCGCGCGCAATGCCAGCGGGCCCGCCCAGGTGCCGTATTCGTGATCGCCCAGGAAGCGCCGCCGGTCGCTCTCGAACGAGCTCACCGGCCCGCTCGACGTGAAATAGTTGACGTGCGTATCGCGCCGCATGAACGCGTACTGCATCAGCACGAGGTGGCCTTCATCGTCATTCCACGCCCGGCTCTGCATGGTCTGCGGCACCCAGTCCGCGTTGTTGAACTGCTTGAGCGCGTCGAAATGCGTGTATTCCACCACCGGGATCGCGTCCACTTCGAGCGGCGCAGCGGAGACGTTCGTGACGCGGATGTCGCGCAGAACCCGGTTGCCACCGTGCGGCACGAAGATCGTCACGTCGGCGCGCAGGCCAAAGCCCTCCGACACGATCCGCGAATAGCCCATGCCCACGTGGCACTCGTAGCGATCGAGCGGGTCGAGCGTGGGCACGAAGAACGGCGAAAAGACGCGGTAGGCATCGCCCTGCCTGATCCGCAGGTAGAGCGTCTCGCCGTTGAAGTGGGACGCGGGAAGCTGGGGGATGTACTTCACGATCCGGTTGAGCGACGGGTCGCCCTGGCAGATCAGCGATCCGCCGGTCTGGTCCACGAATCCGCCAAACGCCAGCGTCCCGATGTAGTTGATCCAGCGAACCGGCGTCTTGGGCGTGGTGATCACATATTCGCGCCGGGCATCGTCGAAATAGCCATACGCCATGGCCGCCTCCGGTTAGTCTATAGTTGCCACCACCGAAACCGACTCGCGATCCGACCAGGGCACGAGATCGCCCTCCACCCGCTGGCCGTCGACCTCCAGGCGGACGCTGCCGCCGGGGCCGTTCCGGCGCACCGCGATCCGGTAGACCGTGCCGCGGCACACGCGCGTCGCCGTGAAGCCGTCCCAGCCGCCCGGCAGCACCGGCGCGATGCGCAGGCCGTCGTAATCGGGCCGGATGCCCAGGATCCACTGCGTGATGGCGACGAAGTTCCAGGCGGCGGTGCCGGTCAGCCACGAGTTTTTCGCCTCGCCGTGCGTCGGCGCGTCGCGCCCGGCGATCATCTGCGCGTACACGTAAGGCTCGCAGCGGTGAATCTCGCTGATGTCCTCGCGCGCCGAGGGGTTGATCCGCGTGTAATAGTCGAAAGCCCGGTCGCCATCGCTGGCCATCGCTTCGGCGATCATGACCCACGGGTTGGTGTGGCAGAAGATCCCGGCGTTCTCCTTGTAGCCGGGCGGGTACGACGAGATCTCGCCCAGGTGCAGGTAATACTGCGTATAGGCCGGTTGGTGGAGCATCAGCCCGTGCGGAGTCGCCAGCCGCTCGCGGGCGCTGTCCAATGCCTGCCGGGCCAGCCCGTCATCCAGGCCAATGCCCGCCATCACACACATGCCCTGCGGCTCGACGTAGATCTGCCCCTCGGCGCACGTGGCCGACCCTACCCTGTCGCCAAAGTGGTCGTAGGCGCGCAGGAACCACGCGCCGTCCCAGCCGTGCTGCTTGACGGTCGCGGCCATGCGCTCCGCTGCGCTGAGATACGGCCCGGCATCCGCCCCATCCCGGCGGCAGGCCATCGCGGCCATCTCCTGCGCGGCCAGCACGAACAGCCCGCCGATGAACACCGACTCGGCCACCTTGCCGTCGCGGTTGGACGTGGTCTGGAAGGACTCGCCCGGCTCGGCAGAAAAAGTGTTGAGGTTCAGGCAGTCGTTCCAGTCGGCGCGGCCAATCAGCGGCAGGCCGTGCGGCCCCAGCCGGTCGAGCGTGTAGCGGATGCTGCGCTCCAGGTGATCCCACAGCGGCGCTTCGGTTCCGGGCTGGTTTTCGTAGGGAACCGGCTCGTCCAGGAAGCCCCAGTCGCCCGTCTCTTTGAGGTACGCCGCCACGGCGAGCACCAGCCACAGCGGATCGTCGTTGAAGTTCGACCCGGCGCCCGCGTTGCCGCGCTTGGTCAGGGGCTGGTACTGGTGGTGCGCGCCGCCGGAGTCGAGCTGGGTCGCCGCGATGTCGAGCAGGCGCTCCCGCGCGCGCGCCGGGACCATGTGCACGAATCCGAGCAGGTCCTGGTTCGAGTCGCGGAAGCCCATCCCGCGCCCTACCCCGGATTCGAACAGCGACGCCGAGCGCGACAGATTGAACGTCACCATGTTCTGGTAGGCGTTCCAGATGTTGACCATGCGGTTGGTGTGCACGTCGGGCGTGTTGACCTGCAACCGGCCTACCAGGTCGTCCCAGGTGCGGGCCAGCGTGGCGAAGGCCGCCTCGACCGTCTCCACGTCGAGATAGCGCTCGATGATGGGCCGGACCGTCCGCTTGTTGATCGTCTGCGAGCCGGGCGGGTCGAACTTGTCCTCGCGCGGGTTTTCGTGGTAGCCCAACAGCACGATCACGGTTTCGCTGGCGCCGGGCGCGAGGCGCAGCCGCGCCTGGAACACACCCACCGGCGCCCAACCGTGCGCGTGGGACCGGGTGCAGGCGCCACTCTCGACTGCCGCCGGGTTGTCCCAGCCGCGGTACGGCCCCAGGAAAGCGTCGCGCTGCGTATCGTAGCCCGCCAGCGCGCCCGAGCAGGCGAAGTAGGCGAAATGGTCGCGCCGCTCGCGGTATTCGCTCTTGTGGTAGATCACGCCGTCCTCGATCTCGACCTCGCCGACGCTGAAATTGCGCTGGAAGTTGGCCGCGTCGTCGTAGGCATCCCACAGGCAGAACTCGATCGACGGGAAGATCGACAGGTCGACTGGCTCGTCCCGGCGGTTGGTGAGCGTCACCTGCCAGATCTCGAGCGGGTCGTTGGCCGGCACGAAGTAGCGCAGCCGAGCCTCGATGCCGGCGTAGGCCGACTCGATGATCGTGTAGCCCAGGCCGTGGCGGCACGTATACGCATCGAGATCGCGCCGCACCGGCTGCCAGGTGGGCGACCAGAATTCGCCGGTGCGGTCGTCGCGCAGGTAGACATAGCGCCCACCACTGTCCAGCGGGACGTTGTTGTACCGGTAGCGCGAAATGCGCCGCAGGCGGGCGTCGCGATAAAACGAATAGCCGCCTGCCGTGTTGGAAATCAAGCCGAAATATGCATCACTGCCGAGATAGTTGATCCAGGGGAGCGGGGTGTCGGGCCGCGTGATGACGTACTCGCGGCGCTCGTCGTCAAAATGACCGTAACGCATCATCACTCCAAAGCATAGTGTAGACCGATGTCAGGCAGCACTCGGCGAGGACAAGATGACGGGGCACGCCGCCATTCTGAGAGCGCTCTCAGATGTATCCCCCAGTATAGGGGAGAAACCGCCTCCCGTCAACAAGAGGCGACCTTTCGCGCCGCCCACCCCATCCGCCGCCAGGCCGCCGGCTGCGCCGGGACGTAATGGTGTGCTAATATAAGCCTAGTGTTACTTGACAGCCTACTCCAACATTTGCCATACTTACCGGTGAGGGCGTTGGGTACCGGCCAGTCACTTGTCGAACCATCACCCGCTGCCCGCCGGTCTTCTGCTCTGCAAATTAGGACGTTGTTGTGTACAATCAAGGTGCAGCCTCAACGAGATGAGCGAGTAGTCAGGGCCCGTGTGATGTCGTCAGCTACCGTCCAGCGCGAATCAGGGATTCCGCACGTATCAGGAGTCATCAACCGCCCCCGGCTCCTGAACAGGCTTCGCGCCGCCGTCGACCATAAGCTCACGTTGATCTGCGCCCCACCGGGGTACGGCAAGACCACGATTGCCGCCCAGTTCGCCGTCCAGACGCCGCACGTCGTCGCCTGGCATACGCTCAACGAGCGCGAGCGGGACATCCCGAACCTGTACAACCAGGCGCTTACCACGCTGGCGCACGTCGCGCCGGGCATCCAGAATCTCGCCCCGGTGCCCGGCTACACGCCGAGTGAGTTGGCGACGCTCATCGCGGATTACCTGCGCGAGAACACCTACCAGCAGGTCCTCTACATCCTGGACGATACGCACGTCCTGGCCGGCGCGCCCGCCGCCGAGATCTGGCTGCAAACGTTCGTCGCGCTGCTGCCGCCCAACTGCCACGTCGTCCTGATCGGGCGCATCCTGCCCAACCTGCCCCTCACCGAGATGATCGCGCGCGGCGAGGTGCTGGCGCTGGGGCAAGAACAACTCCGCTTCACAAACGAAGAGATCTACAACCTGGCGCAGGGCGCTCTGGGCACCCCGCCCTCGATGGCCGAGGTCGAGGAACTGGCCGCGCGGTTGGAAGGCTGGCCGGCGGGCACCGTCCTGGCGCTGTATCCCCTGCCCGCCGACCTGGAACAGGTGATGCTGCGCGGCGGCAAGGGGCCGGAGGCATTGTTCAACGCGCTCGCCGGATCGATGCTGGAAGCCCAGCCGCCCGGCCTGCGCGATTTTTTGCTGGCATCCTCGACGTTGTTCCGCATGACGCCGGAGCTGTGCTCGACGGTCCTGGAGCTGCCCGACAGCGCGTACTGGCTGACGGAAGCGCAGAATCGCAGCCTGTTCCTGTCGAAGGTGTCCGGCGGGCTGGTGTATCACCGGCTGTTCCGCGACTTTTTGCAGCAGGAACTCCGGCGCGACAACCTCAGCCTGTTCGCCAGCCTGCACACGAAGGTCGCCCGCTGGTTCGAAGAACACGACCAGATCGACGAGAGCTTCGAGCATTACATGATCGCGGGGCTGATCGAGCGCGCCGCGGCGATCGCCGAACGCGTCGCCCAGGTGTATTTCTCGCAGGGCAAGGTCGAAACGCTGATCGAGTGGCGCAGCCAGTTGGGCCAGATCGGGATATTCGCGCCCGGCCTGCTCTACAACTGCGCCCGCGTGCACACCGATCGCTACAGTTACGAAGAGGCGGAAGCGGCCCTTGACGAGGCCGAGCGCGGGTTCATGCGAACCGGCAACGAGATCGGGCAGGCCGACGTGCAGCTTCAGCGCGCCTTCATCCACTTGCAGCAAGGCGAGCCTCAGCGGGCGGCCTTCGAAGCCGCGACGCTGGCCGATTCGGTGCCGGCCAAGGCGAATTTGCGCGGGCGGGCGCTCAAGATTCTGGGCGTCGCTCACCTGCGGTTGGGCGAGGTCGTGGCCGCGGTCAAATACCTGGAACAGGCCCTGACCCTGCACCGCCAGGACGGCGACGCCTATGCCCTGGCGAACGTCCTGCAGGACCTGGGTGTAGCCTATCTGCGCCTCAAACGGCTGGGCGATGCCAGCGCGTGTCTGCAGGAGGTCGTCGCGCTGCGCCGGTCGCTGGGCAGCGCCGGGGCGCTGGCCGGGGCACTCAACAACCTGGGATTCTACTATCACCTGGGCGGCAACTACGAGCAGGCGCTGTCGACGCTCCAGGAGGGGCTGAGCATCGTCGCCCGCGTGCCCAATCGCCGCGTCGAGAGCGCCCTGTTGTGGAGCATGGGCGAGCTGCGGCGCGACCAGGGCGCGTTCGAAGAATCGCTGCGGCTGCACAACCGCGCCCTGGAGTTGATCGGCAACAGCGATCCGTGGCTGCGCTGCGCCGTGCTGGTCAGCGCCTCGACACTGCGCCGCTGGCAGGCCCACCCGCACGAGTCCGCCCTGCTGGCCGAAAAAGCGCTGGTGCTGGCGAACGCGCACGACGCGGCGCTCGAACGCGCCACGGCCAAGGCGGCCCTGTGGGCTGCCCGTGCCCAGTTGGGCGAAGCCGCGCGGGCGCGCGCGCACCTGGAAGACGTCCACGACGATCTGCGCGACAAGGGCGCTCATTCCGAGCTGGTGTGGGTCTTTGCCCTATCGGCCCAGGTTGCCCTGCTGTGCGGCGACCAGCGCAACGCCGAGCAGTATCTGCAGCGCGCCGTCACTGAGGCCGAGGAGAGCGGCAGCCTGCAGCGCCTGGTGGCCGAGATCGTGCACACGCCCACCCTGGATGAATACGTGAGCGCCCACAGCGCCAGCTACAGCACGCTGTTGAAACACCTGAAACATCTGCGGGCCGCCCAGGAGAAACGGCGCCCCGCGCCCCGGATGCCCGCCACCACGTCGCAGGACACCTTCAGCCTGCGCGTCGTCACGCTGGGGCGCGAGCACATCGAGCGCGACGGCGACATCGTGCCCCCATCGGACTGGCGCTCGAACACCGCGCGCGAGATGTTCCTCTACCTGTTGTTCAACGGCGCCCAGAACCGCGAGCAGATCAGCCTGTTCTTCTGGCCGGACAGCCCGCCCAAGCGCGTCCGCTCGAACTTCCACACCACCCTGTACCGCGCGCGGCAGGCGCTGGGCGAAAACGTGATCGAATTCCGCGACGGGCTGTACTTCATCAACCCCGAAATCGACCTGTGGTGTGATGCCCAGGAAATGGAAACGCTGACCCAGCAGGCCCGCCTGCTGCCCTCGCGCGATGCCCGCACCGAGGACATGTGGCGCCGGGCCGTCGAGCTGTATCAGGGCGACTTCCTGCCATCGTGGGATGCGGAATGGGTCATCTATCGCCGGGAAGACCTGCTCGAGGCGTACATCGAAGCCTTGATCGGCATGGGCAACTGCGCGCGGGCGCGCAGCGATCTGCGCGAGGCGCTGGCAACGTACCGGCGCGCCCTGGATGCCGACCCGTACCGCGAAGATGTTCACCGGGCGATCATGATCTGCTACGCGGAATCCGGCGAGAAGAAACAGGTCCTCGACCACTTGCAGAAGCTCCAGGCCCTGCTGCGCGCCGACCTGGCGATCGATCCCTCTGCCGAGACGATCTCGCTGGCCGACGAGCTGTTGACAGGCTGACCTTCCTCCACGACTTTTTGGTCATTTTAGCCAAAAAACCGCCTCAAAACGGCGGTTTTTTCGATCAATTTCCGAAATTGCCGAATTTGGTAAGCAGTTTATTGCGCACCTTCTGTTATGGTGTTGACATCATTTACTTCATGCGCACTGAGGAGACAACGTCGCTATGAAAAATATGTTCTATTCGACTCTGTCTTGGCTCGTGTCCGACCCGCGCCACACCCTGGCCGTCCTGTTCGTCGTCCTGATGGCCCTGGCGCTGGCTACCGCAATCATCCCGAACGGCATCGCCCTCGCCGGCGACATTACTTCAGGCAGCTAATACTGATTAAGAGGAGATTTTTACGATGAAGAACCTGTTCGTTTCGACTTTGACCTGGCTGGTTTCCGACCCGCGCCACACCCTGGCCGTCCTGTTCATCGTCCTCATGGCCCTGGCGCTGGCTTCCGCAATCATTCCGAACGGCATCGCGCTCGCCGG